>CAVXBH010000053.1:0-64781 GCA_963759945.1 uncultured Solirubrobacteraceae bacterium | reverse complement strand
AGCCGATCGCCGAGCCCGACTGGGCCGACACCACCGAGTTCTCCGTCGAGGCGCTCGATCCCGAGCCGGACGACGCAGCCGAGCGTCGAGGCGTCCGTGCTCGCCGAGGACGAGGAGGCCGAGGGCGTCGAGAAGATCACCGCCGACCAGCTGACCCCGCAGGGCCGCTACCGCGACAGCGTCACCGAGGACCCCGCCTTCGACTGGCACCTGCCCGACCCGGCCTTCCTCAAGCAGTCCACCGCGGAGGCCTCCAAGCCCGACACGAGCGGCCAGGAGAAGACCGCCGCCGCGCTCGTCGAGGCGCTCGGGCACTTCGGCGTCGACTCGCGCGTCATCGCGACGATCGCCGGTCCGCACATCACCCGCTACGAGCTGCGCCTGGCGCCGGGCACGAAGGTCGCCAAGGTCGCCCAGCTCAAGGACGACCTCGCGTACGCGCTGGCCGCGTCCGACATCCGCGTGCTGGCGCCGATCCCCGGCAAGCAGGCCGTCGGCGTCGAGGTCCCCAACGCCCGCCGCCGGATCGTCCATCTCGGCGATGTGCTGACGGCCCGCCCCGACGACTGGTCGCCGCTGACCGTCTGCCTCGGCAAGGACGTCGCCGGCCGCGCGATCAACGCCGACCTGGCCAAGATGCCGCACCTGCTCGTGGCCGGCACGACGGGCGCCGGCAAGTCGGGCTGCGTGAACGCGATGCTCGCGTCGATCCTCCTGAACGCCACGCCGCACGAGGTGCGGATGGTGCTCGTCGACCCCAAGCAGGTCGAGCTCAACCACTACGAGTCGATCCCGCACCTGCTCACGCCGGTGATCACCTCGCCGCGCAAGGCGGCCACGGCGCTCCAGAACCTCGTGCGCGAGATGGAGCAGCGCTACAGCCAGATGTCGCTGGCCCGGACGCGCTCGCTGATCGAGCTCAACAAGGTGCGCGCGTCACGCGACGAGGCGCCGCTGCCCTACGTGCTGTGCGTCATCGACGAGCTCGCGGACCTGATGATGGTCGCGCCCGCCGACGTCGAGGACTCGATCATCCGCATCGCGCAGAAGGCTCGTGCGGTCGGCATCCACCTCGTGCTCGCCACCCAGTCCCCGCGCGTGGACGTCATCACGGGCATGATCAAGGCCAACGTCCCGTCGCGGATCGCCTTCGCGGTCTCCTCGCAGACCGACTCGCGCGTGATCCTCGACCAGAACGGGGCGGAGGCGCTGCTCGGCCAGGGCGACATGCTCTTCTCGCCCGTCGGTTCGGCCCGGCTGCAGCGCATCCAGGGCGCCTACGTGGACGAGTCCGAGATCGCCGAGCTCACCGAGGCCTGGCGCAAGCAGGGCGAGCCCGAGTTCCGCGAGGAGCTGCTCGAGGAGGCCGTCGAGGAGGAGGTCGCCTCGGGTCGAGGACCTCGACTTCGATCCGGACGACGACCCGCTGCTCGAGGACGCCATCCGGCTCGTCGCCGAGATGCAGACCGCGTCCACCTCGATGCTCCAGCGCCGCATGCGCCTCGGCTACACCCGCGCCGGCCGGCTGGTCGACATGCTCGAGCGCCGCGGGGTCATCTCGGGCTACGAGGGCTCCAAGCCGCGCCAGGTGCTCATCAGCGAGGGCGACGTCCCGCGCGTGCTCACGAACCTCGCCGAGGCGGGTCGCCTGGGCAGCGCCGGGGCGCAGACCGTGCTGGAAGAGTCTCCGCCGGAATAGGCTGGCGAGCGTGGTCCTTCTCGCGGCGTCGGTCGATGGAAGCCGGGATGCCGGCGCCCGCTGGCGAGGACGCAGTCCCGACGGTGCGCCGCATCAGGGGCGAGGACGACGTCAGACGGTGATCGGCGCCCGGGTTCTCCGGACGCACGTCGCGAGAAGGGCCACTGATGGCCGACATCGGCTCGTTGCTGCGGGACACGCGGATGCGCGAGCGGATCGACATCACCACCGTCGAGTCCGCCACCAAGATCCGCGCCAAGTACCTGCGCGCGCTGGAGAACGAGGAGTGGGACCAGTTGCCCGGTCCGACGTTCGTGCGGACCTTCCTGCGCACGTACGCCGACTACCTGGGCCTCGACTCGAAGATGCTCGTCGAGGACTACAAGCAGCGCTTCGAGCGGCCCGGGCCGCAGGACGTGCTGCCGTTCTCGACGCGGTCGGGCGGGGGACGCAAGCCGCCGCGACCGCCGCGCGTGATCCCCCCGTGGCTGGTGCTGGGCGCCTTCATCGCCGTGCTGCTGGCCGCGCTCTTTCTGCTCGGCTCCCTCGGCGGCGACGACGACCCGGGCGAGCGTGAGGCGACGGCTTCGCCCGACGCCCGACCGCCACGCAGAAGCCCGAGAAGGAGCCCACGCGCGAGCGCTGAGAAGCCGGCCAAGCCGAAGGTCGTCGAACTGCAGATCGTGCCGGAGGCCGAGGTCTACGTCTGCCTCGAGACCAAGGACGGATCGCGCCTGATCGCGGGGGAGATCATCTCCGAGCCGACGGACACCTACCGTGCCAAGGAGATGCGGGTGACCTTCGGCAACGGGCTCGTGACGATGCGTGTCGACGGCAAGTCCCAGGACGTGCCCGACTCCGACGAACCCGTCGGATACGTGCTCGCGGCGGGCAAGGATCCGCGCCCGCTCGGCGCGGACGATCAGCCCAGTTGCACGTGAGCGCGCGGCCGCGCGCCGGCGTCGTCGTCACGGGCACCGAGGTGCTGTCGGGGATCATCTCCGACCGCAACGGGCCGTGGCTGTCGGAGCGCCTGCGCGAGCAGGGCGTCGAGTGCGCCCAGATCACGATCGTCGGCGACCGTCCGGAGGACATGCGCGCGGCGTTGCAGCAGCTGGCCGACCTCGGGGTCGACTGATCGTCACGAGTGGCGGCCTGGGCCCGACCGCGGATGATCTGACCGCGAGCGTGGTCGCCGACTTCGCCGGCCGTCCGCTTGAGCTGGACGTCGCTCTGGAGGAGCGCATCTGGGCGATCCTCGAGCGGCTGACCAAGCGCTGGCCTGACCTCGACCAGGACGCGATGCGGGCAGCGAACCGCAAGCAGGCGCTGGTCCCCGACGGCGCGACCGTGCTCGAGCCCGTCGGCACCGCGCCGGGCCTCGTGGTTCCCGGGTCTCCGGTTGTCGTCGTCCTGCCGGGCCCGCCCCGCGAGCTGCAGCCGATGTGGGAGACGGCGCTCGAGACCGATGTCGCTGGGCGCGGTGCTCGGCGGCGGGGAGCTGCGCCGCGGGATGCTGCGGATCTTCGGCATTCCCGAGTCCGAGCTCACGGGCACGCTCGAGAGGATCAAGCCGCCGCCCTCGCTCGAGATCACCACGTGCCTGCGGCGCGCGGAGCTCGAGATCGCGACGGTCTACGAGCCTGACGCCGCTGCCGACTACGAGGCGTTCGAGCAGGCGATCAAGGAGCGCTACGAGGTCTTCTCCGACGATGGCTCGACCATCGACGACCTCGTCGCGGGTCTGCTCCAGGGCCGCACGATCGCCACCGCGGAGTCATGCACGGGCGGCCTGCTGGCTGTGCGATTGACCGACCGAGCCGGCTCCTCCGCCTACGTGCTCGGAGGGGTCGTCGTGTATTCGAACGAGGCGAAGATCGGCTCAGGCCGGCGTGCCGGCTTCGATCGATCGCGGAGAAGGGCGCGGTGTCGCCCGAGGTCGCAGCCGCACTCGCGGACGGCGCGCGCGATCGCGGTTCGGCGCCGACGTCGGGGTCGGCATCACCGGGATCGCGGGGCCCGGCGGCGGGACCGAGGAGAAGCCCGTGGGCACCGTCTGCTTCAGCGTGGCCGGCCCCGACGGCCGCCTGGACCGGACGATCGTCCTGCCCGGCTCGCGCGCCGACATCCGCGACCGCTCCACCACGGTCGCGATGCACATGCTGCTCCGTCTTCCTGGGTTGAGCCTCTTCGTCGCGCTGGACCTGCCGGCCGGGCTCGACCTGCCCGGGACGGTCCCGCCTGAGAAGCGCCACATCACGCTCGTCTTCCTCGGCGATGTGTCGCCTAGGTGGGCCATATACCACTACTTAGGCGACACACACGCGCCGCCGGCGGCGCCGCTCGAGGTCTCCGGCACCGTGCCGGCTGCCGACGCGCCGCCCACGCGTGCTCGCCCTCACCCTCGGTTGACCCTTTCGCGTCCCACGACGGCCGCTACCACCCGCTCGACACGGTTCCGGCACAGAACTGACGCACAATCGGCACGGCTGCGGTCTTGTTTGCCGTCCGATGCCGCCCCCATGATGTTGCTCTCAACGACGGCGAATTTCGAGGAGCAAGACTGATGAGCAGCACCACCGATCAGGGCGACAAGGCCCGCGCGGCCGCCCTTTCGGGCGCGCTGACTCAGATCGAGCGCCAGTTCGGCAAGGGCTCGGTCATGCGCATGGGCGACAGGGCGCGCGCGTCAACGTCGACGGCATCCCGACCGGCGCGCTGTCCCTGGACCTCGCGCTCGGCATCGGCGGCATGCCGCGCGGGCGCATCGTCGAGCTCTACGGCCCGGAGTCCTCCGGTAAGACGACGCTCGTCTACCACGTGATCGCCTCCGCGCAGAAGCTGGGCGGGGTCTGCGCGTTCATCGACGCCGAGCACGCGATGGATCCGCTGTACGCACAGCGCATCGGCGTGGACATCGACGAGTTGCTCGTCTCCCAGCCCGACTACGGCGAGCAGGCGCTCGAGATCGCGGACATGCTGATCCGCTCCGGTGCCGTGGACGTCGTCGCGGTGGACTCGGTGGCGGCGCTCACGCCGCGCTCCGAGCTCGAGGGCCAGATGGGCGACCAGTCCGTCGGCCTGCAGGCCCGCATGATGAGCCAGGCGCTGCGCAAGCTCGCCGGCAACCTGAACCGGACGCAGACGATGTGCCTGTTCACGAACCAGATCCGCGAGAAGATCGGCGTGATGTTCGGCTCGCCGGAGACGCAGCCGGGCGGCCGCGCGCTGAAGTTCTACTCGTCGCAGCGGCTCGACATCCGCCGCATCGAGACGCTCAAGGACGGCACGGAGGCGGTCGGCAACCGCGTGCGCGTCAAGGTCGTCAAGAACAAGGTCGCGCCGCCGTTCCGCCAGGCCGAGTTCGACATCGAGTTCGGCAAGGGCATCTCGACGTCCGGCTGCATCCTCGACCTGGGGATCGAGCACAACATCGTCACCAAGTCGGGCTCGTTCTTCTCCTACGGCGACGAGCGCCTCGGCCAGGGCCGCAACAACGCCAAGGGGTTCCTGGACGAGAACCTCGATATGCGCCTGGAGATCGAGGACAAGATCTACGCCGCGCTCGGCGTGCCGCGCGACGGTGGCGCTGCCGACATCCCGAAGGATGCGCCGGAAGACGCGCCGCTCGTGGAAGCCACGCCCCAGCCCGCCGCGGCGTACACGCGTGAGTCCCGGCGAGCGGCTTCTCGATCCGGAGACCCGGCTTCAGCACGCCCGCGACACCGCGTGGGCGGCGCTGAACCGCCGTGAGCACACCGTCGCCGAGTTGCGGCGGGTGCTCGAACGCAAGCGCTGCTCGCCGGAGGACATCGGGGCCGTGCTCGAGGAGCTCGTCGCCGAGAACTGGGTCGACGACGCCGCCTACGCGCGCCGCTTCGCCGAGGACCGCCGCGCGCTCGACGGCTGGGGGTCCGAGCGCATCGCGCGCCGGCTGCAGGCCGTCGGCGTGGACGCCGAGCTGATCGAGGCGGCGGTCGGCGCGCAGGACGCCGGCGACGAGCGTGCCGCCGCGCTCGCACTGCTCGAGCGGCGCTTTCCGGCGCCGCCGCAGGACGCGCGCGAGCGCAACCGGGCGCTTGGCCTGCTGATCCGCCGCGGCTACGAGTCGGAGCTCGCCTACGACGTGCTCCGCCGCTATTGCGGCGCGTCGGAGTACGACTGAGGATTGCGCCACGCACCTCGCGGTAATACGATGGTCACCTCGACAGACCCGGTCGCTCGCGACCGCACGAATTGCCAGCTAATCCGCCGCTTCTGATACCCGCGGCACCCGAAAACCCGCTTCCCCGCCACGCACCTCATCAATAGCACCATCCCGCACTCCTAGAACGCGCGGCTCTAAGCCGCGCAGGCTGGTCGGCCGCGCGTTGGCGCGGCGGCCCGGCTGTCGATCCAACTTCATCTGCAAACAGACCGCTCCGGCCTTCGGCCGGGGCTGGAGAGGATCGGACGATGAGCTTCGGAGTAGCGGTGGTCATCCTGGCGGGAGCCGCTGTCCTGGCGGGCGCGATCCTCGTCGGCGCGCACATGCTCGTCCGGCGTCTAGGCGGCAGCAGCGCCGGCCGACTCGGCCTCCAACGGCATGCCCACGTCCGAGCAGCGCACCGATCGCCCGACACAGGAGCGCCTGTCCGCCCGTGAGGGACATGCTGTCCACGGAACTCGCCGAGCGCGACCGGCAGATCACCGAGCGCGAGTCCGCGGTCGAGGCCCTGCGCGACGAGCGCATCCGCGCGCTCGAGTCGGTGGCCGGCCTGGGCGTCTCCCAGGCCAAGACCATGCTGCTCAAGGACCTCGAGGACAAGCTGCGCCACGACCAGGCACGGATCGTGCGCCAGGTCGAGCTCGAGACCAAGCGCGAGGCCGACCGCCGCGTGCGCAACATCCTCTCCGTCGTCATGCAGCGGATGGCCGCCGGCCACGCCGCCGAGACGACCGTTTCCGTCGTCCAGCTCCCGTCGGACGACATGAAGGGCCGCATCATCGGCCGGGAGGGCCGCAACATCCGCGCGCTCGAGCACCTCACCGGCGTCGACTTCATCATCGACGACACGCCGAACGCGGTCGTGCTCTCGGGTTTCGACGGCGTCCGCCGCGAGGTCGCCCGCATGACGCTCGAGAAGCTCCTCCAGGACGGCCGCATCCATCCCGCCCGGATCGAGGAGGCCTTCTACCAGGCGCGCTCGGAACTGGACGAGCTGATCGTCAGCCAGGGCGAGCAAGCCGCCTTCGACGCCAACGTCGCCGGCCTCGACGCCGAGCTCGATCCGCATCGCTCGGCCGCCTGCGCTACCGCACGAGCTACGGCCAGAACGTCCTCGCCCACTCGGTCGAGTGCGCCAACCTCGCCGCGCTGATGGCCGAGGAGCTCGGCGCCTCCGCCAAGACCGCCCGCCGCGCCGCGCTGCTGCACGACATCGGCAAGGCCGTCTCCCACGAGATCGAGGGCCCGCACGCGCTCGTCGGCGGGGACCTCGCCCGCAAGCACGGCGAGGCCGAGGCCGTCGCGCACGCCATGGAGGCCCACCACAACGAGGTCGAGCCGGCGACCGTCGAGGCCGTGATCGTCCAGGCCGCCGACGCGCTCTCCGGCGCCCGCCCCGGCGCCCGCGGCGAGTCGCTCGAGCACTACGTCAAGCGCCTGCGCGACCTCGAGCAGATCGCCACGCGCCACCAGGGCGTCGACAAGGTCTACGCGATGCAGGCCGGCCGCGAGATCCGCGTGATGCTCGACCCCGGCGCGCTCGACGACGACGGCGCCGTCCTGCTCTCCCGCGAGATCGCCCGCGAGATCGAGCAGGAGCTCGAGTACCCGGGCCAGATCAAGGTCACCGTCATCCGCGAGTCGCGCGCGACCGACTACGCCCGCTGACTACGCTACGCCGTGAAGTGGTTCCACGTCACCACCTTCGGGTGCCAGATGAACGAGCACGACTCGGAGCGGATGAAGGGCATGCTCGAGTCGATCGGCTACGCCGAGACGCCGGAGCGCGAGGACGCGGACCTGATCCTCTTCAACACCTGCTCGATCCGCGAGAAGGCCGACGAGCGCTTCGTCGACCGCCTGCGCGAGGCGGCCGCGCTCAAGCGGCGCGAGCCCGAGCGCGTGATCGGCGTCGGCGGCTGCTGGGCGCAGTCGGTCAAGGACCAGGTCTTCCGCGACTATCCCGTTCGTCGACGTCGCCTTCGGGCCCGGCCAGGTCCACAAGCTGGCCGAGTTCCTGACCAGCGACTCGCTGACCGCGCAGGGCTTCTTCGAGTTCGAGGGCTTCACCGGCCACCTGCCGGCCAAGCGTGCGCGCGACTTCCAGGGCTGGGTGCAGATCTCGGCCGGCTGCCAGCACCAGTGCAGCTACTGCATCGTCCCGTCCACGCGCGGCCGCGAGGTGTCACGGCCGCTCGAGGAGCTCGTCGACGAGATCCGCGGGATGGCCGCGGACGGCGTCACCGAGGTCACGCTGCTCGGGCAGAACGTCAACTCCTACGGATGCGGCTGCGGCCGCAGAAGCGCTCGTTCGCCGAGCTGCTGCGCGAGGTCGACGCGATCGAGGGCATCGAGCGCATCCGCTACACGAGCCCGCACCCCTCGCACATGGGCGAGGACGTCGTCCGCTGCCACGCCGAGCTCGCGTCGCTCTGCGAGCACGTCCACCTGCCGCTGCAGGCCGGCTCGTCGCGCCTGCTGAAGCGGATGCGCCGCACCTACACGCGCGAGCGCTTCCTCGACCGCGTCGCGCTGCTGCGCGAGCACGTCCCCGACGTCGCGATCACCACGGACATCATCGTCGGCTTCCCGGGGGAGACGGAGGCCGACTTCGCCGAGACGCTCGAGGTCGTCGAGGAGGTCGGCTTCGACGGCGCCTTCACCTTCATCTACTCGCCGCGCCGGGGCACCGAGGCGGCGGAGTTCGTCGACGAGTTCGTCGACGCACGAGGTCGCCGTCGAGCGCATGGCGCGCCTCGTGGAGGCGGTCCAGCGGCGCGCCCGCGAGCGCGCCCAGCGCTTCGTCGGCCGCACGCTCGACGTCCTGGTGGAGGGCACCTCGCGCACCGACCCGTCGAAGCTGCGCGGCCGCTCGCGTCACAACAAGGTCGTCAACTTCACCGGCATCGCCGCGCCGGGGGAGACCGTCCCCGTGACGATCACGTCCGCGACGTCGCAGACGCTGGCGGGCGAGGCGTCGCTGCTCGCCACGCTCGTCTGACGGCGACGAACCACGGCCCGTCGTAGAGCACCTCGCCGCCGCCGAGCTCCTCGGCGAGGCCGGCGCCCGTGAAGAAGCGCTTGTAGACGCGGTGGCGCGACCCGTCGTCGAGTACGCGCTCCTGCCACTCCTCCGCCTCGACCTCCGGCCGCAGCGCCGAGTCCACGACCACCAGCTCACTCCCGACCCGCTCCGCCTCGGCGAGGAAGGCGCTCCGCTCGTCCGCGAGCAGGTGCCCGTAGAAGTGGCTGGTGAAGACGCGGTCGAACTCGTCGTCGGCGAAGGGGAGCGGGACGGCGTCGCTGACGACCGTCCGTCCCAGGATCCGGCTTGCGGCCATCTCCGCCATCCGGGCGCTCTGGTCGAGCCCGACGACCTCCCCGGCCAGGTGCCGGGTCAGGAAGCCGGTACCGCACGCGACGTCGAGGACACGGCACTCGGGCAACCCTCCGATCACCTCGACGAGGCTCGCGACCGCCTCGTGCCAGCCGGGCCTGTGCCGGCGGGTGAACAGCCCCGTCCCGTGCCACCAGTCGTCGTACTCCGCCGCTCTGCCGGTCGTAGTAGTCACGCATGTCTTGATCCACCACCACGAGCCCGAGCCTAAGCGTCCGCCGGATGTGCGAACATGTGTTCGTGCGCTGGCATGATCAGATCGCATCAAAGGACCGCGAGGTCCGCCTCTTCGACGAGACGACGACGCGGACCTTCGACGCCCCCGAGGCGCTGGGCGCGCAGTTCCACGAGGTCCACGCCAAGTCCGCGCTCAACCGCGTCCCCGGCGCCTCGAAGATGCCCTTCGGCTGGACGGTGAACCCCTACCGAGGCTGCCTGCATGCTTGTGAATACTGCGTGGCCGGGGACACGCCGGTGCTGCTGGCCTCCGGCCGGACGCGGCCGATGGCGGAGATCCGGGCCGGCGACGAGATCTACGGGACGGAGCTCCGCGGTCAGCTACCGGCGCTACGTCAAGACCGACGGTGCTCGACCACTGGTCGTCGGTGAAGCCGGCCTACCGGATCACCCTCGCCGACGGCACGGAGCTGGTGACCAGCGGCGATCATCGCCTGCTCACCGAAAGCCGCGGCTGGAAGTACGTCACGGGCCGGATGCAAGGCCGCGGGCCAGCGGCCCTACCTGACCACGAACAACAGCCTCGTCGGGACCGGTCGATTTCGCCGAGCCGCCGGTGGAGGACGCCGACTATCGGCGCGGCTACCTCTGCGGGATGGTCCGCGGTGACGCCCACCTCGGGACCTACGTCTACGAGCGCGCAGGCAGGTCGCACGGGACGGTCCACCGCTTTCGCCTCGCGCTCGCCGACGACGAGGCGCTGGAACGCGCTGCCGCGTACCTCGCGACCGAGTCAATCTCGACGAAGCGCTTTGCCTTCAGCGCTGCGAACGCTCACGCACCGGGCGATGAACGCGATCCGCACCTCGAAGGCGGCGGACATCGCGGCGATCACTGAGCTCGATGAAGTGGCCGCTCGATCCTTCGGACAGCTGGCGGCGTGGTTTCCTCGCGGGATCTTCGATGCCGAGGGCGGGCGCTCCTCGGCCATCCGCATCTCGAATACGGACGACGCGATGATCGGCTGGACGCACGCCTGCCTGCGCCACTTCGGGTTCGACGTGGTCGTCGAGGATCTCGGGGCTCGCCGAACCGCTGCCGGAACGTCCGGCTGCGCGGCGGGCTGAAGGAGGAGCTGCGCTTCTTTCATCTCACGGATCCTGCGATCACCCGCAAGCGGGATATCGAGGGCATCGCGCTGAAATCGAACGCCGACCTTCGCGTGGTGTCCATCGAGCCGCTCGGAGAGGCGATGCGGCTTTATGACGTCACGACTGGAACGGGCGACTACATCGGCGACGGCGTGGTGCACCACAACTGCTTCGCTCGCCCGACGCACGAGTACCTGGGCTTCGACGCCGGGAAGGACTTCGAGAAGCAGATCATCGTCAAGGTCAACGCGCCCGAGGTGCTGCGGGCGGAGCTGAAGCGGCCGAGTTGGACGCACGAGCACATCGCGCTCGGGACGAACACGGACCCGTATCAGTGGGTGGAGAAGCAGTACGGCCTGACGCGCGCGATCCTCGAGGTGCTGCGGGACGCGCGCAATCCGTGCTCGGTGCTGACGAAGTCGCCGTTGCTGCTGCGCGACCTGGAGCTGTTCCTCGAGCTGATGGAGGTCACTGAGTTCAGCGCGTGCCTCTCGATCCCGACGCTCGACGAGAAGGCCTGGCGGGCGACGGAGCCGCACACGCCGCATCCGCGCAAGCGCATCGAGGCGGTGGCGAAGCTCAATGCGGCCGGCATCCCGACCGGGGTGCTGGTGGCGCCGCTGATGCCCGGCATCAACGACGCGCCGGAGCAGGTGGAGCGGGTCGTGGCGGAGTGCCGGGAGGCCGGGGCGGTATCGATCGGCGGCCGCTCGCTGTATCTCAGCGGTTCGACGAAGGACGTCTTCATGGGCTGGTTGCGGCATGGGCGTCCGGATCTGGTGGACCGCTACGAGGAGCTGTACGGCACGCGGTCGTACCTGCGGGAGGCGTGATCGGAAGGTGACCGAGGGCCGCCTGCGTGAGTTGACGCACAGCCGGTCGCGCCGCGAGGACCTCGCGGCCCGCTTCCAGCGCGGCGTCAATGCGACGCCTGGGGCGGCGCAGAGCGGTGAACGGGCGCCCGGTCCGGCGCCTCAGCAGTCGCTCTTCTGAGCCTGTGATGGTTGTTGCGATGGCGTGGCAACGCGCCACGCGGGTATCCGAGGTCGGATGTCCTGGTTTCGGAAATCAGAGCGGCAGCCGCTGGTTCCCGGCGCACGTGCGCTGACGGTGCAGGCCGTCCGCGCCTCCAAGCGCGCGCGGCGCGAGCTGCTGATCCTGGTGCCGCTGCTGGTGGCGGTCATCCTCGTCAATGAGAACCGCCGCGAGTGGTTCGACGCGGATCTCCGTCCGATCGTCCGCTACGCGACGGCCGTGGTGATCGCGTTCCTGGGCTGGCGCACGGCGCGGGACCTGGGGAACTCTTTCGTCCCGTGGATCTTCAGGCGCTCGG
Organism: uncultured Solirubrobacteraceae bacterium; assembly: GCA_963759945.1. Lineage (GTDB taxonomy): Bacteria > Actinomycetota > Thermoleophilia > Solirubrobacterales > Solirubrobacteraceae > DATLGB01. Next base: position 52,817 of record CAVXBH010000053.1, on the reverse strand, counting down.
ACGCCGCGACCGCCGGCACGGTCGGCTTCGTCATCCGGCTCGCGGTCATGATCGTCACGCTGCTGTTCGTGCTGAGCGTCGCGGGCATCAACCCGCGGACGCTGGCCGTCGGTGGTGCGGTCTTCGCGGTCGTCTTCGGTCTCGCGGCGCAGCAGACGCTGGGCAACGTGATCGCGGGCGTCGTGCTGATCTCGGCGCAGCCGTTCCGCGTCGGGGATCGTGTGCGCCTGCAGGCAGGCGGAGTGGCCGGCCAGGTGGAGGGCGTCGTCGCCTCCCAGGGCCTGCTCTACACGACGTTCGCCCAGGGCGAGGACACGATGATGATCCCGAACAACGTCGTCCTGAACTCAGCGGTCGTGCCGTTGCGCGAGCCGAGCGGCGTCGACCTGCGCGCGCGCCTGCGCCCCGACGTCAAGCCGTCCGACGTCCAGCGCCTGATCGCCGACTCCGTGCGCACCCCGACGCGCGCCGCGCCGCGGATCGATCTCGAGGAGATCGACGCCGACGAGGTCGTCGTGCGCATCACGGCGACGCCGGACTCCGAGAGCGACGGCCCGCGGCTGGCCGACGAGATCCTCGCCGCGATCTCGACCCTCGCGCAGGAGGGCTTCACGCAGGAGCGCATGGTCGCCCGCACCGGCGACATCGCCCGCACCAGCGACGAGTAGCTACCGCTTCGAGGCCTGCCCGCGGGCCATTGAGTCGGCCAGTTCCTGCGCGCCCATGCGGCGCTGCAGGGCGCCGACCTTGGCCGGCATCAGGGACCCGAGCGTGACGCCCGCCCGCAGGCCGAGCGGCGCGACGCTGACCTCGGCCCGGTTCTTCTCGATCGCATCGACGACGCCTTTCGCGACCTGTTCCGGCGTCTTCGTCCCGACGTAGAAGGGGAGCTTCGTCCCCGACTCGGCGAACATCCCGGCGTCGCTGATGAAACCCGGATAGACGATCGACACGCCCACGCCGGTGTCGATGAGGTCCTCGCGCAGCGCCAGGGCGAAACCGCGCATCCCGAACTTGGTGGCGCAGTAGATCCCGGCGCCCGGAGAAGCGGTCTTGCCCGACAGCGAGGAGACGAAGACGAGCGAGCCGCGGCCGCGCTCGACCATCGGCTGCCCCAGCGCCCGCGCGAGCAGGATCGGGGCGCGGAGGTTGACCGTCAGGGCTCGGTCGATGTCGCTGACCGAGTAGTCGAGCACCGCTCCGCTGCCGGGCAGCGCCGCGTTGGCGACCAGCACGTCGATGTCGCCCGCCTCGGCGAGCAGCGGTTCGATCGCGTCCGGGTCGGCGAGGTCGGCCGCGATGGCGCGGGTGGGTGGGCCCAATTCCTCGGCGAGCGGTTCGAGGACGTCGGTGCGGCGGCCGGTGAGGACGAGCTTGGCACCGCGCTCCGCGAGGGCGCGCGCGATCGCCAGCCCGATGCCACCTGTCGCGCCCGTCAGAAGGACACGGCTACCCGAGAGGTTCATGCGCTGTGACACTACGCCGGTGAGCGAGCTCGAGCTGGTGGCGCTCTTCGGCCCGACCGGGGTCGGCAAGACGGCGGTCGCGGTCGCGTTCGCCGAACGGCTGCGTGCTCGCGGCGAGGACCCCGTGGCGGTCTCGGCGGACGCGCTGCAGATCTACCGGGGGCTCGAGACGCTGACCGGGGTGGAGCGGACGGACCGCCTGGAACAGCGCCTGGTGAGCATCGTCGACGTGACGGAGACGTTCAGCGCGGGCCGCTACGCGAAGCTCGCCCACGCCGAGATCGACTCGCTCATCGCCGAAGGCCGGCGCCCGATCGTGGTCGGCGGCACCGGGCTCTACCTCCGCGCGGCGCTGACCGAGCTCGACCTGCGCCCGCCGCCCGACCCGGAGGTCCGCGCCGCCCTGCTCGAGCGGGCCGAGCGCGAGGGCCTCGCGACGCTGCACGCGGAGCTCCCGGATGACGGTGCGCGCGACGCATCGCGCCGACCGACCGCACCCGCGTCACCCGCGCGCTCGAGCTCATCGCCGCGGGCCACGAGCCGCCGTCCGGCGACCAGCTGTGGACGACCCACACCCGCCGGCCGACCCGGCTCTTCGCCCTCACCATGGAGCGCGAGGTCGCTCTACGAGCGCATCGAGGCCCGCGTCGACGCGATGGTCGCGGCCGGCGCCGCCGACGAGGTCCGCCGTGCCTCGCACGCCTCCGCCACTGCGCGCAAGGCACTCGGGTTCGCCGAGCTCGAGGCGGGCGACGTCGAAGCCATGAAGCGCGCGACCCGCCGCTACGCCCGCCGGCAGCTGACGTGGCTGCGAAAGCTGCCCGACGTCACCACCATCGACGTGACCGGACGCGGCGCGGACGAGGTCGCTGAGATGATGGACCGGTGAAGTTCGAGAAGTGGCAGGCCCTCGGCAACGACTACCTCGTCTTCGAGGCCGACGGCTTCACGCCCGAAGCCGTGCGCAAGCTGTGCGACCCGCACTTCGGCCCGGGCAGCGACGGCGTGCTCGCGCGTGCAGCCGGCGCAGCAGCCCGGCTTCGTCGCGCGCCTGCGGATCTTCAACCCCGACGGCTCCGAGGCGGAGCTGAGCGGCAACGGCGCCCGCATCGCGATCCTGTACCTGCGCCACCGCGGCTGGACGGAGTCCGACACGTTCTCGATCGAGACGATCGCGGGCGAGATCCGCCCGACCATCACCGGGCCGACGACCTGCCGGGTCGACATGGGCCGCGCCCGGCTGCTCGACGAGGGCGAGATCCGCGGCCACGCCTACCGCTGGATCGAGATCGGCAACCCGCAGTGCGCGATCCGCGTCGAGGATCCGGACGCGAGTCGATCTGCAGGCGGAGGGCGCGCCGATCGAGACCGACCCGCGCTTCCCCAACCGCACGAACGTCTCGTTCTGGACCGAACTCGCGCCGGACCGGATCCGCGCCCGGATCTTCGAGCGCGGCGTGGGTGAGACGCTGTCGAGCGGGACCGGCGCGTGCGGTGCCGCGATCGCCCACGTCGTGCGCGGCGGCGACTCGCCGGTGACGGTCGTCCTCGACGGCGGCGAGCTGACCGTCGACGTGGGGGAGGACCTGCACGTCGACCTGACGGGATGGGCCGAGCCGATCTACTCGGCCGAACTCGCCCCTAGCTTCTTCGATCGATGATCAGCGCCACCGGCCTCGCAACCTTCTCCGGCGACCGCATCCTGGACGCCTGGTTCCCGGCCCAGCCGCAGCCGCTCGCCGACAACGGCCGCCGCCGGGTCGTGGAGGTCTCGATCGACCTCGCCCAGCCGCCCAAGGACGTCCCGGACGCCTACCTGCGGCTGCACCTGCTGTCGCGCACCGAGGTCGCGCCGCACGGCCTCAACCTCGACGGCCTGTTCGGCATCCTGCCCAACAACGCCTGGACCGACCAGGGCCCGATCGACCCCGCCGAGCTCGATTCGCAGCGCGCCCTCGGGCCGGTCGACGTCCACGGCATCGACAAGTTCCCGCGCCTGACGGACTACGTCACGCCGGCCGGCGTCCGCATCGCCGACGCGAGCCGCGTCCGCCTCGGCGCCCATCTCGCACCGGGCACGACCGTCATGCACGAGGGCTTCGTCAACTTCAACGCCGGCACGCTCGGCGCCTCGATGGTCGAGGGCCGCATCAGCGCCGGCGTCGTCGTCGGCGACGGCTCGGACATCGGCGGCGGCGCGTCCATCATGGGCACGCTCTCGGGCGGCGGCAAGCAGGTCATCTCGATCGGCGAGGGCTGCCTGGTCGGCGCCAACGCGGGCCTGGGCATCTCGCTCGGCGACCGCAGCGTCGTGGAAGCCGGTTGCTACGTCACCGCCGGGTCGCGCGTGACGCTGCCCGACGGCGACGTCGTCAAGGCGATCGAGCTCTCCGGCGCCGGCGGACCTCCTCTTCCGCCGCAACAGCGTCAGCGGCGCGCTCGAGGCCGTGCCGCGGACGGGCGACTGGGGCGGCCTCAACGCCGTCCTACACAGCAATGACTGACGCGGCCTGCTCGCAGACCGCGAGCGGCGGCACCAGCGCCAAGCCGCGCGTAGCCGCGGCCCGGCCTCGCCGAAGAACCAGCCCGGCGCGAGGATCACGCCGCGCTCGAGCAGCTCGGCGGCCCGGTCCTCCGGGTCCGCGAGCCACAGGAACATCGTCGCGTCGCCGCCGACGTGGCGCAGGCCGGCGGCCTCGCAGGCCGGCAGCAGCACGGCGCGCTTGGCGGCGTAGATCGCCCGCATCTCCTCGACGTGCGCCTCGTCTGACCAGGCCAGCACCGACACCTCCTGCACGAAGTCCTGGGGGACCGTTCCCGTGTTCGGGCGGAAGCGCCGCAGCGCGGCGATCGCGGCCGGGTCGCCGGCGGCGAAGCCCGAGCGGTAGCCCGGCATCGCCGAGCGCTTGGAGAGGGTGTTGAGCGCCAGCACGTTGGTGCGGTCGGCGACCTCGAGGATCGACCGCGGCGGGTCCGCGCCGTAGTAGATCTCGCTGTAGGCCTCGTCCGAGCAGACGAGGAAGTCGTGCTCGCGCGCCAGCTCCGCCGCGCGCTCGAACAGCTCGAGCGGCGCCACCGCCGCCGTCGGGTTGTTCGGGTAGTTGAGCCACAGCAGCCCGACCCGCGCCCAGGTGTCGGCCGGCACCGCGTCGAGGTCGGGGAGGAAGCCGTGGTCGGCGAGCAGCGGCAGCTCGAGGACCTGCTTGCCGCCGAACAGCGCGCCGCGCTCGGGCACGGGATAGCCGGGATTCGGCACGGCGACGAGCTCCCCGCCGGTGACCTGGGCCATCGCGAAGATGACCTCCTTGGTGCCGAGCGTCGGGATGACCTCGGTGTCGGGGTCGAGCGCGACGCCGTAGCGGCGCGTCGCCCAGTCGGCGATCGCGGCGCGCAGCGCCGGCAGCCCGTTGGTCACGGGGTACGGCGCGACCGGCTCCGCCGCGAGCGCCTCGCGGATGAAGTCCGGCGTGCGCTCGCGCGGCTCGCCCATCCCGAAGTCGAGGATCTCGACGCCGGCGCGCTCGAGGCGCTCGCGGGTCTCGCGCAGCTGCGCGAACGGGTACGGCGGCAGGCCGGTGAGGGCGGGGGAGAGCCTCACCGCGCCCAGGCCTCCAGCACGCGGAAGCAGCGGACGAGGTTGGCGACCGGGACGTGCTCGTCGCGGCGGTGCGCCTGCGCCGGGTCGCCCGGGCCGAAGTTGACGGCCGGCAGGCCGGCGCGGGTGAGCTCGGCGACCGGGGTCCACGCCTGCTTGGGCGCCACGGCCAGCGAGCCGGTCTCGATCAGCCGCTGCACCTCGGGATGGGCGACGTGGACCGTCCCCGACGGCGCGTTGCCCTTGATGCGCACCTCGCCGTGGCCGCCGCACAGCTCGAGCAGCCGCGCCTCGCCCTCCTCCGGCGTGCGGCCCGGGGCGTAGCGGTAGTTCAGCCAGCACTCGACGCGGTCCGGGACCACGTTGCCCGCCACGCCGCCGGCGATCCGCGTCACCGAGGCGACCTCGACGAACTCGAGGCCGTCGAACTCGACGGGACGCGCCGGATGGGCCGCCAGCGCGGCGATCCCCGCCGCCGCGCGCTCGATCGCGTTGTCGGCCAGCCACGGCCGCGCGGAGTGGCCGGCGACGCCCGCTGAAGGTCCAGTCGGCGTTGATGTTGCCCAGGCAGCCGGCGTGGATCGCGTTGTCCGTGGGCTCCATGACGATCGCGACGTCGTGGTCGAGGACCTCCGGCGCGCGCTCCAGCAGCGGCGTCAGCGCCGTCTCGGCGAACGGCAGCTCCTCGCGGGGGAAGAGCACCACCGAGACCGGCGCGCCCGCCAGCACCAGCTCGAGCGCGACCGCGTCGCCGCCCTTCATGTCCGCCGCGCCGAGGCCGTGCACCGCGCCGCCGTCGATGCGGCCGGGCAGGTTGTCCTGCGCCGGCACCGTGTCGAGGTGCCCGGCGAGCAGGATCCGGGGGCGCGTCCCGCCGGGTGCGCCAGCAGGCAGGAGTCGCCCAGCTCGGCGACCTCGGCTCCGCCGGCGCGCAGCAGCGCCGCCACGCGCTCGGCCAGCTCGGCCTCCGACCGCGACTCCGAGGGCGTGTCGACGAGCTCCAGCGTGCGCGCGGCGAGGCGCTCGCCCAGCTTGGCGTCGTCCATGCGGACCAGCCTATGCGGGGACTACTCTGCCGCGCCCTTGCGCTATCTGCGGCATCGACGTCTCCGCCCGACCGGGCAACCAGCAGCTCGTCACGCTCCACGAGCGGCGCAGCGCCGACGGCCTCGAGCTGATCGCGACGTTCTACGCGCCCGGCAGCGGCGACCAGATCGCGCGCACGATCGAGGGTTTCGGCCGCGGCCAGTCCGTCGTCGGCGTGGACGCGCCGTCGGGCCACCGCCTCGACCTGCTGGCGCCCGGCTCGCCCGTCCGCGACGTCATCGGCGTGCCCGAGGGCCGCTACGAGCGGATGCGCGTCTGCGACGCCCTGCTCTTCCGCCGCGGCCTGCCGCTCTACCCGGTCCCCAAGCAGGGCCAGCCGCAGACGGCCTGGGAGCAGTGGATGTACGTCGGCTTCCAGCTCTACGAGGCGCTGGAGCCGCTCGGCAAGTACCTCCCGCCGGCGTCGCCCACCTACGAGGCGCCGGTCGGCGACGCCGCGCTGGCCCACGGCGCCCTGTTCGAGACCTATCCGGACGCGATCTTCTGCTCGCTGCTCGGCCACCGGCCGTCCCCGAAGCGCACGCCGTGGGGCCTGCAGCAGCGCATCGCGGCCCTCAAGCAGAAGGGCGTCGTCGACGAGGACGGCGGGCTCTGGCACCGCACGCTCGACGAGCTCGACGCCTGCGCCGCCGCCTACGCGGCCTACGCGCTGTCCGCCGGCCACGGCACCTGGGTCGGCGACCCGCAGGAGGGCGTGATCGTGCTGCCCGCCTCGGAGCTGCTCGACCGCTACGACAAGCTCCCGCCGCCCTCCCGCCAGCCGCTCGTCGGCCTAAGGGATCGGTCTCGGCACCGGACACGTGTCCGGTGCCGGGACGCGACCCTTTAGGCTGGAGGGGTGGAGCAACCTCAGGGTCGCGCCCGGCAGCGGGCCTACACCTTCGGCGTCACCGAGGACGGCGGCGACCTGTCCGAGCTGCGGGAGCTGCTGCGGACGGCCGGCGTCGCCACCGTCGGGCAGATGCTCCAGGTCCGCGACAAGCCGCATCCCAACGTCTACCTCGGGCCGGGCAAGGTCGAGGAGCTGAAGGCCGCGATCAAGGCGGCGGACGCCAACCTGGCCGTCGCCGACGACGAGCTCACGCCGCGCCAGCAGCGCAACCTCGAGACCGAGCTCGACGTGCCGGTGCTCGACCGCACGAGCGTCATCCTCGACATCTTCGCCGGGCACGCCAACACGGCCGAGGGCAAGCTCCAGGTCGAGCTCGCCCAGCTCGAATACAACATGGCCCGCATGCGGGGCCTGTGGACGCACCTCGAGCGCCTCGGCGCCGGTCGCGGCGTCGGCGGCATCGGCACGCGCGGCCCGGGTGAGAGCCAGATCGAGACGGACCGCCGCCTGGCGCGCGACCGCATCAGCGCGTTGCGCCGGCGCCTCGAGGAGGTCAAGGCGACGCGCTCGGTGATGCGCGCCGAGCGCGAGCGGGCGCATCTGCCCACGATCGCGCTGGCGGGCTACACGAACGCCGGCAAGTCGACCCTGCTCAACGCGCTCACCGGCGCCGAGGTCTCCGTCCGCGACCGGCTCTTCCACACGCTCGACCCGACCACGCGCACGTGGCGGCTCGAGGGCCGCACGTACCTGATCACCGACACCGTCGGCTTCATCCAGAAGCTGCCGCACAAGCTCGTCGAGGCGTTCGCCGCCACGCTCGAGGAGACGATCCGCGCGGACCTCGTCCTCCACGTCGTCGACGCCTCGGCGCCCGAGGAGGAGCTCGACGCCATGCTGCACGCCGTCGACGAGGTCCTCGAGGAGATCGGCGCCGGCGACCAGCCGCGCCTGCTCGTCCTCAACAAGGCGGACGCGATCGAGGATCGCCAGACGCTGGCGCACCGCGACGGCGTGCTCGTGTCCGCGCTGACCGGCGAGGGCCTCGATGAGCTCGGCGAGCGCATCGTGGCCGACTTCGAGCGCTCGCTGGTCGACGTCGATCTGCTCGTGCCCTTCAGCGAGGGCGGCGTGATGTCCGAGCTGCACGAGCTGGCGGGCGACCTCGAGCGCGAGGACACGCCGGACGGGCGTGCGCGTCGCCATCCGCCTGCCGCGCCCCGTGGCCGCGCGCTTCCATCGCTTCTCGCGCAACAGCGTCCATGGGCACCTTCCCGCTTAGCGTCCGCCGCCTGGACCCGGCGGCCACGCTGCCCCGGCGCGCGCACGAGGGCGACGCGGGCCACGACCTCTTCGCGCTGGAGGCCGCCTCCCTCGGCCCGGGCGAGCGCGCGATGGTCCGCACCGGCATCGCGATCGAGCTTCCGGACGGCCACGCCGGCTGGGTGGTGCCCCGCTCGGGCCTGGCGGCCAAGCACGGCATCGGGGTGGTCAACGCCCCGGGGCTGATCGACTCGGGCTACCGCGGCGAGGTCAAGGTGCTGCTGCTCAACACGGGCCGGGACCGGTTCGACGTGGAGGCAGGCGACCGCATCGCCCAGCTCGTCGTCGTGCCCGTCGCGGCTCCGGAGATCGTCGAGGTCGACGAGCTCTCGGACACCGTGCGCGCCGCAGGGCGGCTTCGGCTCCACGGGCCGTGCCTGAGCCGCAGGGACGCCGGCGCGATCAACCAGCGCCGGCGGCGCGGAGGGCGCCGGCGTGCGCGGCGTCCTCGAGCGTGTCGTCCAGCGGCGCCAGCGTCGTGCCCAGCGCGGTCTCGATCAGCCAGTCCGCGAACCAGGCGTTCTTGGGCAGCAGCGGGCCGTGCAGGTAGGTGCCCAGCACCGTGCCGCGGTGGACTCCCTCGACGCCTGAGTGCCCGTCGTTGCCGTGCCCGCGCACGACGCGGCCCAGCGGGCGCTCGCCTGCGCCCAGCACGCGTGCGGCCGGCGTGGTTCTCGAAGCCGGCCAGTACCCGCGGGCCGTCCAGGCGCGTCGAGCTCGACCTCGATGGCGACGTTGCCGATCAGCCGCGGCCCGTCGGAGCGGACCGTACGCAGGTCGACGAGCCCGACGCCCGGCAGATCGGAGCCCTCGAGCTCGTAGGAGTGGCCGAGCAGCTGGTAGCCGCCGCAGACACCGAAGACGACCGCCCCGCGCCCAGCGGCGGCGTGCAGGGCGTCGCGCTTGGTCGGGCCCGCGAGGTCCTCGGCGCACAGCGCCTGGTCGCGATCCTGGCCGCCGCCGATGTAGAAGAGGTCGTGCGCGTCCGGGTCGAGTCGTTCGCCGAGCCCGGCGCCCGAGAGCTCGAAGCCGATCCCGCGCCACTCGCAGCGTCGCTGCAGGAACAGCAGGTTCCCGCGGTCGGCGTAGATGTTCATCAGGTCCGGGTAGAGCGCGCAGACGCGCAGCCGCTCAGGCACGGAACATCACCACGCTCGAGCCGACGTGGTCGGGGTGGGGGCGATGCGCTCGCCCGGGATCGGCGTGAAGCCGGCCGCGCGCGCCTCGGCCGCGAGCTGCGGCCGGGGTGACGACGGCGAGCTCGATGATGTCGGGCTCGCTCTCGCCGTCGACGGTCCGGATCCGCTCGATCCGGGCGCGCGACGCCGTCGACCCGCACGGCGATCGGCTGCGAGACGTACTGCCGGCCGTCCCACTCGCCGATGTCCGGCGCGGGCAGCTCGACGCCGTCGAATTCGACCAGCTCGTCGGCGATCGCCGCCGCGAGCAGGCCGCCGGTCCAGCGCGCGGCGCGCGCAGGCGAAGAAGGCCGGCCGGTCGGCGAGCAGCTGCAGGGTCTGCATCGGCACGATGATCAGGCCGAAGCCCTCGAGTGCGAAGTCCTGGGCGTCAGCCTCGACGCGCCTGATCGCCGGGTCGGGGATCGCGGCCAGCAGTTCGGCGTCGAGGTCGAGCGCGGTCACGTCGTGTCCGGCCGCGGCGAGGAACACCGCCACTCGGCCCGTGCCGGCGCCGACGTCCAGGATCGGCCCGGCCTCACGGTCGGCCAGCTCCAGCCACAACGGCAGATCGGCCACGTACCCGTGGCATTCGACCTCATGCCAGGCGACAGCGGCGCTCGATCATCGCCAGTAGTCCTGCGCGTCGCCGCGGCGGGCGAGCAGCTCGCGCAGCTCGAGCAGCGCCGTGTAGGTGGGCAGGACGTACAGCGGGCCCTCGCCGCCCGCCAGCGCCTGGTCGAGCGCGGGCGTGAGACCTTCGACGACCGTCGATCCGCTCGGGCGGAACGCCGGCGTACTTCAGCCGGACCGCCAGCTCGGCCGCGCGCGTGCCGGCGCAGACCATCCGGCCGATCCGCCCGGCGACGATCTCCCAGTCGGCGTCCCAGACCCAGGAGACGTCGCGCCCGTCGGCGATGCGGTCGTTGAGCACGCCCAGCACCTCGAGGTCTCCTGGCTCGAGTGCGAGGGTGCGGAGGACCTCGTTGGCGCCGGCCGGGTTCTTGATCAGCAGCAGCGACGCCTCACGCCCGGCGAGGGTGATCGTCTCCGCGCGTCCGAAGGCCGGCGCGACGGCCGCCAGGCCGGCCGCGATCTCGGCCGGCGAGGCGCCGAGCGAGCGGGTCAGCGCGGCGGCGGCGAGCGCGTTGTAGACGTTGTAGAGCCCCGGGAGCGGCAGCTCGACGCGGGCGGTGCCCTCCGGCATCACGAGGGTGAAGGCGGCCGCGCGGATGCCCTTGAGCTCGACCTCGGTGGCGTACACCGCGGGCTCGGGGCGACGCTGCGCCGCAGTTCGGGCAGTGGTAGCGCCCGAGGTGCCCGAGGAAGATCGCGTCGTAGGTGTACGCGTGCCCGCAGCGCCGGCAGTGCTTGGAGTCCGCGGCGTGCTGCATCGCGTCCAGCGCGAGTGCGTCGTCGGCGACTCCGAAGTACGTCGCGTCGCGCTCGCGCCCGAGATCGGCGACCAGCGGATCGTCGGCGTTGAGCACCAGGGCGGTCCCGCGCCGGCAGCGCCTCGACGGCCGACCCTCCAGCGGTCCCCGATGGTCTCGAGCTCGCCGTAGCGGTCGAGCTGGTCGCGGAACAGGTTGGCGAGCAGGACCGCGCGCGGGCGCAGCTGGGTCAGCAGGCGGCCGAGCCAGAACTCGTCGACCTCGAAGAGCCCGGTATCGCCGTCGAGCCGCCGTCCGCCGCCCCGGGCGGCGCCCGCCAGCGCGGCTGCGATACCGCCCTCCATGTTGGCCCCGGCGTGGTTGTGGACGAGCCGTGCACCGCGCTGCTCGAGGACACTCGCCACCATCGCAGCCGTCGTCGTCTTCCCGTTGGTGGCGCTGATCACCGCCGAGCCGTGCTCGAGGCGTCCGGCCAGCAGGTCGATCGCCCGCGGCTCGAGGCGCGTGAGCACCTTGCCCGGCAACGAGGTGCCTCCGCCGCGGCCCGCCGCCCGCGACAGCGCGCCGACCGCCTTGGCGGCCGCGATGCCCGGCGCCAGCCGGCTCACGGAGCCAGCACGCGCAGCGCGCCGGGCGCCACGCGGATGGTGGTCGGCAGCTCGGCGATCGGATCGCCGTCCGCGAACGCGGTGAACGGGCGGTCGGCGGAGAACGTGATCTCGGTCCCCTGCAGCAGCGTCAGGTGCGGCTCGTTGACGTGGCTGCCGTCGAAGACCTTGCGCAGCAGTCGCAGGATAGCGGCGCTTGGGGACGTCGCCACCGAGCACCACGTCGAGCCTGCCGTCGGTGATCGAGGCGTCCGGCACCAGACGCATGCCGCCGCCGAAGACGCCTGAATTGGCCACCGCCACCGAGTACCCGGTGAACTCGTGCGTCTCACCGTCGATGGTCACGGTCCACTGTGCCGGCTTCCACCCGGCCAGCGCCCGCAGCGTCCCGTACACGTAGACGAGACCGCCGAGCGGCAGCCGCGTTCCGTTGGCGATCCACTGCACGTCGGAGTCGATGCCTGCGGAGGCGATCCCCAGGTAGGCCCGGTCACCCGCCACCGCGACATCGACGCGCCTGCACGGTGCCGTCCATCAGAACGTCGACGGCGGCGGCCGCGTCGTCTTCGGGGATCTCCAGCCGCCGGGCCCAGTCGTTGCCGCGACCGCCGGGAACGACGCCGAGGATGCCCGTCCGTGCCGCGCAGCTCGCCCGCGACCGCGCCCATCAGACCGTCACCGCCGAGCGCTGCAGCGACCTCGCCGGCGTCGCGGGCCGAACGGGCCAGCTCGCGCGCGTGCTCGATCGAGGTCGTCCGCTCGACGCGGAACGTGCAGCCACGGGCCCGCAGGGCGGCCTCCACGGCAGGCAGCCGCTTCGCCCCGCGACCACCGCCGGCGTGCGGATTGACGATCAGGCACACCTCACGAGGCTCACCGGGCATTGCAGTGCTGAGCCTATGCTGCCGCCGTGATGCGACTTCTGCGACTGCTGCCTGCCGTTCCTCGTCCTCCTGCTGGTCGCCGCGGGCTGCGGTCGACGACAAGGGCTCCAAGGCCGAGGCCACCCCCGAGGCCGCTGCATCCACGCCCGAGACGACGGAGACCGGCTGCCAGAAGGTCGACAAGCCGGAGAGCAAGGGTCCCGGCAAGCTCTCCAAGCCCACGGAGACGCTCGACGCCGCCAAGACCTACACGGCGACCGTCACCACCTCCTGTGGTGAGTTCCAGATCGAGCTGGATGCGAAGCAGGCGCCCAAGACTGCCGCGAGCTTCGCCTTCCTCGCCGAAGAGGGCTTCTACGACGACACGACCTTTCACCGCATCGTCCCCGGCTTCGTGATCCAGGGCGGCGACCCGCTCGGCGACGGCACCGGCGGCCCGGGCTACTCGGTCGTCGAGGCGCCACCGAAGTCGCTGTCCTACACGCGCGGCGTCGTCGCGATGGCCAAGGGCGGCACCGAGCCGTTCGGCGCGTCCGGCTCGCAGTTCTTCGTCGTCACCGGCGAGGACGTCGGCCTGCCGCCGCAGTACGCACTGCTCGGCAAGGTCACCGAGGGCCAGGACGTCGTCGACACGATCGGCACCTCGCGCCACCGACCCGGCGACGGAGCAGCCGATCGACCCGGTGGTCATCGAATCGGTGACGATCGCCGAGTCCTAAGCACAGCAGCGCGCCCTCGATCTGCAGCAGCTGGACCTTGCGCGGCGGCCCGCCGCCGTAGTTGCCCACGCCGCCGGTCGAGGGCAGGACGCGGTGGCACGGCACGATGACCGGGATCGGGTTCGTCGCGCAGGCGGTGCCGGCGGCGCGCGCCGCTTTCGGGTTGCCGACACGCTCGGCCAGCTCGCCGTAGCGGATCGTGTGGCCGCGGTGGACCTCGCCGCGCCAGCGTCTCGAGCACCTGTCGGCGGAACGGCGAGCGCACGAGCCGCAGGTCGTACGGGACATCCAGCTCGCCGTCGCCGGCGAAGAAGGCGTCGATCGCGTCACGGGTCTCCGCCAGCTCGCGGTCGGCCCGCAGGATCCGCGGGCCGATGCCGCTCGCGACGTCGGCCAGGATCACGTCCTCCGGATCCTCGTGGAAGCCGACGCGGACGACCCCGGTGGTCACCCGAGACGACGAGCAAATCGCCGATCGGCGTACGGACGCGGGTGTAGACCGCGTCGGCGAGGCCCTCGCGGACCGCCTCGGAGGCGAGGTTCTCGAGCAGGGAAGTCGGGAAGGGGGGGAGAAGGCGCGGAGGGTTCATTTTTCATGCGAGCTCCTTGCGCAGCGTCTTGAGGGCGTGCGAGACCCGCGCACGCGCGGCCTCGGGCGTGATGTCGAGCTGCACTGCGATGGCGTCGTACTCGAGGTCGTCGACGAAGCGCAGCCGCAGCGTCGAGCGGGCACGGTCCGGCAGGCCGCCGATCAGCTCCTCGAAGTCGTCGAGCGTCGGATCCTGGGGCGCCGCCGATCTCCGGCACCTCGGCGGACGGGACCTCCCGGCGCCGGGGGGCGCGGTGGTGGTCCATGGCCGCGTTGGTGACGATCCGGTAGAGCCACGCGCGGAGGTGATCGGCGTGACGCAGCCGGCCGTAGGCGCGCAGAGCGCGCAGCAGAGCGTCCTGCAGCACGTCTTCTGCGGCGTCAGGACCGGCGAGGCGACGCGCATGAACGAGCAACTCGTCCCCGTGCACGTCGATGAGGTGGGCGAAGGGGGGAAGCACTGCCGGTGCAACGGTCCCACACCCGGCTGACGTGAGATCTAGGCGTGAAGTGCCGCACGCCGTTGCGCTCGGCCTCGCAGCTCGTGCATCCCGGCGCCCGGAGCACCTCGACGGCCCGCGGGGTGCCGGCCTCGGCAAGGATCCTCGTCGCGCCGTGCTCGCGAGCGTGGGCGATCAGGACCGCGAGCGCGTTGACGACGTCCTCGTGCTCGCGGGCGGCCTCGGTCTCGGAGAAGCCGACGCGCACGGCGCCGGCTTCGTCCGGGCCCTCGATGAACCCCATGCCGCCGACCACGCGCCCGTCACGCACGACCTGGAAGATGCCCCAGGGCGCAAGCTCGCGGCCGTCACGATCGGCGACGACGACCAGGGCCGCGGCGACGAGCGTCGCGTCGGAGGGATAGCCCTCCGCCCAGTCGGCATCCTCAGGACGTGTGCCGTCCACCATCGCCGCTGCATCCTGCAGCGACATTTCCACGAGCCGCAATCCCTGCACTTACCCATGGGTGCCCGGTTCCAGCCGGGCCTTAACCTCGGTGCTGAATGCCGGTCAGCCGGCCGCGCGCGCCGCTTGGGCAGCGCGCTGCTTGCGCCGGCCCCGGAACGCCATCGCGCCCAGGACGATCACGACCAGGAGGAAGCCGTAGAAGAAGGCGATGCCGGTGTCCACGCCACCGAGCGGCAGCGCGATCAGCTTGACGATGCCCCAGCCGATGAGGATGAGGGCGACGACGATCGCGAAAGGAGCATGAAGCCGGCCACGCGGCGCCACGCCGGGGCGTTGCCGCCGGGCGCGACGAGACCCATGAAGCGCAGGGCCAGCAGCTGCCGGTTCGAGGGCGGCGCCTGCCCGAGCTTGACGGCGGCGGCACGCAGGTCGTCCGGGCGGCGCTCGGCCAGCGCGAGGGACGCTTCCGCCATCCGCCGGAGCTGGAGACGGTCCTGGGGACGGGCCGAGGCGATCGCGGTGCGGAAGTGCTCACGAGCGGCCTTCGCGTCGTAGCGCTCGGCCGCACGTGCGCCGAGGATCGCCTGCGCTGCCGACTTGAAGCGGGTCTCCTCGTGTAGTTCGTCGTCGGACTTCGTCTCGAGACGCTGCATGGCGGCCATCGCCGTCTTGCTTTCCATCCTGATCTGCCGCGGCTTCTGTGCCATTTCGCGCCCGAGTCTATGCGCGGCGGAAGCCGATCGGCGCCGGATCCGGGTCGAGCGGGGTGACCGGCAGACCCGTGCGCGGGAAGTCCGTCTGGTCCCAGCCCGCCGGCGCGACGTCGTTGGGCCCGTCCGGGTGGAAGATCGCCGCCAGCAGCTGGATCTGCCCACGGCCCGACGCCGAGCTCGGACTGTCCGCCCCCGTAGAGGGCGATGCCCTCCGCCTCGCAGTGGTCGTAGAAGTCGAACAGCGTCTCGAGGGCGCCGAAGCGCGACGGCTTCGCGTTGCAGCACTTCGGCACGAAGCCGAAGCGCGTCGAGGTCGGCGATCTTGTGGATCGGTGCGTCCCATGTGATGCGGTCGCGGTGCGGGGCGAGCACCTCGGCGGCGGCCGCGTCGGTGAGGTCAGGGTCCTCGAGCCATGCGTCGGCGAAGGCCTCGGCGCAGCGCGCGTACACCTCCGGGACCGTGTCCACGTCGACCGGCGTGCCCTTGTAGGCGCCCTTGAAGTCGACCACGTCGACCGCGCCGGTGGCCGCGAGCTCGGCGATCAGCTCGTCGGACCACTCCGCCTCGTAGTCGACCTTGTAGCGGACGTCGCCGTAGGCCTCGATGCGGTCCAGGAGCGGGCGCGCCGAGGCGGGATGCGCAGTGAGACGCCGAAGCGCAGCGGCCGCGGCTCGCGCCCCAGTGCCGCGTGCAGCGAGCGGCCGTTCTGGCGCAGCGCGAGGTCCAGCGCGGCGGACTCGATCGCCCAGCGGCGATACTCGTGGTAGGCCGCCAGCGACGGCTCGACACCGCCGAAGAGGTCGAAGCCGCCGACGTGATCGCTGAAGGAGGCGAGCGTCCACGTCGCCGGACAGGTCGAGCACCGGCCCGGCCTCGAGCTGGCGCAGCTGGATGTCCTCGTCGTAGACGACGTCCTCGCCCACGCCCTCCTCGCCGCCGCCCTCGAGGTGGAAGACGGTGGTGCGGCGCGTCCATTCCGGGCTCGCCGGCGCGGGCGAGCCCTTCGAGCCGATAGCCCGAGATGGTCAGGGGAAGGTCACAGGATCTGCTCGAAGGCGTCGGTCCCATTGCGTCAGTATCTCGCGCCGTGACGCAAGCTCCTGCGCTTCCTGGTCGTGCTCGAGCTCCTGACCGTGATCGGGGTGCCGCTCGCCGCACGCGCCCTCGGCCGCCTGCCCGGAGCGGGCGTCGCTTCGCCAAGCCGCTGGCCTGGCTGCTGTTCGCCTGGCTGGTCTGGATGGCTCGGGAGCCTCGGCCTGCCGAACGGGCTGCCGCTCGTGATCCTCTGCCTCGTGGGGCTCGGCGCAATCGCGTTCGGGCTGCACCGTCGGCGCGACCGCGGTGCGGAGCCGGACCCGTTCCGGCGCCGGCTGTTCGTCGCCACCGAGATCGTCTTCGTCGTGACGTTCATCGCCGCGCGTGGTCCTCGGCTCCTTCAGCGCCGGACGTGTGGGGCACCGAGAAGCCGATGGACATGATGCTCATCAACGCGACGCTGGTCGACTCGGACTTCCCGCCGCGCGACCCGTGGCTGGCGGGCGAGCAGGTCAACTACTACTACCTCGGCCAGCACATGGCGGCGCTGCTCGTGCGGCTCACGGGCGTCGAGCCCTCCGCGGGCTACAACCTCGCGCTGGCGACCATGATGGCGCTGCTGCTGAGCTGCGCCTTCGCGCTCGGCGGCCACGATCGCCGAGGGCGCCCGCCGCCAGGGCATGCGCGATCAAGCGGCCGCTGCTGGCCGGCGGCACGTGCGTGGTGATGCTCGGCCTGATGGGCAGCTGCGCGGCCGGCCGGCGCCGCTCGCAAAACGCCCGACATCGCCATGTTCGACTGGTTCGCGCCGTCGCGCGTGATCCCGAACACGATCAACGAGTTCCCCTTCTTCTCGCTGGACGGTCGGCGACCTGCACGCCCACTTCATCGCGATCCCGCTGACGCTGCTGGCGCTGGCGTTCATCGTCCAGGCCGGGCTGAAGCGGGCCGCCGCGCCTCGCTTTCGCCGGAGACGTTCTGCGCGGCGCTCGCGATCGGCTGGCTGTACGCCGTCAACTCCTGGTCGTGGCCGGTGCTGGTCGGGATGCTCGTGCTGACGATGCTCGTGTGGCTCAGCGGGCCCGACGCCGAGGCGACGCGCCGGCGGGCGCTGATGTGGACCGGATCGGTGATCGCCGGTGGCGTCGTGCTGATGCTGCCCTTCGTCCTGCACTTCGACCCGAACGTCAACACGCCAACGACGCCGGCTTCCTGGTCCTCACCACGGAGGCGCAGCGTGAGCCGACGTGGACCTTCGTCCGGCACCACCTCGAGATCGAGGGGGCGCTGCTGTGGCTGCTCGTCGCGCCGCTGATCGCTCGGCTGCTGGGCGCGCGGCACCGCATCCGCATCGCTCGTGTGGGGCGCGGGCGTCCTCGCCCTCATGCTCGCCGTGCTCTCGACGCGCAACCTCGGCGGGGCGCTGCTGACCGCCGCTCTGCTGGCGGCGACGCTGGCCGCGGCGACGACCCGGCGGCTGACGACCTCCGAGCGGATGCTCTGGGTGCTGGCGGCGGGCGGGCTCGCGTGCATCCTCGGTGCCGAGCTCGGCACCGTGCGCGACGAGTTCGCCGGCGGCGAGCTCGAGCGGATGAACACCGTCTTCAAGATGGGCTACCAGGCGTGGGTCCTGTTCGCCGTGTTCGGCGCCGTCGCCCTGTCCGCCGCCGCCGAGTGGCTACCGCGCCTGATCCCGCGCGCCGCCTGGATGCTCGTGGCGGCGCTGCTGGTCGGCTCATCCCTTGCGTACACCGTCGCCGCGACGGCGACCGCCAAGCACTCCCTCAAGGGCGACTCGCGCCTCGAGGGCCGCAATTTCCTCAAGCCGGGCGGGCCGGGCGACATCGGCGCGATCGACTGGATCCGCGAGGAGACGGCCGACGACGCCGTCGTGCTCGAGGCGGTCGGCGACGACTACTCGCCGTTCGGCAACGCGCGGATCTCCGTCTTCACCGGCCGCCAGACGTTGCTCGGCTGGCCCGGGCACGAGATCCAGTGGAGCCACGACGTCGGCAACCGGATCGAAGAGGTCAAGACGCTGTACGCCAGCCCGGACCCGGCGGCCGTGCAGGCGCTGCTCGCGCTCTACGGCGTCGACTACGCCGTCGTCGGGCCGCTCGAGCGCACCACCTACGGCAACCCGAAGGCGCTCGCCGAGCTCGGCCGCGAGGTCTACGCGGACAAGGGCACGCGCGTGCTCGCGTTCGACTGAACCGTTTCCTCGGCGCGGCGCGGCCGCAGCTCGATGAAGGCGACGGTGAGCACGAGCAGGAGGACCGTCACCGGCTTGTGGGCGACGAACAGGTTGAAGGCGAGCGGACTGCGCTCCTCCATGTAGACGAAGCTGTCCGGCGCCGGCCCTGGCAGGCCGAGCTCGTGGATCCAGATCGGCCAGGTGGTCGGTAGGGCGCTCGACACGCACAGCAGCGCGACCCACCCGTTGCGGTAGTAGCCGCGGGGCTCCGTCCACAGGTACGCGAAGACCGGGACCAGGAGCGTGGCGTGGTACTCGTGACCTCGGGCGTAGTAGACGAAGTACCAGAGCGAGGAGACCGCGATCGCGACCTCGATCGGGCGCTGCGGCAGCCCGATCAGCGCGAGGGCCAGCAGCGCGATCGTCAGGCCGATGCGCACGTTGAGGTTGTTCCACGTCGGGAACCATTCGTCGATCAGCATGGCCAGGGATACCTGCTGGTCCCAGTGGGGGACGAAGAACTTCGCCTGGTCGGAGCCGATCGTCAGGAACTCGTCGAACGAACCGCCGCCCCAGCGCAGACCCTTGTCCACGCTCGGGTAGCCGAGCTTCATGAAGGGAACGGAGATCAGCGCGACGAGCGCGACGATCTTCAGCGACTCCTTCCAGCGCCCGCGCGTGATCAGCACGAGCCCGGCCGGCGCGAGCACCGGCTTGCTGATGGCGCTGAGCACGAACGCGAACACGGTCTTGCCCGGCCCGGCGAGCGCGAGCGCGAGGGCCATCACGGCGATCGCGTGGTACTGACCCACGTGGTACATCACGTACCAGGGGAAGAACACGCCGATCGCGATGAAGACGACGTAGTCGCGGACCTTGTACGGGGCCTTCAGCCGGCGCCCGAAGGCGGTCAGGATCCCCAGGTGCAGCGCCAGGTAGAGGACGTTCATCAGCTTGAAGCCGAAGAACGGCGGTAGGTAGGACAGCGGGACGCCGAGGCTCACGCACAGCGCCGGGTGCGACAGCCAGCCGTTGCCGACCGTGCCGAAGGAGATGTAGTCCTGGCTGGACGTGTACATGTCCGTCCCGAAGCGCGCCGCAAGGCCGCACTGGGGGAGGGTGATGTAGTCGCGTGCGTAGGTCCCCTCGAGCGGCGTCCAACTCGTGAACCAGTGCAGCATGTACGCGACGAAGACGAAAACGGCGAAGCCCATCCCCACCCAGGTCGGCGGGTTGAGTCCGCGGAAGGCGCCGATGACGGCGCGCGCGCGGTCAATCACGCGATCGGCGGGGGCGTCGGAATCTCCGACGGCGTCCCCTTGCCCGGCAGCGGGCCCACGTCCCTGCGGACGCAGAACCACTCGGTCATCCCGCCCGTCGGGTTCCATGCTTTGCGCTCAGTAAACCAGTCGATCCAGTTGCTCAGCGCGAAGGGGGCCTTGACGCCCTTCGGCTCCGGGGCGAAGACGGGGAACGCGCGCGAGTACTCCTTGACCCACCAGACACGGAAGTCGAAGTGGCGGCACTCGTACGCAGCGAGGTCCGGCTTGAGTTGGGCGTAAGCACCGTCCGTCAGGATCGCGACCTGCGTGTCGGGCACGAAGCCGGCCGTCGTGCCGTCGATGTAGCCGGGTTCGAGATCGCGGAAGTACCAGGCGTAGGGGAACGTCGCGCCCTCGGAGGAGTCGATCGTGACCGTCACGTCGCCCAGCGCCTGGACCTGCTCGTCGATCTGGCGCACCTGCTCGGAGGTCTGCGTGGAGACGAGCAGGTTGCGCGGGTCAGCCCGGTAGGTCGAGTTCGCCAAAAAGGAGGCAACGCCGAGGTAGGCGGCGCCGAGCACGACGAAGCCGAGCGCGATCTTGCCGACGATCTGCCTGCGCGCCTCCCAGATGCACTGCAGCCCGATCCCGGCCAGCAGGATCAGCGGCAGCAGTGGGTGCACGACCAGCCAGGAGAAGCGCTCCTTGCCGATCATGTGGAAGGCGAGGACGGCGACGAACATCCAGACCAAGAAGAGCCGCAGCGTCGTGGGCCGCACGAAGGCGTAGACCGCGCCGACGATCGCCAGCAACAGGACGGGCCACTCGTCGCCGATGATGATCGAGACGTAGAGCAGCGCTGAATCGCCGCCACGTGCGACGGGCTGCTGGTCGACCCAGTACTGGATGCCGTAGTGCAGGGCGGTGACGCACGACGCCTCGCGCGCGGGGTGCTTCTCCGTCGCTGTCGTCATGCAGTCGAAGTTCGTGAAGCCCTGCGTGAAGATCACGACGTAGACGAAGAGGAACGTCGCGACGGCGTAACCGAAGCCCACCCAGCCGACCTTGCGGACCGCCGTCACGATCGGCCCGTCCTTGCCCTGCACGATCGCGGCGGGGATGAAGAAGACGGCACCGATCGCGGTGATCACGCCGCCGGACTCCTTGACGCCGAACGAGACGGCCACCAGCGCAGCCAGGGCGCACAGGGTGACGACGCGGGGCCGGGCGAAGAAGCGGAACATCAGGACGACCATCAGCAGCGTGACCGCGGCCAGGTAGATGTCCTCGCGGGCGAAGCGCGAGAAGTAGAGGAAGCTCGGGCCGACGGCGAACATGACGCCGGCGGCGTAGGCGGCGACGCGGCCGAGCTGCTTGCGCAGCAGGTAGGGGAGACCGACGCAGGCTGCGCCCATGAGGGCCGGTGCGAGGCGGGCGACGAAGTTCGACGGCTCGAAGATCCAGTACAGGAACGCCGTCATGTAGAAGCGGACGGGCCCGTGCAACAGCGGGTTGTACTCGTAGCTGCCGGGGTCCTTGAAGAACGTGAACGAGAAGTAGGCGTCCTGGCTCTCGTCGTGATGGAACGGCCGGTCGCCCAGGTCGTAGAAGCGCAGGACGATCGCGACGACGAGCAAAAAGCCCCAGAGCAGTAGCTCCCGGCGGTCGCGGGGCTGCTTCTCGACGGGCTCCGCGACCTCCGCCGGCTTGGCGGTGTCCGCGGGCTCGTCGGTCTCGTCTGTCTTGAGCTCGCCGGTCTCGCTCACGTGGTGGCCTCCTCGAGCCGCGCCTTCCGGAGGCGGCCGATGCCACCGTAGCGCGCGGCCAGGAGGATCAGGCCGGCGATCGTGATGGGCACCTGCAGCACGAAGCGCAACAGGATCAAGTACGTCGTGGCCAGCGATCCGGATGCCCCGACCGCCTTGACCCCGATCAGCGCTGCCGTGTCCTGCGTGCCCGCGTAGGCCGGGCCGGAGGGGATCAGGCTGAAAATGCTCGCCAGCGCGACCAGGTACAGGCCCTCGATCGGCGTCATGCCGAAGCCGGCCGAGGCACCCACCGTCATCCACACGCACGTCTCCAGACCCCAGATCGCCAGCGTCATCCCGACCAGGGGAACACCGTCGCGGCTCAGGAGGTTGCGGGTCGAGGTCAACATCGGCCCGACCGCGCCGGCCAGGCGCTCGTTGTTGCTGCAGGACCTTGAAGGCGACGAACGCGCCGATCAGGCCGACGACGGTGATCGCGCCGATCACCTCGAGCTCGCCGGCTCCGACCTCGCCGAGGACGCCGTAGCCGACCACGACGAAGATGATCACGATCACCACGACGTCGAGCAGCCGCTCACCCAGCAGCGTCCCGATCACGGTCCGGCGGCTCGCCCCCGCGCGCGGCGCCATCAGCAGCACGCGCACCGCGTCGCCCGCGCGCGCGGGGAGCAGGTTGTTGCCCGTGTAGCCCACGACGTTGAGGGCGTGGGAGTCGAGCGCGGTGCGGCTTTGCGCCGTCGTCTCTGAGCAGGCGGTGCCAGCGCTCTCCGCGCACGAGCGTGTTGAGCGTGTACAGCCCGACGGCGCCGAGCAGGTAGAGCCAGTGCGCGGCGTCATCCGGGAACCGCGGCGCGGGCTGGTTGGAGGCCCAGTAGATGACGCCGCCGACGCAGACGACGGAGACCACGAGGCCGATGAGCTGAAGGCTGCGGCCGCGCACGTCGCTGCGAGACTCTACGGACGATGCTGGTCGCTCTCGAATGCGGGGATTCGCCCGAGGCCTGGGCCGCGCTGGGATTCCGGGTCGCCGACGGCAAGACCCGCGTCGGCACGGTCGACGTCCTGCTCGACGGCCGCGGGCGGCGGCATCCGCGGCTGGACACGCGATACGGGCCCGGAGCTGGCCGACGTGGGCCGTCGCCGGCGAGCGCGTCCGCTCGACCACGTCGTGCTGCTCACCGGCCGCTCGATGCCACGGTCGACGACCTGATCGACGCTCGGCGGCGACCTGCGCCGCCGGCGCGACGACCTGCACGCGCCGATGGCGTTCGTGCGCCTCGGACCGTCGCTCGTCGAGGTCGTCCAGTGCGAGGCCCCCACCCGCATCTGGGGTCTCGTGGCGGTCGTCGAGGACTTCTCCGAACTGCCCGCTGACCTGATCGGCGAGCCCAGGGACGCGGTCCAGCCGGGCCGCCGGATCGTCACGGTGCGGCCGGAGGCCGGTCTCGAGACCGCCGTGGCGTTCATGACCCCGCGCCCGCGAAGCTCACGCTCCTTCGCAACCGCGACCGCGTCGACACCGCCGCCGACGGCGAGTCACTCGAGCTCTAGCCGCGGGTTCGAACCCGGTTGGGGTCGGCTCGACAAACGCTTGACGGCCCGGTACCTTCGACGTCTGATGTTCGTGTCGATGTTCCACGCAGTCGTTACCGAGCCCGTCGCCAAGACGGGTGCGACGGCGCGCGGGTGGAACACGCAGCCGATCCAGGCCACGAGCTAAGCGGAACGAGTCATCTGATGACCCCGACCGCGAATCTCGCGGGCGGGCGTCGGACGGCGCGCTGGACCTGCGAAACCATCATCAAGAAGATCCTCGAGTGGGAGGACCGCCACGGCGAGCCGCCGGGCTCGGCCGACTGGAACCCGTCGCTGGCGCGCTGGCGTGCGCAGGAGTGGCGCGCTGAGCGCTACTACGACGGCGTGTGGCCTTCGACCAACGCGGTCAAGCGCGCCTTCGGCGGCTCGTTCGACGCTGCCGTCAAGGCGGCCGGCTTCGAGCCGGCGCGGCCGGGTCCGCGGCGGGCGGCGGGTGCCGCGCGGCCGGCGGTCGCGCAGCGTGCGCCGCAGGCGGCGCAGCCGCGGGCGGCCGTCGGGTCGGGCGTCGACGTGCGTGCGCTCCAGCAGCGCGCGAGCGCGGCCGAGCGGCGGGCCGACCGGGCCGAGGAGCGCCTGCGCGATGCGCGGCGCCGGGCGCGGCTGGCCAACGACCGGGCCGGCCGGGCGCGCCGGGCGCGCGACCGCGGCCTCGACGAGGCCGAGGCGCGCGTGCGCGCGGCGCTCGATCAGGCCGATGCCGCCACCCGCGAGGTGCACGCCCTCCGGCTGCAGAACCAGCCGTCCTCCCCAGGCACCCCTGCCGGGCCCGGGCCGCTCGCGCTGACGCTGCGCGCATTGGCGACGGCCCGGGCCGCCGGCGACCGCCAGGGGCTGCGGGTGGCGCTCGGTGACGTTGCCGCGGCTGCGCTCCGCTGGCGCGATCGGCTGTGACCGGACTACCTGACGGCTGAACAGGCGCTTGAAGCCGCTGCCACATGACGGAGAGGAACAGCGAGCCGCCCCTGACCGGCGCGGCGGGCTTCGGGGCGGCGGCCGGCGCGGCGACGCCTGCGCCGTCGGCCGCCGGCTCGGCCGCCGGTGTCTCGAGCTGCGCCTGCAGGCAGTTGGCGAAGTCGCGCAGGAGGCGATTGGAGATGTCCTCGATCATGCCGCCGCGGCCGAAGCGCGCGAGGCGGCCGGTGATCGTGAAGTCGGTGTCGGCCGTGACGCGCGTGCCGCCGCCGTCGATCGCCTCCATCGAGTTGATGATGGTCGCCGTCGCGCCGCCCTGGCCGCGCTTGTCGGTGCCGCGGGCGTTGAGCGTCGCGCGCCGTGCCGCCTCGTCCGCCTCGGTGATCTTCAGCGTGCCGCGGTAGTTGGCGGTCGTCGGGCCGAGCTTGACCTGGAACTCGCCCGTGTAGTTGCCCTCCTCGTCCCGCCCCGTGATGTTCGCGCCCGGTCAGGCACGGTGCGATGCGCTCGATGTCGTTGAGCGCCTCCCACACCACCTCGATCGGGGCTCCGACCTCGAACGTCTGCGTCATCTTCATGGCGATCTCCAGCTGGTCGGGGGTGTCGATGTCGGTCGGGTCGGCAGAGGTGGGCGGCCTCGACCTCGGTGCAGTACCGTGCAGCAGGTCGCGGGCGCCGGTGTCGCCGCGCAGGTCGGGGACGCGGTCGAGGACCGGCGGTCGAGGACGACGGGGTGGCCGGGCCGGCCGTTGTAGGTCGCGCGGCCGCAGCCTGGCAGCTGCGATGACGGCCTCGATGACGTCGCGGGTGACGAACGGCATGTCGCCGAGGAGGACGAGCACGCTGTCGACGTCGCCGAGCGCGGCGACACCCCGGCGGAGCGAGGCCGACTGGCCGTCCTCCCAGTCGTCGGCGACGACGTGCTCGCCGACGTCGACGATCGCGCGGATCTCGTCCGCGTAGGCGCCGAGAACCGACGAGGCGGGTCGTAGGGCGCGGCGAGCTCGAGGACGTGGGCGAGCAGCGGCTTGCCGTCGACCAGCGCGAGCTGCTTCGGGCCGCCGAAGCGGCGTCGCCGCCGCCGGCGGCGAGCACGAGCGCCCTCACTCGATGCGTCTCCATCAGGTCGGCGAGCGCGTCGAGCGACGCAGCGAGTTGCCGGGCAGCAAGTCGTCGGCGTGGGGGAGGGCGGCCGCATGCCCTGGGTCAGCGGCGCGTAGGCCGGGTCGGCGGCGAGCGGGTTCAGCCAGACGAGCCGGTGGGCGCTGCGCGCAGCCGGGCCATCTCCGCGCCGAGGAGCTCCGGCTCGCCGCGGTCCCAGCCGTCGGAGAGGATCACGACGACGGCGCCGCGCCCGACGCGCCGGCCGTGCGTGCGGTTGAGCTCGGACAGCGCCTCGCCGATCCGCGTCCCGCCGCCGAGGTCGACGACGCGCTCCGCGGCGCGCGCCAGCGCCCGGTCGGGGTCGCGGCCGGCGAGCTCGCGCGTGATGCGCGTCAGCCGCGTGCCCAGCGCGAACGCCTCGACCCGCCGCCGCGCGGCGACCGCCGCCTGCGCGTACTGGAGCAGCATCCGCGCGTAGGGCGACATCGAGCCGGACACGTCGACGACCAGGACCATCGGGCGCTGCGGCACGGCCCGGTTGCGGTAGCGGCGTCGCACCGGCTCGCCGCCGTGGCGCAGCGCGCCGCGCAGGGTCGCGCGCGGGTCGTGGCACGCCGCGCCGCGCCGGTCGCGCGGTGCGGCGCGACCGGCGCTGCGGGCCCGCCGGGCGCAGGCGCTCGCAGCAGCGCGCGCGCCGCCGCGCGCTCGGCGGCCGTGTACTCGCGCGAAGTCCTTCTCAGCAGCAGCTCCTCGTCGGACTGAAGGCGGCCGGCAACGGCTCGTCCTCGAGCCGACGGGCGTCCGCGTCGGGGTCGGCAGCGCCGTGCGGGGCAGCACCGCGGAGCCGCGCGCATCAGCTCGTCGAGCACGCCGCGTCGCGTCAGTGACGAAGTCGCGCCCACGCGGCGTCGAAGAGGGCCAGGTCGCCGCGACGCGCACAGCGCCGCGCGCAGCGCGAAGTAGGCGTCCCCGCGGAGGCGGCGTCGACGGCGGTCAGCGCCCGGTGCGCCGCGAGCACCTCACCGATGCCGACCCGTGCGCCGCGCGGCGCGCATGCGGCGACGCCAGCTCGCGACACCGACGCGTTCAGACCCATGAGGATCCGCCCGCGCGCACACGCTCCACGTCCTCGCGGACCTTGAGCACGACGCCGAGCGTCTCGCCTCAGCGACGCCGCGTCCCCGAGCGCCACCAGCGCCCGCGCCCACGTGATCGTCTCGCCGACGCCCGGCAGCTTGTAGAGGTCCTGCTCCCGCAGCCGCGCGACGGCCTCGCTCACCCGCACGGCGATCTCCTCCGGCACGCCCGGCAGCCGCACGCGGACGATCTCGAGCTCCCGCTCGACGGTCGGGTAGTCGATCCAGTGGTAGAGGCAGCGGCGCTTAGCGCGTCGTGCAGCTCGCGCGTCCGGTTCGACGTCAGGACCACGTCGGCCGCGCTTCGCCACGATCGTCCCCAGCTCCGGGATCGACACCTGGAAGTCCGACAGCAGCTCGAGCAGGAACGCCTCGAACTCGTCGTCGGCGCGGTCGATCTCGTCGATCAGCAGCACGACCGGCTCGTCGGCCTCGAGCGCCTCCAGCAGCGGGCGGCGCAGCAGGAACCGCCGCGAGTACAGCTCGCTCCTCGCCGGCTTCGCCCCGCAGCGCGAGCAGCTGCCGCTGGAAGTCCCAGTCGTAGAGGGCGTGATGGACGTCGATGCCCTCGTGGCACTGCAGCCGGATCAGCCGCGCGCCGCGCGCGGCGGCCAGCGCCTTGGCCACCTCGGTCTTGCCGACGCCGGCCTCGCCCTCGAGCAGCAGCGGCTGCTCGAGGGTCTCGGCGAGGTGGACCGCGGTGGCGAGCGCCCGGTCGGCCAGGTAGCCCTGGCCGGCCAGCGCACCCGCAACGTCATCGACGGAAGTCAACCGGCTGCGGTCATCAAGCGCCCTGGCGCACAGCACGCTGCGCCAGATGGCGCTTGTAGTCCTGCGACGCGTTGAGGTCCGCGGGCGGCGAGGTGCCGTCCGCGGCGTGCGCGGCGGCGGCCTTGATCGTGTCGGCGTTGAGCGGCTGACCGCGCAGCGCGTCCTCGACCGCGGTCGCCCGCAGCGGCACGTTGCCCATGTGGGTGAGGCCGATCCGTACGTCGGAGCACGTGTCGCCGTCACGCTTGACCAGCGCGGAGACGGCGACCATCGCCCAGTCCTCCTGGCGGCGCGCGAACTTCTCGTAGCCGTGGGCCCAGCCGTCCGGGGCCGGCATGCGGATCTCGGTGATCAGCTCATCGGTCTCCAGCGCGGTCTCGAGGTAGTCGCGGAAGAACTCCGTCGCCGCGATCTCGCGCGACTGGCCGCCGGGCCTCATCGCCGTGATCGTTCCCTCGAACGCCATCAGGATCGCCGGCATGTCCGACGCCGGGTCGCCGTGAGCGAGCGTGCCGCCCAGGGTGCCGCGGTTGCGAACCTGCGGGTCGGCGATCATCGAGGCGGCCTGCGACGCCAGGCCGAGGCCGCCGTTCGCCACCTCGGTGTGCGTCGTCATCGCCCCGATGCGCACGTGGCCGTTCTCGCGCGACACGCCGCGGATGCCGGGCACCCGCCGCAGGTCGACCAGCCGGGTCGGCGCGGCCAGCCGCAGCTTCATCAGCGGCAGCAGCGAATGGCCGCCCGCGAGCGCCTTCGCCTCCGGGTCGGAGGAGCGCCGACAGCGCCTCGTCGAGGGTGTCCGGTGCGACGTAGTCGAATTCGGCGGGAATCATCGGCTCCTGCATGCGCCTCCCAGATCCGATTCGGGGTCAACGGCATGTTCATGAACGTGATGCCGGCGGGCTTGAGCGCGTCGATCACCGCGTTGGTGACCGCCGCGGTGGCAGCGATCGTGCCGGCCTCGCCGACGCCCTTGACGCCGAGCGAGTTCGTCGGCGACGGGGTCTCCGTCCGGTCGGTCTCGATCGACGGGACGTCGGCCGCGCTGGGCAGGCAGTAGTCGACGAAGGTGCCGGTCACGAGCTGGCCGTTCTCGTCGTAGTGGATGCGCTCGTAGAGCGCCTGCCCGATCGAGTGCACGACGCCGCCGTGCACCTGCCCGTCGATCAGCATCGGGTTGATCGCCGGGCCGCAGTCGTCGACCGCGACGTAGCGGATGACGTCGACGTTGCCGGTCTCGGGGTCGACCTCCACGACCGCCACGTGCGCGCCGAACGGGAACACGAAGTTCGACGGGTCATAGAACGCGGTCTCCTCGAGGCCGGGCTCGAGATCCTCGGGCCAGCCCTCGCCGGGGATGAACGCCGCGCCCGACGCCTCCGCGAGCGTCATGCCCTTGTCCGGCGAGCCCTTCACGGAGAACTTCCCGTCGGAGAGCTCGATGTCCTCGGGCGCCGCCTCCAGCGTGTGCGCGACGACCTGCTTGATCTTGGCGACGACCTTCTCGGTCGCGCGGATCAGCGCCTCGCCGCCGACGGCGGTCGTGCGCGACCCGTAGGTGCCGAGGCCGTGCGGGCCCGTCGCCGTGTCGCCGTGGAGGATCTCCACGTTCTCCGGGTCCGTCCCGAGCCGGTCCGCGATCAGCTGGGCGAAGGTCGTCTCCTGGCCCTGGCCGTGCGGTCGAGGTGCCCGTGTAGGCGGTGACCGCGCCGGTGAAGTGCACGCGCACCATCGCCGACTCCCACAGGCCGGTCTGCAGACCGAAGCCCTGCGGGCCGGTGACGCGGCTCGGTGCCAGGCCGCAGATCTCCGTGTAGGTGGAGAAGCCGCAGCCGAGCAGCTTGCCGCGCGCCTTCGCCTCGGCGCGCTCCTGCTCGAAGCCGTCCACGTCGAAGTGGGTCAGCAGCAGGTCGAGCGAGCCGTGGTAGTCGCCGGAGTCGTAGACGATCCCGAGCGCCGTCTCCGCAGGGAACTCCGTGATGAAGTTCTTGCGGCGCAGCTCGAGGCGGTCCATGCCCAGCTCATCTGCGAGCTGGTCCATGGTGACCTCGATCATGTGCGTGGCCTCGGGGCGCCCGGCCCCGCGGATCGCGTCCGTCGGGCACTTGTTCGTGTAGACCGCGGTGATGTCGGTCTGGACGGCGGGGAAGTTGTAGACCCCGCTCATCACGAAGGCGCCGAGCGAGGGGATCGTCGGCGTCAGCAGCATGAGGTAGGCCCCCATGTCCGCCGTGATCTTCGACGTGGATCCCGGTGACCGTGCCGTCGGACTTCGCGCCGATGCGCACGGTGGCGATCTGGTCGCGGCCGTGATGGGTGACCATCATGTTCTCCGACCGCGTCTCGATCCACTTCACCGGGCGGCCGAGCTTGCGCGCGGCGGCGGTCAGGAGGATCTCCTCGCCGTAGACCTGGAGCTTGGCGCCGAAGCCGCCGCCCACCTCAGGGGCGATCACGCGGACCTTCTCCTCGGACTCGCCGAGCAGCAGCGCCAGGAACAGCCGCACGAAGTGCGGGACCTGGGTGGAGGTCGTGAGGGTGAGGCCGGTGCCGCGGGGCTCGGCCACGACGCCGCGCGGCTCGATCGGCGCGCCCGCGATGCGGTGGTTGACGATGCGGCGCTCGCAGATGACGTCGGCCTCGGCCATCGCCGCCTCGATGTCACCGCCACCGAGCGACCACTGGTGCACCTCGTTGGTGCCGTTCTCCTCGTGGACGAGCGGCGAGCCGTCCTCGAGCGCCGCCTCGATGTCGGTCACCGCGGGCAGCGGGTCGTACTCGACGAAGACGTCCTCGGCGGCGTCCTGCATCGCGTAGCGGCCCTCGCCGATGACGACGGCGACCGGATCGCCGACGTGGTTGACCTCGCCGCGGGCCAGCGGCCAGTGCGGGAAGTTGCGGACCTCGACCTCGGGCGGCACCCAGGCCATCGGCAGCGCGTCGAGGATGCCGAGCGTCGGCCATGTCCTCGCCGGTGAAGACGGCGTGGACGTCGTCGCGCTGCTCGGCGAGCGACGTGTCGATCGAGACGATCTTCGCGTGCGCCTCGGGCGAGCGCACGAACGCGCACCAGAGCGTGCCCTGGGGCGTGAAGTCGTCGACGTACTTGCCGCGGCCGGTGATCAGGCGCGGGTCCTCCTTGCGGCGCAGGGCCTGGCCGACGAACTTCTCGGGGGCGACGGTCATGCGGGCGCTCCCTTCGAGGCCGCGTCGCGGACCGACTTGACGATGTTGTGGTAGCCGGTGCAGCGGCAGAGGTTGCCGGCGAGGGCCTCGCGGATCTCCGTCCTCGGAGGGGTCCGGGTTGCGCTGCAGCAGATCGACGCTGGCCATGATCATGCCCGGGCGTGCAGTAGCCGCACTGCAGGCCGTGGTTGTTCCAGAAGGCCTCCTGCACGGGGTGCAGATCGTCGGGCGCGCTGCCCATGCCCTCGATCGTGGTGACCTTGGCGCCGTCGGCCTGCACGGCGAGCACGGTGCAGCTCTTCACGGCCTCGCCGTTGAGATGACAGGTGCACGCGCCGCAGTTGGAGGTGTCGCAGCCGACGTGCGTGCCGGTCAGGCCCAGCTCGTCACGCAGGAAGTGCACGAGCAGCAATCGCGCCTCGACCTCCTTGTCGTACCGAGTGCCGTTGACTTCCACGGACACGCTGACGCGTGACATAGACGGGCTCTCCTCCCAGTCGTTCGGGCTGACGTTACTCCTCAACCACGGACGCCGTTGAGCCAACTCCCGATCGCGTCAGCCAGCGCACCATGATCGGATTTCAGGCCGTGGTCGCCCTTGATCACCCTGGCGTTATCGGGCACGCCGAAGCGGTCGTTCGCGCCCTGCACGATCAGCAACGGGACGGTCACCTGGTCGATCTCGTCCTGGCGGCTCGTGCCCTTCGGCGTGATCAGCGGGAAGGCCAGCGCGAGCACCGCGATGGCGGGGGTGGCGGCGGCCGTCCGGCAGGCGATGCGCGCACCCGACGACCGGCCGGCGTTGATGAAGGGCAGGTCCTGGGGGAGCGGCGGCGACCACCGCGTGGTGGGCCTCGTCGAGGCTTCTCGGGCTTCGGCGTCGACTTCTTCCCGGCGACCTTTACGGCTGCTCGACGAGCGCGACGCTCACGCCGTTCTCGAGCGCGGTGCGGGCGGCGACCTGCAGGTCGGGCGCGGAGACGGAGCCACCCGCGCCGTGGTGCACGACCATCCGCGCCCACGCTCTCCGGCGCGTCCTGCTCGAGGACGCGGGCGGGGCCCTGCGGTGTCTCGATCTCGCGCATACTCAGCAGGAGTATGCGGATCGACAAGTGGCTGTGGGCGGCGCGCCTCGTCAAGACACGCGGGATCGCCGCGGACGCGCTGAAGGCCGGCCGCGTGACGATCAACGGCGCGGTCGCCAAGCCGGCGCGCGAGGTCAAGCCCGGCGACAAGCTCGAGCTGCGCATCGGTCCGACCAAGCGCGTCATCGACGTGCACGCGCTCGCGGAGCGCCGCGGCCCGGCCTCCGAGGCCGCCCTGCTCTACACGGAGTCCGAGGACTCGATCAAGGCGCGCAGCGAGGCCGCGGAGCAGCGGCGGCTCACCCGCCCGCGCTTCGACGACGGCGGCGGGCGCCCGACCAAGCGCGACCGGCGCCGACTCGACCGCGAGCGCGGCCGCTAGAGCAGCCGCAGGATCGCCGCGGTGGCGCCGGCGGCGAGGACGACGACGAGAAACGGCGCCCGCCGCCACACGAGCACGCCGGCGACCAGCACCGCGGGAGCGCGCGCGTCGAGCACGAGTCTGCTCATCGCCGCCGAGCGTCTGCACCGCGATCAGCGCCGCGAGCACCGGGACGACCAGCAGCTCGAGCCCCCAGCGTTCGGCGGCCTCGCGCGTCGACCCGGCTCGCGAGCACGGCGCCGGCGGCCTTCAGCGCGTACGAGGCGCCGCACAGAGCGAGCACGCCCGCCCAGCTCACCGCCGTGCCGCCAGCGCGATCACTCCCGCAGCGGCAGCGGCCATGACCGGCACCCCTGCTGGGGTGAACGGCAGGAGCACGAGCGCGACGACGACACCGGCGATCGCGGCCGCCGGGGCGCCCGGGCGTCGGAGCTGCGGCGCCAGCAGCGCGATGAAGACGGCCGGAAAGAGCGCGTCGAGGCCGAGGTCACGCGGGTCGATGCCACCGCCGGCCAGCGCGCCGATGAGCGTCCCGGTGTTCCAGAAGACGAACACGGATGCGCCCGTGAGCAGGAACGCCCGGCGCTTGTCGGCCTCCCCGTCCTGCGCGAGGGCCATCGCGGTCGTCTCGTCGATCACGAGGTGCGCGTCGGCCGGCGGGCGCCGCAGGACCGACCGCAGGCTGAGCGCGTAGACGCCGTTGCGCGCGGCGAGGAGGACGGACGGACCCGAGCGCGGCGAGGACCGAGCCGCCGGCGCCGATGCACCGAGACGAACGAGAACTGCGAGG
This sequence comes from uncultured Solirubrobacteraceae bacterium, assembly GCA_963759945.1. GTDB lineage: Bacteria > Actinomycetota > Thermoleophilia > Solirubrobacterales > Solirubrobacteraceae > DATLGB01. The sequence continues at coordinate 20,277 of CAVXBH010000053.1, read as the reverse complement.
CACCGGTGAAGCAGGCCAGCGACAGCACGCAGGTCTGCGCGACCGAGAGTCCCGGCCGCCACCGAGAGCACCCCGAACGGACACGGCGTAGACGCCGGTGGCGAGCCCGATCGAGAAGGCGTCGCGGGCGATCCGGTCGGCGCCCACGCCTACAGCAACAGCGCGTCGACGAGGCCGCCCGCCGGCACCGACGGCGCGCGTGTGAGGGGCGACGATGAAGGCGTCGGCCTGGGCGAGCGCGAGCGTCATCGCCGAGCCCTGCTGCTCCGTCGGCGTCGCATCGGGGAATGCCGTCCGCTTCCCCGGGGGCGAGCGTCGCGGTCAGGTAGGTGGTGCGGCCGTCCTCGGGAGCGATCTCCTGCGTGGTGCGCACGACCGTGCGGGCCTCCACGGCGTCCGTCTCGCCGGCGAGGCGCCGCAGCAGCGGCTCCACGAAGACGAGGAACGTGCAGACGCCCGACAGCGGGTTGCCGGGCAGGCCGAACGCCCAGGTCCCGTCGCCGGTGCGCCCGCAGAACAGCGGCTTGCCGGGCTTGAGCTTGACCCGCCAGAAGAGCTCCTCGACGCCGGCGCGGTCGAGCGCGCCCTTGACGTGGTCGTGGTCGCCGACGGAGACGCCGCCGGCGACGAGCAGGACGTCGCCCTCGGTGAGGCCGCGGCGGACGCGCGCCTCGATCTCGTCGCGGTCGTCGGGGGCCGTGCCCAGGTCGATGACCTCCGCACCCGCCCGCGCGGCGAGGGCGCGCAACGTCAGCGAGTTGGTCTCGTGGATCTGGCCCGGCCCGAGCGGCTGTCCGGGCGGCACCAGCTCGTCACCCGTCGCCAGGATGTGCACTTTCGGGCGTCGGAACACCGGTAAGTGCACAACCCCGGCCGCGGCGACCGCCGTGAGCGTGTGCGGCCCGACCCGCGAGCCCGCCGGCAGCACCACCGATCCCGCCGGCACGTCCTCACCGCGGTAGCGAACGTTCCGACCGCGCGGCACCGCATCCGCCACCTCAATGCTGCCGTTGTCCACGAGAGCCACGACCTCCTGCCTCTCCACCGCGTCAGCACCAGAGGGCAGAGCACCACCCGTGAAGATCCGAGCGGCCTCTCCTTCACCGACAGCGAAGTCACCGGCGGCGCCGGCGGCAACCTCACCGACCACGCGCAACCGTCCCGGGCGACATCCGCCGAGCGCACCGCCCACCCATCCATCGCCGACCGATCGAACCCCGGGATGTCGATCGGCGAGACCGACGTCCTCCGCAACGATCCGCCCCACCGCATCGTCGAGTCGCACCGCTCTCAGTGCCCAGAGCCACCGCGTGACGGGCGATCAGCGCCCAGGCCTCCTCGCGGGTCAACACGTGATCGACCCCCCGGCCGGGGGGTTTTTACTTGCGCCAAAGGCACCCGGGGGTACCTTCGAAGACATGAGCGAACAGACGACACTTGAAGTCGAAGATGAGCTCGGCGAGTTCACCCTTCCGCACATCGACGAGCATCCGGTCGATCCCGGCGAGCAGCGCGACCATCTGGACGACCAGATCATGGCCGCCCTCGTCTCGCCGTAAGCACTGGCCTAGCCGCCGATCTGCGACATCGAGCGCTCGGGCTGGATGAAGCCCGGCTCGTTGATGTGGTGCTTGAGCTCCTTGCGCCACACCGCCTCGCGGATGATGAGCTCGAGCTCGTCGTCCGTCGCGCCCGTCCGCAGCGGCTCGCGCAGGTCGGTCTCGTTGAGCGAGAACAGGCAGGTCCGCAGCCGGCCGTCCGCCGTCAGGCGGATGCGGTTGCAGTCACCGCAGAACGGATGCGAGACGGGGGAGATGAAGCCGATCGTCCCCTTGCCGTCCGCGAAGCGCCACCGCGACGAAGTGCCCGAGCGCGGCCGGCCCGAGCGGCTCGAGCGGGTACGTCGCGTGGATGATCGCGCGCAGTTCGTCCCCCGGCAGGTAGCGGTCCGGGCCCCACTTGCGGTCGGCGTCGAGCGGCATCCACTCGATGAAGCGCACCTCGTAGGGCTTGCGCCGCGCGAGGTCGGCGAAGCGGATCGCCTCGTCCTCGGTGAAGTCGCGCAGCGCGACGGCGTTGACCTTGATCGGCCGCAGCTGGGGATACGCCTCGGCGGCCTCGAGGCCGGCAAGCACCTCGTCGAGGGCGTCGCGGCGCGTCATCTCGAAGAAGCGATCCTGCGCCAGCGAGTCCAGCGAGACGTTCAAGCGGCGCAGCCCGGCGGCGACGAGGTCGGGCAGCTGGCGACGCAGCAGGTAGCCGTTGGTGGTCAGCGAGAGGTCCTTGGCCATCGGGTTGACCATCGCGATGAGCCGGTGCAGGTCGCGGCGCGCGAGCGGCTCGCCGCCGGTGAGGCGGACGTCGTGCACGCCCATCGAGGTGAGGACGCCGACGATCCGCGCCATCTCCTCGTAGGTGAGGACGGCGTTGCGCTCGAGCCAGTCCAGCCCCTCGGCGGGCATGCAGTACTGGCAGCGGAAGTTGCACCGGTCGGTGACCGAGATGCGGACGTCGCCGATCGTGCGGCCGTGGCCGTCGATCAGTGGTTCACGCGAGGCGGTAGTCACCGGACTTCCCACCTGTCTTTTCGAGCAGGACGACCGATTCGATCACTGCGCCCTTCTCGACGCCCTTGATCATGTCGTAGACGGTCAGCGCTCCGACCGACGCGGCGGTCAGCGCCTCCATCTCCACGCCGGTGCCGGAGACGGTGCGTGCGTCGGTCACGACGGTGACCGTGCCGGCCTCCGCGTCGACCATCGACGTCGCAGTCGGCGTGGGAGAGCGCGAGCTGGTGGCAGAGCGGGATCAGGTCCGCGGTCCGCTTGGCCGCCTGGATCGCCGCGATGCGGACGACGCCGACGAGGTCGCCCTTCGGCAGGTCGCCCGCGACGACGCGGGCGGCGGTGCCGGGCGACATCCGCACGACGGCCTGGGCGCGGGCCCGGCGCTCGGTGAGTGGCTTGGCCGAGACGTCGACCATCCGTGCCGTCCCCTCGGAATCGAGGTGGGTCAGCCCGCTCTCCATACGCTGAGACTAGATGCGCGTGACCGTCCGCCTGTTCGCCGGCCTCAAGGACCGCGCGGGGGCACCGTCGCTCGAGGTCGAGCTGCCCGAGCCCGCCACCGTCGCCGACCTGCTGGCGGCCGTCCCGCTCGACCTGCCCGACCGGTCGGTGATCGTCGCCGTCAACCGCGTGTTCGCCGAGCCGCGACGCGCCGATCGTCGCCTCGGACGAGGTCGCGCTGATCCCGCCCGTCTCCGGCGGTGCCGAGGATCCGGTCAACGCCGCCTTCATCACCGAGGAGCCACTCGACCTGCCCGCGCTGGCGGCGCTCGTCCGCGACCCGCGCGCCGGCGCCGTCGTCACCTTCGAGGGCGTCACCCGCTCCGTCTCGCACCTCGACTACGAGGCCTACGCCGAGATGGCGGAGCCGCTGATGCGCAGGATCGCCGGCGAGGAGGCCGCGCGCCACGGGCTGTGCGCGATCGCCGTCGCCCACCGCATCGGCCGGGTCGCGCTGTCCGAGCCCGCCGTGATCGTCGTGGCCTCCGGCCCGCACCGCGGAGAGACCTTCGCCGGCGCCCGCGCCGTCATCGACCGCCTCAAGGACGAGGCGCCGATCTTCAAGCGCGAGGAAGGCGAGTGGGTGGAGGGCACGCTGCCCTCACCGCAGCCATGATCCTCCGGCTCGCAGTCGTCTTTGTCCTCTCACTGACGATTCCCGCCGCGGCGGCGGACGCCCAGGTGCACGCGCGCGACGCGCGGGCGTTCAAGCTCGACCGTGCCGACCTGCGCGCGTCCCTCGACGACGCTCCGCTGGAGGACACGGGCGCGGGCGTGGTGGTCGAGCTCCCGAGCCCCGAGGGTGGGCGCGAGCGCTTCCGAACCGTCGTCTCGCCGGTGATGGCCCCGAAGCTCGCTCGCCGGTATCCGAACATCGACACGTACGCGGCGGTCGGCATCGATGACCCCAGCGCCACCGCGCGCTTCGACATCTCGCCGCTCGGCCTCCACGCCTCCGTCCGCTCGGATCGGGGCACCTGGTACATCGATCCGCGCTTCCGGGACGACCGCAAGCGGCATCTGGCCTACTACCGCGACAATCTCATCGAGCCGGACGAGGACTTCATCGAGACGGCCGTCCCCGAGACCCCTGGTCGCCGAGCGGGAGTCGAGCCGCGGCGTGCTGCTGGCGAACCCGTCGTCCGCCGTACCTACCGGCTCGCGCTCGCGAGCGACCCGAGCTGGGCCACACGTTTCGGCACGCAGGAGTTGGTCGACGCCGCGAAGGTCACGATGGTCAATCGTCTCAACCAGCTGCTCAACGACGAGTTGGCCGTCCGCCTCGTCCTGGTCGCGAACAACCACCTGCTCAACTTCTCGACGCCGGCCGCCTACAGCGCGGCCGGGTACACCACCAGCGACTGCCAGACGGGGGCCGTCCTCGACCAGAACCAGGCCGCGCTCGACGCCGTCATTGGCGACGCCAACTACGACATCGGCCACCTTGTCATCGCCAACAACGGCGGCGGCCTGGCGTACATCGGGGCGGTCGGAGTCTCGCGGTACAAGGGCGGGGGCTGCTCGAGCTCGATCCGCCCGAGCAGCGATCAGTTCTTCCTGATCGCCGCTCACGAGTTCGGACACATGTTCGGATCCCCGCACAGCTTCAACGGGGCGAGGGAGTTCTGCGAGGGCAACCGAACCGATGAGGGGGCGGCCGAGCCCGGCAGCGGGTCGTCGATCATGAGCTACGCGGGCTTGTGCGACACGGACGACCTCCAGCGAACGAGAGACCCCTATTACTCGCAGAAGTCCGTCAGCCTCATGCTGAAGACCCTGGCGCTCGCAGGTAAGGGTGGTACCTCGGTCGAGACCACCAACCGTTCACCTGTCGTCATCGCGCCGCCGGACGTGACCATCCCGATCCGGACACCCTTCCGACTCGACGGCTTTGCGATCGACCTCGACGGCGATCCGCTCGTCTACACGTGGGAACAGAACGACCTCGGAGCGGCCGCCGTGCTGCAGTCCGACTTCAAGCCCGACGGTCCGCTCTTCCGGATGTTCTCCTTCAGCCGATGGTCCGATGAAACGGTCTCGCCCGCCGTCGGCACCAACGTGGCCACGGGTGCCGACCGGATCCGCTCCTTCCCCGATCCGGCGCAGATCGCGCTCGACGACACCAATGCGGAGACCGGCGGCTGCGCGAGCCTCAATTGCTTCTCGGAGTTCCTGCCGACATCAGCGCGCGTCATGAACTTCCGGTTGACCGCGCGCGACCGCTTCGCCGCCGGCGGCGGCGTGTCGGCCGACGACGTCCAGATCGCCGTCGCGGGGACAGGGCCATTCGCGGTGACCGGCCCGACCGGGCCGACAGGGCTCACCGGCAACGTGCCGACGGCCATCACGTGGTCCGTGGCGGGCACGAACGCGGCTCCGTTCGACGTCGCGAACGTGCGCGTCATGTTCTCGGCCGACGGCGGGCTGACCTTCCCGTACGAAGCCCTCGCGTCGACACCGAACGACGGCACGCAGTCCGTCCCGGTGCCCAACGTGACGACGGGTGAGGGCCGGTTCCGCGTGGAGGCGATCGGCAACTACTTCTTCGACATGAGCGACGGCGACCTGACGGTCACCAGTGGAGTGGGAACGCCGGCACCGACGGTGACGGCGACCGCCACACCGACGCTGACGCCCAGCCCGAGTCCGAGTCCGAGTCCCAGTCCGAGTCCCAGCCCGAGTCCCAGTCAAAGTCCGAGCCCCAGTCCGAGCGCGAGTCCTTCGCCGACCGCGAGTCCGACCCCCACGCCCACGATCAGTCCCTACCGCCTGACGCCGCTTCTAACGGTTAAGGCCACGCCGAGGCGCGACAAGCGCAAGCCCTTCGATTTCAGGGTGTCGGGAACGCTCGACCCGATTGGCACGAACCCGGCCGGGTGCGCCGGCTCGGTCACGGTGCGCGCGTCCGCGAGGGGCAAACGGGTCGCGTCGGGCCAGACCGGCGTCCGTGCGTGCCGCTTCGCGATGCGGGTCAGACTCTCCAAGGCCGGTCGCAAGGGCCGGGCATCCTTGACCGTGCGCTTCAACGGCTCGCAGACGCTCAATCCGGTGCGCAGGACGCTTCGCGTCGCCTACGGCAAGTAGCGGGTCACCAGATCGTCTGGAAGAGGAAGGACACCGCCAGTCCCTGCACGGCCAGCGCCGCGAGGACCGGGCGCAGGCGGTCGGTGGGCAGGACGGTGGCGGCGCCGACGCAGGCAAGCGGGACAAGGAACAGCCAGATGCGCTCCGTCTCGGCCTTGGTGAAGCCCGCGAGCGCGGCGATGACGACGACGGCAGCGAGCGCGACGGCCACCGGGTGCCCGCGGCGGGCGGCGACGATCCATGCCGCGGCGATCGGCACGCCCATGCTCAGCGCCCAGGCGACCGGGGAGCCCAGCCACCAGAACTCATAAGGGCGGATGCGCGCGAGCGAGCGGCCGTAGTACTCGTGGGTCGCCGCGAGCGTGCCGAGTGGGTCGTAGCCAGAGGCGGCCCACAGCGCGGCGTTGACGAGCAGCACGGACAGACCGCAGGCCGCGGCCAGCAAAAGGGCGGCGCGGAAGGTCTCACGGCGCCACACCACGACGACCGCGAAGAAGCCGACCGCGAGCAGCGACCAGCCGAACGTGGACGCGACGCCGAAGAGGAGGACGCCAAGCGCGCGCCGACGCCCGACCAGGAGCACCGCGACAGCCATGCCGAGCGCCGCGAGGATCGCGTCGACCGAGCTGATGCCGAACAGCAGGAAGCCGGGGGAGAGTGCGACGAGCACGGCCGCGACGCGTGCGCGGTCGTCGGAGACGCCGAGGGCGCGAGCCAGTGCATGGGTCAGCGGCGCAGTCGCCGCCACCGACGCCACGCACACCGCGGTCAGCGCCTGGTGCGTCTCGATGCCCAGCCAGTGCATGGCGACGGCGAGGCCGGGCGGATGACCGGCGACATTGATCGGCAGCGACGGCACGAGCTCTGCAAAGCGGTCGAGGAAGTAGCCCGAGCCGTAGGCGTCGATCAGCGGCAGGACCGGCAGGTACTCGTTCCTGGCCTGGAAGGAACCGTCCGGGCCGAGGTCGTGGACGACGCCCCAGCCGTGCGGGCCGAGCGGGATCACGTTGAGCGCGAGTCCCGCTACGGTCGCGAGCGCCGCCACGGCGAGCGGGAAGCGGCGGACGGTGAGCACGTGCGGCGCCAGGGCGACGGCCACCACGAACACGGGGACGCCGAGCAGCGCCCACGCATCGACCCGGGGCAGCCACGGGCTCACCAACGGCGACAGCGCGGTCCCCATCGTCCCGCCCTCGAGACGCACACCGAGACCGGCGGCGACGCACGCCACCGCCGCCGCACCGGCGAACAGCAGGACGAGGACGTCGCTCTGCGAGGCTGGTCGGCGTGCGGTGCTCACCACTCGTCCTGATGGTTGCACTCGCGGGCTGCGGTTCGGCCGAGCGGCTGCCGCCGCCCGAGGGGCCGCCGCAGACGGCCGGCGCTGCGCGACTCGACACGCGAGCGCGCACGCTGACCGTCGGCGACGAGACCGTCGACGCGGGGGCCGGTCCGCAGGAGCTCGCGGGGAGCGGCGATCGGATCTACGTCACGGACGCCGCCCAGCAGGCCCTGCTCGTCTTCGAGACGGAGCCGGAGCTTCATCTGCAGCGGCGCGCGTTCCTTCCTGCGCGGCCCACGGCGCTCGCCGTCGAGGGGGACACCGTCGTGGTGACCGCTGGCGAGCGTCTCGAGTTCACGCTCGGCGGCGTCGAGCGATGAAGACGATCGCCGAGATGACGAACAGCGCCGCGCTCACCACGAGCCAGCGCGCCAGGTACCCGTCGTAGGTCTGACCGGACGCGTTGCGGTAGGCGTTCGCGCCCTTGCCGAGGATCTCGGGGGAGAACACGAGCAACAGCAGCAAGGACAGGCCGAGCGGGATGCGCACGTAGTTGATCGCCCCCGGCCCGAGCAGCCGGCTGCCCGCGCCGTCGACGCCGGAGTAGACGGGCCACAGGATCGCGTCGTGCAGCAGTACGGCGCCGATCAGCCACACCATCGCGTTGCCCGCGGCGCCGAGGGTGAAGATCTGCACGATCGCGTAGGCCGCCAGCACGAAGAGCGCGACGTGGCCGACGAGGTGCAGCGGATGGCTTCCGTAGAGCTTCCTCATGCCGTGAAGGTGAGCTTCGCGACCCACTTGGTGTTGTGGACGCCGGGGAGAGCGGGGACGATGATGCGCGCCGGGTAGCCGTGGTCGAGCGACAGGTCCTCGCCCTCGACCTGCAGGGCGAGCAGCGAGCGGCTGTCGTGGATCTGGTCACGCGACAGGGAGGTGACCGCGAGTGCGGAGCCCTGCTGGAGGGACTCCACGAGCACCTCGCCGGCGTCGGCGACCCCGGCGAGCTCGGCCAGGTCCGAGAGCGTCACGCCGCGCCAGCTGCGCGTCGCGCTCCACCCTTCCACGCAGGCGATCGGCAAGCTCTGCGTCGACTGCGGCAGCGACATGAGGTCGGCCCGCGTGAGCGGCCGGCCGTTGACCTCCAGGCGCCACGTCTCGCCGGTCATCGCCGGCGTGATGCCCGCCTGCGCGGCGGTCTTGTTGACGGGGAAGCCGGAGTCGCGGCGCGGCGCGAGGAAGGCGAGCTTGCGGAACGGCCCGCCGATGGCCTGACCGGCGTTGCCGACGACGATCAGCCCGGCGCCTGCACCGGTGAAGGCGAGCAGCCCGCGCCGGGAGATCGTCACCGGGCTCGGCCGGGCGGCCTTGAGCATGTCCGGCTCCTCTTCGCGCCGCTTGAGCGCGACCGGCAGTTTGATGGCGACGTGCAGGACGAAGGACCCGAGGAAGATCACGGCGCCCCAGTAGTGCGCGACCACGAAGTTGAACTGGAACGGGTACCAGTAGCCGGCGTTCACGAGGCCGGTGGCGAGGAGGAAGATCGTCGAGGCGACGAGCAGCGCGATCGAGATGCGCTCGAGTGCCTGGGCGGGGGAGGCCACCGGCGGCCACGCGAACAGCCGCGGCATCACCGACCAGAGCTTCGCGAGCACGATCGGGATCACCGCCAGCCCGATCGTCACGTGCAGGCCCTGGGTGAAGGCGTAGAGCCACGACGGCGAGGTCGGCCAGTCGAAGGTGAAGGGGAGGTCGCGCGACGGATCGACGATCGCGTTCTGCGGCAGGCCCGGGTTGTAGGCGGCGTGCGACAGGAAGCCCGTGACCATCACGATCGTCATGCCGGCCAGCAGCGTCAGGCCGAGGATCGACGTCAGCCGCCGCCCGCGCAGGGGCGACTTCCAGAACTCGGGACGGAACGGCCCGGGCGGCGGATTTTCGGGAATCAGGCGGCCCAAGCGAACCACCTTCCTCCTATCTGCCGGATTTCGCGAACTTCGGCGAAGGCGTGGATGCCGTCGGCGTCGACGTGCGCCCAGTCGAACCAGGCGCTGACGGTGCCGTCGTGCTCGAGTCGCACCTGGCCGGCGCGGGTGCCGTTGCCGGGCGGCTCCACCTCGACGATGGCGGTCGCGCCCGGCTTGAGGAGGGTCCGGACACGCGGTCGAGCAGCGCCCCGATGTCGCCGCCGATCCCCACGCTGCCGTCGAGCAGGAGCGCGCAGCCCCAGTCGCCGACACCCGGCAGGTCGTCGAAGACGCTGGCGGCGAGCGCGCGGCGTCCGCGGCCGCGGGCGAGCGCGACTGCGGTCGGGGAGAGATCGACGCCGAGCGCCCACTTGCCGTGGCGCGCCAGCGCGTCGAGGAGGCGGCCGGGGCCGCAGCCGACGTCGAGCACGGGGCCCACGGCAGCATCGGCGATCGCCTCGTCGACCGGGCAGGTCGGCGCGAGCCAGCGCTCGACCTCGAGCGGCGTGACGCGGCCGTCGTCGTGACGCAACATGACGCCGCCGGGCGACGCGTCGCTGAGCAGCTCGGCGTACATCGAGACGGGGGAGACGCTCATCCGACGACCGCCGCAAAGCGCGTGTCGGGAGCGAGCGCCGCCACCGCGCGGGCGTCCTCGACGGTGTCGACGTCGCGCAGCACGGGGAGCTCTGCAGGCTCGTAGCCGAGCGCTTGCAGTCGCGCGAGCTGCCGCGCGCCCGTGTCGTCCTCGCTCATCGGGATGTCCTCGAAGACGCGTGCGTCGGGGCGGGGGAGGCCGAGGCCCCACCAGCCGCCGTCAGCGGCGAGGCCGAAGGAGCATTCGTGCGCGAGCGCGCTGTCGAGCAGCGCCGCGTCGAGCTGCGGCGTGTCCATCCCGACCAGGAACGCGCGCTCGCCGGTGTCGGCGAACGCCGCGGCCAGTCGCTCCGCGAGACCGTCACCGCGCTGGGCGATGACCTCGAACCCGTCGGGCAGCCAGTCGCCCGGGGCGCCGTCGAGGGCCAGCACGCGCCGCGACGCACGGCACGCGGCCACCGCGGCGAGCGTGTCGGCCAGTGCCGCAGCCGCCAGTTCGGCCGCTTCGACGGGGGTGTAGGGCGGCGTCAGCCGCGTCTTCGAGTAGCCGGGGCGCGGCGCCTTCGCGATGACGATCAGGGTGCTCATGCGTTCGCGAGCACCGCGCGCATGTCCTTGACGGCGCGAGCGGTCCCGCGCACGGTACCCGTCACCTTCGAGCGACCGGCACGCGGCAGATAGGGGACGCCGACCTCCGCGATCCGCCACTCCGCTCGGCGCGCGAGCACGACCATCTCGAGCGGCCAGCCGAAGCGCCGGTCGCGGATGCCGAGCTCAACCAGCGCCTCGCGGCGCGCCGCGCGCATCGGGCCGAGGTCCTTGAGACCAAGCCGGTGGGCGAGGTAGCGGTTGGCGATGCGGGCGTGCAGCGGCCAGGCACCGCGCTGTGCCTTGCGAGCGCCGAGCACCAGGTCCGCATCGTCGGCGAGCACCGGCGCGGCGACCGCGGGAAGTTCGCGCGGGTCCAGCGAAGCGTCGCAGTCCATGAAGCAGACGACGTCCGCACTCGACGCGCGGAGGCCGGCGAAGCAGGCCGCACCGAACCCGGGGGTCGGTTCGTCGACCACCCGGGCGCCCATCTCGCGCGCCAGCGCACCGGACCCGTCCGTCGAGCCGTTGTCGGCCACGATGGGCCGGTAGCCGGCCGGCATGCGTTCGAGCACCCAGGGCAGCGCCTCGCGCTCATCGAGCACCGGCAGGATCACGTCGACGCTCATTGGTGCCTACGGTCTCCGCGATGCTGGTCCTCGTTACAGGTGGCGCAGGATTCATCGGTTCGCACGTGGTCGACACGCTGCTCGCCGCCGGCCACGACGTCCGCATCGCGGACCATCTGCATCCCGCCGCGCACGACCGCGAGCCCGATTACGTCGCCGACGTGGAGTGGCTGCGCGACGACCTGCGCGCCGGCGCCGAGCGCGCCGTGAAGGGGGTCGACGCGGTCTGCCATCAGGCCGCGATGGTCGGCCTGGGGGTGGATCTCGCCGACATCGCCGACTACGTCTCCCACAACGCGAGCGGCACCGCGGAACTGCTTCGCGCGCTGCACGCCCGCGGCTTCGACGGGCGCATCGTCCTCGCTTCGAGCATGGTCGTCTACGGCGAGGGGCGCTACGCCTGCCCGGTCGACGGCGACCAGCCCGCACCGCCCCGCGCCCCCGCCGACCTCGACGCCGGCCGCTTCGAGCCCTCGTGTCCGGTCTGCGGCGGGCCGCTGGAACCGCGCAGCGTCCCGGAGTCCGCTCCCGCGGACCCCCGCAACGTCTACGCCGCCACCAAGCTTCATCAAGAACATCTCACCATCGCATACGCGCGAGAGACCGGAGCGGACGCAATCGCTTTGCGCTACCACAACGTCTACGGGCCCCGGATGCCCCGGGACACGCCGTACGCGGGCGTCGCCAGCATCTTCCGCTCCCGCCTCGAGGCAGGCGAAGCACCACTCGTCACCGAGGACGGGAACCAGCTGCGCGACTTCGTGCACGTGCGCGACATCGCGACCGCCAACCGGCTCGCCCTCGAGTCGATGCGCCACCGGCGCCTTCAACGTCGCCAGCGGAGAGCCCCGCAGCGTGGGGGACATGGCCGCGGCGCTCAGCACCGCCATGAGCGGCCCGCCGCCTCAGGTCACCGGCACCTGGCGCGCCGGCGACGTCCGCCACGTTTTCGCCTCCATCGACCGCATCCGCGACGAGCTCGGTTACGCGCCGTCGATCGCCTTCACCGACGGCATGACCGAGTTCGCCACCGCCGCGCTGCGCTGATGCACCCCGACTGGCTCGGCAGTCCACAGCACTTCATCGCCGGAGTCATCCTCACCGCCGGCGTGGTGGTCGTGTTCCGCAACCGCATCAGCCCGTCGTGGCTCCTCGCCGCCTTCGCGGTCGGAGTGACCGCCGCCGCGGAGCTGGTGATCGAGCTCGTCGAGTACCCGCTCCTGTACTCCGACGACGTCAACGCCACCGCTTACCTCGACACCCTCGCGGACCTCGCCGCCACCCTCGCGGGAGCGATCCTCACCGCGGCCGCGGCTTTCGGGCTGCTGCAACGATCGAGCGGGTCGGGAGACAGTGGGGTATGAGCGACCTCGAGCACACCCACCGCCTGCTGGTCATCGCGAACGAGACGTGCCCCTGTCCGGCACTGCTCGACGAGGTCGCCGAGCGGGCGGGCCGCCACGACGAGCATTTGATCCTGATCGTGGCGCCGGCGTTGAACTCGCGGTTGCGGCATTACCTCTCCGACACGGACGAGGCGCTGGCCGCCGCGCAGGAACGGCTGGAGTCCGCGGTCGACCACCTCCGCAAGGCGGGAGTGGACGCACGCGGAATCGTCGGCGACGCCGATCCGTTCGTCGCCTTCAAAGACGCGACCCACGACTTCGAGGCCGATGAGGTGCTCGTCTCCACGCATCCGCCGGAGCGCTCGCACTGGCTCGAGCGGGGCCTCCTGGAACGGATCGGCGAGCGCACCGCAGCTCCGGTGCACCACGTCATCTCGGCCTACGGAGTCGTCGCGGCCTAGTTGCCTCGCGCCTGTGGCCGGAGGCCGCCGCCGCTCTGCTCCTTGCCCGCCGAACCGCCCTAACCGAGCCGGCTTGGTTCGTCGCGACCGGTCTGAGAGCATCCCCGCATGAGACGCGCATGCGCCATTGTCCTGGTCGTGGTCGGCGCCGGGTGCGGGGGTGGCGGAGGCGGAGGCGGAGGCGACTCCGCCGCCGAGTTCGTCACCTGCGCTCGCGGCGATGGCCTCGAGGCGACGGAGAGCGACGGGTCCTATGGTGCCGAGCGCACCGTCATCGTCACCGGGGGCGGCCTGCGCAGCATGGTGTACGTCTATGCGGACGCCGCGGCTGCCGAGGACGCTGCCTCCGACGTTCCCGAGTATGGAACGAACGAGACGGTCGGGCCGGCAGTGGTCGCCTTCGACAGTGGCGTGGACACACCGCAGGCCGGAGCCGTACGGGGCTGCCTGAACTGAGGCGCGCCCGATGCGCGGGCCGGCCGCTCGACTGCTGTGACGGCTTCCGGGCGCTTCCGCGTTGGGGCCCTCCAGGTCCGGGGGGGTGGAATCGAGGTAGCTCACCGCAAGGAGCGGACCTCCCCCGTCCTTACCAGCCAAACGGCCACGTCTCCGACCGCAGCAGGCGTTCGCGCGGGACGCAATCAGGGGGCCAGGCCCCTTGATTGACGCGCGCTTCACGTGAACCGCGACGCCGTCGCTATTTCCTCAAAGCGCACGCGCCCCCGTGGAGCGTCGAACGTCAGAAAGCCGAGTCGCCGAAGGGCGAGTCGCGCGCCTTGACCGCTGCCTTCCAGCCCTCGGCCGCGGCCTGGGCGCGGAAGGCGTGGCCTTCGGGTGTGTGGCGGGTGATGCCGTCGAAGACGGTGCCGAGGATCTGGGTGGTGTTGAGGCCCATGGCCATCAGCTGTTGGTTGATGAGGAGCTTCATCATCACGAGCTGGTTGATCGGGACCTGAGCGATGCGCTGGACCAGGGCCTCGGCGGCGGCATCGATCTGGTCGGGCGGGGCGGACTCGATCGCGAGGCCCCACTCGACCGCCTGGGTGCCGGTGAGGGAGTCGCCGGTGAAGAGCAGGCGCGCGGCTCGCTGGGCGCCGAGCTTGTAGGCCCACATCGACGTCGTGGGGGAGCCCCAGACGCGGGCGGGTGGGTAGCCGATGCGGGCGTCGTCGGCGATCACGAGCAGGTCCGAGCAGAGCGCCATGTCGGTGCCGCCGGCGATGCAGAACCCGTGGACCTTGCACACAACGGGCTTGTTGGCGTGAAAGAGCGACATGAAGCCGCGGACGTTGCGGCTCATGCCCTGGTAGTCGATCACCGGGTCCCAGATCCGCTCCGGATCGTGGTTGCGGGCCTGCGAGGCCACGCTGGCGGGTGAGCGGTCCTCGCCGCTCTCCTGTTGGGAGAGGAAGTGCTCTGCCCAGTCGCCGAGGTCGTAGCCGCCGCAGAAGCCGGACCCGGCGCCCGAGAGGAGGATGACGTGGACGGCGGGATCGAGGTCGGCCTGCTCGACAGCGGCGGCGAGCTCCTGGGGCAGGCGGTAGGTGATCGTCGGCCCCAGGAGGGTGATGCGGGCTACGCGCCCGTCGACCTCGTAGCCGATCGCTGCACTCACTCCGCGGCCTCGGCGACGCGCTTGAGCTGGTCGGGGCGTGCGTTGACCATCAGGTCGCGGACGCGTTCCACCACGGGGCCACGGGCGAGCATGCCGAGCATCCTGCCGGGGTCGATCTCGAGCGCGTAGGTCGCGGTCGTGGCGTCGCCGTTGGTGGCGAACGTCCAGGACCCCCGCAGCGACTTCAGGTCGCCCTTCTCCTGCTTCCAGCGCAGCCCGTTCGGCTCGTCGTAGGCGAAGCGCACGCGGGTCTTGATGGTGCGGACCTTGGCGTCGTTGGTGATCTCGGCGACGAGGGCGCGGCCGTCGGCGTCGCGCTCGAGCACCTCCACGCCGACGACACCGTCCTGCCATGAGGCGATGTGCTCGACGTCCGCCGCCAGGGCGAAGCACTTGTCGATCGGGGCGTTGATCTCCGTCGAAGCGGAGCCATCCAGTGCGGCCATTCGCTTATCTTCACAGACATGAGGAGATGGCTGCTCGGGCTGGCCGCGGCGGGTTGCGCGACGACACCGGTCGCCGCGGAGGCGGCTGCACCGAAGATCCGGACGCTGTCCAACCGGGCGGATCTCGTCTCGGGCGGGCAGGTGCTCGTCCAGGTCAGGCCCAAGGGCGCGAAGGTCGTGCTGAACGGGAAGCGGGTGACCGCGGCCTTCGCCGTGCGGCCCGACGGGCGCTATCTCGGTCTCGTCGAGGGCCTGCGCGACGGGCGCAACCGGCTCGTCGCCCGCAAGCGCGGCCGCGCGAGTGCGCTGACCGTGGTCAACCACCCGACCGGCGGCCCGGTGCTCGCCGGCCCGCAGATCCAGCCGTGGACCTGCTTCGACGGCGCGTTGGACGAGCAGTGCAATCGGCCCGTGGAGTACGCCTTCTCCTACAAGTCGACGCTCGGCGGCCCGCTGCGCGCCTACGACACGGAGAACCCGGCGACGGACGTGGCGACGACGACGACCGACCAGGGCGAGGAGGTCCCGTTCATCGTGCGCCAGGAGACGGGCGCGATCGACCGCGACGAGTACCGCGTCGCTGCGCTGTACGACCCGAGCCGGCCCTACCTGGCGACGGAGCCGCAGGACGGCTTCAACCACAAGCTCGTCGTCACGCACGGAGCGAGCTGCGACACCTCCTACGAGCAGGCGGAGG
The DNA here is from genome assembly GCA_963759945.1 of uncultured Solirubrobacteraceae bacterium. Taxonomy (GTDB): domain Bacteria; phylum Actinomycetota; class Thermoleophilia; order Solirubrobacterales; family Solirubrobacteraceae; genus DATLGB01. The sequence continues at coordinate 4,497 of CAVXBH010000053.1, read as the reverse complement.
CGCCCGACGTCATGAACGAGACGGTTCTCGCGCGCGGCTTCGTCGTGATGTCCCACGCCCTCGACAACGCGGGCCACAACTGCAACATCGCCACGCAGGCCGAGTCGCTGATCATGACCAAGGAGCACGTGATCGACACCTACGGGACGGTGCGCTACACGATCGGATCCGGCTGCTCCGGTGGCTCGCTCGTCCAGCAGCAGGTCGCCAACGCCTATCCCGGCTTCTACCAGGCGATCACGCCGGCCTGCTCGTTCACGGACGCCTGGTCCTCGGCCAACCAGTACGTGGACTACGAGCTGCTGCTGCGCTACTTCCTCGACCCGACCCGCTGGGCGCTCGGCTCGCTGTGGACGCCGGACAAGATGGCCGCGGTCGAGGGCCACCTCAACCCGGTCAACGCGATCACCTTCACCTCGGTGATCCCGTCCAGCGGCAATCCGTCGCGCTCGTGCCCCGGCGTCCCGCCCGCCGACGTCTACGACGCCGAGTCCAACCCGGACGGCGTGCGCTGCTCGCTGCAGGACTACATGATCAACGTCTTCGGCACCGACGCCGCGGGCAAGGCGCTGCGCCCGTACGACAACACCGGCGTGCAGTACGGCCGCAAGGCGCTGCTCGACGGGGCGATCACCCCGGCCGAGTTCGTCGACCTCAACCAGAAGATCGGCGCCTGGGACATCGATTACAACGAGACGGCGGAGCGCACCGTGGGCGACCCGGCGGCGCTGCGCCGCGTCTACAAGAGCGGCGCGATCAACCAGGCCGACAACCTCGACCGGGTGGCGATCATCGACCTGCGCGGCCCCGATCCCGGAGCCTTCCACGACGTCTACCGCACGTACACGATGCGCGCCCGGCTCGAGCGCGAACACGGCACCTCGGCGAACCAGGTGCTGTGGCGTGGGGCGGTGCCCCTGTTCGGCGACGCCGGCTACGCCGACGAGGCGATCCTCGCCGCCGACCGCTGGCTGGCCGCAGTCGAGAAGGACAGGCGCAAGGTTCCGCTGGCGCGCAAGATCATCGAGGACAAGCCCGAGGACGTCACCGACCGCTGCACCAACGGCGCCGGCGTCGACGTCCCCGCGGCGGTCTGCGACACGGTCGTCGAGGCCTACAGCGACCCGCGCGAGGTCGCCGGCGCACCCGAGGTCGGCGACATCGAGAAGTGCGCGCTGCAGCCGCTGACCCGTGACCTCTACCCGGGCGTGACCTTCACCGACGCGCAGTTCACCTCGCTCCAGGAGGCATTCCCGACCGGCGTCTGCGACTACGCCAAGCGAAGCCCGGGGCGCCGCCCGACGGTTCCGTGGCAGACCTACCAGAAGGCGGACGGCACGGTGCTCTACGGCGGCCGCGGGCTGGGCCGCGTCCCACGTTCGGCACCCGTGAGGCGCAAGCTGCGCATGCGGGTGAAGCGATCCTGCAAAACCGGCCGACTCGTCGTGCGCGTGCCGACGCGCGGCGTCCGCGCCGTGCGGATCCGCGTCAACGACTCCGACTATCGCGGCCGGCGGGTCGACCTGCAGATGGGGTCGAACGTCCCGGTACGGCTGCGGGCGATCGCGATCCAGGGCGGCCGCGTCGTCAAGACCCGGCGCACGCTGCCGCGCTGCTGAGCCTCACCAGCGCGGGCCGCGCTCGCCCAGGGCGACCTTCGCGGCATGCACGCGGTCGCGGGCGGCGCGCTCGGCCACCGCGTCGCCGCGACGCTTGGCGTGCCCGACCGCGCTGCGCGCCGACATCAGCTCGGACACCAGGCGCTTGCGCTCCTCCTCGGGCAGGTCCGGGTTCGTGGCCCGCCACTTGCGGCCGTCGATGATCACGTAGCGCCCGTCGTCTGACTTCTCCATCCTGTGATCAGTATGTCCCGACCGCTGACCGACCGTGATCCCCTGCTGCTGCGTTCCCGGCTGCTGCGCTGGCAGACCGCGAAAACCGCCCGGCGTCCGGTGGGGAGGACCTACGTGGGCACCGGTCCGGTCGTGGTGCTGGACGGGCTCGGCCTCGGGCTGCGACTGAGGGGACTATCGGTCGACCAGGCACAGGCCGGCCAGATCGTCCGGGGCGCGGTGGAGCCGATGGTCCAGGAGGCACTTCGGCGGCGGCTCAGCCCCGGCGCGGTCATGTACGACGTCGGCGGCAGCGTCGGGTTCTTCAGCCTGCTCGGCGCCCGACTCGGCGCCACCGTGATCGCCTTCGAGCCGCTCCCCGGGGCCGCCGCCACGATCGAGCGCAACGCCGCGCTCAACGGGCTCTCCGAACGCGTCCGCGTGCTCGAGCTCGCTGCGGGCGAGAAGGAGGGGCGCGCCACGCTGATCGAAGCGGGGGAGGCCGGGTGGTCGCACCTCGCCGACCGCGGTTCGCGGCCCGATGCGCACGCGACCCACGACGTCCGCGTCGCCGCGCTCGACGACCTGGTCACTGCGGGCGAGATCCCGCCGCCCGACCTCGTCAAGCTCGACGTCGAGGGCAGCGAGGTCGCCGTGCTCGACGGTTTGCGGCAGACGATCGAGCGCCACCAGCCCGTCTTCGTCATCGAGCTGCACGAGACCAACGCGGAGGTGGCGGACCGCCTCGAGTCACACGGCTACCGCCTGGAGCGCCTCGACGGACCGGGCCCGGTCCGCGACGCCCCAGGCGACGCCCACCTCCTTGCTGCTCCGATCTAGATCCGGCGCGTGACCAGCGAGGCCCGAAGCGTGCGGCTGCCGCGCTTGGCGACCAGCCGGACGATGTAGTCGCCCGTCCGGAGCTTCGCGGACGGAATCGCCAGGCCGACGCGGGTGTCCGCGGCGTAGGTCTTCGCCCGGAAGCGCTTGACGACGCCGCTGCCCCGGCGCAGCACGGTGATCGCGACCTTTGCGCGCTTGTCCAGGCGGAACTGGACCCGCAGCGGCACGTTCGTCGATCCGCCGAAGCCCGGCTTGATCAAACGGAACGATTGCAGCAGCTTGCAGCTCGCCCGGCGGTAGTGCGGCCGCCGTTTCGCGAACACGCCGGCCTCACGACCGAAGGTGAAGCGCCGCACGTCGGGCCTGCCACCGCGACCCTTCATCTTCAACCGGACGACGTAGAGCCCGTCCGTGCCCTTGCTGCCGTTCCAGGTGAAGCCCTTCGCGCGTTTCGCGAAGGTCACGACACGCTTGTTGGCGGTCACCCGGCGCCCCTTCGACGTCTGGTAGACGTCGACGCGGACGGGGTTCGGCACCCGTCGGGTGAAGGCGAAGCGCAGCCCGTGGCCGCGCGGGGTGACCTTCACCGAGCGGAACCCGGCGTTGGTGGCGCACTTCGAACCGTTGCCTCCGTTGCCGTCCGTTGCCGCCATTGCCGCCCGGCTTGGGCGTCGGCGTCGCGGTCGGCGTGCCCGTCGCCGTGGCCACCGGCGTCGTCGTGGCGACCGGCGCGGCCTGGGCGGCCGGCTGCACCGAACACGTCGCCCCCAGCAGGTTGCACGCGAGGATGTAGCCCGTGTAGGTGACGGCGTAGGACGTCACGCCGAGCGGATGGTCGTACTCGTTGGACGGCTGGGGCAGCAGGGCACCCGCCACCCGGATCTGGCCCTGGCCGAGCTTGAGCTCACCGACCGTCACGCGGTTGGTGACCGCCACGGCGTCCCGCGCGCCGTCGTCAGCCGAGGTGGCCGCGACACGACCATTGGCGTCCGTGAACGCCTTTGCGTCGATGTCGTACTGGCGCGCGAACGAACCGTCGCCGCCCGTCGGGTCCTGAATCGCGTAGCCCAGCGGCGTCGGCTCGAAGAGCTGCCGGCGGAAGCCCGTGTTGAAGCGCGAGCCCGGCTGGTTGACGTTCTTCATCAGCGGGTCGGTGAACGTGCGTTCCTCGCTGACGCAGGCCCCGTCGGCGTCGTAGGCGTTGCCCGCGCAGCGCGTCACGGCCATCTGGCCGACGTAGACGGTCTGGCGATTGATCTTGGCCGGGCCGATCGCCGGCACCAGCGACGGCAGGCCGAGCAGCGCCTTGTCGGTGAGGACGAGGTTGCCACCGCCCTCCACGAACGCCTTGAGCTTCGCCACCCAGGCGTCCTTTTCGGTGACCGTGTAGTCGCTCGGAGCGTCCGCCTGGGCCGGCAGCGCCTCGAACGTCAGGTCGCCGGAGTAGGGAGCCGGGCCGTTGACAGGCTCGAAGAGGCAGTAGACGACGGCGAGCCGGTAGTCGCCGGCCTTCAGGTCTGTCGTCGTCAAGCTCTCGCGGTCCGCGTCCGAGGAGGCGGCCTTCGCCACTTCCTCGGAGTAGGCCCCGGCGTTGTTCTTACGCAGCAGGAACAGGTCGTAGTCGGTGATGACGGGAGCGGACCAGGTGATGGCCGCGGTCGCCGACTTATTGCCGTCCTGCGGAGAGATCACGAAGTCGTAGAAGTCCGAGCTCGCGGCGTTCGGCGGGCAGCCGTCGCTCTGTGCGGGGACCTTGGTGGCGCCGCTGGACATCAGCTTCTTGTTGGCCGTCGGTGGCCCGACGTTGGTCCGGGCACCGACG
>CAVXBH010000052.1:0-40602 GCA_963759945.1 uncultured Solirubrobacteraceae bacterium | reverse complement strand
CGCGCTCGAGGTCGAACTCGTCGGGGCGCTCGAAGTGCTCGGGGTCGCGATTGGCGTCGCGCAGCGAAACGACGACCATCGTCTCGCCGTCGTAGCGGTCCACCTGCGCAGCGGCCGGTTCGAGGCGCAGCGACTCCTCGACGATCGCCGGTACCTGGGCCGGCTCCGCAACGCCATGCGTGAGCGCGAACCACACGGCGTTGCCGATCATCCCCTCCATCGTCTCGATGCCGCCGAACAGGCAGACGCCCTCGTTGCCGTCGATGCCGAGCGTCGCAAACGCGGCGCGCCCGACCTCCTCAGGGATGTCGCCGACGGTCGCCGCGACAACTGAGGTGTACGCGGCACGGACCTGCTCGACCGTGAGGTGCTCGAGCTCGAGCACGTGCAGCATCACGCGCGTGGCGAGCGGCCCCGCGTACTCCCCGATCAGCTCGACCTCGGGGCCGAAGCCCTCGACCAGCCTCTCGGCCTCCGCCCGGATGAACGGCTCGAGCGCACGGATGCGGTCGGACTTGAAGCGCGCGGCGAAGCGCGCGCGATGGGCATCGTGCTCGGCGCCTTCAGTCGACAGCATGCTCGGCCCGACGACGCGCGCGGTCGCGAAGCGCGGGTCGTCGACCGTGTAGCGCTCCGGGTCGCGCAGAACGGCAAGCGCCTCGGCGCGCGTTGTCACAACCCGGCGCTGCATCGCGGAGCGCTTAGCTCTCGCTGCCCTCGACAGCGATGCGCGGCAGCGCGCGGTCGAGGCGACGCGGGAGCCACCAGTTGCGCGCACCGATCAGGTGCATGACGGAGGGCACGAGGATCGTCCGCAGGATGAACGCGTCGAGCAGGACGGCCACCGCGAGGCCGACGCCGAATTCGGCGATCACGCGCTGACCCAGCAGCAGGAAGGAGCCGAAGACGCAGATCATGATCGCGGCGGCCGCGGTGATCACGCGGCCGGTGGCGGACTGGCCGACGCGGACGGACACGCCGTTGTCCTTCGTGTTCACCCACTCCTCGTGCATCCGGCTGACGAGAAACACCTGGTAGTCCATCGAGAGCCCGAAGAGGATCGCGAGCATGATCACCGGCAGAAACGGCTCGATCGGTCCCTCGCCGACGCCCAGCAGATCGGCGCCGATGCCCTTCTGGAAGACGGCGGTCACGACGCCGAACGCCGCGCCCGCCGCGAGCAGGTTCATGGCGGCGGCGGTGAGCGGGATCAGGATCGACCGGAACGCGAGCATCAACAGCAGACATCCGAGGATCACGATCACCGCGATGAACTCGGGCAGCTTGTCGGACAGCACGACGGCGAAGTCGTCGAAGATCGCGGTGATGCCGCCGACCGAGACGTCGAGCCCACCGGACGCCCCGGGGACCACGTCGGCGCGCAGCTGGTCGATCAGCTCGCTGGTCTCGGCGTCCTGCGGCGCGGTGGAAGGACGCGCGGTGATCAGCGCGACCTCGCCGTTCGGCGCCGGGACAGGAGGGGATGCGTCGGCGATGCCAGGCGTGTCGGCGATCGCATTGGACAGCGTCTGCATCTTCGCGAGGTCGGCCTCGCCGCCGGGAGTGCGGGCGACGATCTGCAGCGTGCCGTTGAAGCCAGGCCCGAAGCCCTCGGCCAGCAGGTCGTAGGCCTGGCGGGTGGTCGTGTCGGACGGGTCCTGGCCCGCGTCGGCGGCCCCCAGGCGCAGGTCGAGCGCCGGGATCGCCAGCACGATCATCACGAGCAGCGCCACGGCGGCCAGCGGCCAGGGCCGGCGCTGCACGAAGGCGGCCCAGCGCGGCCAGACGCCCTCGAGCTTGGGGTCCTTCGGGCCTTCCTCCTCGAGCCGGCCCCGCTCGCGGCGGCTGAGCACCCGCATGCCGAACATCCCGAGGAAGGCGGGCATCAGCGTCACGGCGGCGGCCATCACGGTGAGGACGGTGATGGACGCGGCGACCGCCACACCGTTGAGGAATGACACGCCGAGCACGAGCAGCCCCATCAGCGCGACGACGACCGTCGCGCCCGCGAACAGCACGGCGCGGCCGGAGGTCGACAGCGCACGGACGCACGCCTCCTCCGGGGTGCGACCCGCCTTGATCGCGTTGCGATGGCGGGTGACCACGAACAGCGCGTAGTCGATGCCGACACCGAGGCCGATGAGGCTCGCCAGCTGGGGCGCGAAGGTGGCGATGTCCAGCAGGTGCGCCAACAGCCCGGCCGCCGACAGCGCCGTGCCGAGCGAGAGCGCCGCGGTCAGCAGCGGGAGCAGCATCGCGAAGAACGAGCCGAACGCGATCAGGAGGATGATCGCGGCAGCGGCGAAGCCGAGGAACTCCGTGCCCCCACCCTCCTGTTCGTTGAACTGCGCCTGCTGAATGCCGTTGCCGCCGAGCTCGACCTCCAGGCCGTCACCCGCGCCGGCCTGGGCGGTGTCGATCAGCTTCTCGTAGTCCGCGGCCTTCACGTCGATGAGCGGCTGCTCACCGTCCATCGTCACGGTGGCGAAGGCAACCCCGCCCTCGGGAGCCACCTGCAGCTCGTCCACGGCGTCGACCGCGTCGAGCGCTTCGACCTTCTCGAGCGTGGCCTCGATCCGCGACTGCTCCGCCTGGATGTCGTCGGCCGCGAAGACGATCTGGTTCTGGTCGTTGGACTGCGCAGGAAAGCTCTTCCGCAGCAGGTCGAAGGCGTCCGTGGACTCCGTGCCGGAGAGCGTGAAGTCGTCGGTGTACCCCGTGCCGACGGAGGCGCTGATGCCACCCAGGACGACGAGGGCAGCGAGCCAAGCGGCGAGCACATGCCATTTGTGGGTGAAGCACCAACGAGCAAGACCGGTCACGGGCGCGCAGCTTATGAAGCACCGGATCTTGCAGTCGTGGACGTGTGACGAACGTAACTTCAGCCGCTTGCGCGTGCTCGTCCTCGTGTCGCTTTTGGCTGCCCTCGTGGCGGCTTCCGTCGCCCACGGGCAGACGGAGGACCAGCTGCGCGACCGCGTGGACAAGGGTCAGGCCGCCGAGTCCGCGCTGGGCGACGCGGTCGATCGGCTGCAGGCGCTCGAGGACGACGCGGCGGCCGATGTCGCCGCGCTCGAAGGACGCCTGGCCGACGCGCAGGCGGAGCTGACCGCCGCCGAGGTCGCTCTCCAGCAGACCGAGGACGAGCTCACCGCCGCCCGCAGCCGCGTCGTCCGGCTGGAGCGGCGCCTCGACGAGGTGCGGGTGAAGCTTGCGGCGCTGCTGCGCCAGCGCTACATCTCCGACGCGCCGGACCTGGTGAGCGTGATCCTCAATGCCGACGGCTTCACCGACCTGATCGAGACGGTCGACTTCCTCAAGCGGGTTCAGCGCTCCGACGAGAAGCTCCTGGAGAGCGTGCGCGAGGCGCGCACCGCCGCCGCTCGACGAGCGCGCCCGCCTGAACGACCTGTCCGAGCAGCGGGAGGAGACCGCCGAGACCCTGGCCGGCCGCCGCGACGCGCTGAATGGCGTCCTCGACGGCCTGCGCCGCCGCCGCGACACCCTCACCGCGGCGCGCGCCGCGCGCGAGGCCGCGCTGAGCCGGACCCGCGAGGGCACCCGCGACGCCGAGCGCGCGCTCGAAAAACTCGAACGCGAGCAGGCCCAGGCCGCCGTCTCCGTCGAAGGCCCGGGTGGGCCGTGGGCGATCCCCTACGCGATCGTCCAGTGCGAGTCCGGCGGCCAGAACCTCCCGCCCAATTCCGCGGGCGCCTCGGGCTACTACCAGTTCCTGCCGTCCACCTGGCAGGGCCTCGGCGGCTCAACAGAGCACGCCTACCAGGCGCCGAAGGCCGAGCAGGATCGCCTCGCCGCCCAGCTGTGGGCCGGCGGCGCCGGCGCCCGCAACTGGGTCTGCGCCGGCCTCGTCTAACCCTCAACCACCCTCAGGTGTACCTGGTACCTAATTAGCTTCGGAAACCAGGTGCCTGGCACCTAGTTAGCTATGGAAACTAGGTGCCAGGCACCTAGTTAGCTTGGCTAACGACGTCGGCGGAGGACGTCGCGGAGTTCGCGCACGTCGTCGGACAGCTCGCGGGACGGGCGGACCTCGAGCAGTTCCGGCTGCTTGCGGCTGCGGACGAGCTCGCCACCGACCGCGTCGGCGCGCAGTGCGGTCGCCACCGGCCGTGAGGAGACGATGCGTTCGAGCTCGGTGCCGCGGTAGAGCAGGCCGACGCCGTCGTCGGCCGCCCAGCCGCCCGGAAGCTCGCCGGACTTGATCGCCGCGAGCCACGCCGGCAGGCGCTCGGGCTCGCCGTCGGCGTGGACGCTGAAAGAGCCGGGCAGCAGGCCGAGGCCCTCGATCGGCTCCGGCGGGCCGGCGGACTTCGTGATGCCGCCCTCGAACCAGCACATCGCGCCGGCGCTCAGCCCGCACAGGACCGTGCCGCGCTGCCAGGCCTCGATCAGCAGCTCGTCGAGGTCGTGCGCCTTCCAGATCGCCAGCAGGTTGCGCATCGAGCCGCCCCCGACGTAGATCAGGTCCTGGCCGATGATCACCTCGCGCAGCGTGCGCGTCGAGCCGTGCAGGCGGAACAGCGACAGGTGCTCGGCGTGGCAGGCGCGGCCGCCGTAGCGATTGTGGAAGGTCTGGATCTGCGCGGCCGGATCGCCGGAGGCGGTCGGCAGGAACAGCACGCAGCGGCTCGCGCGTCTCGGTCAGCGACAGCGCGAAGTCGTCGAGGGCGGGGTTGTCCGGCTCCATCGTGAAGCCGCCACCGCCCATGGCGAGGATCGTCGGACGTGCGGCTCACGCCGCCATCACGGGCGCTCCCAGGTAGCTGACCCCGAGCTCGTGCTCGCCGTCCGCATCGACGAAGTATGCCCGCGCCCGCGCCCGTGAGGAAACGACGCGCGTGAGCTGGTCGCCCTCGAAGTGCAGCGCCGCGCCGTCCTCGGCCGCGTAGCCCGCACGCATCCCGTCGCCGACGAAGCGCTTGTACTCCACCGCGCGCTCGGGCTCGGCGTCGTAGTGGACGCAGTTGGAGAACGGCAACAGCCCGAGCCCGTCGACGCGCTTCGGCGCGCCGTGGAACGCGGTCAGCGACTCCGTGAACCAGCACAGCGACCCGGCCGACAGGCCGCACAGCACCACCCCGCGGGCATGCGCCTCCGCGAGCGCCTCGTCGAGGCCGTGTGCCCGCCACGCTCCCAGCATGGAGACGACGTTGCCCCCGCCGACGTAGATCAGGTCCTGCTGCAGCAGGTGCTCAGCGATGTCGTCCTGCACCGCGCCGCAGCCCCGATCCCGTCGGAACAGCGAGATGTGACTGGCGTCGGCCGAGCACGCAAAGTGTCTGTAGAAACGGACGATGTAGTGATCGGCATCCCCCGAAGCCGTCGGCAGGAAGCACACCTTGGGACGGTCGACGCCGGTCAGGGACATGACGTAGTCGTCCAGCAGGGGGTTGCCGGCCTCCATCGAGAAGCCACCGCCCCCGAACGCGACGATCTGCGGAACGCGCTCGCTCATACGGTCCATATTCGCCCCGCCACCGCAGGGCCAATATGGACCAATGTCGAAAGCTCAGTGCTTGCCGTTCGACGTGCCGTTATGCGAGCTGCCGTTGCTCGAGCCGTTGACCTGGTCGGCGCGCTCGCCGGAGCCGCGCTCGAGGGGGCCCTTGTACGGGCCGGGCTTCTTGCGCGGCTTGCCGCCCGGGAAGGCGAGCCGGAGGATCGTGCGGTGCACGTTGCCGAGCTGCTTGTGCAGCGGGCCCGTGTTGTAGGGCAGCCCGTACTTCTCGCAGATCTCGCGGACGCGCGGGGCGATCTCGCCGTAGCGGGTGGACGGCATGTCGGGGAACAGGTGGTGCTCCACCTGGTAGCCGAGGTTGCCCGACATCACGTGGAAGAACGGCGAGCCGTCGATGTTGGCGGCGCCGTGCAGCTGGCGCAGGTACCAGTGGCCCTTGTCCTCGTTGTCGAGGTCGACCTCGTCCAACGAGAACGTGTAGGTCTGGTCGGGGAAGTGGCCGCAGAAGATGATCGAGTACGACCAGACGTTGCGGATGATGTTGGCCGTGAAGTTGGCCGCCACGGCGCGCTTCCAGTACTTGCCCGACAGGGCGGGGAAGGCGACGTAGTCCTTGACGACCTGGCCGACGACCTTCTTGCCGATGTTCTTGACGACCGTCTTGTAGTCGAGCATCGGCTTCTCGCCCTTGCGCAGCGCGCCGAGGTCGAGGTCGTGCAGGGCGACGCCCCACTCGAAGAAGCCCATCAGCAGCAGGTTGTAGAACGGCTGCATCAGGAAGACCGGATGCCACTTCTGGTGCGGGTCGATCCGCATGATCTCGTAGCCGAGATCGCGGTCCATCCCGCGGATGTTCGTGTACGTGTGGTGGACGTAGTTGTGGCTGTACTTCCAGCCGTCCGCCGGCGAGACGTTGTCCCAGTCCCAGCTCGACGAGTTGATGACCGGATGGTTCATCCAGTCCCACTGGCCATGGAGGACGTTGTGGCCGATCTCCATGTTCTCGAGGATCTTGGCCGAGCTCAGCGCGACGACCCCGCCGGCCTGCAGGACGCGGAACTTCGAGCCGGCGATCAGGATGCGGCCGAGGATCGCGAGCCGCCGCTGCAGCTCGATGACGGAGTGGATGTACTGCGCGTCGCGCTCGCCGAGGTCGGACTTGACGTCCTCGTGCAGCTCGTCGAAGAGCTTGCCGATCTCCTCGATCTGCTCCTGGGAGAGCTTCGAGATCGGGTTCTCGATCAGCGTCTCGCCGGTGTCCTCGATCGATGAGAGGCGCTGCGGCGCCTCGGCAGTAGCAGCGTTCACAGCGCAACCTCCACTTCGCCCTCGGGGGCATTGATGCAGATACGAATGGTCTGACCGTCGCACTCGGTCACTTCGCCGTTGCGCAGGTCGCGCACGCGGCCGGTGACCTTGCCGACGCAGGTGTGGCAGATGCCCATGCGGCACCCGTAGTCGAGCTCGAGCCCGGCCTCCTCGCCCGCGACGAGGATCGACTGGCCGCCCTCGGCCTCCGCTTCCTTGTCCGAATCCGTGAAGCGGATGGAGCCCCCGTCGCCCTCCTCGCCGCCTTCGCCGTAGGTCGGCTGGAAGCGCTCGAAGTGGAACATCTCGGGATCGCCGTGCTTCTCCCAGTGCTCCTCGAGGTCCTCGAGGAAGTCGCCGGGGCCCGACGCGAAGGTCAGCCGCTCCGTCCAGTCCTCGGGCAGGTCGTCCGCGGTGAGCCGCTCCTCGTCGGCGGTGTGGCGCTCGATCAGCTCGTAGCCGTTGCGGCGCTTGTCGAGCTTGCGCAGCTCGTCGCCGAAGATGACGTCCTCGGGCGACTTGGCCGAGTGCAGGTGGATGACGTCGACGAGCTCGTCCTTGTCGGCGAGGTCGCGGATCATCGACATGATCGGCGTGATCCCGGAGCCCGCGCTGATGAACAGCAGCTTCTCCGGCACCTCCTCGGGCAGCGTGAACTGGCCGGTGACCTCGCCGAGCGTGATGATCGCGCCCTGGCGCAGCTTGCGCACGATGTACGGCGAGACCTTCCCGCCCTCCGTGTGCTTGACGGTGATCGAGATGTGCCCGTCGGGATCGCCGGGATCCGAGGTCAGCGAGTAGGCGCGCCAGTGGCGCACGCCCTCGATGTCGAAGCCGATGCGCAGGTACTGGCCGGGCTCGTGCCCCATCCAGTCCCAGCCCGGCCTGATGACGATCGTGCTCGCGTTCTCCGTCTGGCGCTCGACCTTCTCGACTCGGCCGCGCAGCTCGCGCGACGACCAGAGCGGATTGATCAGCTCCAGGTAGTCGTCGATAAGCAGCGGCGACGTGAAGCGGTTGATCGCGCGCAGCACTGTCCGCCGCCGCGCAGACAGCTGTGGAGTCGCACCTCTCTCCGGCATCCTGGCGCCAATCTACCCGGTGAGAACGAGCGTCAACACTAAAGTCGCCGCATGCGTCGAGTCTGCGTCGCGATGGTGCTGATCGGCCTCGCCGGCTGCGGCGACGGAGGCGGCGGAGGCGAACCGAAGGAGCCCGAGGGCGTCGCGGTCGTGCGCGCTTGGACCGAAGCCGTGCGCGCCAACGACTACGCCGAGGCGAACGACCTGTTCGCCGTGCCCGCGACGGTCGCCAACGGCACCCCGCGGATCGAACTCGAGAGCAGCGCCGAGATCGACGACTTCAATCGCAGCCTGCCGTGCGGCGCCTTCGTGACCGGCGCGGAGCAGCTCGCCGACGACTACCTGCGGGTCGCCTTCAAGCTGACCGACGGACCCGGATGCGACGGCGCGGAGGCCGAGGTCACGATCCGGGTCATCGACGGTCACATAACGGAGTGGCTCCGGGAGGCGGTCGGCCCGCCCCCCGGCACCACCGAGACCTAGCTATTCGACGAAACCGGCGGACTTGAGGTAGTCCGCGGCGACGTCTTCAGGCTTCTGCTTGTCGATCGACACGCGGGAGTTGAGCTCCTGCATGACTTCCTCGGTCAGCGGCTCCTGGACCTTGGCGACGACTTCCTTGCCCGAGTCGCCCAGCGCGTCGATGCCGTCCTTGTTGACGAGCAGCGACACGTAGTACGGCGGGAAGAGCTGCTTGTCGTCCTCGTACGTGGCGTACTTGTCGAGCGCGAGCTCGCCGTCCGTGCCGAACCCGAAGGTCAGGTCCGAGACGCCCTTGTCGAGGTCGGCGAACTTGCCCTGTGAGGAGACGAACTCCGGCTCCCAGCCGTAGACGTCGCGCAGACCGAGCAGGCAGTCCGTGCGCTGGCGGCACTCGGGGAAGCCGGAGATCGAGATGTCGCCGCCCTCCTTGGCGAGGTCCGAGATGGTCGAGGCGCCCAGCTTCTCCTGGGTCTCCTTGGTGGAGGAGACGACGAAGGTGTCCTGGAACGGCGTCTGCGGCAGCGCGGTGATGTCCTCTGCGGCAGCCTTCTCGACGAGCTGGTCGAACGACTCCTGCGGGTCGCGCGGGATGTCGTCGATCTTGACGCGGTAGAACGAGGTCAGCGCGGTGCCCGAGTACTCGGGGTAGGCGCTGATGTCGCCGTTCTTGAGCGCCTTGTAGGCGATCTGCTCCGAGCCGAGATCGAGCTGCTTCTCGACGGTGAAGCCGGCGGCCTCGAGGGACTGCGCGTAGATCTCGCCGAGGATGTACTGCTCGGCGAAGTTCTTCGAGCCGACGGTGATCGTCTTGCCCTTGTTGGCGGGGTCGGCCTGGATGGCGGAACCGCTCTCGGAACCACCCTCCTCGCCGGACGGCGCAGCGGACTCCTCCGCGCTCGGGGCGGCGGCCGGGGTCTCCGGCTCGTCGTCACCGCCGCAGGCTCCTAGAGCGAAGCCGACGACGAGGACGGCAAGCAGCGCGCTGAGCGCGCGAATGATGCGAGGCACGTCTTGTCTCCTTAGTTGGGAATGGGGATGTGAAGTTCGGGCTCGGGACGGAAGGGCGCCGACTTTGTGCTGGTCGTCTTGATGCCCTTCGGTGTGGCGACGCGGGCGGCGATGCCGATGCCGACGTCGACCGCGAGCGTGATCAGCGCCACCACGATCGCCGCGGCCAGCTGACCGCTGAAGCCGTAGGTCTGTGGCTCGAGGATCGGGGAGCCGAGCGACTGGACGTTAGCCAGAGGGGTGATCGTCGCGGTGGCGACGACGCCCACTGCAGCCGTGCGGATGCCGGCGAAGATCGTCGCGACCGCGAGCGGGAACTCGACCTGTCTGATGATCTGCGCCTCCGTCAACCCGACGCCGCGCGCAGCGGCCACGGTCTCCCCGTCGACCTGCCGGACGCCGACGTAGGTGTTGGTGAGGATCGGCGGGATCGCGACCAGCGTCAGCACCATCACGACGTTGACGAGGCCGACGCCGACGAACGCGACGAAGAACGCCAGCAGCGCCAGCGACGGCACCGCGCGTCCGATGTTGGAAACGGACACGGCGAGGAACTCGCCCTTGCGCACGTGGCCGAGGTAGAGACCGATCGGCAGCGCGATCGCGACCGCCACCGCCATGGCCAGCAGGCTCGTCCCCAGGTGCTTGAGGGCGAGCTCGCCGAACTCGCTGGGACCGCCGATGCAGACACCACCCGAGACCGACTCGCGCTCGGAGAAGATGAGATGGACCGCGTCCGTGAACGCGGGAGCAGGATCGACCTGTGAGCAGGAGAGGGCCATCAGGAATGCGCCACCCGGCGCCACGGAAGGGCGATGCGCTGGAAGGCGAGGATGATCAGGTCACCCACGGCGGCCAGCAGCACGGCAAGGCCGCCCGCCACGATCACGTTGGACTTGAAGAACAGCCCGCCCGTGCCGGCCTTCTCGGTGTAGATCTGCTCGCCGAGCCCGCCGCCGCCGCCGAAGAACGCGAGCGTCGCGAGCCCCACGGTGGTGGTGAAGGCGATGCGGATGCCGGCCAGGATCTCCGGCGTCGCGAGCGGCAGCTCGACCGAGCGCAGGATCTGGTTGTCGGTCATCCCCATCCCGCGCGCGGCGTCGACGGATTCGACAGGCACGTTGCGCAGGCCCGTCGTGATGTTGCGGAACAGGATCAGCAGCGTGTAGGACGTCAGCGCGATGATCGCCGTCGTGTTGCCCAGGCCGGTGATCGGGATCAGCAGGAAGAAGGCCGCGACGCTCGGGATCGTGTAGAGCGTCCCGGTGATCGCGGTGAAGGGGCCGGTCAGCCAGCGCTTCTTGTGCGCCGTGATCGCGAGCGCGAAGGCGATGACCATGCCGATCGCCAGCGGTACGAGCGTCAGGAAGACGTGCTCACCCAGGGGACCCATGTAGTCGCCGACGTGATCGACGATCCAGCCCGGGCAGAAGCCGTTCTCCTGCACGCATCCCGTGCCGGTGCGCTCGGTGAAGAAGTCGTCGCCGAGCTGGGCGAAGACCACGCTCACGCTTCGCCGATCAGCTCAGCCGCCGAGGGCACGTTCTCCGCCGGGAGGTTCAGCGCGTGGGCGATGACCTCGATCGAGAGGACGCCCGCCCAGCGGCCGTCCGGGTCGACCACGGCGGCGTAGCGCGACTCGACGCTGAGCAGGTCGCCCAGCGCGTCGCGCAGGATGTCGTCGAGATCGATCACCGGCTCGGGCGTCATGCCGCCCTCGCCCGGGACCGTGTCGCCCTGCAGGTCGCGCTCGCGCAGCCACGCCTGCGGCCGGCCGTCGTCGTCGAGGCGCATCGCCAGGTCCTTGACGTCCGTGTCCTCCATCGCGGTGCGCAGCTGGCGGACGGAGTCCCCGGCCTTCGCGGTCGCCACCTTCCAGAGGTCGACGTCGCGGACGCGCTGCAGCGCGAGCCGCTTCAGCGAGCGGTCGGCGCCGACGAACTGCTCGACGAAGTCGTCGGCCGGGTTCGTGAGCATCTCGGCGGGCGCCGCGTACTGGGCCAGGTGGCCGCCCTTCTTGAGGACGGCGATCTTGTCGCCCATCTTGATCGCCTCGTCGATGTCGTGCGTGACGAAGACGATCGTCTTGGAGAGCTTGGCCTGCAGGCGCAGGAACTCGTTCTGCAGGCGCTCGCGGTTGATCGGATCGATCGCACCGAAAGGTTCGTCCATCAGCAGGACGGGCGGGTCGACGGCGAGCGCGCGGGCGACGCCGATGCGCTGGCGCTGGCCGCCGGAGAGCTGGGACGGGAAGCGGTCGCGGACCTCTTCGGGGTCGAGCCCGATCAGCCCGAGCAGCTCGTCGACGCGCGCGGCGATGCGCGCCTTGTCCCAGCCGAGCAGCTTCGGGACCGTGGCGATGTTCTGGCCGACCGTGCGGTGCGGGAACAGACCGATCTGCTGGATCGCGTAGCCGATCTCGCGGCGCAGTTCCGCGGGCGGGCGGTCCTTGACGGACGCGCCGTCGATGAGGATGTCGCCCGACGAGATGTCGATCAGGCGGTTGACCATCCGCATCGCGGTGGTCTTGCCGCAGCCCGATGGGCCGACCAGCACGCAGATCTCGCCGGCCGGAACCACGAGTGAAAGCTTGTCGACGGCGGGTTCCCCGGAACCCGGGTAGACCTTGGTCGCCTCGCGGAACTCCAGCGAGACCGCGGGCTTGGAATCGTCAGGCACGCCGCTGGACCATACTCCCGACATGGCTCGCGAACACGATGTGGTGGTTTTCGGGGCGACCGGCTTCACCGGGGCGCTGACCGCGCAATATCTCGCCGAGCATGCCGACGCCGGTACCCGCTGGGCGCTTGCGGGACGCAGCCGCGACAAACTCGCGGCGGTCCGCGACAGGTTGGAGATCGACGTCCCACTGGTGATCGCCGACACCACGGACCCGGCCTCCATGCGCGCGATGGCCGAGTCCACGAAGGTCGTGATCACGACCGTCGGCCCCTACATCGAGTTCGGCGAGCCGCTCGTCCAGGCGTGCGCCGAGGCCGGCACGGCCTACGTCGACCTCACGGGCGAGCCCGAGTTCCGCGACCTGATGTACGTCCGCCATCACAAGCGGGCGAGCGAGACGGGCGCGCGCATCGTGCACGCCTGCGGCTTCGACGCGATCCCGCAGGACCTGGGGCGTATTTCACGGTCCAGCAGCTGCCCGAGGGCGTCCCGATCCATGTCGACGCCTTCGTCCGCGCCAGCGGCGCGCCGTCCGGCGGGACCGTCGCTTCCGCGCTCGGGATCATGGGCCGCTTCCGCCAGGGCCGCGCCGTCGAGCGCGAGCGCCGCGACCTCGAGCCGAAGGCGGGGAACCGTCAGGCGCGCGTGAAGCTCGGCCTCCCCCACCACGACGACCACGTCAACGCATGGGTGCTGCCGATGCCGACGATCGATCCCATGATCGTGCGTTCGTCCGCCGTCGCGCTCGAGCGCTACGGCCCCGACTTCACCTACTCGCCCTACATCAGCGCGGGCCGCCTGCCGGCTGCCGCAGGGCTCGCCGGCGGGGTCACAGCGCTGTTCGCCGCGGCGCAGGTGCCACCGCTGCGCCGCGTGATCGCCGCGCGCGTCCCGCAGGGGACCGGGCCGTCGCCCGAAAAGCGCGCCAAGAGCTGGTTCAAGGTGCGCTTCGCCGGCAGCGGCGGCGGCAAGCAGGTGATCACCGAGGTCTCGGGCGGCGACCCCGGCTACGACGAGACGTCGAAGATGCTCGCGGAGTCCGCGCTCTGCCTCGCCCACGACGAGCTGCCAGACGTCGCCGGCCAGGTCACCACGGCTGAAGCGATGGGCGATGCATTGCGCGCTCGGCTTGTACGCCGGGACATTCGCTTCGACGTCCTCTAACTGGGATTATTCGTGAGTGGCTCCGCTCGGGATCGCCGCCGCTTCGGCGGCGTTCGACTTTGACGTCGACGTCTGCCTCGCTCGCATCGCCGAGCTGATCGCCCGTGCGCGCCGTCGCGGCGCCCGGCTGCTGGTCCTCCCGGAGGGCGCTCTCGGCGGCTACATGGGGCACGAGGCCTGGCCCGGCGTCCCCGACGCACTGGTCGAGATGGCAGGGGACATGGTGGTCTGCGTCGGTTACACGGAGATCGACGGGGAGGACCGGTACGCGGCTGCGGCGTGCGTCAGCGGGGACGGGGTGCTCGGGCATCACCGCAAGGTCCACCTGCCGCCGTCCGAGCGCTTCGCGCTGACGCCGGGTCACGGCTTCGCCGCGTTCGACACGCCGGTCGGCCGGCTGGGGATGCTCATCTGTTACGACAAGCTCTTCCCCGAGTCGGCGCGTGCGCTCGCCCTGGACGGCGCCGAGATCATCTGCGCCCTTTCCGCGTGGCCGCTCGACCACGGTGGCGGCGACCGGCAGCGGCGGCACTTCGATCTGTGCGATGAGCTGCGCGCCATCGAGAACCGGGTCGTGTGGGTCTCGTCCAACCAGATCGGCCCGTGGGCGGACAGGCAGTTCGTCGGCTCCGCGAAAGTGGTCGACCCCGACGGCACCGTTCTGGCCTCGACCGGGATGAAGGCCGGCCTCGCCTTCGCCCGAGTCGATGTTGCCGCAGAGATCGAGTCGCGTCGCACGGAGATGGATCACCTCGGCGACCGTCGGCCGGCCGCCTATCTGCCGGCGGCGGGTGCGATGGGCGCACTGAACGGGTAGCTGGACCGAACGTATGTGCGGCATCGTTGCCCAACACGGCGCCGGGAATGCCGCCGAGCTCGAGCGGATGCTCGCGCGGCTCACCCATCGCGGCCCGGATGACTCCGGGTCCGTCACCCTCCCCCACGCCTGGCTCGGCCACACGCGGCTGTCGATCGTCGACCTGCGCGGCGGTGCCCAGCCGCTGATGACCGCGGACGGCGAGGCCTACCTGGTCGGCAACGGCGAGGTCTACAACCACGCGGACGTCGCCGTCGACGGCGACCCCCTCACCGATTCCGACAACGAGGTGGGCCTGCACGTCCTGCTCGAGGACGGCCCGGCCGGCCTCGCACGCCTGAACGGCATGTTCGCCTTCGTGATGGCGACCGAGGACGGGCGCTTCGTCGCCGCGCGCGACCCCGTCGGCATCAAGCCGCTGTACTGGACCCCGCACGGCCCGGCGGTGCGCTTCGCCTCCGAGATGCACGCCTTCGACCCCGAATGGCAGCCGCATGTCGAGCCGTTCCCGCCCGGCTGCGCGTGGACGCCGGAGGGCGGCCTCGAGCGCTTCGCGTCCGCTGTGCCGGAGCCCGTCGCGGGCCCTCCCCACGCCGACTTCGTGGCCGGGACGCGCGCGGTGCTCGTGCGCGCCGTCGAGCGCCAGATGATGGGCGACGTGCCGGTCGGCGTCTTCCTCTCGGGCGGCCTGGACTCGAGCCTCGTCGCGGCGATCGCCGCGCGCTGGTGCGAGCGACACGGGACGAAGCTGCGCACCTTCGCGGTCGGGACGTCCTCCTCGCCCGACCTCGCGGCGGCCCGCCGCGTCGCCGAGCACATCGGCTCGGAGCACCACGAGTTCACCTACACGGCAGAGGACGCGCTCGCCGCGCTGCCGGACGTCGTGCGCTCGATCGAGTCCTTCGACCCCGGCCTCGTCCGCTCCGCCGTGCCGAACTTCTTCCTCGCGCGCGAGACGGCCGAGCACGTCAAGGTCGTCCTCACCGGCGAGGGCGCCGACGAGCTCTTCGGCGGCTACGCCTACATGGCCGAGCTCGACGGCCCCGAGGCGCTGCACGCCGAGCTCGAGCGGACGGTGGGCGCGCTGCACAACCTCAACCTCCAGC
This sequence comes from uncultured Solirubrobacteraceae bacterium, assembly GCA_963759945.1. Lineage (GTDB taxonomy): Bacteria > Actinomycetota > Thermoleophilia > Solirubrobacterales > Solirubrobacteraceae > DATLGB01. The sequence goes on along the minus strand of CAVXBH010000052.1, from coordinate 25,473 downwards.
GCTGCGACCGGGTGACGATGGCGCACGGCCTCGAGGCCCGCGTCCCGTTCCTCGACCTCGAGGTGATCCGCTGGGCGCTCGGCCTGCCCGCCGGCGAGAAGGTGACGACCCCCGAGCGCCTCGAGAAGGCGCTGCTGCGCGAGGCCTTCGACGGCTGGCTGCCGGACGACCTGCTGTGGCGCGTGAAGGCCGAGTTCGGTGACGGCTCGGGCGCCCGCGACGTGCTCAGCGAGGTCACCGCGGCCGGTATCGACGAGGCCGAGTTCGCCGCCGAACGGGACGCGGTGGACCCACCGCTGCGCACCCGCGAGGAGCTGGCCTACTTCCGCATCTGGCGGGCGCACCTGGCCGGCGTCAGCGCCGAGCGCACGCTGTCGCGCTTCGCACGCGCCTGACGGACCGCTTGCAACCGCTCGATCTGCACGATTTGTTGCAAGGAGCAGGAGAAATGCAGGCTTCCCACTAGGGTCGCCGACTCGTGCACGCACGCCGTTTCACCGCGCTCGCGGTCGTCCTTGCCGCGATCGCCGTGGCTCCTGCCGACCGTGCGCCCGCACAGTCGCTGAGCGACCAACGCTCCGCCCTGCGCGATCAGGTCGCGGAGGAAACCGCGCGCATCGACGCCACGAGCGCCGGCCTCGCCGATGCCCAGGCCGAGCTCGACGAGGTCGAGGCGCGCGTCGCCCGCCTGGTCGGCGAGGTCCGCGCGGCGCAGGACCAGCTGGTCACCACGCGCGCCCGCCTCGCCAAGCTCGAGCGGCGCGCGACGCTCTCGATGCGCACGCTGTCGGCGAACCTCGTCGACACCTACAAGGCCGGCAGCCCGGACATGGTCTCGGTGGTCCTGAACGCCGACGGCTTCGCCGACCTGCTCAACCGCCTGCAGTTCTTCCGCCGCGTCGCCGACAACAACGCCCGCATCCTCGACAGCGTGCGCGAGACGCGCGCCGACGTCGCAGAGCAGAAGGTCGCGCTCGAGCGTCATCGCGCTGAGTACGTCGAGCTCGCCAAGGAGGCGATGGTCGACCAGCAGCGCGCCGCGGTGATCCGCAACGCCCTCCTGCGCCGCCAGCAGGCACAGCTGCGCCAGCGCAACGGCACCCAGGCCGAGCTGTCGGCGGTTCAGGGCCGCATCGACCGCATCGAGCGCCAGCAGGAGGCCGCCGCGCGGCAGACCGCGTCGGCGACGACCGCCACCGATCAGGCGCCCGAGGCGCCGGTGGGTGACGCCGGCAGCGTCGTCGGGCAGGTCATCGCCGCGGCCAACGAGATCGCCACCCTGCCGTACATCTACGGCGGCGGGCACGGCTCGATCACCAGCGGTTACGACTGTTCAGGCTCGGTCTCCTACGCGCTGGCCGCGGCCGGGCTGCTGTCGAGTCCACTCGACTCCACGGGCTTCATGAGCTGGGGCGAGCCCGGCGTCGGCGAGCACATCACCGTCTACGCCAACGCCGGCCACGCCTACATGGTGGTCGACGGCCGGCGCTACGACACGAGCGCGCTGTCCGGCGGAGGCACCCGCTGGACCAGCGAGATGCGCAGCTCCGCGGGCTTCGTCGCCCGCCACCCGCCCGGCCTTTAGCTGCGGCGCTGTGACGACGGAGCGCTCGAGAAGGCCCCGTCCGGCATCGCCGGGCCTCGATGAGCTGACGCGCGGGGGCCTGCCGCGCGGGACGGCCCACGCTCGTCTGCGGCGCCGCCGGCTGCGGGAAGACGATGCTCGGCCTGCAGTTCCTCGTCCGCGGCGCGCTCGACCACGGCGAGCCCGGCGTCTTCCTCGCCTTCGAGGAGACCGCCGAGGACCTGCGCCGAGAACGTCGCTCAGCGTCGGCTGGGATCTCGATGGCGCTGGAGGCCGACGGGCTGCTGATCGTCGACCACGTCAAGATCGACCGCGAGCGAGATCGAGGAGACCGGCGCCTACGACCTCGAAGGGCTGTTCATCCGCCTCGGCGCGCCGATCGACGAGATCGGCGCGAAGCGAGTCGTGCTCGACACGCTCGAGGTGCTCTTCGCCGTCGCTCGACGACCACGGCCATCCTGCGCGCCGAGCTGCGGCGGCTGTTCCGCTGGCTCAAGGAGCGCGGCGTGACCGCGGATCGTCACCGGCCGAGCGCGGCGACGGGTCCCTCACCCGCCACGGTCTCGAGGAATACGTCTCGGACTGCGTGATCCTGCTCGACCACCGCGTCGTCGCGACCACGTCACCACGCGCCGCGCTGCGGATCGTCAAGTACCGCGGTTCGCGCACACGCCACCGACGAGTACGCCGTTCATGATCGACGAACAGGGCTTCCGGGTGATGCCGCTCACGCTCGCTGCGGCCTCGAGCACGAAGCGCTCGACCGAGCACGTGTCGACCGGCGATCGCCGCGCCTCGACCACGATGTTCGGCATCGGCGGTTGCTACCGCGGCTGCGAGCATCCTGGTGACGGGCACGCCCGGGTCGGGCAAGACGACGATCGTCGCGTCCTTCGCGGAAGCCGCCTGCAGGCGCGGGGAGCGCGCGGTGCTACTTCTCGCTTCGAGGAGTCCCCGGCGCAGCTGCATGCGCAACATGCGCTCCGTCGGCATCGACCTCGCGCAAGGTCGTCGAGGACGGCCTGCTGCGCATACGTCGCGACGCGGCCGTCCGCCCACGGGCTCGAGGAGCACCTCGCGCTGCTGCTGCACGAGGTCAACGAGTTCAAGCCCGTCGCTCGTCGTGCTCGATCCGCTGAGCGGCTACGGCCTCGACGGCGTCGAGCGTGCAGGCCATGCTCGCGCGGCTGATCGACCTGCTCAAGGACCGCGGCATCACCGGCGTCTTCACCGAGTCTCTGTGAGCTCGCCCCACGAGGCGGCTCGACCTCGGCATCTCGAGCGTGATCGACACCTGGGTGACGCTCGGCAACATCGAGCACAACGGCGAGCGCACGCGCAGCCTGGCCATCGTCAAGGCGCGCGGCATGAGCCATTCCAATCAGGTCCGCGAATTCGTGCTCAGCGGATCCGGGATGAAACTCATGGACGTCTACCGCCGCAGCGGCGATGTCTACACAGGGTCGGCGCGGGCGAGGCGACTCGAGGAGGATGCAGTCCAGTGAGCGTGCCGACGCCCAACGACCACTGGAGCCTGCGGCTGTACGTCGCCGGCCAGACGCCGCGCGCGCTCACGGCCTACGACAACCTCAAGCGCATCTGCGAGGAGCATCTCGCGGGTCGGTACGAGATCGAGGTCATCGACCTGCGCGAGCGTCCCCAGCTCGCCCGCGGCGACGAGATCATCGCCGTCCCGACGCTGGTCCGGCACCTGCCCGAGCCGATGATGAAGATCATCGGGGATCTGTCCGACACCGAGCGCGTGCTGGTCGGGCTGCAGCTGCTTCCGCGGACCACCGACTCCTGACCGCTAGTCGCCGCGGCGCTCCAGGTAGACCTCGATGCCGTCGAGCACGATGTCGAGGCCGCGCTCGAACGTTTCGTAGGCCTGGCGCGCTCGAACAGCGCCCACGCCTTCTCCGGCGTCGGTCCGGTCTTCGAAAAGACCCTTGAGGTGCGGATAGTCGTCCGAACTTCAACGCGGTCGAACCACTCCTGGGTCCGCGGCTTGAACTCGGGATCGGCGGTCTCCGCCTGCTCGGAGCGCAGGCTGAAGACGTGGCCGACGACGTAGACGTCGACCAGTCCCGACAGCTGCAGGCGCTCCTCCGGCGACAGATCCAGGTCGGCGAGCGTGCCGAAGGTCTGGTTCGCGTGGCGCATCATGTTCTCCCCGGTCTCGGTCCGCTCCCTCGAGCATCGAGCCAGCGCCCACGGGTGGCGGTCGAAGATCCCCTTCGTGCGCCGGGCGATCGCACCGCCGCGCGCCAGTCCGTCCGGCAGCTCCCTCGGGCGACGAGCAGCTCCCCCATGATCGCGTCGAACGAGCGCCCCTACAGCTCGTCCTTGCCGCCGACGTAGTGGTACAGGGTCATCGTCCCGGCGCCGAGGCGCGCGGCGACCTTGCGCATGGAGACGGCCTCGACGCCGCCCTCCTCGTCGGCGATGGCCATCGCGGCGGCGGCGATCGCCTCGCGGGAGAGCGATCCCTTGACACGCCGTACAGTGTACGGCTACAGTGGCTTCGTACGATGTACGAATCCTCCCCACACGGCGTCGAGGCGCACGGCCTCGGCAAGCGCTTCGGCGACCTCTGGGCCCTCCGCGACCTCGACCTCTCCGTGCCCCGCGGGCACCGTCCTCGGCCTGCTCGGCCACAACGGCGCCGGCAAGACCACCGCCATCCGCATCCTCACCACGCTCGCCGCTCCCACCGAGGGCTCGGCGCACGGTCGCCGGCTACGACGTGGTCGCCGAGCCCGGACGCCGTCCGCCGCAGCATCGGCGTCGCCGCCCAGGAGGCCACGGTCGACGGCCTGCTCACCGCCCGCGCGCAACCTCGAGATGGTCGGCCGCCTCCACCGACCTCGGCAAGCCGGCGGCCGAGCGCCCGGGCCGACGAGCTGCTCGAGCGGCTCGACCTCGCCGACGCCGCCGACCGCCTCGTCGAAGACCTTCTCCGGCGGCATGCGCCGCCGGCTCGACCTCGCCGCGAGCCTCGTCGCCACCCGGAGGTGCTGTTCCTCGACGAGCCCACCACCGGCCTCGACCCCCGCAGCCGCAACGACCTGTGGGACATGCTCCGCGACCTCGTGCGACGAGGGCACCACGCATCATGCTCACCACGCAGTACCTCGAGGAGGCCGACCGCCTGGCCGACGACATCGTCGTGCTCGACCACGGCCAGGTCGCCCACGGCACGCCGGCCGAGCTCAAGGCCGCAGATCGGCAGCGACCGCGTCGAGGTCACGCGTGACCGACGCGACGACCTCGTCGCCGGCCGCGTCGAGCGACTGCGCGCCTTCGCCGCCGGCCGGCCGCCGACCGATCGACGAGAGCCGCCGTCGTCACCGTCGCCGCGTCGCCCGGCACGCGCCTCATCGACGTCATGCGCGCGCTCGACGACGCCGGCATCGACGCCGTCGACATCAACCGCCGCGCAGGCCACCCTCGACGACGTCTTCCTCGCCCTCACCTCGACGCCGGAGGTCCCGCATGACCGCCATGACCGCCGCAGGCCGCCACCGGCACGACCGCCCTCGCCGTCCGACTCGCGACACTGCGTGTTCGCCCGGCCGCAACGTCGCGCACATCCGCCAGATCCCCGAGAAGCTGCTCGACGTCACCGCTGCAGCCGCTGATGTTCGTGCTGCTGTTCGCCTACGTCTTCGGCGGCGCCATCGACGTCCCGGGCGGCGAACTACCGCGAGTACCTGCATCGGCGGCATCCTCGTCCAGTCGCTCGCCTTCGGGATGATGGGCCCGGCCACGTCGATCGCCACCGACCTCAGCGAGGGCGTGATCGACCGCTTCCGCTCGCTGCCGGCGTCGCGGTCGGCCTACCTGCTCGGGCCACTTCCTCGCCGAGCTCGCGCGGCATGCTCGGCTCTCGATCGTCGATCCTGCTCGGCGCCGGGCCTCTCGTCGGCTGGCGCATCCACGACCGACGTCCTCGCACGCGGTCGCGGCGCTTCGGGCTGCTGCTGCTGTTCGCCTCGGCCATGATCTGGGTCGGCACGCTGATCGGCCTGATCGTCCGCTCGCCCGACGCGGTGCATGGGCGTCGGCTTCATCGCTCGTGTTCCCGCTGACGTTCCTGACGCAACGCCTTCGTGCCGATCGCTCGCTGCCCGCCGGCGCTGCAGTACGTTCGCCGCGTGGAACCCGGTCAGCGTGATGGTCGCCGCGGTCCGCGAGCTGTTCGGCAACCCGCCGGCGCCGCCCGGCCGACGCGGCGTGGCCGCTCGAGCACCCGGTGCCCGCGCGCTCCTGTGGTGCGCGGTCATCCTGGCCGTCACGATCCCGCTGACCCTCGCGCGCTACCGCCAGCGCACGACGGACTGAGGCCTACTCGTCCTTCGGCGGCGAGCGGAAGACGAGCTTCTTGACCTCGGCGGCGGAGCTGCCGCCGAGGCGGATCGCCGTGTGGAAGCCCTCGTCGCCGAGCGAGCCGGCCATCAGGGTCTTGCGCAGCTCGCCGAGCGCGTCGCGGTCGGCCTCGTCGGCGGCACCGTCGAGCAGGATCAGGTGGCGCGGGCGGCGGCGGGAGGCGGCGGAGCGCAGCCACGGCTCGCGCTCCTCGGCGCCGAAGCCCTCGAGCAGCAGCACGGTGGCGTCGCCGTCGGAGAGGCGCTTCTCCACCGCGCGCTCGAGCACGGTGACGGCCTGCTCGTCGAGCGCCTCGGCCGGAACGCGCCCTTCCAGCAGTCGCTTCACGCGGCCGCGGGTGAGCAGCGCGGAGCGCTCCTCGAGGATGCCGTTGAGGTAGGCCTCGGCCGCTTCGGCCTCCGGTGCGACCACGAGCACGAGGCTGCCCGGCGTGTAGCGCAGGCGGTCGGTCGGCTCGAGCACCCGGCCCCGCACGGAGATGTCCGGCTTGCGCTCGGGTGCGTTCCCGGGGCGGGGGCGGTCCGACGACCAGCCCGTGCGCTCATCGGAACCGATCTTCACGCTGCGTTGCTCAGGCACGTGATTGAGGCTAGAGCGCGGCGGCGATCACGTCTGGCTGCTCGAGCCCGAGCAGGTGCCCGGCGCCCGGGACCTCCTCCGCTCGCGCGCCTGGGATCCGGTCCGCGAGGTGCCACGCGATGGCGCGGAACTCGTCGCGATCGTGCTCGCCCACCATCAGATGGACAGGACAGGTGATCGCGTCGAGCCGATCGACCAGGTCCCCGCCCACCCCGAGCTCGATCTCCTCGAAGGGACGCTTCTGCTGGTTCTCGAAGGCGCGCCTTTGCATGACGGCGACGGGCTCGCGGTGCGCCGGGTCGTGCACCCACATGTCGACGTTGAGCTGCACCGCGGTGTCGAAGTCGCCGGCGGCGAGCGCGGCCTCCTCGGCCTCGGCGTACGCGATCAGGTCGGGCGCCCAGTCCCACTCCGGCAGCCCGGGCGCGAGCAGGAGCAGCCGGGCGAAGCGCTCGGGCGCGGTCACGGCCGCCTCGAGCACGGCCAGGCCGCCGGCGGAGTTGCCGCAGGCGACGACGCGGTCGAGCCGCAGGCTGTCCATCAGCTCGAGCAGATCCAGCGCGGCGCTGAAGCGCCCCCGCTTGGACTTCGAGCGCCCGTAGCCGCGGCGGTCGTAGCGGATCACCGTCGCGCGCCGGCCGACCTTCTCCGCGACCGCCTCCCACTGACGCCCGTCTGTGACGCCGCTGTGCACGAGAACGATCGGCGGCCCCTCCCCCTCGATGTCGGCGATCAGCTCCCCGCCGGTCACCTTCACGCGCTTGGTCATCGCACCAGGATGGACGAACCGCGGTGGCGCACGCGCGCCGGTCCTCGCACCCGCGCCCGGAAGCGACACCGTGAGTCCACCGCGACCCGCTTGCGCCCGACCCGCACCCACCCCCGGCACGGAGGCGGCACGGTGCCTGAAACAAGCGGCCTGCCCGCTTGGTTCAGGCGCCGGGCGCGGAGGGGTGGGCCGCCGGTTGCGGCGATGGCGGTGCGCAGGACGTCGAAGGCGGGCTTGGGCTCGTGGTCGTCGCGCAGCAGGCCGACGGCGGCGAAGAGATCGGTGCCCGTGGACGTGTTGTCGCGCAGGTTGAAGTAGCGGTAGTCCGTGATGCCGAGCTCGCCGGAGTAGGCGTACACGGCCTCGAGCGTGCTCGTCAGGTCGGTGGCCTGGCTTGCCTCCGAGCGGCCGAGGTTCGTGGGGTAGCCGTTCTCGGAGACCCACAGATCGGTCGCGTCGCCGAGCTGCGCTTGCGGCATGTAGCAGTCGCGGATGAGCGTCAGCGCCTCGGCGATCTCGTCGCCCGCGGTGCGGCCGGGCAGCGGGACCGGCGGCCAGACGAGGCCGGGATAGACCTGGACGCCGACGTAGGTGAGCGCGCGCCGGAAGGCAGGAGTCGCCTTCGCGCCGATCTCCTGCCAGAAGGCCGCGTCGCTGTCGGGCGTGAAGCGCCAGGCGACGTTGAAGCCGAGTGGCATGCCGCCGCGGCCCATCGCGCGCAGCTCCTCCCCGGCCGCGGCGATCCCGCGGACCAGCGCGTCCACGACGCCGGGGTACGCGCCGTCGGAGGTGTTCGGGGAGACGGGGAAGTTGGCCTCGTTGGTGACCGAGAAGGCGACGACGCTCGGGTGCCGCGCCAGCCGGCGCACCGCGCGCCGCACCCAGACCTCCCAGGCGTCGATGTCGCCCGCGGCGCCCTCGGGCGGGTGGTAGCGCAGCTGCACCTCGGTGCGCAGTCCCCGGCGCGCGTACTCGTCGACCAGCGCCTCGAACCGGGCGATCCCCTCGTCTCCGTCGGCCCAGAAGAGGCGGTTGAGGCGGAGCACAAGCTCGCGGCGCGGCCCGCGCAGGTCGAGCAGCGCGTCCGTGAGTCGAGCCTCGTCGCGCGGAGCGATCACGCCCTGCGCGACCCCGGCCGTCCCGGCCGCACCTGGCGTGATGCCGAAGCGCAGCAGCTGCGGCGGCTGCACCGGCGGAGCCGGGTTCGTGGTCAGGCAGGCGTCCTGCGCCGCGGCCGTCGCCGGCGCCAGCAGCATCAGCAGGAGGATGGCCGCGGTCCGCCGCACGGCGCGATCGTACGCTGCTTCTGGGAGTGAGACGGTCAGTCGTAATCGGGGGCGCGGTGACGGTGGCAGCGATCTCGTTGGTGCTGATGCGCACGCCGGACTACGACCCGACGGCGTGGCTGATCTGGGGCGAGCAGCTCTCGAACGGCGAGCTGCACACCGTTGAGGGCCCGTCGTGGAAGCCGTTGCCCGTCCTCTTCACGACGCCCTTCGCGCTCCTCGGCGACACCGCCGCCGACTGGCTGTGGCTGATCGTCTCCCGCAGCGGCGGGCTACTGGCCATCGCGATGGCCTTCGTGCTCGGCCGTCGCCTCGGCGGCCGCGCCGCGGGCGTGATCGCTGCCGCCGGCTTGGCCCTCGCGACGGGCTTCCTCTACAACGCCGCCCGCGGCGACACCGAAGGCCTGCTCGCGCTGCTCGCCCTCGGCGCGATCTGGCTGCACCTCGAGGAGCGCCACAACCTCGCGCTCGCCGCCCTGGTCGCCGCCGCCCTCATCCGTCCCGAAGCCTGGCCCCTGCTCGCCCTCTACGCGTCAATCAAGGGGCCAGGCCCCTTGATCGGTCGGTTGGTTGGTGTCGGTGCGCTGGTGCTGGCGGCGTGGCTGGTGCCGGAGCAAATCGGGTCGGGCGACTGGTTGCGAGCGGGATCGCGGGCGACGCACGCGGCGCCGGGGACGCCGGGAGATTCGGCGGTGCCGTTCCTCGCGGTCCTCGCGCAGCTGCCGATCCTCGTCCCTCTCCCCTTGCTCGTCGGTGCCGTCGTCGCGGCACGGCGGCTGCGGGTGCTCGCCGTGGTCGCGGCGTTCTGGACGCTCGAGGTCGCGGTGATGGCCGAGCTCGGCTTCACCGGCAACCTCCGGTACCTGACGGTGACGGCGGCGCTGCTCTGCGTGATCGGCGGTGTCGGACTCACGTCGCTGGACCTGGCACCTGTGTGGCGCTGGGTGGCGCTGGCGGCGGCCGCGGTCAGCCTGGTCCCGCTCGCCGGCCGGGTGGATGACCTCGCCCGGGAAGGCCGGCGCTACGGGCGGGAGCTACCGGAGGTGGTCGAGCGGGCGGGAGGCGCCGAGGCGGTGCAGCGCTGCGGCGCGATCGGGGCGGACCACTTCGCCGGCATGGCCGTGGCGCGGAAGCTCGACCTGCGGATGGAGGAGGTCCTGCTCGGAATAGACGTCGAGCAGGGAACGGTCTTCGCCACCGAAGGCACAGGCGCCGCGCAGAAGCGCACCCCGGAGGTGCGCTTCCGCTACGGCGACTGGTTGCTCAAGTCGAGTTGTGACCTGAGCCGTTAGATCACGGTGCTGCTGCCTCGCACTGCTCGATCACCTGGTCGCGGGCCGAACCCTCCGGCACCATCTCCTCGGCGATCTTGACGCAGACCTCGACGGCTGCCTCCTGCGCACCCTCCGGGTCCGTGGCGGCGTCGTCGCAGATCCCCTCGAGCTCGGTGATCAGGTCGTCGGAGAGCGTGCCCGACTGGGCCTGCACGGCCTGCTTGCAGCTCTCGACGGCAGCCTGGACGTCCGGGTTGTCCTCGATGCCACCGGTGTCCTCCTCGCCTCCGGTGTCCTCGGTATCACCGGTGTCCTCGGTCGTTTCGGTGCCGCCGGTGTCCTCCGTCGTCTCGGTCGTTTCGGTCCCGCTGGAGGCGGGCTCTTCGTCATCGCCACCACAGGCGACGACCCCGAAGGCGAGCACGATCACCGCGAACAACAGTGTGAGTTTCTTGAGCATGCGCGCGACCGTATCCGCGCCAGCGGTCGAATTGCAACCCGACTTTGTCATCCGCGGCGATAAAGCCGATTGGTCAGCGGCACGAAAATGACGGTCAGCAACGCTGCGATCCCGAGTGTGAGGGCGATCTCGCCACCCGCCGGGTCCCCTTCGAAGAGGCTCCGCGTCGCGTCGACCAACTGCGTGATCGGGTTCACCTCGACGAAGGCCTCCAGCGCCGACGGAAGCGTCGTCGGATCCACGAACACGTTGGACAGGAAAGTGAGCGGGAAGATGCCCATGAAGCCCGCGTTCATCGTTGCCTGCGGCGAGCGCAGCAGCAGGCCGAGCGTCGTGAACACCCACGACAGGCCGAACGAGAAGACGACGACGAGCGCGAGCCCACCGAGCACTCCGAGGATGCCGCCGTTGACGTCGTAGCCGAGGACGACGCCGAGCACCAGGATCACGAGACCGGCCAGCACGTAGCGCAGGCTGTCGCCGACGAGCGCCCCGACGAGCGGTGCCGGCGACCACACCGGCAGCGAGCGGAAGCGGTCGACGGTCCCCCGCGTCCGATCGGTGTTCAGCGCGATGCCCGAGTAGACGGTGGTGAAGACCACCGACATGACCAGCACCCCGGGCAGCACGAACTGCAGGTACTCATCGGTCGACCCGGCGATCGCGCCGCCGAACAGGTAGGTGAACATCAGCAGGAACATCACCGGCGTGACGGTCACGTCGAGCAGCTGCTCCGGCACGTGCTTGACCTTGAGCATGCCGCGCCATGCGAACGTGGCCACCGCCGCCCCCGCCGTGGCGCGCGGCGGGCGCTGCGACGACGCGACGGCCTTGCGAACCGCCTCGGTCCGGACGTCCGGGTTCTCGGTGACCGTCATTCGCCCTGGTCCTCCACGGGCTTGCCGGTCAGCGCCAGGAAGACCTCGTCCATGGTCGGTTGGCCGAGGTTGAAGGCGGCGACGCCGATACCCGCGCGCGAGAGCGCGGCCACGGCCTCTGCCCCGCGCTCGGCGTCGGTGCACGCCGCGGTCAACGCGGCCGGATCGTTGTCTGCGGTGGTCTCGCCCAGCACGCGGGTGAGTGTCTCGAGCGCCTGCGGGCGCTGGTCGGTGTCCAGCAAGCGGACGTGCAGGTTGCTCGTCCCGACCGACGCCTTCAACTGGGCCGGCGTGCCCTCGGCGATCACGCGGCCGTGGTCGATCACCGCGATCCCGTCCGCGAGCTGATCGGCCTCGTCGAGGTACTGGGTGCACAGCAGGATCGTCGTCCCCGCCTGCTGCAGCGCACGGATGATGTCCCACACCTGGTTGCGCGAGCGCGGGTCCAGGCCGGTGGTCGGCTCGTCGAGGAACATCAGCTCCGGCGTGACGACGATGCTCGCCGCGATGTCCAGGCGGCGGCGCATGCCGCCGGAGTAGTTCTTGACGAGCCGCCCGCCCGCCTCCGCGATGCCGAACGCCTCGAGCAGGTCGTCGGCGCGGGCACGAGCGTCCTTCCAGCCGAACCCGAGCAGTCGCCCGACGAGCACGAGGTTCTCGTGTCCGGTCAGATCCTCGTCGACCGAGGCGGACTGCCCTGTGAGGCTGACAACGCCGCGGACGGCGTCGGCCGCGGTGACGACGTCGTGGCCGAGCACGCGCGCGACGCCCGCGTCCGGGGTGAGCAGGGTGGCCAGCATCCGGATCGTGGTCGTTTTGCCGGCCCCGTTGGGGCCGAGGACTCCGTAGACGGCTCCGCGGCGAACGGACAGATCGACCCCGTCGACCGCCCGCGTCTCACCGAACGCCTTGCGCAACCCTTCCGCTTCGATTGCGAGGCTCATGCTGGCATTGTTGCGCGCATGGCTTCTTCAGAGCTGTACACCGTCCTGACCCAGCGGCAGAAGGCCGTGTGGTCCGCCGGCGACTGGCCCGCTATCGCGCCCACCATCGCGGGTGCCTCCGAGGTCGTCGTGGATGCCGTCGGGCTCGAACCCGGCCACGACTACCTGGACGTCGCGACCGGCAGCGGGACGGCGGCGCTCCTCGGCGCCGCACGCGGCGCCCGCACCACCGGCCTCGATTTCGTCCCGGAACTCGTCGAAGCCGCGAAGGTGCGCGCCGCGGACGCCGGCGTCGAGGCCACCTTCGTCGTCGGCGACGCCCAGGACCTGCCGTTCGCGGACGACAGCTTCGACCGCGTCACATCCGTGTTCGGCGCGATGTTCGCGCCCGACCAGGAGAAGGCCGCCGCCGAGCTCGTGCGCGTCTGCCGGCCGGGCGGCGCGATCACGGTGGCAGCATGGACCCCCGCGGGTCTCAACGGCCAGATGTTCATGACGCTCGGCAAGCACATGCCGCCGCCTCCGGAGGGCTTCAAGCCGCCGATCCTGTGGGGGACGGAGGACCGGGTCCGCGAGCTGTTCGCCGGCCACGACGTGCAGACGGAGACGGTCGCGCTCACGACGGAGTACGAGCGCTTCGACGACTTCGTCGCGCTGTTCACGAGCTCGCTCGGGCCGATGGTGATGGCCCGCGCCGTCCTCGAGCCCGAGGGCAAATGGGACGCCGCCCGCGAGGACGTCCTGCAGATCTACCGCGACGCCAACGAGGTCGAGCCGCCGGCCATCCGCACGAGCGCGGAGTACCTGCTCACGACGGTGCGGCCGGCGGGCTGATCGCGCCGCCGCGCTTCTTGCCCTTGCCATGGAGGCGCTCCTCGATCTCCTCGAGCGAGCGCCCCTTGGTCTCGGGCACGAGCTTCAGGACGAAGAGCGTCGCCAGCACGCCGATGACTGCGTAGCCCAGGAAGACCGGGCCGGCACCGAGCTTTTCCAGCAGCACCGGGAAGGTCTGGGAGACGACGAAGTTCGCGAACCAGTGCAGGCCGATCGCGACGCCGAGCGCCGCGCCGCGCACGTGCAGCGGCAGCACCTCGGGAAGCATCACCCACACGATCGGGCCCCAGGTCGCGGCGAAGGACGCGATGAAGGTGCCGAGGCAGATCAGCGTGACGACGGCCAGCGGGTCACTCGCGCTCTCCGGGGCGGCCATCGCCTCCGACGCGATGCCGAGCACGGTCAGCGAGACGATCATCCCCGCGAGGCCCGCGAGCAACAGCGGCTTGCGCCCCACGCGATCGACGAGCTTGATCGCCAGCAGCGTCATCGCGACGTTGAGCACGCCGATGATGATGTTCGCGGTGATGGCCGCTGAGTCGCTGTAGCCGACGTCGGTGAGGGTGGTCGGCGCGTAGTAGATGATCGTGTTGATGCCGATCAGCTGCTGGAAGACGGCAAGCCCGATCGCGACCACCAGCGCCGGTCGCAGCCAGTCCTCGCCGAGGTCGCGCAGGCCGCCGCGCGACTCCTCCTCGTCGACGCGCTTGATCTCCTCGAGCTCGGAGTCGACCTCGTCGGCGTCCACGATCCGCTCGAGCACCGCGCGGGCCTCGTCCTCCTTGCCCTGCCGCACGAGGAAGCGCGGTGTCTCGGGCATGGTGAGCATGCCGGCGAGCAGGATCACGGACGGCACGACCGCGAGGCCGAGCATCCAGCGCCACTCCTCGCCGGGCGCGAGGAACGCGTTCACGATGTAGGCCGTGAGGATGCCGCCGACGATCATCAGCTGATTGAGCGAGCTGATGGCGCCGCGGGCCTCGGGCGGGGCGATCTCCGACAGATACAGCGGGACGGTCAGCGCCGCGCAGCCGACCGCGAGGCCGAGCACGAAGCGGAACAGGATCAGCACGCCGGTGCCGGGCGCGACCGCCGCACCGATGGCGCCGACCGCGAAGATGACCGAGGCGATCAGCAGCAGCTTGCGACGACCGAGCCTGTCCGAGAGCGGGCCGGCCGTCGAGGCGCCGACGAGGGCACCCAGCAACAGCACCGCCACGACGGCGCCTTCGAGGAACGACGAGAGCTCGAAGTCCTTCTTGATGAAGAGGATGGCGCCCGAGATGACGCCGGTGTCGTAGCCGAAGAGCAGCCCGCCGAGCGCACCGAAGACGAACAACTTCGGGTCACCCTTCGCGAAAGCCTTGCGCGCGCCGGCCATGGTGCCGGGGATACTGCCCCGGCGGGCACCGACCTAGTCGGGAACCGTCACGGTCACGTTCTCGAAGCGGGTGGAGGCGGCGCTGTGCTTGCGCTTCGCGAGCGCGATCTCGAAGCGGGACGCGCCCTTGCCGAGCTTGCGCAGCTGCGCGATCTGCTTGGGCGTGACGGGGAACTTGAGCTTGCGCTTCTTGCCCGGCGGGACGGTGATCTCGAGCTCCGGGTTCGGCTTGACGACGCCCGCCATCTCCGCGAAGAGCGTGCAGGGCTTTCCCCCGGCGACGCACAGACCGGCGCCGTTGATCCGCAGGAAGGAACCCTTGACGGTCACCGGATAGTCGGCGGTGATGAAACCGGCCTCTTTCTTCATGCCGATGTAGCCGGCCTTCTCGCAGTCGTCGATGCGTACGACGTCCACCCGGTCGGTGTAGGCGCGGTCGGTGCCCGCGCCGCATTCGATGTCGTCCCGGGTCGCCGGGCGGCGGTTGTTGGAGTCCAGGAAGTCGTTCCCTTCGCCGAGGCGGAAGGTCCCGGCGCGGCCCGTTCCGTAGACCTGGTCGGAGAACTCGGTGCCGGTGGCACCTTCGACGCGCTCGATCACGTCACCGTCGTCAGGCCCCGACTCGTCCTCGTGCTGCAGGTCGATGACGACGCCCTCCGTGCGACCTTCGAGCGACACGTCGATGACATCGGTGCCCGCGCCGCCGTCGAGGGTCTCAGCGCCGAGGCCGGGGGTGAGCACGTCGTCGCCCGCCCCACCGTCCAGGGTCAGCGCTTCCGGCAGCGTGGTGCACTGAACCGTCGTGGCCGACGTCGGTTTGCAGTCCACGGGCGCACCGGGCCCCAGCGTGGGGGCTCCGGTCGAGTCCTCGAAGACGACGGACGGCTCGATGCCCACGGTGACCTGGCTGATCGTCAGTGTCTCGTCGGCATCCGTCCCGGTCAGCGTGTAACTACCCGAGTCGAACGTCAGCGTCGAGGCCTGCGCCGGCCCGGCCAACACCAGGCAGCCGACGACCAGCAATGCCCCTCGAAGCGCGCCCATGGTCGTAGTGAACCATGGACGCGCTCACCGGGTCGAGGTCAGCCGGCGGGGACGCAGACGACCCAGGTGCGGAAGTCCAGCGGCGCGCCGCCGGTGTTCTTGCCCTCGGCGCGCCAGGCGTTCGGTGCGCCCTGGGCGTCGAGCAGCGGCGCCGAGGTGGCGATGGTGCCGGCGCTGACCGTGGTGTCGGTTCCAGCGATGTACCAGGCGCCGCCGCCGCCCGTGGCGACTTCGCCGGCCAGGCAGCTCGCCGTCTGCTCGACGCCGCTGTTGACGGGGACGGCGAGCTTCAGGCCGATGCGGGCGACCGGCTTGGAACGCAGGTAGGCCGAGGGCTCGCGGCCGCCGAACTTCGCGGCGTTGTCGGCGTTCGTCGCCGAGTCCGCAGTCGTCGCCTTGTCGGCGGTTTCGGCGGTTGTCGCGCTGTCGGCGGTCGTCGCCTTGTCCGCCTGGACGGAGGAGGGCACCTGCGCCAGCAGGCCCTCGTTGATCTGGGCGCCGGTGAGAGCGTTGGGCACGACTCGATTGGCGGGAACGGTCTGCTTCTGGATGGCCTTGCCGCTGATCTTCGCGGCGGCGTAGGTGGTGCCGGCCAGCGAGCACAGGAGTGCGACGAAGGCGATGGCGAAGGCGGGCGTGGGGCGGGAGATGAGGGAACGCATTTCGGGTCCTTTTGGTCGGGTGGTTCGGACTCCAGGAAGGCTCCGGGAAAGGCGGCGGTCCGTCTGTCGCGGCGGCGACAGAACACACGTCTCCACGGCGACTACGATCCGCCCGATGCTGCGCACCGTCCGGTCAATCGCAAGGGGTGGCGACCAGTCCAGGAACGCGGGCGTCTGGACCAAGACCCTCGCGCTGGTCCTCGCCGCAGCAGCAGTCGTGTTCGCCTCCCCGGCCTCAGCCCAAGAGGCGCCGGTGACCGAGGGTGTCGTCGTCGGCGCGCCGAAGCCGCTCCCGATCGTCACCGGGCCTGGAGGCCCGAGCCCGTTCCCCTGCCAGCTCGAGGGCAACCTGCTCGACGGCCTCTACGACGCATCGGACAAGCCACTGCGCGCGGCGATGATCTTCGTCGACTTCGCCGACGCCACGGGCGCGGGAACGGACCCGCAGGCGCTCTACGACAACTGGGTCCCGCAGGCGAGCGCCGCCTTCAGCACGCTTTCGCGCGGCGAGTTCACGGTGGACGTCACGCCCCACGCGAAGTGGGTCCGGATGCCCGAAGCGTTCTCGACCTACGGCTTCGGCGAGGGAGTCGCTCCCTCCTACGAGGACCACCACGGCTTCATCGCGAAGGCGATCGCCCAGGTCGACCCGGAGTTCGACTTCTCCTCCTACTCGACGGTCTACGTCGTGACCCCGCCCACCGCCGCGCTGCGCAGCGCCGCCGACGCTGTTGCCTCCGGCGAATACTTCAAGGCCGACGGACACGACATCGGCTCGGGCGTGACGCTCGGCACGGGCGACCCCACGTCTCGCAGCCACACCGTCTTCCTGCACGAGACCGGCCACCTCCTCGGCCTGCCGGACCTCTACCCCTACGACTCGTCCATCTCCGACTACGTCGGGCCGTGGGACATCATGGCCTACACGTACCAGCCGGACACGCCGATGACGGCCTGGACCCGGCTGCTGGTCGGCTGGATGCAGAAGTCCGAGATCCGCTGTGTGCGCAGGACGACCTCCGCGCGCCTCACCGCGGTCACCGCCTCGGGCGGGACCAAGGCCCTCGCCATCCGCACGGGCCGCCGACAGGCCGTCGTGGTGGAGGCCCGCACCGATCCGACCGGCACGTTCTGCCGGAGTGAACCGGGCGTTCTCGTCTACTCGGCCGCCGTGAGCGCTCCGCAGGGCGGCGGTCCGATCCGCGTCGCCGATCCCGCCCCCGACGACACGTCCTGCGACGACCGCGGCAAGGCGCAGCTCCTGCCCGGCAAGAGCTTCGCCGACCCGCAGGGACGCTTCGTCGTCACCGACGTCAGCCGCGACGGTGAGACCTTCGACGTCAAGCTCGAGATCCCGAAGACCGCGTGCCGCGTGCCCAAGCTGGTCGGCCTCAAGCGCCCGGCTGCCGCGCGTGCCCTGCGGACGGCGAACTGCCGGCTCGGCAAGGTCGGCCGCAGCGGCAGGGGACCGGCCAAGGTGAAGTTCCAGAACCAGGCGCCCGGGACCGTGCTGGCCGCCCGCACCCAGGTCGGCATCTCGCTCGGCTGACAGTCAGAACGCTGACGCGGGGTGCTCGGTGATCCAGCGCTCGACGATGCGGCGCTGGACGTCCGTGAGCAGCGGGGGATCCTCGCCCGCGGCGACGAGCCGGGCGGCCTGCTCGACCGTCAGCCCGGTGCCGGTCAGCGTCGAGCCGATCAGGGGCGGGACGTCCGCCCCGCAGATCCCCGTTTCGCAATCGGCCATGGTCTGAGGATAATCCCGTCCATGAGGCGCTTCTCGATCGTGGGACTCCTGCTGCTGCTCGCGCCCGGCGCCGCGTCGGCGTCGACGCTGTCGCGCTCGCAGGAGAACTCCAACACCGTCTTCACCTACACCGCGGCGCCGGGTGAGGCCAACGTGGTCTCCGTCTCCATCAAGAACGGCAGGATCACCCTGACCGACCCGGGCGCGACGATCGAGGCGACCGCACCCTGCTCCGTCCAGGGTGGCGTCGCGACCTGCCCCACGCCGGAGTTCTTCTTCTTTCAGGCCAAGCTCGGCGACGGTGACGACAGCCTCGCCCTGCCGCCGACCGCTGACGGCGGCGGCGTCGTTGCCCGCCTGGTCGACGGCGGTCCCGGCAACGACAGCATCGAGGCCTCCGCGGTCACGCTCCTCGGCGGTGAGGGCGACGACCAGCTCACCAGCGAGCGTGCGACGGCGCGCCTGCTCGGCGGCCCGGGCACCGACACGCTGACCGGGTCCAACGACTTCCAGGAGTTCACCGGTGGGCCGGGCGTCGACACGATCGACGCCGGCCCCGGGGACGGCCAGACGGTGTCCTTCGCCGGCGTCACCGACCCGGTCATCGCCGACCTGAGCGCGCCCGGACCCATGGGTCCCGAGGGCGAGCAGGACATGGTCACGGGCGCCGACGGCGTGATCGGCGGCAAGGGCAACGACCAGCTCACGGGCGACGGCAAGGGCAACCGCCTGGACGGCGCCGCGGGCGACGACCTGATCGACGGCGGCGGCGGACCCGACGACATCACCACCGGCTCGGGGGACGACATCGTGACGGCCGGCGGCGGCCGGGACGAGGTCCGCGACACCGTCAAGGACTCCGGCACGGGCACGCGGCTCGACGGCGGCGGCGGAGCCGACGACATCCGCGCGGTCGGCGGCCCGTCCTTCGTCTTCGGCGGCGACGGCGACGACGAGATCCGCCTCGGCGCGAAGGTCGAGACGGCCGACGGGGGCGCCGGCAAGGACCTGCTGATGGGACGCGGCGAGTTCGTCGCGCCGGACAGTCTGCTCTGCGGCGACGACGACGACGCCGCGGAGAACTTCGGCCGCACCGCCGTACCCGCCGACTGCGAGGAGATCAGCTTCCCCTCGACCAAGGTCACCCTCACGGTGCCCAACGCGATCACGCTCGACGGCCGCGAGCTGACCGTGGCGGTCCCCAACTTCTGCCTCGAGAAGTGCAAGGTGCGCTCCGACGTGATCATCGCCGACAAGGCCGACGCGAGCGTGACCACGAAGCTCCCGAACCGCCGCAACGACGAGGCGACGATCCTCCTCACGGCGCCGACGCTGCGGGCGATCAAGAAGGTCGGGGCAGTGACGATCTTCTACGACGGCCCGACCCGCGCGATTCTCGGCCCGGCCTACGTCACCTACCTCCTGGACTGAGCACCGGCGAGGGCGCCTCGCAACCGATCTCCGGATCCCCCTGGGTCCGAAGCCTTGCTGCCGCGCCGTCTACTCGATGCTTGAACTGGTCGACATCGCCGAGGTCGAGGTCCTGGCTGACCAGCGTGTCCGCGTCACCTACGTCGACGGCCTGATTGGCGACGTGGACTTCACCCGCAAGGATTGGTCGGGGGTGCTCGAGCCGCTGAGCGATCCGGAATTCTTCGCACAGGTCTTCGTCAACCCGGAGACCGGCACGCTCACGTGGCCGGGGAATCTCGACCTCGCGCCGGAGCCGTTACGTGAGACGGCGAGAGCCAACGCTCTGACGCTGGGCCAAGCGTCGGGGTAGCACCCGCGAGGGCGCCGACGGCGACTGCCCACATGGCGCCGGCCCCCGCGAGGTGCCAGGTCCAGTCCAGGAGGTTGGAGACGAGGAAGGCGATGACGGCCGGACCGAGGAGGTAGGCGGCCGGCGTCGCGCGGGCCCGCCAGACGAGGCGGCCGCTGGTCGCGTAGAGGGCGAGGGCGAGGAGCAGGCCGAGGATGCCGAGCTCCGCTGCGAGCTCGAGCGGGAGGTCGTGGGCGAAGGCGATGGTCGAGCCGTCCTGGTAGCGGACGCTCGCGGTGAGGAAGGCGTCCGCGCCCGCGCCGATGAACGGCCGGTCGGCAAAGGTCTGGATCGCGGCCTCCCAGGTCTCGCCGCGGTTGTGCAGGCCGCCGACGGCGACCACCACGGCGCCGGCGAGCGCGGCCACGGCCAGCACCACCCGCGGGCGTGGAGCGAGATAGACGACCAACACCACCGCCGCGAGTCCGAGTGCGGTCCGGCTCTCGGCGAGCAGCAGCACCGCCGCGGCGATCGCGAGCCCGATCCACGACCGGTGCTTCAAGAGCACCGGCAGCGCACCGACCTGGACGAGCGCCAGTGCCGGCGGGTACTCGAAGGGCCCGCCCGGTCGCCAGCCGCCGAGACGGTCGACCGCGAAGGTCGAGTCGTGCAGCACGACGGAGACGAGCCCGAGCGCTCCGGCCACCACCGCGATCACCGCAAGCCCGATCGCGAGCGGCTCCGGGCGGTCGACGGCGGCGGCGGTCAGGACGAGCGCGGCGTAGCCCGCCGTCACCAGCCCCCAGCGCAGCGACTCCCCCACGAGCCCGACGGTCCACACCGTCGACGCGGTGCCGAGCACTGCCAGAGCAAGCAGGACGAGCGCCACCGGTTCACGCCAGTGGCGCGGCCGGACCGCCGCGCACGCCACCAGCGCGGCCGCCCCGAACGCGATCCGGCCGCCGGTCCCGTAGCCGCCGCCCGCGAACACGCCGACGGCGGTCGCGAGCAGCGGCCACGCGGCGGCCGTCACATCAGCCCACGCAGTCTGCGGCGCCCATCTTCGAGCCGGCCAGGTCAGCCTGCTCGCCGTAGGGGCGGAGGTCCTCGAGGATGCGCTGGTACTCGGCGGTGTCGCCGTCCTCCGCCGCGGCCTTCGCGTCGCGCGCGCCATCGAGCTGAGCGCTGGTGGCCTCGACGAAGTCGTCGTAGGCGTCCTGCAGCTCCGCGGGCGGGTCGATGTCACCGATCTTGCCCGTCGCGTCCTCGAGCGCGGGGATCAGCTCGTCGTAGATCTCGACGTCGTCCTTCGGGTTGCCCGTGAGACCCTGGCTGGCCTGATCGATGTTGTCCTCGGCAGCGGCGCACACCTCGTTGGCGGCCGAGACGAACCCGTCGTAGGACAGGGCCTCGTTGTCGTCGCCGCCACAACCGACGATGGCGCCGGAGGCGAGCAGCGCAACGAGAAAGCTTCGGGTCTTCATGTCGTACGTCCTTGCATAGAGGGAGCAACGCGAGCGTTTCGCCGCAACGCACCCTGTTCCTGCCGCCCGATCGGAGTACGCTCGCGCCACCGTGCCGCTGGACGTCACGTTCCGGGTGCAGATCCCGCACCGCTCCGGCCAGCTGGCCGCGGTGGCAACGGCGATCGCCTCGCACCAGGGACTGATCGGCGACATCGTCACGGTGAGCATCGCGCGCGAGCAGGCGATCCGCGAGATCACCATCGAGGTGCGCGATCCCGGGCACGCCTGGGAGATCGCCAACGCGATCAACGAGCTCGACGGCGCGCGCGTCCTCTGGCACCACGACCGCGCCTTCATGCGCCACGAGGGCGGCAAGCTGGCGATCGAGCCGATCACGCCCGTGACGACGCTGCAGGAGATGCGCGACGTCTACACGCCGGGCGTCGCGCGCATCTGCCTCGCCATCGCCGAGAACCCCGCGCTCGCCAACCGCTACACGATGATCGGCCGGACGGTCGCCGTCTGCACGAACGGCTCGCGCGTACTCGGGCTGGGCGACATCGGCCCGGTCGCGTCCATGCCGGTGATGGAGGGCAAGGCCGTCTTCTACCAGCAGTTCGCCGGCATCTCGGCGATGCCGATCCTGATCGACACGCGCGACCCCGACGAGTTCGTCGAGACCGTCGTGCGCATCGCCCCGACCTTCGGCGGCATCCACCTGGAGGACATCTCCGCGCCCGCGTGCTTCGAGATCGAGCGGCGGCTGATCGAGGCGCTCCCCCAGCCCGTCATGCACGACGACGTCCACGGGACCGCGGTCGTCACCGTCGCCGCGGCGCTCGCCGCCTGCCGCGCGGTGGGCCGCGAGCTCGAGCGGCACCGTCGTCGGCCAGATCGGGCTCGGCGCGGCCGGCTTCGGCATCGCCGCGCTGATGGTCGAGGCGGGTGCCGCGGCCGTCCTCGCCTTCGATCCCGACGCCGCTTCCCACGCGCGCGCACGCGAGGCGGGCATCGAACCGGTGGGCACGATGGACGACGTGATGGCCCGCGCCGACCTGGTCGTCGCCACCACCGGCCGCCCCGGCCTGATCACCCCGGCGATGGTCCGCCCAGGCCAGGTGATCCTCGCGCTGACCAACCCGGCGCCCGAGATCGAGCCGGAGGTCGCGCTCGCCGTCGGCGCCGCCTTCGCCGCCGACGGGCGCTCCGTCAACAACGTCCTCGGCTACCCCGGCATCTTCCGCGGCGCCCTGCTCGCCGGCGCCGACCGCATCACCACCGCCATGAAGCTCGCCGCCGCCCGCGCGATCGCCGAGCTCACCCTCGACTCCGAGCTCGTCCCCGACGCGCTCGATCGCGCCGTCCACGACCGCGTCGCCGAAGCCGTCCTCGAGGCGGCGATCGAGGAGGGCGTCGCCCGGCCCGAGCAGGCCGCGAGCCCTTTGAGCGATCAGCTGGCCCGGCGGGCGGCGAGGACGCAGACGTCGTCGTCGACGACCTCGTCGCCGCACAACTGTTCGACGAGGCAGTCGGCGAGGTCGGCCGACGGCTTGTCCGCGCACTCGTTGAGGGCGGTGGAAAGGCGCTCGATGCCGTCCGTGATCTGCTCGCCGCGGCGCTCCACGAGCCCGTCCGTGTAGAGCAACACGGTGGCAGCCGGGACCGAAGGGGATGGTGCCCTCGTCCCACGGCAGCGGAGGCGCGTGGAGCACGTCGAGCGGGACCGAGCGGCCTCCCCACACGGCCTCCGCGTCCATCCCGGGGGCCGCGACCACCGGCGGCGGATGACCCGCACAGGCGTAGCGCAGCTCGCCCCTGGCGAGATCGAGCTCGGCGTGGACGACCGTCGCCATCTGGCCGATGCGGTGCCGGCGCGCGTACTCGTCGAGCGCGTCGAGCAGCCGTGCGGGCGCGAGGCCGGTGACCGCCAGGGCGCGCACGGCGCTGCGCAGCTGGCCCATCGCCGCCGCGGCCTGGATCCCGCGGCCCACGACGTCGCCCACGGTCAGCGCCACCGTGTCCGGACCGGTCCAGAACGCGTCGTACCAGTCGCCGCCGACCGCGGGATCGGCGAGCGCGGGGCGGTAGGCGGCGCTCATCGCGACGTCCTCGCGCTCGGGCAGGGCGCCGGGCATGCAGGCTGCGCGACAGCTGCGCGGGCGACGTTGTGCTCGTGGCGCTGGGACCGCAGGAGCTCCTGCTCGTAGCGCCGGCGGTCGGTCGCGTCGAAGATCGTGGTGCGGACGAGCTGCGGCACGCCCTGCTCATCCGTTCGCAGGACGGAGTTGATCAGGGCCGGAAGGCGCGTCCCGTCGGCCCGCACGAACTCGACTGCGATCTCGTTGACCGCGCCCTGCATCCGCAGCAGCGGCGCGTAGTGCGTCTCGTGGTAGATCCGGCCGCCCGGCGTCAGGAGATCCTGGAAGCGGACCGTGTCGACGAGCTCCTCGCGCTCGCGGCCGAGCCAGGTCTCGAGCGTCCGGTTGACCCGGGCGATCGTGCCGTCCAGCCGGGTCGAGAGGTAACCGCAGGGCGCGTTCTCGAAGAGATCCTCGGCCGACTCCTCGAGCAGACGCGCGACGGCCGTCACGACGCTGACGAAGCTCCGGATCGCGTCGACGGTCTCCTCCGGCGCACTCAGGTTGGGGCAGTGCCCCGTCGCCCGCAACCGGTGGAAGCGTGCGCGTGGCAACTGCTCGGAGACGTACAGGCCGACCGCGTCGGGAGCGATGGCGTCGTCGCTGCACTGCAGCACCAGGGTGTCGGCCGTGACGGCCGCCAGGTCCGCGCGATTGTCGGAGAGGAAGGTGACCTCGGCGAAGTGCCGGGCGATGTCGGGATCGGCACGGCAGAAGGCGTTGGTCAGCTCGTCACCCAGCTCGGGGCGCTCGGCGTTGCCCATGATCACGGGCGCCATCGCGCCGGACCAGCCCAGGTAGTTCGCGTCCATCGACTCGAGCAGCCCCTCGATGTCCTCGCGCGTGAAGCCGCCGACGTAGCCCTCGTCGTCGATGTAGCGCGGCGACGGCCCGATCATCACCAGCTGCGCGAAGCGGTCGGGCTGCTCCGCCGCCGCGAGGGCGCCGATCATCGAGCTGACGGAATGCCCGACGAAGATGACGTCGCGGAGGTCCAGCGCCTCGCAGATCTCGAGGACGTCCTGCGCGTAGCCGTGCAGCGACGCGTAGCGAGCGCGATCGAAGGCCGCGAGGTCCGAACCGCCGAGGCCGACGTGGTCGAACAGGACGATGCGGTGCGTGCGCTCGAACGCCGGCCAGACGAAGCGCCACATGTTCTGGTCGCAGCCGAAGCCGTGGGCGAACACCATCGGCGGCGCGTCGAGCTTGCCGTGCGTCTGCACGTTGTTTCTTCCGAGCACATCCATGCCTTTGAACATTAGACCGATCAGCGGCCGTGGCGCTGCCGCAGCGAGGCGGAGATCGGCGCGCCGTCGAGTTCGCCGGCGCCGATGCGCTTGCGCAGTGTGCGGGCCACCACGCGGTCTACGAGCCCGGGCAGGTGCCGGACCACCGCGAGCTGGAGCGCGCCCCCGCGGGTGACGGCGACGTCCCGGCCTCCGGCTCCCTCGCACCCGGCGACGATCTTGTCGACGACGCCTTCAAGCGGCTCCTCGCGGCTGAAGCCCTCGAGCTGCAGGCCGGCTTCGCGCGTGCGGTCGTGGATCGGCGTGCGGATGAAGGCGGGATGGACGCAGGTGACACCGACGTGTGTCCCGTACTCGGCGCGCAGCGCGTCGGCGTACGCGGTGACGCCGCGCTTGGAGACCCCGTAGGCCGCGCCGAGCGGCAGGCCGAGGAAGGCCATGCGCGAGCCGACGAAGACCACCTGCCCGCGCGACTCGACGAGCGACTCGATCGCCGCGGCGGTCACGCGCCAGCCGCCGAGCAGGTTCACGTCGATCATCTTCAGGACGTGGGCGTCGGGCGCCACCCCCGCACTGGCGGGCCCGCCGATGCCGGCGTTGTTGACGAGCGCGTCCAGCCCGCCGAGCTGCGCGATCGCGGCCGGCACCGCCGCCGCCACCGATTCATCCGAGGTGACGTCGCAGGCGAGCACGTCTTCACCGGCGACGAGGTCGAGCCCGACGACTTGCCAGCCACGCGCCCGCAGCCGCGCGACGATCGCCGAGCCGATCGCGCCGCCTGCTCCCGTGACGATCGCTCTCACCGCTTGCGTCCTTCGTCGATCTCGACCTGCAGCTCGTGCATGTAGGCGTCGAAGTCGACGCGCATCGTCGGACGGCCGTGGTCCCCCCAGCGCGCGTGCGCCTTGCGGTAGCGCAGGTCGCAGTCCGCGCGCATCTCCGCGGGCGACGGCGGCGCCCACCGTCCCGTCAGGTGCTCGGCCAGCAGCTGGGATTGACGCTCGAGGATCGGGAACGCCGAGCCTGTG
>CAVXBH010000051.1:0-23080 GCA_963759945.1 uncultured Solirubrobacteraceae bacterium | reverse complement strand
AACGACACCGTCGGCATGGTGCCCAAGGGCGCCTGCGACCCCGACCAGTTCCCGAGCGGCCCGTGAAGCGAGTAGCGCTCATCGTCTTCGTGGCCGTTGCGGCCGTCGTCGCCCTCGGCATCCAGGGCAAGGAGGGCTCCGGCTACCGCGTGATCGCGATCTTCGACACAGCGGCGTTCGTCGTCCCCGGCGAGGACGTCAAGGTCGCGGGCGTCCGCGTCGGCAGCATCAGCGAGCTGCGGGTGACGCCGGACAACAAGGCCGCGGTCGAATTCTCCATCGAGGAGCCGGGCTACCAGGACTTCCGCAAGGACGCGACCTGCTCGATCCGTCCGCAGTCGCTGATCGGCGAGCAGTTCGTCGAGTGCGCGCTCACGCAGCCGCGCGGCGAAGGCGAGCCCGAGGCGCCGCCACTGCCCGAGGGCGACGGGGGCGTCCCGGTCCTGCCCGTCGAGCAGACCCGCACGACCGTCGCGCTGGACCTGATCGGCAACGTCAACCGCCTGCCGGTGCGCCAGCGCCTGAGCCTGATCCTCTCCGAGCTCGGCGCCGGTCTGGCCGGCCGCGGCGAGGACCTCAACGAGGTCATCCGCCGCGCCGCTCCCGCGCTGCAGGAGACCAACGACGTGCTGCGGCTGATCGCCGACCAGAACAAGGTGCTCCAGCAGCTCGCCGTCGACTCGGACACGATCCTGGCTCCGCTGGCCGACGAGCGCAAGTCGATCACGGAGACCATCACGACGACGACCGACCTCGCCGACGCGACCGTCGAGCGCCAGACCGAGCTGGCCCAGAACTTCCAGAAGCTGCCGACCTTCCTCGAGGAGATCCAGCCGACGATGGACAGGTTGATCGGGTTCTCCGACGAGACGATCCCGGTCGCCAACAGCCTGCTGACCGCGGCGACGGACATCAACCGGCTGATCGAGCAGACGGCGCCCTTCGCAGAGGCCGCCACGCCCGCGCTGACGCGCCTCGGCGCGGTCGGCAAGCCGGGCATCCCGGCCCTGCGCGCCTCGCTGCCGATCGTCGAGGACCTGCGCGACTTCGGCTCGCAGCTGCGCCCGGTCGCTCGTGACCTCGCCGACGTCCTCACCTCCTTCGAGCGCAACGACGGCATCGAGCGCGTCCTGGACTACCTCTACTTCCAGGCCCAGGCGGTCAACGGCTTCGACTCCTTCGGGCACTTCCTGCGCGCGGGCCTGGTCGTCAACACCTGCTCGACCTACGCGACGACGCCGGCCTCCGAGTGCCTCTCGAAGTTCCTGCCGTCGTCGTCGGCCACCCGCGGCGCCAAGCCGACCGGCGACACGCTGATCGATCGCACGGCCCGCGTCCTCGCCGGTGAGGATCCCGAGGACGTGCTCGGCGAAGCCGGCCGCGAGCGCGTCGAGAAGATCGTCGCGGAGAACCTCGCCCCGCTCGACGGCGGCACGGAGGCGCCCGCCGACGACGAGGACGCCGGAGACACGCCCGGCGGCGCCGACGCGACCGCAACACCGGCGTCCAGCGAGGACCTCCTCGACTTCCTGCTCGGAGGTGAGCAGCCGTGAGGCGGTCCGGCTCCTCTCCGCTGGCGAACCCTGTGCTGATCGGCGCGGTCACGCTGCTCGTGGTCATCGTCGCGGTGTTCCTCTCCTACAACGCCAACTCGGGCCTGCCGTTCGTGCCCACGTACGACCTCAAGGTCGACGTGCCGACCGCGGCGAACCTGGTCGAGGGCAACGAGGTGCGCATCGGCGGCGCGCGGGTCGGCGCGATCTCCACCATCAAGCCCAAGACGCTCGACGACGGGACGACGATCGCCACGCTCGAGCTCAAGCTCGACAAGACCGTGGAGCCGCTGCCCGACGACTCGACGGTGATCGTCCGCCCGAAGTCGCTGCTCGGCCTCAAGTACGTGGAGATCACGCGCGGCGACTCCGAGGAGGGCTACGCCGCGGGCGCCACCGTGCCGGTCTCGGCCTCCAAGCCGCCGCAGGTGGAGTTCGACGAGCTGATCGACACCTTCGACGAGAAGACGCGCGAGGGCATCCGCGACTCGACGCTCGGCTTCGGCACCGCCCTGGCCGGTCGCGGCGAGTCGATCAACACCGCGATCGCCGCCTTCCGGCCGCTGTTGACCGACCTCGAGCCGGTCGCGCGCTACCTCGCCGATCCCAAGACCGACCTCACCGGCTTCATCCGGGGGCTCGGGCAGGCCGGCGCCGAGGTCGCGCCCGTCGCCGACTCCCAGGCCCAGCTGTTCGTGAACGCCGCCTCCACCTTCGGCTCGCTGGCCGAGGTCGCGCGCCCGTTCATCCAGGACACGATCGCCGAGGGTCCCGCGACCCTCGACGCCGCCGTCGAGTCGTTCCGCATCCAGCGTCCGTTCCTGGAGAACTCCGAGCGGCTCATGGCCGAGCTGCGCCCGGGCGTCAACGCGCTTGCCGACGCTGCGCCGGACCTCTCCGAGGCGCTCGAGATCGGCACCCCGGTGCTGCGCCGCACCCCCGCCTTCGACCGCCGCCTCGAGGATCTGCTGATCTCCCTCGAGGACTTCGCCACCGACGACGTGGTGCCGCGCGGCCTCAACGACCTGACCGTCACGGCCAAGACGCTGCGCCCGACGCTGCACTTCCTGGCTCCCGCCCAGACACAGTGCAACTACATCGCCAACTGGTTCCGCAACGTCTCTGACCTGCTGACCGTCGGCGACAGCTCCGGCACCACGCAGCGCTTCATCATCATCGCCACGCCGCAGGGCCCCAACAACGAGGGCGCGCCCTCCACCGGCCCCGCCAACGGGCCGACGCAGGAAAACCACCTGCACATGAACCCGTACCCGAACACGGCCTCCCCCGGGCAGCCCAAGGAGTGCGAGGCCGGCAACGAGACCTACATCGCCGGCAAGACGCAGATCGGCAACGTGCCCGGCGTTCAGTCCGCGACCACGGACGGCAACCCGTGAACCGCCGGCAGCCCAACTTCTTCCGCTACGGACTGGTCGCGCTGGTCATCATCTGCGCGGCGACGTACCTCGGCTTCACGAAGGACATCCCGTTCACCAAGTCGTTCGAGATGAAGGCCGTCTTCGAGTCGGCGAACTCGATCAAGAAGAACTCGCCCGTTCGTATCGCGGGCGTCGCCATCGGCAAGGTCAAGGCGATCGAGCCGTTCGAGGACTCCGATGCCGCCGTCGTGACGATGCAGATCAACGAGGACGGCCTGCCGATCCACACGGACGCGACGGCCAAGATCCGCCCGCGCATCTTCCTCGAGGGCAACTTCTTCATCGATCTCAAGCCAGGCACGCCGAGCGCGCCGACCTTCGACGACGGCGACACGATCACGATCGCCAACACGTCGACGCCCGTGCAGCTCGACCAGGTGCTGACCGCGCTGCAGGACCCGACCCGCACCGACCTGCGGACGATCCTCGACGAGCTCGGGCGCGGCCTCAAGCGCGGCGCCCCGTCCTTCAACAAGGCCTACGCCGACATCGCACCGGCCGAGCGCTCCACCTCGATCGTCAATGAGGCGTTCCTGGGCACGGAGCCCGAGCAGGACCTGCCGCGGCTGATCTCCGGCCTTGCGCGCGCCACCGAGGGCCTCGGTCGCAACGAGCAGCAGCTGCAGGACCTCGTCACCGACTTCTCCACCACGATGGGCGCCTTCGCCGCCGAGTCCGACAACCTGCGCACGACCATCCGTGAGCTCGGCCCGACGCTCGAGACGACCAACGTCGCGCTGGCGCGCGTCAACGACGCGCTGCCTTCGATCCGCGCCTTCTCGGTCGACATCCTGCCGGGCGTGCGCGAGACGCCGGACACGATCAAGGCCGGCTTCCCGTGGATCGCGGAGACCATCAAGCTCGTCTCGCCCGAAGAGCTCCAGGGCCTCGCGCAGGACCTGCAGCCGGCCTCGCGTGACACCGCCCGCTTCGTCGACGCCTCGCTGAAGCTCTTCCCGGCGGCAGACGCGCTCGCGCGCTGCGCCACGGAGACGATCCTGCCCACGGGCGACCTCGTCATCGACGACCAGTTCCGCACGGGCCAGCCCAACTACCGCGAGTTCGCCTACACGCTCGTCGGCCTCGCCAGCGAGGGCCAGGGCTTCGACGGCAACGGCGGCTACGTGCACTTCCAGCCAGGCGGCGGCTCGCAGACGATCGCGCTGGGCGAGAACAGCCCGGCGCCGCTGTTCGCCAACCTCTTCCCGGGCTCGGGCACGCAGCCGGCGACCCCGGGACGCAAGCCGCCCTACAACGAGGGCACGCCCTGCGCTGACTCGCGCATCCCGAACGTGAACGGGCCGTGGAGCAATACCGGCTCGGTCGGCAGCCCCGCCACCGTGACGACCCCGACGCCCACGCCGACTCCCTTGATCCCGGTCCCGACGATCCCGATCCCGACGCCATGACCGCGATCCGCAAGCACCTCGTCGACTTCGCCGCGATCATCGGCCTGTTCGTGCTGGCCGGGTTCGTCTCCGTGATAATCCTCACCAACCAGCGGCTCACCCTGCCGGCCTGGTTCCCGGTGATCGGCAAGGACTTCTACGAGTTCAAGGGCGAGTTCCAGACGGGCCAGGCCGTCACGCCGGGCCAGGGCCAGACCGTCAACGTCGCCGGCGTCAAGATCGGCGAGATCTCCGAGGTCAAGCTGGTCGACGGCAAGGCCGTGCTCGGCCTGCGCCTGGACCAGGACGACGAGGACGCCGTCACCGTCTACAAGGACGCGACGATGCTCCTGCGGCCGAAGACCGGCCTCAAGGACATGACGGTCGAGCTCAACCCGGGGACGGAGGAGGCCGGGAAGCTGCCCGAGAACGAGACGGTCCCGATCGCGCAGACGGCTCCCGACGTCAACCTCGACGAGTTCCTCGCCGCGCTGGACGGCGACACACGCGCCTGGCTGCAGGTGCTGGTCACGGACGCGGCCACGGGCCTCAACGGCCGCGGCAAGGAGCTCGGCGACACGATCCGCACCTTCCGGCCCACCGCGCGGAACCTGCGCTCGATCAACGAGGGCCTCGCCAAGCGCCGCGCGAACATCGCGCGCGTCATGCACAACTTCTCGCTGATCGCCGACGAGCTCGGCGATCGCGACGACGAGCTCGCGCAGTTCGTGAACTCGAACGGTGCCGTCCTGCGCGTGCTCGCTCAGGAGGAGTCCTCGATCCGCGCGACGCTGCAGGAGCTGCCGCCCGCGCTTGCGTCCACGAAGGCCGGTCTTGAGCGCGTCGGCGAGCTGTCCAACGTCCTCGGCCCGTCGCTCGACTCGCTGCGGCCCGGTGCGCGCGACCTCGACGAGATGCAGCTGGCGCTGCAGCCGTTCTTCCGCGAGACGACACCGGTCATCCGCGACAGCATCCGCCCGCTGGTGCGTGAGTCGCGCCCGGTCGTGACTGCCCTGCGGCCCGCCGTCAACACGCTGTCCAAGGGCACCGGCGACCTCTTCACGACGCTCAACATCGTCAACCGGCTCACCGACCTGATCGCCTACAACCCGCCCGGTGTGGAAGAGGGCTACCTCTTCTGGCTCGCCTGGACGAACCACCTCGGCGCCAGCGTGTTCAACACGCAGGACGCGCACGGCGCGGTCCGCCGCGGCGCCGTCGTGGCCGGCTGCGACACGCTCGCGATCATCGACAACGTCGCGGCCGTCAACCAGGTGCTCGGCACCACGATCGGCCTGATCAACCTGCCGCGCGCCTCCGAGGTCTGCAGTCAGCCGCAGGGCCAGACCCCGACGGGAACGACGCGATGAGAACCGGCGGAATGAGCGCACGCGCGGTGGCCGTGATGGTCGTCTTCGCGATGTCCTGCTTCGGGCTGCTGCTGTTCCTGTGGCTGTCCTTCGGCGGCCCGGTGCCGCTGAAGCCGCAGGGCTACCGCGTCACGGCGCAGTTCGGAGAGGCGACGACGCTCGCCACCGAGGCCGACGTCCGCGTCTCCGGCGTGCCGATCGGCAAGGTCAAGACCATCGAGCCCGATCCCAAGACCGGCCTGTCGCTGGTCGAGATGGAGATCGAGGAGCGCTTCGCGCCGCTGCGCGAGGACGTCAAGGCGATCCTGCGCCAGAAGACGCTGCTCGGCGAGACCTACGTGGAGCTCACCCCGGGGTCGGACTCCGCGGACACGATTCCCGAGGACGGGACGATCCCGGACTCCGCGATCTCCGAGGCGGTGCAGCTCGACGAGGTCTTCCGCGCCTTCAACCCGGAGACCCGCGAGGCCTTCCGCACGTGGATGCAGACCCAGGCGATGGCGCTGGACGGCCGCGGGCCGGACATCAACGCCGCGCTGGGCAACCTCGGCCCGTTCGCCGAGGAGGCCTCGGACATCGTCGCGATCCTGCGCCGCCAGCAGCCCGCCGTCCAGGCGCTCGTGTCCAACACGGGCGAGGTCTTCGACGCGCTCTCCGAGCGCCGGGGCCAGCTCTCCACGATGATCACGAGCCTCAACACCGTCTTCGAGGCGACCTCGGCGCGCAACTCGGAACTCCAGCAGATCTTCCAGATCCTGCCGACCTTCCAGCGCGAGGCGCGGACGACGCTCATCGACCTCAACGAGTTCGCGCGCAACACCGATCCGCTGATCACCCAGCTGCGGCCGGCCGCCCGCGAGCTCACGCCGACCCTGCAGGACCTCGAGGCGCTGTCGCCGGATCTGAAGGCCCTGTTCCGCGACACCGACACGCTGATCACGGCGTCCGAGACCGGCTTCCCGGCCGCGTCGCAGCTGCTCGAGGACACGAAGCCGCTGCTGCGCCAGTTCCACCCGTTCACGGACCAGCTGCTGCCGATCCTCCAGTTCATCAAGCCCTACAAGCGTGAGCTGACCGCGTTCTTCGCGAACGTCGTCGCCGCCACGCAGGCGACCACGCAGGTCGGCGACAAGCGCGTGCACTACCTGCGCACGACGAACCCGCAGAATCCCGAGACCCTCGCTGCCTATCCGCGCCGGGTCGGCTCCAACCGGCCGAACCCGTACACGAAGCCGGGCGCCTACGACCTGGCCGGCACGCCGGACTTCCCGGTCTTCGAGAGCCGCCAGTGCGGCCGCGGCGTCCCGGTCGTCTCCCAGTTCATCGCGCCTGCGCTCGAAGGCCTCCTGCCCGCGGACCTGATCCAGGACGTCAACGAGGTGATCTTCCCGGCCACCAGCGGCGCCCAGGCGGGCATCGCGCCGCCCTGCGTCCAGCAGGGGCCGTACACCTTCCAGGGCGAGACCGGCCTCTACCCGCGGGTCAACGCCCGACCGTGAGGTCCGGGTGGGGCGCGCGCGTCGTGCGGGCCGCCGCGCGGCGGCCGGCGCGCATGCTGTCGCTGTGCGCGCTGGTGGCGGTGCTGGGCGGACTGCTCGCGCTGCGGCTGGAGCCGAGCGCGGCGACGGACACGCTGGTCGGCCGGGGGACGGACTCCTACCAGGCCACTGAGCGGCTCAATGAGCGCTTCGGCGAGGACCCGATCGCCGTGCTCGTGCGCGGCGATCTGCCGTCGCTGGTCCTGACGGAGAACCTGGGCCTGCTGGTCGGGCTCGAAGGTTGCCTGAGCGGGAACAAGCCGCCGGACATCGAGGCGCCGGGCGGGCCGGACTCGCCGTGTGCGCAGCTGGCGGAGACAAAGCCGGCGCAGGTCGTCTTCGGCCCGGGGACGTTCATCAACTCCGCGGTGACCGAGATCGGCACGCAGCTGCAGAGCCAGCTGCAGGCCGCCCAGGAGCAGGGGGAGGCGGCGCGCAAGCTGGCCGAGCAGGAAGCGCGCAAGGCGGGGGCGACCGAAGAGCAGATCGCGGGGGCGGGGGAGGCGGCCGCACGCGACGTCCAGAACTCGACGCTGTTGCAGCTGGCGCAGCTCGCCGCTCGCTACGGCATCCCTGCCGACGCGGCGACGAACCTCACGATCTCCAACCAGCAGCTCGTCTCGACCCTCGTCTTCGACCCGGCGCAGGGCAGTTACACGCCCAAGGCGCGCTTCGCCTATCTGTTCCCCAACGACTCCTCGGCGCTGATCTCCGTGCGTCTCAAACCGGGCCTGACGGACGCCGAGCGCACCGACGCGATCCGCCTGGTCAAGGAGGCCGTCGCGATGCCGGAGTTCAAGCTCGCCAACGGCGGCTCGTATCTCGTCTCCGGCGCGCCCGTCGTCGTCGAGGGCATCACGGACTCCCTGTCCGACTCGCTGATCGGGCTGCTGCTCGGCGGCCTCCTGGCGATGGCGATCATCCTGCCGCTCGTCTTCGGCCGCGCGCGCTTCCGGATGTTGCCGTTGCCGATCGCGCTGGGCGCCGCGGGCATCGTCTTCGGGCTGATGTCGCTGCTCGGGGCGCGGCTGACGCTGGCCTCGATCGCGGTGCTGCCGGTGCTGCTCGGCCTCGCCGTCGACTACGCCATCCAGTACCAGGCGCGGGTCCAGGAGGACGGGGTGCGCCACGCGCTCGAGCAGGCCGTCCCCACGATCGCGATCGCGGTGCTCGCCACGGTTGCCGGCTTCGCCGTCCTGCTGCTGTCGCCCGTGCCGATGGTGCGCGGCTTCGGCCTCGTGCTGATGGCCGGCGTGGTGGTCGCCTTCGCGCTCGCGCTCACTGCGGGCACCGCCGCGCTGGCGCTGCTCGTCCGCCGACCCCGACGCAAGGGGCTGGCTGCCATGCGGGGCGCCGACGAGCTCGTGGCGTCGGCCGGGCGGCGCCTGTCGCGCCCGGGCCGCGCGGTCGTGAGCCTCGCCCTGCGGCGGCCGGTGCTCGTGCTGGGCATCGGCGCGGCGCTGGCCGTCGGCGGCTGGGCGGTCGACTCGCGCACCGAGGTCGTCTCGGAGATCACCGAGCTCGTCCCGCCGGATCTTCCCGCCGTCCGCGACGTGCTCTCGCTGCAGGAGGACACGGGCATCGCGGGCGAGGTGCAGGTGCTCGTCGAGGCCGATGATCTCACCCAGCCGGAGATCGTCACGTGGATGACGGACTACCAGAGCCGCCTGCGCGAGCGCTTCGAGTACTCGGCGACGAACGGCTGCGGCGAGGCCGAGCTGTGCCCGGCCGTCTCGCTCACCGACCTCTTCCGCACCCCGGACTCCGCCGCCGATCAGGAGCGCATCCGCGCGCTGCTGGACGCCGTTCCCGAGTACTTCTCGCAGGCGGTGATCACCGAGGACCGCAAGAGCGCGGTGATGAGCTACGGGATCAAGCTGCTCTCGCTCGACCGTCAGCAGAAGATCCTGGACGTCATGCGTGACGAGCTCGACCCGCCGGACGGGGTCACCGCGCGCCTCGGCGGCCTGCCGGTGCTCGCGGCGGAGGCCAACGCGCAGCTGTCGGACCCGGCCCGGCGGCTGGGGACGCTCCTGGCGGGCCTGTTCGTCGTCGCCCTCGCGCTGCTGGCGGTCTACCGCAGCTGGCAGCGGGCCTGGGTGCCGCTCGTGCCGATCGCCCTCGCGACGGGCTGGTCGGCGCTCGTACTGTGGCTGATCGGCGTGCCGCTGAACCCGATGTCGGCCACCCTCGGTGCACTCGTGATCGCGATCTCGACGGAGTTCGCCGTGCTGCTGGTCGCGCGCTTCCGCGAGGAGCGCGACGACGGCTTCGAAGTGGGAGAGGCGCTCGAGCGCACCTACGCCTCCACGGGCGCCGCGGTGCTCGCCTCGGGGGCGACCGCGATCGCCGGTTTCGCGGTGCTGGCGTTCTCCGACGTGCAGATGCTGAAGGATTTCGGGCGCGTGACCGTGGTCGACCTGTCCGTCTCCCTGCTCGGCGTCCTCGCCGTCCTGCCCGCCGTGCTCATCCTCGCGGAGCGTTCCAAGGAGCCTGCCCCCTTGGAACAGGAGGCGGCATGAGGCAGACCTGGATCGTCGCGATCGTGCTCGCGGTCGTGATCATCTACGTCACGGCGAACACGCTGTCGACGGAGGGGCCGGGCTCGCGCGGCATCGCGGTGGGCACGGAGGTGCCGCCGTTCGCGGTGCCGCTCGCACTCGCCAACACCCGCTGCGGTGACGAGGAGTGCGACGCCAACGTCCTCATCCAGGACTCCCAGGGCGTTCCCGAGGCCTGTGACGTCCGCGGGGAGGACATCCTCAACTCGTGCGAGCTGGGAGAGGAGGGGCCGTACGTGATCGCCTTCCTCGTCGAGCCGTCGAAGGAGTGCGCCGACCAGATCGACGTGCTCGACAGGCTGCGCCCGCGCTTCAAGGACGTCCAGTTCGCCGCGGTCGCGATCCGGGGTGACCACGAGGAGCTCAACGACCTCATCCGCGCACGCGGCTGGGGGTTGCCCGTCGCCTACGACCACGACGGTGCCATCGCCAACGCGTTCGCCGTCGCCGTCTGTCCGACGATCACCTTCGCCGACACGGGCGGCATCGTCTCCCAGACCACGCTGGGTACCGCATCCGAGGACGAGATCGTGCGGGAGATCAAGGCGCTGAAGTGAACGAGCCGGAGGCGTGCCTGGTCGAGGCCGAGGTCGGCGAGGAGCTGCCCGGGCTCCGGCTGTGGTCGCTGAAGGTCGACGCCGGCGAGGGCTACAGCCCGCCCGAGCTCAAGCACCGCATGAGCGTGTTGTCGAGCCGCTTCTACGGCTCGCACGCGCTGGCTCTGCGCTCGAAGCCGATCCCGCACGCCTACCGCGTCTTCTTCCGCCACATCGGGCTCGACCCCGACGTCCACCGCGTGCCGGTCGAGGCCGTCGTCGTCGAGCGCCTGAAGGCCGGCGGCTTCACATCGCGCTCGCGCGTCCACGATGCCCTCACGATCGCGATCATGGAAACGAGCGTCCCGGTGTGGGCGCTCGACGAGGACACACTCACCGGCGACCTCGAGCTGCGCCGCGCCGAGGAGCACGAACCCCTCGGCCGTGCCGACCCGCACGCACTCTGGCTGCCCTCGGGCCGCCTCGTGATCGCCGACCTCGGCGGCCCCGTGGCGGTCCTCTTCGGCGACGTCGCCAAGAACCACACCGCCGTCTCAGGGACCAAGCGCATCCGCCTGTTCGCCGTCCAGGTGGAGGGGGTCCCGAACATCAGCGTCTCGGAGGCGCTCTGGTCGGCGGCGGACATCATTGTGGAAAGCGCCGCCTAAACGCTCACGGCGAGTAGTACCATTTTCAGTGTGGCTCTCCTCGAGACCCACCGCCCGTTCGTCGAAGTCGACGAATCCACCGCGCGCCAAGCGCTGCGGGAGCAGATCGGACGCCTTGAATACGACCTGGCGACCACGGCGGTTTCCGTTCGGCCGCACCTGACGGTGCCGCGCGTCGCCGGCCACGCCGGCCCGCGCCTGCTCGGCCTCGCCGAACTCGAGGCGGTGCGCGACGACCTCGCCGGCCGTCTCACCGACCTGCGCGCCATGCGCGCGAGGATTGCCGATCGTCAAGAAGCCAAGCGCAACCTGGTCGAGCGGATGCTGCTCGAGCCGGGTCAATACCGCTTCGCCCGCGTCACCGGCGACCAAGTGGGCGAGCCCGGCTGTAAGAGCTGGGAGGTCCGTCCGCGCCTGGGCATCATCGGGATGCTGGCGGGCTGGTGGCACGTCAAGATATCCAGCGGCTGTCCGTTAACCTGGGGGCCGTGGCGGATGCCGCGGCCCCGGACCGCATAACTCTCTAGATGGGCAAGCGCTCGCGCAAGCGCGCGGACGGTCCGGTGCGCGCGCCCGACCCGGCTGGGGTCGCCGCCCCGCGACGGCAG
The DNA here is from genome assembly GCA_963759945.1 of uncultured Solirubrobacteraceae bacterium. Taxonomy (GTDB): domain Bacteria; phylum Actinomycetota; class Thermoleophilia; order Solirubrobacterales; family Solirubrobacteraceae; genus DATLGB01. The sequence goes on along the minus strand of CAVXBH010000051.1, from coordinate 11,419 downwards.
CCGACCGGGCGGATCGATCGCTTCATCGAGAAGGCCGACCAGCGTCCCAAGCCGCCGTGGCACCCGGTCCCGCTCGTCGAGCTCTCGGTGCTGGCGGGCATCGTCGCGCTCGTCGTCGGTCTCATCAACCGGGAGGACGAGCAGGGCCGCCTGGCGATCCTTCTGGGTCTCGCGCTCGCGTCGCTGGCGGGGCTCGACACCGCGGTTCGCGAGCACTACGGCGGCTTCCGGTCGCACTCGTCGCTGCTGGCCGCGATGCCGACCGTCCTGACCGCCATCCTCCTGGGCGTGATCGGCGTGAACGTCCCCATCATCCTGCCCGCGGCGCTCGTCGTCCTCGCCATCAGCTTCTGGTACTTCCGGTCGGTGTTCAAGCGCAAGACCGGCGTCGGCTTCAAGGTATGAGCGTCACCGAACCGGAGCGCCGCATGCAGCTCACCGGGCTGCACCACCTCACGTTGATCAGCGGCGACCTCGAGCGCAGCATCGCCTTCTACCGCGACGTGCTCGGCCTGGGCGTCGTCCGGGACGGGCGCTCGGACGACGACCCGGACACCCGGCACGTCTGGTTCGGCGCCGTCGACGGCACGCCGGGGCGGCTGCTCAGCATCATGGAGTACCCGCAGCTGCCGGAGGGCGTCGTGGGCCAGGGCTCCACGCATCACTTCGCGCTCGCGGTGGAGTCGGCCGAGGAGCTCGATGCCTGGCGCGACTACCTGATCTCCAGCGAGGTCGCCTGCTCGGAGGTCTTCGACCGTGGCGGCTTCCGGTCGCTGTATCTGCGCGATCCGGACGGTCACATCGTCGAGATCGCGACGCGGCTGCTCTCCCGCCCAGGAGACAGCCGCGCCGGATCAGACGATCTCAGCCGGCGAGCGCCAGTCGCGCGGAGAACGGGTCGTGCACGATCTGACCGTTCAGCCGGGCCACGAGGTGCGTGCGCTGACGGTCGGTCATGGTGCCGATCGTCTTGGTCTCCGACATCGGGACGGAGGCGAGGAAGCGCTTGCAGCGCGTACGCCCCCACCGGTGCTGGCTCATCAGGAGATCGGAGATCGTCATGCTCTCCGATTCCCACGGGCAATCCGTGCACGACCTCAGCCACTGTCCGGCTGCCGTCGGCGATGTCCCGCTTCAATTCAGCACGTGCCAGCCGGACCTGATTGGCCCGGTCGAGCGCGCGCAAGTGCTGGGGCGCGTCGGTCGCCCTTGTCTGCATGGATGGTCCTCCCCAACTCACCGGGCCTCTGTGCCCGGCGGTCCTCGGAAATGGATGTTTCGAAATTGCCGCTCCGCCCCGACCGCCCCCTCCGAGCGTCCGGCCCGTTCAGCAGGTCGAGAACGTAGTCGAGTTCACAGCTTGGTTGCAACGGGGAACCGGCGAAAAACCAGCTAAGAGCATGCTTTTTCTCTGGCGTTGTCAGAGTGCGTGTTCACGATTGCGCGCGTGAAAGAAACTGCTATGCAGCGCCGTTGAATGGGGTTGGCAACGGGCCGTGCTCGGCCTCGAAGTCCCGCTTGACCTGGTCGAAGGTGGCCAGCGCGCGGTCCAGGGTCGGCGCGGTCGTGGGTCGCCATCACGCTGGTGCGCAGCAGCGCGCCGGAGGGCGGCACCGCGGGGTGCAGGGCGACGTTGACGTAGACGCCGGCGTCGTAGAGCGCGCGCCACAGCAGCACGGCCTTCCAGTCGTCGCCGACCAGCGCCGGGACCACCGCCGCCTCGACCTCGCCGACCTGGAAGCCGAGGTCGTGCAGGCCGTCGCGCAGGTAGCGCGCGTTGTCGAGCACCTGGGCGAACAGCTGCGGGCCCTCGTCGGAGCGGACGATCCGCAGGGCGGCCAGGGCGGCCCCGACGGCGGCGGGCACGCCGGAGGCGGTGAAGAGGAAGGCGCGGGCCTGGATGCGCAGGAAGTCGATGACCTCGTGGCGAGCCGGCGAGGAAGCCGCCGCAGGACGCCAGCGACTTCGAGAACGTCCCCATCCGCAGGTCGACCTGCGTCCTCGACGCCGAAGTAGCTCGCAGGCCCCGGCGCCGCGCGCGCCGAGCACGCCGGCGCCGTGGGCCTCGTCGACCATCAGGCGGGCGCCGTACTCGCTCGTCAGCGCGACGATGTCCGGCAGCGGGGCGAGGTCGCCCTCCATCGAGTAGACGCCGTCGACGACGACCAGCACCGGCGAGTCCTCGTCCGCGGCCCGCTGGAGCTGCTTCTCGAGCTTGTCGAGCCGGTTGTGGCGGAAGGGCCGCATCTTGGCCCGCGAGAGCAGGATGCCGTCGAGGATGCTCGCGTGGTCGCCGCGAGTCGGCGATCACCGTGTCGCCCGGTGCCCAGCAGCGTGCCGAGGGCGACCAGGTTGGCGCCGTGGCCGGTGGAGGTGACCAGCGCCTCCTCCGTCCCCATCCAGGCCGCGATCTCGCCCTCGAGCTCGAGGTGCAGGTCGAGCGTCCCGTTGAGCAGGCGGCTGCCGGTGAGGCCGGTGCCGTAGCGGCGGATGGCGTCGTGGGCGGCCTCGATGACGCGGGGGTCCTCGGTCAGGCCCGAGGTAGTTGTTGGAGCCGAGCATGATCCGCTCGGCGCCCTCCATCTCGACGACCGGCCCGGCCGGACCCTCCAGGCGGCGGAAGTAGGGGAGCAGGTCGGCCTCGCGAGCGGCCGCGAGCTGCTCCAGCCGATCGTGCGTCCGCGCCTTGCTGAAGACGTCGTGGGAAGCCGTGCGCATGGCCTTGAAGATACGCTCCCGCCCCGATGGCGCTAACGGTCGACCCGGTGCGGGGCAAGAAGGATCTCAACACCTTCATCAAGCTCCCGTTCCGCCTCTACGAGGGCTGCGAGTACTGGGTGCCGCCGATCATCTCCGATCGCAAGCGCTTCCTGGACCGCTCGAAGAACCCGTTCTTCGAGCACGGCGAGGCGGAGTACTTCCTCGCCCGGCGCGACGGCCGCGTCGTCGGGCGCATCACGGCGCAGGTCGACCGCAACCTGCATTCCTTCCAGGACAACAACTGGGGCCAGTTCGGCTTCTTCGAGTGCGAGAACGACCAGGAGGCCGCCACCGCGCTGCTCGACGCCGCCGACGCGTGGGTCCGCGCCAAGGGCTGCGACCGCCTCGTCGGTCCCGTTCGACTTCACCACCAACGACGAGTGCGGCGTGCTCGTCGAGGGCTTCGAGCGCCTGCCCGTCGTTCTCATGAACTGGACGCACCCGTACTACCCGGGGCTGCTCGAGGGCGCCGGCCTGGTCAAGGCGATGGACACGCTGATGTGGACGCTCAACGTGACCGACCGCGACCAGGTCCACCCGGCGATCTTCGAGATGGCCGCCAAGGTCGAGTCCGAGCACGGGATCATCTGCCGGCCGATGCGCAAGTCGGACATCGAGGCCGAGGTCGGGCGCTTCCTCGAGGTCTACAACGAGGCCTGGCAGCGCAACTGGGGCTTCGTCCCGCTGACCGAGGTCGAGGTCCGCCACTACGCCAAGCAGCTCAAGCCGCTGCTCGACGAGAACTGGGCGATGATCGCCGAGACCGCCGACGGCCGGGTCGCCGGCGCCGCCCTCTCACTGCCCGACTACAACCAGGTCTTCCGCCACATGAAGGGCCGCCTGCTGCCGATCGGCTGGCTGAAGTTCCTGATCGGCCGCCGCAAGATCGACCGCGTCCGCGTCTTCGCCCTCGGCGTCAAGAAGGAGTACCAGCACACCGGGATCGCGGCCAAGTTCTACGAGATGCACTACGACTCCGCCGAGCGCACGCCCCAGAAGCGTCGGCGAGACGGGCTGGATCCTCGAGACCAACAAGCCGATGAACCGCGCCATGGAGGGCATGGGCGGCGAGGTCGTCTGCCGCTACCGCATCTTCGAGCGCGTCTTCGCCGGACACGCCAGCCGCCGCCGCCGGGCCGATCTGCAGTGGCGACTCTAGAGGCGCCCTGGCGCCTCGGTCTCGGACTCGGCGACGATCCGGACTGCGCCGCGGCCCGACCCGCCCCCTTACCTGCCCATTTCGCTCGTTGACGGCCACCGCCGACGCCGGCGCTGGACGGAACCAACCCCTGAAACCGCCGCCCTCCGGCGCGGTATCTTGAATACCGATGCGCCGCAGCGAAGTCCTCAAGGCATCCCCCCGCATGTTCGAGTCCGACTTCCTGGACTTCTTCACGCGCGTGCACCCGTTCGTGCCGCTGTTCCTGTTCGGCCCGGCGATCGGCCTGCTGGCCGTGCTGGGGACGATCGAGGTCGGCGTGATCGCGATCGCGTGGGCCGTCGGTGGCTACTTCTTCTGGACGCTGACGGAGTACTGGCTGCACCGCGTCGTCTTCCACTTCCAGCCCGACAACGACTTCGGGCGGCGGATGCACTTCATGATCCACGGCGTCCACCACGACCACCCGAACGACCGGCTGCGGCTCGTCATGCCGCCGTCGGCGTCGATCCCGCTGGCCGCGCTGTTCCTGCTGCTCTTCTGGGCGGTCCTGCCGACGGGCGCCTGGATGGTCTTCGGCGCGGGCTTCCTGGCGGGTTACCTCTTCTACGACATGCTGCACTACCACGTGCATCACCACGTCCCCAAGACGGCCTGGGGGCGGCGCCTGCGGGAGCTGCACATGCGCCACCATTTCCAGGACCACGACCGGATGTTCGGTGTCAGCGCGCCGTGGTGGGACTACGTGTTCGGCACCGCGCCCGCCAAGAAGCGCTAACACTGTCTGTCCTATGGGTGCGACAGACTCCGGCGGCGTGAACGAGACAGACGAAGCCGAAGTCGTCGACGGACTGCCCGTCGCGTACGTCGAGGCCATCTCCGGTCGCCCCCGCAGGCGCCGGCGAGATCGCCGTCGTCGGCAAGAGCCAGGTCGCCGCGCTGGCCGCCACGGGGTTCGTCGCCGGCGCCGCCACCATGGCGCTCGCCCACCGGCGCAAGTCCTCGAAGCTGCTGGCCTCCAAGCGCAAGCAGAAGCGCCTGCCCTTCGGCGACGTCGTCGGGAGCAACTCGTTCCTCGTCGACGTGCACCTGCTGCGCGCGGGACTGACCTTGGTGACGGAGCGCGCGGAGGTCCGGCCGCCGTGGCCGTTCCGGCTGCGGGTTCCGCGCCGCGACGGCCTGTACGCCCGCCGCGGTGACGCGGTCCAGCGGCTCGTGCGCGTCGGGGACGAGTGGGTCTTCTGCGGCGTCGTCCAGCAGGGGGACCGCGTCGTCTTCGCCGCCCGGGCGCGGACGGACACGGCCGCCTGCGAGGCGGTGCGCCGGCTGCGGTCGGCGACCAGCGTCGACGAGGACCACCGCGAGTTCCACGCCCGCTTCAAGCGCGACCCCCACATCGGCCGCGCCGTGCGCATGCTGCCCGAGCTGCGGATCCGCCGCCGGCCGTGCCCGTGGGAGGCGCTCGCCTTCGCCATCTGCGAGCAGCTGATCGAGTTCGACCGCGCGGTGATCATCCAGCGGCGGCTGATCGGCGCCTACGGGCACCGCTGCGACGGAGACCGGCCTGCGCGCGGCGCCCGCCGCCGCGACGATCGCCGCGCTCGCACCGGCGCAGCTGTGCGCGTTCGACCTGCCCGGCCACCGGGCGCTGACGCTGCTCAAGGCGGCGATCGAGGTCGCGCGCGGCCGGGTCGACCTCGACGCCGCCGACCCCGCAGCCGGGCTGGCGGCGCCTGCTCAAGATCCCGGGCATCGGCCCGTGGACCATCGAGATGCTGGCGCTGCAGGGGCAGCACCGCTACGACCAGATCCCCGCCGGCGACCTCGGCTACATCAAGCTCATCGGCCGCATCACGACGGGCCGGCCGAAGGCCCGCGCGGACATCGACGCGGTGCGGGAGTTCTTCGAGCCCTACGGGGAGTGGCGAGGGCTCGCCGGCGAGTATCTGCTGGTGGCCGCGGCGCGCGGCTTCGTCTAGCCCGGGCCGTCCTGCGGCTCGGCGTTGTTGGCGGCCAGGCCCTGCCCGGGCAGGAACTCGTTGGTGATGGCGTCGTCGCCGCGCAGCTTGGCGTTGTCGAGCAGGTCGTTCTCCGCCATCCAGTCCCCGTAGGCGGTCCACTCCGCGAGGTTCTGAAAGCCGAACGGCAGCTTCTCGTCCTCGGGGAAGAACAGCGGCGCGGTGACCCGCACGACGGCCTCCTGCAGGTCGCGGTCGAGGTCGTCGTTGGCCGCGAGCAGGTCGTCGACCGCCGCGTCCGGGTCGTCGCGCACCTGCCCCGCGCCGCGCGCCAGCGCCTGCATGAAGCGGCGCACGCGCGAGCACCCTCGGTGTTGAGGTCCTCCTGGCGGGCGGCGAAGACCAGCTCGTTGTAGGTCGGGACGCCGAGGCGCTCGACGCGCAGGATGGTCGGGGTGCGCCCGCGGCGCTGGAGGTCGGTGCCCTCGTAGTTCCAGAAGGCGCCGAGCGTGGCGTCGACCTGCTCGGAGAGCATGGCCGGGACGAGGTTGAAGCCGACGTCGACGCGCTTGACCGAGCCCGAGTCGATGCCGGCCTTGCGCAGGATCGTGTCCAGGTAGGCCTGCTGGTAGGGGATGCCGGCGGTGCCGATCGTCTTGCCCTCCAGGTCCTCGACGCTCGAGACGCCCGACCCCTGCACGGCCATCAGCGACGTGAGGGGGACCTGGACCAGCGCGCCGACGCCCACGATCGCCGTCCCCTTGTCGCGCGCCAGCAGCAGCTCGGGCTCGTAGGTGAGGGCGAGGTCGGCGCGGCCGGCGGCCAGCAGGCGCATGGGAGCGGCCGGATCGGGCGGTGCGACGATCTCCACGTCGAGGCCCGCGCGCTCGAACTCGCCGTTGGCCAGCGCGGTGTACAGCGGCGCGTGGTCGGCGTTCGGGAAGTAGTCGAGCATGACGGTGAACGGCTCGAGCTCGCCGCCGCCCGGGCCCGTGGGCTCGGACTTCTCACCGCACGCGGCGAGCGCGAGCAGCAGGGGGAGGAGCAGCAGAAGCGTGGCTTTTTTCATCGTTTCCAGGTGATCAGGCGGCGCTCCGCCAGGGCGAAGAGACCGTAGAGGGCGATGGCGAGAACGAAGAGCAGGAAGGTGGCGGCGTAGACGCGCGGCGGTCTCGAGCTGGCCCTGGGAGATGAGGATCAGGCGGCCGAGCCCGCTCTCGGAGCCGCTGTACTCGGCGAACACCGCGCCGATCACGCTGATGGCAGCGGCGATCCGCAGGCCCGAGAGCGCCTGAGGAGCGGCGGCGGGCGCCTCCAGCAGGGTCAGCGTGCGCAACCGGCTCGCCCCCAGCGAGCGCATGAGCTTGCGCTGGTCGGGGTCGACGCTGCGCAGGCCGTCGAAGAGCGTGACGGTGATCGGGAAGAAGGCGACGAGCGCGACGATCACGATCTTCGGAAGCAGCCCGAAGCCGAGCAGCAACACCAGCGGCGCCGCCAGCACGACGATGGGGACGGCCTGCGAGCCGACGACGTACGGGTAGAGCGCGCGCCGCGCCGGCGGCCACAGATGCATCAGGACGGCGATCGAGGCGCCCACGAGGGCAGCCGCGAGCAGGCCGAGCACCGTCTCGAGCGCCGTGGTCGCGAGGTCGGGCAGGAGCACGTCCCGGTCGACCCACAGCGACTCGGCGATCTTCGTGGGCGCCGACAGGATCAGCGGGTCGATCGTCTCGGTGCGCACGACCGCCTCCCAGCCGGCGAGCAGCACGACCAGCAGCCCGAGCGCGTACATCAGCCGCGCACCCCCAGGACGTCGAGCGCGTGGCGGGCGAGATCGGCGACGGCGTGGTCGGTCCGCCGGCGCGGTCGGGGCAGGTCGACGGGAAGCGTCTCCAGCACCCGTCCAGGCCGTTCTGAGAGCAGGACGACCCGGTCGGCGAGCACGATGGCCTCCTCGACGTCGTGGGTCACGAGAAGGACCGTGCGCGGTTCAGCCGCGAGCGTGGCCTGGAGCCAGTCCTGCATCTGCACGCGGGTGAGCGCGTCCAGCGCGCCGAACGGCTCGTCGAGGCACAGCACGGGGCGCCCGGCCAGCAGCGTCCGCAGGAAGGCGACGCGCTGGCGCATCCCGCCGCTGAGCTGGTCCGGCCGCGCCGCCTCGAAGCCCGCGATGCCGAACGGCGCGAAGTACGGCCGGGCGGCGGCCCGCGCCTGCGCGCGTGACGCGCCCGCGACGCGCAGGGCGAGCCCCGCGTTGTCCTCGGCGCTCAGCCACGGCAGCAGACCGTCGCGCTGGGGCATCAGCGTCGCCGGCGCCGCCGTGACGGTTCCCGCGTCCGGTTCGGCGAGCCCGCAGACGAGGTCCAGCAGCGTCGACTTCCCGCAGCCGCTCGGCCCGACCACCGCCACCGTCTCGCCGTCGGCCACGTCGAGCGTCGCGCCGGCCAGCGCTGCGACAGGCCCGTAGGCCTTGCTGACCGACTCGACGGTGATCACTCCTGAAGACTCCCTCCGCGGGCATTACCCCGACAGGTTCGACGGGTCTGGCCCAGCGCGGGCCCATCTCAGCCGGGCGATCTTCCCAGCCCCCCTGTGATGTGACTGCCCAGCCTAGTTCAGGGCTGACGACACCGCACGTGAGATCCTTGCGCGATCCTCCGGCGGCACGCCGGGGATCGGGCACTCGAAGGCGCTGCCGGACGCGCCACGTGCGCCATGGCCGCTTGCCTCTTCTTGAGCGATCGCGACGCCGTCGCAGCGCGCTCGCACTGGCGAGACCTGTCGTGAACTTGTTCGCGTTGAACTGGTAGCGTGCGCCCAGCGCGTCGTTGACCGTGGAGATGAAGATCTTCGCGCAGCTTGCGGCGGCGCGTTGTAGACCTCCGCGATCTCTCTGCTTCTCGGTCTTCGTCGGCCTTGCGCCGGGCGTCGGCGCCCGTGGCGGGGAAGAGCGCGGTCGAACAGCAGGATGCAGCGGCGAGAGGACGAGCTCATGCGTGCGCATGCTGGTATCAGGTCCTCGTCTGCGCTGCTCTGCGAGCTTCTCTGCGAGGTAGCCGGCCTTGTCCGCGCGCCGGCGGGCGGCGTGGGCCTCGTCGGGCAGGACGGCCTCGTGTTCCTGCGTGCTGTGCTCGGCCTCCTGCTCACGCAGATCGTCGGAGGTCGGGTCGTCGTGCATGATGGGGAGTATGGACTGGAGCGCCGAGGGCCTGCTCGACGGGCTGGAGGACGACGCGGCGCGAGCGGCGCGCACGCGGCTGCTCGACACGCTGCACGCCGACGGCGTCCCGGTCGAGGAGCTGCGGGCGGCGATCGCCGAGGACCGGCTCGTGCTCGTGCCGATCGAGCGGGCGCTGCTGGCGCCGGCGCGGTACACGCTGGCCCAGGTGGCGGAGCGCGCGGGTGTGGCGATCGAGCTGGCCGACCGCCGGCTGCGCACGCTCGGCGTGACGATCCCGCAGGACCCGGCCACGGCCGCGTTCGGCGACGACGAGGTCGCCGCGGTCCGGCGCGGCAAGGCGCTTCCGCGAGCAGGGGATGGATCAGGCCGACGGGCGGCGGCCTGACGCACCTCATGTCCGGCGTCGATGGCGCGGGTGGCGGAGCCGATGCGGCCGCTGTTCGCCCAGAGCTACCTGCAGCCGGGTGACGACGAGGAGGAGCTCGCGCTGCGCTACGGCGATCGCGTCTACGCGCTGATGCCGCTGGCGGCCGCCGACCTCGACTACATGCTGCGCATGCACCTGCGCGACTTCGCGCGCTCGGACGCGATCTCCGACGCCGCGCGAGCCAGCGGCCGGCTGCCCGAGGCCAACGAGGTGGCGGTCGCGTTCGCCGACATCGTCGGCTTCACCGCGCTCGGCGAGGAGATCCCCGAGGACGCGCTGACCGACATCGCCGAGCCGGCTCGAAGCGCTCGCCGAGGCGCACGTCGGCAGCCCGGTCCGGCTCGTCAAGACGATCGGCGACGCGGTGATGGTCGTGTCCCGCGACCCGCGGCGCTGATCGCGGCGATGGTCGCCCTGGCCGAGGCGGCCGAGGCCGACGCCGAGCTGCCGTCGCTGCGCACCGGCATCGCCTACGGCCGCGCCGTCGGCCGGCTCGGCGACTGCTACGGCCCGACGGTCAACCTCGCGGCGCGCCTCACCCAGCGCGCGCGGCCGGACTCGATCCTGGTCACCAACAGCCTGCGCGACGCCCTGGGCGACGCCGCGGAGGACTACTCGTTCTCCGAGGCCGGCATGAAGCGCTTCAAGGGGATCCCCGAGCCGGTGCCGGTGCTCAGGCTCAGGTCCGGCAGCGACGCCGACGACGGCCTGAACGACCTCGATCGTCTTCGCGCCGCAGCCCCGGTCGAGGGCGTTGGGCGCACCGAAGCCGCGGCGCGAGCCGCCCCGCAGGCACGGCACGACGCGGTCCTCGCGCGTGAGATCGGGGGGATCGCGACCTTGAAGCGGGCGATGCCGTTGGCGCGGTGCGCCCGCGCCGATGCGCTCGGCGGTCGGCTGCCGTCCTTGAGCCGGTACAGCGCGACCGGCCGGCGCGGCGCAGTCCCTTCGCCTTCGCGATCCGCAGCGTCGCGCGCACGACGAGGTCCTCGTCGGTCGCCTTGTACTTGACCGAGATCGCGGCACGGCGAAGACCTTGGCGGGCGGGTAGACGACGCCGTCGGAGACGAGCCGCAGGCGGGTGTTGCGGGTGACGGTGGTCGCCACCTCGAAGCCCGTGCGCCGGGACACCGAGCCGCCGACCGTCTTGTAACCGCGGGCCCCGAACGGGAACGGGTCCGCCTGCAGGTAGACCGCGCGCGGCCCGACCAGCCCGTGGCCGTCGGAGACCACCTTGCCGGTGATCGGCACGCTTTCGCCCGTGGCGACGACGTTGCGCGGGAACGTCGCCCGCAGGCTGAGCGGGCCCTCCGCTGCGTTGCGCAGCGCGGCCAGGCCGTCCACGGTCGGCACGAGCAGCAGGCCGGGGGCGACGGCGACCGCGGACGTCGGCGCCGGCGCGTAGGCGCCGTTCCCGGGCAGGAAGCCGGTCCAGCGCTCGGCGCCCGTCGCGCCGTCGAGCGCGGCAAGCACGAGGCCGGCGTCGGCGGTCGCGGCGACCTCGTAGACGATGCCGTCGACGACGGCGGGGCGCAGGAAGGTGACGCCCGGCAGCGGTGGGTTCCAGGTCCAGCGCGGGGCGAAGGTGCCGGCGTCGCGCGCCTGAAGCGCATTCTCCGGAGCGCCGATCGGGTTGGCGAAGAGCAGTCCCGCGCCGGCCGTCCCCGGGCCGCGCGATGAAGCGATCACCGTCCCGTCACCGGCGAGGAAGGTCGGCCCGTCCTCGCTGATCACCAGGCCGCCGGTGAGCATCGTCCGCGTGCCGGTGTCCTGCGCGCAGCCGGACCGCCACTGCGCCGTCCCGAGCGTCACGTCGAGCGACGCGCCTCGGCAGGCGCCGCTGGCGTAGACGCGCAGCCCCGCGGCCGCAGGGCGCGCGCCGGTGATGCCGACGGACGTCCTCCACAGCACCGCCCCGCTCGACGCCGCACGAG
>CAVXBH010000050.1:0-12109 GCA_963759945.1 uncultured Solirubrobacteraceae bacterium | reverse complement strand
GCCGGTCTCGACTGGGACTTCCTGCCCGACTCGCAGCCGTCCGCGGGCACCGCCCTGGTCACCAGCTCGGTCCTGCCGGTCGCCCGGTTCCCGCAGTTCGCCTCCGAGAGCCTGGCGGAGTACGTCCGTCCGGGCGCGGCACCGTACGACCCGTTCGCGGGTTCCTGGTACCTGTTCTCGGGCGCGTCCGACCTGGCCTACCGCCGTCTGACGAGGACGGTCGACCTGACGGGCAAGACCGGTGGCAAGCTGGATTTCCAGACGTCGTTCGACACGGAGGCCGAGTACGACTTCCTGTTTGTCGAGGCCCACACGCCGGGCCAGAACGACTGGACGACGCTGCCGATCACCGACGACCAGGGGACGGAGGTGTCCTCCACGGACACCGGGTTCTCGTGCGGCGGCGACGGCTACACGTGGCACGACGACCACCCGTTCCTGGCCAACTACCAGTCGTTCACCGACGTCGACACGCAGTGCGGGTCGACGGGCGCGACGGGCGACTGGAACGCCGTCACGGGCAACTCGGCGGGCTGGCGTCACTACAACGTCGACCTGTCGGCCTACGACGGCCAGCAGGTCGAGCTGTCGGTCTCCTACGTGCAGGACGGCGCGGTCGCCGGCCTGGGCGTGTTCCTCGACGAGCTGCGGACATCCGCGGGTGCCGCGGAGCTCTCCAAGACCGGCTTCGAGGCCGATCTCGGTGGCTGGACCGTCTCCGGTCCGCCGGAGGGCACCGTGTTCAACGCGGACGACTGGGCGCGCAAGCAGGCGGCGTTCGACGAGGCGCCCGTGATCGGCACGGCCGACTCCGTGTGGATGACGTTCGGCCTCGAGGCAGTGGCCGACCCGGCCGACCGCCTCGAGCTGCTGCGCCGCTCGCTCGGCCGGCTCGGCATCGCGGGCCCGGTGGCCCCGACACCGACGCCTACGGCGACGGCAACCGCCAGCCCGACGGCAACCGCGACGCCGACGGTGACCCCGTCGCCGTACACGCAGCCCGGCAGGATCACGGTCGGGCCGAAGAGGGTCCGTGCGCTGCGGAACCGCAAGGTGCCGCTGAAGGTCAAGTGCGTGCGCCCGCGCGGTCCGCGTTGCGTCGTCTCGATCTCGCTCAAGTACAAGGGCAAGACCGTCGGGGACCAGCGCAAACGCTGCGTGCGGGTGCGAAGACGATCGTGCCGGTGAAGCTCAAGAAGGCCGCGTTCAAGGCCCTCAAGAAGCGCGGCAGGATCACGGTCAAGGCCGTCGCGGTCGGGACCAGCGGCGGGTTCCGCCTGCTGAAGGGCACCGCCCGCATCACGGTCAAGGCACCGCGCTGACCGGATAGGGGAATTAGGCTGGCGGCGATGGCAACCGTCGCCGCCGGCCCCCCTCCCCCCTTCACCGCCGAGACGGAGGCCTTCCGCGCGGAGTACCGGGCGTTCATCGACGAGCGGGTCCGCCCGCACATCGACGGCTGGGAGGCCGCCGGCTGGTTCGACGGAGAGGCGTTCGGCTGGTTCGCCGAGCGCGGCTGGCTCGGGGTGACGATGCCCACCGAGTACGGCGGCCTCGGCCTTGGGCCCGAGTTCGGCGCGGTGGTCAGCGAGGAGCTCGCGCGCTGCGGCTCCGGTGGTTTCGCGGCCGGGATCGGCGCGCACATGGGCATCGCGTCGCCGCCCATCGAGCGCTTCGGGACGCCCGAGCAGAAGGAGCGCTGGCTCGCACCCGCGATGCGCGCCGAGAAGATCGGCGCGCTGGCGATCACCGAGCCGGGCGGCGGCTCGGACGTCGCCTCCGCCCGCACGCGCGCCGAGCGCGTCGACGGCGGCTGGGTGGTCAGCGGCGAGAAGACCTACATCACCAACGGCGTGCGCGCGGACTTCTACGTCACGGCGGTCCGCACGACCTCCGACGGCGGCCACGGCGGCATGTCCTTCCTGGTGATCGAGAAGGGCGAGGGCGTGTCCACGTCCGCTCTGCACAAGCTCGGGTGGCACGCCTCCGACACGGCCACGGTCGCGTTCGACGACGTCTTCGTACCCGAGGACCACCTGCTCGGCGAGCTCAACAAGGGCTTCTACCTGATCATGGCCAACTTCCAGGGCGAGCGGCTCGGGATGTCCCTGACCGCCCTGGGCGAGATGCGCGCATCCTTCGAGCGCCTGGTCGACTGGGCCGCGGCGCGCCCGCCCGCCTCCTGGCGCCGCCATGCGGTCGCCGAGCTCGGTCTCAAGGTCGAGCTCGCCGCCGCGATCTCCTACGGCTGTGCCCGTCGCGTGGTCGCCGGCGAGGACATCGTCCGCGAGGTCTCCGAGGCCAAGCTCTACACGCAGCGCGCCAATCTGGAGGTCCAGGAGGGGTGCGTCCGGCTCATGGGCCTGGACGCGCCGGCTTCACTCGAACGTGCTTTGCGGGACGCCCGGCTGGGTCCCATCGGCGGTGGCACCGACGAGATCATGCGGGAGATCATCGGGCGGTCCCTGGGCCTCTGACGGCCGGGTCGCCAGCCACGAGCCGGCGAGGATGAGCACGAGGCCCACGACGGCGCCCGGGCCGACCGTCTCGTCGAGGACCAGGACCCCGGCGATGACGGCGACGATCGGAGCGACGTAGGTGATGATCGCCGTGCGCGAGGCGCCGATGGTGGTGATCAGGACGGCGAAGAGCGCGAAGGCCGCGGCGGTGCAGGCGACTCCGAGCACGACGATCGCGATGCCCGCGTCCGTCGTCACCGTCTCCGGCGGGTCGATCCAGGCGAATGGGGCCAGCAGGACGGAGGCCGCGACGAGCGTCCACCCCATCGCGGCGCGGACGTCGAAGCCGCTGAAGCGCCGCTGGTAGATCAGCGGGCCGGCGGAGTAGCCGACCGCGGCCAGGAGGATCGCGCCCGCGCCGAGCAGCTCGTCGGAGTCACCGGCGACGTCGATGCCGACCAGCGCGACCACGCCAGCAAAGCCGAGCAGCAGCCCGATCGTGCGTGTGCGGGTCAGCCGCTCGCGGCTCATCAGCACCACGAACGCCGGGACGGTGGCGATCAGGATGGCCGCCAGCGAGGAGGTGACGTGCTGCTCGCCGTAGCCGATCAGCGGGAAGGTCACGCAGATCTCGACGAGGGCGTAGAGGACGATCCAGCGGCCGTGGCCGCGAACGCTGGCGAGGCTGCCCGCGCGGGCCGACAGCGCGAGCAGCACGCACGCGCCGAGGACGACGCGTGCCCACGCCAGGAAGATCGGCGGGATGCCGTCGTCGACGGCGACCTTGATGAAGAGGTACGGGATCCCCCACAGCAGCGCGAGACCGAAGAAGCCCGTCCAGTCCCGCGCGCTCAATCAGGGAGCCTCGGTGCCGCCGCCGGTGTCCTCCGGCGCCTCGGTACCGCCGTCGCCCGAGTCCTCGGGCGCCTCGGTACCGCCGCTGAGCTCGTCCTGGGCGTCCTCGGCCGTGTCCTCGATCTCACCGGCCGCGTCATCGGCCGCGTCCTTGACGTCCTCCCCGGTGATGCCGGCGTCCTTCCCGGCCTCCTCCACCTCGTTGAGCGCGTCCTTCCCGGCGTCCTGCACGTCTTCGGTGGCGTTGTCGATGTCCTTTTCGACGGAGTCTCCGCCGCAGCCGGAGCCCACCAAGAGGCCGGCTGCGAGCAGGACCATGAGCGTCTTGCGCAAGGTGATCATTGCGTAGGGCTACCCACTCGCGGGGGCGACGGTCACCGGGATGCCGTTGAGGACCGCGTTGCCCGACGGGACGTCGACCACGAGTTCGTCCCCGAGCACGTTGGAGTTCACGCCCGCGTGCTCGGACGCGACGGCCATCCGCATGCCGTCGGCGCCGTGGCCCCAGCCGTGCGGGATCGAGACCACGCCGGGCATGATCGCGTCGGTGATCTCGACGGGCACCTCGACCGCCCCGGCGCGAGATGCGACCCGCGCCGGCGCACCGTCGATCAGGCCGAAGCGCGCCGCGTCCTCGGGATGCACCCACGCGGTACAGCGGTCCTTGCCGCGCACCAGCTTGGGCACGTTGTGCATCCAGGAGTTGTTGGAGCGCAGCGAGCGGCGGCCGATCAGGACCACGTCGGGCGCGGTCTCGTCGAGACGCTTGCGTAGGCGCGGCACGTCGGCGACGATCGGCTCGGGCGCGAGCTCCACCTTGCTGGACGGCGTGCGCAGCGCCTCGGGCAGGCGCGGCTTGAGCGCCCCGAGGTCGATGCCGTGCGGCGCCGCCTCGAGGTCCTCCAGGGTGAGGTCGTACGGGCCCTTGCGCAGCAGGATGTCGACGAGGCGCTCGGGGCCGACGCGACCCTCCGGCAGCTCCATGCCGCCGGCCAGCTGGGTGGCGACGAAGGCGTCGATCGCGGCTACGTCCGCGGCGGGCCCCTGACCCGTCACGATCCCGGTCAGGCGCAGCAGCGTCTCCCACTCCTGCGGCATCTCGGTCTCGAGCGCCGGCGGGGTGAAGTTGGCCACGTTGTGCACCGCGAACTGGTAGAGCGCGAGGTCGTAGTGCGGGCGCTCGAGCGGGGTCGGGCCGGGCAGGACGACATCGGCATGGCGGCTCGTCTCGTTGACGTAGACGTCCAGGCAGACCAGCAGGTCGAGCCCGCCGAGCGCGGCCTCAAGCCGGTCGGAGTTCGGCGTCGACAGGCACGGGTTGCCGCTGAGCGTGAAGAGCGCCTTGATCTGGCCTTCGCCAGGTGTCTCGATCTCGTCCGCGAGCGCGACGACGGGCAGCTCGCCGAGCGACTCGGGCAGGCCCCGCACGCGGCTCGTCCAGCGGCCCGTTCGGAAGCCGCGCGATGGCGTGTTCGGGTCGGCGTTGGGCTGACCGGCGGCGGCCAGGGCGAACATCGCGCCGCCCTCGCGGTCGAGGTTGCCCGTCAGCGCGTTGAGCACGTCGACGAGCCAGCTGGCGAGCGTGCCGAACTCCTGCAGCGTCGTGCCGATGCGGCCGTACACCGCGGCGCTGGAGGCCGCGGCGAGCTCGCGCGCCATGCGGCGGATCTCGTCGGCGGCGATCCCGGTCGTGGCGGCCACGGCGTCCGGCGTGAACGGCTCCGCGAGCTCGCGCACCGCCTCGACGCCCTCCGCCAGTGGATGCGGATCGGTGAGGTCCTCGTCGAACAACACGTGGACGAGCGCGAACAGCAGCAGCGCGTCCGTGCCGGGGCGGATGAAGTGATGCTCATCGGCGTGCTCGGCCGTGCGCGAGCGGCGCGGATCCACGACGACGACCTTGCCGCCGCGCTCGCGGATCGCACGCAGGCGGCCGCGGGCATCGGGAGCGGTCATCAGCGAGCCGTTGGAGGCG
The DNA here is from genome assembly GCA_963759945.1 of uncultured Solirubrobacteraceae bacterium. Taxonomy (GTDB): domain Bacteria; phylum Actinomycetota; class Thermoleophilia; order Solirubrobacterales; family Solirubrobacteraceae; genus DATLGB01. The sequence continues at coordinate 6,820 of CAVXBH010000050.1, read as the reverse complement.
AGCGGGTTGGCGCCCAGCACGAGCAGGTGCATCGTGCGGTCGAGGTCCGGGACCGGGATCGTCAGCGCGCCGCCGAACATCATTCCCGCCGAGACGTGCTTGGGCATCTGGTCGACGCTCGAGGCGCTGAAGACGTTGCGCGACCCGAGCGCCTTGTTGAAGACGCGCCCGTAGAGCAGCGCCGCCAGGTTGTGGGCGGACGGGTTGCCCGCGTAGACGCCGATGGCGTTCTTGTCGCCCGAGGCGAGGATCGGGGCCAGGCGGCGGTCGATCTCGGCGAACGCCTCGTCCCACGTCGCCTCCACGAGCTCACCGTCGCGGCGGATCAGCGGAGTGCGCAGGCGGTCGGGGTCGTGGTGCAGCGCGCCCAGCGAGCCGCCCTTGGGGCAGATGAAACCCTTGGAGAAGACGTCCTCGGCGTCACCGACGACGCGCACCACCTGGTCGCCCTCGAAGGTGACGTCGAGGCCGCAGGTGGCCTCGCACAGCGGGCAGGTGACAGCGGTCATGCGGGCAGCTCCTCGGTATGGCGGTAACGCTGGCGAGCGTCGCCGTAGCGCAACAGCTCGTAGGCGATCAGGGTCCAGCACGCGGCAGCGGCGATTGCCAGCGCGATCAGGGCGTCGGCCTCGTGGGCGACGGGAATCAGGGCCAGCAGCGCGACCATCAGCGTCGTGCGCCGGCGGCTGAAGGAGCGCACGTTGCGCAGCCGGAAGGCGATCTGACCCGCGAAGTACAGGGCGAGGCCGCCGCCCAGCGCGACCGCCGCCTCCCACTTCAGCGGCTCGTGGACGTGCTCGAGCGTCTTCTTGGCGCCGAGCGCGAACAGGATGATCCCGGCGATCATCAGCAGGTGGATGAAGGTGAAGGAGTCGCGCGCCATCCGGGCCCGCTCGCCGCCCTGCAGCTGCTTGAGCTTGCGCTCCGCGACGTGGACCCCGATGTCGAAGTACGTCCACCACAGCGCGGCCGTGACTGCGATGGTCAGTGCCGCTGCCGCCGCCAGCGCGGCGTCGAGCTCCTGGCCGCCGATGCCGACGCCCGCGGCGACGATCGACTCACCCAGCGCGATGATCACGAACAGGGCGTGGCGCTCGGAGAAGTGACCGGGATGGATGCGCCAGTCCTCGACACCGCCGAGCACCGGGCCGGCGACGTTGATCGCGAGCGCGGCGATCCAGAGGCCGTAGCGGAGCGCGCCGTCGTCCACCAGGCACGCGACGAGGACGAGAACGCCCGAGGCGAGCAGCGTCGGAGCGAGGGTGCCGATCGCGTGGCGCAGCTGCGGATCGTCGCGGGACGCCATCGCGTAGAGCGCGACGTGCATGGCCCGCACGACGACGTAGGCCACGCCGAAGATGACGGCGTCGTCCCCGAAGGCCTGTGGCACGGCCAGCGAGCCGACGAACAGCGCCGCCATCGTGACGAAGATCGCGATGCGGACGCCGCCCTCGTCCGGATTGATCGTGTTGGTCAGCCAGGCGAAGGCGGCCCAGCCGAACCACAGGACGGAGAGCACGAGCATGCCCTCGGCCAGGCCCTCCCACGTCGGCTTGGCGGCCATCATCGCCGTCACCTGGGTCAGCGCGAAGACGAAGACCAGGTCGAAGAACAGCTCGAGCGGTGTGACCTGCTCGTCGCCGTCCCCCGTGCGCGCAACGGTCGGCATCTTCGGGACAGTACTTTGACGCCTCATGGGACTTCTAGATGACAAGGTGGCGATCGTCACCGGAGCAGGCCAGGGCATCGGCGCCGCGACCGCGGAACTGCTCGCCGAACAGGGTGCGAAGGTGGTCGTCAACGACCTCGACGGCGACAAGGCGCAGGAAGTGCAGGACCGCCTGCCGACCGACGGCACGATCCACTCGGGCGACCTGACGAAGGAATCGGCTCCGGACGAGCTCGTCCAAACGGCGATCGACGCCTACGGCAAGCTCGACATCATCGTCAACAACGCCGGCTACACGCTCGACGCGCCGGTGCACAAGATGAGCGACGACTGGTTCCAGAAGATGCTCGACATCCACCTGATCGTCCCGTTCCGCGTGATCCGCGCCGCCGCGCCGCACCTGCGCGAGCCGGCCAAGCAGGAGCGCGAGCAGGGCACCGAGGTGTTCCGCAAGATCGTCAACGTCTCCTCGACCTCCGGCACCTTCGGCAACCCGGGCCAGGCCAACTACTCGGCCGGCAAGGCGGGGATCGTCGGCCTCACGAAGACGATGGCCAAGGAGTGGGGCCAGTTCAAGATCAACGTCAACGCGGTCGCCTTCGGCTTCGTGGATACGCGCCTCACGCAGGCCAAGGTCGACGACAACACGATGGAGATCGACGGCGAGAAGGTCCAGCTCGGCATCCCGGAGCAGATGCGCGGCATGGCGTCGATGATGATCCCCGTCGGCCGTCCGGCCTCACCGCAGGAGGCGGCGGCGCCCGTGATGTTCCTCTGCACGCCGTGGGCCAACTACGTGCACGGGCAGACGCTGCACGTCACGGGCGGCCTCTTCGGAGGAATGACGGGCTAGACGGAGCCGACGCGCGAGTCGAGCTCGTCGTACAGGGCTCGGATCGCGCTGAAGATCTCGTTCGCGACCTGCTGTTGCTGGTCCTGCGTGGGGTTCTCCACCTTGTCCCAGCGCAGCGGGTCGCCGAACTTGACGTAGACCTTCGGAAACTGGCCGCGCTTCCAGTTGCGCACCCGCGAGGAGCCGTGGATGGCGGTCGGCACGACGACCGCGCCCGACTCGAGCGCCAGGCGGCCGATGCCGCGCTTGGGCTTCTCCGACAGGTCGCCGGTCCGCGAGCGGCCGCCCTCGCAGTACATGACGATCGGGTTGCCACGGTCGAGGATCGCGTGGGCGGAGATGAACGCCTCCTCGTCCTGCACCCCGCGCCGCACCGGGAAGACGCCGCCGGGCGAGTAGATGTGCGTGAGCGCGCCGCCGAACATCTGGGACTTCGCCATGAACTGCACGCGCCGGCGGATGCCCGCGCCGGCGAAGAAGTGGTCCATGAACGAGAAGTGGTTCGGCGCGAGGATCAGCGGCCCGTCGGCGGGGACCTTCCAGCTGTCGTAGGAGCGCAGCCGGAAGAAGACCCAGGCGTACAGGCTCGTGCAGGCGCGCACGAGTTCGTAGACCCAGTTCGGCTCGCCCCGGCGCACGCGCTCGTGATACGGGTCGAAGAACTCCTTGGGCCGCGGGTCCTTGTAGACCTGCGCCTTCATCGAGGCGAGCTTCTTGTCCTCGGCCACAGTGGTGCGGGATCGTACCCTCCCGCGCGTGCGGACCTTCGCCCTGTCTGCGGTCGGTGCCGACCGGCCGGGAATCATCGCGGCGATCGCCGACCGGCTCGTCGCCCACGGGCTGAACGTCACCGACTCCCAGATGGGCATCCTGCGCGGCTTCTTCGCGATGACGCTGGTGCTCGAATCGGACCGCGTCGACGAGGACGCGCTGCGCGCCGACCTGGCCGCGGCCGCGGAGGAGTTCCACCTCGAGGCGCTCAGCCTGCGCGAGGTCGGCGCCTCCTCGGCGCGGGCGCTCGACGTCGCCACGCACGTCGTCTCCGTCTACGGCGCCGACCATCCCGGCATCCTCGCGGCCATCACCGCGGGCCTCGCCGCGGCCGGCGTCAACGTCTGCGATCTCCGGACCCGGCTGGTCTCCGACGACGCCGTCTACGTGATGGTGATCGACGTCGCGCTGCCCGCGGGCGCGGACGAATCGGCGGTGCGCGCCTCGCTCGAGACCGTGGGCGAGCAGCAGGGCGTCGACGTCACGCTGCGCCTCGCCGACACCGCTGATCTGTGATCCGCGAGGTCCTGCGCTATCCCGACCCGCGGCTCAAGCGGCGGGCGGCGCCGGCGACCGGCGACGTCTCCGGCCTCGTGGAGGACCTGATCGACACGATGCGCTCCTTCGGCCGCTGCGTCGGCATCGCCGCACCGCAGATCGGCGTCGACGCCCGCGTGTGCATCGTCGACTGCACCGGCCACCCGAAGGTCCCCGAGTCCGCCGGCCTGCTCGTGCTCGTCAACCCCGAGCTCGAATTGGGCCGTGAGACCGAGATCGGCCGCGAGGGCTGCCTCTCCATCCCCGACCTCACCGGCAACGTCCGCCGCGCCAAACAAGTTTCCATAGCTAACCAGGTGCCAGGCACTTTTCGGAGGGTGGTTGAGGGTTTCGAGGCTCGGGCGGTGCAGCATGAGGTCGACCACCTCGATGGGATCCTGTTCCTCGACCGTGTGGTCTCCGCGAGCGATGTCTTCGCCCGGAAGTCGCGGGCTTGATCCTCGCTGCCGCGGCCGTGCTCGTCGGCGCCGCGATCCAGTCCGCGGTGGGCTTCGGCTTTGCGCTCTTCGCGGCGCCGCTGCTCTTCGCCGCGCTCGGCGCTGAAGAGGCCGTGTGGTCGCTGAACGCGCTCGCGCTCGTCGTCAACGGAGCGGCTATCGCGCTGGAGCGCCGCCGGCCGGTCCCCCTCGGCCGGCTCGCCGCCACCGTGCTCGTCTGGTCGGTGCCCGGCATGGTCGCCGGCGCGCTGATCCTGCGCTCGGTCGATGACCGCATCCTGCAGGTCGCGCTCATGATCACGGTCCTGGCGACGCTGGTCCTGCGCAGTCGTCGTGACGTCCGCCTTTCGGCGCCGGGCACGGGCCTTGTGACCGGCGTGCTCACCACATCGCTCTCGACGGCCGGGCCGCCGCTGGTGCTGCTGTTGACCGGACGCGGCTATCCGCCGCAGCAGGTCCGCGACACGCTCGCGACGGTCTTCATCGCGCAGTCCGTGCTCGGCCTCGCCGCGCTGGCGGCGACAAGCGGCGGCGACATCCCGCTCGACACCGACCTGATCCTGCTGACGGCAGCCGCGTTGATCGGCCAGTTCATCGGCCGCCCGCTGTTCGCCCGGCTCGCCGGGGGCGACTACGAGCGGGTGCTCACTGCGGTGCTGCGGCCTGCGTCGGCGTCGGCCTCGTGACCGCTTTAGTCTGACCCGGTCGTGATCGTCCAGATTTCCGACCTGCACGTGATTTCAGGCCCCGACGGCGAGCCGTCCGTCGAGGCGCTCAAAGAAGTGGTCGCCGGGATCCAGGCGCTCCCGCTGGCCCGCCTTGGTGCTGGTCAGCGGCGACCTGGTCCAGACGGCGCCCGCGAGGACTACGAACTCGTCAAGGAGCTGCTGGCGCCTCTGGGCGACTCCGTGGTCGCCATCCCCGGCAATCACGACGATCCCGCGCTCGTGGCCGAGCTGTTCGGCGATCCGGGCGAGGTCGAGGTGGCCGGCGTGCGGCTCGTGCTGTGCGACACCACGCTGCCGGGCACGGATGCCGGGAGGATCGACACGGAGGCGCTGGGCGCGCGCCTGGCCGCGACGACCGCCCGACGGTGATCGCCATGCACCACCCCCCGCTCGTCACCGGCATCCCGGCGATCGACGAACTGACCCTCCCCCGGGAGAACCGCGAGGAGTTCACTGCACTGCTCTCCGCGTCGCCGCAGGTCAAGGCCGTCGTCTGCGGACACGTCCACAGAATCACCTTCGAGACGCTCGGCGGCTGCGGCGTCTTCACGGGCCCGGCGACGTACGAGCAGATCGAGCCCGGTTCCACGCCGGGGACGCTCGCGTTCGTCGCGCGCGGCCGGGCCTTCGCGATCCACACCTACGTCGCCGGTGCCCTGGTGTCCCGATCCAGGCCGTGCGATGACCGACCTCGCCGACGGCAAGCTGCGGCTCGAGCACCCGGCCGAGCACGTCGCGCGCCTGACGATCGCCAACCCGGACAAGCGCAACGCGCTCGACCACGCGATCCTCGACGGCATCGCCGAGGTCGCCCGCGACGGAGACCGCGCGCTGCCTGCTGATCACCGGGGAGGGACCGGTCTTCTCGGCCGGCTACGACATCGGCTCGCTCCCGCGCGACGAGTTTGCCGAGGACGCCGAGAACCCAGTGGCGCACCCGTTCCACGAAGCCATCGAGGCGCTCGAGAGGTTTCCCCTACCCGGTGATCGCGGCGATCAACGGGCACGCCATCGGAGGCGGGCTCGAGGTGGCACATCACGGCCGACATCCGGATCGACGGCGCCGAGGGGTGGTTGGGATGCCGCCGGCCAAGCTCGGCCTGATCTACTCGCACACCGGGCTGCGCAAGTTCATCGACGCGATCGGCCCCTGCCCACCCGCCAGCTCTTCCACGTGGGCCGAACATCGACGCGGCGCGGGCCGAGGAGTGGGGGCTGGTCACCGAGGTGGTCGGCGCCGAAGCGGTGGCGGAGCGCGGGCTCGAACTGGCGACGGAGATCGCGGCCCTCGCCCCGCTGGCCCTGGCCGGCAACAAGCGCATCCTGCGGGAGCTGCTCGCCGCCGAGGGCGAACTGGCGGAGGACGTCGAGCAGGAGCTGATCGCCCTGCGTGAGTCGTGTTTTCGGTCCGATGACTTCTTCGAGGGCGTCCGCGCCTTCGCAGAAAAGCGCAAGCCGACTGGAACGGCCGCTAACTTCCCGCCATGGCCCGGCGCCGTCCCAGGGCGATCATCTCGATGCGCGGCGGTGTGCGCCCGAGACCGGCGCTCCGTGTTGTTCGGCAGTGAGCTGCACAAGCGGCGGCGACAGCCCATGCACGCACTGTGGCTCGTGCTGCTCGGCGTCATCGTCGGGACGGCTGTCGCGGTGCTGCCCTCCGACGCCCGCGGGCCGCGCAGCGCCCCGCCCGTGGCGCGTATCGGGCCGGCTCCGGCACCGCCGACCGACGACGGCCGCGGCGCGACCGAAGTCCTCTACCCGACGATCAAGTGGCGGCGCTCGCGGGCGCTCGGAGCGACCAACG
>CAVXBH010000049.1:0-100319 GCA_963759945.1 uncultured Solirubrobacteraceae bacterium | reverse complement strand
CCGACGATGCCGTAGGCGATCGCCACCGCGGCGACCACGATCAGCCCAGATCGCCCACGTCGGCAGGCCGCCGCGGGTCAGCGCCGCGACCCAGGAGCCCGCCTGCTGGGCGGCGCCGGGCCCGGTGTCCCAGCGCTTCGGATCGAGGTCGGCGCCGCAGGTCGCGCAGCCTGCCGCGAACGGCGAGACGCGCTCGCCGCAGGAGGGGCATCGCGACCGGTCCGCCATCGCGAATCAGGATATCTCCAGCGCCCCGGTTTGGCGACCGGACCTGAGCGGGCACTAAGGGGTCCGTGAGGAGGAGAGGCGCGCTTGCCGCGTGCATAGTTTCGCTTGCCGCGATCGTCGTCGGTTGCGGTGGTGGCAGCTCGGAAGGTGGACCCGCCGAGCTGCAGTTCTGGTCCTACAACGAGCCCTCGGGTGCGTTCGACTCCGCTGTGAAGTACTGCAACGAGCAGGCCGGCGGCAAGTACGAGATCACCTACCAGAAGCTCGGCGCCAACGCCGACCTCCAGCGCCAGCAGCTCGTGCGCCGCCTCGCCGCCGAGGACTCCTCGATCGACCTGCTCGCGATGGACGTCATCTGGACCGCCGAGTTCGCCGAGGCCAACTGGATCAAGGCCTTCCCCGACGACGTCCGGAAGGAGGTCTCCAAGGACACGCTCGAGGGTTCGCTGGGCACCGCGACCTACGAGGACGAGCTCTACGGCGCGCCCGCCAACTCCAACACGCAGCTGCTCTGGTACCGCAAGGACAAGGTGGACAACCCGCCGCAGACCTGGGACGAGCTGATCAAGATGGCCGAGGAGATGGGCACCAAGGTCGAGGTCCAGGCCGCCGCCTACGAGGGCTACACGGTGTGGATCAACTCGCTGATCCAGTCCGCCGGCGGTCAGATCCTCGAGAACCCGACCACCGCCTCGCTGGAGCCTGAGCCGACCAAGAAGGCGCTCGACATCATCTCCACGCTTGCGAACTCCTCCGTGGCCGACTCCTCGATCGCGAACTCCAAGGAGGACTCCGGCCGGCTCGCCTTCGAGCAGGAGGTCGCCGACTTCCAGATCAACTACCCCTTCATCTATCCCAGCGGCGCCGCCATCAAGGGCTTCCAGGAGAAGATCGGCTGGGCGCCGTACCCGCGCGTCGACGCCGACACCCCGGCCAAGGCGCCGATCGGCGGCTTCAACTTCGGCGTCGGCAACTTCACCAAGCACCCGGACGAGGCCTTCGACGCCGTGGCCTGCCTGCGCAACGAGCGCAACCAGCGCATCGCGGCGGAGGAGGGCGGCCTGCCCCCCACGCTCGAGACCCTCTACGACAACGAGGAGTTCAAGAAGGACGTATCCGTTCGCGGACCTGATCAAGGAGTCGATCGACGGCGGCGCCGTGCGCCCCGCCACGCCGCTGTACGCCGACCTCTCGCTGGCGCTCGTCACCGCGCTCTCGCCGCCGGCCGACGTCGACCCCGAGTCCTCCGCCAACGAGCTCAAGCAGGTCGCCCAGGACGCCCTCGACGGAAAGGGCCTGAACTAGATGGCCCGCGCCCACCGTTCCGAGCGATCGAAGGCCGAGCGCAAGCTGGGCATGATGCTCTGCGCGCCCGCCGCCTTCGTGATGCTCGCGGTGACGGCGTACCCGATCGGCTACGCGTTCTGGCTGTCGCTGAAGCGCTCCGACCTGCGCTTCCCGGCCAATGACAAGTTCATCGGCCTCGACAACTACGTCACCGTGCTCGGCTCGGGCCGCTGGTGGTCGGACGTCGGGCACACGCTGATCCTGACCGTCGCCAGCGTCGGCATCGAGCTGGTGCTCGGCATGCTGCTGGCGCTGGTCATGCACCGCGCGATCGTCGGTCGCGGCCTCGTGCGCACCTCCGCGCTGGTGCCGTACGGCATCGTCACCGTCGTCGCCGCGTTCGCGTGGCGGCTCGCCTTCTCGAAGTCCGAGGGCGGCTTCGTCCCGGTGCTGCTCAACACGGAGGCCGACCCGCTGACGCAGACCGTCCCGCTCTACCTCGTCGCCATCTTCACCGAGGTCTGGAAGACGACGCCCTTCATGGCGCTGCTGTTGCTGGCGGGCCTCAGCCAGGTCTCCGACGAGCTGCACGAGGCGGCGCGCGTGGACGGCGCGAGCGCCTGGCAGCGCTTCTGGAAGATCACCGTCCCGCTGATCAAGCCGGCGATCCTCGTCGCCGTCCTCTTCCGCACGCTGGACGCCTTCCGGATCTTCGACACGATCTTCGTGCTCAACGGCTCCGCGCAGAACCGCTCGATCGAGACGGTCTCGAACCTCGGTTACAACTCGCTGCTGACCCAGCTCAACCTGGGCATCGGCTCGACGATCTCCGTGCTCATCTTCCTGATGGTGGGCATCATCGCCTTCGCGTTCATCAAGCTGCTCGGCGCCAATCCACAGCAGGGGAACTCATGAAGTCCCGCAACTACGCCGGCTGGTACGGCATCAACGCGGTCGTCGTCCTGCTGGCGCTGTTCCCCGTCTTCTGGCTGCTGATGCTGTCGCTGAAGTCGCCCGCCGACGTCGGTGACGGGCGGCTGATCCCGAGCTCGGTCTCGCTGGAGAACTACAAGGGCGTCTTCGACGAGGTCATCTTCACCAGCGCGCTGCGCAACTCGCTCGGCATCGCCCTGATCGCGACGATCATCGCGGTGGTCCTGGCCTCGTCGGCGGCCTACGCGATCGCGCGGCTGGACTTCCCCGGCAAGAAGCTCATCCTCGGCGCGTCCCTGGCGATCGCGATGTTCCCGCCGATCTCCGTGGTCGGCCCGCTGTACGACCTTTGGCGCCAGATCGGCCTCTACGACACGTGGCCCGGCCTGATCATCCCGTACATGACCTTCACGCTGCCGCTGGCGATCTACACGCTCAGCGCGTTCTTCCGGGAGATCCCGTGGGACCTCGAGCAGGCGGCCCAGGTCGACGGCGCGACGCCCGCCCAGGCCTTCCGCAAGGTGATCGTCCCGCTGGCCGCGCCCGGCATGTTCACGACGATGATCCTGGTCTTCATCTTCGCGTGGAACGACTTCGTCTTCGCGATCTCGCTGACGTCGACGAACGCCGCCCAGACGGTGCCGCCGGCCATCAACTCGTTCACCGGGGCCTCGCAGTTCTCGGCTCCCACAGGAGCGATCGCGGCCGCCGCGGTCGTCGTGACGGTCCCGATCGTCATCATGGTTCTGATCTTCCAGCGCCGGATCGTCGCGGGCCTCACCGCCGGCGCCGTCAAGGGATAAAGGAGTATTCGACGTGGCCGAAATCGTCTTCGACAAGGTGACCAAGCGCTACGACGACGGCTTCGAAGCCGTCAAGTCGCTCGACCTCGACATCAAGGACGGCGAGTTCATGATCCTCGTCGGCCCGTCGGGCTGCGGCAAGTCGACCGCGCTGCGCATGATCGCCGGGCTGGAGGACATCTCCGGCGGCGAGATGAAGATCGGCGGCGACGTCGTCAACGACAAGGCGCCGAAGGATCGCGATATCGCGATGGTCTTCCAGAACTACGCGCTGTATCCGCACATGACGGTCGCCCGCAACATGGGCTTCGCGCTCGAGCTCGCGGGCGTCGACAAGTCGGAGATCGACAAGAAGGTCCGCGACGCCGCCGAGGTCCTCGATCTCACCGATCACCTGGACCGCAAGCCGGCCAACCTCTCGGGCGGCCAGCGCCAGCGCGTCGCCATGGGCCGCGCGATCGTGCGCGAGCCGAAGGCGTTCCTGATGGACGAGCCGCTGTCGAACCTCGACGCCAAGCTGCGCGTGCAGATGCGCACGACGATCTCCAAGCTGCAGAACAAGCTCGGCACGACGACCGTCTACGTCACCCACGACCAGACCGAGGCCATGACGCTCGGCGACCGCGTCGCGGTCATGCGCGCCGGCGAGCTGCAGCAGGTCGGGACGCCGAAGGAGCTCTACGACAACCCGCGCAACCTGTTCGTCGCCGGCTTCATCGGCTCACCGTCGATGAACTTCGTCGCGGGCGAGATCAAGGACGGGCGCGTGCACCTGCCCTTCGGCGAGCTCCCGGTTCCGAACGGCGTCCAACATCAGGGCAAGGTCGTCGCGGGCATGCGCCCCGAGGACTTCGAGGACGCCGCGCTGTCGTCGGACAAGCAGGGCGTGACCTTCAAGGCCAACATCGACCTGCTCGAGTCGATGGGCTCGGAGTACTACGCCTACTTCGAGGTCAAATCCGAGCAGGTCGGCTCCGATCAGCTCGCCGAACTGGCGGCGGACGCCGGCACCTCGGACCTCTCCTCCGACGGCACGCAGATCGTCGCGCGCCTCGACGCGGACTCGAAGGTCCAGCAGGGCCAGGAGTCCGAGCTCTTCTTCGAGTCGGACCGCCTGCACCTGTTCGAGCCGGAGTCCGGCGACTCGCTCAAAGCCCGAGCGACCGAATCACAGCCGTCGTAACGGCGGCGAGCACGCAGAGCAGCAGCGGCCCACGACCCGCCGGCACCGCGAAAGTCAGTGCGCGGTCGAGCCCCTGCGGCCGCCGGTCTCCCAGCACGAGAGGGACCGCGACGCGCATGGGCGAGCTAGGCCTGACCGAGCGCCGCCGAACCGGCTAGCGCTTCACCGGCTTCAGGCCGAGCCCGTTGAAGAAGGCGATGCGATTCGGGATCGTCGCCCGGATCGTTTCGGCGAGCTCCGGGTCGATGCGTCCCGGCCGGAAGCGCACGGCGAACCAGGGGACCAGGCTCTCCGCGAGGTCCTCGCGCGTCGGGTTGTCCCGCGCGTACGTGGAGATGAAGGTCGGGTCGGCCTGCTGAGCAGCCACCCAGTCCGGCGCGGTCGCGTAGTCGGGGTCGATCGAGGTGTGGGTCGCCTCGTGCATCAGCGCCTCTTCCAGGATCCCGTCGCGCAGGTACTCCTTCGTCTGCCCCGTGTGGATGAGGATGTTGTCGCTGCCGCCCCCGTAGAGCTCGACGCCCTTGTGGATCCACATGCTCCTGACGCGGGTGCGCAGGCCCTTGGGCAGGCGGCCGACCACGACGGCGTAGTACCGCGCCGCCTTCGCGGCCGCGCGCTTGCCGAACTCGGGGTTGACCTGGACCTCGGTCCTGACGCCGTCGCGGAAGCGGACGTCGAAGAGCCATGCGTCGACGTCGATGTAGTCATCGACCCTCCGGTCGAACATGCTTCGCTGACCGTGCCCCGCGCCCTTGACCGACTTGAAGGTCGTCGGATCCTTGCTCGTGACGATGTCGGGGTCGATGAAGATCGTGCCGTCAAACGGCGGCTCGGCCGCGAAGGCGGACGTCGCCACCGCCATCGCCAGGAACAGGGTCAGCAGGCTCAGGCGCATGCCCGGGCACGCTAACGCTTATGCAGGCGCCGACCAAGCCGAACACCGCAGCCACCGCGATCGCGCTCGCAAAGCCGTCGGTGAACTCCGCGGCGCTCGCGTAGCCGCCGACCCCTGCGAAGACGGCGACGGTGATCGCGATGCCGAAGACGCCGCCGAGCTCGCGCAGCGTGCTGTTGACGCCCGCCGCCTTGCCGACATCGGCGATCGACACGCCTCGCACCCCGGCACTCTGTCCGGCGACGATCGCCATCGAGATGCCGCAGCCGGCGATCATCAGCGGCGGAATCAGCTCGGCGTAGGTCATCGCCGGGTCGGCGATCAGCGCGATCCAGCCCATCCCCGCCGCCTGCAGCGCGAGGCCGGTGACCAGGAACGGCCGCTCGCCGTAGCGATCCACCAGCGCCCCCGCGACCGGCGCGACGAAGAACAACGTCGCCGTCCACGGCAGCAGGCGCAGCCCCGCCCCGAGCGGATCGAAACCGAGGCCGCTCTGCAGGAACTGGGCCAGAAAGAAGACCGCTGCGAAGAGCGAGGCGAAGGTGAAGGCGATGGCGGCGTTGCCCGCCGCGATTCCGCGGGCGCGGAACAGTCGCGGCGGGATCATCGGCGCCGGCGCGCGGACCTGCCACCGGACGAACGCCGTGAGCAGCGCGAGGCCCCCGGCGAGCGACGCCACGACCTCGGCACTCCCCCACCCCGCATCGTTGCCTCGCACGAGTCCCCAGACCACGCCGAACGCCGCTCCGGTGATCAGCACCAGTCCGCGCAGGTCGAGTACGCGGTCGCCGCCGTGGCTCTCGCCCATCCGGGTGGGGACGAGCGCCAGGGCGAGTGCGCCGACCGGCACGTTGATCCAGAAGATCCACTGCCACGAGCCGCCGTCGGCGATCGCACCTCCGATGATCGGCCCACTGCCGACGGCGAGGCCGGTGATGCCCTGCAGCGCGCCCATGGCCGCGCCGCGCTTGTCCGGCGGGAAGGCGGCGCCGACGAGCGCGAGCCCCAGGGTCATCACGAGCGCCGCACCCGCACCCTGGACGGCGCGCATCGCGATCAGCCAGCCCGCATCCGGCGCCAACGCGCAGCCGGCCGAGGCGAGCGAGAACACGAGCAGACCGGCCATGAAACCGCGTCGGCGGCCGTGCCGGTCGCCCAGCGCCGCGGCGGTCATGAGCAGGACGGCGAATGAGAGGTTGTAGGCGTTGACCGTCCACTCGAGTTCCTCGACGGACGCGCCGAGATCCGAGCGGATGGTGGTCAGCGAGGTCGACACCACGAGCGTGTCGAGCGCCGCCATGAAGGAGGCGATACCGGCGAGTCCGAGGACCCAGCGCGGCGAAGGGGAGGAAGGCATGATCGGTTGGACGGCCGCGACCCGCGAAACTCACCGATGAGTTTCGACCTTGGCCACCGTCCAACCCCCTATGCAGACGATCGAGGACTCGGGCCTGCTGGCTGCGGCCCAGGCGGGCGACGAGCGCGCCTACCGCGCCCTGGTCGAGCCGCATCGCCGGGCGATCGAGGTGCACTGCTACCGAATGCTCGGCTCGCTCGCCGATGCCGAGGACGTCGCACAGGAGACGCTGCTGCGCGCGTGGCGCTCCCTCGAGCGCTTCGAGCGCCGCTCGACGATCCACACCTGGCTGTATCGGATCGCCACGAACGCCTGCCTCGACGAGCTGGAGCGTCGCCCGCGGCGCCCCGAGCCGGTGGTCGACCCGTATCCGGACGACCGCCTCTCCGACGCGGCCGGGGCGCTCGCCGACCCCGCGGCCCGCTATGCGCTGCGGGAGGGGATGGAGCACGCGCTGCTGACGGCGATCCAGCTGCTGCCCGGCCGCCAGCGGGCCGTCCTGATCCTGCGCGACGTGCTCGGCTGGACGGGGCCCGAAGTCGCTGATCTGCTCGAGAGCACCATCGCCTCCGTCAACTCCGCACTGCAGCGTGCGCGGGCGACGGTCGATGGCGCCCTCGGCCCACGAGCCAGCGGCGCGGGCGAGCGCGAGCTGCTGCGCCGCTACGTGGCCGCGTGGGAGGCCGCCGACATCGACGGCCTGGTCTCGCTACTCCGCGACGACGCCGTGCTCACCATGCCGCCACAGGCCGACGTCATAGGCGCGGAGGCGGCCGTCGCCTTCATGTGGGGCAACTGCGGCGGGCGCGCGTCCGCCCACGCCACCTGGCACAACCGCCAGCCGGCCGTCGTCCTGCGCGAGCCCGACGGGACCGTCCACCGCACGCTGCTGCTCGACGTCGCGGACGAGGCCATCGTCGCCCTTCACGCCTTCAGCGGCTAAAGGTCGCGCCGGAGGCGCTCGACCATCGCGTCGTCGGGCATGGCGTGGGAGCGCAGCAGCAGGTAGCGCTGGGTCTCCAGGCGGATGAAGGCGGCGGTCTCGCCGTCGTTGCCGACGAGGTCCGCGTCGCGCAGCAGCTCGACCACCGGCTCGTAGTAGTCCGTGTACCAGCGGTGCGCGGCTTCCTCGCGCGTGGTGATGCCGTGGCGGAACGCCCACGCCTCGACTCCCTCCGCCAGCGCCGCGTAGGCCGCCTCGTCCTTGAGGGTGATGCGCGCGAGCGCCTCGGGCGGCAGCGGTACGCGCTCGGCGAACAGGCGCTTGTGGGTGCGGACCTCGAATTCGGACGTCGAGGGCTCCTCGTGGGTGCGCACCTCGGTGACCCGTGCGTCGAGGTTGGTCAGGCCCAGCGCGCGGGCGGCGGAGACGCGGTGGTGACCGTCCACCACGAAGTGCATGTCTCCCACGCGGCGGACGTGGATCGGCGGCAGCGATTCGCCGGAACGGTACGCGGCGGCGATCCGCTCCCAGCGGGCGCGGGTGCGCGCCGAGGTCGGGCGAAAGGCGCGGTCGAAGTCCTTGGAGCGGTCCACCGTCCCGACCACGCTGTCGAGCTCGATCACCCGGACGCCGAGCTCGCGCTCGCCGGCGTACCCCGCGGCCCCGACGACGTCCTCGTAGCGAAGGACCTCGCCCGACCGGCGACGCAGGGCATGGGTCAGGCGGCTGAGCGCCTGGCGCCGGCGCGCGCGGTTGAAGTCGTAGGAGGCATCCGTTCGCGGTGAGCCGGAGTCGGCGCTCATACGTGGATGATGACGGCTTCGTGGCCCGCGAGCGAGCCGTCGAAGCCGTCCCGGGCGCGCGTCCCGAGCAGCAGGTCGCCGCCCAGGTCCACGCGCACGGGGTCCGCGGCCAGGTTGAGGACGACCACGTGCCGCCCGCGCCGGTAGGCCCAGACGCCGGCGGGCGTCTCCAACGCCTCGTAGGGCTCGCGGACGAACGCCCGCCGCAGGTTGATCAATTCGCGCGTGAGGTGCAGCGTCGAGTCCGGGTCCTCCCGCTGCGTCGCCACGTCCGTCGGCGCATGCATGGGCAGCCACGTTCCAAGGGGCCTGCCCCCTTGGAACGTTTCGTTGCCCCAGGGCATTGGCGTGCGGCAGCCGTCGCGACCGCCGGCCTTGTCGCGCACGTCGGTCACCGGCCCGTCCGTCAGGCCGAGCTCGTCGCCGTAGTAGAGGAACGGCGTTCCGCGCAGGGTCAGCAGCATCACGAGCGCGCAGCGGGCGCGGTCGGGGTCGCCCTCCGCCCAGCGGGTGGCCAGGCGGCCGGCGTCGTGGTTCGATCCGGTCCACACGGGCCAGGCATCCCCCGGCAGTTCTCGCTCCATGTAGTCGACGATCTCGCGCATCGGCTCGGCCTCGAGCGGCGCCTTGATGAACGGGATGTTGAAGCCGAGGTGCAGCTCGTCGGAGCCGTCGCCGTAGTAGCGGACGAGGGCGTCGAGGTCGTACACATAGGTCTCGCCGACGAGCATCGCGCCGTCGTAGTCGTCGGCGACCGTGCGGAACCGACGCAGGACGTCGTGGACCTCGGGCTGGTTCTCAGAACGACCCGGGTCATCGCGCAGCTCGCGGTCCTTGATGATCGCCTGGCAGACGTCGATACGAAAGCCGGCGATCCCGCGGTCGAGCCAGAAGCGAAGGATCTCGTCGAACTCCCGTGGGACCTCCGGGTTCCACCAGTTCAGGTCAGGCTGCGACGGCAGGAACAGATGCAGGTAGTGGCGGCCGTCCATGGGGTGCCGAGGCCGATCGTTGGCGCCCTCGCTGGCTGAGGCGGGCCCCCAACTCATTTTCGTCCAAGCCGGGCCGCCGTCGAAGATCGACTTCCAGTTGTTCGGCTCGTCCGCCCACGTGTAGTAGTCCGGGTGTTCGGTGAACCACGGGTGGCGGTCACTCGAGTGGTTGGGCACGAGGTCCAGCAGGACGCGGATACCGCGCTCCTGCGCCGCGACGATCAGCGCGTCCATGTCCTCGAGCGTTCCGAAGTCCGGGTGCACGCCCGTGTAGTCGGAGACGTCGTAGCCCCAGTCGTCGTTGGGCGACGGGAAGGTCGGGTTCAGCCAGATGCCCGCGACCCCGAGCCACGCGAGGTGGTCGAGACGGTCGATCAGCCCCCGCAGGTCGCCGTGACCGTCGCCGTCGGAGTCCGCGAACGAGCGCGGATAGACCTGGTACAGCACTCCGTCCCGCCACCAGCTCGACATGCTGAACAAGGTAAGTGCTGACCGACTGTCAGTGTTCTGACCATCGGTCGGCGACCGTGAAAGTACGGGAAGCGGAGCGACGTTTGATTGAAATGCGTCCCCTCCGCGCTCTGCTCCTCGCCACCGCTCTGATGCTGGTCGGCCCGTCGGTCGCGGCCGCGGCACCGAGCAACGACAACTTCGCCAACGCCACCACCCTCCCGGTTCCCGGCGAGGTCAACGGCAGCAACGTCGGCGCCGGCAAGGAGACAGACGAGCCGGGACCGTACGGCGCTCGGCGGTCGGTCTGGTACCGCATCCAGGCCGGCGCGGCGCGAAGGATCGTTCTCAACACCTGCAGCAGCAGTTTCGACGTCGTGGTGGCCGTCTATCGCGGCAATTTTCTCGAAGAGCTCTCAGAGACCGCCAACGGCGACGACGAATGCGGGATTTCGGCCGGCGCCATCGTCGAGTTCGATGCGGCCGCCAGCACCGGCTACCGCGTCCAGATCGATGGCTACCAAGGCGCTCAGGGCTCATTCACGCTTAGGAGCTTCGTCCGACCGACCGCTCCCGCGATCACCAACAGCAACCCCCCCAGCCCGAACGCGGCCCTCGATCCGCGGTTGTCGGGCACGGCGCCCGGCGGCAGCACGGTGGCCATCTTCGCTTCCTCCGACTGCTCGGGCACCGCAGCCGCGAGTGGGGACGCAGCAACGTTCGCGAGTGAGGGCCTGCCGGTCACGGTCGCCGCCGACAGCGTGACCACCTTCTCAGCGACAGCATCCACAAACGGGGGGACGTCGGACTGCTCCGGTGCCTTCCGGTACTCGAGCGACGTGACGCCTCCGGCCGCGCCTGACGTCCTGCGAACTGACCCTGCAGACTCCGCCGCAAGTCGCGACATCGCGGTGATCGGCACCGCTGCCGCCGACGCAGTGCAAGTGCAGCTCTACGACGACGATGCCTGCGTCAACGCTGTCGGCGCGAAGACCTCGCGCGAGGCATTCGAGTCGACCGGGATCGCCACAACGGTCCCCGCCCAGGCCACGAAGACCTTCTACGCCACCGCCTTCGACGAGACCGGCAACCAGTCCGCGTGCTCGGCGACGTCCGCCAGGTACACCAACACGACTCCCCTCCCGGCGACACCGACGCCGACCGGGACCGACCCTGGGGGCCAGGGCTACCTGCGCGCGATCAGGGTCAAGGGCACCGCCGAGGAGGGCACGACCGTCCTCGTCTATGAGGACCCAAACTGCATCACCCTCGCCGCAATGGGCTCCGCAGCCGAGTTCGCCGACGCCGGCATCGGCGTCTACGCGCCCCAGGGTGCCACTGCGACGTACTACGCCCGCGCGCAGAACCAATTCGGCGACCTCTCGGAGTGCTCGACGGCGTCCGTCTCCTACACGAACCTCTACCCGATCCCGGTCCCGACGTTCGCCGGCACCTCGCCTGCGAGCCCCGACGGCTCGACGACTCCTTTCATCCGCGGCACCAGCGAGGCGGGGCTCCTCGTCAGCCTGTACCGCGACGCCGCCTGTACGGAGCTCGCCGTCACGGACACCGCCGAAGCCTTCACCGACTCCGGCATCGCGGTGTACGTCGAACCGGGCACCACCGCAACGTTCTGGGTCCGGGCCGAGGCCGCCGACGCCCAATCCGCATCCGCGTGTTCCGCTGAGTCGATCTCCTATCGGGCGATCGCGCCGCAGCCGGACGCACCGACCTTCGACCGGACGGAACCGGCGAGCCCGAACACCTCGACGCAGCCCCGCATCTTCGGCAACGCGCCGACCGGGACGACCGTGAGGCTCTACACCTCGGCGGACTGCACCGGCGACGCCGCGGTCAGCGGCAGCGCGGAGGACTTCGCGTCTTTGGGCCTGGGGGTCGACGTCCCGGCGGACTCCGTGACGACGTTCCACGCGACTGCGTCCAATGTGGACGCCACGTCCGTGTGCTCGACCGCCTCGATCGTGTACACCAGCGACGGCACGGCGCCGGAGCCCCCGACGGTCACTCGCACCGACCCGGCAGGGCCCGCCGATGCGCGCGAGATCCGCGTCCTCGGAACCGCCGAGCCCCAATCGCTCGTCAAGCTCTACCGCGACGCCGAATGCTCCAATGCCTGGGGCGGGTCCGGCACTGCCGAGGAATTCGCGGACACCGGCATCGCGGCCACCGTCCAGGCCGGCACCAGCAACCGCTTCTACGCCGTAGCAACGGATGGCGCGAACAACGAGTCCACGTGCTCGCCGACGTACGCCGGGTACGAGAACACCCTTTCCCGCCCGTCGGCGCCGACGCTCACGGGCACCGACCCGCAAGGTCCTGGCCCGCAGACCACGATCCGCGTGAAGGGCAGCGCTCCGGAGAACACCAGCGTGGAGCTCTTCGCGAGCGACACCTGCACGGGTGACGCGATCGCCAGCGGCTCGGCGGCGGACCTCGGCGGCGCCGGCATCGAGGTGACCGTCGAGGAGGATCAGACGACGACGTTCACGGCGCAGTCCACGAACGAGCTCGGCGACGTTTCCGAGTGCTCGAACGCGATCAGCTACGTCAACGGGCCGCCGGCCAACGACGACTTCGCCGACGCGATCGAGATCTCGCTGCCTTCGACCGTCGCCACGAGCAACGTCCGCGCGACGTCAGAGCCGGGCGAGACGGACTTCTACAGCACGCCGCGCTCGGTCTGGTACCGCTACACGCCGACCGCGAGCCGCCGGGCAGCGGTGACGGCCTGCGGAACGGACTTCGATCGCCAGTTCTATCCGGTGGTCGCCGTTTACACCGGCGATTCGGTCGCCGAGCTGGCTTGGGTCGAGTACCCGATCTACTTCAACGTCTTCGACGAGGACTGCTACTTCGGGAGCCGCTCGACCTTCACCGCCGAGGCCGGTACCACCTACTTCATCCAGGTCTACGACGTGAACGGCAAGACGGGCGCGATCGACCTCACCCTTGAGCCCGGGGCCCCGCTCATCACGGACACGGATCCGGACAGCCCGAGCGCCGAGACCGCGATCAAGGTGAAGGGCGAGGCGACCCCCGGCGAGACCGTGTCGATCTACAACACCGCGAACTGCACGGGCGATCCGATCGGTACCGGTTCGGCCGCGACCTTCGCAGAGGCGGGCATCGACGTCACCGTCCCGGCGAACACAGCCTCCCAGCTTCGCGCACAGGGAACGAGCCAAGCCGGCACGACGCCCTGCTCGGACTACTTCTTCTATACGACAGACGTCACGGCGCCGGCTGAGCCCACCTTCACCCGAACGGACCCGGAGAGCCCGAGCAACGAGCGCAACATCCGCGTCTTCGGCGAGTCCGAGGCCAACACGACGGTCTACCTCTACAGCGACGCCGCTTGCAGCCAATACGTCAGTGGAACCTCTGCCGACGGGTTCCGCCAATACGGCATCGATGCCGTCGTGAAAGCAGGTCGCACGGCGACGTTCCACGCCGTCGCTTACGACGAGTCGAGCAACCGTTCCGACTGCTCGACCGACTCGATCTCCTACACGAACTCGAGCGTTCCGCCCGCGGCTCCTGTCCTGACCGGCACCGATCCGCAGAGCCCGAACCCGGAGACCGACATCCGCGTGAAGGGCACCGCTCCGGACGACACCGAGGTCCGGATCTTCAACAACGCCAGCTGCGACGGGCCCCCCCTCGCCACCGGCTCGGCTGCGGATCTGGCGGGCGACGGCATCGAGGTTTTCGTCGCCCCCGGTCAGAACGAGCTCGCGGCGGAGAGCGTGGACGGCGCCGGTGATGAGTCGGCGTGCTCCAACGTGCTCAGCCTACCGGGCCGGCCTGCCCAACGACGACTTCGCCGACGCGATCGAGCTGCCGGCCTCGGGGAGCATTGACGGGTCCACCATCGGCGCGACCAGGCAGCCCGGCGAGCCGTTCGCGGGCACTCGCGACAAAACCGTCTGGTATCGCTTCACCCCGGCTGTGGACCGCCGCGTCACGCTGCGGGTGTGCCCGGACGGCGACGCGTTTTCAACACGAAGCTGGGCGTCTACACCGGCATCGCGGTCCACGAGCTTGCGTCGATTGCGCTGGCCGGCTCCAACATCTACGAGGAGGACTGTGCGCCGGGGAGCCAGGTCGAGTTCGCCGCCACGGCCGGCACGACCTACGCCATTCAGATCGGTGGCACTTCCCGGACCTCGGGTCCGTTCAAGCTGAGGCTCCGGCCGGCCGCGCCGATCATCACCGACACCGATCCCGACAGCCCGAACACGGCGACGACCGTCAAGGTGAAGGGCGAGGCCAGCACGGGCGAGACGGTCTCGATCTACGACAACGCGGATTGCAGCGGTGACGCTCTCGGCTCGGGTTCAGCCGCGACCTTCGCGGACCCTGGCATCGAGATCACCGTGGCCGCTGAAACCCTCACGGGGCTCCACGCGAAGGGCTCGAGCGAGGCCGGCGACACGCCGTGCTCGGAAGGGTCGTTCGTGTATTCGACCGACGTGACGGCTCCGGCCGCGCCCACGGTGACGCGGACGGACCCGGAGAGCCCAAGCGAGCAGCGATACGTCAGCGTCTTCGGGACCGCGGAGGCAGACACGATCGTGAGGCTCTACTCGGACGCTGCATGCACCCGGGAGGTCTCGCTTTACGACGTTTCCGCAGAGGAGTTCGCGGAGTACGGCGTGCCCGCCAGGGTCCAGCCCGGGCGAACGGTGACGTTCTATGCGGCGGCAGACGACAGGTCCGGGAACCGCTCCGAGTGCTCCACGAGCTCGGTCACCTATACCAACACCGCCGTGCCGCCGGCGCAGCCGACGTTCACGCGGACCGATCCCCAGAGCCCGAACACGGCGAGGGAGCTCCGGGTGTTCGGCACCGCCCCGGCGGGCACGTACGTCCGGCTGTGGCTGGACGACGAGTGCACTGATCCGGGCAACTACTACGGCGGGTATGCCGAGGAGTTCGAGCAGGAGGGCATTACCGTTGAGGTCGAGGAGGACTCGGTGACGACGTTCTACGCCACCGCGATCGAACCGGACTTCGACGACCGCCGCGGCCAGGAGGCCGCCAGAGTGCCGGACGACGAGTCGCTGTGCTCGGAGGACTCGATCACCTACTCGACGGACGTGACGGCACCGGACGTGCCGACGGGCTTGGCGACGACGCCGCAGAGCCCGAACGCGCAGACGACGATCAAGGTCAAGGGCATGGCTGAGGAGGGCTCGACGGTGCGGCTCTACAGCTCGGCGGACTGCACCGGCGATCCGATCGAGGGCTCTGCGGCGACGTTCGCCGATCCTGGTCTCGACTTCACGGTGCCGGCGGGGACGACGAAGTCGTTCTCCGCCAAGGCCGTCGACCCGAGCGGCAACGCTTCCGGTTGCTCGAGGCTCGGTGAGCTACACCGCCGGGGACACCACGCCTCCGGTCGCGCCGAGAAATCTGAGCACGACGCCGAGCAGCCCGAGCGGGCAGACGCAGATCAAGGTCAAGGGCCTCGCGGAGGAGGGTTCGACCGTGCGGATCTACACGACGACCGACTGCACGGGTGACCCGGTCACCGGCAGCGCGAGCGCGTTCGCCGATCCGGGCCTGGACGTCACCGTCGCGACCGGGCAGACGCGGACGTTCCGCGCCACCGCGACCGACGCCGCCGGCAACACTTCGCCCTGCTCGACCGACTCGGCCTCTTACACGGCCCTCGACGTGATCGCGCCGGATGCGCCGACCCTGACTGACGCGGTGAAGCGTCCGGACCTCGGCCTGCGGGGTCCGGGTCCGCGGCACCGCCGAGACGGGCTCCACCGTGCGGCTCTACACGAGCGCGGATTGCACGGGCACGCCGATCGCGACCGGCACGACGGCGGACTTCGCCGCGCCCGGCTTCGACGTCCCCGAGCCGAGCGTCACCACGACCTACCGCGCGACCGCCACCGACGCCGCCGGCAACACGTCGGCGTGCTCCAGCAGTTCCGCGACGTTCGAGGTCGGAATCAAGAGCGGCGGCGGAGGCGTGCAGCCGCCGACCCCCACCCCAGACCCGACACCCGTCGACCCCGACCCCCAACCGGCCGCGGTCGCGCTCGAACTCGACGCCGACCGGACCCGCAAGGGCATCGCCCAGCGGCGCGGCATCCGCATCGGCATCTCCTGCGGACCCGTCACCTGCACCGCAACCATCACGCTCCGGATCCGGGCCCGTGGCCGCACCATCGCCACCCTCACCCGCACCGTCACCGTCCCCGCAAACCGCGCGAGGTACCTGACGCTTCACCTCAACCGCAAGCAACGACGCGCGATTCGCGACGCCCGCAAGGTCCGCTTCGCCCTCACTGCTGCAAGCGGCGACGCCGAGACGGCGCTCCGGGAGAAGCTCCGGCCATAGCCACGATCGTCGCCGCCAACACGCCGAGGGTGACCGCCAGCGCCGCGCGCAGGTTGGTCAACTCGGCGATGGCGCCGATGAGCGGCGGGCCGGTGACCAGGCCGGCGTAGCCGAGGCTCGAGACGGCGGCGATGCCCGGCGCGTCCCCCGCCTGGCGGATGGCGAGCGGGAAGAGACTGGAGAGGCCGATGCCGGCGATGAAGAAGCCCGCGATCGCCGTCGCCGGGTCCGGCGCGAGCGCACCGAGGAGGAGCCCGAGGGCGGCGATGAGCCCGCCGGCCCGGGTCAGCGTGGTGCTGCCGATGCGCTCGACGAGTTGGTCCGACGTGAGGCGGCCGATGATCATCGTCACCGAGAACGCGGCCAGCGCGAGCGGCGCAACGCTCGTGGAGGCGCCGAGGGTCTCCTTGAGGTGGACGGCGCTCCAGTCGGCGACGGAGCCCTCGCACAGCAGGGCGGCGAAGGCGATCGCTCCGAGGGCGGCCAGCGCACGGCTCGGCCGCGCGAAGGCGGGTCCGCCGATGTTCGCGTCGCCGCGCTGCAGGTGCGGCGCGACCAGCACGACCACCACGAGCGCCGCCACCCCCACACCGACGAGCGCACTCGAGCGGGGTGATGACCCCGCCGAGTGCGCTCGCGAGCAAGACGCCGAGGGAGAAGCCGGCGTGCAGGCGGCCGAGGATCGGCCGGCCCAGCGCGCGCTCGACGGCCACGCCGTTGACGTTCATGCCGACGTCGAGCGTCCCGTTGGCGTAGCCGAGGGCGACGCAGGCGACGACGAGCATCCCCAGGGAGTCCACGTAGGCCGGCGGAACGACGAGCAGCGCGCACAGCGCGGCGCCGAGGATCGTCACGGGCGCGCTCCCGTACCGGGCGACGAGCGCGCCCGTCAGCGGCTGGGCGAGCAGCAGCCCGGCGGTGAGGCCGAGCAGCGCCAGCGAGAGCTGACCCTCACTGAGATCGAGGCGTTCCTTGATCAGCGGCAGCCGCGCGTACAGCGACGCGACGACGAAGCCGTTGAGGACGAAGCACGCCGCAACCGCGGCATGGGCGCGTCTCAAAGGTCGAGTTCGTCCGCGTACTGGCGGCGGTAGTCCGCGCGGGCCTCGAGCACGTTGGCCACGTACTCGCGGGTCTCCGGGAAGGGGATCGTCTCCACGGCGAACTCCTCGCCCGTGGCGAGCCACTCGTCGACCTTGCCCTCCCCCGCGTTGTAGGCGGCAAGCGTCAGGACGTCGTTGCCGGAGTACTTGTCCTTGAGATAGCGCAGGTAGAACGAGCCGTAGGCGATGTTGATCTGCGGGCTCGCGAGGTCCCCCTGCTCGAACTCGCGTGCCGCCCGACAGGTGCGCGATGTAGTCGGCGGTGGACGGCAGGATCTGCATGAGGCCCTTGGCGCCGGCGTGCGAGGTCTGGTCGATGAAGCGCGACTCGGTGTAGATGACCGCGGCGATCAGCGCCGGATCGAGGTGCTTGTCGGTGGCCTGCTGGCGGATGATGTCGTCGTGGCGCAGGGGCAGGGTGAACTCCTGCACGGCCTTGTCGGCCAGCGGCGACACCGCGGCGACGAGCGCGGCGCCGGCGGCGAGACCTCCGAGCAGCAGCAGCAGCCGGCGGCGCACGACGGTGGAGCGCGAGGGACGGGTGCGGCGGCGTGATGCGGTGCGTGCGGCGGTCACGGGCGGGACTCGATCTTCTCCAGCAGGGCGGACAGCTCCTCCTGCAACTCCTCGAGCGATCCGTCGTTGCGGACCACGTACGTGGCGCGATCCGCCTTCTCCTGCTGAGTCAACTGGCGTTTGGTGCGTTCGTCCACCGCCTCGTGCCCACGTGATCCCGCTCTTTGCGCACGGATCTCCTCGTCGGCGATCACCGCGATGGTCACGTCGTAGCCGCGGTCCAGGCCGGCCTCGAACAGCAGCGGCGTCTCGACGACCAGGGCGCGCGGCGGAGGATCAGCCGCCTCCTGGGCCTGCTTCCACTCGAACATGCGCTGGCCGACGCGCGGCCACAGCTCGGACTCGAGCCATTTGCGCTCGGCCTCGGCGGCTTGAAGACGATGCGCGCGATGGCTGCGCGATCGACCTTGCCGTCGGCGACGACCTCGTCGCCCCAGCGGTCACGGACCAGCGCGACGAGCTCCGGGTCCTCGTAGAGCTCGTGGACGACCGCGTCGGCCGACAGGGTTGCTGCTCCGAGGCGCTCCAGTGCTGCGAGCGCCTCGGACTTGCCCGACCCGATCCCGCCCGTCAGGCCGACGAACGGGGGCCGGGTCACGTACTAGGCCTTGTCGGGAGTCCTCGGCCGGAGCCTCGGCGACGCGGCTCCTCGGCAGCCTCGGAGCGGCCTCGGCGGCCGGCTCCTCTGCGATCGGGCTCCTCGGCGGCGGGCTCCTCGACCTCGGCTCGGCTTCGGCTCCTCGGCTTCGGGCTCCTGCTCCTCGACCTCGGCAGGGGCCTCCTCGGCCACGTCCTCGGCGACGGGCTCTCGGCGACGATCGCCGGCGCGGGCTCGGGATAGACGTCCTCGGAGAGCTCGAGCTCGGGCATGTCGTCCAGATCGCCGGCGTCGCCGTCGAGCGAGCGGATCGGCAGATCCTGGCCCTCGACGCGCTTGACGCTCAGCGACAGGCGGCGGCGCTCGGAGTCGACCTCGAGGATCTTGACCTTGACCTCGTCACCGGGCGAGACGACCTCGCGCGGGTTCTCGACGTGGTGGGCGGCCAGCTCGGAGATGTGCACGAGGCCCTCGACACCTTCGAGGATCTCGACGAACGCGCCGAACGCGACGACCTTGGTCACCGCGCCCTCGAGCTCGTCACCCACGGAGTAGGTGTCGATGACCCGCTGCCACGGATCCTCCTGGGTCTGCTTGAGGCCCAGGGAGATGCGCTGGCGATCACGGTCTATATCGAGCACCTTCACCTGCACGGTGTCCCCGATGTTGAGGATCTCCGACGGGTGGTTGACGTGCGACCAGGACAGCTCGGAGATGTGGATCAGGCCGTCGATGCCGTCGAGATCGACGAACGCGCCGAAGTCGACGATGTTCGAGATCTGGCCCTCGATGATGAGGCCGGGCTGCAGGCGGTCCAGGATCTGCTGGCGCTGCTCCTTGCGCTCCTCCTCGAGCACGGCGCGGCGGCTGAGCACCACGTTGTTGCGCGAGCGGTTGAGCTCGATGACCTTGCACTCGATGGGCTGGTGCAGGTACTGGTCGAGGTCCGGCACGCGGCGGATGTCGACCAGCGAGGCGGGCAGGAAGCCGCGCACCCCGAGGTCGATGATGAGTCCGCCCTTGACGACCTCGATGACCTGACCCTCGACGGGCAGGCCGCTGTCCGCGGCGGCTTCGATGCGGCGCCAGGCGCGCTCGAAGCGGGCACGCTTCTTGGACAGGATCAGACGACCGTCCTGATCCTCCTTGGTGAGGACGAGGGCGTCGACCTCCTCGCCGAGCTCGACCTCGTCAGCGGGGTTGACGGACTTCCGGATGGAAAGCTCGTGGGAGGGGATGACCCCCTCGCTCTTGTAACCGATGTCGACAAGGACCTCGTCCTTGTCGATACGGACGACGTTGCCAGTGACCACGTCACCCTCCTCGAAGGGGGTGATGGTCGCGTCGTAGTTGGGGACGATCTGGCCGTCGATCTCCAGGAGGAGACCGTCCGAGCCTTCGACCACGTTGGCGTTGGGGGTTTCTGGGGCAAGGGTTGCGTTCATAAATGAATCGGGAAGTGTAGGCATCCTGCTGACCTGGCTTTCGCGGCGGGCCAGCACGAGGTAATGCCATCCGTGACGCCGCAGCCACGTCGCCCGTCGGGCGCTCAACCGATCGAGACGGACTTCCAGACGCCGCCCCGTCTCGTCTCGGAGAACCGGCCGCCAGAAGAATGTGAACGGCCCGAAGCCGATAGTGGTCCGGCGCTCGGGTCGGAGCCCGGCCGCCACCAACCAGCCATCGACGCGGGCCGGTGTGTACAGGCGCGATACAGCCCCGGACCGGGCCTGCCCGCGCAGACCGCGGACCGCGCGCCAAAGGTGCTTCGCGGGCGTCACCAGCGGGCTCTCGGCGGGCTCCACGAGTCCGTTGAGCCGCAGGCGGTTGTCCGCAGAGACGATCGCATGGCCACCGGGTGCGAGCACCCGGCTGAGCTCCTCCAGCGCACGCGGCGGGGAGTGCAGCCAGGGCAGCACTCCGAGCGCGAGGACGAGATCGAAGCTCGAGGAGGCGTGGGGCAGCTCGTGGACGTCGGCCACCGAGACGACGACATCCGCGGCGAGCGCCGCCTGCGCGATCCGGCGCGACGCTCGAGCGACCATCTCTGGACTCGAATCGGTGCTGGTCACCGCGAAGCCCCGCTGCGCGAGCTCGAGCGTCGCGAGCCCGGCACCGCAACCGACCTCGAGCACCCTCGCGCCCGGACCCAGCGGCAGCGCATCGATCCAGGCGAGGGCGGCCTGCATCCGCGCCTGGTAGACGAGCCCTTGGAGCACGGGCTCGGCGTAGATGTCCCGCCAGTAGTCAGCGGCCTCACCGAAGTGTGCGTCCGTCCGATTCTGCGGGTCTGCCCCGGTACCGGAGGTCAAGGATGTCCCCGCCGAGCCAAGACGGGCCGCATCCTAGAACGAGGCCGCGGCTAATGCATGCGGGGCGCAGACCGAAATACTAAAACTCATGCCGATGGACACCTCTGAGTACATACACCGCCTGGGCGTCAGACCGGTTGCGCCCACGACCTGTCCGCTCGACCCCGGCTACGACCCCGACAGCGTGGTGAGCCATCTTCGGCAGAGCGGGCACCTGATGTGCTCTCTGAAGCTGTCGACGGCGGGTTGGCTGATCGCCGACGAGGATTCGACCCGGCGCAAGTTCGCGGCCGCCCGCGATCACGGGGTGCCGACGGTCACGGGCGGCACGCCGTTCGAGATCGCTGTGCACCAGAACCTGCTCGAGGAGTACCTCGACTTGTGCGCCGACCTCGGCGCCGATCGAGTCGAATGCGCCCGCGGCTTCACCGAGCCCGACCTCTCGCCGGAGGAAATCGTGAGCCTGGCCGCCACGCGGGGCCTGGGCCTCGACGTCGAACTCGGCGGCAAGCACACCGGCGCCTTCACGCCGG
The DNA here is from genome assembly GCA_963759945.1 of uncultured Solirubrobacteraceae bacterium. Lineage (GTDB taxonomy): Bacteria > Actinomycetota > Thermoleophilia > Solirubrobacterales > Solirubrobacteraceae > DATLGB01. The sequence continues at coordinate 78,944 of CAVXBH010000049.1, read as the reverse complement.
AGGTGGTCGAGGCCCTGATCGACGATGGCCGTCGCTGGCGCTCCGCCAGCGCCCACTTCCTGGTGATCGAGGCACGGGAGAGCGCTCTCGACATCGGCCTGTTCGACGCCTCCGGCGCCTTCGACGTCAGCGCCGCCGAGCGCTTCGCGGACGTCTTCGGTCTTGACGCCCTGCTGTTCGAGGCGCCCAACAAGCCGAGCCAGTTCGCCCTGCTCGACCACTTCGGGCCGGACATCCAGCTCTCCAACGTCCGACTCGAGGAGCTCCTCCGGGTCGAGATCTATCGCCGCGGGCTGCACGCCGACGCGTTCGCCAAGCCGAAGCTGAGTTTCGTGCACGAGCGAGAAGACCCGGCATGACGGTCGGCCGGCGGGTGGTCATCGACTTCCTTCCGGAATCCGCCCGCGCCTACGACGACGGCTGGGCGATCGTCGCCATGGACGTGCTGCGAGCCACCACGACAGCGGTCACGATCGCGTGGACCGGTCGCCGCTGCCTGCCGGTGGCGACCCTCGAGGATGCCGGAGCGACCGCGGCGCGGCTCGAGCGCCCGCTGCTCGTAGGCGAGCTCCGGGGTGAGCTGCCCGCCGGGTTCGACCTCCAAACAGCCCAGCCTCCTCGCGACGCGCCCGGACATCGAGCGTCCGGCCGTGCTCCTCTCGACGTCGGGCACGCGGATCTTCGGCGAGGCGGCTGCCGCTGCGGCGGTCTACGCGGCATGCCTGCGCAACGTCTCCGCGCAGGTCGCCCACCTGGCCGCCCGACACCCCAAGGTCGCGGTGATCGGCGCCGGGACGAAGGGCGAGTTCCGCCGCGAGGACCAGTTCGGCTGTGCGCGGGTGGCCGCGGGGCTCCTCGACGCCGGCTACCGCGCCGGCGACAGAGCGACTCTCGAGGTCGTCGAGCGCTGGCGGCACGCACCGGTACAGGTGTGCGCCGAGGGGCGCAGCGCCGAGTATCTCCGCCGCACCGGCCAGCTCGCCGACTTGGACTTCACCCTCTCCCATATCGACGACGTCGACGCCGTCTTCGCCCTGACCGGCGGAGAGCTGCGTAGGGTGCCCGCGTGAATCCGATCCGCCCCGCCCTGGTCCTGAAGCTCTACTACCACGGCGGTATCGGCGCGGTGCGCACACTCGGGCGCATGGGCGTGCCCGTGCACGCGGTCCACGACGATGCGCGCGTCCCGCCGCGCGCTCGCGCTACTCCGCGAGGTCCTGGAATGGGACTTCGGTGCGGCGCCGAGCGCCAGTGCCGCCGCGTCGTGCTCGACGTCGGCCGCCGGCTGGGCGAGCGGCCGGTGCTGATCACCGCGACGATACGGCTCAGATGTCGTGTCCGAGCATGCCGAGGCGCTCGGCGAGGTGTCGCTTCCGCGCCAACCCCCCGAGCTCGTCGAGCGGCTGTACAGCAAGCAGGGGCTCTACAGATATGCTCGACCACGACGTGCACGCCCCGCTCACCGTCTTCCCTCAGTCCCGCGACGAGGCGCGTGAGGCCCTGGAGGGCGGTCGCTTCCCGCTCATGCTCAAGCCGATCGACAACCTGCGTTCAAGCGGCGCAACGGCATCCCGATGTACATCGCCCGGACGCCTCCGACGCGCTCGCCGCCTACGACCGGCTCGAGACTCGCCGCGCCCAATGAGGCAGAGAATCCCGGGGCCGTCCTCGTCGGTGTGGGTGTTCACGGGTTACTTCGACAGCAACTCGGACCTGGTGTTCGGCGCCGGCGGAGCGAAGCTGCGCCAGTACCAGATCCACACCGGCACCACCTGTTCGGCGTGGTGCGATCCAATCCCGAATGGAGGCGCTGGTCGCCCGCCTCGTCAAGGAGCTCGGCTACGTCGGCGTGTTCGACTGCGGCTTTCGCCTTCACATGCGACGGGCATCACAAGCTGCTCGACGTGAATTCCCGGGTCGGCGCGAACTTCGGCAGTGCGTGGGACGCGGCGGCATGGACGTCGTACGGGCGCTGTACCTGGACCTCACGGGTCAGCCGGTCCCGGCCGACGTCCCGGACGAGGGCGCGTGTGGTGGTGGAGAACTACGACCTCGCCGCAGCCGTGGACTCCGCGCGCGTCGGAGAGCTCTCGCTGCGTCGCTGGCTCGGTTCGCTCCGAGCGGTCACCGAGCCGGCGTGGTTCGCGCACGACGACCCGGCGCCCTTCCGTGCGATGTGCACCAGAATCCGGGAGGGCCATGGGTCGGCGTCTGGCCCAGGGTCGCGAACGCTCACGGATAAGGTCAATGGCGTGCCCGTCCGAGCCACCAAGCGAGGAGCCGATCGCACCCCCCTCTCAGGTGAGTGGGACGTCGTCATCTGCGGCGCATCCTTCGCGGGCCTCGCCGTCGCCCGCTCGCTGACCGGCTCCGGCGCCTCCGTGCTGGTCCTCGACCGCTACGAGATCGGCGAGCGCCAGACCTCCGCCTGCGCCGCGCCGACGGACCTGCTGCACGCGATGGGCCTCGGCGACTCGGTGCGCCAGACCTTCGGGACGCTCGTCGTCCACACCCCGCGGCTGCGCGGGCCGCTGGCCGCTGCCCTTCACGTTCTCGACGTTCGACTACCGGCACCTGTGCGAGCTGCTGTGGGAGCAGTGCGACGCCGAGTTCGAGACCGCCAAGGTCGAGGGCCGGCGCGGCAGCACGGTGATCACCGACCGCGGTGAGCTGGAGGCCGGCGTGATCGTCGACGCGCTCGGCTGGCGGCGCGTGCTCTCGTCGGCGCCCGAGCCGATCCAGCCGCCCGAGGCGACGCTGTCCCGCGGCCTCGAGGTGCACCCGGCCGGCGTCGGCGCGACGACCTCGAGCTGTTCCTCGACGAGAAGTACATCTCGCCGGGCTACTCGTGGTCGTTCCCCGCGCGCGACGAGGTGCGGATCGGCGTCGGCTCGTTCGACCCGAAGGTCCCCGTCAAGCAGCCGACGCTCGAGCTCGTCGCGGACGTCGGGCAGACCCCGGACGGCTACCAGGGCAACTGGATCCCCCATCGCCTGCGCGACGCCGTCGAGGACGGCGTCTTCTTCGTCGGCGACTCGGCCGGCCACTGCCTGCCGACGACCGCCGAGGGCATCCGCCCCGCGCTGATCATGGGCGCCCGCCTCGGCGACGAGCTGCGCGCCGTGGTCGAGGGTCGCCAGAGCACCGACGACTGCCCGCGCCGAACTACCGCGAGCTGCACGACGGCCGATGCGCTTCGACTTCGAGTGCCTCTACCGCGTCCAGCAGTCGATCCGCCACCTGCACGGCCCGGTGCTCGACACCCTCACCCGCTTCTTCACCCGCTCGCGCGTCTCCCTGTGGGCGTTCGGCAAGTACCTGAACATCTGCCACCCCGCGCTCGTGTCGCCCGCCCGTCGCCATGACGACGCCGAGGCGACACAGGCCGTGGTCGCCGCCGCTTAGGGGTCATCCCGCGGTCACTCGCGGACGATCAGGAACGTGCCCGCGGCGAGCAGCAGGACGCCGACGACCTTCAGCGCGGTGATCGGGCTCTTCTCGACGCCGAGCAGGCCGAACTGGTCGACGATCATGCCCAGCGTCAGCTGCCCGGCGACGGTCGCGGCGACCACGCCGCCGGCGCCGAGCGAGCGGACGGTGACGAGCACCGTCGTGACGTAGGCCGCGCCGAGCAGACCGCCCGTGAGGTAGTACCAGGCGGGCACGTTGCCGACGTCGGCGATCTGGCCCAGGCCGCCCTTGGCGAACGCCGCGATCAGGCACAGCAGCAGGTGCCGACCAAGAACGAGACGAACGCCGCCTGGAGGGAGCCGATCGTCCTGCCCAGTCCGGAGTTGATCGGCGCCTGCAGGGCGATCAGCCCGCCGACGGCGGCGGTGAGCACGACGGCGGTGCCTCGGTCCATCTACTTCGCCTCCAGCCAGTTGGGCCCGATGCCGGCGTCCACGGCCAGCGGCGGGTCGAGGTCGTAGGCGGCGATCATCTCGCGGCAGGCGATCTCCTTCGCCGTCTCCATCTCGTCGGTGGGACCCTCGAAGAGCAGCTCGTCGTGGATCTGCAGGATCAGCCGGGTCTCGAGGCCCGCCGCCGTGAAGCGCGTCGTGGCAGCGGACCATCGCGACCTTGATGATGTCCGCCGCGGTGCCCTGGATGACGGTGTTGACCGCGAGGCGCTCGCCGAGCTTGCGCACGCCCCAGTTGCGCGCGCGCAGCTCGGGGATCTGGCGGCGGCGGCCGAACAGCGTCGAGACGTAGCCGTGCGTCGGAGGCCTGCTCGACGGCGTCCTTCATGAACTGCGCGACGGCCGGGAAGCGCTCGAGGTAGCGGTCGATGAACTCCTGCGCCTCCTCCTGCGGGATCGCGAGGCGGTCCGCCAGCCCGTACGCCGACAGGCCGTAGACGATCCCGTAGTTGACCATCTTGGCCTTCGAGCGCATGCCGACGTCGAGCTGCTCCGGCGGCAGGTCGAAGACGCGCGAGGCGGTCTCGGTGTGGACGTCCTCGCCGCGCAGGAAGATCTGGCGCAGGACGTCCTCGCCCGCGATGTGGGCGAGGATGCGCAGCTCCACCTGGCCGTAGTCGACCGACAGCAGCTGGTTGCCCGCCTCGGCGACGAAGCAGCGGCGGATCTCGCGGCCGGTCTCCGTGCGGATCGGGATGTTCTGCAGGTTCGGGTTGATCGACGACAGGCGGCCCGTCGCGGCGACGGTCTGCGAGAAGGTCGTGTGCAGGCGGCCGTCGGTGCCGATGTGCGCCTTGAGCGTCTCGAAGTAGGTCTGCGCGAGCTTGGAGAGCTCCCGGAACTGCTCGATCTTGGGGATGATCGGATGCTCGTCGCGGATCGCCTGCAGCACCCGCGCGTCCGTGGAGAAGCCGGTCTTGCCGCGCCGCTTGCGCGACAGCCCGAGCTTCTCGAAGAGGATCTGGCCGAGCTGCTGCGGGGAGCCGATGACGAACTCCTCGCCGGCGAGCTCCCAGATCTCCTGCTCGAGGATCGACGCACTGCTCGGTGATGCGCGCGGCCGACGGTCTCGAGCGCGGGCACGTCGAGCTTGATGCCCTCGGTCTCCATGAAGCGCAGCACGCGCACGAGCGGCAGCTCGACGTGGTGCAGCAGGTCCATCAGGCCGCGCTCGGCGAGCTGCTCGCGCTGCCGGTTCGGCGAGCTCGTGGATCAGCGCGGCCTCGGCGGCGAGGTCGTCGTCGGCGACGACCGCCATCCCGCGCTCCTCGGCCAGCTCGTGCAGCGGGTAGCCGCGGCGCGCCGGGTCGAGCAGATAGGCGCCGATCTCCGTGTCGAAGACGAGGTTCTCCGGCACGGTCGCGCAGCGCCTTGGCGTCGTGGGCGACGACGGGACGTGACGCCGCAGCGCGTGGACCAGCTCGGCCGGGTGACGGCGACCTCGCCGGCCAGCGCGGCGCCCTCGCCGCCCCAGGCGCCGAAGCGCCAGCCCTCGGTCTGCGGCCACCAGCTCGCCCTCGGCGATCACGCGGCGCCTCGGCGGCCAGCGCGAGCTCGGCGCCCGGCAGGTCGGCGACGCCGCGCCACCGGGCCGCGCTCGACCGGCAGCGCGATGGCGGTCGTCGGCCTCGGGGCGCGGCACCTCGGCCTCCTCCTCGAGTCCTCGAGCGCCTCCTCGAGCCGGCGCAGCGGGTCGCGCAGCTCGAAGTCGCGGAACATCTCGCGCAGCCGCGAGCGGTCGGGCGACTTGACGAGCTCGGCCTGCAGGTCGATGTCGACCGGGATGTCGCGCTTGACCGTCGCCAGCACCTTGGAGACGCGCGCGTCGTCGGCGTGGTTGACGAGGTTCTCCTTGCGCTTGGCGCCGGAGATCTGGTCGACGGAGGCGAGGATCGTCTCGAGGTCGCCGAACTCGCTGCAGCAGCTCCGACGCGGTCTTCTCGCCGATGCCCGGGATGCCGGGGATGTTGTCCGAGGTGTCGCCCTTGAGGCCGTAGAAGTCGGGGATCAGCTCGGGGCCGATGCCGTAGCGCTCCTGGACGGCCTCGGCGTCGTAGATCTTGGTCTCCGTGATCCCGCGCGCGGTGGCCATGACCCGGATGCCGTCGCCGGCGAGCTGGAAGGCGTCGCGGTCGCCGGTGACGATCATCACCGGGATGCCCTCGTCCCGCGCCTTCTCGGCGAGCGACGCGATCACGTCGTCGGCCTCGTAGCCGTCGACGCGCAGGTTCGTGTAGCCGAAGGCCTCGACGAGCGGCGCCAGCGACGGCCACTGCTCGCGCAGCAGGTCGGGCTGCTTGGCGCGCTGCGCCTTGTACTCGGGGTAGACCTCCTTGCGCCCGCTGGAGCCGCGCGTCCCACACGACGACCGTCGGCGACGACCCCGTGGTCGGTGACCAGCTTGACCAGCATCGACGCGAACCCGAAGATCGCGTTCGTCGGCCGGCCGTCGGACGTGGCGATCGACTCGGGCAGCGCGAAGAACGCGCGGTAGGCGAGCGAGTTGCCGTCGATCAGGTACAGACACGCTCGGCTCGGCCACGGCCGAGAGACTACGATCCGCGCGCCGTGCCGGAACCGACGTCAGCCCAGTACTCGCTCACCATCCGCGTGCGCCTCGAGCACCAGCCCGGGCGCCTCGGCCGCGTGACCACCGCGATCGGCGACGCGGGCGGCACGATCGGCTCCATCGACCTGATCGAGGTCGACGACGGCCACACCCTGCGCGACATCGCCGTCGACACCGCGGGCACCGAGCACGGCGACCGCATCATCGCGGCGATCGACGCGCGTCGACGGCGCCGAGGTCATCGGCTTCCTCGACCGCACCTTCCGCATGCACCTCGGCGGCAAGATCGAGGTCACCAACCGCGTGCCGGTCAAGACGCGCGACGACCTCTCGATGGCCTACACGCCGGGCGTCGCGCGCGTCTGCATGGCGATCCACGAGGACCGCTCGAAGGCCTTCCAGTACACGATCAAGCGCAACACCGTGGCCGTCGTCTCCGACGGCTCGGCGGTGCTCGGCCTCGGCGACATCGGCCCGGAGGCGGCGATGCCGGTGATGGAGGGCAAGGCGATGCTCTTCAAGGAGTTCGGCGGCGTCGACGCCTTCCCGATCTGCCTGGACACGAAGGACCCCGACGAGATCGTCGCGACCGTCGAGGCGATCGCGCCGACCTTCGGCGGCATCAACCTCGAGGACATCTCGGCGCCGCGCTGCTTCGAGATCGAGGACCGCCTGCAAGGCGTCGCTCGACATCCCCGTCTTCCACGACGACCAGCACGGCACCGCCGTCGTCGTGCTCGCCGCGCTGATCAACGCCTGCAAGGTCACCGGCCGCGAGCTCTCGAGCGTGCGCGTGCTCGTCGTCGGGCCTCGGCGCCGCCGGCATCGCCGTCTCGCGGATCCTGCTGGAGGCCGGCGTCCGCGAGATCGTCGGCTGCGACTCGCGCGGCGCGCTGCACACGGGCCGCGAGGACTACCAGGACGGCTCGATGCACGCCGTCAAGCGCTGGTTCGCCGAGGACACCAACCCCGAGAGGCCGCGCCGGCGGCCCGGCCGACGTGATCGACGGGATGGACCTCTTCATCGGCCTCTCCGGCGCGCGCGTCATGCCGCCCGAGGCGCTGGCGCGCATGAACGCCGACTCGATGGTCTTCGCGATGGCCAACCCGAACCCCGAGGTCGCGCCCGAGGAGGCCGCCACGTACGCGCGCGTCATCGCCACCGGCCGCTCGGACTACCCGAACCAGATCAACAACGTCCTGTGCTTCCCGGGCGTCTTCCGCGGCGCGCTCGACGTGCGCGCCCGCTCGATCACCGAGGAGATGAAGATGGCCGCCGCCGACGGGCATCGCCGAGATCGTCGCCGACGCCGAGCTGCGCGAGGACTACATCATCCCGTCCGTCTTCAACCGCGACGTCGCACCGGCGGTGGCCGCCGCCGTCGCCGACGAGGCCCGCGCCTCGGGCCAGGCCACCGCGGAGTCCCAGATGGGCTACGCGGAGAACGACCTCGGCACGTAGCTACGCAGCCGAACGTCGCAGAACCCACGGCTATACGTGGGTTGAGCGACGCTCGGCGTGCTGCAGCGGCGGGCGTCGCTCGGCGTGTCAGCGGCGGGCGCCGGCGAGCATGACCCGCCAGGACGCGGCCGTGCGCCATGCCGCGGCCTGCGGATCGAGCTCGCCGCTCGGCGTCAGCCGGCAGTCGCAGCGCCAGCTCGCGGCGGCCCAGCTCGGGCGGGCGCCGTCGTTGCGAGCGGCGTAGCGCCAGCTCGCGGCGCGCCAGCTGGCGGCCGCGTAGTCGATACCACCCGTGGTCGGATCGATCAGTCGGTTGAGCGGATGGCGCTGCTCGACCGCGTCGGCGTCCGGGTTCGCGTCGACCGCGCGGTCGACGCGCAGGGCGCCCGAGCTCGAGGCGGTGCTCATCAGCGCGGCCTTGACCTGGTCGGGCGTCCAGTCGGGTGGGCCTCCAGCAGCAGCGCGACGGCCCCGGAGGCGACCGCCGCCGCCATCGAGGTGCCGCCGACGCGGAAGTACTCGCCATCGACCACGCAGCTCGGGCAGAGCGACTCGAACTCGCTGTCGGGCGCGAGCGTGGAGATGATGTTGGCGCCGGGAGCGAGCACGTCGGGCTTCGTCATGCCGGTCTGCGTGCGGCCACGTGAGGACCAGGACGCCAGGATGTCGTCGAGGACGCTGCTCGTCCCGCGGTCGTCCGTCGCGCCGACGGTGATCACGTACGGGTCGTTGCCGGGCGCGTAGGCCACGGCGCGGGGTCCGTGCCGGAGTTGCCGGCGGCGGCGACCACGACGATGCCCTTGCAGCCACGCGGACTCCGCCGCGGCGGCCAGCGGGTCGGTCCGTGGCGACTCGGCGACGGAGGAGGCCAGCGAGAGGTTGATGACGTCGATGCCGAGCTCCTCCGCGTGGTCGACAGCGAACTGGATGCCGTAGATCGCGTCGAGCGTGGTGGCGTGCCCCTCGTCGTCGGCGATCTTGACCGAGACCAGGCGCGCGTCGGGCGCCACGCCGACGTAGTCCCCGCGCAAGCGGTCGGAGGGGCTGCGGTGGTCGCCGTCGCCCGCGATGATGCCGGCGACGTGGGTGCCGTGACCGAGGCCGTCGTGGCGGTTTCAGCGTTCGGGTTGACGACCGCGGACACCCGCACGCGGGAGCGCCGGTTGGTCCGCGACACGGTGAAGTCGGGAAGCTCGCCGGCGATGCCGGTGTCGACGACGGCGACGCCGACGCCCGCTCCGGTGAGCTGGGCGTTGCGCGAGGGCAGGCCGATGGTCTCCCGGTAGGCGGTCGCGTAGCCGACGTCGTCGCCGCGGTCGCGAGCCGCGGGACTGCACCGGCGCAGCGAAGGACACGTCCAGCACTCCCATCGCCGAACGCAGCCGCTCCGCCGCGGGAGTCGTCATCTGCGCGCCGAGGCCGCCGATCAGGTGCAGGTCGTGAGTGACGGTGCCGCCGGCGGCCCGGATGGTCGCGCGCCGCGCGGCGGTGTCGACCCTGGGGCGAAGCGGACGATCACGTCGGCGGTGGCGACGGTGGCCGCCGGCGGGGCTCCCACGCCTCCGCATCGCGCTGCGGAAGCATCGCGGCGATCACGGCAGCGGCCAGCAACGCAGCCACCACCGCGTACAGCTCGTTATGCCTCTGCTTCCCTGCGGTGGTCACGTCCAGCGCCTCCATGCGTGGATCGTCCTGCGGTTCCCCTGACGCGACGTGGAGGCGGACCCGCCTAGGTGGCCACCACCGTCGTGGACGCAGTATCGCCGTCCCGGACACTGTCCACGAGCAGATTGGACGGATGATGTACGTCTGCGTTCATTTTGGGTTCCGAGACCGGATGCGAAACAGCGCCGTGCCGCGGCCGCCACGGTCGGGCAGAACTGCGAGCCGGCGCCGCCGGCCAGCTCGCCCAACGCACGCTCGAGCGGCAGTGCCGGCCGGTGCGGGCGCGAGCTGAGCATCGCGTCGAGCGCTTCCGCGACCGCCAGGATGCGGGCTCCCAGGGGGATCTCCTCGCCCGCGAGGCGGTCCGGGTAGCCCGTGCCGTCCCAGCGTTCGTGGTGGGAGCGGACGGTCTGCTTGACGCTGACCGGCAGTTCGAGATCGGCGAGCACGCGCGTGGCGAGCTCCGCCTGCGAGCGGATCTCCTCGCGCTCCAGCGGATCCAGCGCCTCGTTCTTGTGCAGGACGGCGTCCCGGACGCCGGCCCGACCGATGTCGCGCAGCGCGGCAGCGAGCGCGATGGACTGCTGCTCGGTCTCGCTGCAGCTCAGTTCGTCGGCCAGCCGCGTCGCGATCGCCGCCACCCGGGCACCGGCCCCCTCCATGTACGGGTCCTTGTCCTCGAGCGCGCCGGCGAGCGCCAGCAGCATGTCGAGGTAGGCACCCTGCATGCGCGCGAGCGCCGCGTGGGCGTCGCCGAGGTCGCGCTCGACGCGGCTGGACGGGGTGTCGCTGGTGCGGCGGTTGAAGCCCGCCAGCGCGGCTGCGACGCGGCTGCCGCCGACGCTGGCGGCGGGGAGCGGTTGCTCAGGCAGCACAGGGTCCGTGACCGAGGCGACGAGCGCCTCACGCGTCGTCGGGGCGAGCGCCACGCGCACGCGGGAGCGCCCGGCTGCCTTGGCGTCATAGAGCGCCGTGTCGGCGGCGGACAGCAGGGTGTCGACCGTGGTGCCGTGCTCGGGATGGACGGCGACCCCGGCGCTGAAGCTGATGCGGACGTCCGGCGCCTCGCGGAACTCGATCCGCCGCAGCCGCTTGAGGATCGCCTCGAGTTGCACCTCCACCATGCGACCGTCGAAGTCCGGCAGAACGAGGCAGAACTCCTCGCCCCCGAAACGCCCGGCGGCACCGTGTGTCGCGGCCAGCACCGCCAGCTCGTCCGCGACGGCGCGGATCGCCCGATCGCCGGCAAGATGCCCGCAGCGCGAATTGATCGTGCGCAGGTAGTCGAGGTCGAGCATCGCCACCGCCAGGCGGCCATCGGACCCGGCCGCGGAGATCTGCGCGGCGACCTCCTCGCGGATGCGCTCGGAGTGGAAGAGACCGGTCTTGGCGTCCGTGTCGGCACGGTGCTGGAGCATCGGAACCCACAGCGCCCGGTACAGCAGGCCGATCGGGCCGACCGCCAGCACGAGCAGGATGGGATCGGCGACCCACAGCTCGGCGCAGACCGCGCCGGTCAGGCCCACGCCGATGCTCAGCGGCAGACCGTCGGTGATCTGGTGCAGCGTGCCCCGCAGCGGCTGCTCCCCGCCAGTGCGATCGCGACCACGATCAGCGCGTGATTGGCGACCGCCGCCGCGACGACGGCGATACAGGTCGCTGCCAAGCCGTCCGGTGACGACGCGAGCGCGACGAGCACGCCGACGAGCGTGTAATTGGAGATGTTGAAGAGCGTCTTGTAGCGCGCGGGCCCGCTCTGTTCGCAGGTCGAGCGCGAAACAGGCGAGCGCGAGGATCGGGGCGATCCAGGCGGGCAGCAGCAGGCAGCCCCAGATCAGGGCGGCGTACCCGGGTTGCAGCGCGTAGTGGCCGGGCGCGAAGGACTCGAGCGCCTTGCCCGCCACGCAGAGGGCGGCCACCACGATGATCAGCACCCAGTCGACGGCGCGCCCGACGCCGGTCGACAGCGCCACGGCGGCCACGGCAGCGGCGTGTACGGCCAGCAGGTATCCCCGCGCCGGGCGCGGCAGTACGCCGAAGGTGTCCCCCGGACCCGCCATCTAGCGCGTGAATCGACCTCCTGCGTGTCCCCTTGACCCGGTGGGCACCCCGTCGTCGTAAAGATGACCAGTGAGCGTCAAAGCGACAGGAGGCTGCGCATGCGGGTGACGGTGACAGGAGCGACCGGACTGATCGGTCCGAAACTGGTGGGCGAACTGCTCGCCCGCGGCGACGAGGTGACCGTGCTGAGCCGCTCGCCGGAGAAGGCGCAAGCGGCGCTGACGGGCGTCGAGGCGGTCGCCTGGAGCGACCCGACGGCCGAGCCCGCGCCCGCTGCGGCTCTCGACGGGCCGCGACGCGGTCGTGCACCTCGCCGGCGAGCCGGTCGCGCAGCGCTGGTCGTCCGACGTCAAGCAGCGCATCCTTCGATCGCGCGAGGCGGGCACCCGCAACCTGGTGGCCGGGATGCAGGCGGCCGGCGATCCGCCGAAGGTGCTCGTCTCCTCCTCGGCCAGTGGCTTCTACGGCCCGCACGGCGACGAGCGCATCGACGAGCAGGCCCCGGCCGGCGACGACTTCCTGGCCAAGGTCTGCGTCGCCTGGGAGCGCGAGGCGAAAGCGGCCGAGGCCCTCGGCGCGCGCGTCGCGATGGTGCGCACGGGCATCGTCCTCGACCAGGACGGCGGCGCGCTGGAGACGATGCTGCCGTTCTTCAAGGCCGGCGTGGGCGGGCCGGTGGCCGGCGGCAAGCAGTACATGCCGTGGATCGGCGTCGACGACCTCGTCGGTCTCTACCTCGCCGCGCTCGACGGGGAGAGCTGGAGCGGGCCCATCAACGGCTCCGCGCCGGAGCCGGTCACCAACAAGGCAGTTCTCCAAGACGCTCGGCCGCGTCATCAAACGCCCGGCGTTCGCCCCCGTCCCCCGCTTCGCGATCAAGACGCTCTACGGCGAGATGGCCGACATCGTCGCCGAGGGTGTGCGCATGGTCCCGGCCCGTCCGCTCGAGCTCGGCTACGCGTTCAAGCACTCAGAGCTCGAGCCGGCTTTGCGCGAGGCGCTGGACAGGTAAGCTACCGAGACATATGACGGACTCACACGATCCCTGGGAGTCCGCGCGCGGCGCACAGAAGGAGGAGGTCGCGGCGATCTGGGCCGGCCGCGGCGCCCCGCCAGAGGAGCGTGCGCGGCGGCGACGTGGCGTACCGTGGCGATTCCTGGCCGTCGTCGCGGTGGCGCTCGCGGTCATCGGAGTCGCGATTTCGGTCCTGAGTGCGGACGGCGCCGAGGACCGGCGCGACGCCTCGGCGGCGCAGGAGCGCCTCGAGGCGCGGGAGCGGGCACGGCTGATCCGCGAGGGCAAGCCGGTGTTCGCAGAGGGCCCGGCGCCGCTGGGCAGTGAGAGCGAGCTGACCTACCGGGTGCGGCTGCTCGCCGCCGCCGAGGCGGCGATCACCGCCGACGCCATCCGGCGTACCGAGACGGGCGAGATCGACCGCGACGTGAAGGGCACGCGCTGCAAGCCGTTCCCCTACACGAGCACGCGCGCCGCACAGGAGCGCGACGCGAGCCTGGCCCGCAACCGCTACCAGTGCATCGCTTACAACAACCGCTTTTCGCTGTCCGAGCTCGAGGGCGAGGCGCGGACGGGGATCATCGGCCAGCCCTACTGGCTGATCGCCGATTATGAGACCGGGAAGCTGACCTTCTGCAAGCTCACGCCGAAGGCCGGCGAGGGCGGCAAGTCACTTGTCGACGGTGCCGGTGGAGCCGGCCTGCCGCGACCCGCTCGACTGATCAGACGTCGTCGGGATCGGGGTCCGCGGCCCGCCGGGTCGTTCCCCAGGGGCCGTGGGTCTTCCACATCGACGTGTCCTTCGCCGGAAACAGCAGCCAGACGATGACGCCGACGGCGTTGAGGAGCAGGCCGCTGGCCAGGCCCGGGCGTTCGCCATAGCCCTTGCGGTCGGACAGATAAGCGGACACGATCGCCGAGGCGAGCCACGCGAACGTGAGATAGAGAGCCAGCGCGCCGAGCTCGCCGCCTGCGTCAGTGGCTGCAAGAAGAGTGTTCATATGCCGAGGTAGGCCTTCTGGACTTCGGGATTGGTCTGCAGGGCGGCTGAATCGTCGGTGAGTACGACCCTGCCGGTCTCCAGCACGTACCCGCGGTTGGACACCGCAAGCGCGTGGCTTGCGCTCTGCTCCACCAGCAGGATGGTGGTGCCCTGCTTGTTGATCTCGACGACGGTCTCGTAGATGCGATCCACGAGCAGCGGCGCGATCCCCAGTGAGGGCTCGTCGAGCAGCAGCAGCTTCGGGTTGGCCATCAGCGCGCGCCCGATCGCGAGCATCTGCTGCTCGCCGCCGGACATGGTGCCTGCCTTCTGCTTCTCGCGCTCGTGCAGCCGCGGGAACAGGTCATAGACGCGCGTCATGTCGTCGCTGATGCCGTCGTCGCGGCGCAGGTAGGCGCCGAGCTCGAGGTTCTCCCTGACCGTCATGCGGGAGAAGCAGCGCCGGCCCTCGGGAGACTGGGAGATGCCCAGGGCGACGATGTCCGCGGCGGGAACCCGCGAGATCTCCGCGCCGCGAAAGCGGATCTCACCCGTGCGCGGTGGCGTCAGGCCGGAGATCGAGCGCAGCGTGGTCGACTTGCCGGCGCCGTTGGAGCCGATCATCGTCACGATCTCGCCCTCGTAGACCTCGAGCGACATCCCCTTCAGCGCCTCGATCGAGCCGTAGTAGGTGCGGATGTTCTCGACGCTCAGCAGCGGCGTGCGGCCGCTCCCGTCGGTCGCTTGCCGGCTCGACGCTCATGCCGTCTCCTCCTGCTTGCCGAGGTAGGCCTCGATCACGCGGGGATCGTTGCGGACCTCTTGCGGCGTGCCGAACGAGATCTTCTCGCCGTGGTCGAGCACCGTGATCTCCTCCGAGACGCCCATGACGACCTTCATGTCGTGCTCGATGAGCAGGATGGTCAGGTCCTTCTCGTCGCGGATCTGGCGCATGAACTCGGTCAGCTGGGCCGATTCCGCCGGGTTCATCCCGGCGGTCGGCTCGTCGAGCAGCAGCAGTTGCGGGTCCGAGGCCAGGGCGCGCGCGATCTCGACGCGCCGCTGGTCGCCGTAGGCGAGGTTCATGGCGGCGTTGTCGTGCGAGCGCGCGCTTGACGCCCACGTAGCGTCAGCAGCTCGCGGGCCTTCTCCTCGGCCGCGTGCTCCTCCTTGCGCGTCCACGGCGGCCGGAAGATCGCACCCACCGCGCCGGTGCGCATGCGGGCGTGCTGGCCGACCATCACGTTCTCCACCGCAGTCATCGTGCCGAACAGGCGGATGTTCTGGAAGGTGCGCGACACGCCGCTCTTGGTGATCCGGTCCGGACCGGCGGCCGGTGATGTCCTTCCCGTCGAAGGAGACCTTGCCGAACGACGGCCTGTAGAGACCGGTCAGCATGTTGAAGAACGTCGTCTTGCCGGCGCCGTTGGGGCCGATGATCGAGACGATGCCGCCCTTCGGGACCGCGAACGACACCTCGTCGACGGCGATCAGGCCACCGAAGACCTTCGTCAGGCCCTCGGTCTCCAGCAGCGGCGTCGTCATGGCGCTTCGCCCACCTCGACGCGTGTGCGTCTCTCGCCGAGTCCCTCGGTGAGCTCGCTCTCGCGCCGCTTCTCCGGGATCAGGCCCTGTGGTCTCAGCACCATCATGATGACGAGCAGGAAGCCGAAGATGCCGAAGCTCAGATCGGGAGGTCGAAGCCGAGCACGTCGCTCGAGATCGGATTGAGCACGTCGGGGATCAGCCGGAAGTTGATCAGCGACAGCGCCACCGCCCCGACGATCACCCCCCAGATCGAGCCCAGGCCGCCGAGGATGATCATGGCGAGGATGAAGATCGAGAACGAGAACTGGAACTGGCCGGCGTTGATGCCCTCGAAGAAGGCGCCGAGGAAGGCGCCGGAGACGCCGCCCATCGCCGCGCCGATCGCGTAGGCGAGCAGCTTGACCTTGACGGTCGGGATGCCCATCGACACCGCGGCCACCTCGTCCTCGCGGACCGCGATCCAGGCCCGGCCGAGGCGCGAGTCGCGCAGCCGGAAATTGATGAAGATCGACGAGCAGCGCGAGGGCGAGCGCGATGTAGTACCAGGGTCGCAGGTTCAAGCCGGTCAGGACGTCCATGAACGGCAGGTGGGGCTTGTCGGTCGGGTTGATCCCGATCTTGCCGTTGGTCAGGTTCAGGTGCCGATGCCGAAGACGCCGTTGTCGCCGTTCTCAGCCGCCCGGCGGATGATCTCGCCGAAGGCGAGCGTCACGATCGCGATGTAGTCGCCGCGCAGACGCAGTGTCGGGAAGCCGAGGATCGCGCCGAACGTCGCGGCGATGATCGCCGCCAGCGCGAGCACGATCAGGAAGTTGACGTGGATGCCCGGGAGGTTCTGGACGAAGTCGTTGACCCCGATGTGGATGCCGTTGGGCACCTGCTCGGCGAAGTGGCTCGACGCGAACCAGCCGACGGAGTAGGCGCCCAGCGCGTAGAAGGCGACGTAGCCCAGGTCGAGGAGGCCGGCGAACCCGACCACGACGTTCAGCCCGAGCGCCATGATCACGTAGGCGAGCGTGATCGTCAGGTCGCTCATCCAGCCGCCGCCCTCGTCGAGGAACTGCGGCAGGATGACGGCGAACGCGATGGCCGCGACGGCCAGACCCCGCTGCCCCCACTTGGAGCCGAAGGCCGCCTTGACGCCGCCGCCCCCGGCGCTGCTGCGCTGCGTGACGGTTGCGGAGCTCATCCGGCCTCACGTCCCTTCTCACCGAGCAGGCCCTGTGGTCGGAAGACCAGGATCAGGATCAGGTAGCCGAACACGATCGCCGGCGTCCACACCGCTTCGATCCGGTTGTCGGAGATCTGCTGGATGATCCCGATCAGGCCCTCCGAGAACGGCGCCCTTCAGGTTGCCGATGCCGCCGAGCACGGCGGCCGTGAAGGCGAGCAGGCCCGACGTGAAGCCCTGGAAGAACCAGGCGTCGGTCTGGTAGAGGGCGTAGATGATGCCGGCCGCGCCCGCGACCATGCCGCCCACCAGGAAGGTCAGCGCGATCGTCGTGTCGACGTTGATGCCCTGCAGGCGCGCCGCCTCGGGATCCTGGGCTGTGGCGCGCATCGCGCGGCCGAGTCGGCTCTTGCCGATGAAGGTGACGAGCAGGACGACGACCGGAATCGTGACCACCGCGGCAAGCAGGTCGCCGTTCTCGAACCGGATGCCGAGGACGTTGACGAGCGCGCCCTGCGAGTCGATCAGGTCGGGGACCGACTGGTGCGAGCCCGCGATCCACAGCAGCCCGATGTTCTGCAGGATGAAGGAGAAGCCGACCGCGGTGATGAGCGGCGCGAGCTTGGGCGCCCCGCGCAACGGCCTGTACGCCACGCGTTCGATCATCACGTTGAGCGTGCCGCAGACCACCATGCCAACAGCAGCGTGATCAGGATGCCGAGGACGGTGCCGATCGGGCCGGTGGCGGCCGTGAGGCCGATCGTCCCGAAGAAGCTCAGCGTGGTGACCGAGCCGATCATGAAGACGTCGCCGTGGGCGAAGTTGATCAGCTCGATGATGCCGTAGACGAGCGTGTAGCCGATCGCGATCAGCGCGAGGATCGCGCCGTTGGACAGGCCGTCCTTGATGTTGTTGGCGAGCCGCGAGAGGTCGCCGTCGTCTGCGATGTCCTTGATGCCGTACAGGACCGGCAGCGCGAGCAGCAGTGCGATGAGCACGTACTGCGCAATCTTTTCTCGGAGCTCACCCTGGGGTCGACCCGGTGTGGCGAGCGGTGGCGGTGGCGGCTTCCATCAAATGACGTTGGGCGGAAAACGTGCTGGTGCGGCCGCGCCCCGGCGTGGGGCGCGGCCGCGCTCAGCGAATCCGGCTTGAGTCGATCAGCCCTGCTCGATCGCTTCGGAGAACACGAGCTTGCCGCCCTTGGCGACGTAAGCGCCGTAGGTGGTCAGGGTCGTGTCACCGTCGTCGTCGATCGAGTAGGTGCCGAGCGGCGAGTCACGGTTCTCGGTGCCGAAGAAGCAGTCGATGACTGCCTGACGACCGTCAGCCGTGTCCTCCGGTCGATCGAACCGGCGTTCTCCTCGATGCAATCGAGGACCACGTTGGCGGCCTCGTAGCCGTAGATGGCGTACGGGTCGATCTCGTCGGCGGCATCGCCGTACTCAGCGGAGAAGTCGTCGTAGAACTTCTGCCCCTCGGGCGGAAGCTCGTCCGGCGACACCGTCGGAGCGGTCAGGAACGTGAGGGCCTGAACCTCTTCGGGGATCTCCTTGGTGAAGTCCACCGTCGCGACGCCGTCCGGGCCGAACAGCTTGGCGTCGGGCAGTGCCGCGTTGATGTCCTTGTAGAGCTGCGGAGCGTTGTTGTCGATGATGCCGCCGGTGAAGACGCCATCGGCGCCCGACGCGGCGATCTTGTCGGCCAGCGCGCGGTAGTTCGCGGCCTTGCCGTCCCACGAGTCGGAGCCGACGACCTCGATGTCGGTGTTCTCCTCGATCGCGGACGGGTGTTGGCGGCGACGCCCTTGCCGTAGACCTCGTTGTCGTCGAGGATGTAGACCTTGGTCACGCCCTCGTTGGCCATGTACTGGGCCTGAGCGGCGCCCTGGATCGTGTCGATCGGGACGACGCGGCCGTACGTGCGGGTCTGGGCCGGGTAGTACTTGTCCGGCTCGCCGGGCTCGGCACCGTCGCCGCCCTTGGTCAGACCGAGCGCCGTGTTCGACGGGGACACCTGAAGGATGTTCGCCTCGTTGAGCGTCGGGATCGAGTTGGCCGACGCACCGGAGTTGAACTCACCGATGTACGCGATGGCCGAATCGTCCTGAGCGACCTCGCGGGCATTGGCCTTGGTCTGGGCCGCGTCCCACTGGCCGGCCGACGCCGTGGCGTCGTCCAGGGACTTGTACTCGACCGTCAGGTTGCCGAGCTTGCCGTCACCGTGCTCCTTGAGAGCGAGCTCGATGCCCTTGATGACGTCCTCGGACTGTGGACGCGAAGCGCCCTGAAGCGGCAGGGACGAGTAGAGCGTGACCGAACCGGAAGCGGTTCCGCCACCGTCGGTCGTCTCAGTCGTGCCACCGCCGGAGCTGGGCTCCTCCGTCGTCGTCGCCACAGGCGACCACCGTGCCGGAAAGCGCCACCATGGCGCCAAAGATTGCAAACCTACGTCCTCGCAAAGTCCCTCCTCAAGGGATGTGAGCCATTCAAAACCGCGCCCCTGGGGGAACGCGCTGCGGGCATCCTAGACAGCCATGGCGGCGGAACGCAACGTCCGCCGAACCAAAGGGGAAGGGCGTCAGTTGTACGGAGCGGCGTCCGGCGCCGCCTCCGCGGGATCCTGATTGCCCGGGAGATAGCCCGAGACGCCCTTCGCGGTCGCCGCGCCGAGCACGATCAACAGGAACAACATGCCGCCGTCGAAGCCACTGGCGCCCAGGGCCCAGAGCACGACCCACAGGACCATTCCAAAGGCGATGGAGACGACGACGATCATGCGCGCAAGCCTATCGCCAGGTCGTGCACGACTGCACCCACGGCTGCCGCGGGGTCGTCCGGCGCCTCGGCGGCGGCGCGCACCAGGCGCGAGCCCACGATGACGCCTTCCGCCCCGGCGGCGGCGGCGGCGGCCGCGTCCGCCGCCGTGGAGATGCCGAAGCCGAGGGCGACGGGCACCGACGTCGTGGCGCGCACGCGCGCGAGCAGGTCCGCTGCGGCACCATCCGCGCCGGTGCGTTCCCCGGTCGTGCCGGCGACGGCGACCGTGTAGACGAAGCCTTCGGCGAGCGCGCCGATCTCCCGCAGGCGATCCTGCGGGCGTGGTCGGCGCGACGAGCGGCACCAGCGCGATGCCGGCGGCCGCGCACGCCGCGGCGATCGGGGCGCGCTCCTCGAGCGGCAGGTCGGGCACGATCAGCCCGGCTGACGCCATGGTCCGCCAGTTCGCGCGGCGAACCGCTCGACGCCGCGGGCATAGACGAGGTTGGCGTAGACCATGCACACCACCGGGACAGCTCCGCGAGGTCGCCGATCACGCCGAGCACGCCGCCGGTCGTCGCCCCGGCGCCAGCGCCCGCGTGCCCGCGTCGTGGATCACCGGCCCGTCGGCGAGCGGGTCCGAGTACGGCACCCCGAGCTCGAGCAGGTCCGCCCCGGCCTCGGCGCAGGCGCGCCCGATCGCCCGCGAGGCGTCGACGTCCGGGAAGCCGCCCATCAGGTACGGCATCAGCGCGGCCGCGCTCGCCGGTGGCACCGCCTCGAAGGCGGCGCGCGATGCGTCGCTCACGTCGCGCGGCGCCGCGAGCGCGACCTCGGCGAGGTCCTTGTCGCCGCGGCCCGACAGGCAGACGAGATCCAGCGCTCCGCGCTCGTCCGGATTGGCGAGCACCCAGGCGATCGCGTGCGAGGACTCGAGCGCCGGGATGATGCCCTCGAGCTTCGCGATGCGGTGGAACGCGGCGAGCGCGTCCGCGTCGGTGACCGCCTCGTAGCGGGCGCGGCCGGTGTCGCGCAGCCAGGCGTGCTCGGGCCCCGTGCCCGGATAGTCGAGGCCGGCGGAGATCGAGTGCGCCTCGAGGATCTGGCCGTCCTCGTCCTGCATGATCGCGCTGAAGGAGCCGTGCAGGACGCCGCCGCGGCCGCCGACGGTCAGCGGCGCGCCGTGGCGCGGCGTGTCCGTCCCCTCCCCCGCCGCCTCGACGCCGATCAGCTCGACGCTGGCGTCCTCGTAGAAGGGAGCGAAGATCCCGATCGCGTTGGAGCCGCCGCCGACGCAGGCGACCACCCGGTCGGGCAGCCGGCCCGTCGCGCTCGAGGATCTGCGCGCGGGCCTCGTCGCCGATCACGCGCTGCAGGTCGCGCACGAGCGCCGGGAAGGGCGCCGGCCCGACGGCCGACCCGATCACGTAGTGCGTGTCCGCGACGTTGGCGACCCAGTCGCGGATCGCCGCGCTGACCGCCTCCTTGAGCGTGCGGGCGCCCATCTCGACCGGCGCGACCTGCGCGCCGAGCAGCTGCATGCGCTGCACGTTGGGCTGCTGGCGGCGGATGTCCTCGGAGCCCATGTAGACGATGCACTCGAGGTCGAGCAGCGCGCAGGCGGTCGCCGACGCGACGCCGTGCTGGCCCGCCCCGGTCTCGGCGATGATGCGCGTCTTGCCCATCCGCTTGGCCAGCAGGCACTGGCCGATCGCGTTGTTGATCTTGTGCGCGCCGGTGTGGTTGAGGTCCTCGCGCTTGAGCCAGACGGCGTGGCCGACTTCCTCCGACAGCCGACGCGCCAGGTAGAGCGGGCTCGGGCGGCCGACGTAGTCGCTGCAGCAGGCAGTCGAACTCGGCGACGGAACGCCGGATCGGTCCGCGCCTGGTCCCAGGCCGCCTCGAGCTCGGCGAGCGCCGGCATCAGCGTCTCGGGGACGTACTGGCCGCCGTAGGGGCCGAAGCGGTGCTCGATGGCCATCATGACCGGCGACCTCGCGCGGCGACGACGGCCTCCATGAAGGCGCGCAGCTTGTCGGGATCCTTGACGCCCGGCTCGGCCTCGGTGCCGGAGGCGACGTCGACGGCGTAGGGCTGCGATCGCGGAGATCCCGTCCGCGACGTTGTCCGCCGTCAGCCCGCCGGAGAGGATCAGCGGGACCCGCGAGCGGCGGCCGTCGGCCAGCGCCCAGTCCCAGGTCTCCCCCGTCCCGCCGATCGTGCGCGTGTCGTAGAGCTGGTACTCGACCTCGCGGAAGCTGTCGGCGTGCTGGACGTCGGCGTTGGCGCGGATCGTGAACGCGCGGATCACCTTCACGTGGTTGCGCCGCTGGACGACCCGGCAGAAGTCCGCGCCGACCGTGCCGTGCAGCTGCACGGTCGTCAGCCCGAGGCCCTCGACCGCGTGCGCGACCTCGTCGAGCGTCGGGTCGACGAAGACGCCGACGGTCTCGACTCTGCGGCGGTAACGCGCCGCGATCCCGCGCCGCGACGGCCGGGTCGGCCGCGCGCGGAGAGCCGGGCCACAGGATGAAGCCGAGCGCCCACGCACCGAGCTCGACGGCGAGCTCGGCGTCCTCGGGGCGGGTGATGCCGCAGACCTTGACCTTGGTGGTGACACTCCTCGATGAGGCTACGGCGGGGCCGGCCAACTGCGGCATTGAGGTGACGGGTTCGGGCGCAGCGTGTGCACGTGGCGGGTGTCATCACCGCCCGGAGGTGCACACAGCTGGCCGGACTGGCTCCCTCAATGCTGTCTTTGGACCCCCACCCAGTCGTCGAGGATCTGCCACTGCTGGTAGAGCCAGCGCGTCATGCTCCGGGCGGCCCTCGGGGATCGACGACGCCGCGTGGCGCCAGAGCTTCACGCGCACCGTCCCGCCGACGAGGCCGCCGCCCCAGATGTCGGAGATGTACTCGAACCCGTCGAGACCGACGTGGCCGCAGAAGACGACGTCCGTCCCGCGCGTCGCGTCCAGCAGCGTCAGCGCGCCGCCGAGGCGTGGCGGCAGCGTGTGGTGCAGCTGGTCGGCGAGCGGAGCGATCTCGGGAAGCCGCTCGCGGATGATCTCCTGGGCGCGGGCGAGCTTCTTGTCCGTGTGGCGGGTGCCCTCGGGGTAGAGCAGGATCCCCTCCTGCGGCTCGAGGTCGATCGCGAGCGTCCGCAGCGTCTCGAGCTCGCGCTCGGTGTCGCCGGAGCCGCGGGCCACGAAGGCGGTCGGCACCCAGCCGCCGCCGATGTCGATCGTCGCCAGCATCCGCAGCTCGCGCTTGAGGATGAAGCGCAGGCCGATGTCGTGCTCGCGCCCGAGCACGGCGTCCGGCATCGCGTTGTCGATGATCGACGCGTGGCGCATGAGGATGAGGACCGGGCCCGGGGCCACGTCCTCGAGTCCGTCGATCTCCCAGCGCAGCTTGAAGAGCTTCGTGATCGCCCCGAGGTGGCCGGCCGCCCAGGTCTGGCGGAGGCGGTAGACCTGGCAAGCGACGCTTGTGGGTGTCGCGGCCGAGCGCGCCGACCCAGAAGGAGAAGAGCAGCGACCAGCCCGCGCAGTTCGCCCGCGAGGAACCACCACAGCATCGCGACGAGCCGGACCGCCATCGGCCGCTTGCGGCGGACGACCAGCAGCGCCGGTCGACCAGCGCCGCCACCACCAGCAGCAGCGGCGACAGCAGGGTGACGACGACGAACAGCACGAACTCCACGAGGATCGCTCGCGAGCGGCGCAGCCACCGCGCGCCGCGCGGTCCTGGGTCCGGCAGCAGTGGTCCGATGACGCGGACGCTATCTGGGGGTCCCGATACAGGGGGTCCCCCCCCATGACTTGGGGATCGCGAGGCGGAAGCATGCCGTCCATGAACCGACTCACCACTCACTTCACCAAGCTCGTCGTCATCGTGGCCGCCATCGCGGTCGTCGGAGGCGGCACCGCCGTGGCAGCCAAGATGATCACGGGCAAGCAGATCAAGAACGGCACCGTCACCGGCAAGGACCTCAAGGCCAAGACCCTCGGCCCCAAGCAGCTCAACTCCGCAGCACTGGCCTCGCTCGAGGGTCCTGCCGGCGAGCAGGGCCCCAAGGGCGAGAAGGGCGAGGCCGGCACCGTCGGCCCCACCGGCCCCGCCGGCGCCAACGGCTCTCCAAGGCCCTCGTCCGGACCTTCCCGCAGTCCGTCAACGCGGGCAACGCGTTCGAGAGCGTCATGCCCGCGGGCGGCACCCCGATCCTGGCCGCCGGCAAGTGGATCGTCACCGCTAAGGCCCAGATCATCCACTTCAGCGCCGACTGGAAGGCCACCTGCCAGGTCCTCTCGGGTGCCGACGTGATCGACGAGGTCACCTCGCCGGCACCGCCGTCGGCCGACCGCGCGCAGATCGTGTCGCACGCCGTCATCGACAGCTCCGAGATCAAGCTCCTGGGCTGGCAGTGCACGGACGACAACACCGGCATGCTGCTCGCCGACCGCACGATCACCGCTATCGCGCTCGACTCCCTCCTCTAACGATCGCCGGCGAGCGCGCGGCAGGCGGCTTCGACGTCTGCCGCGCGCATCAGCGTCTCCCCGACGAGGACGGCATCGACGCCGACCTCCTCCAGCTCGTCGAGCTGGTCCCGGGTCGAGATGCCGGACTCCGAGACCACGATCTTGCCGGCGGGCACGTCGGCCAGCAGATCGAAGGTCCGCTGCAGGTCGACCGTGAAGTCGCGCAGGTCACGGTTGTT
The DNA here is from genome assembly GCA_963759945.1 of uncultured Solirubrobacteraceae bacterium. Classification (GTDB taxonomy): domain Bacteria; phylum Actinomycetota; class Thermoleophilia; order Solirubrobacterales; family Solirubrobacteraceae; genus DATLGB01. The sequence goes on along the minus strand of CAVXBH010000049.1, from coordinate 55,066 downwards.
GATGCCGAGCAGCTCGGCGTCGCACTCCAGCGCCGTCTCGAGCTCCTCTTCGTCGTGGATCTCCACGAGCACGTCGAGATCGAGCCCGCGGGCCTCCCGCAGCAGCACCTGGAGGTCGTCGGGATGCAGCGCCGCGACGATCAGCAGCAGCGCGTCGGCGCCGGCCGCCGCGGCCTCGTAGACCTGGTAGGGGTCGACGATGAAGTCCTTGCGCAGGATGGGCAGGTGGGTGACGGCGCGCGCTGCGCGGATGTCGTCCAGCGACCCTCCGAACCAGTGCTCCTCGGTCAGGATCGACAGGGCCGAAGCGCCGCCGCGTGCGTAGGCGCCGACGACGTCCTCGCACGGAGCGTCCCGCGCCGATCGTGCCGGCCGAGGGTGACGAGCGCTTGTGCTCGGCGATCACGGCGACACCCTGGGCGGTCAGCGCCTCGGCGAACGGACGCGTCTCCTCGCGGCCGCCGAGCTCGGCCTCGAGCGTGGACGAGCGGGCACGTCCCTGCGCCGCCGGGCGACGTCCACGCAGGTGCGGTCGACGATCTCGTCGAGGATGCTCATGCGGGTGCCTCCGCTCCGGCGACGAGCTTCTCGAGGGTGGCGGCCGCGGCGCCGGAGTCGAGCGTCTCCTGGGCGATCGCGACGCCCTCGGCGAGGTCGTCGGCGCGGCCGGCGGCCAGGATCGCCGCGCCCGCGTTGAGCACGGCGAGGTCGCGCGGCGGGCCGGGCTCGCCGGCGAAGACGCGGCGCACGACGGCGGCGTTGTCCTCGGGCGAGCCGCCGCGCACGGCGTCGATCGGAGCGCGGGCGAGGCCGAAGTCCTCCGGCGCGACCGTGTACTCGCGCGCCGCCGGCCTCGACGACGCGGGTGGGTGCGGAGATGGAGAGCTCGTCCAGCCCGTCCTCGCTGGAGACGACGAGGACGCGGTCGGCGCCGAGCTGCGCCGCGGCTTCCGCGACGACGCCCTGGTAGCGGGGATCGGACACGCCGATCACCTGCCGGCGGGCACCGGCCGGGTTGGTCAGCGGGCCGAGGAAGTTGAAGACCGTCCGCACGGCGAGCTGCTGGCGGACGGGCACCACGAAGCGCGTCGCCGCGTGGTGGCGCGGGGCGAACATGAAGCCGAAGCCGACCCGGTCGATGCAGTCGGCGATCGCCTCCGGCTCGAGGTCGATCCGGACGCCGAGCGCCTCGAGGACGTCCGCCGAGCCCGAGCGCGAGGTCGCCGAGCGGTTGCCGTGCTTGGCCACCGCGCAGCCGGCGCCCGCGGCGATCAGGGCCGCCGTCGTCGAGACGTTGAAGGTGAGCTGCCCGCCGCCGGTGCCGGCGGTGTCGACCAGGTCGTCGCGCACGGGCCGCACCGGCGTCGCGAAGGCGCGCATGGTGCGGGCCAGCCCGGCCAGCTCGGCCGCGGTCTCGCCCTTCGTGCGCAGCGCGATCAGGACGGCGGCCGTCTCGATCTCTGAGGCCCGGCCGTCCATGATCTCGGCGAGCACCGCGGCAGCGGCGTCACTCGAGAGGTCGGTGCCGGACGCCAGGGCGTCGATGGCCACGGTGAGGACTTCGTTGGGCACCGCTGGCGGCGAGATTACTCGCCGAGGAAATTCAGGAGCATTGCCTTCCCGTCCGGAGTCAGGACGGACTCCGGATGGAACTGCACGCCGAGGGCCGGGAGCTCGCGGTGGCGCATCGCCATCAGCACGCCGCCGCCGCGTGCGGTCTCGACCAGATCGGGACCGAGTCTCGGAAACGACGAGCGAGTGGTAGCGGCCGACCGTCAGCGGGTCCGGCAGGCCCGCGAACAGGCCCTCGCCGTCGTGGCTGATCTCCGTCGTCTTGCCGTGCACGGGCTCGTGGCGGATGACCGTGCCGCCGAACGCCTCGGCGAGCGACTGGTGACCGAGGCAGACGCCCAGCGTCGGGATGCCCGCCTCGGGTGCGCGGCGCATCATCTCGATCGACATGCCCGCCTCGCGCGGCGTGCACGGCCCGGGGGAGACGACGACGCGGTCCGGCGCACGGCCGAGCAGCGCGTCCACCGTCTGCACGTCGTTGCGCACGACGTCGAGCTCGCACCCGAGCTCGCCCAGGTACTGGACGAGGTTGTAGGTGAACGAGTCGTAGTTGTCGACGACGAGGACGCGCGTCATGGCCACTCCGGCTGCCGGCTCGCGAGCTCGAGCGCGGCGATGACCCCGCGCGCCTTCGCCTGCGACTCCTCGAACTCGTAGTCGGGCCGGGCGTCGGCGACGGTGCCGCCCCCGGCCTGCACGTGCACGGTCCCGTCCTTGCAGACGAGCGTGCGGATGCAGATGCAGAAGTCCAGATCGCCCGTGTAGGAGAGGTAGCCGACGGCGCCGCCGTACGCGCCGCGCTTGATCGGCTCGAGCTCCTCGATGATCTCCATGGCGCGCACCTTGGGCGCGCCGGAGAGCGTCCCGGCGGGCAGCACGGAGCGCAGCGCGTCGATCGCCGCGACGTCCGGCCTCAGCTTCCCCGCCACGTTGGAGACGATGTGCATCACGTGGCTGTAGTGCTCGACGGCCATGAAGCTCTCGACCTGCACGGAGCCGTACTCGCACACGCGGCCGAGGTCGTTGCGGCCGAGGTCGACGAGCATCACGTGCTCGGCGCGCTCCTTCTCGTCGGCGAGCAGCTCGCCGGCGATCCGCTCGTCCTCCTCCGCGGTGCCGGCGCGCGGCCGCGTGCCGGCGATCGGCCGCGTCGTCACCCGGTCGCCCGTGACCGTCACGAGCGGCTCGGGCGAGGCCCCCACCACCTGGAAGTCCTCGAAGTCGAGGAAGTACATGTACGGCGACGGGTTGACCGCGCGCAGGCCGCGATAGATCGAGAACGGCTCCATCTCGGTCTGCGCGCTCCAGCGCTGCGAGGGGACGACCTGGAAGGCGTCGCCGGCGTGCACGTACTCGACGATCCGCGCGACCATCCCCTCGAACGCCTCGCGGGCCATGTTCGAGCGGAACTGCGGCTCCTCGCGCGCCGCTCGGCGGCCTCGTGGCAGCGGCAGCGGCCCGCGCAGGGCGCTGCGCACCTCCTCGATCGCCGCGACCGCGCGGGCGTAGGAGGCGTCGACGTCGTCCGTGTCGACGTTGGCGAGCACCGTCGTCGTGTGCTTGAGGTGGTCGAAGGCGACGATGACGTCGGAGAGCATCAGCGCCATGTCGGGCAGCCCGACCGGGTCGGGGTTGGGCCCGGGCAGCTTCTCGACCGACCGCACGCAGTCGTAGCCGAAGAAGCCGACGGCGCCGCCGGCGAACGGCGGCAGGTCGGGGCGGATCGCCTGGCGGTGCGCGGCGACCTCGGCGGCCGCGAGCGCGTACGGGTCGCCGCCGTCGCTGAGCGACCAGCGCAGCACGGAGCGCGGCTTGTAGCCGATGAACGAGAAGCGGCCGACCGCCTGCCCCTGCTCCGCGGACTCGAGCAGGAAGGCCGGGCCGTTGCCGCGCAGCTTGAGGAACGCGGAGACCGGCGTATCGGTGTCGTCGATCACCGTCTGGGTGATCGGGATCAGCCGGTGGTCCGCCGCCGCCGGCCAGCACGCGGACCTCGTCGAGCGTCGGCACGACGACGCCGGTGAGCGCCGCGATGTCCTTAGCGACGCCGCTCAAGGAGCACCTTCTGCGCGTCGGCGAGCGACAGGCCGCGGCCGGCCAGCAGCACGGTCAGGTGGTAGAGCACGTCGGCGGCCTCCTCGCTGACGCGCTCGTCGGTCTCCTCGCGAGCGGCGCGGCCGACCTCCTCGCCCTCCTCGGTGACCTTGGCCGCCACGAACGCCACGTCGCCGAGCAGCTTGTCCGTGTAGGAGCCCGTTCCCGCGGCGCGCCGCGATGGTGCGCTCCAATTCGGGGAGCGCCTGCGACGGCGCGTTGACGTCGTCGCCGAAGCACGACCGCGCGCCGGTGTGGCAGGCCGGCCCGGCCGGCTCGACCAGGGCGAGCACCGCGTCGCCGTCACAGTCGAGGCGCAGCTCCCGGACCTTCTGGATGTTCCCGGACGTGGCGCCCTTGTGCCACAGCTCGTCGCGGCTGCGGCTCCACAGATGCAGCTCGCCGGTCTCGCGCGTGCGCGCGAGCGCCTCGGCGTTGACGTAGGCCAGGGTGAGCACCTCGCCGGTGCGCCAGTCCTGGATCACGCACGGCGCCAGGCCGCGCTCGTCGAAGGCGATCTCTTCCACGGCGGCTGAGCGTAATGTGCGCGCCGATGCGCGCCGCCGTCCTTCACGAATACGGAGCGACCCCGGTCGTCGAGGAGTTCGCCGGACCCCGAGGGCGACGATCGGTCGTCGACGTGCTCGCGGCGGGCTTGAACCCGATCGACCTGCGCATCGCGTCGGGCAGCTCGCGGCGCGCCGGCCGGAGCTGCCGAGCGTCGTCGGCTCCGAGGGCGTCGGGCGCACGGCGGACGGCCGCCGCGTCTACTTCGGCGTCCAGCTCGGGCTCGCTCGCCGAGCGCGCCGTCGTGCCGGCGGACGAGCCCGTCGAGATCCCCGACGGCGTCGGCGACGCGGAGGCGCTCGCCTACGGGATCGCGGGCCTGGCCGCGTGGCTGGCGCTCGACAAGGCGCGCGCTGGCCGACGGGCGAGACGGTGCTGGTGCTGGGCGCCAGCGGGCCCGTCGGGGCGATCGCCGCCCAGCTCGCGCGGCTGCGCGGCGCGGGACGGGTGATCGAGGCGTCCCGTCGCGGCGACGGCCACGTGGACCCCGCCGGCCCCTTCGACGACGGCATCGACGTGGTGATCGACCCGCTGTGGGGCGCGCCCGCCGAGGCGGCGATCAGGGCGATGGCGTTCCGCGGGCGGCTCGTCCAGCTGGGCCAGTCGGCGGGCGGCGAGGCCACGCTGGCCTCGGCCGACATCCGCTTCAAGGAACTCGAGATCCTCGGCCACACGAACTTCGCCGCGCCGCCGGACGCGCGCGCCGCGGCGCTGCGGCGGATGTGGGCCCACCACGCGGCCGGCGAGCTGACCGTCGCGTGCGAGACGGTGCCCTCGCCGACGCCGCAGGGGCCTGGGAGCGCCAGGCGGCCGGCCCGGGCGTCAAGCTCGCGGTCATCCCTTGACCGCGCTGCTCGACCGCCGGCTCGTCTACGTGACGGGCAAGGGCGGGGTCGGCAAGACGACGGTCACCGCGGCGCTGGCGCTCGCCGGCCAGCGAGCGCGGGGCGCGGGTGCTCGTCTGCGAGGTCGCCGAGCAGCGTCGGAGCGCGTGGTTGAGTCCGAGCACGGCATCGAGTCGCTCGCCGATCGACCCCGACACGGCGCTGCGCGAGTGGCTCGGCAAGCAGGTCGGCGGCGCCGCTCTGAAGGTGCTGTCGCGCTCGCAGGCGTTCGGGTACTTCGTCGCCGCGGCGCCGGGCGCGCGCGAGCTGATCACGATCGCGAAGATCTGGGAGCTCGCGCAGGACGAGCGCTGGACCGGCGCCAAGGACGTCTACGACCTCGTCATCGTGGACGCGCCCGCGTCGGGGCACGGCGTCGCGATGCTGCGCACGCCGGACACTTCGGCGACATCGCGCCGGGCGGGCCGATCCGCCGGCAGGCCGGCAAGGTCCGCAGATGCTGCGCGACCCGAAGCGCACGGGCTTCGTCGTCGTCGCCACGCCGGAGGAGATGCCGGTCAACGAGACGCTGCAGCTGCAGGACAAGCTGGTCGAGGCGGTCGGCCGCGACCCCGACGCGATCGTCGCCAACGGCCTGCTACCCGGAGCGGCTCTCGGCCGCCGACGGTCGAAGCGCTGCGGCGGTGGCCGACCGCCCCGGCCGTCGCGGCGGCGCTGGCCCTCGACGCGCCGCGCCCGCGAGCAGCGCAGCGCACCTGCGGCGGCTGCGCCGGGACGCGCGCGCGCCGGTGGTCACCCTCCCCCACCTGTTCGCTGACGAACTGCGCGGCGCGGAGGCTCGACTCCGCTGGGTTTGCGAGATCGCTGGCCGCGGGTATGAGCGAACGCATGCGTTCACAAGACTGCTGATCTCTGAGCGCGCCTGGCAGCCGCGGCTCTCTTTCTCGCACCGTCCGCCCACGCCTGGGCCCCGGCCGCCACGGCCCCCGATCCACCCTGGCGTCAACACCGAGACCGCAGGGTGCCTCCTGCACCTCGAACTTCATCTTCCAGCGCGGCACCGATGTCTTCATCGGCCAGGCCGCCCACTGCTCGGGCACCGGCGAGCGCGACGGAGACCAACGGCTGCGACTCCGGCTCGCTGCCCGATCGGCACGCCGGTCGACGGTCGACCGGCGCCGCGCAGCCCGGCACGCTCGTCTACAACTCGTGGCTGACCATGCAGGGTCGCGGCGAGGCCAACGCCAGCGCGTGCCAGTACAACGACTTCGCGCTGGTCAAGCTCGACCCGGCCGACGCCGCGAAGCGTCAACCCGTCGGTGCCCGACTTCGGCGGCCCGACCGGCCTGCGCAGCGGCGCCGGCATGACGACGGGCACAAGGTCCTCTCCTACGGCAACTCGATCCTGCGCCAGGGCATCACGGTGCTGAGCCCCAAGTACGGCATACCAGGTCCAGGCGACCTCCGACGAGGGCTGGAACCACACGGTCTACACGGTCACGCCCGGCATCCCGGGTGACTCGGGCTCCGGCTTCTTCGACGGCACCGGCAAGGCGTTCGGCGTCCTCTCGACGGTGGCCATCGCGCCGCTGCCCGCCTCCAACGGCGTCGCCGATCTCGCCCAGTCGCTGGCCTACGCGCAGAACCACGGCGGCTTCTCCGGCCTGTCCGCTCGTCAACGGCACCGAGCCGTTCACGAGGCGGCGCCTCGTCCTTCCTCCCGTGAGACTCCGGCTCGACCGGTCGAGCTGCTCTGCGGCCTTCGCGGCCCGTGAGCTCTCGCCGGTCGAGGCGCTGGAGGCGTGCGTGGCGCGGATCGATCCGCGCGCTCGGTGCCTTTCAGGCGATGTGCCTCGAGCGCGCGACCGCCGAGGCGGAGGCCGCCGAGGCCGCCTGGGCGCGCGGTGAACCGACCGGCGTGCTGTGCGGCGTTCCGATCGCCGTCAAGGACCTGATCGACACCGAGGGTGTCGTCACCGGCGCGCGGGTCGGCGATGTTCGCCGGCCTCGTGCCGGAGGCCGACGCCGAGTGCGTCCGCCGCGGTGCGGGCGGCCGGCGCGATCGTGATCGGCAAGACCACGACCCACGAGTTCGCCTGGGGCATGTCGATGGCGGGTGCGGACGGCGTCCCGCTGACGCGCAACCCGCGCGACCCGGATCGGGTCACCGGCGGCTCGAGCGGCGGCTCGGCCGCCGCGGTCGGCTGTGGCGCCGCTCCGCTTGCGCTCGGCACGGACACCGGCGGCTCGATCCGCCTGCCGGCGGGCTGGTGCGGCATCCACGGCTTCAAGCCGACCCACGGCGTGCTGTCGGTGGAGGGCGTCTGGCCGCTGGCGCCGTCGCTCGACCACGTCGGCCCGATGGCGAGCTCGGCCGCCGAGTGCGCGGTGCTCTTCGAGGTGCTCGGCGGGCCGGCGCCGACCGCCGCAGACCAGCGCGAGCCGGGCGTCGCGGGCTCGGAGGCGCTGCCGGACGGCGCGGTCGCCGCTGACGTCTACCGCGTCCTGATGCTCTCCGAGGCGCTCGCCACCCACCGCGACGCCGGCCTGTGGCCCGCCCGGGGCGCCGAGTACACGCCCGCGGTCCGTCAGCGCCTCGAGCTGGCGGAGGCCGTGACCGACGACGAGCGCACCTGGGCCCGCGACGGAACTGGACCGCATGCGCATGCACATGGACGGTGTCTTCGCCGAGTACGACCTCGTCCGCTCACCCGTCGCCTCCGCCGGCCCGCCCCGCGTGGCCGACAACGTCGACCCGCGCGACCTCGCAGCCCCGCACGTCGTGTTGCAGGACCTCCTCGGCCTCCCCGCCCTGGCCCTGCCCGACGGCACCCAGCTGACCGGCCCGCGCGGCGCCGACGCGCACGTCCTCGCCGCCGCGCGTTGATCGCGGCTCACTGACGAGTTCCCCTTCGCAGACGGTCAGCGGGTACGGTTCCGCCACGCAACTCTGGAGGTAGGAAATGGATAGGGCGAGGCTCAGGAACGTTCCGCTGTTCGCAGATCTCAGCGACAGCGATCTCGAAGTGGTGAGCGCATTCGCGTCGGAGAAGAGCGTCAGCGCAGGTGACGTGCTTGTGCGCGAGGGGGACTTCTCCGACGAGTTCGTCGCCATCGAGGAAGGCACCGCCGAGGTCCTCCACGGCGAGGAGGTGTTCGCCCAGCTCGAACCGGGTGACTTCTTCGGCGAGGTCGGGGTGATGTCCAAGGAGATGCGGTCGGCCACCGTCCGCGCCACTTCCGGAATGCGGCTGCTGACCATGTCGACGTTCGACTTCAAGCGCATTCAGAAGCTGCCCGGCGTGCAGGCGAAGATCGACGAAGCCGTCGAGGCCCGCACCGCGGGGTGACCCCGGCCGCTAGTTGATGCCGAGGCGGTCGAGCAGGGCGTCGTCCGTGCGCCACGACCTGCGCACGCGAACGGAGAGATCGAGGTGCACCTTCGAACCGGCCTCGCGCTGGATCTCGCGCCGCGCGGCGATGCCGATGTTGCGGATCATCGTGCCACCCTTGCCGATCAGGATCCCCTTCTGGGACTCCGTCTCGACCCAGACAGCGGCGCGGACGGTGAGCAGGCCGTCGGCGCGCGACTCGATCTCCTCGACCTGCACCTCGACGGAGTGCGGCACCTCCTGGCGGGTGCGACGCAGCACCTGCTCGCGCACCAGCTCGGCGAGGAAGACCTCCTCGCGCAGGTCGGAGATCTCGTCCTCGGGGAAGTAGAAGGGCCCCTCGGGCAGCAGGCTGACGACGTGGTCGACCAGCGCCTGCACCCCTTCGCCGCGCCGCGCTGACAGGGGGAAGATCTCCGCGTCCGGCACGAGCTCCGCGGCGGCCTCGAGCGCGGCCACGGCGCCCGGGCGCTTGAGCCTGTCGATCTTGTTGAGCACCACGATCACCGGCGTCGCGGCGCCGGCCAGCGCCTGCGCGATGAAGCGGTCGCCCGGCCCGCCGACCGAGTTGCCGTCCAGCACGAACAACACGGCGTCGGACTCGGCCAGCTCGTGCTCGACGCGCTTCTGCATGCGCCCGGTCAGCTCGTCGCGCGGCTTCTGGACGCCGGGCAGGTCGCACAGCACGGCCTGCCAGGGGTCGCCGGGGCTGGGTTGGTCGCACGCCGCGGATCGCCCGCCGCGTCGTCTGCGGCTTGTCGGAGACGATCGCCACCTTGCGGCCGACGACGGCGTTGACGAGCGTCGACTTGCCGACGTTCGGGCGGCCGGCGAGCGCGACGAACCCCGAGCGGGTCATCTGAGCCAGGCCATGATCTGGTCCTGCAGGGCGAGCATCTCGCCGGCGTCCGTCTCGTGATCCATCCCGACGAGGTGCAGCGTGCCGTGGACGACCGCCTCCTCGAGGTCCTCGGTGTGCTCGGGGCAGATCACGATGTCGCCCAGCTCGCGCGCACCGAGCGCGTCGCCCGTCTCGTCGATCGGGAAGGACAGCACGTCGGTCGGCCCGTCCTTGCCGCGGAACTCGAGGTTGAGCTCGGCGATCCGCGACGGGCCCACGAACACCACCGCGACGTGGCCGTCGTCGATCCCCGCCGTGCCGAGCGCGACCTCGACGAGCTCCCTCACCCGCGCGGCGCCCACCGCGTCACCCAGCACGTCAAGCTCGACGGGCACGCAGATCCGGCGCGGACTGCTCCGCGTGGTCGGCGTACGCCTGCACGATCCGCTGGACGAGCTTGTGCCGGACCACGTCCGCGTTGCCGAAGTGCACGACGCCCACACCCTCGACCCCGCGCAGGATCTCCCCCACCTCGACGAGCCCGGACCGCTGCTCGCGCGGAAGGTCGATCTGCGACACGTCCCCGTTGACGACCATCCGCGACCCGAACCCGAGCCGCGTCAGGAACATCTTCATCTGCTCGGGCGAGGTGTTCTGCGCCTCGTCGAGGATCACGAAGGAGTCGTTGAGGGTGTTGTGGGTCAGGATGTAGTCCTTGGTCACGTAGAGCGAGTCGGCCGCCGCCACCTGGATGCAGACGGTCTCCTCGACTCCGGCCGGCTCGATCGAATCGACGAACTGACGGCGGTCCCTCGCCGCGAGACCGCGCTTCGAGCATTGAGGGAGCGACCGCAACCGCCGTGGTTGCGCCATTTGGGGCGTGATCGCCCTCGAAAAGGCGCACGCTGGCGCCGGCGCGTCTGACCGGCCCCTGCAAATAGCGGCAGTTCGAACCCCGGAGCGAGCTCGTCCGTCCGAAGCGTCCGCCCGTCCGCGAGCGTCCACAGGTGCTCCGCACAAGCCCTCGTCGATGCCCCGTCGTCAGCCGTCATCCTGAACACCGGTCGGCGCCCCTGCGGGTAGACGCCGAGCACGGGTGTGGGTCGACCCGTCGGACCCGATCACAAGTCCCCGACCCTCAGTGACCCGATCGCCGACCCAACCATCAGGCGTCAGCACCGGCTCGTCGACGGGTTGCGCGCGGCCGCGCATGAAGGCCAGCGGCGCGACCTCGATGACGCCCTTCTCGAGATGCGCGGTGACGCGCTCGGGGTCGAGCATGTCGTTCATCGCGTCAAAGAGCGGGCGCAGGTACGGGTCGACCTTCGCCATCAGGTCGCCGGGCAGGAAGCCGAGGCGCTCGCCGGCCTCGACGGCGGGGCGGGTGAGGATGATGCGGTTGACCTCGCGGCGCGAGAGCGCGGCGACGGCCATCGCGATCGCGAGGAACGTCTTGCCCGTGCCGGCCGGGCCGATGCCGAAGGTGACCGTGTGCTCGCGGATCGCGTCCACGTAGCGCTTCTGGTTGACCGACTTGGGCGCGACGCGCAGGCTGCGGTGCCGCCACACGACGTCCTCGAGCACCTGCCGCCGGCGACGCCGACTCGCCGAGCACGGACGCGACGGAGTCGACCGTCGCCGGGCCGAGCTCGTGGCCGCGGCTGACGAGGGCGCCGAGCTCGCGCACGACGTTGGCGCCGTTGGCGACGGCCTCGGCGTCCCCGTCGAGCGTGACGAGGTTGCCGCGCAGGTAGATCTCGCAGCCGAGCTGCTCCTGCAGCTCGCGCAGGACGCGGTCCTGCGAGCCGGCGAGCTCGGCGGCGACCTCGTTGGAGACCTCGATCTGCCGCCTAGCCACTGAGCGCCGCCTTCACCTTCGCGGAGACGCGCGCGCCCTCGGCGTCGCCGCCGGACGCGGCCATCACGTGCTTGATCACGCCGCCCATGTCGCGCATGGAGGACGCGCCGGTCTCCTCGATCGCGGCGGCGACGAGCGCGTCGAGCTGCTCGTCGGAGAGCTGCGCCGGCAGGTAGGTCTCGATCATCGCGCCCTCGGCGGCCTCCTGGGCGGCGAGCTCGGCACGGCCGGCGTCGCGGAAGGCGACCTCGGCGTCGCGGCGGCGCTTGCGCTCGCGGCGCAGCACGGCCTGCTCATCGCCGGCGCCCTCCTTCGCGTCCTTCTGCAGCTCGGCCAGCACGAGGCGGAGCGCGGCGGCGCGCTCGCGATCGCGGTCCTTCATGGCCGCGGCGACGTCGCGCTGGATCTGTTCAGTAACCGTCAAAGCCTCTCGATCAAGGATAGGACCGGCCGGGGACGGCGCCCGGGACCTAGGAGGACCATGAGAGTGGTTCGAGCCGACACCTTCGCCTCCCGGAGCCGCGGCCTGGGCGGCCGTGCCGGGATCCCCGCCGACGTGGCGCTCTACCTGCCGCGCTGCCGGAGCGTGCACACCTTCACGATGCGCTTCGCCCTAGACCTGATCTGGCTGGGTGCGGACGGGCGCGTCGTCCGCGTCGACCGCGCCGTTGGTCGCGGTCGGCTGCGGTTCTGCCGGCGGGCCGGCGGAGGTGTCCTTGAGTGCCGTGCCGGGGAGGCCGACCGCTTCCTGGCCCGAGGCGTCCTCACCGAGCCGCGGTGGGTGCCCGAGCTGCCCGAGTTCTGACGAGTCGCGCGGAAACATCAGGTCGACGGTCCAGTCGGCCAGGATCCGCAGGCGGCGCTTGACCCCGGGCATCTGCAACAGGTGGTAGGTCCGGGCGATGAACCACGCCGGGAAGCCGCGCCAGCGGATGCCCATCGTCTCCGCGACCGCCTGGTAGCGGCCCATGTCCACGAAGACGCCCTTGCGTCTTGTAGGTGAACGGCTTGGGCTTCTGGGAGGCGAGCGCACGGGCGACGTTCTTGGCGACGAGCCGGCCCTGGCGCAGCGCGTGCTGCGCGGTCGGCGGGCAGAACTCGCCGGGCCGGGCGGGGTCGGGGACGGCGGCGGCGTCGCCGATCGCCCACACGCCGTCGAGGCCGGCGACACGGCAGCACTTGTCGACCTCGATGCGGCCCTGTCACGAGCGGCAGCCCCATGTGCGAGACGACCGGCACCGGCTTGACGCCGGCGGTCCAGCAGACCGTGTGGCAGGGGATGCGGTCGTCGACCGTCGACAGCTTCACGCTGTCGGGCTGCACATCGTCGAGCGTCGTGCCGGTGAGGATCTCGATGCCGCGCTTGCGCAGCTCGTGCGCGGCGAAGTCGGCGAGGCTCGCGTTGATCTCCGGCATCACCCGGTCGCGCGCCTCGACGAGGATGAAGCGCATCCCCTCCATGCGGCAGCGCGGGTAGCGCTCGATCACGTCCGCGCCGAAGTCCTGCAGCTCGGCGATGCCCTCGAGGCCCGCGTAGCCCGCGCCAACGAAGACGTAGGTGAGCAGCGCGCGGCGCTCGGCCGGGTCCTCGGTCAGCTCCGCGCGCTCGAGCGTGGAGATCAGGCGGTTGCGCAGGGCGATCGCCTCGGAGATCGTCTTGAAGCCGAGGCCGTGCTCGGCGAGGCCGGGAATCGGCAGGACGCGGGACGTGGAGCCGAGGGTGACGACCAGCTGGTCGTAGGGCAGGTCGGGGCTGCCGTCGACGTGCACGAGCCGCCGCTCGAGGTCGAGCCCGGTGACGTGGCCGAGGCGGAACTCGGTGTGCTCGAGCTCCTCGCGCACGGGCACGACGATGTGGCGCGGGTCCAGCGTCCCGCCGGCCGCGCCGGGCAGCAGCGGCGTGTAGAGCATGAAGTTCACGTCCGAGACGAGCGTCACCTTCGCCGACTGCGGCGGCAGCAGCTTCTCGAGCTTGCGCGCGGCGGGCAGACCGGCGTAGCCGCCGCCGAGGATCACGACTCTGTGCACGTGATTGACGCTACCCGAGGAGGACCGCGGCCCACCCGTCCCGGTCGCGCCGGGTGCGGACGGGCATGGCGAAGCGGCCGGCCACCTCGTCGGCCTCCTCCGAGAGCAGGCCGGAGATGATCAGGTTGGCGGGGCGCCGCTCGAGACCCGCAGCGACCTCGCGCAGCAGCGGGGCGAGCAGGTTCGCGCAGACCGTGTCTCCGGCAGGCCCCGGCGTCTCCCGGAGGTTGACCTGGGCCGACGTCGAGGGTGATCCCGTTGGCGCGCGCGTTGTCGCGCGTCGCGGTCACCGCCAGCGGGTCGTAGTCCACGGCGATGACGGGATCGAAGCCCAGCCGGGCGGCCGCGATCGCGAGCACGCCGCTCCCGCAGCCCCAGTCGGCGAAGGAGCCGGCCGGCGTCCAGCTCGAGCAGCAGCTCCAGGCACAGGCGGGTCGTGGCGTGGGCGCCGGTGCCGAACGCCTGCGCGGGGTCGATCACCAGGTCGATGCCGTCGGCCGCGGCGTCCTCCCACGGCGGCCGCACCCGGAGTCCGTTGAGCTCCAGGGGCTGGTGCCAGCGCTTCCAGCGCTCGCCCCAGTCGTCGGCGATCTCCTCGCTCGTGACCTCGACCAGCACGTCCCCGACCGCCGTCTCGAGCGCGGGCAGGGCGGGCAGCTCGCCGGCCGGCCCGTAGAGCACGTACTCGACGCCGTCGGCGAGCTCGCGCTCCTCCACCCCGGCGGGCGACAGCTCGAGCAGCTCGGCCAGCACGACGCCGCCCGTGTCCTCGCCGCGCACGCGGACCGCCAGGCGGATCAACGGATCACGAATCAGGCGACGGAGTTTGCGAGAGCATCGACTCGTCCGACTTGAAGGCGGCATCGTCGGGGCCGAAGGAATCGGCGAGCTGCTCGAGCAGCTTGCGCTGGTCCTTGCTGAGCTTGCGCGGGATCGCGACGTTGATGACCACGCGCAGGTCGCCCGTGCGCCCGCGGCGCAGCGGCGGCATGCCCGCCCCGCGGATCGTCTTGATCTCCCCGGGCTGCGTGCCCGCAGGGATCTCGAGCTCGCGGTCGCCGTCGAGCGTCGGAACCTTCACCGTGGTGCCGAGTGCTGCGCGCGGCGCGGGCACGTCGACGACGGTCACGAGATCGTCGCCGTCGCGCAGGAAGCGCGGGTCCTCGCGCACGCGGATCTGCACGAAGAGATCGCCGGCGGGGCCGCCGCGCTCGCCGGCGTGGCCGCGACCGCTCACGCGGATCCGCTGGCCGTCGGCGATGCCCGCGGGCACGTCCACCTGCAGGTGCCGGTCGGCCGCCACCTGGCCGTCGCCGTTGCACGTGCGGCACGGCTGCTCGGGGACCTTGCCGTCGCCCGCCGCAGGTCCCGCAGATCCCGGTGCGCACCATCCGGCCGAGGCCGGTCTGCATCACCTGCTGGATCTGGCCGGCGCCGCCGCAGGTCGTGCAGGTGGTGATCGGCGTCCCCGGCTCGGCGCCGTTGCCGTGGCAGTGGTCGCAGCGCTCGACGGCCTGGAAGGAGACCTCGGCGGTGAGTCCCTTCGCCGCCTCTGCGAGGTCGATCACGACGGTCGCACCGGCGTCCGCGCCCTGGCGCGGCCCGCCCGGCGACCCGCCACCGAACGGTCCGCCGCCGCCGAAGAACGCGCCGAACAGGTCGCTCAGGGAGCCGAAGTCGCTCGGCGGCGCGTAGCCGCCGCTGCGCAGGCCGTCGTGGCCGTACTGGTCGTAGAGCTGGCGGCGCTCGGCGTCCGACAGGACCTCGTAGGCCTCGGCGAGCTCCTTGAAGCGCTCCTCGGCCGCCGGATCGTCGGGATTGGCGTCGGGGTGGACCTGGCGCGCGAGGGCGCGGAAGGCCTTCTTGATCTCGGTCTCGCCGGCGTCGCGGCCGACGCCGAGCACCTCGTAGTAGTCGCGCTTGGCTGCTTCGGCCATCGTCTCATGCCCCAGACGTCCTCGACGAAGCGGGACAGCTCGACGGCGGCGGCGCGGACGGTGCCGATCATCACCGCGTAGTCCATCCGCGTCGGGCCGACGATCGAGACGGTGCCGAGGTTGCGCGAGGGCAGCCCGTAGTTGGCGGCGACCATCGACATCGAGCGCAGGGCGGGCATCTCGTTCTCGGCCCCGATGCGGACGTAGACCTCGCGGGCCGACAGCGCCTGCTGCAGCGCGCCGAGCAGCGCGGCCCGGCGCTCGATGACCTCCATGAGCTCGTGCAGCTGGGTGACGTCGGTGACGCGGTCCTCGGCCAGCAGCCGGTGGGCGCCGTCCACGTAGAGAGTCGACTCGGCCGTCGCCTCCAGTTCGATGAACGCGGGCGTGAGCGCCTCGACGAAGGCGCGCTCGGCGTTCGAGAGCCCGGGATCGTTGAGGCGGCCGCGCAGGGTGCGCGCGCCCAGGGGCCGGCCGACGAGCTGCTCGTTGAGATACGAGGCAGCCCAGGACGAGAGGCCGGTGTCGATCGGCCGCTCGAAGGTGAACACCCGCTTGGAGACGCCGCCCGTGGAGGTGATCACCACGGTCATCAGCACCTGCGGCTGCAGGAGCAGGACCTCGACGTGGCGGACGGTGGTCGTCTGGATGGGCGGCGCCGAGACGATCGCCATCAGGTTGGTCAGCTGCGACAGGGTCTCCGTGGCGACGCGCATCGCGTCGTCGACCTCGCGCTGCATCAGGCTCAGCTCGACCGTCGTGCGTTGCTCGGCAGGCAGCAGCCGGTCCACGAAGTACCGGTAGCCGGCGTCCGTCGGCACCCGGCCCGCGCTCGTGTGCGGATGTGCGAGCAGGCCGCATTCCTCGAGCGCGGCAAGCTCGTTGCGGATCGTCGATGGTCCGTACTCGACCTCGATGTCGGCGGCGAGCGCCTTCGAGCCGACGGGCTGCCCCGTCGACGAGTACCAGTCCACGACCTTGCGCAGCAGCAGCTCCTGGCGAGGCGTGATCACTGCGATCTCAGTCTAGGTACGCAAGTTTCGCCGATACTCCACGTTCTCAGACGACAGATCGGGTCCGCAACCCGGTAGCTGTCGGCCGGTTGTGGTGTAACAATCAGTGGTGCAGGGGCGTGTCTGGTGTCGGGAGCACCGGGCCCCGGACAACGAAGCACCGGATTCGGACTTTTTTGATGAGCCGCAAGCTCAAATTCCTCGCTGCACTCAACATCGTCGGATGGGCGATCGTCACGCCCCTGCTCGTTTCGAGCCTGGTGCGACCGCTGCTCGGCTTCGAGGACTGGCCCAATCGCGATCTCCCGGACCGCGCCGTCGGCGTCACGCCGCTCGCGGACGTCGATCCGCAGGGCTCCGACCCTGACCGACGAGAGCCCCGCGAACCAGCCCGGCTCCAGCACCGCGCGTCCGCGGATCGTCCTGCGGCCCGGTGGTAGCGGCGAGCTGCCGCCGCCGTTCGGCAACCCGGACACGACGCCCCCCGTCGCACCGGTCACTCCTGACCCGGCTGATCCGCACCGATCCGCACCGACGGCCCGCGCGTCGTCCCTGGTCCTGGTGGCGTCTTTACTCCCCGGCACCGGCTCGGTGCCCGGCTCGCCCGTGGGCCGACCGATCCCGTCGACCCCGGTGGGCCCGGCGAGCCCGTCGTCCCACCGCCCGGCACCGGCACCGTCGGCGGGACCCCGCGGCCCGAGATTCCCGACCCCGGTGTCGAGGGCGGCGGCGGCGGCGTGATCCAGGAGCCCCCGGTGACCGAGGATGCCGACGCGTCCGACCGTTCCGGAGGAGCCGCTCGTGACGCCGCCGGAGCTGCCGGTGCCCGTCCCGACGGAGACCGCGACGCCTGAGCCGACGGCGACCTCGACGCCGGAGCCAACGGCAACCGCGACGCCCGAGCCGACCAAGACGCCTGTCGTCGTGCCACGCCCGAGCCGACCAGGGAGCCCACGCCGGACCCGACCTCCGAGCCGACGCCCGCACCCACGGCGGAGCCGACGCCCGAGCCGACGCCTGCGGCGCCCCCGCAGCAGCCGACGCCCGCTCCGCAGGCGCCCGAGCCCGAGGATCCCGAGGATCCGCCCGCGCCGCGCCCGGCCCCCGTGGCCGACCGGCCGCCCGAGGTCGAGGTCGAGGACCCCCCGGACGAGGCGCCCTCGCCCCCGCCTCCGCCCCCGAACCCGAACGCGAACCCGACGCCGGCGCAGGACTGCCCGCCCGCCCAGGTCGAGCAGGTCCAGGCGCCCAGCGCCGACCAGCAGCCCGGCTAGCTTCGCGTCGCCGAGTTCGAGCACCGCCAGGAAGGCTTCCTGGGGGACCTCGACGCGGCCGACCTGCTTCATCCGCTTCTTGCCTTCCTTCTGACGCTCCAGCAGCTTGCGCTTGCGGCTGATGTCGCCGCCGTAGCACTTGGCGGTGACGTCCTTGCGGAACGCCTTGACGGTCTCGCGGGCGATGATCTTCGCGCCGATCGCGGCCTGGATCGGCACGTCGTACTGCTGCCGCGGGATCTTCTGACGCAGCTTCTCGGCGAGCGTCCGGCCGATGGCTTCGGCCTTGTCGCGGTGCACCACCATGCTCAGCGCGTCCACCGGGTCGCCCGAGAGCAGCACGTCGAGCTTGACCAGGTTCGACGGCCGCAGGCCGATCGGCTCGTAGTCGAGCGACGCGTAGCCGCGGGTGCGTGACTTCAGCTGGTCGAAGAAGTCCAGGACGATCTCGGCGAGCGGCAGGTCGTAGGTCAGCTGCACGCGATCCGCGCTGAGGAAGTGCATGCCGTTGTGGACGCCGCGCTTCTCCTGGCAGAGCTCCATGATCACGCCGATGTAGTCCTTCGGCGCGAGGACGTTCGCGCGCACGTAGGGCTCGCGGACCTCGGCGATGCGGGCCGGGTCCGGATAGTCCGTCGGGTTGTGGACGACCTGCGTGGAGCCGTCCGTGAGCTCACCTCGAACTCGACGGACGGCATCGTCGCCATCAGGTCGAGGTCGTACTCGCGCTCGAGGCGCTCGCGCACGATGTCCATGTGCAGCAGGCCGAGGAAGCCGCAGCGGAAGCCGAAGCCGAGCGCGTCCGAGGTCTCGGGCTCCCACTGCAGCGCCGCGTCGTTGAGCGTCAGCTTCTCGAGCGCGTCGCGCAGCTCGGGGAACTGGTTCTGCTCGATCGGGAACAGGCCGCAGAAGACCATCGGCTTGACCTCGCGGTAGCCGGGCAGCGCCTCGGTGGCGCCGCGGGCCTTGGTGGTCAGCGTGTCGCCGACGCGCAGCTTCGTGACGTCCTTGATGCCGGTGATCAGGTAGCCGACCTCCCCCACCGACAGCGACTTCGCGGGGATCATCGCCGGCGTGAAGAAGCCGATGTCGTCGATCTCGGCCTCGGTGCCGGTCGCCATCGCGCGGATGGCCTCACCCTTGGTGAACGTGCCGTCCACGACGCGGATGTAGGCGATGACGCCGCGGTACTGGTCGAACTCGGAGTCGAAGATCAGGGCGCGCGGCGGGGCGTCGAGGTCGCCGCACGGCGCGGGCACGCGCTGGACGATCTCCTCGAGCACGTCGAGCACGCCCTCGCCGGTCTTGGCGCGAGATGCGGCGGATCTCCTCGTTGCCGCCCAGCAGGTCGGCGACCTCCTCGGCGACGCGCTCGGGCTCGGCGCCGGGCAGGTCGATCTTGTTCAGGCACGGGATCAGCTCGAGCCCGGAGTCGACCGCGAGGTAGGTGTTGGCGAGCGTCTGCGCCTCGACGCCCTGGCTGGCGTCGACGACGAGCAGCGCGCCCTCGCAGGCGGCGAGCGACCGCGAGACCTCGTAGGTGAAGTCGACGTGCCCGGGCGTGTCGATCAGGTGCAGCTGGTAGGTCTTGCCGTCGTTGGCCTCGTAGAGGACCCTCACCGCCTGGGCCTTGATGGTGATGCCGCGCTCGCGCTCGAGGTCCATCGAGTCGAGCAGCTGGGCGCGCATGTCACGCGACTCGACCGTCTTCGTCATCTCGAGGATGCGGTCGGCCAGCGTCGACTTCCCATGGTCGATGTGGGCGATGATGCAGAAGTTGCGGATCTGGTCCTGCACGGCCGGCTTACGTTAGGTGGAGCGCGACACGCGGCGGGCGAGACTCTGCGCCTCGGGGATGCGCGCGAGCAGCGTGAGCCCGAGGTAGGTCGCGAAGCCGCCGACCAGCGCCGCGCCCACGGTGACGATCTGGGCGATCAGCGAGCGGCCGAGCACGTCGTCGAGCAGCCACCAGGTCCCGTAGGTCAGCAGGCCGGCGACCGCGGCGGCCGCCGTCATCTGCGCCAGACCCTGCAGCGTGCGCACGATCTCGAACCCGCCGAGCTCGCGGCGCAGGAAGATCACCTGCTGGACGGTCATCACCAGGCTGGCGATCGCCGTCGCCGAGCACGACGCCGGCGATCCCGAACGGCTTGTAGAGCAGCAGGGCGAGGACGGTGTTGACGGTCAGGCTGACCACGGCGAGTCGGGTCGGCGCGCCACGGCTGCTGCAGGGCGAAGAACGTGCGGGTGAGCATCAGGTTCGCGCCGGCGAAGGGCAGGCTGAAGGCGAACCAGAACAGCGCGTCGGCGGTGTCGTCGGTCGCCCCGGCGTCGAAGGCGCCGCGCTCGTAGACGAGGCGGGTGATCGGCTCGGCCAGCGCGAGCATCACGGCCGCGCACGGGATCAGCGCGAGGAAGATCAGCCGCATGCCGTCCCCGCTCCAGCTGGCGCATGCCGTCGCGGTCGCCGCGGGCGGCGAGGCGGGCCAGCTGCGGGAACAGCACGGTGGCGATCGCCACGGAGAACATGCCCTGCGGGAGCATGTAGATGCGGAAGGCGGCGTCGATCGCGCGCGGCGCGCCCTCGGAGATCAGCGTGCCGATCACCGACTTGATGACCAGGTCGACGTTGATCACGCCGAGGCCGAGCGACACCGGCAGCATCAGCGCGCAGCACGCGCTTGACGCGCGGGTCCTTCCAGTTGAAGCCGAGCCGCAGGCCGAAGCCGACGCGCCGCATGACGGGGATGCACCATCGCCAGCTGGACCGCCGTGGCCGCCAGCACGCCGACGCGTAGGCGTAGATCTCCTTGCCGGGCTCGAAGAGCGCCGCGCAGGCCGACGAGGCCCGGCGATGATCACGATGTTCCAGACCAGCGGAGCCAACGCCGGAACGGAGAAGTGGTCGTGGGCGGAGAGGATCCCGACGACGAGGCCGTTGACGCCCAGCAACAGGACGATCGGGAACAGGATCTGGCTGAGGCCGACGAGCAGGTCGACGTTCGACGGGCGCGAGCTCCGGGCCCGCGAACAGCGGCATGAGCACGCCCGGCCAGCGCGATGAAGAGGACGGTGATGCCGCCGACCACGACGAGGATCAGCCCGAGCAGCGACGCGGCCAGCTCGGTGGCCTCCTTGCGCTTCTTCTGCTCGAGCAGCTCCGTGAAGACCGGGACGAACGCGCTCGAAAGAGCCGCGTCCGCCACCAGCGCGCGAATCAGGTTGGGGACCTGGAAGGCGATCGTGAACGCCGACGCAGGCCCGGTCGTGCCGAAGTAGCCGGCGGCCGCGATCTCGCGCGCGAGCCCCGCGATACGGCTCAGGCCCGTGAACACCGAGAAGATCGCGGTATTCCTGGCCACCCGCGATGGTTTTGCGGCGCTCACGGCGGCGCTACAGTACGAGCCGCTGTGGCGCAACATCCACTCACAGAAGAAGCGCATCCTGCGGACGGAACGCGAGCGACTCGAGAACCGGCGCTACACGTCGGCCATCAAGACGTACTTCCGCCGTCTGGAAGAGGCCGTCGCCGCAGGCGACGACGACGCCGCCGACACCGAGCACCTCAAGGTGATCAAGGCGATCGACAAGGCCGTCAAGACCGGCGCGCTGCACAAGAACACCGGGGCTCGCAAGAAGTCCCGCGCCGCCCGCGTTCGCGCCGGCGCTCCCGCCGCTTAGTTCGGCGGTTCCTACAGGCCCGCAGGGTGGCGGACTTCGTACGCCCCGCCGCGGTTGCCGTAGAGCTGGTTCTGCCAGCGCGAGCCGGTCTCGCTCGCCCCTGAGGTGTCGAAGCGGATGCCGGCGACCTCCATGTAGACGTGGCCGCCGTTGGCGTAGATCGTGATCCACTTGCCGGGGCCGGGCTCGCCGTAGGCCATCAGGTCGCCGCGAGACGTGCGGGCCGTCGATCAGCCCGGCGTAGTAGAGCGCGTAGGAGACCGAGCCCGAGCAGTCGTAGCCGTTGTCCTGGAAGCGGCCGTGGCCGCCGCCCCACTTGTACGGGGAGCGGGCGATGATGTTGCCGGCGCGGATGACGTCGAGGACGGCCTCGGGCGCCTCGAGCGGCGGCAGGGCGACGCCGTTTGAGAGCGCGGTGGCCGTGTTGGCGCTGAGGTCGGACGCGTTGGCGTCGTCGCCCTGGGTGCGCGGCTGGGCGTCCGAGGCGGGGCCGGTCGGCTCGGGCAGCGACGTGTCGTCGGCCGAGACGGTGCCGGCCAGCTTGCGCTCGCCGCCGGCCGTGGTCTGCCCTGCGACCGGGGTCACGAGCTTCGGCCGCGCCGTCGGCAGCGGCGCCATCTCAGCGGACTCCTCCGGGTCGGCGGCGGCCGGGTTGGCGGCGGCGACCTCGCGCTCGGGTGCGGACTCGCCGCAGCCGGCCACGAGGGCGGCGAGCAGCGCGATGACGACGAACGGCCTCACCGTTAGGGCGTCGGCCCGGACGCGGCTCACCTTGAGGCCCCTGTCGCCATGACGACACGCACGGCGGCGGTGTCCTCGGACAGCGCGGCACCACCGCCGCCCCGGGTCTCGAGCTCGAGGTCGGCCAGCAGCTCGAGGGCCTTGCGGTAGGTCTCGACGTCGTGGCGGCGGACGTCCTCGATCAGGCGTTCGGCCGCGTAGGGCGGCATCCGCAGCGTGCCCTTGATCTGCGCGGGGCTGCGCCCGGCCTCGAGCGCGACGGCGATGTCGTGGGCGTCCCGCACCCGGCGGACCATGGCGAACAGCAGGCCGGCGACGCGCTCGCCCTGGCCGCGCAGCTCGACGAGCGCGCGCATGGCGCCCTTGCGGTCGCCGGCGACGACGAGGTCGCCGAGCGTCCACGCCTTGCGCTCGGAGGTGCCGGCGGTCAGCTCGTCGATCGTCTCGGCGGACGGCTGCGCGCCCGGGCCGAGCTCGAGCGCGATCTTCTCGAGCTCGCGCAGCAGGCGCTGCTGGCGCTCGCCGACGCGGGCGATCAGCGCGCGGGCGGCGCCGTGGTCGAGCGTGATGCCCAGCTCCTGCGCCCGGGCGGTGACCCAGCGCGGCAGCTCGCGGCCCTTGACGTTGGCTCTCCTCGTTGACGATGCCGCCGGCTTGCTTCGACCGCCTTGAGCGAGCGCCGCCGGCGCCTTGTAGCGCCCTTCTTCTCGGGCGAAGAAGGCCACGGTGAGGGTGTCGGGGTCGATCGCCTGCGAGCGCTCGCGACGACGGGCTCGATCTCCGAGTCCTTCCAGCGCTCGACGCCGTCGGCGATCACGAAGCGCCGGCCGACGGCGAAGGTCATGGCGTTCAGGGCGCCGGCGACCAGCTCGGGCGAGCGACTCTCGCCCTCGAAGACCTCGACGCCGGCGCGCCGCTCTCTGCTCGGCGACGGCGCGCAGCTCGCGACCGGCGCTCGGCGATGCGGCCGTGGTCGTCACCGTGGATCAGGTAGGCAGCCTTGAAGGCGGGCGATCACGCGGTCCGAAGTCTGAGTAGCTTCCCGGCCGCGAGTCCCGGCGTCCGGGAGCGATCTCAGTCGACGCGGTGTGATCCGCGGTCGACCCGTCACGTTCGCGCGCACGCGCATGCCTCGGCACGCGTGCAGCTGACGGTGCCGTCGCGGTCGGTGCGGTAGACGTGCGGGACGGCGCGCAGCGCGGCAGCGTGGCGGGCGTCGGGTGGCCGTAGTTGTTGTCGCGGCCGACCTCGATGGCGGCGACCTCGGGCTGCAGCTGCTCGAGCTGCGCGGGCAGGCCCGGGTCGTCGCTGCCGTGGTGGGCGACCTTCAGCGCCTCGACCCGGGTCGAGCTCGAGCGCGGCGGTGACGTCGGTCTCGGCGTCGGCGGGCAGCAGCAGGTCGAAGGCGCCGCTGCGCAGGTGGACCACGAGCGCGCGTGTTGTTCGGGTCGCCGGTCGGCGGGCCCGCGCTCGGGGGCGAGAGCACGTCGAGCTCGAGCGGCCCGAGCGCGCAGCGCGTCGCCGGCCACCGCGCGAAGCGTGCCGGACGCCCGTCCGCGGGAGGCGCCCGCTGCACCGGCGTCGGCCAGCCCGCGCCGCCGTTGAGCGACAGCCGCGGGCGGAAGCGTCGATCACCGCGAGCGCCGCACCCTCGTGGTCGTCCTGCGCGTGGGTGAGCACCAGCACGTCGAGGCGCTCGACGCCCGACCTGCACGCAGCCGCGCGACGATCGGCCCACCCGGCGGCCCGGTGTCGAACAGCACGGCCACGCCGTCGCGCTCGACCAGCGTCGCGTCGCCCTGCCCCACGTCGAGAAAGGACACCACCGTCTCCCCCGGTCGCGGCCGAGCCGCCGCGCGTCAGCCGCGGCCAACCGCGCAGCGCGACGACCAGGATCGCCACGAGCGGGACGCGCGAGCCAGCGCGGCGCCAGCGCCACGCCGAGCCACGCGACCGCGAGTGCCGTAGCCGGCGACGGCACCGACGCATGCCCGGCAGCGCCACCGTCGACCGTCGCGTGCGGCAACGCCGCGCGCGCCACCTCGCGACGGCGCCGACGAACCCGACCAGCGGCGCGGCGACAGCGCGTGAAGGGCGCCGCCAGCGCCGGCGCCGAGCTGGGCCGCCGCCGCGGCAAGCATCCCGAGCCACATGATCGGCGCCACCAGCGGGGCGACGAGCAGGTTCGCCGGGCAGCGCGACGAGCGAGAGCGGCCGAAGTGCGACGCCAGCAGCGGCGCCGTCGCGACGCGTCGCGGCGTCGGTCAGCGCCGCGGCCTCGGCGAGCGGCCGCCGGGACCCGGCGGCGCGCAGCCAGTCCGGACGAGCGGGCGCGACAGCGCAGCAGCCCCACCACCGCGGCGAAGGACAGCTGCCAGCCGGCGTCGCCCGCCGCGTACGGGTTGAGCGCCAGCGTGACCGCCGCGGCGAGCCCCAGCGCGTACACGCGCGACGCCGGGCGGCCGGCGAGCGCCGCCACCAGCCCCGCGGCGCCCATCACCCCCGCGCGCTGGATCGACGGCCCGGCGCCCGTCAGCGGCACGTAGAGGGCGACCAGGCGCAGCGCAGCAGCCAGCCGCGCAGCGCAGCGGCGACGCCGATCACCGCGCCGGCGCCGAGCACGAGCATGGCCAGCAGCAGCACGTTCGTGCCGCTGACCGCGAGCAGGTGCGCGAGCCCGGAGGCCCGGAACGTCCCTGCGTCGGCTCGTCGATCAGGTCGTCGCGGCCCAGCACCATGCCCGCCAGCAGCGCGGCCTCGGCGCGCGGGGCGTGCTCGCGCGAACCCGGCCTCGGCCCGCCGGCGCACGGCGTCGAGCGCCCCCGCCAGGCCGCCGCGCCGCTCGCCGGTCGACCGCGAGCGTCGTCCGCGCCGCACCGCCGCGAGCGCCCCGCGGCGCCGCTGGTATCTCGTCGAAGGCGTCCGGCTCGTCGAGCCGCCCGCGACCGCGAGGACGTCGCCGGGCGCGGCCGCCGCCGCGGCACCCGGCTGCGGTCCGGCACCTCGAGCAGCAGCGGCTCGCCGTCGACCTCGCACGCGCGCGCCGACGAGCGCAGCCCGACGGCCCGCTCGCGCGAGCGGCGTCCAGCAGCGTCGCGCGCACGGCGCACGTCGGCCCGATCGCGTCGCCGGCAGGCGGCCCGCGTCGATCGCGGCGCGCCGGGCGTCGGCCCCGGCCGCGCCACCCAGCACGCGAGCACGGCGAGCGGCGCGCGATGCCGGCCCGCCCGGCGACGCACAGCGCCACGAGCGCCGACCGGCGCCGGCCGAGCCACGGCGCCCAGCCGCCGCACAGCAGCCCGGCCACGAGGGCGAAGAGCACGACGTGCCGCGGGTGGCGCGCGCGCGCCTCGTGCGATCACGCCGTGACGTCGTCGCGCAGCGCTTCCAGCGTCGCCGCTCCGATCCCGGGGACCTGGTCGAGTTGCTCGACGCTCGAGAAGCCGCCCTGTTCCGCGCGGTAGTCGAGGATGCTCTGGGCGGTGACCGGCCCGACGCCGTCGAGTGCGTCGAGCTGCTCGAGCGTCGCCGTGTTCAGGTTGACCGGGCCGGTCGGCGCCGGCCGCGCCGGCCGGCGCGACGGCGCCCGCCGGGGACACGGACGGGCACGACGATCTGGCGCCCGTCCTCGAGCTCCTGGGCGAGGTTGACCTGGTGCAGGTCGCCGCGGCGCGTCGCGCCGCCCGCGCGGCGCAGCGCCAGTGTCGACCCGTGCGCCCGCCCGCAGCCGATAGACGCCGGGCCGCGCACGGCGCCGGCGACGTGCACCACCACGTGGCCTCCGCTCGCGCCCCGCACCGCGCTGGAGCTCGATCGCTCCCGGCGCGGCGGCCGCGCCGTCGTCAGCCCGCGCGGGACGCGGCCACCTCGTGCACGCCGAAGCCGAGCGCCGCCAGTCCCGCGACCACGTACAGGATCAGTTGGGGGCGGGGCAGATCGAGCATCGGCGGCGAAGCTACGCCGGCGGTGTGACGGATCCAGACCGGATTCGTCACGGAATCTGCGCCGACTGTCGTGCCGATTCAGCGGACGACGAAGTTCACGAGCCGATCGGGCACGACGATCACCTTGATGACGTCCCGCCCGTCGATATGAGTCGCCGCGTTGGGCTGCTCGCGCGCCAGTCGCCTCGAGCTCCTCGCGCGAGGTGCCCGGCGCTGCGTCGAAGCGGTCGCGCACCTTGCCGTTGACCTGCACGACGACGCTGACGGTGTCGCGCTCGAGGTAGGCCGGATCGGCCGCCGGCCACGGCTGCTCCCAGACGCGCTCGCCCGTGAGCGCGTCGTAGGCCTCCGACGCCGCGTGCGGCGCGAAGGGGAAGATCAGCGAGGCGGCCGTCGCGGCGGCGAAGTGCAGCGCGTCGTGGCGCCGCGCCGTCGCGGCGGCGGTAGCACTCGTTGACGAGCTCCATCACGGCGGCGATCGCGGTGTTGAACGCGAAGCGGCCCGTCATGTCGTGCGTGACCTTCTCGATCGCCCAGTGCGCCTTGCGCACGAGCTCGAGGTCGTCGCCCGCCAGCTCGCCGGCGACGCCCGGGCACGCGTCCCGGCCTCGCCGATCTCGACGCTCAGCCGCCACAGCCGCGCGAGGAAGCGGTACACGCCCTCGACGCCCGTGTCCCCCAGTCGATGTCCTGCTCGGGCGGGCCCATGAACATCACGTAGGCGCGGGCCGTGTCGACGCCGTAGCGGTCGATGTAGGTCTGCGGCGAGATCATGTTGCCCTTGGACTTGGACATCTTCGCGCCGTCGCGGGTGATCATGCCCTGGGTGAAGAGGCGGGCGAACGGCTCGTCGAAGCCGAGCAGTCCCGATGTCGCGCAGCGCCTTCACGAAGAAGCGCGCGTACATCAGGTGCAGGATCGCGTGCTCGACGCCGCCGATGTACTGGTCGACCGGCGCCCAGCGAGTTGACGACCGCGGGTCCCAGCGGCGCCGTCGTTGCCGGCGTCGCAGTAGCGCAGGAAGTACCACGAGGAGTCCACGAACGTGTCCATCGTGTCCGTCTCGCGGCGGGCCGGCGCGCCGCAGCGCGGGCAGGTCGTGTTGACCCAGTCCTCGGCGGCGGCCAGCGGCGAGCGGCCCTGCGGCGCGTAGTCCGTCGACGTCCGGCAGCACGACCGGCAGCTGGTCCTCGGGCACCGGCGACGATGCCGCACGCTCGCAGTAGACGATCGGGATCGGGCAGCCCCAGTAGCGCTGGCGCGAGAGCAGCCAGTCGCGCAGCCGGTAGTTGATCGAGGAGTGCCCCTTGCCCTGCGTTGTCGAGCCAGTCGACGATCGCCTCGAGCGCCTCCCGGTTGTGCCGGCCGTCGAACTGCGGATCGGAGTTCACGAGCGGGCCGTCGCCGGTGTAGGGCAGCTCGCCGTCGCCGCCCTCGACGACGCGGACGATCGGCAGCCCGAACTGCTCGGCGAAGGCGTGGTCGCGCTCGTCGTGGCCGGGCACGGCCATGATCGCGCCGGTGCCGTACTCCATCAGCACGTAGTCGGCGACGTACATCGGGATGCGCTCCCCGTTGACCGGGTTGACGACGTCCCGGCCGAGCGGGCACGCCGGTCTTCTCGCGCTCGGTGTCGCCGCGCTCCTCCGCCGACTCGCGCACGGCGCGGTTGACGTACTCGTGCACGGCCGCCTCGTGCTCCGTGCCGGCCGCCAGGCGGAAGACGTCGGGGTGCTCGGGCGCCATGACGAAGAACGTCGCGCCGAAGAGCGTGTCCGGCCGCGTGGTGAAGACGGCGTAGTCCGTGCCGAGGTCCGGGCAGTGGAACGTGACCTCGGCGCCCGTAGGAGCGGCCGATCCAGTTGCGCTGCATCGTCTTGACGTGCTCGGGCCACTGCGACGGTGTCGAGGTCGTCGACCAGCGCGTCGGCGTAGTCGGTGATGCGGAAGAACCACTGCTCGAGCTGGCGCACCTCCACCGGCGGTGCCGCAGCGCTCGCAGCGGCCGTCGACGACCTGCTCGTTGGCGAGCACGGTCGCGTCCTTCGGGCACCAGTTGACCGCCGCCTCGGAGCGGTAGGCCAGCCCGCGCTCGAAGAGCTGCAGGAAGATCCACTGCGTCCAGCGGTAGTAGCGCGGCTCGTGGGTGCCGAACTCGCGCGTCCAGTCGATCGAGATGCCCCACTCGCGGAACATCCGCTGGAACGTCGCGATCGACTTCGCGGTCGAGTCGCGCGGGTGCTCGCCGGTGCGGATCGCGTGGTTCTCGGCCGGCAGGCCGAAGGCGTCGTAGCCCATGGGGTGCAGCACCTGGCGCCCCGTGCGGCGGTGGAAGTGCGCGACGGCGTCGCCGATCGCGTAGTTCTTCAGGTGCCCCATGTGCGGCTCGCCGCTCGGGTACGGCAGCATCTCGAGGACGTAGGAGCGCTCCACGTCGTCGTCGGCGCCGTTGGCGACCGTCCAGGTCTGCTCCCGCTCCCAGATCTCCTGCCAGCGCGGCTCGATGGCCTTCGGGTCGTAGCGGCGGGCGCTCATTCGCGCCGTGACGATAGGAGGGCTGCGGCGCCCGGCGGCGAAGACCCATCGGATGAGCGAGGGGTTCGAACGGGCCCGTCCCCACGTCGAGGCCAGCCGCCGCGTGGCGGCGATCATGCGCGCCGCGGAGGACGCCGCCGCCGAGCTGCGCGCGGACGCCGAGCGGCGTGCCGACGCGCGCATCGCCGAAGCCTCCCGCGCCTACGCCATCCGCGTGCAGGCCGCCGAGGACGAGGCCGCCGAGCTCCTGTCCGAGGCACAGACCGAGGCGGCCACGCTCTCGGAGTCCGCCGAGGCCGACGCGACCCGCCTGCGCGAGGACGCCCGCGCCGAGTCGGCGCGCATCCTCGGCGAGGCCCGCTCGGAGGCCGAGGAGGTCCAGCGGATCGCCGAGGTCTTCGCGACCCAGACCCGCGAGGAGGCCGAGGAGTCCTCGCGCCGGCAGCTCGGCCGCGCCCGCGAGCTGGCCGCCAGCGTTCTCGCCGACGGCGAGGAGATGAGCAACATCCTCAACCAGCTCGCCGGCTCGCTGCGCCGCAACGCCGAGCTCATCCTCCGCGACGTCTCCGCCGCCCATCGCGTGATGGCCAACAAGCTCGAGGAGGCGGGCGCCGACGGTGCCCGACCGCCGGCCGGTCCCGCGTTCGGAGGAGTTCGGCGACGTGCCCGAGTTCATCCCGAACAACCCGCGCCGCTAGCCGCCCCGGCGCCGGCCCGATGAGGCTGACGCCGTCGCTGAAGGGCTCGATCGCCGAGACCGCGGTCATCCACGAGTGCGCGAAGCTCGGCATCGAAGCGATGCGACCACAGTTGGAAGGCCGCCGCTACGACCTCGTCCTCGACACCGGCCAGGCCTTTGTCCGTGCTCAGGTGAAGTCCGGCTCATTGAAGGCACGACGTGATCATCGTCCGGACCTCGACCAGCCGCCACACGCCGCGAGGGCGGGTGCGCACGACCTATACAGCCGACGAGATCGACGGCTTCGCGGTGTACTGCGAACCGCTCAGCACTTGCTACTGGCTGCCAATCCAGGAGTTCGCAGGTCAGGGATACGTGCACCTGCGGCTCAGTCAGCCAGGAACGGCCAGCGAGGGTCGATAAGATGGGCCTCGGAGTACCCGTTTGGGGCTGTAGCTCAGCTGGCTAGAGCATCGGCTGGCAGCCGAAGGTCAGGGGTTCGAATCCCCTCAGCTCCACTTAACGAGGCGTCATCGTATCGGCGTCGACGAGTTCCGGAATCGGTTCGGTTGGTACGCCGAGCGCGCTTCGAACGGCGAGCCGATCCTCGTCACGAAGCGCGGTCGGCCGTACCTGCGCCTGATCAGGCCGAGCTGACGGCGTGCTTGGGCGCTTCGCCCCAGAGCTGCTCGAGGCGGTAGTAATCGCGCGCCTCGGGCGTGAACAGGTGCACGACGACGTCCGTGTAGTCCATGAGGATCCAGCGCGCCTCCGGCAGGCCCTCGACCCGCCGCGGCGTTCGGCCGTGGTCCTGCTTCATGCCCTCGAGGATGCCGTCGTGGATCGCCTTGACCTGGCGGTCCGTGTTGCCGGTCGCGATCACGAAGTGATCCGTGTAGCCGAGCAGCTCGCCGACGTCGAGGCGGACCAGATCGATCGCCAGCTTGTCGGCGGCGTAGCCCTCGACGAGTTCGACGATGTCGGTCATCGGTAGAGCCCCAGTTCGCTGACGCGGTCGACCACGGCGGCGGGCGCGAGGTGGCGGATCGGCCGGCCCGCCGCGACGCGGTCGCGCAGGTCGGTGGAGGAGATGTCGAGGCGTGGCATGGCGAAGAAGTCCAGACGGGAGGTGTCGAGGTCGGCGCAGCGGTCGAGCACTGCCTCGCGGTCGACGTCGCCGCGGCCGGCCACTGCGATGCGGGCGAGCGACAGCACCGTCTCGGGCTCCCGCCACTCCGGCAGGCCGAGGGCCTGGTCGCCACCGACGATGAAGGTCAGCTCGTCTCCTGGAGATGCGTCATGCAGCTCCCGCAGCGTATCGACCGTGTACGACGGGCCCGGCCGGTCGGCCTCCACGCGCGAGACCTCGAGGCCCGGCTCGCCGGCCGCCGCCAGCGCGCACAGCTCGAGGCGCACCTCCACCCCGGGGTCGCCTGCGACCTCCTTGTGCGGCGGGTCCGCCGCCACCACGAGCATCACCACGTCGAGCGCCAGCGCGACTCGCGCCTCCATCGCGCAGACCAGGTGCGCCAGGTGCGGCGGGTTGAAGGTCCCGCCGAGCAGACCGATCCGGCTCACGCGCGCACGTGGCCCGCGCCCTCGACGAGGTAGCGGTAGGTGCACAGCTCCTCGAGGCCGATCGGCCCGCGGGCGTGCAGCTTCTGCGTCGAGTTGGCGATCTCGGCGCCCATGCCGAACTGACCGCCGTCGGTGAAGCGCGTGGAGGCGTTCACGTAGACGCACGCGGCGTCGACGCCGAGCTGGAACGCGCGTGCCGACTCGGTGGAGCCGGTGATGATCGCCTCGGAGTGGCCGGAGCCGTACTGCGCGATGTGGTCGATCGCGTCGTCGACCGAGTCCACGACGCGGACGGCGAGCTCGAGCGCGAGGTACTCGCGGCCCCAGTCGTCCTCTGTCGCCGCAGCGTCGCCGGGCTCGCCGGCCAGCGCGGACGCGCGCTCGTCGAGGTGCAGGGTGACGCCGGCGGCGCGCAGGGCGCCCAGCGCGCGCGGCAGGAAAGCGCCGGCCACGTCGGCGTGCACGAGCAGCGCCTCCGCGGCAGTTGCACGTGCCGGGCCGCTGGACCTTCGCGTTGACGATGATCGCCTCGGCGTCGTCGAGCGACGGCGGACGCGTCGACGTAGACGTGGCAGACGCCGGCCGCGGCGTAGATGACCGGCACGGTGGCGACGGCCATGAGCGCCTGCTTGAGGCCCTCTCCCCCGCGCGGGATGATCAGGTCGACGGTCTCACGCTGCGTGGCCAGCTCGGCCAGCTCCTCGCGCCCTCCGCCGGCGACGAGCCCGACCGCCGCCGCGGGCAGCCCGGCCTCGGCGACCGCGTCGCGCACGATCTGGGCCAGCACGGCGTTGGAGTGCATCGCCGAGGAGGAGCCGCGCAGCACGATCGCGTTGCCGGACTTCAAGGCAAGCGCCGCGCAGTCGATCGTCACGTTCGGCCGCGACTCGTAGACGACGGCGATGACGCCGAGCGGGACGCGCACCTTGGTGACCTGCAGGCCGTTCTCGAGCCGTCCGCCGCCGAGCACGGCGCCGACGGGGTCGGGCAGCGCGGCGACAGCCCGCGCGCCGTCGGCGATCCCGGCGACCCGCTCCGGATCGAGCATCAGCCTGTCCATCAGCGCGTCGGACAAGCCGTTCTCGCGGCCCGCCTCGAGGTCGCGCGCGTTGGCGGCGACGATCTCGTCGGTGCGGGCGATCAGCGCGTCGGCGATCGCGTGCAGCGCGGCGTTCTTGGTCTGCGTGTCGACCCGTGCGAGCGAGCGGGCGGCCTCACGGGCGGCGGCGCAGATCTCAGCGACGGTCTGGGTGGCGACGGCGGCCATGCCCAGAGGGTAAAGGCCTAATCCAG
Source organism: uncultured Solirubrobacteraceae bacterium (assembly GCA_963759945.1). Taxonomy (GTDB): domain Bacteria; phylum Actinomycetota; class Thermoleophilia; order Solirubrobacterales; family Solirubrobacteraceae; genus DATLGB01. The sequence goes on along the minus strand of CAVXBH010000049.1, from coordinate 23,194 downwards.
GACGAAGTAGTCGCGGTGCACGGCCTCGTCGGTCGCGCGCGGCAGCACCTCGCGGACCTGGGCGGACTTCAACCCGCGGACGCGCCCGAGCTCGGCGGCGGAGTAGTTGCAGATGCCCTTGCCGATCCGCTTCCCGTCCGCCCACACCTCGACCGCGTCGCCCGCGTCGAAGCCGCCGTCGATCGACGTGATGCCGACCGGCAGCAGCGACGTGCCGCCCTCGCGCAGCGCCCGCACCGCGCCCGGGTCGATCTCGAGGCGACCGTGCGAGGGCTTCGCGTACTTCAGCCACAGCTTGAAGGAGGACATCCCGAGCGCCCGCGGCGGGCAGCGCGTGCCGACCCGATCGCCGGCGGACGCCCGCAGCACGGTGCCCGGCTCGAACCCGCTGGCGATCACGGTCTCGATCCCGGCCGCCGTGGCCATCTCGGCGGCCACGACCTTCGAGCGCATCCCGCCCGACCCGAGCGGCGAGACGGAATGGCCGATGCCCTCGAGCGACTCGAAGTCGGTGATCTCCGGAACGAGCGCCGCGCCCGGGTCCGTCCGCGGGTCGGCGGTGAACACGCCGGCGGTGCTGGTGAGCAGGACGAGCAGCCGCGCCTGCAGCAGCACCGCGACCTGGGCGGCCAGGAAGTCGTTGTCGCCGAAGGAGATCTCGTCCGTCGTGGTGGTGTCGTTCTCGTTGATCACCGGCACGATCCGCCACGCCAGCAGCGCCTGCAGCGTCCGGCGCGCGTTGAGGTAGTGCGTCCGCGCGCTCATGTCGAAGAACGTCAGCAGCACCTGCGCGGTCTGCACGCCCCGCTCGGCCAGCAGCTCGTCGTAGGTGCGATACAGCCGCCCCTGGCCCACGGCGGACGCGGCCTGCAGCTGATCGATCGCCGTCGGGCGCACGGGCAGGCCGAGCAGGTGCATTCCCGCGGGCGATCGCTCCGGAGGTCACGACGACGACGTCCGTCCCGCCCGCGTGCAGCTCGGCCACCTCCTCGCAGATGCGCGCGAGCACGGACAGGCGCAGCTCGCCGGAATCCTCGGCGACCACGGACGAACCGAGCTTGACGACGACGACGGGCATGGCCGCGCCAGAGCGTACGATCGACCACGCAATGAGCGCTTCTTCGCCGCCCGCGGTACCGACGCAGCACGTCGAGGGAAGCTCGCCGGCGACATCTACTGGCAGGGCTGGCTGCCCGAGGGCGAGGCGAAGGCCGTCGTGGTGATCGCCCACGGCGTCTCCGAGCACGGCGCGCGCTACCGCTACGTCGTCGAGACGCTCGTGCCGCTCGGCTTCGCGGTGTACGCGATCGACCACCGCGGGCACGGCCACAGCCCCGGCACCGCGCGCGCAGATCGAGCGCATGCGGCTCGTGGTCTCAGACCTCGACGCCCTGATCGACCAGGCCGGCAGCGCCCATCCCGGCCGCAAGTGCTTCCTGCTCGGCCACAGCATGGGCGGCTGCATCGCGATCGCCTACGCGCTCGAGCACCAGGAGAAGCTGACCGGGCTCGCGCTTTCCGCCCCGCTCGCGGCGGTCGACGCGGCGCCGCTGCCGCTGCGGCTCCTCGCGAAGGGCCTCAGCGTCGTCATGCCGGACATCGGGGTCTTCCAGGTCGAGGCCGACGCGGTCAGCCGCGACCCGGACGAGGTCCGGGCCTATCAGGAGGACCCGCTCGTCTACAACGGCAAGCTCCCCGCCCGCACGGTCCAGGAGCTCTCGGACACGGTCGGCGCGCTTCGAGGCCGAGTGCGATCGCCTGACCGTCCCGCTGCTCGTCATGGTCGGTACGGCGGACACGCTCGTACCCCCAGAGGCCTGCCGAATGGTGCACGACCGCGCCTCGTCTGCCGACAAGACCCTGATGACCTACGACGGCTTCTTCCACGAGATCTTCAACGAGCCGGCCGCCGAGCGCGCCCGGCCGCTGAACGATCTCGCACGCTGGCTCGGCGACCGGCTCTGAGCGACAACTCCCCCATCTCCTCGCGGCTGCGGCGCACGACGCGCCTCGGCAGCCTCGTCGCCGCCCAGGGCGGCCGGATCGCCGGCGGCCGCGCGCTGGACCGGGTCCGCTCCGACGAGGCGCGCGAGAAGGCCCAGGCCAAGCGCACCGCCGAGGTGATCGAGCAGATCGTCATCCAGCTGGGCCGCATGAAGGGCGCGGCGATGAAGGTCGGCCAGGTGCTCTCCACGATCGAGTTCCCCGGCATGGACGTCGAGGGCTCCGAGCGCATCCAGCGCCGCCTGGCCGAGCTGCGCGACAACGCCCCGTCCGTTCCCTGGCCCAAGCTCGAGAAGCTGATGGCCGCCGAGTGGGGCGAGCCCGTCTCGCGCGTCCTCGCCGACATCGAGACCGAGGCGATGGCCGCCGCCTCGATCGGCCAGGTGCACCGGGCCACGACCCGCGACGGCGTCGCGGTCGCCGTCAAGGTCCAGTACCCGGGCATCGCCGAGGCCGTCGACGCCGACCTGCGCAACTTCAAGATGCTGATGCCGCTGCTGGCGCGCATCGCCCCCGGCCTGGACACCAAGGCGCTCGGCGACGAGCTGCGCGAGCGCATCTCCGAGGAGCTCGACTACGAGCTCGAGTCCGCGTCGCCACCGCCGGGTGTGGCGCATCTGGCGCGACCACCCGCACATCCTCGTGCCGCGGGTCGACACCGAGCTCTCCACCCGCCGGGTGCTGGTCACCGAGCTCCACGAGGGCATGCGCTTCGACGACCTCAAGAACGCCGACGACGCCTACCGCGACCGCGTCGCGGAGATCGTGCACCGCTTCTACTACGTGACCGCCGCCGACCACGGCATCGCGCTCGGCGACCCGCATCCCGGGCAACTGGCAGGCGCTCGACGACGGCCGCGTCGTCATGTTCGACTTCGGGATGCTGCGCCAGATCGAGCCCGGCTACGTCCGCCGCGAGGGGCCGGCCGTCAGCGCCGTCCACGAGCAGGACGCCGACGCGCTGTTCGACGTGATGCTCGACCTCGGCTACCTCGGCGACGGCTCCAAGTTCACCGACAAGCGCGAGCTGCTGCTCGCCCACATGACGATCGCCGCCGCCTGGCTGATCGAGGACCAGCCGTTCCGCCTCTCTCCCGAGGTCCAGCGCGAGATCGGCGAGCAGCTGTTCAAGCTCGGCGCCGCCGTGGCGGGCGATGGTCCGCGACTTCTCGCTGCCGCGCGAGTCCGTCCTGCTGCGCCGGATGGCGGACCTGCTGTTCGTCGGCTTCTGCCAGCTGCGCGCGTCCGCCGACTGGTGGGCGCTCGCGCAGGAGCTGCAGATCGACGGCGAGGCGCGCACCGAGCTCGGCCGCGAGCACGCCGCCTGGGCCGCTGCTCCGCTAGCTCGGGTCGAGCTCGAAGACGATCCCGCCGATCTCGACGTCGTCGCCGGGCTCGAAGCCGACCTTCTCGAGCGCCGCGATGACGCCCATGCGGATCAGGCGGCGCTCCACGTGGGCCTGGGCCTCCTCGTTCTCGAGGTCGAAGCGGGCGATCAGCCGCTCGCACCGAGTCGCCGCTCACCCGGAACTCCCCCGCGCCGGTCTTCTCGACCTCGAAGGCGCGGCCGGCGGCCGGCTTGAAGACGGCGAACTCCGCCACGCCGCTCTCGCGCGGCGCCTCCGGCGGCCGCTCCGGCACCGACACGAGCATCCGCCCGCGCAGCTCGTCGAGCCCCTGACCGGTCGCGGCGGACACGAGCAGGGCGCCGTCCCAGGCTTCGGTGTCCGGCGCGAGATCGACCTTGTTGAGCGCCACGAGCCGCGGCAGCGCGGCCAGGTCCGGCGAGTGCGCCTCGAGCTCGGCCTCGATCAGCGCGAAGTTCGCGCGCGGATCGGAGCCGTCCGGCGGCAGCAGGTCGACCACGTGCACGAGCAGCCGGCAGCGCTCGACGTGGGCGAGGAAGTCGTGGCCGAGGCCGAGGCCCTCGCTCGCCCCCTCGATCAGTCCGGGGATGTCGGCGACGATGATCTGGCGGTCGCCGGCGTCGAGCACGCCGAGGTTGGGCTCGAGCGTGGTGAACGGATAGTCGCCGACCTTCGGCCGCGCGCGGGTGAGGCGCGCGATCAGGGACGACTTGCCGGCGTTGGGCAGCCCGACGAGCCCCACGTCGGCGAGCAGCTTGAGCTGCAGCGAGACCTCGCCCTCCTCCCCGGGCAGCCCCTTCTCGGCCAGCCGCGGCGCCTGTCGCGTCGGTCCGGCGAAGCGCTTGTTGCCGCGACCGCCCCCGCCGCCCTTGGCGAGGACGATCTCCTGGCCCGGCGTGACGAGGTCGTAGCGCGCGCCGTCCCAGCGCTCGACCTCGGTGCCCGGAGGCAGCGCCAGGATCAGCGGATCGCCGTCGGCGCCGTGGCGCAGCGCGCCCATGCCATGGCCGCCGCGCTGCGCCTTGAAGTGCCCCTTGCGCTTGTAGCTCTGCAGATCGCGCAGGTTGCCGTCGCAGCGCAGGATCACGTCGCCGCCGCGCCCGCCGTCCCCGCCGTCGGGGCCGCCTTTGGGCACGTGCGCCTCGCGCCGGAAGGAGACGGAACCGTCACCGCCCGCGCCAGCCTTGACTTCGATGCGGGCCTTATCCGCGAGCATGGGTACTGCCGAGCATATGAAGACCTTCGTGATCACCGGCGCGTCCACGGGCATCGGCGCCGCCACCGCAAGAGCCGCTGACGAGGCCGGCTACCGCGTCGTCCTCGCCGCGCGCAGCGAGGACAAGCTCACCGAGCTGGCCTCCTCCCTCAAGGAGGCGGTGGTCGTCAAGTGCGACGTGACCGAGTGGGACGACCTCCAGCGCCTCGCCGAGGAGGCCGGCGAGGCCGATGTCGTGTTCGCCAACGCGGGCTTCGGCGCCGCGCGCGGCTTCCTCGAGGAGTCGCCCGAGCACTGGAAGGCGATGGTCCTCACCAACGTCTACGGCGCCGCCCTGACGATCCGCGCCTTCCTCCCGGCCATCAAGGCCTCGAAGGGCCACTTCCTGCTCACGGGCTCCGTCGCCGGCCGCCGCGCCCTGCCCGGCTCGCTCTACTCGTCCACCAAGTGGGCGGTCACCGGCATGGGCGAGTCGCTCCGGCAGGAGCTCAACGGCACGGGCTGCCGCGTCACCCTGATCGAGCCGGGGATGGTCGACACGCCGTTCTTCTCCAATCAGCCGACGGACGCCCTGCACGACTCGGACATCGCCAATGCGGTCATGTACGCGGTCGCCCAGCCCGCGCACGTCGACGTCAACGAGATCCTGATCCGGCCGACCTCGCAGGACGGCTAGCCGCGATCGCGACCAGCGGCGCGCCGGCCAGGCCGACCAGCGCGATCATCTGAGCGATGGCGTCCGCAGTCGAGAAGCCGTCCAGGTGCGTGACGTGGAACACCACGTGAAGCACCTGGGCGAGCGCGAAGGCCGTGCAGACGGGCACGAGCAGCGCCCGGTTGCGAAACGCCCACGCGAGCAGGACGGCAAAGCCGAGGTAGAGACCTCCGGTGTCGGTGGTCAGGTGCGCGTTGTAGGGCGGCAGGTTGTCCACCCACGAGGCGAAGAACGGGAAGGCGTCGTAGAACGTCCGCGGGACGAAGGTCGCCAGCAGCCCCACGGCGAGCGCGCCGAGCAGGGTGTAGCCGAGCGCGGCCTGGGTCAGGCGCTCGCGGCCCACTGCGCCCACTTGGTCGTGCCGACGACGTCGGCGCTGTCGGTGGTCAGGGTGCCGGCGCGCAGCGCGTGGCCGAGCGCGCCGGGGATGGGCAGCGGCACCGGCAGCCGACGCGGCCCGCCGGTCCGCGCGAGCTCGCTCACCGTCAGCACCTCCGGCCCGGCGACGGTGAAGCGACCGCTTGCGCGCCGGCGCCTCCGCGACGATCGGCGATCGCCGCCGCGACCTCGCGCGCCGCGACCGGCTGCAGTCGGATCCGAGCGCGCGGCGACACGCCGCGCTGCCCGAGCGCGCCCAGCGCGGCCGCGACGAGCTCGTGGAACTGCGTCGCGCGCACGATCGTCCACGGCACCCTCCCCGCGGTGACCACCGCCTCCTGGCGGACCTTCGTGCGGTAGTAGGCCGTCGGCGTGTCGTCGATCCCGACGATCGAGATGCAGACGTGGTGCCTCACCCCGGCCGCCGCCCCGGCGACCATCAGGCGCTCGCTGCCCCCGACCAGCACGGGCTCGGCCGACTTCGGCGGCGCGTTGCTCGCGTCCACCACGACCTCGACGCCCTCCAGCGCCGCGTCGAGACCGCTACCGGTCGTCAGATCGACGGGCCAGTCCGCCGCGGACCGGCTCGCGGCCCGCACGGCGTGGCCACGTCGGGTCAGCTCCCGCGCGACGTGCGCGCCGACCGTCCCGGTGGCGCCAAGGACAAGGATCTCCATACGAGGTCGACGAGCCTACGCCGCCTGCCGTGACACCGACTTTGTGTCGCCAAGGGGGCATATATCCACACCAAGGCGACACAGTTGGCGAGCCGAACGTCGCCGGGTCCGTCGGCTGCCGCTAAGCGGCGGTTTCGGAGACGGCCGGTTCGACCGAGATGGTGCGCTTGCCGCCGCGACCCGTCTTGAACTGCACGGTGCCGGCGGACTTGGCGAAAACGGTGTGGTCGCGGCCGAGGCCGGTGCCCGGGCCCGCCCTGAAGACGGTGCCCCGCTGGCGGACGATGATCTCGCCGCCCGTGACCTCTTGGCCGGCGAAGAGCTTCACGCCGAGGTACTTGGGCTTGGAGTCGCGGCCGTTGCGGCTGGAGCCGAGGCCCTTCTTATGTGCCATTAGGAGATCGCCTCCACGCGGATCCGGGTGAGTTCCTGGCGGTGGCCCTGGGTCTTCTTGTAGCCGCGCTTGGGCTTGAACTTGAAGACGCGGATCTTGGGACCGCGCAGGTGGCCGATGACGGTGGCCGTGACGGCGCCCTTGCCCTCGGAGGAGAACAGCGGCTCGAGCTTGATGGAGGCGCCCTCGTCGTCGGTCAGACGCTCAATGGTCAGCTCCTGGCCGGCGGAGACGATGTACTGCTTGCCGCCGGTCTTGATGACTGCGTAGGGCTGGTCGAGTGTCTTAGGCATCGGAAGGGGTCTCGGTCTCGGTTTCGCTCTTGGCGCGCGAACGGCGCCGTCCGCCTCTGCGGCCGCGGCGCCTGGGCTTCGATTCTAGCTCGTCGGACTCGTCGTCCTCGGACGTGCCTTCCTCGACGTCGGCAGGCGCCGCCTTCGGCTTCGCCTTCGCCCTGGGCTTCGCCTTCGCGCGGGGCTTGGCCTTCGCGCGGGGCTTGCGCTTGGCCGCAGCCGCGGCCTTCTTCTTGTCGGCCTCGATCTGCTCCGCCTCCTCGGGCGTCAGATCGATGAGGACGGCCTGGGCGGACGTGCGGCCCGCCTCCTCGATGCGGACGAGCCGTTTCGCGCCGACGAACGGGCCGGCGCCCTTGACGGAGATGATGTAGCCGTCGATCTTGGCGACCGCGTCGTCGACCTCGTACATGTGCGGCTCGACGATGTTGACGTGCACCTCGTCGCCGTCGGAGAACGGCACGGCGGCGGTTGTGACCTCCTCGCGGCTGCCCTCCAGCGTCACGGCGAAGTGGTCGATCGGCAGGCCCTCGGAACCCTCGAAGGAGAACCAGTGGCCCGTCTCGGCCTCGAGCGAGTGCAGCATGCGGGCGTTCTCGCCGATGAACTGCGCCGTCACCTTCGGGTGGATGCGAACCAGATGCGCCTCCTGCTCGGCCGTCTTGGCGAGCTCGCGCAGCTTGCGCGAGACCTCGATGGCGACCGTCTCCTCCGACTTGACGACGCCCTCGCCGTCACAGGTCGGGCAGCCCTTGGTCATGATCTCGCGGACGCCCTCGGTGACGTTCTGGCGCGTCATCTCGACCAGGCCGAGCGGCGAGATCTCGACGACGAACGTCTTCGTGCGGTCCTCGTCGAGCGACTTGCGCAGCGTCTTGAGCACGGCGTCGCGGTTGCGCGCGCGGGCCATGTCGATGAAGTCGATGACGATGATGCCGCCGATGTCGCGCAGCCGCAGCTGATTGACGGCCTCCTCGGCGGCCTCGAGGTTCGTCTTGGTGATCGTGTCCTCCAGGCGCGCGCCCTTGCCGCGACCGATGAAGGAGCCCGTGTTGACGTCGATGACCGTGAACGCCTCGGCGTACTCGATCAGCAGGTAACCGCCGCTGGGCAGGTCGACGCGCTTCTCGAGCATCCCCGAGATGACGTCCTCGACCCCGTAGGCCTCGAAGACGGGCTCGTCGGACTCCCACAGCTCGACGCGCTCGACGAGCTCCGGCGCGGTGCGCGCGAAGAAGGACGTCAGCCGCTGGTGCTGCTTGGGGTCGTCGACCACCGCGCGCTCGAAGTGGGCGGAGAAGATGTCGCGCACCACGCGGACGGAGAGGTCGGCCTCCTGGAAGACGAGGTCGGGCGCGCGCACCTCGGCCACCCGCTTCTCGAGGACCTCGTGCAGCTTGAAGAGGTACTGCAGCTCGCGCTCGAAGTCCTCGCGCTTGGCGCCGTGCGCCGCCGTGCGGATGATCGCGCCGCCGCCGCCGAGGTCGAGCTTGGCCGACTCCTTGCGCAGCCGCTGGCGCTCCTTGTCGTCCAACCGCCGCGAGACGCCGACGCCCTCGCCCGTGGGCGCGTAGACCATGTAGCGACCGGCGATCGTCAGCTCCATCGACAGTCGCGCGCCCTTGGTCTTCAGCGGATCCTTGACGACCTGGCAGATGACCTCCTGGCCCGGCTGGAGCAGGTCGGCGATCCCGGGTCCCTTGCCCCCGCGCCCGCGATGGACCTTCTCGACCCCGGGCAGGACGATCTCGTCGACGTGCAGGAAGCCGTTCTTGTCCAGGCCGATGTCGACGAAGGCCGCTTCGAGCCCCGGAAGCACGTTGTCGACGATGCCCTTGTAGATGTTGCCGACGATCGAGCGGTTGCCGCGGCGCTCGAGGTAGACCTCGGCGGCGCGGTAGCCCTTCGCGAGCTCAGGCCCGCCGCGGCGGCGCCGGCCGCGGCGGCCGGTGCCCGTCGGCGCATCGGGCGCCCCTTCCAGGATGGCGACCCGGGTCTCTTCCCGGTCGACCGTGACCAGCACTTGCTTGTTCACGAAAAACCCTTCTCATGTCAGACGGACATCCTCGTCTTCATAGCCGTCGCCTCCCGTGCCTGCGCGGCGATGCTCTGCAGCAGACCGAGGGCGAGGAACGTGACGAGCATCGACGATCCGCCGTAGCTCAACAATGGCGCCGGGATGCCGGTGATCGGCATGACTCCGACGGTCATCCCCACGTTCACGAAGATCTGGAAGAGCAGCATCATGGTGATGCCGCCGGCGATAAGCGCGCCGAACAGATTCTTCGCCTGCGTGAGGATGTGCAACCCGCGCCACAGCAGCAGCGCGTAAAGGGACAGCACGAGCGCGGCTCCGGCGAAACCGTAGGTCTCGCCGACGACCGCGAAGATGAAGTCGGTGTGGTGCTCGGGGAGGAAGTCCAGGCTCGTCTGCGTTGCTCCGCCGATACCGCGACCGGTCTTCTCCCCGGAGCCGATCGCGATGACGGACTGCTGTTGCTGATAGCCCTCGTCGCCGCCGACCTCGTCCGGATTGAGGAACGAGGTCAGGCGATCGACCTGGTAGGGCTCGAGTACGTCCACGCCCATGGCCGGCAGCAGGCCGAGCACCAGGGCGATCGAGGCGACCAGGGTCGCCGCGAGGACTGCGAAGTGCCGCCAGGGCACACCCGCGATGAAGAGCAGTGCGCCCGTGCCGGCCAGATAGACCAGGGCCGAGCCGAGGTCCGGCTGGGCCATCACGAGCAGTGCGGGCAGCAGGCCGAGCAGGACGACGCGCAGCGTCGTCCGCTGCGCCCGGGCCCGGCGCATGCCGTCGACCAGGAAGGCCGACAGCGCGAGCACGAGCAGGACCTTGCCCAGCTCGGACGGCTGCACGTTGAACAGCGGCGTCTCGATCCAGCGCTTGGATCCCTTCGTCGCCGCGCCGAGCAGGAAGACGACCATGATCGAGACGATCATGAATCCGTACATCGGATAGCGCAGCTCGCGCAATCGCGAGTAGTCCAGCCGCGAGCACGCGTACATCAGCACGATGCCGATGCCGGCGAACAGCAGCTGGCGCTCGACGTAGTAGTTGGGACTGCCGGTGACGTCGTCGGACGTCGCGCCGTTGAGGGCGACCACCGAGCAGGCGACGAGCCCCAGCGCCGCCAGGAACAGCAGCGGGTCGATCCGCAGGCGCAGCTCCCGCGGCGCGAGCTGCGGCGGCGGCTTGGAAGCGTGGGTGATGGGGCCGAGGGAACTCAATTCGTTTGGCTTGTCCCAGCCGCGCAGCGGTCGGGGTCCTGATCAAACCACGTCGCCAGGATCTCGCACGCCGCCGGTGCCGCAGTCTCCGCGCCGAAACCGCCTTCCTCGATGGTGGTCACGACCACGATCGGACGGGCGGGCGACGGGACGTAGGCGGCGTACCAGGACTGATCGGCGCTGCCGAAGCGCTCCGCGGTACCGGTCTTACCGTAGACCTCGAGGTCGAGGCCGGAGAAAACCTTCGACGAGGTGCCGTTGGCGGCGGAGGCGGCGCCGCGCAGGCCGGCGAGCACGGCGTCGCGCGTCGTGTCGGAGATGTCGACCTTGCGCACGGCCGGTGAGCGCAGCTTCTGCTGGAGGACGCCCTGGCCGTCCTGCACCTCGCGCCCGAGGTGCGGCTTGACGACCGTCCCGCCGTTGGCGAGCGTCGAATAGGCGACGGCGAGCTGCAGCGGCGTCGCCTGCAGGTCGCCCTGGCCGACCGCGAGGTTGACGTTGTCGCCGATCGACCACGGCCGGTCGATGCCGCCGCAGACGGAGACGACATCGTCGATGCCGATCTCGAGGTCGTTCTTGCGCAGGCAGGCCTCGAAGTCCGCGTAGGCCGCGTTGCGCCACTCGGCGTCGGGGACCAGGCCCGGGAACTCCCCGGGAATGTCGATCCCGGTCTCCTCCCCCAGCCCGAGCCGGTGCGCCCACGTCTGCAGCACCTGGCCGTCGAGGTTGTTCATCTGCGCGCCCAGCTTGTAGAAGTAGACGTCCGAGGAGACGGTGAGGGCGGTGACGAAGTCGATCGTCCCGTTGACCACCCGGCCGGCGTTCTCGAAGACCTGGGTGCCGAGCTCGAAGAAGCCGGGGTCCGAGACCGGCGTCGAGGGCGTGATCAGGCCCTCCTCGAGCGCCGCGATCCCGGTGATCAGCTTGAAGGTCGATCCGGTGGGATACGTGCTGTTGAGCGCCCGGTTGGTCAGCGGCGCGTTGTTCTCCTCGGAGATCAGCGCGTTGTACTCACGCTGGCTGATCGGCTTGGCGAAGACGTTGGCGTCGTAGGTGGGGTACGAGCCGAGCGCGAGGATCTCGCCGTTCTCGCGGGTCCATCGCGACGAACGCGCCGGGGTTGATGCCGCCGTACTTGCCGAGCGCCTCGGTCGCGGCGCGCTGGAGGCCCGAGGTCCAGCGACAGCTCGAGCTGGAGGCCCTGGCGCGGCTTGACCCGCTTGACGGCGCACCGGACCGGGTCGTCGCAGTTCTCGCCGAGGGCGTCGACGACCTGGCGGTAGTAGCCGTCCTGACCGCGCAGCACGCTGTCGTAGGACTCCTCGATGCCGTCCGCGCCGACGCGCTCGCCCTGCTCGGCGTTCTTGAAGTCGCCCGACTCGAGCTCCTCCGGGCTGATCTGGCGCAGCGTCCCGAACAGGTGCGCGCCGATCTCGTGGTACGGGTACTGGCGCAGGTACTGGGTCTCGGGCCGGATGCCCGGGAAGTCGTCCTGGCGCTCGAGCAGGTAGTTGAAAGCGGCCTTCGAGACGTCCGTCTTGACCGTCACCGCCGCGTACGGCGTCAGGCCCACCTGCTGGACGACGCGCTCGTGGATCGTCTCCGGCTTGAGGTTGACCACGTCGCCGAGCCGCCCGAAGAGGTCGCGCACGGCCGGGTCGGCCGGCATCGGCGGGACGTCCACGTCGCGGATCTGGCTGGCCGCCTTCTCGAGCTGCCGGCGCTCGCGCTTCTGCTCCTTGGTGAGCTTGGGCTCCTTCTTGCGTGAGGCGTCCCGGCGCTCGAGGCGGTCCAGGCGCGCCTCGGCGGCGAGCCGCTCGCGTTCGGCGGCCGAGATCTCCGAGCCGTACTCGGCCGCGACCTCGCGCTCGGCGTCGGGCAGCTCCTCGGGCAGCAGCTGGACCACCGCGGCCTGGCGCGTCTTGACCAGCACGGTGCCGTTGCGGTCCACGATGTCGCCGCGCGGGGCCTCGATGCGCACCTTGCGGACGCGGTTCTGCGCGGCCTCGGACACGTACGTCTCGCCCGAGAGCACCTGCAGGAACCACAGGCGGAAGAACAGCGCGCCGAACAGCACGAAGGCGACGCCGCCGAGGATGGCCACGCGCCGCGCGAGCTGCGGCGACATCGTCGGCCGCCGCTCTTCGAGCGAGGGAGGCGGCATCAGGCGCGCGACAGCGGGGACAGCCCGCCGGTCGTGTAGGCGCGGCGGCGGCGGCGGCGCGGGTCGTCGGGCAGGAACGGCTCGACCACCCGGCGCACGATCGCGTGGACGGGCAGCGCGAGCAGCGTCCCGAGCAGGATGCCGAGCAGGATGTCGCGCAGCAGCAGCAGCGACATCGGGACGTCGTTGCCGAGCAGGAACTGCAGGACGGCGAAGCCGAAGGTCGCGATCGTCGCGGCGACGGCGCCGACGGCCATCGGGATCAGGCCGTGGGCGGGGTCGCGCAGCTCGCGCAGCCGGCCGGCGCCGTAGCCGACCGTCACCAGCAGCAGCGAGGACACGCCGAGCGTCTGCAGCAGCGCCGTGTCGAGCAGGAGGCCGACGAAGAAGCCGAAGCCCGCCCCGGCCACCGAGCCGAGCAGCAGCCCGACCGCGGCCACGAGCAGCGGGGTCAGGTCCGCCGGGACGCCGAAGACCTCGATCTGGGAGACGGCGGCGACCTGGAGCACCACGCCGAAGAGGGCGAGCGCGCTGAGCCGGGCGATCGATCTGCGGCGGTCATGTGCCCGAGGGCGACGTCCACGCCGGTGAGCACCTCGACGCGCTCGAGGTTGCCCAGGTCGACCGCCGGCTCGACGCGGATGCGGCTGTCGAGGCTGCCCTCGCCGAGGTCGATGTTCGACACCGTGCCGATCAGCACGTCGCGCGGGAAGTAGGACGGGAACTGCGAGGACGTCGACCCGGTCGTCACGACCGGGTCGCCCTGGCTGATCTTGTCGGCGTTGTCGACGAAGGTCGAGCTCGAGCAGGCCGGGCTTGTTCGGCGACGCCCGGACCGTGGTCCGCTGGGCCGTCTGGCCGTCGACGAGCACCTTGGCGCCCGGCCGCGAAGGACGCGTCGGTGACCAGCGTCACCTCGGAGTAGCCGTTCGTCACCTCGGTGACGCGGCCGACGAGGCCGTAGCCGTTGATGACGGGCTGGCCCGCGTCGACGCCGGCGCTCGAGCCCTTGTCGATCTGCACCTTCGAGTAGAAGAGGTTCTGGCCCTGCGAGGTGACCAGGGCCGGGACACGGGCGCGTAGTCCTCCAGGCCGCTCTCGTTGATCTGCAGCAGCCGCTTGAGCTCCTCGTAGTCGACGACGTCGGCCTCGAGCTCGGTGACCTGCCGCGAGCAGCTCCTGGTTCTCGTCGACGAGCTCGTCGCGCTCCTTCTTGGCGTCGATCGTGTCGCCGACCCAGCCGAACAGATCGCGGACCGGCTTGAGCGCGCGGTGGGCGCCCTCCTGGATCGGCCCGAGGACCGAGAGCGCCCCGCGCTGCAGCGAATGCAGCCCTCCACCCGTGCCCTCACCGAAGTACGCCGTCAGCAACAGGATCGAAGCGACGACGAAGGCGGCGAGGGTCAGACGGCGACGTCTTACCTGCTTGTCGTACACGGGCGTTACCGGCGGTAGGCGGCGCGGCCGCGCGAGCGGCCGTTGCTGCGCGAGGACCGATGGATCGCCTCGAACTCCTCGAGCGAACGACCCGAGCCCACGGCGACGCACGTCAGCGGCGACTCGGCGCGGTGCGCGGGCATCTGGGTCTCCTCGCGCAGGCGCTCGTCGAGGTTCTGCAGCAGCGAGCCGCCACCCGCGAGCATGATGCCGCGATCCATGATGTCTGAAGCGAGCTCGGGCGGCGTGCGATCGAGGGTCTCCTTGATCGCATCGATGATCTGCACGACCGGCTCCTCGAGCGCGGCGCGCACCTCTTCCGAGGTGAGCACGACGGTCTTCGGGAGCCCGGACACGAGGTCGCGGCCGCGGATCTCCGCCTGCACCTCTTCCTCGAGGGGGAAGGCGGACCCGATCTCCAGCTTGACTTCCTCGGCCGTCTGCTGGCCGATCAGGAGCTTGTACTCCTTCTTGACGTAGTTGATGATCGCCTCGTCGAGCTCGTCGCCGCCGATGCGGATCGACTGAGCTGACGACGATGCCGCCGAGCGAGATGACCGCCACCTCGCTGGTGCCGCCGCCGATGTCGACGACCATGTTGCCGGTCGGCTCCCCGACCGGCAGGCCGGCGCCGATCGCGGCCGCCATCGGCTCCTCGATCAGGTAGGCCTGGCGAGCGCCGGCGCTCAGGCACGCCTCTTCCACGGCGCGCTTCTCGACGCCGGTCACGCCGCTGGGCACGCAGACGACCACCCGCGGGTGGGCCCAGCGGTTCTGATGCACCTTCTGGATGAAGTGCCGCAGCATCTGCTCGGTGACGTCGAAGTCGGCGATGACGCCGTCCTTCAGCGGCCGGATGGCCTGGATCGTCCCCGGCGTACGGCCGAGCATCCGCTTGGCCTCGATGCCGACGGCGTGCACCTCGCCCGTGCGCGAGTCGATCGCGACCACGGACGGTTCGGACAGCACGATGCCGCGCCCACGGACGTAGACCAGCGTGTTGGCCGTGCCGAGGTCGACCGCCATGTCGCGGCCGCCCATGCCGGTGAGGTACCCGAGGAATCCCATGGCGCGAATAAAAAACCGCTGCACTTCCAGCCCAGAACATCTGGACGCGCGGCCCCGCCCAGCATAGGGTCGCGCCGTGGGCTTCTTCAAGAACCTCAAGTCGGGACTCGAGGCTGCACGGAATCCACCAGCCACGAGCAGTTGCAGGCCGAGCGGGTGATGGCATGAGCGGGCTGCCGGGCGGCATCGACGCCCTCGACGAGCGGACGCGCACGGGTTGGGGACCGTTCCTGCTCGCGCTCGGCGCGGCGGCGGTGATCTTCGGGGTCCTCTTCGTGGTCAACGGGATCAAGAACGCAGTCGACGCGGCGACGGGCATCCGCGAGGACGCGGTGGCGACAGGCTTCGTCGGCTGTCGATCCCGCATCGAGGGCGCCGACGCCAAGCAGACCGTCTACCTCGACCTCGACGGCATCGTCAACAGCGTCACGCAGGAGGCGATCGTGGCCGACACCGACTGCCGGGTCATCGCCGGCGACTTCCGCGCCGGCTTCAGCGGCTCACGCCAGGGCGTCTCGACGACGATCGGCGACCTGTCGTCGGTGGGCACGTTCACGCTGCCCGAGGGCTTCGGGCGCCTCGAGTGCGTCAACCGCGGCGACCGTCAGGTGCCGCTGATCGTCACCCCGACAGGGCGGCGGCGCCGTCTTCGTCGCGGTGCTGAAGATCATCGGCGGCGTGGTGCTCGCCGGCCTGGGCATCGCGCTGATCGTCATCGGTGCCTCTCCGCCGGCGCCGAGCCGCTTAGCGATGTGCCGATAATTGGGCGCATGCCACGCCGCATCCACACCTCGTCCTGCTGTCGGCGCTGACCGCCGGCGCGCTCGTGCCCCGGCGCGGCGCAGGCGCTCAACGCGCAGGCGGCCACCGAGCTCTACCTCGACATCCGCGACGCCGAGCGCGTGCCCGCCGGGTGGACGGGCGACGTCGGCAGCTGCCAGGCGGGCGCGGAGTCCAAGCAGTCCATCGCGGCGACGCTGTTCGCCGTCAACGGCATGCGCCGCTTCGCCGGGCTGCGCCCCGTCCGCTTCGATGCGGCGCTCAACCGCAAGGCGCTCGAGGCCGCGCTGATGATGCGCGCGGCGAACGCCAACAGCCACACGCCGGGGCCGGAGTGGCCGTGCTACACGCAGGACGGCGCCGACGCCGCGGGCACCGCGAACCTCTACCAGGGGCGAGTCCGGCGCCGGCGCGATGGTGGGCTACGTCGACGACCTCGGCGTCCCCTCGCTCGGCCACCGGCGCTGGGTGCTCGACCCGCGCGGCGTCCGCTGGGGCACCGGCTCGACCGGCGCGACCAACGCCCTGCTCGTGGCCGGTGCGACCTCGCGCTCGAGCTCGGCTCCGGTCCCCGCGATCGTTGCCTGGCCGCCGCCCGGCACGGTGCCCTGGCCGCTCGTCTTCGAGGACTGGTCGGCGTCGTTCGCGGCGCGGGACACGGATCTGTCGTCGGCGACCGTCGCCGTCGAGGTCGACGGCGAGTCACGGCCGGTCACGGGCGTGACCGATCTCGGCCCCGGCTCCGGCGAGGGGAACGCGCTCGCGTGGCGGGTCGGCCTGCAGCCGTCTGACCGCGCGGGCGTCCGCCGCGTCTCGGTGAAGATCACCTACGGCACCGCCAAGACGGCCTCCTATGTGGTGGACGCGCTGCCCGTCCGCCCGCCGCTCGCGCCGCGGGTCAGCCGAAGCGCGGCCGCCGGGTGCGCAAGATCAGCTGGAAGGGGGCCCGGGAGCGCGGCGTCCCGATCACGGGCTTCCGCATCAAGGGCTACGCCGGCGAGGGCTATCCGGGATCAAGCGGCGGGTCGGACCGAACGTTCGCTCGGTCACCGTCCCGGACGCACTCCGGATCGCTACATCACGTTGCGGGTCCTCGCGCTGAGCCGGCTGGGTGCCGTCTCGAGCCAGGTCATCGACGTCGCCCCATGAGACGGGCGGCGCCGAGGAGGTCCACCAGCGCCGCGACCGGCAGCCCGACGACGTTGGTGTAGTCGCCGCGGATGCCGCGCACGAATGCGGCGCCGCGGCCCTGGATCGCGTATCCGCCTGCGCGGCCCTGCCACTCGTCGGCGGTCAGGTACCAGTCGAGCAGGCGGCTCGATGTCGCGGAAGGTGACCTCGGTGGTCACGGTCACGCCCTCGTCCTCGTAGACGAGCCCGCTGACGACCCGGTGCGTCCGGTCCGAGAGCGCGCGCAGCGTCTCGCGCGCCTCGTCGGCGGATCTGCGGGCTTGCCGTAGATGCGCCGTCGAGGGCGACCAGCGTGTCCACGCCGAGCGTGCCGCGGCCGCCCGCCGGCCTTGCGCCGGGCGTTCTCGAGGGCGACCTCGATCGGGTCGCCCTCGGTGAGCTCCTCGACGTCGGCCGGCGGACCTCGAATGGCGATGCCGAGCTGCGTCAGGATCGCGGTCCGCTGCGGGGACCGCGACGCGAGGACTCAGTTCCCGGGAAGAAAGCGCCGCCTCGCGCTGGCCCGACTCCGGGGCGTCGGAGCCGTGGACCATGTTGGTGCCGACCGCGATGGCGAAGTCGCCGCGGATCGAGCCGGTGGTCGCCTCGAGCGGGTTCGTCGCGCCGATCACCTGGCGGGCGGCCTTGATGGCGTCCTCGCCCTCGAGGACCATCGCGACCAGCGGGCCGGAGGTGATGAACTCGACGAGCTCGCCGAAGAAGGGCTTGCCGTCGTGCTCGGCGTAGTGCTCCTTGGCGGTGCCCTCGCGACAGCTGCATCTTCTGCAGCTGCGAGGATCTTGAGCCCCTTGCGCTCGAAGCGGGAGATGATCTCCCCGGTCAGGCCGCGCGCGAAGGCGTCGGGCTTGACGAGGATCAGAGTCTGTTCGGTTGCCATAGGCGGCCAGCCTATGGCGCGAGACCGGGGCCTGGCCCCTTGTCTCAGGGGGCGGGGAAGTCCGCCGTCTCTTCGTCGCGGCGGCGGCGCCGGCTGACCTTCGGCGGCTCGATCGAGGTGCCGACCTCGGTCTCGCAGTAGGGGCAGATCTTCCAGCGCGGGTCCAGCGGCTTGCTGCACGCGCGGCACGGCTCCTTGAGCCGGTACAGACAGCTCGGGCAGCGCAGGTAGTCGCCGCGGATCGCGTAGTCGCAGTTCGGGCACAGCTCCACGTCCAGCGTGTGCAGGCGGGTCTCGGCGGCGTGCATCTCGAGCTCGCGCAGGCGCACGTCGTCGAGGAACTCCGGCGGGCGCACGATCGTGTAGACGATCGTGCCGACGAACGGGAACAGCGAGGCCGCCGTGGCGCAGGCGACGAGCATCGGGTCGTCGATGCGGCGGCGCGCGTCGGCGTACGTCCAGAAGATCAGCGCCGCCCAGACGACGAAGAGGAACAGCAACAGGACCTTGACGCCGGTATCGACGCCGCGGTTGTCGATGCCGAACACGGCAAAGGTCAGGGCCACGCGGGTGAGATTACCCGTTGGGACGGCGATTCCTGCCATCGGCCCCCGGATGGGGCCGTTCGAATGTTTTGCGGGCCGGATGCCCGCAAGGGCTACAGAAACGCCCGGCCGAACGCGTAGCCGATGGCGAAGAAGACGAGGATCACGACAGCGACGACCGCGGCGACGAAGCCGATCATGGCAAGAACGCTGGGTCCGTCGTCTCGGTTCACAGGATGCTCGCTCTCCGCTTGCCGGGCTCGCGACAGCAGGTCCGCCACGAGGTAGATCGATCCCGTGGCGACCACGGTCCCCGTCGGCCCGGCCAGCTCCCGCGCGCGGGCCAGCGCCCGGCGCGGGTCGCGCTCGAGCACGGTCGCCCCCGCGAAGCCCAGCTGCGCCGCCAGCGACCCGAGCGTCGCCGGCGGCAGCGCCCGCGGGTTGGCGTGAGTCGTGAAGACGACGCGCATCGCAGGCCGGCAGCAGCGGGCGCAGCATCGCGGCGGCGTCCTTGTCGTCGAGGATCGACACGCAGGCGACCAGCGGCCGGTCGACGCCTGGCAGCGCCTCGGCGAGCGCCTCCATCCCGGCCGGGTTGTGCGCGCCGTCGACGATCGTCAGCGGATCGTGGCCGACGACCTGGAAGCGGCCGGGAACGGCGATGCCCGCCGCCGCGGCCAGGATCTTCGCGTCGTCGACCTCCCCCAGCAGTCGCCTCGACGGCGGCCGCGGCGAGCGCGGCGTTGAGGCGCTGGTAGCCGGGCAGCTCGAGGCCGAGCGGCGCGGTGACGCCGATCGCGCTTCGCGTCGGTCGCCCGCACCACCTCCATCGCCTCGGCTCGGCAGCCGCCGTAGACAGCGTCGCCGCCGGCCGGCGACGACCGCGAGCTTCTCGCGCGCGATGTCGGTGAGCGTCGGGCCGAGCCAGCGCGTGTGCTCGAGGCCGACGCTCGTGAGCACGACGACGGGCGCGTCGAGCACGTTCGTGGCGTCCCAGCGGCCGCCGAGCCCGGCCTCGACCACGGCCGACCTCCACGCCGGCGCTCGGCAAAGGCCGCGAACGCCGCGGCGGTCAGCAGCTCGAACTGCGTGACGCTGCTCGCCCTCCTCCAGGCCGCGCTCGACCTTCCCCGCCGCCTCGACCACCCGCTCCACCGCGCCGCCGAACCCCGAGGGGTCAGGTCCGCACATCCCGACACGGATGCGCTCGGCGAAGGTCGCCAGGTGCGGCGAGAGGTACTCGCCCGCGCGCACCCCGTGCGCCTCGAGCATCGCGGCGGCGAAGCGCGTCGTCGAGCTCTTGCCGTTCGTGCCGACGACGTGGATCGCGCGGAACACGCGATGCGGGCTGCCGAGCGCCGTGAGCAGCCGGCGCATGCGCTCCAGGCCGAAGCGCATGCCGAACAGCTCGCGCGAGAGGAGGTGCTCCTCAGCCCGTTCCAGCGACCAGGTCATCGAGCTCCGCCTGCAGCCCGCCAGCTTGTCGCGCTCCTTGGCCACCACGGCCTCCGGCGCGTTCGCGACGAACTTCTCGTTGGAGAGCTTGCCCTCGGCGCGCTGCGATCTCCGCCTCGAGCTTCGCGCCGGCGCTTCGTCCGCGCGCCGCGTCTGCGCCTCGAGATCGACGTCCTCGGACGCGAAAAGCCGACGGCGCCCGCGCGGGCGACCACCTCGCCGTCGGCCCACTCGAGCCGCGCCAGGCGCGCGAGATGTGGGATGTGCGGACCTGACCCCGCCTCGAGGGTGGCCGGCAGGATGGCGCCGGGCCGCACGTCGAGGGCGTCGCGCCAGCCGCGGACGGTTTTGACGGTCTCGATCGCCTCGGCGATCTCGGCCTCGGCGGCCTCGTCGACCGGCGAGGCTCGCGCCGGCCAGCGGCTCTCGGCGAGCAGGCCCTCGTGCCCCTGCAGACCAGATCTCCTCGGTGACGAACGGGATCAGCGGGTGCGCCATCGCCAGCGTCTCCGCGAGCACGTCGCGCGCGCCACGCCGCCCTCGGTCTCCAGGCGCGGCTTGACCATCTCCAGGTACCAGTCGCACAGCTCGCCGTAGACGAAGTCGTAGAGGCCGAGCGCCGCGCGATGGAACTCGTAGGCCTCGATCGAGCGCGCGGTCTCCCTCCGCGCGCGCTCGAGCCGCGACAGGATCCAGCGGTCCTCGACCGCGTCCGCGGCTGCGGGCGAACCTCCGGTCGCGCGCATCGAGGATCAGCCGCGAGGCGCTCCAGAGCTTCTGCGCGAGCTGGGCGCCCTGCGCGATCTTCTCCTCGTTGAAGCGCACGTCCTGCGTGCTCGACGATCGCCAGCAGGCCGAAGCGCGTGGCGTCGGCGCCGTACCGTCGATCATCTCGATCGGGTCGATGCCGGTTCCCAGCGACTTGGACATCCGCCGGCCGTCGCGGCGCCTGGATGACCGAGTGGACGTAGACGTCGTCGAACGGCACCTCGCCGGTGAACTCGATGCCCATCATCACCATCCGGGCGACCCAGAGGATGAGGATGTCGCGGCGCCGTCGAGAGGACGCTCGGTCGGGTAGAACGCGCGCAGTTCGGGCGTCGGCTCGGGCCAGCCGAGCGTCGCGTGCGGCCACAGCGCGCTCGAGAACCAGGTGTCCAGGACGTCGGGGTCACGCTCCCAGCCCTCGCCTCCGGGGGTGACGCCCATCGCGTCACGCCAGCCGCGGACGGCTCGCGACGACCTCGATGGCCGCGGCGATCTCCGTCTCCGCCTCTTCGTCCAGCGCGGTCGCCTCGGGCCAAGAGCCCTCCGCGAGCAGGTCGTCGTGCCCCTGGGACCAGATGTCCTCGGTGACGAACGGGATCAGCGGGTGGGCCATGGCGAGCGTCGCCTCCAGGACCCGGCGCGCCACGCCGCCCTCGGTCTCCAGGCGCGGCTTGACCATCTCCAGGTACCAGTCGCACAGCTCGCTGAAGACGAAGTCGTAGAGGCCGAGCGCCGCGTGATGGAACTCGTAGGCCTCGATCGCCCGGGCGACCTCGCTGCGGGCGCGCTCCAGGCGCGACAGGATCCAGCGGTCCTCGATCGCGTCGCCCTCGACTTCGTTGGCGCGCATCGAGATCAGACGCGAGGCGTTGAAGAGCTTGTTGGCGAGCTGGGCGCCCTGGGCGATCTTCTCGTCGTTGAAGCGCACGTCCTGGGTGCTCGACGAGGCCAGCAGGCCGAAACGCGTCGCGTCCGCGCCGTGCTCGTCGATCAGCTCGAGCGGGTCGATGCCCGTTCCCAGCGACTTGGACATGCGGCGGCCGTCGCGGGCCTGGATGACCGAGTGCACGTAGACGTCGTGGAAGGGCACGTCGCCGGTGAACTCGATGCCCATCATCATCATCCGGGCGACCCACAGGAAGAGGATGTCGCGGCCCGTCGAGAGCACGTTCGTCGGGTAGAAGGCGCTCAGCTCGGGGGTCTGCTCGGGCCAGCCGAGCGTCGCGAACGGCCACAGGGCGCTCGAGAACCAGGTGTCGAGGACGTCGGGGTCACGCTCCCAACCCTCGCCCTCCGGGGGCTCGATGCCGACGTGGACCTCATCACCGCGGTAGTAGACGGGGATCTGGTGGCCCCACCACAGCTGGCGCGAGATGCACCACGGCCGGATGTTGTCGAGCCAGTCCAGGTACCGCTTGCGCTGGCCGTCGGGAAGGATCCGCACGCGGCCCTCGCGCACCGGCGCCGCCGCGGCGGCGGCGAGCTCCTCCATGCGCATGAACCACTGCAGCGAGATGAGCGGCTCGATGCGCTCGCCCGAGCGGTGCGAATAGGGCACGGCGTGCTGGTAGGGCTCCGTCTGGCTGAGCAGGCCCGCCTCGCGCAGCTCGTCGACGATGGCGTCGCGCGCCTCCATCACGCTGAGGCCCGCGAAGCGCTCGCCGGCCGCCTCGGTCATACGGCCGTCCTCGCCGATCACCGAGATCTCCTCGAGGCCGTGATTGCGGCCGATCTCGAAGTCGTTCGGGTCGTGGCCCGGCGTGATCTTCAGCGCGCCCGTCCCGAACTCGGGCTTCACGTACGGGTCGGCGATGATCTTCAGCCGCCGCCCGACCAGCGGCAGGATCGCGTACTCGCCGACCAGCCGCGTGTAGCGCTCGTCGTCGGGATGGACGGCGATCGCCGAGTCCCCGAGCATCGTCTCCGGCCGCACCGTCGCCACCGTGACGCTGCCCGAACCCGACTCGAGCGGATAGTCGATCGAGTACAGCGTGTCGTCGACCGTGCGCTCCTCGACCTCGAGGTCGGAGATCGCCGACCGCGAGCCCGGGTCCCAGTTGACCATGTAGTTGTCGCGGTAGATCAGGCCCTTGTCGTAGAGGTCGACGAAGACCTTCAGCACGGCCTGCACGTAGTTCTCGTCGAGGGTGAAGCGCTCGTCGTCGTAGTCGAGCGTCGCCCCCAGGCGCTTGAACTGCTCGATGATCTGCCCGCCGTACTTGGCGCGCCACTCCCACACGCGCTCGACGAACGCCTCGCGCCCGATCTCCGCCCGGCTCGAACCCTCCGACAGCAGCAGCCGCTCCACCTGGGTCTGCGTGGCGATGCCCGCGTGGTCGGTGCCGAGGATCCACTTCGCCCGCCGGCCCAGCAGCCGGTGGTAGCGGATCAGCGTGTCCTGGACGGACCCGTTGAGCGCGTGGCCCATGTGCAGCGCGCCCGTGACGTTGGGCGGCGGCACGGCGATGGAGTAGTTCTCCTCGGCCGTCCCCTCCGGCTCGGGGTGGTGCACCCCGGCCTCCAGCCACCGCGCGAGGATGCGCGGCTCCGCCTCGGAGGGTTCGTAACGGGTCCGGTCAGCCCAGTCCGACATCGCGCGGCAGGCTATCTGGAGCC
>CAVXBH010000048.1:0-100183 GCA_963759945.1 uncultured Solirubrobacteraceae bacterium | reverse complement strand
TGGCGATGCCGAAGTAGCAGTCGCGCAGCTTGCCGCCGGGCTCGGCCCAGCCCGGCGAGGGATCGATCACCGTGCCGCTCACGTCGATGCACCACGCATGGCGGTTGGGCACGTCGTCGTATCCGCGCGGCAGCGTGAAGCCCTCGCAGTAGCGCAGCTGCGGCCGGGCGCGGACGAGCCGAAAAGCGTTGCGGAAGGCGTCATGGCGGGCGCCCGGCTTGACGTCGGCCGGCCGCTCGACCGGCCGCCAGGCAGTGCCGTGCGCGAGCAGGAAGCGGTGGATGTCGTAGCGCTCGGCGTCCCGCTCGAGGGCGGCCCGCACGAGTTGCTCGGCCGCCTCGAGGTCGCTCACGACTCCGATTCGCTCTGATCGCCCGACCACGCGGTGTGGAACGTCCCCTCGCGGTCGTTGCGCAGGTAGGTGTGCGCACCGAAGAGGTCGCGCAGTCCCTGGATGACGGACGCCGGCCCGTTGGCTCGGCGGTAGCCGTCGTAATAGGCGAGCGAGGACGAGAACGCGGGCGTCGGGATGCCAAGCTCGGCGGCGCGGGCGACGACGCGTCGCCACGGATCCTGCGCGTCCGCAAGCGCCGACTGGAAGAAGTCCGCGACCATCAGGTTCACCAGGCCGGGCTCGTCGTCGTAGGCCTCGCGGATGCGGTCGAGGAAGCGCGCGCGGATGATGCAGCCGCCGCGCCAGATCGTCGCCATCGCCCCGAGGTCGACCTTCCAGCCCTCCTCGTCGGCGCGCGCCGCCATCTGCGCGAAGCCCTGCGCGTAGGAGACGATCTTGGACGCGTACAGCGCGTGGCCGAGGTCCTCGGCGAGCGAGGCGTCGGAGCCGTCGGCGCTCGGGCCCGCCAGCCGGTCCGGCGGCCGCGACCCGCTGGTCCTTCAGAGCGCTCAGCGTGCGTGCGAAGACGGCCTCGGTGATGCCGGTCAGCGGCACGCCGAGCTCGAGCGCGTCCTGCGCGGTCCAGCGGCCGGTGCCCTTCTGCTCGGCCTGGTCGAGCACGACGTCGACGAACGGCTTGCCGCTCGACGCGTCCGTGTGCTCGAGCACGCGGGCGGTGATCTCGATCAGGAACGACTCGAGCTCGCCGCCGTTCCATTCGTGGAAGCGCGCGGCGATCTCCGGCACCTCGAGCCCGGCACCGTGGCGCAGCAGGTCGTAGGACTCGGCGATCAGCTGCATGTCGGCGTACTCGATGCCGTTGTGGACCATCTTCACGTAGTGGCCCGCGCCGTCCGGGCCGACGTGGGTGCAGCACGGCGTGCCGTCGACGACCGCCGCGATCGACTCGAGCGTCTCCCCCACGATCTCGTCGTAGACCTCGCGCTCGCCGCCGGGCATGATGCTCGGGCCCTTCAGCGCGCCTTCCTCACCCCCGGACACGCCGACGCCCATGAAGCGGATGTCCCTCTCCGCCAGCGCGTGGAAGCGACGCTGCGTGTCGCGGAAGAACGAATTGCCGCCGTCGATGACGACGTCGCCCGGATCGAGGTGCGGGAGCAGCTCCTCGATCACCGCGTCGACCGGGTCGCCGGCCTTGACCATGCTCATCAGCACGCGCGGGCGCTCCAGCGCGCCGACCCATTCCTCCACCGACGCGTGACCGGTGATCGTGCCCCTCGTCGCCGTGCGCCTCCATGAACGCCTCGGTCTTGGCCGTGGTGCGGTTGTGGACGGCGATGGGGATGTCGTGGTGGGCGACGTTGCGCGCGAGGTTCGCGCCCATCGTCGCCAGGCCGGTCAGGCCGAAGTGGGGGGCGGAGGTCACAGGCCTTGTTGTACCCGGTGTAGGCTCGCGGCCATGTGGCGTGCCGGCGCGGTCGCGCTCATTCTCGCGCTGACCGGCTGCGGGGATGATGACTCCGTGGTCATCGACCACGGAGTCGTGGAGAGCGGAATCGAGGCCGGGATCGCCCAGCAGCAGCACATCCTCACCACGGTGGCCTGCCCGCCCGGCATCGAGGCGCGGGAGGGTCGCAACTTCGTCTGCACGGCGACGCTCGCAAGCGGCCGGCAGGTGCCAGTCGACGTCGTCGCGACGGACAACAAGGGCAGCGTCGACTACTCCGGATTCGAAGGATTCAGGGACGGCAAGCCGGCCAGTTGACTTTTGTCCTCAGCGCGAGGAGGATCGGCATGTGGCCAAACGCTCGGTGATCGCAGTGTGCGTCGGCGTCCTCGCGCTCGCGCTGCTCGCCGACATCCACACCCCCGTCGCGATCTCCGCCCAGAAGGCGAGTTCCGACACCGGCAAGCGCGGCAAACCGGGTAAGCGCGGCAAGCGCGGCAAGCGCGGCACGCGCGGTCCTCAAGGACCTCCGGGCGTGCAGGGTTCGATCGGACCGACCGGTCCGGCGGGCGCGCCCGGCGCCCGCGGTCCGACCGGCAGCGCGGGACCGACCGGCGAACAGGGCGTCCCCGGCTTGCAGGGCAGCGTCGGAGCGGCCGGAGCCGCCGGCCGCGACGGTCCCACGGGTCCGACTGGCCCGGTGGGGCCTGCCGGGCCTGCCGGTGCGACCGGTCCCGCAGGTCCCGCCGGTGGCGGCGCCGCGCTCGGCCTCGTCTTCGGCGGCGCCGACCTGGTCGATACCGCCGACACCACCGGCTTCGTCGGACTCGGCGGCGGCGCCGGCGTGACACCGACGAGCCCGGGCTCGGAGTCGCTCGTCCCGGCTGTCGCCACGCTGGACGGCTTCGGCGTCCACGCGCTGCCGCAGGCAGCGTCGGGCAACCTCACTGCCACCGTCTTCAAGAACGGCGCTGCAACGACCGTGACCTGCGTGCTCACCGCCCCGGCCACGCAGTGCACCGACGCGACGCACTCCGCCGTCTACGCCGCCGGCGACCGGATCTCCGTTCGGATCGAGAACGCCACGGCCAACTTCGTGCGGTACGTCAGATGGACCGCGCGCTTCCGCTGACGCGCCGCGCCCTGCTGGCCGCGGGGGGCGCCGGCGCGGTCGCCATCGCAGCCGGCGGCCTCGTGCGGTCACCCAGCGGCATGGCGGCGAGACCGCTGCTGCCCGGCACGACCGGCACGCGGTCGATGTTCGTCCCGCTTGTCGGCTCGGAGTTCGTCGTCCGTCCTGAAAACGGCCGTTCCGTCCGCACCCGTCTGGTGCAGATCGCGAACCTCACCCACGCGCCGCGTGACGACGAGGACGCCTTCGAGCTGCTCCTGCACGGTTCGGGATCGAGCCGGATGGAGCAGACGATGGCCCGGCTCGAGCACCCGCGACTGCGCACTCTCCCCCTGCTCGTGACGCCGGCCGGGACAGGCGCCCGCGGGCAGGACTACGCCGTCGTCATCAACCGCCACCACCCACCGCAACTCTGAGGCGCCCATGTCAGCATCGCCCTTCATCGCAGAGATCATCCTGTTCGCCGGCAACTTCGCCCCGCGGGGTTGGGCGTTCTGCAACGGGCAGATCCTTCCCATCGCGCAGAACACGGCGCTGTTCTCGATCCTCGGGACCACCTACGGCGGGAACGGCCAGACGACCTTCGCGCTGCCCGACCTGCGCTCGCGCGTACCCGTGCACGCCGGCCAGGGGCCCGGCCTCAGCTCATACACCCTGGGTCAGACCGGTGGCGTGGAGTCCGTGACGCTCACGGCCAACGAGATGCCGGCCCATTCGCACACGGCGACCAACCCCGCGGCGAACGTGGACCCGACGTCGAATCGCCCCGCCGCGAATCTGGCGCCGGCGCGCGGAGGCGCGTACGCACCGACGCCGGCCGCCCAGCTGGCAGGCCCGACCGTCGCGCCCGCCGGCGGCAGTCAGCCGCACTCGAACGTTCAGCCGCACCTGACCCTCAACTACATCATCGCGCTCCAGGGGATCTTCCCGTCGCGGAACTGAGCTGGCCGTCGAGCCATTCGTCGACGACGCAGTCGAGCACGAGGTGGACGCGGTCCGTCGTGCCGCGGTTGGCGACGGAGTGTGGCTCGTTGAAGTCCAGGTACCAGGCCTCGCCCGGCTGCATCTCCACCCGCTCGCCGGCGAGTATGAACTCGACCGCGTCGCTCGTCGTGAGGGGAACGTGCACCCGGACCTCGCCGTCCTCGTAGCCGAGCTTGTAATCGCGGTGCTCGCCGATCGACGCGCCCGGGCCGAGCCGCAACAGCCGGACGGCAAGCAGCGGGCACTCGAAGCGCGCGACCGCCGCTCGTAGTCCGGGTAGGCGCGCGAGCATCGGCGTGTCGGCGTACGGATCCGCTGCCGCCGGGTCCGGATAGAGCGTGTCCGGTCGTCCGCCCACCGACCGCAGCGACACGCCACTCCAATCGCCTTCGTAGATGCCGGTGTTGAAGTGGGGCATCCATTCGTCGGCTCCGATGCTGTCGAGGTCCTTGCCCAACACGTCGGCGTCGAACGTGAGCGGAAGGCGGACGCGATCGGCGATCACAGCGGCGTCACCGTCCGCGCGGCCTCGAGGACGGCCGCGGTGAGCGGGCGCTCCGCGCGCTCGCGCCCAGGGTCGTGGCGCTCGCCCGGGCGCTTGGCGTCGGCCGTCGCCGCGGCCAGCATGCGCCCGGGGTCCGCGGTCACGTCGAAGTGCGGGCACAGGCGCTCGATGATGGCGGTGGGCATGTCGGCATGGTCGAGGACCAGCGTGTGCTCGTCCAGTGAGGCACGGGCAGCGTCGAAGATGCGCTGTAGCACGGCGGCGCAGTGCTGCTCGCGTGACAGCGCGACCGGCAGGCCGAACGCACCCGGGATCATGTGGGAGCCGGGCTCGCGCATGTGGGACGCGATGATCGCAGCGGGGTCACGGGTCAGGAAGGTCCGCGGCACGTCCGGCACGGCGGCCTTCAGGAGGGCGGCGAGTCGAGCACGCACCACGCGTCGGCCTTCACGACGAGCCGGCGGCCGGGGCGGCTGAGCGCGGCGAGCAGGCCGCGCACCCAGCGAGTGCGGTCCGCTGCAGGTGCGGGCAGGGCGAGCAGGCCGTCGAGGACCTCGGGCTCCGAGACGACCAGCAAGCCCGGATCGGTGGCCAGCATCCGGCATGCGAGCGTCGAGCCGCAGCGTGAGGCGTGGAGGATCAGCCCGGCCATGTCGGGTTCCCCGGCCAGCGCGTCGAGGCCCGTGCGCGCATCCATCAGCAGCCGGTAGGGCTCGCCGAGTGCGCGCTGGATCGTGTCGGACATGAAGGCGTCCGCGTTGGGCTCGAGACCACGCAGGTCGCGCCAGAGGATCCGGGCATCCCCCTCACCGCGCAGCACCGCGACCGGCGTCCAGCCCGTCGTGTCGAAGCGGTCAGGCGGCCCGAGCGGCCCAGGGAGAGCGCGCTCGATGTGCCGGCGGCGTGCTTCGCGCAGCGGCTCGGTCAGGTCCACTCCACCCAGCGCGGCCTCCAGACCGGCCGGCGTCACCTCCGCCCGGAGCCGCTCCTGCAGCGCGGGCTCGGCCAGGATCCGTGCGCGCAGCAGCGGCCAGGCGATCACTCGGCGAGCTAGCCGTTGATCGCGGCGACGCGGCCGGCGCGACTGAGCCGGACGACCGTGCCGCCGCGGTAGCGCCATGTTCGTGCGCCGCGGGTCCGCGGCTGGCCGGCGGCGCGTAGGAGGCGACCGGTGCGCATGCCAACTCGGGCGCGGCCCGGGCGGGCCGGGAAGGGGACGCCGACTGCGCGCTCCCACATCTGCAGGTAGGCCTCGGGGCCGCGCAGCATGTCGCGGACGAACGGCTTGCCAAGTCGCGTGCGCAGGTCCTGGAGCCAGTCGAGGTAGAGCCCGTAGTTGGCGACGCCCTCGGCGTTGTAGTCCCACGTGCGTTCGGCGGTGCTCGGCTGGCGGACGGTCATGCGGCCGTCGTAGGACTTGTACGGCCAGGTGACCTTCGAGTCCTCGCCGGCGAGCGGCTGCTTGGCGATGCCGTTGGAGTCAGAGCCGAAGCCGAAGCCGTAGAAGAAGCGCGGGTCGCGCAGCTTGCGCAGGCGCGCGTACTCGTCCACGAACCAATCCGGCGGGGAGGCCTGACCGATCGCGGCGGCCTTGGGGAAGACGACGCCGCCGAGCTCGAGGATGCGCGGCTCGTCGACCGGTGTCGACCACGAATGGCTCGACAACACGCCGGAGTACTTGCGCTGCTCGAAGATGTCGAGCGCGGCGATGCGCGCAGCAGCGGCCATGTGGTCGGGGTCCATCAGCAGGTGACGGTCGACGAGGCGGTTGACCAGGTGCTCGCCGAGCTCCGTCAGGCCGAGCTGGTTGCAGTGCGGCGGCGGCGGATAGGCGGGGGTCGTCCCCGGCGCCAGCGCGGCGAACGGCTCCCCGAGCGGGCCCACAGACGACAGCTGGGTCTTGTCGACGGCGCCCGAAGGCTGGCCCTCGCAGGTCTGCATCGCGAGGAAGCCGCCCGTCTCGAGCCGGTTGCCGAAGTTGGTGACGACACCGTTGGTGCCCGGGTCGCCGGCGACGCCCGAGAGCGCGTTGTCGAACTTGCCGGTGATCTCCATCGAGCGCACGCCGAGCTTCTGCATCTCCGCCAGGCGCGCGTCGATCTGCTCCTTCGTGCAGGTCGGCTGGCCGTTCTCGATCCGGCACTCGAACAGCCGGGAGATCTCCATGCCCATGACGATGGCCATCTTGCCCTGGTTGATGACGCGGCGGGCCTGGAAGGGCGTACGGACGATCCGCAGCCAGCCCTTGCCCTTGCCTCCCGCCTGGGCGTCGATGTAGGCCTGCAGTTCGCGCAGGCGCATGATCTCGCGCCGGACGCTGTCCATCTCGCCGCATTCGTACTTGCGCGTCGGCCACACCGAGCACAGCTGCGCGTTGTCGACGAACAGGACGACCGCCATCCGCAGCCCGCCGCGATAGGCACGTTCGACCCACTTGTAATACGTGTTCTCGTGGGTGAGCGAGGTCGGGCTCGGCCAGTCGGCGAAGGTGGGCCAGCCGACCGTGTCGTGCGTCGCTGCCGGGCTCGCTCCGCTGAGCAGGTTCTCGAGCGCCAGCGCCGGCTGTCCGGGACCGTGGTCGGGACAGTCCACCAGTGCGTACGTCGCGCCGTAGCGATCCCACGGCCGGCCGCAGTGCGCGTTGCCGCCGAACGCCTCGCCGGCGATCCAGTGCAGGTGCGAGTCCATCAGCCCGCGCGTCTGCGCCCACGGCGCCGGCCCCTTGCGCACCTTCCCGTCGACGTCCGTGTCCGCCTCGGGGTAGCTCGCGCAGCCTTTCGCGCGCTTCAGCGACGCGGCCTTCAGCTCCGCCGTCGTCCACTCGACCTCGGCGCTCGGCTCGTCCACCGGCTCGCCGTCCTTGCCCGAGGAAGCGCCCGTCCGGCAGATAGAGCACGAACGAGTCCAGGTCGACCGGCTGCAAGCGCACCGTTCCAAGGGGCCTGCCCCCTTGGAACACGTCGACGCAGCGGTGGGCGAGGGGGGCGGCCGAAGCCGGCGCCGCGAGGACGAGCAGGAACCCGAGCACCAACAGCGCGCGCCGCATGGGACGGAAGGTACTCAGAGATCGAGTGTGTCGCGCAACTGCAGGCGCGTGCCCGCGGCATCCGTGACCGTCACGGTGAGCTTGGCGGCGCCCGTCGCGCGCGTCCGCGGCAGCGTGAGCACGCGGTTGCCCTTCTTGAGCCTGCGCGTGCTGCGTGCGATCCGCTTGCCGTTCTGCGTGAGCGTGGCGGTCACCTTTGCCGGGCCGTTGAGCTTGAGCTTGACCCTTGCGCGGCCGCCTGCGACGGCGGTGCCGGCGATCGTCGCACGCAGCGGCTTGGCCGGCGCGCACTCGTCGGCCACGAGCGCGTAGCGCATGTTCACGAAGCTCGACCGGGCGGCGGCCATGGGACCGCGCGCGTGGTCGTCGGCGTTGTCGCGCTCCCACAGGTAGACGTGCTTGGACGCCTCCTTGCCCGACTGCTTGAAAAGCTCGGTGAAGATCTTCTGGAAGTCGACCTGGCCCTCCCCGACGTCCGAGATCTGAGCGGACTCGGCCATTCCGTCCTTGACGTGGAAATGCTTGATGCGGTCGCGCATCGGGATCACGTAGTCCGTGAGCGGATCGAATGGCGTCAGCACGGACTGCGCCTGACCGACGTGGATCCAGAAGAGGTCGCACTCCCAGTTGACGAGCTTCGGATCGGTCTCCGACAGCAGGATGTCCATGCCGCGACGGGACGGATCGTCGAGGCACGGCAGCCATTCCTCGAAGTGGTTGTGCATGTAGAAGCCGATGCCGCGCTTCCGCGCACGCCTCGCCGTAGCGGTTGAAGTTCTCCGCCTGAGCCGCCCAGCCGGCGACCGTGGGCGGGCCGTCGGGCAGGATCAGCGAGATGCCGACGTCGGGGATGCCGAGCGTCTGGGCGTCCTCGACGATCTTGTCCATCGCGGCGTCGCTCGGATCCACATGGCTTCCGGCCGGGATGAGCCCGAGCTCGTCGACCAGGGCCTTGAGGTCCTTCAGCGAGATGTCCGTCGGGTCTGTGTAGCCCGCGAACTCGATCTGCTTGAAGCCGATCTGCGCGACCTCGCGCAGCACCTGCTCGAAGCCGACCTCGCCGATCGCCGAACTGAGCGAGTAGAGCTGCAGCCCGATGCGCTCGGGCGGCAGCAGCCCGCAATCAGTGGCAGACGGCTTCGCGGCCGCCAGGCTCGGTTGCACGTTGATCGCTGCGCTCGCAGCCAGTCCGGCGCCGCCCCCGATCAGGGCACGACGCGACATTCCCCGCCTCTCCATTCCGCGGACATTCGCACGACTTTGTTCGGCTGTCAAACAAGAACCGCACACTTAGTCCATTGACACCACAAAGTCCGTGTGATTGAGTCACCTTCATGGGAGGGGCCAACGGGGCGGGAACACTGCTGCGCCTGATTCGCGGTGGCGAAGCGGTCACGCGCGCCGAGCTGGCACGCCGCACCGGCCTGTCGCGCTCCACCGTCGGACCGCGCGTCGACGCCCTGCTCGCTCGCGCCCTCGTCTACGAGACGGGCGACAGCGCATCGACCGGCGGACGGCCGCCGACCGTGCTCGCCTTCAACGACGCCGCCGGCATCGTGCTGGTCGCGGACCTCGGCGCCACCCACTCGCGCATCGCGGTCACCGACCTCGGCGGGCGCCCGCTCGCCGAGGAGGCACTCGAGCTCAACATCAACGACGACCCCGGGATCGTGCTCACCGAGGTCGATCGCAAGCTGCGCGAGTTGTGCGCCGGCCAGCCGTGGGAGGGCACGCCGATCCGCGGGATCGGCATCGGCGTCCCCGCCGTCGTGTCCTTCGCGGCGGGCAAGCCCGTCAGCCCGCCGATCATGCCGGCGTGGGACGGCTTCCCCGTCGCCGACTGGTTCGCCCAGCGCTATTCGGTGCCCGTGCTCGTCGACAACGACGTCAACATCATGGCCCTCGGCGAGCACTGGTCGCACTGGCGCGAGACGGAGCATCTCCTCTTCATCAAGGTCGGCACCGGTATCGGCTGCGGAGCCATCATCGGCGGCGCGGTCCACCGCGGCGCGCAGGGTGCCGCCGGCGACATCGGCCACATCCAGGTCACCAGCGACGAGGCCGCGCTGTGCCGGTGCGGGAACGTCAACTGCCTGGAGGCCGTCGCCAGCGGGCACGCCGTCGCGCTGAAGCTCACCGAGCTCGGCCTCGACGCCGCCCACAGCCGCGAGGTCGTCGAGCACGTCCGCGCGGGCGAGCCGCACGCCGTCGCGCTCGTGCGCGAGGCCGGACGGCGCATCGGCGAGGTGCTTGCGATGTGCGTGAACCTCCTCAACCCGGACGTGATCGTGATCGGGGGCGACCTCGCCCAAGCGCACGAGCAGCTGCTCGCGGGCGTCCGGGAGGTCACCTTCCAGCGCTCCACCCCGCTGGCCACGCAGAAGCTGCAGACCGCCTCGAGTCGCCTCGGCGATCGCGCCGGCATCACCGGGGCCGCGATCATGGTGATCGAACACATCCTCGCCCCGGAGGCGATCGACCGGACCATGCAGGAGGTCGCGTGAAGCGCATGGTTGTCATCCTGCTGCTCGCCCTCGGCGCCGCCGACACGGCGGAGGCGGCCAAGCCGAAGGTGCTCGTCGTCACCGGCAAGACCTCGATCGGCCGGCTCGCGCAGCGTCAGCTCGTGCAGGCCGCCCGCTCCGAGGGCCTGCGCCCCGTGATCGCCCGCAAGCCGAGCGCGAAGCAGGTCAAGCACGCCAGAGCGGTCGTCTTCGCAGCCGGCAAGGGCAAGGTCCTGCGCCCCAAGGCCGAGGCCGCGCTCAACCGCCGCGTCCGCAAGGGTGGCGGCGTCGTGCTCGCCGGCTCGTCCGTCCGGCTGCAGCCGAAGTCGCGTGACTTCGTCACGCTCGTGGGCGCCAAGCCCGCAGGCACCGACGCGCCGCAGAAGGCGCAGGTGCAGTTCGTCGACCGCCTTCACCCCTCGAGCGTGCGCGTGCCGCGGCGCTGGAACGTCAAGGAGCCGTGGGTCAGCCTCGCCAAGAACCCGACGGGCCGCGTGCACGTGCTCGGCTGGGTGGACGAGAAGTCCTACACCCCGGACGCGCAGCTCGCGATGGGCGTTGAGCATCCGGTCACCTGGTGCCGCGACCTGGGACGCGGCCGCGCCTTCACCACCACGCTCGGCCTGGCCAAGCGCACCTGGAGGACGAAGACGTTCCGGCGGCACATGGCCGGCGCGATGGCCTACGCGGCGGGGACCCGCTCCGGCGACTGCGGCGCCACCGTCTGGTCGAACTGGAAGCGCATCGTCATCGACGAGGACATCACGGACGGCACCCAGCTGGATGTCGGTCCCGACGGCCGCGTGTACTACCTGGAGCGCACGCTTTCCACGCTGAAGATCTACGACCCGGTGGCGGACATCGTCATCGACGCCGGGGAGATCCCGTCGGTCCCCGGCCTCGGCCAGGGTCTGCTCGGCCTGGCCCTCGATCCGGGCTTCAACCAGAACCGCTTCTACTACGTCTACCGCCACGTCGAGGGCCTCAACGGGCGCCTCTCGCGCTTCACCCTGACGAAGGACGACAAGGTCGACCTGCTGTCGGAGAAGGTGCTGCTGAACATCCCCAACTCGGGAATCGACCACAACGGCGGTGGGCTGGCGATGCAGTCCAACGGCGACCTCTTCCTGGGCATCGGCGCCAACGACATGCCGCACTTCGACGGCCAATACGGATCGCGCAACCCGTCGCCCCTCGGCCTGGCCGCTGCAGACGGACGCCGAGGCGACGACGCAGAACTCCAACAGCCTGCTCGGCAAGGTGCTGCGCATCCACCCGACGCCGGACGGCAAATACACGATCCCCGAGGGCAACCTGTTCGCGCCCGGCACGCCGAACACCCGTCCCGAGATCTACACGATGGGCCACCGCAACGCGTACCACCTGAAGGTCGACGACGTGACGGGCGACGTGCTCGAGGGCGATGTCGGACCGGACGGCCTCGAGGACGACGAGCTGCGCGGCCCGAAGGGCTACGACGAGTTCAACCTGATCAAGCACAACCAGCCCAAGAACTACGGCTGGCCGTTCTGCATCGGCCCGAACCTCCCCTACAACGACATCGACTCACTGACGGGTGCCGGAACGGGCGAGCCGTTCGACTGCTCGAACCTCAAGAACCGCAGCCCGAACAACACCGGGATGACGGATCTGGGCGCCGCCTCGAAGCCCTTCATCTGGTACCCGTACGGCGTCGGCGAGGACTTCCCGGAGATGTCTGAGGCCTGGGCGGGCGGCAGCGACGGCGGTCGCCTCGCGATTCCCGGCCCGAAGTACCGCCCGTTCGAGGGCTCGACGATGCCGCTGTTCTTCGACGGCTCGTGGTTCATCGCCGACTGGGCCCGCAACTGGCTCAAGCAGGTGATCCTCGACGACAAGGGGAACGTCCTGCGCATCCAGCGCTTCGTGCCCGACCGCGGGACGCAGGCGCCGATGGACATGGAGCTCGGCGACGGACGGCTCGCTGTACGTGCTCGAGTGGGGCGGCCAGTCGCTGCCCTTCGGCAACCCGCTGTCGGCGAAGGTCGTCCGTTACAAGTACATCCCGCGCTGCGGCACCTGCGACCCGACGATCCCGAACTCGGGCGCGCGCGCGCGGGCGTCGGCGCGGCCGGCAACGTCATCGCTCGGACCGCTCGCCCAGTCCACGGGCTTCCTCACCACGACGTGACGCTGGCCAAGGGCTCGCCGCTGACGTTCACGAACCTCGACGTCGTCGCGCACAACGTCGCGTCCGTCGACACTGACAAGAACGGCCAGCGGCTGTTCGCGTCCGCCAACGTCGGCCACGGGCACGGCGGTGGTTGAGAACTCCGAGGATCTGGACGTCGGCACCTACGCCTTCCTGTGCACCGTGCACCCGAGCATGAAGGGCTCGCTCGAGGTCCAGTGAGCCTTTCGCGCCGCCAACTGCTCGAGGGCGCCGGAGCGGTCGCGGCCGGCGCCGCCCTGGCGCCGCTCGCGCGCCTGCCGCTTCCTGCCGCCGCGGCGACGGGCAAGTTCACCACGCGGCTGCGGACGATGCCGACGCTCACCAAGAGCCGGCTGCGCATCCCGATCATCCAGAACGACGTCTCGCTCGTGCCCGGAGAGCGGACGCTGATGTGGACCTTCGGAGGGACGTTCCCCGGCCCGACCATCCGCCGCCCTGCCGGCACGACCACTCGCGTCACCTTCCCCCACCGCATCCCGGAGGCGGGCTCGCTCACGATCCACAACCACGGCCATCACTCCGCCGCGATCCACGACGGCCAGCCGATGACCGAGCTGCTGCTGCCCGGCGCGGATCGCACCTACGTCTACGAGCACGTCGAGGACGGCGAGCCACTGCGCGGATCGATGCGCTGGTACCACGACCACTCACACGGACGTACGAACCGCAACGCCTGGATGGGCCTGCTCGGGCTCTTCATCATCGAGGACCCGGCCGAGAAGGCGCTGCGGCTGCCGAGCGGCCGGCGCGAGCTGCTGCTCGTCGTCACCACGCGCACGCTCGACAAGGACAACCAGCTGATCGACCCTTTCACCGGCGCGGCCGACCCCGGCGCGGACGCGGTCGGAACCGGTTCGACGCTGCTCGTCAACGGCGTCGCGCGGCCGTTCGCCGCGGTGGAGCCGACGAGCTATCGGATCCGCGTGCTCAACGCCGCGAGCTTCGCTCCGTACAACCTCGGCTTCGGTGCCGAGGGCCCGCAGGTGACGCAGATCGGCAACGAGAGCGGCCTGTACCCGGCGCCGGCAAGCGCGAGCGCGTGCTGATGGGTCCGGCCGAGCGCTGCGACCTCGTCGTCGACTTCTCCAAGTTCGCCGGCCAGCGCGTCGTGCTGTCGAGCGTGCCGCAGGAGTCCGGCGCGCCGCTCGCGGGCGTCCTCGCCCCGGCCGCCGCGGCCGACGAGGAGATCCTCGAGTTCCGGGTGAAGCCGAAGCTCAAGCGCCACAAGCCGGCGCGCAAGCTGCCCGCCAAGCTGCGCTCGCTGCCCGAGTGGACGAGCCGGCTCTCCACCACGCCCGACCGCACCTTCGTCTTCGGCCAGGCCGTCGCCGGAGCCGGCGGCACGATCTGGACGATCAACGGCGAGACCTACGACGACACGCGCGTCGTCGCCAAGCCCGAGCTCGGCTCGATGGAGACGTGGATGCTCGTCAACGTCAGCCAGCAGAGCCACTACATCCACCTGCACGCGGTCGACTGGAAGGTCGTCTCGCGAAACGGCGGCGTGCCCGCGCCCGACGAGGACGTGCTCAAGGAGACCTTCCGCCTGGACCCGGGCGAGACGATCGCCGTCGGCACCCGCTTCACCGACCACCTCGGCCGCTTCCTCATCCACTGCCACATGCTCAGCCACGAGGACCACGCGATGATGACCACGTTCGAGATCGTCGCGCCCGGGCTCGGGCGACCGTTCCGCGCGGCGGTCCGACGCCGCCGCCGACGCGGTCATCCGCGGCGAGGCCGTGCAGGTCCCGCTCGACACGCTGACCCCCGCAGAGGCGCGGCGCACCCGGACGCTGCTCGCCCGTCAGGCAGAGGCGCCCGGCGTCGCCGCCCGCGTGCCGTCGGAGCCGCTGGTGCTCGAAGCGTCGGAGGTCTCGTACCTCTGCCGCCTTCCGCAGTGAGAGAACCCGTCTTCCGCAAGGTCGCCGATCTCGGCCTGCGCGACGTCGGCGTGGTCCGCGATGCCGCGGCGGCGCGCCGCTCCCAGATCGTCACCGGGACCGCGCTGGGGCTGCTCGTCGTCGCCTACGTCGTCGGAGCCATCCTGGCCAACGCGAACGTGGTGCCGCTGTTCGCCGCCGGGGTGCCCATCGCCCTGACGCTGTGCCTCGCGGTCGCCCTGCCCCGGTGGTCCAATGGGCAGCCGCTCCTCGTCAAGGCGAGCCAGGACGGCGGGCTGCGCGACGCGCTCGAGCCGGACGAGCAGGTGCTCGGCGACGGCAAGGGACTGCTCAACCGCAGGGAGCGTTTCGTTGCGGTGACCGATCGGCGGCTGCTGATCGCCGAGTCCGAGCGGCTGATCGTCGACGCTCCCCTCGCCCGGGTCAGCCGCTTCGGCATCCGCTGGGACATCGGGCAGGTCGGCACGCTGACGGTTACGGCTGACGGCAAGCAGGAGACGGTCGCCAGCGTGCTGCCGGCGAACCTCGTGTCGATCGCGACCGCGCTGCGGTCGCGCGGCGTCAACGCCGAGGACCCTGCTGCTGTCGACGCAGCTGCGCAAGCCTGGGAGGCGGCGCGGCGATCAAGGCGCGCAGGGTGCGGTCGACGGCTGAAGCTGACAGCACGGCCTCCACGACCATGATGGCGGCGCCGGTGATGCCCGCCCGGTCGCCGAGTTGGGTCGGGACGATGCGCAGGTTGCGCGTCGCCAGCGGCAGGGAGCGGGAGAAGACGACCTCGCGCAGGCCGGCGAGCAGGTGCTCGTGGACCTCGCCGATGTCGCCGCCGAGGACGATCACGCGGGGATTGAAGAAGTTGACGAGCGAGGCGAGCGCTTCACCGAGCGTGCGGCCCGCGGTGCGGACGAGGCGGATCGCGTCGGGGTTGCCCTCGCCGACGAGCCGGACGACGTCGCTCGAGCCGGCGACCTCGTGCCCGAGCGCGGTGAGCTGCTGGGCGAGCGCGCGGCCGCCCGCGACGGCCTCGAGGCAGCCGACGTTGCCGCAGCGGCAGATGACGCTCTCGTCGCCTGAGACCTGGATGTGGCCGATGTCGCCGGCGGCGCCTTCCGCTCCGCGGTGGATGCCGCGGCCGGCGACGATGCCGCAGCCGATGCCGGTGCCGACCTTGATGTAGAGCAGGTGCTCGACGTCACGCCAATGGGCCCAGTGCTCGCCGAGGGCCATGATGTTGACGTCGTTGTCGACGAGCACCGGCACGTCGGCGAGGCGGCCGGCGAACCAGCCCGGGATGTCGAAGCCGTCCCAGCCGGGCATGATCGGCGGACTGACCGGGCGGCCGTCGCCGAAAGCGACGGGACCCGGGATGCCGATGCCCAGGCCGCGCACCTCGGCGAGGGTGCGGCCGCTCTGGCGGAGCAGTTTGCGCAGCTGCTTGTGGACGCTGTCGAGCAGCGGTTCGGGACCCTCCGCGATGTCCATCTCGAAGGCGGCCTCGGCGAGCACGTCACCAGCCAGGTCGGAGACGGCGAGGCGTGAGTGGGTCGCGCCGAGATCGGCCGCGAGGACGACGCCCGAGGCGTGATTGAAGGCGAGACGCGTCGGGCGACGGCCACCGGTGGACTGCTCGTCGCCCGCCTCGTAGACGAGACCGGCGCCGACGAGCGCGTCGACCCGCTGGGCGACGGTGGAGCGCGCGAGCCCCGTCTCCGCGACGAGCTGCGCTCGAGTGACCGCGACGCCACCCCGGATCAGCCCAAGCACGGATCCTGCGCCGCCGGCGCTCCCGTCGCTCTGGGCTGTTCCAATTGCCACTGCGGCGCGAGTAAAGCACGACTTCTAACCGGTGTCGAGCGACTTGCGCTTGATTTGCGACAACTTCTGCTTGACAGCCGACAAAAGTTGGAATAGGTTCCGCCGGGATGGAGGAGATGAGGGTCGCAATCGCCGGGACCGGGTTCATCGGCGGAGTGCACGCACATGCCGTGCGCGTCGCGGGTGGCACCGTCGCCGGAGTGCTGGCGTCGACGCCGGAGCGTTCCGTCGCGGCCGCCGAGCGCCTCGGAGCGGCGCGCGCCTACGAGTCCGCCGAGGCGCTGCTCGCCGATGCCGACATCGACCTCGTCCACATCTGCACTCCCAACCACCTGCACGCAGAGCTCGCCCACCGTGCGCTCGAGGCGGGCAAGCACGTCATCTGCGAGAAGCCGCTCGCCACGACGGTCGACGACGCCACGCGCCTCGCCGACCTTGCGGCGGCCGGGACGCTGTGCGCCGCGGTCCCCTTCGCCTACCGCTTCTACCCCACCGTTCGCGAGGCGCGCGAGCGTGTGATGTCCGGCGCGAGCGGCGCTGTCCACCTCGTGCACGGCACCTACCTGCAGGACTGGCTGCTGAGCCCCGAGGACGACAACTGGCGCGTCGACTCGGACCTCGGCGGCGCGTCGCGCGCCTTCGCCGACATCGGCTCGCACTGGTGCGACCTTGCCGAATTCGTCACCGGCCAGCGCATCACCCGCCTGAGCGCGCGCACCAAGACCGCGGTCGCCGAGCGCCTCGACGGCGGCTACCGCGAGGCCTTCACCCGCGCGACCAACAACGGCTCGGCTCGCCCCGTCGACACCGAGGATGCCGTCGTCCTCCAATTCGAGACGGACGGCGGAGCGCTCGGCGCGGCCGTCATCAGCCAGGTCTCCGCCGGCCGCAAGAACCGGCTGTGGCTCGAGGTCGACGCCGCTCGAGCAGTCACTCGTCTTCGACCAGGAGGACGCGGAGTCGCTGTGGATCGGCCGGCGCGAGGAGTCGGTCACCGTGCGCCGT
The DNA here is from genome assembly GCA_963759945.1 of uncultured Solirubrobacteraceae bacterium. Lineage (GTDB taxonomy): Bacteria > Actinomycetota > Thermoleophilia > Solirubrobacterales > Solirubrobacteraceae > DATLGB01. The sequence continues at coordinate 83,274 of CAVXBH010000048.1, read as the reverse complement.
GACCCGGGCCTGCTGTCGGACGCCGCCGCGCGCCTGGCCTTCCTCCCCGGCGGCCACCCGCAGGGCTATCAGGACTGCTTCAACCTCTTCGTCGCCGACGTCTTCGCGGCGATCCGCGACGGCGCTGCGCCAGACGGCCTGCCCACCTTCGACGACGGCCTGCGTGCCGTGCAGATCACCGACGCGGTGCTGGCGTCGGCGCGCAGCGAGCAATGGGTCGAGGTCGCCCCGGTGGGGGTCGCGCCGTGAAGCTCGGCTTTCTCACCTCTTGCATGCCCGAGCGCTCGCTCGAGGACATCGCGAGCTTCGCCGCCGAGCACGGTTTCGAGACGCTCGAACTCGCGGCGTGGCCGGGCGAGGGCAACCGCCCGTTCGTCGCCAGCCACCTCACCGACGACGCCGGCGACGTCCTCGCGCGTCACGGCCTCGGCTGCTCGGCGCTCGCCTACTACGACAACAACCTGCACCCCGATCCCGCCTTGAGGGATGAGATCCACGCCCACCTGCGCAAGGTCATCGACGCGGGCGCGAGGCTCGGCGTCCCGGTCGGCACGTTCATCGGTCGCGATCCGGCCAAGTCCGTCGCCGAGAACCTCCGCGATGCCGAGCAGGTCTTCCCCGCCCTTGTCGACTACGCGGGCGAGCGCGGCGTGCAGCTGATGATCGAGAACTGCGTGATGGAGGGCTGGCACCCGGACGGGTACCCCGGCAACCTCGCGTACTCGCCCGAGCTGTGGGAGTGGATGTTCGACCTCGGGCTCTTCCTGAACTTCGACCCGTCCCACCTCCTGTGGCTGGGCGTCGACCCGGTCGCCGCGTTGCGGCCCTACGTCGACAAGGTGATCCACGCGCACGCGAAGGACGCCGAGACCTTCCCCGAGCGCCGCAACCATTACGGCTTCTTCGGCATCACCGAGACGCGTGAATCGGACCCCTGGCAGATGGGCTGGTGGCGCTACCGGATCCCGTCGCTCGGCCAGGTCGACTTCCGCAGTTACGTCGACGCGCTCTACGAGGGCGGCTTCGACGGCGTCCTGTCGGTCGAGCACGAGGACCCGGTCTGGGGCGGGACGCCCGAGAAGATCGAGCAGGGGCTGCGCATCGCCCACTCCCACCTGCGACCCCTGGTGGTCGGCTGAGATGGCTGACGGCACGCCGATCCTCGAGGTCCGCAACCTCGTCAAGGAGTACCCGGGCGTCAAGGCGCTGCAGGGCGTCGACCTCGACGTCCGTGCCGGTGAGGTCCACTGCCTGCTCGGCCCCAACGGCGCCGGCAAGTCGACGCTGATCAAGTGCGTCTCCGGCGCGGTTGAGCCGACGTCAGGCGAGATCCTCTTCGCCGGCGAGCCGCTGCCCGCCGGCGACCCGGGCGGCTCGCTGGCCGCCGGCGTCGCGACCATCTACCAGGAGCTCGACCTCGTCGGGGACCTGACCGTCGCCGAGTCGATCTTCCTCGGCCACGAGGTGCGCAAGGGCTTCCTGCTCGACCGCGGCACGATGGAGGCCGAGTCCAAGAAGCTGCTCGAGCGCCTCGGGCACACCGGCATCCCTCCGCGCGCGAAGGTCAAGGCGCTGCGCCCCGCCGCGCAGCAGATCGTCTCGATCGCCCGCGCCATCTCGGGCGACATCAAGCTGCTGATCATGGACGAGCCGTCCGCGATCCTCGACGACGAGGAGATCGGGACGCTGTTCGAGGTCGTTCGCCGGCTCACCGACGAGGGCGTCGGCGTCGTCTACATCTCCCACCGCCTCGACGAGATCCGCAAGATCGGCAGCCGCGTCACGGTGCTCGCCGAAGGACGCACGACGGCGACCGGGATCAGCGCCGAGACGCCGACGGACGAGCTGGTCTCGCTGATGATCGGCGGCCGCAAGGTGGAGCAGCTCTATCCCGAGCGCGCGAAGGCCGGAGGCGAAGTGATGCTCTCCGTCCGTGGCGCGCGCAAGCTGCCGATGGTCCGCGGCGTCGACCTCGACGTCCGCGCCGGCGAGGTCGTCGGGCTCGGCGGGCTGATCGGCTCCGGCCGCAGCGAGCTGCTCGGGTTGATCTACGGCCTGGAAACGCCGGATGAGGGCGAGGTCTTCATCGGCGGCGAGCGCCTCGCGCCTGGCAGCCCGGTCAAGGCGATCCGGGCCGGGCTCGGCCTGGCGCCCGAGGACCGCAAGTCGCAGGGCCTCGTGCTCGACTGGAGCCTGGCCAAGAACGCGAGCCTCGCCGACCTCGGCGCGTACCGCAAGCGCGGGCTGCTCGACATCCGCGCAGAGAAGAAGCGCGTCGGCGAGAAGCTGCAGGAGCTCAACACCGTGCCCGCCGACGTCGACCGCCACGCGCGGTTGCTGTCGGGCGGCAATCAGCAGAAGGTCGTGCTGGCACGCTGGCTGCTGCGTGAATGCCGCGTGCTGCTGCTGGACGAGCCCACGCGCGGAGTCGACGTCCCGACCAAGGCGGAGATCTACCGCCTGATCACGGACCTGGCGAAGGCCGGCCTCGCCGTGCTCGTCGTCTCATCCGAGCTCGAGGAACTCGTCGGCATCTGCACGCGCATCCTCGTGATGCGCCAGGGCGAGATCGTCGCCGAGGTCGCGGGCGACGCGGCCACCGAGCAGGAGCTCCTGCGCCATGCCGTCGCCCCTGTCGAAGTCCCCGTCCTGACCGAGGAGGTCGCGTGAGTACCCAAGCCGCATCCGCCGGAGGCCGGTTTCGAGCTAGGCGGCCTGGAACTGCAGGAATACGCCCTGGGCCTGGTGCTCGTGGTGCTGTTCGTGACCGGCGCGATCCTCGAGCCGGACACCTTCCCGACCTGGGACAACATCCGCAACATGCTCACGCAGGCGAGCGTCATCGGCGTGCTCGCCATCGGCATGACCTTCGTGATCGCCACGTCGGGGATCGACCTCTCCGTCGGCTCGATGGTCGCGGCGGCCGGCGTCTTCGGCGGCGTGCTCGTCGACCCCGGGGCCTCGACCCTCGTCTTCATGGCTCGGCGCGCTCGGCTTCGCGGTCGCTGCTCGGCACGATCAACGCGACCGCCGTCTCCTACGGACGCGTCGTCCCCTTCATCGCCACGCTGGCGATGTTCTCGATCGCCCGCGGCGTCGCCCTGCTGCTCAACGACAAGCTGCCCGTCAGCCTGCTCGACCTCAACGGCGGCAACTTCGGCGACCCGGCCGTCGGCTCGCTGCTGTGGTTCGGAAACGGCCGCATCCTCAGCATCCCGGCCTCCATCTACGTCTTCATCGCGATCGCGGTCGGCGGCTGGGTATTGCTGAACCGCACGCGCTACGGCCGCTACGTCGTCGCGGTCGGCGGCAACCGGGAGGCGGCGCGCATCGCCGGCGTCCCGGTCCGCAAGGTCATCTTCAGCGTCTACATGCTCTCCGGCCTGCTGGCCGGCGTTGCCACCATCCTGCTCTGCGCGCGCCTCGGCAGCGCCTCGCCGGTCAGCGGCAACCTGTACGAGCTCGACGCCATCGGCGCAGTCGTCATCGGGGGGACCAGCCTCGCCGGCGGTCGCGCCACGATCGTCGGGACCTTCCTGGGGGTCCTGACGTTCGCAGTCATCTTCAGCCTCATGACCCAGTTGAACCTCTCCACGGAGGTCCAGCAGGTCACCAAGGGCGCGATCGTGCTCGGCGCGGTCCTGCTCCAGAGGCCGGAGGCCAGGTACTAAGCATGTCCACTCACGAGGAGGCTCCATCACCCATGTCGCTCAAGCGACTCTTCACCACGATCGCCGCGGCGGCACTGCTGATGTTCGTCGTCGCCGCGTGCGGCGGAGACGACGAGGACTCAAGCTCGGACTCGTCGTCCACCGAAACCACGCAGAGCACCGGCTCCGGCTCCGGTAGCGAGGACGACCGAGACCGAAGCGGGCTCCGGCGGCACCGTCCGCATCGTCGCGTCCGTTCCCCCGACCGACCACGGTTGGCTCGGCGCGATCTCCAAGAAGGCCAAGGAAGCGGCCGAGCAGTTATGACGACGTCGAGTTCGAGATCGTCGAGGCCGCTGACGCCGACTCGCAGGCTCAGCAGATCGAGCAGATCATCTCGGAGAAGCCCGACGCCCTCGTCGTGCTGCCCCAGGACGGCGCGGCACTGACGCCGGTCGCGCAGAAGGCCGAGGACGCCGGGATCCCCGTCGTCAACATCGACCGTCTGTTCACCAAGCCCGACGCCGCCACCGCAACGGTGCTCGGCGACAACTACCAGATCGGTGTGCTCGCAGCCGAGTACATCGCAACCGAGCTCGACTGCGAGGGCAACGTCGTGGAGATCCAGGGTCTCGCCGGCATCTCGGTGACGACGGACCGCTCCAAGGGCTTCACCGACACGCTCAAGGAGCGTTGCCCGGACGGCGGCATCGAGATCGTCGCCTCCCAGCCGGGTGACTTCAACCCGGACACCGGTCTCAAGGTCATGGAGAACATCCTGACCGCCGAGAAGGAGATCGACGCCGTGTACACGCACGACGACGACATGGCCGCGGGCGTCGTCCAGGCGATCCGCAATGCCGGCCGCGACGACGAGATGTTCCTCACGGGCGTCGGTGGCTCGCAGGACGCCATGAGCCAGATCAAGGAGGGCGGCCTCTACCGCGCGACCTTCCTCTACAACCCGAGCATGGCCGCTACCGCGGTCAACATGGCGCGTCTGATCGCGCTGGGCGAGGGCTTCGAGGAACTCGTCCCGCCGGAGGTCCCCCGCCAGATCATCGTGCCGGCCGCGGTCGTCACGCAGGACAACGTCGACGACTACGAGGAGTACGCCTTCAACTAGGCGCTTCTGGTTCGCCAGCAGTTCCGCGGGCCCGCCTCACGGCGGGCCCGCTGTCTTTTGCGGTGCCGCGCGGACCTGCATGCGCTGGCCGTGGCTGCCGTGCACGCTGAGGATCTCCACCGGCTCGTCACCCGTCGGGCCGAACCAGTGCGGGAGGCGGGTGTCGAACTCCGCGACCTCGCCGGGCTGCATCGTGATGTCGTGTTCGCCGAGGATGAGCCGCATCTCGCCCGCGAGCACGTAGAGCCACTCGTAGCCCGCATGGGTCCGGAGCTTCCGGTCGCGCTCCGGTGGGATGACGACCTTCCACACCGCGAGGCCGCTGGTCTGGTTGGTCAGCGGATACACGAGGCGGCCGTTGCGCGTTCGCGGCTTGGTGCGGATGCGCGGGTCGCCGACGCGCGGCGCGCCGACGAGCTCGTCCAGCGGTAGCCCGTAGGTCGCCGCAAGCGGGAGCAGCAGCTCGAGACTCGCCTTTCGCTGCCCACTCTCGAGCCGCGACAGGGTGCTCTTGGAGATGCCGGTGCGGGCCGCCAGGTCGGTCAGCGTCACCCCTCGTTGATCGCGCAGCCGGCGCAGGCGGGGTCCGACGCCGGCCAGCACGTCTCCGATTGCCGGCGGGTCGACCATGGGCCGAAGCTACGCGCGTTTCCCGGAAATGGCAACAAAGCGTGAGATTCGCGGTCCGGATCCGCACGCTGGATCTCATGAGAAACCAACACCATGAGATCGCCGTCATCGGAGGCGGCCCGGCCGGGCTCAATGCCGCGCTCGTGCTCGGCCGCGCGCGCCGGAGAGTCGTCGTCATCGACGCCGGCACGCCCCGCAACGCTCCCGCCGAGCAGATGCACGGCTTCCTGTCCCGGGATGGAGAATCGCCCGCCGCGTTGCTCGCGCTGGCACGGACCGAACTCGAGCGCTACGGCGTCCCGCTCATCGAGGACCGTGTCGTGGACGCGGATGCGGGCTTCACCCTCCGGCTTGCCGGCGGCGACACGGTGACGGCGGAGCAGGTGGTCGTGACGACCGGCGCCGCGGACGAGCTGCCCGACATCGGCGGCGCCCGCGAGCGCTGGGGCCGCGACCTCCTGCACTGCCCCTACTGCCACGGCTGGGAGGTGCGCGACCAGCCCCTCGGCGTGCTCGCGACCGGCGCGCGCTCCGTCGAGTACGCGCATCTGCTGCGCCAGTGGAGCGACGACGTCACCTTCTTCACGGACACGTACGCGATCGACGACTCCGAGCGGGTGGCTCTCGGCGCGCGGGGCATCACCATCGTCGACGGCCCGGTCGAGCGCCTCGTCGTGCGCGACGATCGCCTGGAAGCGGTCCAGCTCGTCGACGGTTCCACCGTCCCCCGGGCGGCGGTCTTCTTCAGGCCCGCGCTGCGAGCTCACCCTCACGGGCCGGCCGAGGCGCTCGGCGTCCAGTCGACTCCTGACGGTCTCGTCCGCACCGACGCGGACGGCCGGACGAGCGTGCCGGGCGTCTGGGCGGCGGGCAACGCCGCGAATCCGCGCGCTCAGGTGATCACCGCTGCGGGCGAGGGCTCGGCGGTCGCCATCGCGATCAACACGGCGCTCGTCGCCGAGGCCGTCGCCGCATGAAGCCCGGACCTCCCACCCGGCACCAGCTCGCGTTGATGATCTGGCTCTGCGTCTTTCCGACGCTGACGGTGCTCAACGTGGCGCTCGGCGACTGGCTCGCGCCGATGTCGCCCGTCCTCCGCACGTTCGTCCTGGCCACGATCGCCGTACCGATCGTGATCTACGGCTTGATGCCACACCTGCACGGCGCCCGCGCGCGTCTCATCTCGAGTCGCGCCACCACCTATGGAAAGGAATCGCGATGACCTCAGACCAGAAGGCGGCCCGCATCTTCGGCGGGCTGTTCCTCCTCACTTTCGTGACCTCGATCGCGGGGTTGGCGTTCTACAGCCCGATCCTGCACGAGAACGACTACGTCCTCAGCGGCAACGCCGACGGCCGGATCGCGCTCGGGGCACTGCTCGAGATCGGACTCGTCATCACGAACATCGGCACGGCGACGGTGCTGTACCCGATCGCCAAGCGGCAGACCGAGACCCTGGCCCTCAGCTGGGTCGCCTCGCGCATCGTCGAATCCACGATCATCGCCGTCGGCGCCATCAGCCTGCTGTCCATTTTGACGCTGCATCGCGATTCCGCAGCGGACCCGAGCGCGCTGCTGGCACAGGGCGAGGCGCTGGTGGCGGTGCACGACTGGACGTTCCTGTTCGGCCCGGGCTTCTGCGTCGGCGTCGGCAACGGCCTCGTCCTCGGCTACCTGATGTGGAAGTCGGGCCTCGTCCCTCGCCGCTTCGCATTGCTGGGCCTGATCGGCGGCCCGCTGATCATCATCCGGTCGACCTTGATCCTGTTCGACGTCGTCGAGCCGGGTGACGTCACCGACATCCTCGCCGCGCCGCAGATCCTCTGGGAGCTGAGCCTGGGCCTCTACCCGCTGATCAAGGGCTTCCGGATTCCGCCGATGGCAACGGCTGCCGCTGGGTAGCGCGTGCGGATGAGCGACGATCCGCAGACGTTCCCCGAGAAGTTCAAGGACGAGCAGCCCTACAGCGACAGCCCCGGCAAGCCGACCGATGCCGACGAGTCCGACGCCGAGCCCAACGAGACGGACGAGCAGTCCGACGACAGCTAGGACTGCAGGATGTTCGTCTTCTTCTCCAATCGCGCCGGCTGTCTGCCGTCGCTGCTCATCTCGGTAGTGCTGACGCTCGTGCTGCTGGCGCTGACGGGCGTGCTGTGACGCCGAGCGCGAGCGCGAGCTTGCGTCGCCGCGGAACGACGGCGCGGCCCGGCCGGGCGCCGTAGCCCTCGCGCTCGATCTGGCGGAGGATCTCGCGGTACATGACGCCGGCGGCGCGGACGGCGACGCGGCCGGAGGCGAGGCGGTGGACGCCGGCGAGGCCCTGTTCGTAGAGGGCGTCGGCGCGCGCGATGTGCTCGCGCAGGACGGGCTCGCGGGCGCCCGGCGCGAGGGCGTCCGGATCGACGGGGAGGTAGACGCGGCCCGCGGCGAGGTCCTCGTCGATGTCGCGCAGGATGTTCGTGCGCTGCATGGCGGCGCCGAGGGCGGCCGCGTCGCGGTGGGCGTCGGCCTCGTCCCCGCGGACGCCGAGGACCGAGCACATGACGACGCCGACGGTGCCGGCGACGCGGTAGCAGTAGCGGTCGAGGTCGGCCTCGTGCGCGGATCGGCTCGCCGGCGAGGTCGGAGCGCATGCCCGCGCAGAAGTCGCGCAGCGCCCACGCCGGACCCCAGGGTCCCGAGTCGATGCCGGCCTCGAACGCGTCGATGCGCGCCTCGGCGTCCGGGTGACCGCGTGTCGACGAGGTCGTCGAGCGTGCGGAAGGTGAAGTAGAGGCGGTAGACGTCGTCGCGCACGTCGCGCGGCAGCAGGCGGCAGGCGAGCGCGAAGGTGCGCGCCACCGAGTTCGTCGTCGCGCGAGCCCGCGCGAGCTCGGCGTCAGGCGCCAACATAAAGGGATGGAGTCTCGGCACCGGACAGGACGAGGTCGGCCGTGACCTCGGCGCCGAGCACGACGCCGGGGATGCCGGCGCCCGGATGGGTCCCGGCGCCGACGTGGTAGAGCCCGGCGACTCGGTCGTCGCGGTTGTGCTGGCGGAAGAAGGCGGACTGGTGCAGCGTCGGCTCGGGGCCGAAGGCGTTGCCGCGCCATGCGCCGAGCCGGTCTGCGGAAATCGTCCGGCGTCATGCGCTGCTCGACGACGATCGAGTCGCGCAGGCCGGTCAGCCCGTGCGTGCCTTCGAGCTCGTCGAGCAGCCAGTCGCGCATCCGGTCCCAGTGTCCGGTGCCGGGACGCGACCCCTTTAGGTTGGGGACCGGGAGGAGGATGCAGAGGGAGTCGCCTCCCGGTGGGGCCATGCCGGGCTCGGTGCGGGTGGGCGCGTGGATGTAGACGGAGCAGGTGCTTGGGGCGCGGCCGCGGCGGGTGACGTCGGCGATGAAGTCGCGGTAGTCGCGGCCGACGAGCAGGTGGTGGTGGCGGAGGCGGTCGAAGCGGCGGTTGGTGCCGAGGTACAGCAGGAAGCACGACATCGACGGGCGCAGGCGGCGGACCGGGGCCGGGCGGCCGAGCAGCTGGTGGACCTGCATGGCGTCGGTGTTGGAGACGACGACGTCGGCGGCGATGCGCTCGCCGCCGCGGGTCTGTACGGCGCAGACGCGACCCGCGACGGTCTCGATGCGCTCGACGGGGTCGCCGCAGCGGACGTCGAGCGAGCGTGCCATCGCCTCGACGACGGAGTAGACGCCGCCGTCGGCGTACCAGACCCCGTCGAGAAACTGCAGGTAGACGAGTGCGCCGTAGATCGACGGCACGCGCCACGGGTCCCCGCCGATGAACAGCGAGTGGAAGCTCATCGACTCCCGGATGCGCGGGTTGCGGAAGAAGCGGTCGACCGTTCGCTGCAGCGGGAGTGCCGCACCCAGCTTCACCATGCGCGGTACGAAGCGCGCGAGCTCGCCAGGGGTCTGGAACGCGCGACGGCCGGCACCGAGGATGCCCTCCTCGTAGATCGGCTGCAACGCGCGCATGAACGGCTCGAAGGCGGCCGCGTCGCGGGGGTCGAAGCGGGCGATCTCGTCCGGCATCCGGTCGCGGTCGACGAAGTCGAGGTGCCGGTCGTCGGCGTCCCATTCGAGCCGGTAGAAGGGGTCGAGGCGCTTCAACGACACCTCGCTGTGGAAGTCGAGCCCGCCGGCCGCGAAGGCCTCCTCGAGCACCCAGGGCATGGTGATCAGCGAGGGGCCGGTGTCGAAGGTGAAGCCACCCTCCTGCAACTGACCGGCGCGGCCGCCAGGGGTGTCGGCGCCCTCGAGGACGGTGACGTCGAAGCCGGCGCCCTGCAGGCGCAGCGCCGCGGCCAGGCCGCCGAGCCCGGAGCCGATGACGACCGCGCGGCTCACGGAGCCAGGTGCTCCGTGCCCAGACTCGTCCACCGAACCCGCTCCGCACGCCCACGTCGCTATCCGCAGTTGACGCACGACAACCCCGAGCGCCTCGCTCGCGCGCCCTTCGCGCGCGGCGATCAGGAGCGGCCGGGCGATGCCGACGGCGTTCGCGCCGAGCGCGAGGCAGGTCGCCGCCGCAACGCCGTCCAGAACCCCGCCGGAGGCGACCAGCGGCAACCCGGGCACCGCCGCGCGTGCGGAAATGATCGCGCGGGCGGTCGGCACGCCCCAGTCGGCGAACGCGGCGGCAACCGCTCCGGCGCGATCGTCACGCCGCCCCTCCACCAGCGCCCAGTTGGTGCCACCGGCTCCGGCGACGTCGACCGCGGCGACGCCCGCGTCCGCAAGCGCGAGCACGTCCTCGGGGTCCATGCCGAAGCCGACCTCCTTGACGACGACCGGCAGCGGGGCGAGCGCGTCCACGGCGGCGGCGATCCTGTCCAGCACGTCCGCGAACGCCGGCTCGCCCTCGGGCTGCACGGCCTCCTGGATCGGGTTGAGGTGGATGGAGAGCCCGTCGGCGTCGAGCAGCTCGACCAGCCGGCGCGCGCGCTCGGGGTCGAGCCCCACGCCGCCGAGGTTGGCGAGCAGCAGCGGCGGCCGGTCGGCTCCGAGCCGCGCATACGTGTCGCGCAGCGCCGGGTCGTCGAGCAGCGCCCGGCCGGAGCCGAGCGTCATCGCCACGCCGTGCTCGGCCGCGGCGGCCGCCAGGTCGGCGTTGATCGCCTCGGCCTGCGCCGTCCCGCCCGTCATCGCGCTGATCATCAGCGGCGCCGCCAGCTCCACGCCCAGCAGCGAGGTGGTCAGCGAGACCTCGTCGAGGTCACGCCCGGGCAGCGCGCGGTGGCGCAGCCGCAGCTGCTCCAGGCCCGGCCCGGCCGTGTGCAGGACGCCGGGTCCCGCGGCGACGCGCAGGTGGTCGGCCTTCCGGCTCGTCACATCGTCGATCACTGTCCCGGGTACGGACGTCGGTGCCACCCGCGATGATGAGCACCGCATGCAGATAATTCTGGGAGCCGGGCTGGGCGGGCTGAGCCTCGCCGTGGCCCTCGTCCGCAACGGCGTCCGCGACGAGATCGTCGTGGTCGACCGGCGCACGGAGTTCGGCCGCGACCGGACCTGGTGCACGTGGGCGGACCCGACGACGCCCTTCCTCGAGCTGGCCAACCACCGCTGGAACGCGTGGGAGGTCGCCGCGGGCGGCCGGCGCGCCCGGCACGAGACGCGCTCGCGGCCGTACGTGCACATCGAGAGTGACGTCTTCTACGCCGCCGTGCTGGAGGAGCTCGACCGGGCGCCCGAACGTGACGCTGCAGCTCGGGACGCAGATCACCGAGATCGGCGACGGCTGGGCGCGCACCTCAGCAGGCAGGCTCGAGGGCACCGTGCACGACGCGCTCGCCATGGGCAGCCCGGCGCTGCGCGACGTGGAGATCGGCACGTGGCAGACCTTCCGGGGCTGGGAGGTGCGCACGGAGAAGCCGCGCTTCGATCCGGGCGTCGCGACGCTGATGGACTTCGACACCGAGCAGGAGCCCAACGGCGTGCAGTTCCTCTATGTACTCCCGTTCGCGGCCGACCACGCCCTCGTCGAGCACACGTCGTTCGCGCGCGGCGGGATGGCGCCGCACAAGCGCCAGCGGATCGTCCGCGAATTCCTCGACTGCGAGTATGAGGTGCTTCGCCAGGAGCGCGGACGCCTGCCGATGACGACGGTGCGGCTGCCCGCCCTGCGCTCGGAGCGCACCACCGCAATCGGTGTGGCCGGCGGGACCTTGCGGGCCTCGAGTGGCTACGCCTTCACGCGCACGCAGGCGCATGCCACCGCGATCGCGCGTGCTATCGCCGCCGGTCAACCGCTGCCCAAACGGGCCGGCCCGGCGCGGCTGCACGCGCTCGACGTCATCTTCATCCACGCGCTCCAGCAGCAGCCGACTGCCTTCGCGGAACTCTTCCGCACGGTGGTCGAACGCGTCCCGGCGGACGCCTTCGCCCGCTTCATGACCGACCGGGCCACGCCGCGCGACATCGCGCAGATGATGCGCGCGATGCCGGCCGGCGTGATGTCCCGCGCGGGCGCGCGGGCGCTCGCAAATGTGCGACGCCCGATGATCGCCGCGCGCTAGTGCTCTAGAAGACGATGATCGGCGTCGCGACGGCCAGGTCGTCGCGCATGCGGCGGTCGAGGACCGCCTCTACGCGCCACTCCACCCGCGCGTACTGGTGCGCCGTCGTCGGACCGGAGCCCGCCGGAACCGGAATCGAGAACGGCACCTGCTCGACGGTGCCGGCCGTGAACTCGCGCTTGCCGGCGATGTCGACCTCGCCCACCTTGTTCTCGTCCTTGATGTCGCTGCTTCCGATGTAGAAGCCCAGCGAGCCGCCGTCGCCCCAGAAGGCACCCTCGTGCGTCGGCTGTGCCGTGTAGGTCACCCGGCGGTGCAGGCGGATGCGCGCCGCGGTGACGCTGACGTCCTTGCGGACGTTGATCGTCAGGTGGCCGGTGATCGTGTCGCCTGCCCGCACGGCGACCGGGACCTCGTCGATCGTCAGGCCGTCGTCGGTCTGCTGCGGCGCACGTTCGGTCGGCAGCCCTTCCGCGCCGTGGCGGACGCTGAGCTCGACCTCCTCCTTCTTGTCGCGGCCGCGCTCGCGGTCGACCTGGACGGTCACGGTCCAGCGGACGGCGCCGCCCGAGCTCGGCAGCGCGTTCGTCGGCAGCGTGAACGTCGCCTGCTTGGGCCCGATCTCCGCGGGATAGTGGTGCTCCTCCTTGTGCAACTCGTAGGAGCGCCACTCCTCGGTGGTGCTGCGGGAGCCGTCGGAGTCGGTGCGCGTGACCTTGACCTTGTAGCTGGCGGAGCCGAGGAGCGTGGCGCGGACTCCACGGCACTTGTCATCAAGTTCGCCTCCGACGTCGAAGCGGGCGGTGACTGAAGCCCCGGGGCCGACCTCCACAGGGTCGACAGCCAGACTGAGGGTGATGTCTCCGCCGCCGCGGAGCTTGTCGAGGAAGCCCATGGCGGGCAACCTTACGGGTTACGGCCGGCGTCTCGGCACGTGAACCGACCGCCGGTAGATGGCAGACGATACGCCTGCCGCCGCGCGTCAATCGCACGGTCGCGGTGACTCCCTCCTCGAGCGCAAGCGCGATCCGGACCTGCCGCGCGCCCGTTGCTGTGCGGACCACGCTCGGCAACAGCAGATCGCCGGCGACTGCACCGGCGAAGAGGAACGTCGGTGCCTGAATCGCCTCCCGGCGCGTGACGTCGGTTATTCCGTCCTGAAGTCGGCGATGTCGAAGCCGGTCAGGCGCCGCTTGAAGCTGTCGGAGTAGGACGGCCACAGCGTGCGGTTCTCGCCGTCGACGAGGTACCACGAGTTGCAGCCGCCGGTGGTCCACACGGTCTTGGCCATCGCGGCCTGGATGCCGGCGTTGTAGCGGTCCTGCACGGCGCGGTGGACGTCGAGCGAGTCGGTGCCTGCGCCTTCATCGCGCGCAGCGCGTCGATCAGGAAGACGAGCTGGCCCTCGATGATGTTGATCATCGAGTTGTTGCCCAGGCCGGTGTTGGGCCCGATCAGGAAGAACAGGTTCGGGAAGCCGGCGATGACGAGACCGAGGTAGGCCTGCAGGCCCGCCCTCGCCCCACGCCTGCGCGAGCGTGCGCTCGTCGCGACCGACGAGCCGCTCCGCGATCGGCGAGTCCCACACCTTGAAGCCGGTGCCGAGGATGATCGTGTCGACGGGCCGGTGGGTGCCGTCGGCGGTGCGGATGCCCGTCGCGTCGATCTCCGCGATCTGCTCCGTGACGAGGTCGACGTGGGGCTGCGTGAGGGCGGGCAGGTAGTCGTCGCTGAAGATGATGCGCTTGCAGCCGATGCGGAACTTCGGCTCGAGCTTCGCGCGCAGCTCGGGGTCCGGGACCGAGCGGCGCAGCTTGGCCCGGCCGATCGCCTCGAAGGCGCCGAGCAGCCGCGGCTGCTTGACGAGGCCGACGACGATCGACTCGAGCACGTAGTAGATGACGTTGCGCAGCGTGCGCTGGACGGCGGGCACGCGGCGCAGGAGCTTGCGCTCGGCCGCGGGGATCGCCCGGTCGCCGCGCGGCATGATCCAGCCGGCCGTGCGCTGGTAGACGTCGAGGTGCCCGGCCTGCGCGGCGACGTGCGGGATGAACTGCGCGGCGGACGCCCCGGTGCCGATCACCGCGACGCGCTCGCCGGTGAGGTCGTGGTCGTGGTCCCACTCGGCCGAGTGGAAGCGCTTGCCCTCGAAGGTGTCGAGCCCGGGGATGTCGGGCACCGACGGCTCCGAGAGCGGGCCCGGCGGCGGAGACCAGGGCGCGCGCGACGTAGTCGCCCGGCGGGCGTCTCGATGTGCCAGCGCCGGTCGTCGTCGCTCCAGCGCGCGGCGGTCACCTCGGCGCCGTAGACGATCCGCTCCTCGACGCCCGCCTCCCGCGCGACGCGCTCCAGGTAGCCGAGGATCTCCTCCTGCGGCGCGAAGAAGCGGCTCCAATCCGGGTTCAGCGCGAACGAGTACGAGTACAGGTGCGACGGCACGTCGCACGCGCAGCCGGGGTAGGTGTTCGCCCGCCACGTGCCGCCGAGAGCCTCGGCCCGCTCGAGGATCACGAAGTCGTCGAAGCCGGCCTCGCGCAGCTTGATGGCGGTGCCGATGCCGCCGAAGCCGGCCCCGATGATCGCCACGTCGACAGTTCATCCGGGCGGATTGTGTCACTCTTTGGCCAGCCAGCCAGTTTTGCGGAGGAGGTCTGCGTGTCGATCGAAGAGGAAACGCCTGTTGAGGAGCTGCTCGTCTCCGAGCGCGAGACGTGGCTGGACGGCCCGCCGCACGAGCTCTTCAAGCGGCTGCGCGGCGAGTGCCCGGTGCACTTCACGTCGAAGATCGGCGAGTACCCCGAGGAGGCCGGCTACTGGTCGGTGACCACGGCGGAGGGCGTCCACGCCGTCAGCCGCGACTGGCAGACCTACTCCTCCGAGCTGGGCGGCATCACCGCGCTGACCGAGGCGGTCATCCCGCTCGCGCTGCAGCAGGGCATGTTCATCGCGATGGACCCGCCCAAGCACGACCGGCTCAAGGCGCTCTTCCAGCGCGGCTTCACCCCCAAGCGCATCAACGAGCACGCCGACGAGATCCGCGCAGATCACCGTCGATGTGCTCGACCGCCTCGAGGGCCGCGACGAGATCGACCTCGTCATGCGACGTCGCACAGCCCGTCGTCGCCCGCGTCATCGGCTCCTTCATGGGCATCCCGCCGGAGGACGACGAGAGCTGGGCCAACCTCATCAACGCGATGATGGGCGCCGGCGATCCCGACCTCAATCCCGAGGGCCCCGAGATCGTCATGCAGCGCGAGATCCCGCAGCTCTTCGAGCGCTGCCAGGCACTCGTCGACAAGCGTCGCGAGACGCCGACGGACGACCTCACCTCGGTGCTCACCCACGCCGAGATCGACGGCGCAAAGCTCGAGGACCACGAGATCGTCATGGGCTTCTTCCTGCTCATGGCCGCCGGCAACGACTCCACGAAGGCGACGTACTGCTCCGGCATGCGCGCGCTGATGGAGAACCCCGACCAGCGCCAGATGCTGCTCGACGACCCGTCGCTGATCCCGAGCGCCGTCGAGGAGTCCCTGCGGATGTTCCCGGCCTTCGCCCATTTCCGCCGCACGGCGACCAAGGACACCGTGCTCCAGGGCCAGGAGATCAAGGAGGGCGAGAAGGTGGTCATGTGGTACGTCTCGTCCAACCGCGACGAGACGCGCTTCGAGGACCCCGACCGCTTCGACGTCACCCGCACGACCGAGCACCAGGCCTTCGGCGCCGGCGGCCGGCACTTCTGCCTCGGCACCGCGCTCGCGCGCCTCGAGCTCGTGACGCTGTTCGAGGAGACGCTCAAGCGCTGGCCGGACATGGAGATCGCGGGCCGGCCCGTGTACGCGGAGTCGCCCTTCATCAACCAGCTCAAGACGCTGCCCGTCCGGCTGAGGCCGTAGTGCCTTCGGTCCTCGTCGACGGGCGCATCGACGCGGCATCGGCGCCGCGCATCCCGGGGCGGCTCGACGCTAAGTCAGGCCGCCGACGAGGCCGAGGCGCTGCTGCGTGCCGGGACGGGCGTGCCGCGGCGCGGCACGTGACGCAGGTCACGCCCGGGGCGTGATCGACCGCCTGGGAGCGGGAGGTGATGAAGAGCAGGCTTCATCCCATGAACACCAAGCGCATCGCCTCCCTCGCCGCACCCCTGCTATCGCTGCCGCTGCCGCGGCCCCAGCCCACGCCGTCGTCGCCGGTCCGGTCACCGCGATCCAGGCCAAGTACGCCTATGAAGGCACGACCACCAAGGTGATCGCGAAGGCGAACTGTCCGACGTTCCACTCCTGCCTCTACCGCATCTCGGCGGAGTCCGGCTCCGCGATCGAGGGCACCGACTTCACCGCCGTCGACCGCAAGCGCCGTGTGAAACGCTCCACAAGAAGACCGCGATCCCGATCGTCGTGAGGGCCGTCGCCGACGGCCTCTGCGAGCCGGCTGAGACCTTCACCGTGACCCTGACCGGCACGGGCGAGGGCGACGACGACTCGTTCGTCGACGTCGAGACGCAGACGATCCCCGACGAGGACTGCGCCCCGGCTCCGGCCCCCGAGCCCGCCCCCACGACGCCCGCTCCGACGACGCCCGCTCCCCGGCCCCGGCCCCCGCTCCGACGACCCCTGCTCCCACGACGCCCGCGCCGACCTTCCCGGCTGACTCGGGCACCCCGACGGAGACCACGCACGCAGCTGACCAACGGCACGCTGAAGGAATGCCGCACGCCGTACTGGATCGGTCAGAAGGGTGCCTTCGGCGCCCAGGGCTACTACAACAGCGGCTGCACCGTGAAGCTCACGTGCCCGTCGTTCGCACGGACCTGCCAGGCCAGCGGCGAGGGTGCCAACAACTCCGAGGCCAACCGCGGCGAGAACGTGTCGCTGAACTCCCGCCTGCGTGCCTTCTCGGCCTCGAACACCCAGTTCTGGTTCCGCGACCAGTCCTGCGCCGGCACCAGCTGGTGCCGCACGGAGGACATGATCATGATCCGCGGCGGCGAGAGCATCTCCAACCAGTGCAACGGCGTGCGCGCCGAGGCCACAACGCCGAACCGGACCGCCGTCCGCTGCTCCCTCACCGTGGAGGTGGTGAACTAGCGCCCGCGACCACCCTGGACATGAGCTCGGCGGCGGCATCGTCGCCGAGCCCTTCGTCCTTCAGGCGTCGCCAGGTCCAGAAGTCGACGGCGAGCGCGGCCAGTGGCCGCGCTTCGTCGTTCAGTCCCGCGGAGAGTCCGTCGCGCGAGCCCAGCGATCTCCGGATCGGAGGCGACAGCCATGAACGCGTCGAGCTCGGAGACGATCGCCCGCTCGCTGTGGACATGGGCCTGCATCCGCTCGTTCGCGCGGTACCAGCCGTAGAGCGCCTCGAGAATGTCCCGGAGCCGCCGTCCCGTATCGGGTTCGGCGAACGCGGCTTCGAAGTCCGGCATCGGATGCGCGGTGAGGTAGTGCGCCGCGCAGGCCGGCAGGAGCGCCGCGAGGTCGGAGAAGTGGTTGTAGACGGTCAGGCGCTGCACACCCGCGCGGCGCGCGATGTCTGCGACGGTCGTCCGGGCGACGCCGATCTCCTCGTGCAGCTCAGCTGCGGCCGCCGCGATCCGCTCCCGGGTCGCCCCCTGGCTCTCGGCCCGCTTCGACTGCTGGTAGGTCCGCCTTTTGAGTTGACACGGCGTTCAGCCAAGTCTAAGGTCAGCGTCGGACGGTCAACACCCTGTTCAACGAAAGGCCCGCACATGTCCGCCACACGCTCCGAAGATCGTCGGCCCGCCGACGGCAGATCGGGCAGCCTCGGCTCCATCGGGGTCCGGTTCATCATCGACACCGAGGAGACCCACGACGGCGGCTTCTCGCTCGTGGAGCACCCGATGCCGGCGCGGGCGCTGGCCGCTCCGTTGCACCGGCATAGCCGCGAGGACGAGTACTCCTACGTGCTCGAGGGGCGGATGGGTGCGCTGCTCGGCGACGACGTCGTGTACGCCGAGGCCGGCGACCTGATCTACAAGCCGCGCGACCAGTGGCACACCTTCTGGAACGCGGGCGACGAACAGGCCGCATCCTCGAGATCATTGCGCCGGGCGGCTTCGAGCGCTTCTCCGCCGAGTGCGAACGGCGCCCGCGCCGACGCCCGACGAGGCCGAAGCGCACCGCGGTCCGATGCTCCCTCACCGTGGAGGTGGTCGCTTGGGACTAGCGCGCCTGCAGCGCGTCCAGGCCCACGGCCGTCGCCAGCACGAGGCGGCGGTCGAGGCGCTCTCCGGGTCGTCGGCGTGAAGTCCATGTCGTAGATGTCGCGCCACTTCCAGCGCCGGCGGCGGTGGTCGCCGATGCACGCTCCTCGCCGTGGATGAACTCGAAGTCGTAGGCGATCGGCAGCCAGTCGGCGTAGTTCGCCGACGTAGGGGACGAAGCCGACGGCGCGGCGGAAGATCGCCTTGGGCATGCTCTTCTCGCGCACGACGCACAGCTCGTCGCCGGTCGGGTCGTAGAGCGTGTAGGTGGAGCGCAGCAGGGACTTGCCGAAGACCTTCTGGATCTCGCCGACCTTGGCGCCGTCCGGCGTCGTGATGTCGTAGCGCGCGCGCGGGTCGAAGCGCTGCCGGGCGAGGATCCTCATCAGCTCCTGCGACTTGTGACTCGTCCGTGAAGAAGCGGATGTCCTCCTTGAACTTGAAGCGCTTCTGCTCGACGAAGCAGAACGCCTCGCCGTCTCCTGCGTCCTCCCCCTCGGGCGGGCAGGGAGAACTCGTACTGGTTGATGACGAGCTTGATCCGCTGTCGCAGGACGAAGCGATCGTGCTGGTTGGGGTCGACCATGGGAGAGGTCCTACCAGATCCTCAGGCCCGCCTGAAGGGGGGAGGGGGGGGGGAGGGGGGGGAGAGGAGGAGGGGGGGGGGGGGGAGGGAGGGGGGGGGAGGGAGGGGAGGAGGGTAGTCTGATCTGCGAGCTGCTCCGCGCCGCACAGGCGCAGCTTCGTGGTGAAGTCCTCCGACCCGTCTCCGGCGGGTCGGACCGCTCGACGTCTCCGATCGTGACGTCCCGGCGAGCAGGTTGTCGCCGCCCGGGGTGAGCTCGACCTCGACGCGGTCCATGATTGCCGCGCCTCGGGCCGCCGGACGGCGGCGTCCGTGAAGCAGTCGAGGTCGGGGGTGGAGTCGAGTAGCGCGCGGCGATCGCGTACGCGAGGCGAGAACTTGCCTTCGAGGCCCGTGGCGGGACGGTCGCGGAGAGCGGCTGGACGGAGGCCGCGGCGTGGAGACGCGGATCGGGCCGCCGCCGTCGCGTAGTCGCGCGCCGCCTCGATCGGCCGCTGCAGCGCGTAACAGCACGGGTAGACCTTGATCGCGAGGCCGCCGGGGATCGCGTCGCGGTCGAGTCGGCGACGCGGCGCGGGTCGCCGCCCAGCAGCGCGAGCCACTCGTCCAGCGCGCGGGCTCGGCGCTCGCGCCGGCCGCGGCGAGCTCTGCGGCACGCACGCCGGCGTCGACCGCGAAGCCGACCTGGAGTGCCTTGGCGTCGGTCCCGAAGGCGCGTTGCATGCCGCCGGCCGCCGGGACGCGCGAGCGCCATGGCCATCGCCACGCCGTCCGCGTCCGCCCCGCGGGCGAGTGCGGCGCCGACTGCTGCGGCGGGCGCGCCCGCGGTACAGGTCGCATGCCAGCCGCGGGTGTAGTGCGGCCATCCCAGCGCGGTGCCCAGGCGCGCCATCACGCCGGCCGCCGCCAGGTATCCGTGAGCGTCACGCGCCACCGGGACGCACACGGCGGAGATGTGCGTCGTCGAGGGCAGATGCAGGTCGTCGTAGTCGAGGACGTGCGCGGCGACCGCCCGTCGGCCCTCGTCCCCCGAGCACCGCGACCGCGCGAGCAGCGGGTGGTGTCGCGCAGCGTGGGCGACCGCGAGCGTGTCGCGGCGTGAGCGGTTCGCGAGCGCTCGACTCCGCCGCGGTCGGCTCGATGCGCACGGCCCATTCGGCGAGTTGGCGAGCGAGCACGCGACCGCATCTTGCGCGAACTGGGTACTCCGGGACGATGCTGTCGCTTCCAGACGATCCCCGTGCCCTGCTGCGAGACGGTCGTCGACGGCTACGCCCGCGTGGACCTGCTGACCTACGCGAACGCGATCGCGTTCCAGGTCGTCTTCGCGCTCGTTCCGTTCGTGCTCTTCGCGCTGGGGCTCGCCGGCTTTCTCGGCCTCGGCGAGCTGTACGCCGACGACCTCCAGTCCGAGCTCGCCCAGTCGACGTCGCCGAACGTCTTCGTCATCCTCGACGACACCATCCGCCAGGTGCTGTCGTCCGGCCAGACCTTCTGGGTCACGGCGGGAGCGTTGTTCACCGTCTGGAAGCTCTCAGGCGCGATGCGCGCGGTGATGGGCGCATTCGAGCGCATCTACGACGACGAGGACGACGAGCGCGGGACCGTCGCGACCTACCGCACCTCGATCCTGCTGGCGATCGGCGCCGGCTCGCTGCTGCTGGGGGCGGTGGCGGCGACGCACTTCCTGCCCGCGTTGCTCGGCTGGCCGCTCGCGCTCGTGCTGATGAGCGTCACCGTCGCCCTGATCGTCCACTACGCCCCGTCGGAGCGGCACCCGTGGGAGTTCGTCTCGCTCGGCACGGCGATCGTGGTGGTGGCGTGGGCGGGCACCTCGGTGGCGTTCGGCCTCTACGTGACCCAGATCGCCGACTTCGGCTCGATCTACGGGAACCTCGCGACGATCGTGATCGTCTTCGAGTACCTCTACCTCGCGTCCGCCGCCTTTCTCACCGGCGCACTGCTGGACTCGATCGTCCGCGACGCCGCCTAGCTTTTGCGGCATGCGCCGCCTGCTCTGGAATCTCTCCTCGTGTTCGTCGCTGGTTGCGGTGGGGACGACAACGGCCCAGAGAGCTCGCCGTCCGGTAGCGGCGCGGGCTGCCGTCAGCCGTGCCGGCCGACACGCCCGTCGTGATCGAGATCTCCGCCGACCTCGAGTCTCGACCAGTGGCAGTCCGCGCTGACCTTCGCCGGGCGGTTCGATCCGGCCGACCGTGATCTGGCCGAGACGCTCTCGGCCGAGCTCTTCGACGGCGAGGTGCCCTACGAGGATGTCGAGCCGTGGCTCGGCGACGAGCTCACCTTCGGCCTGGCCGGCGTCGAGGACAGCGAGCCGGCCGGCGTGCTCGCGATCGAGACGACGGACGAGGAAGCCGCGCGCGAGACCATCGCCCGCCAGGCGAGGCGAGGGTGAGGGCGACAAGGCGGTCAGCTACAAGGGCGTCGACTACACGGTGGAGGAGACCGGCAGCGCGTCCGGCGTCTTCGCCGGGCTGGTTGTCGGTGCGAGCGACGAGGCGACCTTCAAGGCGGCAGTCGACGCCAGTCAGGGTGAGTCGATGGCCGACGACACGACCTACCCGGAGGCGTTCGCCGTGGCGCCCGAGGACCACTTGATGACGGTCTACGCGGACGTCGACGGGCTGCTGGCGCTGCTCGCCGACAGCGGCGCCGTGCCGCCGGAGACGCTCGACACGGTGCGCGAGACGCCTGGCTTCGAGAGCGGCTCGGCGGTCGTCGCCACGCTCGTGGCCGAGGACGACGCGATGACCTTCGACGCGCGCGGCCGGTGTGACGCGCCGTCGCCGAAAGGTCCGATCGTCGCGGATCTCCCGGGCGGCGCGTGGTTCGCGCTCGCAGCCGGCGGCGAGCAGTTCGGCCAGGGCGTCCTCCAGGGCCTTGCGCAGTCGGGCGGCAACGAGGCCACCCAGATCGCCGACGGGCTCGGCCTCACCGCCTTCCTCGGCGGTCTCGAGAACGTGACGCTCGCCTCGGCGGCACCTCGATCGGCGAGCTCGAGGGTGCGTTCGAGCTGATCGGGTCCGACGCTGACGCCGCCAGCGCGATCGTGCAGCGGGCGGCGCGCGAACTGCGGGTGCTCGGAGCGCCGGTCAAGGTCGAGGGCGACCAGGTCACCCTGAGCATCCCGCCGGCCAAGCTGCTGCGCATGGAGGCGGACGGCGGCACGCTCCGCGTCTCCGCCGGCGAGCAGCCGGAGTCCAACCTGGACGACGACGAGGCGTTCAGCGAGGCCGCGGACAAGCTCGACCTCGACCGCGTCTCGCTGTTCACCGACTTCGCGCCGCTCCAGGAGCTCCTGAGCACGCTGCCCGCCGACCCCGATCTCGAGGAGG
This sequence comes from uncultured Solirubrobacteraceae bacterium, assembly GCA_963759945.1. Lineage (GTDB taxonomy): Bacteria > Actinomycetota > Thermoleophilia > Solirubrobacterales > Solirubrobacteraceae > DATLGB01. Next base: position 61,195 of record CAVXBH010000048.1, on the reverse strand, counting down.
CACAGAAGGTCCTGCGCGAGCTCGGCTACCTGATCGCCGGTTCGGGCGAGGACGACGGCGCGCTGCACGGCCGCTTCGTGCTCACGCTGCGCTGAGGCGCGTGAGCTTCTCCGGGTTGTTGACGACCCGGAGGTTGGCGACGCGCCCGTCGGCGATCTCGACGGCGAGCACGGAGGCGACCCCGTCCGGCCCGAAGGTGCGGATGCCGGGGTCGCCGTTGACGCGCACGAGCGCGAATTCGGGCATGATAGCCGATCTTGCGCTGGATGCCGATCACGAAGCGCGCCGACTTGGCCGCGCCGTAGATGACCTTGCGGGCCGCGTTGACCACGCCGCCGCCGTCGGAGTACGTGTTCGCGTCGGCGGCCAGCACCTCGGTGAGCGCGGCGACGTCGCCGGACTGCGCGGCGATCAGGAAGGCCGTGAAGACGCGCTGCTCCTCCTCGGGCGAGACCGGCGTGGCGGCGCGCGGGCTCGCCGACGTGGTCGCGCGCCCGGCGGGCGATCTGGCGGCAGTTGGCGGGCGTGCGGCTCGACCGCGTCGGCCACCTCGTCGTAGTCGAGGTCGAAGACGTCGCGCAGCAGGAACACCGCGCGCTCCACCGGGTTCAGGCGCTCGAGCGCGACGAGCAGGGCCAGCGAGAGCTGCTCCGCCTCGGCCACCACGTCGCTCGGGTCGGGCGCGGCGATGTCCGTGACGATCGGCTCGGGCAGCCACGGCCCGACGTAGGTCTCGCGCCGGGCGCGCGCCGAGCGCAACCGGTCGATCGCGAGCCGCGTTGTGACCGTGGTCAGCCACGCCTCGGCGTTGCGTATCGCGCTGTCGTCGGCCTCGGCGTAGCGCAGGTAGGCGTCCTGGACGATGTCCTCGGACTCCCCGCGGTCACCGAGCATGCCGTAGGCCACGGCCATCAGCCGTGGCCGGCAGGCTTCGAACGTGGCGACGCTCACGCTGCCGCGAGCGCCTTTCGCGCGGCGATCGCGGCCTTTGCCGCGGCCGCGCCGGAGGCCAGGGCGGCGTCGACGAGCCAGCCCTCGGGGCCGACCCAGTCGCCGGCGAGGAAGAGGCCCGGCCGCAGTGTCGGCCCCGGCCGGTGCTCCGGCGAGGCAACGGCGCTGACCGGGACCATCCTGGGGAGGTGGCGCTCGAAGATCCGGTGGTCGCGCCACCCCGGGTGGACCGTGTCCGCGATCCGCTCGAGCTCCGGCTTCGGCGCGGCGGTGTAGGACATCGCCGTCATCAGGACGCCGGGCTCGTGGCCGGGCGGCGAGTGCTTGGAGTAGTAGGTGGGCTCGTCGAGGCCGAAGGCCAGCACCGTGCGCTTCGGCAGGCGGTTCATGGCCAGATCGAGCGAGGAGATCGTGGCCGGCGGTCCGGGCGCGACGATCTCGGGGGCGAGCTTCTGCGCGGCCTGAGGCGTCCCCGTCGCGAGGATGACCGCGTCGGCGTCTCAGGTCGGCGAGGTCCGTCACGCTCGTGCGCGTCTCGATCACCACGCCGCGGCGCTCGGCCTGCGCGGCGAGGGCGTCGACCAGCCACTGCCAGCCCCCCTTGAGGTAGCGCACTCCCGGGTTTACGCCGAGCTGCAACTGGCGCTTGGCCACGTCAGCCGGCAGCGCGTCGTGGTCGGCGACGAACGTCGTCACCCGCAGGAACATCGCCACGAGCTCGCGGTGGCCGGACTTGAGGTTCGCGTCCATCCAGGCGTTCGCCGACATGGACGCCGGCGCATCCGCCCGCAGAGCTTCGCCAGCCCGGTGATGCCTGCCGCCAGCCGCTGCGTCTCCCCGCCCCTGATCAGTACGGACCGGGTCGGGGCGACCGGGTTCCAGCGCGGCGGGTCGACGCCGAGCGTTTTGAGCTCGCGCATGGCCGGCCCACCCGCGTAGAGCGCATGCGGGCCCTGGTTGAGGACGAACCCGTCCTGGCTGTCCGACGCGGCACGGCCGCCGAGCCGGGCCTTGGCCTCGAGCACGGTGGTCCTGACGCCGGCGTCGGCGAGATGGCAGGCGGCCATCAGCCCCGCAGGGCCGCCGCCGATGACGATCGCTGTCTCCATGCCCTTCAGACGAGACAGCCTCTCACCCCGTGACACTAAAGGGATCGAGTCCCGGCACCGGACACTGTCCGATGCCGAGACGTCGACCCCTTTAGGTTCAGCCGGAGTTGGGGGGCTCGGCCTCGGGGAGGCCGGGCAGGGGGGCGTCCTCGGGGTCGAGGTCGTCCGGGACGCCGAGCGGCTGGTCGGGGACCTCGGTCTCGTCGTCGGCGATTTCGGGATCGTCGCTCATGCGCTTGCGCCTACCCGGGCCGGGGCGCCCCACGCATGGAGGACCTCGGGGACGGCGCCGCCGTGGTTCTCGAGGATCGCGATCAGGTGGCGCCAGGTGACGGCGGTGCCGTTGAGCGTCGCCGCGTAGCCGCCGCCGGGCATCCGCACGCCGAGGCGGCGGGCCTGGAAGTCGGTGGTGTTGGAAGTCGACGTGACCTCGCGGTACTTGCCCTGGCCGGGCATCCACGCCTCGCAGTCGTACTTCTTCGCCGCGGACGCGCCGAGGTCGCCCACGCCGATGTTCACGACGCGGTACGGGATGTCGAGGCCCTGGAGGATCTTCTCCTCGAGGCCGAGCAGCCGCTCGTGCTCGGAGACGGCGTCGTCCGGCGCGACGAACGAGAACATCTCGACCTTGTCGAACTGGTGGACGCGCAGGATGCCCGCGCGTGTCCTTGCCCGCCGCGCCGGCCTCGCGGCGAAAGCACGGCGAGATGCCCGCGTAGCGCTTCGGCGGCTCGACCGCCTCCCCCGCGTGCAGCGACGCCAGAGCCACCTCGGACGTGCCGGTCAGGTACAGGCCGTCCTCGGGCAGCGCGTAGATCTGCTGCTCGGTGTCGGGCAGGAAGCCCGTCCCGTACAGCGCGGCCTCGCGGACGAGCACCGGCGGCACGACGGGCTCGAAGCCCTCCTCGGCGAGCAGTTCCAGCGCCCAGCGCACGAGCGCGAAGTAGACGAGCACCACGTCGCCCTTCAGGTAGGCGAAGCGGGAGCCGGACACCTTCGCGCCGGTCTCCATGTCGACCAGGCCGCCCGCCACCTCGAGGTGGTCGGGACCCTCGGCACCGGCCTCGCCGACCTCGCGCAGCACCTCGTCGGCGTCGGCCGCCGAGGGGTCGGGCGGGTTGGGCACCGTCGCCAGCGCCGCCTCGAACTCCTTCTCGATCGCCTGCAGCTCCTCCCGCAGCCCGCTGAGGCGCTCCTTCAGCGCCAGGCCGGTCTCGCGATCGCGGACCTGCTTCTGCTCGGCCCGCAGCCCCTCGACCTCGGGGATCAGCGCGCGGCGGCGCTCGTCGAGCGCCAGCACGGCGCGCAGTCGTTCGTCGGACCCGTCAGCGCGGCGGGCCAGCGCGGCCAGCACGGTCTCCGGGTCGCGCCGGATCGCCTTGAGGTCCAGCACTCAGCGCGTGTCGAGCTCGTCGCGGCAGTCGTCCGTCTGCCCGGACGTCTCCGTCACCGTGCCGGGACTCGGCTCCTGATTGGCGTCCTTGCCCGACACCGTGGCCAGGAAGCACGCGACGACCTTCGCCTGCTCGCCGACGACGATGTTCTGCGGCATCGGCCCGGACGAGAAGCCGCCGTTCTGGATGGCGTACAGCACGTCCTCGTACTTCTCCTTGCGCTGATTGAAGTTCGGGCCGTCCTTGTACTCCGCGTCGCCGATCTGGCTCGACGAACCCTCGGTGGCGGCGGAGTCCAGCGTGTGGCAGGCGCCGCAACGCTGATTGAAGATCTCGGCGCCCTTGTAGAGCGGGTCGCTGGAGGCGACTCCTTCGAAGTCCGTGCCGCCGCAACCGGCGAGGACCGGAAGGGTGAGCAGCAGGGGCAGCAGACGACGCGCCTTCATGACGGCGCGGAGCATACGCCAGACTCCCGGTCGCCATGCGCCTACTCGTCCCTTTCCTGCGTTCTGGCGGCCCTGGCCGGCTGCGGCGACGAGCCGCCGAAGGTGGTCGAGGGCGACACGATCCGCTTGACGGTGCACGCCTACCGCTACGACCACCCGCGGGTCGAGGCGAAGGCGGGCGAGCTCACCTTCCACGTGACCAACGACGGTCCGGCGCCCACGAACTTCCGCGTCCGGCGTGACGGAAAGGAGGCCGACCTCGTGTCCATCCTGACCATGGAGCCGGGCGAGACCGGCACCGTGACCGAGCGGCTGAAGCCCGGCGACTACGTCATGTACTCGAGCGTCGGGCGCAACGAGACGCTCGGCGAGTACGGGACGCTCACCCTCAGCCCACGCTGAGCCAGCCGGCCGCGCGCGCGGCGCACAGGAAGACGACGAAGGCGGACGCCGCCATCACGCCCGTCTCCCGGCCGACGATCTCGGTGACGATCGAGCGCTGCTCGGCGTCGGGCAGCTTCTCCATCGCCCGCGCGTCCGGCAGCCCGCGCCGCGCCAGCACCTGGTCGGCGGCCACCAGTCGCAGCTGCTCGGCGATGAACGAGACGCCGATCGGCAGCAGTCCGTAAAGAACGTGCAGGCGGGCGGGTTCGCGCCCGGTGGCGAGCAGCAGCGCGCCGAGCGCGACCTGCAGCGCGAGCACCGCCTGGCTCGCGCGCAGCAGCCGCCAGAACCCGCGCGCGAGGTCCCCGCGCCACCACGCCCAGCCGCCCCACAGCGCCGCGCCGGCGCTGGTCAGTCAGGACGGCGACGCCCGAGGACGACGTGAACCGTTGTCACAGCGTGCCTTTTGCCACTTGTAACACGACCGCACAAACCTAGCCCGGGGTGCTACAACCCCCGTCAGTGATCCGTACCTATTTGCCTGCGATCGTCTTCCTCGGGCTGGGGACGCTCGTCGGTGTGGCGTTCGCCCTGCTCAACACCTTCTTCGGTCCGCGGCGGCCGCTGAAGGCCAAGTCGGATCCGTACGAGTGCGGCCTCCCGTCGGAGGTCCAGCGCTCGTTCAAGTTCGGCGTCTCGTTCTACCTGATCGCGATGCTGTTCATCCTGTTCGACATCGAGGTCCTGTTCCTCTACCCCGTGGCGATCCAGCTGCGGGACCTCGGGACCTTCGCGCTGGTCGAGATCGGCGTGTTCGTGGCGCTGCTGTTCGTCGCCTTCATCTATGTGTGGCGAAGGGGTGCGTTGAATTGGAGATAGTCCGTCGCGAGCTCGATCAGACCGACTTCCGGTCCCGGCAGATGACCGCGCGCGACATGCTGCGCGGCGACCTCGAAGGGCCCGACCTCGAGAAGATCGTCGAGGAGTCCCTGATGACGACGACGCTCGACCGCGCCGTCAACTGGGCCCGCTCGAACTCGCTCTTCCCCGCGACCTTCGGCCTGGCCTGCTGCGCCATCGAGATGATGTCGATGGTCGCCGCCCGCCTGGACGCCGCGCGCTTCGGCTTCGAGGCGTTCCGCGCCTCCCCGCGCCAGGCCGACCTGCTGATCCTGTCGGGCCGCGTCTCGATCAAGATGGCGCCGGTCATCCGCCGCATCTACGACCAGATGCTCGAGCCCAAGTGGGCGATCGCGATGGGCGCGTGCTCGAGCTCGATGGGCGTCTTCAACAACTACGCGATCGTGCCGGCGGACAAGTTCATGCCGGTCGACATCCACGTGCCCGGCTGCCCGCCGCGGCCCGAGGCGCTGATGCACGGGATCCTCAAGCTGCGCAAGCAGATCCAGGACCAGCCCGACACGGGCTGGCGCGAGCGCTACGGCGCGTACGGCACCGAGGAGCTGCTCCCGGCGACGCGCGGTCGGCAAGATGCCTGACGAGCAGGGGCTCGCAACGCTCGCCTCACGAGCTCGGCGAGGAGACCGTGCTCGGCACCGTCTTCTTCCGCGACAAGGCGACGCTGATCGTCGCCCCCGACCTGGTGCCCGACACGCTCGAGCACCTGCGCGGCAAGGGCTACGCGTTCCTCGCCTCGGTGCACGGCGTCGACTACTTCCCCGAGGAGCCGCGCCTCGGGCGTCCACTACGAGCTGCTCGACATGCACGCCGTCGACCGCATCACGGTCAAGACGCGCGTGCACACGGAGGACCCGCACGTCCCGTCCGTGACCAACGAGTGGCCGACCGCCAACCACCAGGAGCGCGAGGTCTACGACATGTTCGGCGTCGTCTTCCACGGCCACCCGGACCTGCGCCGCATCCTGATGCCCGAGGACTACGAGGGCCACCCGCAGCGCCGCGACTTCCCCATCGGCGGCGAGCCGGTCCTCTTCACGCACAACGAGACCAAGAGTCCCGGGGTGGTTCAAGTGACCGACGTGACCGAGCCACACGCGAACGCGGCGTCGTCGATCGCAGCTCCGTCTTCGCCGAGGACACGAGCGAGGAGCTGCTCACCCTCAACTTCGGCCCGCACCACCCTGCCACGCACGGCGTGCTGCGACTGATCACGACCCTCGACGGCGAGGTCGTCAAGGACCTCAAGCCGGTCATCGGCTACGTCCACACCGGCATCGAGAAGACCGCGAGGACAAGGCGTACTGGAAGGCCATCCCCGTCGTCGAGCGGATGGACTACCTCGCCTACTTCTTCAACGCGTACGCGTACTGCGGCGCGGTGGAGACGCTGATCGGGCTCGAGATCCCCCAGCGCGCGCAGTACCTGCGCGTGATCCACATGGAGCTCAACCGGATCATGAGCCACCTCGTGTGGCTCGGGACGAGCGCGCTGGACCTCGGCGCGATCTCGATGTTCTGGTACTGCTTCCGCGACCGCGAGCACATCCTCGACATCTTCGAGATGTCGACCGGCCAGCGCATGCACACGCGCTACTTCCAGGTCGGCGGCGTCATGGAGGACATCCCCTCCGGCTTCGACGCCAAGGTCCGCGCCTTCTGCGAGGAGATGCCGGGCCGCGTCGACCAGTTCGCGCGCGCTGCTCGACAACAACGAGATCCTCATCGAGCGCCTGCGCGACGTCGCGACGCTCGACCAGCAGACGCTGCTCGACCTCGGCGTCACCGGCCCGCTGCTGCGCGCCTCCGGCATCCCCTGGGACCTGCGCAAGGCGTCGCCCGTACTGCTCCTACGAGCGACTTCGACTTCAAGATCCCGGTCGGCACGGTCGGCGACAACTACGACCGCTACCGCTGCCGCCTCGAGGAGATGCGGGAGTCGGTGAAGATCATCGCCCAGGCGCTCGACGGCCTGCCCGAGGGCCCGTACATCACCGAGGACCGCAAGTACGCGCTGCCGCCGCGCCACGAGCTGGCGACCTCGATGGAGGCGCTGATCCACCACTTCAAGCTCGTCACCGAGGGCTTCCGCGTCGCCGCCCGGCGAGTGCTACTTCCCGATCGAGTCGCCGCGCGGCGAGCTCGGCTGCTTCGTGCGCTCCGACGGCTCGAGCAAGCCGGCGCGCGTGCACATGCGCGACCCGAGCTTCGTGAACCTGCAGGCGCACCCGCCCGATGTGCCAGGACGTCTACATCGCGGACTTCATCGCCACGCTGGCGATGCTCGACCCGGTGCTCGGGGGCATCGACCGATGAGCCTGTCCGATCTGGTCCGCCGCTACGAGCACGGCTCGCGCGTCCCCGGCTGGGACGAGGCGGCCGACCTCTCGAAGGACCCCGCGGTCGTCCCCGATCCGGCGACGACGCCCGTCCCGGAGGCGCTGCACGCGCTGATCGAGGACTACATGTCGCGCTACCCGGACCGGCGCTCGGCGTCGATCCCGGCGCTGCGTGCCGCCCAGAAGCACCACGGCTGGCTCTCGCCCACCGCGGTCGAGCAGGTCGCCGCCGTCATGCGGCTCACCCCGGGCTACCTGATCGCCGTCGCGACCTTCTACGACATGTTCGAGCACCACCCCGTGGGCCCGAACACGATCTACGTCTGCACGAACATCTCGTGCTCGCTGCGCGGCGCGGACGCCGTCTACGACGCGATGCGCGACGCCGCCGGCGAGGACATCCTCTTCAACGTGCGCTCGTTCGAGTGCCTGGGCGCCTGCGACATCGCGCCGATGGCCTCGGTGAACTCGATCTACGTCGGCCCGCTCGAGGTCGACGACTGCGACACCCTGATCGCGCAGCTGCGCGCCGGCGAGGAACCGCTCCCGGACAAGCAGCTCGCCAAGCGCCCGATCGCCTCGACCTACTGGAGGACGCCTGATGGAGCTTCTGTTCAAGGACATCGACCAGCCGGGCCTCAACACGCTCGACGTCTACGCCGACCGCGGTGGCTACGAGATGTCGGCGAAGGCCGTCGACATGTCGCCGGGCGAGGTGCTCGACGAGCTCCAGGCCTCCGGCGTGCGCGGCCGCGGCGGCGCGGGCTTCGCCATGGGCAAGAAGGCGTCCTTCCTGCCGCAGGGCGACATGGACAAGTACCTCGTCTGCAACGCAGACGAGTCCGAGCCGGGGACCTTCAAGGACCGCGAGCTCATGCAGAAGAACCCGCACCTGCTGATCGAGGGCGTGATCGTCTCCGCCCACGCCGTCGGGGCCAACAACGCCTTCATCTACATCCGCGGCGAGTACGACTACGTGGCGGACATCCTCGACGCCGCGCTGGCCGAGGCGAAGGCCGCCGGGCACGTGCCCGACGGGCTGAACCTGTGGGTGCACCGCGGCGCGGGCGCCTACATCTGCGGCGAGGAGACGGCGCTGCTGGACTCGCTCGAGGGCAAGCGCGGCAACCCGCGCCTGAAGCCGCCGTTCCCCGCGGTGCAGGGCCTCTACCAGGGCCCCACGCTGATCAACAACGTCGAGACGCTGATGAACGCCCCGATCATCCTGCGGATGGGCGGCGCCGAGTACGCGAAGATCGGCACCGAGACCTCGACGGGCACCAAGGTCGTCTCCGTCAGCGGCTGCGTCCAGCGCCCGGGCAACTACGAGATCGTGCTCGGCACGCCGACCCGCGAGATCATCTTCGACCTCGCCGGCGGTCCGCCCGAGGGCCACACGATCAAGTGCTTCTTCCCGGGTGGCTCCTCGTCACCGGTGCTGCCCGGCGACGACGCGTCGCTCGACCTCCCCTACGACTTCGACTCGATCGCCAAGGCCGGCTCGATGCTCGGCTCCGGCGCGATCATCGTGGTCGACGACTCGATCCCGATCCTCGACGTCGCGCTGAAGACGGCGAAGTTCTACCGCCACGAGTCGTGTGGCAAGTGCACGCCCTGCCGCGAGGGCACGAACTGGACCGTCAAGATGCTCGAGCGCATCGAGAACGGCGAGGCCACCCCGATGGACCTCGACATCATGACCTCGGTCTGCGACCACATCATGGGCAACTGCCTGTGCGTGCTCGGCGACGCGATGGCGATGCCGATCGCCTCGATGGTCAAGCACTTCCGGTCGGAGTTCGAAGAGCACATGGAGCGTGTGCAGCTCGCCGCGACGGAGATGTCCCGCGGCCCGCACTCGGGTGCCTACGACGTCCTCGAACCTGTGGGCGCGTCCACGGCGGAGCTCATCTAGGTGCCGCGTCCCGAGGTCAAGGAGGTGACCTTCACGATCGACGGTCGCGAGGTCACCGCTCCGGAGAACATCATGCTCGTGGACGGCGCCCTCTTCGGCGACATCGACATCCCCGTCTTCTGTTACGAGCGCAAGCTCGGCCAGCCCGTCGGCGCGTGCCGCATGTGCCTCGTCGAGATCGAGGGCCTGCCCAAGCTGCAGACCGCGTGCTCGACGCCGGTCAAGGAGGGCATGGTCGTCCACACGGCCAACGAACGCGTGCAGACCGCCCAGAAGGCGGTCGTCGAGTTCCTGCTCATCAACCATCCCGCTCGACTGCCCGGTGTGCGACAAGGGTGGCGAGTGCCCGCTGCAGGACATCACCTTCGGCTGGGGCGGCGGTACGACGCGCTTCATCGAGCCCAAGCGCCACTTCCGCAAGCCGCTCGAGCTCTCGCCGCTGGTGGCGATCGACCGCGAGCGCTGCATCCTCTGTTACCGCTGCGTGCGCTTCTCGCAGGAGATCTCCGAGGACTACCAGCTGATCCTCCAGGAGCGCGGCGCGCATTCCTTCGTCTCGACCTTCGACGGCACGCCCTACGTCGCGCCGTTCAGCGGCAACATCACCGAGCTATGCCCGGTGGGCGCGCTGACGTCGTCGACCTATCGCTTCCGCGCGCGTCCGTGGGACATCGAGGGCTCGGGCACGGTCTGCACGCTGTGCCCGTCGCAGTGCAACGTCGAGCTGACGGTGCGTGACGACAAGGTCCAGCGCGTCCTCTCCCGCGAGCACGCAGGCGTCGATGACGGCTGGCTCTGCGACAAGGGCCGCTACGCCTTCCAGTACACGCACTCCGACGAGCGCATCGTCACCCCGCTCGTTCGCGAGGGCGTGCGGCTGATGCCCGCGTCGTGGGACAAGGCGATGGTCGCCGCACGCGCCGCGTTGAAGAAAGGTGGAGTCGCCGCTCTGGCCGGCGGCGAGACCACCAACGAGGAGGCCTTCCTCGCACGCGGTCTGTTCGACCGCGTCTCGTCCTCGCCGGTCGCCGACCTGCCGGACGCCCTGTACGCGCCCGGCCTGCAGGCGACGGTCCCCGACCTCGAGTTCGCCCACACCGTCCTCGTGCTCGACACCGACCCGGTCGACGCCGCCGCCATCTGGGACCTGCGCATCCGCAAGGGCGTGCGCCGCAACCGCGTCCACCTCGCGGTCGCCTCCGCGCGGCCGACCACGCTCGACCCCAACGCGGCCACCGTCGTCCGCCACGCGCCGCGCGCGCTGGAGGCGCTGCTGGTCGGGCTCGACGCCGCGCTGACCGGCGACGACGGCAACCTCGGCGGCGGCGCGTCCGCGGCCGGGAGCACCGCAGCCACCGTTCGCGACCTGGCGACGCAGCTGCGCGACGGCGGCGAGGACGTCGTCATCGTCACCAGCGAGCGCGCGCTCACCGCGGGTGCCGCAGAGGCGCTGCTCAACGTCTGCGCGCGGCTGAAGCTCGACGGCCGCGAAGGTGCGGGCCTGTTGATCGCGCCGGCGTCGACCAACGGCCGCGGCCTGCGCGAGGTCGGCTTCACCGGGGACGCGGCCGCGATCCGCGACGACGCCCCGGGTGTCCTCTACCTGCTGCACGCCGACCCGCTCAGCTACCCGGACCGCGAGGCCTGGGAGGCCGTGCTCGACGGCGCGCAGACCGTCATCGCCCACGAGGCCGTGATGACGGAGACGATCCGCGAGTACGCCGACGTCGTCTTCCCCGCGGAGGCCTATTCGGAGAAGGACGGCACGATCACCCATCCGGACGGCCGCGTGCAGCGCGTGCGGCCTGCGATCGGCCGGCCGCCGGAGGTGCGCGCGACCTGGCGCGTGCTGTCCGAGCTCGCCGACACGCCCGTGGCCGCCGGCGCGATGGTCTCCAAGGCGCTCTTCGACGAGATCTACCCCGGCCTGACGCTCGACGCGATCGGAGGCCGAGGCGCCTACCCGGAGCGCCCCGCCGGCGCGCCGTGGGAGCCCGTTGAGCTGCGCGTCCCCGACGCGGCGCCGTCCGGGCTGCGCTACGGCACCTTCCGCTCGCTGTGGGCGGCCAAGGAGGTCTCGATCTCCCCCGCGCTGCAGTTCGCGCGCCCGGCCGCGGCGGTCGAGCTGTCCGTCACGGACGCGGAGCGCCTGGGGGTGGGACACGGCGAGGAGGTGGAGGTCGTCTCCAACGGCCACACGCTGCGTGGCCCGGCGGTGCTGCGTGCGGCGATGCCGGCCGGCTCCGTCTTCCTCCCCGAGGGGATCGAGGACGCGCCCGCGAACCTGATCACCTCCGCGACCGTCGAGGTGCGCGGCACCCGCGTGCTCGTGGGCGCGCCCGCGGTCGAGAGCGCCTCACCGGCGCCGAGTGAGCCCCTGCACCCGGAGGTCGGCGGCGACGAGCCCCATCCGTCCGAGGACAAGGGCGACCTGTGACCGCCGTCTTCGCCGAGGTCGGCTTCTACGAGACCTGGTGGATCCAGATCCTCAAGGCGCTGATCATCTTCGTCGTCTTCCTCCAGATCCTGCCGGTGTGCATCGTCGCCGAGCGCAAGCTGCTCGGCCGCTTCCAGCACCGCTACGGCCCCAACCGCGTCGGCCCGTTCGGGCTTCTGCAGCCGCTGGCGGAGATCCTGAAGTTCGCCACCAAGGAGCCGATGCAGCCCAAGACGGCGGTCGGCTTCCTGTTCGCGTTCGCTCCGGTGATCTCGATCCTGACCGCGGTGGCCGCCTGCGCTGTCATCCCGTTCGGCAACACCGTCGACATCTTCGGCACGCAGGTCGGCCTGTACGGGATCGACTCGAACATCGGCATCCTCTACGCCTTCGCGTTCGGCGCGATCGCCTTCTATGGGCTGATGCTCGGCGGGTGGGCGTCCGGCTCGAAGTACTCGTTCCTGGGCGCGATGCGCTCCGCCGCCCAGCTGATCTCCTACGAGGTCTCCCAGGGCCTCGCGCTGGTCGGTGTGATCATGACCGCGCAGACGCTCTCGCTGACGGAGATCGTCACTGCCCAGGACGCCGGCGGCCTCTGGTACATCGTCCCGCAGTTCGTCGGCTTCCTGATCTTCCTGGTCGCCGGCTTCGCGGAGACCAACCGCGCGCCATTCGACCTCCCCGAGGCGGACGCCGAGCTCGTGCAGGGCTACATGACCGAGTACGGCGGCACCCGCATGGTCGCCTTCCTGTTCGCCGAGTACCTGAACCTCCTGATCCTCTGCGGGATGGTCACGACGATCTTCCTCGGCGGCTGGCTGCTGCCGTTCGGCATCGACCCGCCGACCTGGGTCCACCCGATCGTCGTGCTCGGCAAGATGGCGATCCTGTTGTTCTTCTTCTTCTGGGTGCGCGCCACGCTGCCGCGGCTGCGCTACGACCAGTTGATGAGTTTCGGCTGGAAGATCCTGCTGCCGCTCGCGACCCTCAACGCCCTTGTCACTGCAATCGTCCTGGTGGTCACCGACTGATGCCCTACGAGCCCTCTGAAGACGACATCAGCGTGATGCCGCGCCCCAAGCCGGGCGCAGCGCGCGGCACCTACCGCACGTTCGGGGAGACGCTGCGCGGCCTGAAGACCACGATGGCGCGCTACGTCGAGGGTCCGAAGACGATCCAGTACCCCGAGGAGAAGGTCCCGGTCTACCCGCGCTTCCGCGGTCGCCACAAGCTGCACACCTTCGAGGACACCGGCCTCGAGAAGTGTGTCGGCTGCTCCCTGTGCGCCGCCGCCTGTCCTGCCGACTGCATCCGCGTCGTCGCGGCCGAGAACACCGAGGACAACCGCGTGTCCGCCGGCGAGCGCTACGCCGCGGTCTATGAGATCAACATGAGCCGTTGCATCTTCTGCGGCTACTGCGAGACGGCGTGCCCGTTCGACGCGATCACGATGGGCCACGACTTCGAGCTGTCCGACTACAACCGCTCCGACCTCATCTTCACCAAGGAGATGCTGCTCGCCGAGCCGTTGGAGCGGGCGCCGCTGCGCAGCGAAGGCGAGTAGCGCGTAACGATCAGGGTGCGCCGCGGGACGGTTCGCCCGATGCGGCCCGCGCTCATCCTGCCGGCGTGGGCCCTGTTCATCGCTGCCTGCGGTCTGTGGGGGACGTACCTCAATGCGTCCGGTGTCGACCTACGACTCAACGCGCCGCCGCTGTTCGGCAAATGGGATCTGCGCCTCGGCGCATCGGTGCTCGTGCCGATTGCGGTGGCCGGAGCCGTGGTGTGGGCGGCGCCCGTCGCATGCCGGCGAGCGCCCTGGCGACTGCTGCTCGGCCTGGTGGCGCTGGCTGCGCTGGCGTGGGGCGTCGGCCTCGCGCTGATCGACAGCATCACCGAGCTCGAGCGGCCGCTGCGCGTCAAGACGCAGTACATCCACGCGGTCGCCGAGGTCGGTTCGCCCGGCGCCTTCCTGTCGAGCTTCGTCGACCGCATCGACACCTTCCCCACCCACGTGCGCGCGCATCCGCCGGCGATGGTGCTCGGGCTCTGGGCACTCGCGCAGATCGGGCTCGGCGGCACGTGGCCCGCCGCGATGGTCATCCTGCTCGCCGCGGCCTCCACCGGCCCGGCCGTGCTGATCGCGACGCGCGCGGTCGCCGGGGAGGACGTCGCCCGACGGGCGGCGCCGTTCCTCGTGCTCGGCGCCGCCGCGCTGTCGATCACCACCACGGCCGACGGCCTCTACATGGCCATCGGCGCCTGGGGCATCTGCCTCCTCGTCCTCGCGCTCACGTTCCAAGGGGGCAGGCCTCTTGGAACGGATGTGCTGGCGGTCGGCGGTGGGCTGCTGCTCGGGATCGCGCTGTTCTGCTCGTACGGTCTGGTGTTGTTGGGGACTGTCCCTCTTGCCGTGGCGATCGCGCGGCGGCGGGTGCGGCCGCTCGTGCTCGCGACGCTGGCGGTGCTCGGCGTCGTGGCCGCGTTCGGCGCCGCCGGGTTCTGGTGGTGGGACGGGTTCCTCGCCACCCATCGCGAGTACCGGGAGAGCGTCGCCATGACGCGGCCGTACGGCTTCTTCCTCTTCGCGAATCTGGCGGCGCTGGCGGTGTGGCTCGGGCCGGCGGTCGTTGTCGCGCTCGCCAAGCTGCGCGACGACCGCCTCTGGCTGCTCGTCGGCGGCGGGATCGCCGCCGTCCTGCTCGCGAACGTCTCCGGGCTCTCGAAGGCGGAGATCGAGCGCATCTGGCTGCCGTTCCTCCCCTGGATCCTCGTGGCGGGCGCGGCGCTCGGCCCGTCGCGCCCGTGGCTCGCGAGCCAGGCCGCCGTCGGCCTGCTCGTCGGGATCAGCGTGAACTCGACGCTCTAACGCCCACATCTGGGTGGACAGCGCCGACGAGGCGCCGAGAAGGTCCGCGCCGCGGGCGGTCTTCGAGGCCGGCTGGATGGCGATCGCCGTGGACGCGGCTGGTCGTGATCAGCGCGAGGGCTTGACGCGAGGCCCGTTCACGACCCGCTTGGGCAGCGGTACGGGTGAGAGCTTGTCGGCCACGAGGCCGGCAAAGCGGCGTGGCTCGGCCTTGGCGACGAGCCACGCCAGCTCCTCGCGCTCCTTCTCGGAGAGGTTGCGCGTGCGGCCCTTGCCCTTGCGGACCAGGCCGAGCAGCTTGCGCCGTTCGTCGGCGTCGAGCATCGAGACGTGGTCGCGTGCGAGCAGGGCGATCTCGCCGATGGCGAGCAGCTTGAGCATGGGCAGCCGCTTGAGGAACGGCGCGCGCGAGGCGATGCGGACGGGAAGCGGCGGCACCCCGCCGACGCTACCCCCTCCAGGCGCCGTCGATGCGCCTGGCCACGTCTATGTCGCGTGCGGCGCGGATGTGCGGCTTGTCGATCTCGCGTGCGATGTAGCGCGCCACGAAGCGGGCGATCTCGCGGTCGATGCCGGCGACACGGCGCAGGACC
The DNA here is from genome assembly GCA_963759945.1 of uncultured Solirubrobacteraceae bacterium. GTDB lineage: Bacteria > Actinomycetota > Thermoleophilia > Solirubrobacterales > Solirubrobacteraceae > DATLGB01. Next base: position 45,841 of record CAVXBH010000048.1, on the reverse strand, counting down.
TCGGAGCGCATCGCCTCGGCGGTGAGCACGACTTTGACGTCGCGGCTGCTGGGCGGCTCGACGTCGATGACGACCCGCAGCGGTGCGAGTGCCCGGGCGCGCAGCGTCAGCGCGACGGCGAGCTCGGCGTGGAACGTGTGCTTGTCGACGCCGAGGCCGATCTCGAGCTCGAGCGCCACCGGGATGGTGAGCGCGAAGGTGATCGGGTCGTAGGAGGTCTGCTCGATGGCGGGCTCGGTGACGCTGCCGTTCGCGCTGACCCGTGCCAGCTTGCCCGGCCCGGCGCCGATCGGCCCGAAGGCGATCGGCTCGCCCGTCAGCCCACCGAAGCCGGCGAGAACGCGCTCCTCGGTGACCGCGTGCTCGAAGAAGCGCCGGCCGAACTCCTCGTAGGTGATCTCGTCGTCGGAGCTCATCGCCAGTACCTTGCCCGGCCATGATCGCACCCGGCCAGCCCGCTCCCGCCTTCACCCTTCCCGACCAGGACGGCAACGAGGTCAGCCTGGCCGACTTCGCCGGTCAGACGGTCGTCCTCTACTTCTATCCGAAGGCCAACACCTCGGGGTGCACGACGCAGGCGTGCGGCGTGCGTGAGCACCGGGCCGACTACGAGGAGGCGGGCGCGGTCGTGCTCGGCGTGTCACCGGACCCGGTCAAGGAGGTCAAGAAGTTCCACGACAAGCAGGAGCTCAACTTCACCCTGCTGGCCGATTCCGACCACGCGGTCTGCGAGGCCTACGGGACCTGGCAGGAGAAGTCGATGTACGGCCGCAAGTACTGGGGCTCGACGCGGTCCACGTTCGTCATCGACGGCGAGGGCGTCGTGCAGCACGTCATCGCCAAGGCCAAGCCGGCCACGCACGACGACGACGTGCTGCAGGTGCTCACCAGGTCTTGAGCGCCTTGCGGATCGCCGGGCGGTAGAGCTCGGCGTTGAGCTGTTGTAGATGTCGCCCATCGCGGCCGCGAATGTCTCGCACGCGTCGTCGAGCACGTTGGCCGCAGCGTCCGCCTGGGTGCAGGGCACGGGGATGTCGTTCGCGTAGAAGCCCGCGAACCACGTGTCGGCGAAGACTCGCCGTCCTCGCCAGTACGGGCACGTCCACCTGGCTGGCGAAGGCGCGACTGCGACAGCACGCTTGCTCGCCCGGCTTGTTGTCGTACCCGCCGCCCTTGGCGATATGGTCGATCTTGCCATGAAGTCGTCGACGATCGCCGTTTTCCCGGCCTTCGCGGCCTCGGCACTCGACCATCACCTGAATCGCCCACTTGTCCCAGTGCGCGATCAGGTCCCAGTACTCGTCGCTGGCCTGGCGAGTCGCGTCGCCGGGAACTGCGTCCGTGAACAGTCGGTGTCCTCCACCGTCTCGAGCAGACTGATCATGTCGTCGAGCGTCGTCCGGCTCTCCGTCCACAGCTTCTTGTCCGCGTGCGGGCATCCGTAGTACATCTTCGTGCTGACCATCCCGAGCGACCGCTGGGCGAAGTCGGTGATCGCCTCCGGCGTGAACAGGTTCAGCAGCGTCTCGTGGCCGCGGTTGAGCGACTCCTGCATCGCGCGCGACATGGTGTTGCGCAGCGTGTCGGTGAAGGTCGCGTCCATGCCGTCGTTGGCCGGGCAGCCGGCGTCGGGCATGCCGGGCGGCGCCTTGTAGCTGACCGTGATCTTGTCGAGGTCGGTCGCGGCCGCCGCCGTCGCCGACGAGCCGGCCCCTGTCGTACTGGTAGAGCGCGTAGACGAACGGGACCAGCTTCATGACGCTTATCGGCTGATAGGGGCGGTCCGCTCCGAGGGCGGCCGTCGGCGCGCCGCCGACGGGCTTGACGTTCGCGCCGCCTGGTCGCGCCGTTGAAGGGGGAGTTGTTGATGAGCGGACGGATGCGCGAGGTCTCGGAGTTGGTGTTGCCGACCAGCAGCGCGGCGTAGCCGCCGGGGGCCGTCTCGAGTTCGAAGACGCGGGAGCCCTCGTTGACGGCGAGCCGCCCGATCTCCTCGGCGGCGAGACACCGGCGCTGCGCCAGATGTCGTAGAAGCCGTGCGTCCTTGACCGCGACGCCGGCGTAGGCGCCGTTGAGCTGGCGCTCGATGTCGATCAGGCGCGCGCCCTTCGCGTTGACCTCCTTCTTGAGTGCGGCGGCGGTCACGCCTGTCCACCACCACCACGCGGCGCGTCCTCACCCTTGTTGGGCACGCCGACGAAGCTGAAGCGCGTCTTGCCGCCGATCTCGTAGGCGTTGAGGTCGGTGATCCGCAGCTCGTGCTTGTTGATCAGGGCCTTGACCTGATCGGCGGTCTGGTCGAGGTACCACCACCAGCCCTTGCCGGACTTGCCCTTGTTCTCGACGGTCACCATCGTGACGAGCGTCTTGTTGCCGACCCGGTTGGTCTCGAGGTCGATGATGCGCTGCTTGTGCTGCTCGAGCAGCTTGCCGGCCTCGTCGGGGGTCCGGCCCGCCCACCATGCCCAGCCGCGCTCGTAGCTGCCCTTGTTGCTCACGTACGTGGTCGTGAAGCGCCAGGGCGACGTGCTGACGACCTCGATGTCGGTGAGCCGGAAGCCGCTCTTCACCGTCTGCTTGACGTCCGCCTCGGACTGGCCGGTGTAGAACACGGCGCCCGTCGGTGTATCCGATTCGCGTTCCGGATCGGGGGCGGCGCCGGCGTCCGGTGCCAGGAGGAGCAGAGCGAGAAGTACGAGACCGAGCCGTCGCATGTCTCGCAGCTTCCCGCGCAACGGCCGCGAGCGGTAGCCCCCTTAGGGATGGGTTCGTCTATCCCTCCGAGCGCCAGTGCGAGGGCATCAGCCGGCACGGCGCAGGCGCAGTGCGACGATGGTGCCGACAGCGCCGGTGAGCACGACCACACCGATCGCCACGAGCGCGAGCGGGGTCATGCCGTCGTCGAGGGAGTCGCCCAGCGCGGTGTAGGCGAACGCGCGCGGCGCCGAGCCGATCAGCGTCCCGAGGACGAGCGGCCACGCCGCGATCCCGGCCACGCCGAACGCGTAGTTGAAGGGGCCGTCCGGGACCACCGGCGCGAGTCGCTGCGCGATCACCGCCAGCGTCCCGTGCTTGCGGACGGAGACGGCGAGGGATGCGTCGCGGACGGGCGAGCGGCGCGAAGCGCGCGCGCCGATCGCGCGGCCGATGAGCGCGCTGACGGTCGCGCCGCTGAGCGTGACGACGAAGCCTGTCCACGTGCCGAACAGCAGGCCGGACGCGCCCGCCAGCAGCGGCCCGGGGACCAGCAGCGCCCCAAGGACGCCCGCCACCCCGACGTACAGCGGCGCCGCGAAGCCATCCGCCGGCTCGATGAAGTCGCGCACCTCGTCCTGCGTGAGCGGCCGCACGACCCAGAAGACCGCGAACAGCGCGGTCAGGACGACGCCCAGTGCCACTAACCGGCGCATGAGAACCTAGGGGGCCCGGCTCGGCCGGCATCAGGATCAGCGATGGGCCTCGCCACCCCTCGGAGGCTACGGTTCCGGCAGTCGTAACCCCGTCGTGCCCGTCGCCTCGATCGGATCCTTCTTCGACTCCGTCGGCGAGTTCTTCGCGAACCTCGCGCGGGTCAACTGGCTCGTGCTGATCCTGGGGCTGACGTTCTTCGGGATCTACCTCGCCTTCCGCTCGCGCGCGTGGTTTCACGTCCTGCAGGCCGCCTATCCCGAGGAGACCTTCCAGTGGCGGCGGATCTGGGGCGCCTACATGGCCGCCTACGGCTTCAACAACGTCGTTCCCGCCCGCGGCGGCGACGTGATGAAGCTGTTCCTGACCAAGACCTCGATCCCGAACTCGAGCTATCCGGCCGTCGGCTCGTCGATGTTCGTCGAGGCGATCTACGACCTCGTCATCGCGGTCCCGGTGCTGGCCTTCGCCTTCAGCCAGGGCGCCTTCCCGAAGCTGCCGGACTTCCCGGACCTCGGGGCCTTCGAGCTCTCCTTCTTCGCCGAGCACCCGAAGGGCACGCTGTTCGCGCCTCACGCGTCCTGGGCATCCTCGTCTTCGTCCTGTTCGCGCTGCTGAGCGCGCGCGTGCGCGCGTTCTGGGACCGCGTCCGCCAGGGCTTCGTGATCCTCAAGGACCGCCGCCGCTACCTGCGCGAGGTGTTCGCCTTCCAGTTCGTCGGCTGGCTGTTCCGCTTCGCCGCCTTCTGGTGCCTGCTCGAGGCGTTCGGCGTCGGCGGCTCGGTCCGCAACGTCCTGCTCGTCCTCGGCGTCAACGCGATCGCCGCGCTGCTGCCGTTCACGCCCGGCGGCGCCGGCGTCCAGCAGGCGCTGCTCGTCAAGGTGTTCGGCGGGTCCTCGGTGGTGGCCGCCTACTCCGTCGGCCAGCAGATCGCGATCGGCGCGTTCTCGCTGGGCGTCGGGTTCATCGCCCTCGTCGCCGTCTTCAACTTCCGGTCGTTCCGCGAGGCCATCGCGAGCGGCAAGGCCGCCCGCGAGGTCGAGATCGAAGCGAAGGTCAGGCCAGACCCTGACGCGCCTCACGCACCAGCGTGACGGCCTCGGGGAAGACGACCCCCATGACGCTGCGGATCTGCGCCGCCTGATCCTCCGCGGAACCCTGGAGGTTGATGCGTGAGATCGCCGCGACGGTCATCTGCACGGCGAGATTGATCGCGTTGTCGGCCCAGGCGAGATTCTGGGCGCCCTGCATCTGCTCGGCCATCTCGGCCAGGCGCTTCTGCAGATCGGGATCATTGAAGAAACCACCGAAGCCTTCGGACATGCAGTTCAGGCTATTGCTCGGATTGCCACTGTTCCCTCGGGGCGCGCGGCCACCACGAACGGCAGCGCGGGCAGGGCGAGGACCGTCGGGACCGCGTCCGCCGCGCGCAGCGGCGCGTTGCGCTTGAGCGCGTGGTAGAGCCAGGACGGCGTCGGCGTGACGCGGTTGACCGCCGACTGCCACAGGCCGAACGGGTTCTGCTCGAGCATGCGCCGCTGGACGTGGTCGACCCGGAAGCCGGTGCGCTCGAGCAGGAGCTGCAGGCCGCGGGCGGTGAAGTGCGTGCGGTGGCGCGGCAGGTCGAGGTGGTACCAGCGCGGGCCGCCGATCCGCGCCTGCAGCGAGTCGAGGTCGGGGACGCCGACGAGCAGGACGCCGCCCGGGCGCAGCCAGCCGCGCAGGCGCTCGAGCGCCGCGGCCGGATCCTCGACGTGCTCGAGCACGTGCCACAGCGTGATCGCGCCGAGGTCCTCGAAGCGCGCGTCCTCGAGGGCGACGGCGTCGACGTGGGGTGCGGTCGACCGCGAGGAGGGTTCGATGCCGCGCGCGTCCGCGTGCCCGTGCGCGCGCGCGAAGGCGACGAAGCGGCCCTGCCCGGCGCCGACGTCCAGCAAGGGACCGGGCGCATCGCCGAGCAGGGCGAGCCGCTGGCGGTCGAAGGTCCGCAGCAGCGGCGCCGCCAGCCGGGCCCCGCGCGGCGCGCCGGGTGCGTAGGCGCCTCCTCGTGGGCCTCGGGGACCGGGTCCCCCGCCGTCACGCGCCGTCCCGCACGCCGCGCAGCGCAACAGCAACCGGGTCGCGGTCGATGCCGGCTCGTTGTCGGGCGCCCGGCGCCAGGGCGCCAGCGGCGAGCCGCACGCCGGGCAGTCCATCAGCGTGCCCGCACCCGGACCGGACCGCCGTCGGCCGGGACGAACGTCGGCCCGCGCCGCACCGGCTTCGCGGGCGGCCCGACAGGCTCGAGCTCGAAGCGCTCGAGCATCGTCTCGATGGCGATCTCCAACTCGAGGGTCGCGAGCGCCGATCCGATGCAGCGGTGCGCGCCACCGCCGAACGGCAGGTAGGTATAGGGGGCCCGCTCACCCTGGCCGCCGTCCAGGAAGCGCTCGGGGCGAAATAGTCGGCTTCCGGGAACAGCTCCGGGTCCTGGTGCAGGCGTCCTGCGTGGACGAGCACGACGGTCCCGGCGGGCAGCCCTGCGGTGGGCTCGAGCAGCGTGCGCGCCACGCTGATCGGCAGGATCGTGCGCAGCCGCAGGACCTCCTTGGCGGCGGCCGCGCGATAGGCCCGGTCACCCGCGCGCACGCGGTCGGCGATCTCTGGATGGTGTGCGAGCAGGTCCGCCGCCCACGCGATCGACGTGGCAGTGGTCTCGTGGCCGGCGGCCAGCAGGGTCTTCAGCTCGTCGTTGAGCTCGGCGTCGGAGAGGTCGAGCAGCATCCAGAGGATGTCGTCGCCGGGCGCGCCGGCGCGCCGAGCCGTGATCGCCTCCGCCATGAGGGCGTCGAGTTGATCGCGCTTGCGATGAAAGACCTCGGCGGGTTGGTTCCACCATGCGCGCTGCGACAGGGCCGGGGCGAACAGGCCGAAGTTGGCCATGGGCGAGGCGAACATGTCGAGGATCTCCGCCACCCGGCGGGCGAAGACCTCGTCACGGGTCCCGATCACCGCCTCCTGGATGACCGAGAGCGTGACCGCGCGCGCATTGCTCCAGCACCTTCACGGTGCCGCCGTCCGGCCAGGCGTCGAGATCCGCCTCGATCAGCCGCCGCATCAGCGCGCCGTAGTGCTGCACGCGCTCGCCGTGAAAGGGCGGCAGCAGCTGCTTGCGCCGCTCGAGGTGGGGCTTCGGCTCGAGCAGGAGCAGCGAATGCTCCCCGAGGGCGGGCAGGAGTATGTCGTTGGCGTGACGGCGCGACAGCGGGTTGCCCGTCAGCACGTGCTTGATCAGCTCGCGATCGCTGGTCACCACGGCATCCGGCAGCCCTGGGAGCTTCAGCGTCCAGCTCGCGCCGTGACGCTCGTGCTGCTCGTCCACGAAGTCGTGGAAGCGCCAGGTGTAGCGCGCAGCGGACAGGAGCTTGGCGACCACGCGCCCCATTGTCGCGGGCCTCGTAGGCTTCTGCGCCATGGCGGTCACCGACGCGCAATCCGTCGACGCCCAGCTGGCCTGGGAGAAGCGGACGCGCCCGCGCGCGGCCGCGATCGCGGTGTTGAGTGGACTACTCATGATCGCGGGCTTCGTGGTCGCCCTATTGGCGGGCGACGGCCGCCCATCCGCACTCCTGCTGGACTCGTTGCGGAACCTCGAGGCGCCGGGCCCGATCGGTGAAGCCACGTCGGTGCACGTCGCCGACTTCCTGTTCGCCCAGGACAAGCCGCTCGGGGCCTACGCGAGCGTGCTCCTGTTTGCGTTTGGACTGCTCGGAGTCGGAGTGACCCTCACCTACCTCGGGCGCGCGACCCGAGCCCGGCGACTGCAGACGCCTCGGTTCGCGGTGCCGCTTCCCGCCCTCGGTGCCTTCATCGCCTCAGCAGGCCTCGTGACCGCATTCGTCGCGCAGGAGGCTTGGCACGGGGACATTCTCTCCGGCGCCCGCACGGTGGACGCTGTCGGAGAGCGACCGTCGGCCACGGCAGCCGGATCGGCAGTCGAGTTGTTGGGGACCTTCGCCTTCTCGGTCGGGTCCGTGCTCGTCGTGCTCAACGCGATGCGAGCAGGCCTTCTCACCCGCACGATGGGCATCCTCGGGATGTTCGCGGCGGGCGGCGCCGTCGTTATTCGGAACGCGCCAGCCGCTGCTGCCGTTGTGGACGATCTTCCTTGCCTTCCTCATACTCGGCCGCTGGTTGGGCGGATTGCCGCCTGCCTGGGCGAGCGGCAAGGAGGAGCCTTGGCCCTCGAACGCCGAGCTGCGCCAGGAGCGGATCGACGCCCGCGCCGAGCGCCTCCAGGCCAAGGGCAAGCTCGCCGCGCCGGACCCTGCGCCGGTGGAGGAGGCCGCCGCCGCGCGCACTCCCCATCCGTCATCCAAGAAGCGCAAACGCAAAAAGCGCAACTCGACGTCCCTGATCGGGTAGGACTCCTCCATGAGCACCTTGGAGGAGGACCTCGAGCAGCTGTTGGAAGTCGAGACCTTCGATCCGCCGGAGGAGTTCGTCGAGCAGGCGCTCGTCTCCGACGGCGGGATCTATCAGGAGGCCGAGAAGGATTTCAAGGGCTTCTGGGCCGAGCGGGCCAAAGCGCTCGACTGGGCCACGGAGCCCGAGACGATCCTCGACGAGTCCGACCCGCCGTTCTACAAGTGGTTCGCTGACGGCAAGCTCAACGTCGCGCACAACTGCGTCGACCGTCACGTCGAAGCCGGCAACGGCGACCGCGTCGCCTTCCACTGGCACGGTGAGGAAGGCGAGACACGGGATGTCACCTATGCCGATCTTCATCGCGATGTCCAGAAGTTCGCCAACGCGCTGAAGGACAACGGCATCGAGAAGGGCGACGTCGTCGGGATCTTCCTGCCGATGATCCCCGAGGTCGCCGTCGCGATGCTCGCCTGCGCGCGCATCGGCGCGATCCACAATGTCGTCTTCGGCGGCTTCTCCCCCGGCTCGGTCAAGGAGCGGATGGAGTTCTCCGAGGCCAAGGCGCTCATCACCGTCGACGGCGCCCGCCGCAAGGGCAAGACCGCGCCCATCAAGCAGCAGGTCGACGAGTGCATGGCGGACCTCGACACGCTCCAGAAGATCTTCGTCGTCAAGCACGCCGACAACGACGCGCCGATGGACTCCAAGCGGGACGTCTGGTACCACGACGCCTGCGAGGCAGCAGACGACGAGTGCCCCGCCGAGCCGATGGACGCCGAGACGCCGCTGTTCATCCTCTACACGTCCGGCTCGACCGCCAAGCCGAAGGGCATCCTGCACACCTCGGGCGGCTACCTGACGCACGTTGCCTACACGCACAAGGCGGTGTTCGACCTCAAGGAGGACGAGGACGTCTACTGGTGCTCGGCCGACGTCGGCTGGATCACCGGGCACTCCTACATCGTCTACGGGCCGCTGGCGAACGGCTGCACCTCGGTGATGTGGGAGGGCGGCCCCGACTACCCGCACAAGGGCATCTGGTGGGAGCTGTGCGAGAAGTACTCCGTCACCAAGTTCTACACCGCCCCCACCGCGATCCGGGCCTGCATGAAGTGGGGCGTCGAGCACGTCGAGAAGGCCGACCTGAGCTCGCTGAAGCTGCTCGGCACGGTCGGCGAGCCGATCAATCCGAAGGCCTGGCTCTGGTACTACAAGGTGATCGGCGGCGAGCGCTGCCCGGTCGTCGACACGTGGTGGCAGACCGAGACCGGCGGCATCATGATCACCACGCTCCCGGGCGTCCTGCCGATGAAGCCCGGCATCGCCGGCAAGCCCATGCCCGGCATCAAGGCGGCGGTCGTCACCGAGGACAACGAGGACGCGGGCACCGAGCAGGGGCTGCTCACCCTCCAGCGTCCGTGGCCCGGGATGCTGCGCACGATCTACCAGGAGGACGAGCGCTTCGTCGAGACCTACTTCGAGAAGTTCGGCAAGGAGATCTACTTCGTCGGCGACGCCGCCCGCGCCGATGAGGACGGATACATCTCGATCATCGGCCGCGTCGACGACGTCATCAACGTCTCCGGGCACCGCATGTCAACCGCCGAGGTCGAGTCCGCGATCGTCTCCCACGCCAAGGTCGCCGAGGCCGCCGTCATCGGCCAGGCCGACGAGGACTCCGGCCAGTCCATCACCGCCTTCGTGACGCTCGAGGGCGACGAGGACGACGGGGGCGACGACCTCGTCCAGGAGCTCCGCGACCACGTCGCGAACAAGATCGGCAAGCTCGCCCGGCCGAAGCGCATCATCTGGACGGGCGACCTCCCCAAGACGCGTTCGGGGAAGATCATGCGCCGCCTCCTGCGCGACATCGCCGAGGGCAAGGAGCTCGGCGACGTGACGACCCTGCGCGACCCCGACGTCGTCAAGGACCTCGAAGGGAAGTTCGCGAAGGAGGAAGGCTGAGTCAGGACATCACGGGACGATCACGTCGAAGTCGAGCCCTCGGAGCAGCTCGATGCTCTCGGCGTAGGTGACCGCATCGCTCGACGGGAGCACGGCATGGCGAGCTGCGGGCCCTTGAGCGGCACTCGCTGCGTGCGGCGGTCTCGGCCGTCACCTGGCTGGTGAGGGTGGGGAAGATCCGCTCCCTGCCGCGAGCTTCCGCTGTTCGCCGCCGCAATCATCTTGTGTCGCCTGGGCGGCACATATCGCCCACCAACGCGACACACTCGGCCGCCCCTCGCCACCATGGCCGGCACGCCTGTTGATCTCACTCAGCCGGGCTGGAGGCACCTCGCGCAGGCGCCTGCGGACCCGCCCTCGCCCGTCGCGTGCGCTACGAGACCGGCAGTCTGTCTCGCCGGCCTCGGTCGCCAATCGCCTAGGCGGCGCCGTCGCGGACGGCGCGCCGGCCGAGCCGTCCTTTGAGCGAGACCTTCCTGGTCTCGCGCCCACACGGAGTCGGGTAAGCGGGCGGGTCGCGGCGGCGCCTGTAGCACCCTCACGGTGATCGATCGCTTCCCCCGGCGGACCGCGAAACGGGTGTAGCCCTGGACAGTGGGACCGCAAAGGCGGGGGAAGGAGATCTTCACGCGGCGCTGGCCGGCCTGGAACGTCCGATCCTCGAAGCGCCAGGGGACGGCGACCTCGGGCCCGACGACGGTCCGTCCGTCCGAGCCATCGATGATCGCGCGGCGCCCCAGCCGCCCGCCGAGGTCGACGGTGAGGTCGACCCGCCGTGCCAGCTCGGGACAGATCTCTGCGCCCACCGGGTCCTCATCGAAGACGCTGATCGTCACCCGGCGTGAAGTGCGCGCCACGTCCACGCGCTGCGCGTCCTGGTTGGTGCCGCAGGCGTCGACGAAGACCGACACCGCAGCTCCCGGACGTCGGCCGAGCTGCGCCGCGGTCATGCAGGTCTCCACGCCACCGGCCGCTCCGCCGCCCCGGCGGCGGCCGGGGCGGTGAGGAGGAACAGACCGACGACGAGGAGCATGCGCCGCATCACTCGTATTGAAGCGCGCGCAGGACGTCGAGGCGAGCGGCTCGGCGGGCGGGGGCGATGGCGGCCAGGATGCCGGCGATGATCGCGACGATGGTGAAGGCGATCAGCGACCCGACCGGCAGCGCGAACGTCACGCCCTCGGACTCCAGGGCCTTCGCCATCAAGGCGGCCAGCAGCACGCCGAGCGGCAGGCCCATGGCCGCGCCGATCAGCGCAGTGATGATCGACTCCTGGCGGACCATGCGGCGGACCTGGCGGCGGGACATGCCCGACCGCGCGCAGCATCCCGATCTCGCGGGTCCGCTCGAACACGGTCAGCACCAGGGTGTTGACCATGCCGAACAGCGAGACGATCACCGACAGCGCGAGCAGGACGTAGAGCAGCCCGAGCAGCCCGTTGATCTGCGTCGACGCGCGCGGTGATGAAGTCCGCGCGGGTGTCGGCCTCGATGTCCGGGAACGCGGCGATCGCGCCCTCGATGTCGTCGAGGGTGACGTCGACCGCGACGAAGACGAACTGGTCGCCCGGCCGCGGGAAGTGCTCGTCGAACGTCGCCTGGCTGATGATCACCTTGCCCGAGGACGCGGGTCGATCTTCTGCACCGCGGTGCGGGTCTGCAGCCCGGCGACGGTGACGTCGAAATCGTCGACCGTCCGGGCCGGTGAGCGTGAACGAGTCGCCGATCGCCAGCCCCTCGTCGGACGCGTAGGAGCGCTCGAGCACCGCCTCGTCCGGGCCGGGCTCGACCTCGAGGTTGGTGACCGCCCCCGCGCCCCGGGACACGCCGTTGACGGTCAGCGCCTCGCCGAATGCCCGGGCGCGGTCGGCGCGCATGCGGTAGACCTCGGCGCCGTCGACCGTGGCGATCGCCTCGCCGACCGCGCGCGGCACGGTGTCGAACCCGTTGGCCGAGACGACGACGAACGGGGCCTTGACCTGCGTCTCCACCGCCTCGCGGCTCGAGGACCGCAGCCCCTCGCCGAGCGTCGCGACCAGGGTGACCAGCGCGAGGCCGATCATCAGCGCACCCGCGGTCGACGCGGTCCGCGCCGGATTGCGGGAGGCGTTCTCGCGAGCGAGGTGCCCGGCGGCGCCGGCGAACCGGCGCGCCGGAGCGCCGAGCCGCGCCGCCAGCGGGCGTCACGACTCGGTGGGCCAGCATCGTCACCCCGACGAACAGGACGAGCGTGCCGATGCCGATCATGATCAGGCCGAGCCCGACGTCGCCGCCGCCGAACGCGCCGAAGCCGAGCAGGGCGGCGGCCAGCACCAGCACCGCGACTCCCCACACCGGCCGGCGCGTCCCGAACTTGGCCGGGCAGCTTCGCGCCCTCCTGCATCGCGGCGACGGGGCTGATGCGCGTCGCACGCCGGGCCGGCGCGATCGAGGCGATCGCGGTCACGACCACGCCGATCGCGACGGACGCGATGATCGTGCGCGGCTTGACGACCTGGTCGGTCTGCGGCAGGTCGATGCCGAGCGCCGCCATCAGCGACGCGAGGCCCTGGGCGAGGAAGTAGCCGACCGACGAGGCCGACCGCCGAGGCCAGCACGCCGAGCACGAGCCCCTCGATGAGCACGGACCGGCGCACCTGCGGCCGGTGGCGCCGAGCGCGCGCAGCGTCGCCAGCTCACGCACGCGCTGGGCGACCGTGATCGTGAGCGTGTTGTAGATGACGAACGCGCCGACGCCTAGCGCGATGAAGCCGAAGGCGAGCAGGAAGTACCGGATGAACGAGAGCGCCTCCTCGATGTCCTCGGAGTCCGCGGCGGCCTGCTCGTCGCCGGTGCGCACCCGCACCTCGCTCGCCGAGCGCCTCCTGCAGCGATTCCTTGAGCTGCTGCGTCGGGCACGCCGCTCGCGGCGGCGACGGAGATCGTGTTGAGGCGATCCTCCTTGTCGAGCAGCCGTTGACCCGTCGCCAGATCGAAGAGCCCGAAGGTCGCGCCACCGAGCGAGCCCACGTCGCCGAAGCGCGCGATGCCGACGATCTCGAAGTCCTCCGTCCCCGGTCTGCGCGGACACGCCGATGGTGTCGCCGATGTCGAGGTCCTCATCCTCGGCGAGGTCCTGGCAGCAACGCGATCTCGCCGTCCTGATCAGGGAACTCGCCTTCCTCGATGCGTGAAGGGGTTCAAGCGCTGCGAACCGCCGAACTCGGCGCCGACGCCGAGCTTTGGAGCGTTCTCGTTGCCGACGACCTTGCCGTCGAGGACGAGCCGGACCTGGTCGGTGCCGAAGCCGGAGGCCTCGACCGTGCCGGTCGCCTCTTCGACGTCGTCGACGGAGCGCACCTTCGTCGAGCAGCGACGACGGCAGCGTCGCCAGCCCGCTGTTGGACTCCTGGATCGCGCCGCGGGCGGTGACCACGGCGCTCGTCTTGGCGTTGGCCGACGAGAAGATCGACCCGAACGCCTTGTCGATCGTGTCGGTGAGGATGTAGGTGCCGCAGACCATCGCGACGCCGAGGACGACGGCGATCGTGGTCAAGAGGGCGCGCCCGCGGCGCAGCCACAGGCCCTTCAGCGCGACCTTGCGCATCAGGCGCGCCGATCCTCGTCGGAGACGATCTGGCCGTCTTCGAGCTGCAGCACCCGGTCGGCGATCTCCGCCGCGCGCGGGTCGTGCGTGACCATCACGGTCGTCTGGCCGAAGCCGTCGACCGCCGTGCGGATGAGCGCGAGGATCTCCTGGCTCGTCGCCGAGTCCAGGTTGCCCGTCGGCTCGTCGGCGAACAGCACCGTCGGGCGGGTCACCAGGGAGCGCGCCACGGCGACTCGCTGCTGCTGGCCGCCCGAGAGCTCGGAGGGCCGGTGCGTCAGGCGATCGGTCAGGCCGATGCGGTCGACGAGCTCGGTCAGCCAGGCCTGGTCGACGGTGGTGCCGGCGATCTCCGACGGCAGCAGGATGTTCTCCCGCGCCGTGAGCATCGGCAGCAGGTTGAAGAACTGGAAGACGAAGCCGATGTGCTCGCGCCGCAGCTCCGTCAGACCCTTGTCGTCGAGCTCGGTGACCTCGACGCCGCCGACGGAGACGGTCCCTGCGTCCGGCTTGTCGAGACCGGCGAGCAGATGCATGAGGGTCGACTTGCCCGAGCCCGAGGGGCCCATGACGGCGGTGAGTCGACCAGGAGTGATGTCGAGGTCCACGCCGCGCAGCGCGTGCACGGCCGTGGGCCCCTCGACCATAGACGCGGGTCAGCCCGCGGGCAGAAACAGCTGGGGAGGACATGGCGTGATGGTGCCATGCCCTCCCCGGGCGCTGCTATCCGGAAAGCCCCCTAGGGGATCGGACTACTTCTTGTTCTTCTTGCGCTTGGCCGGGCCGTACTTGGCCTTCGTGGTCGTCGTGGCCTTGAACAGCCGGTCGTTGCCGAGGAACTCGACCTTGAACTTGACCGTGCCGCGCTTGCCCGCCTTCTTCGTGCGGAGCTTCACGCGTGACTTGTACTTGCAGGTGCTCTTGATGCCGTTGCGGCGCTTGGCGAGGACCTTCTTGCCCTTCTTCGCCGTGATCCGCACGGTGCCCTTGCAGCCGGCCGCCTTCGTGACGCCGGCAGGCAGCTTGAGCTTGCCCTGCACCCGGAACGCGAACGGCTTCTTCTTGTCGCGCTTGGGCTTCGCGAACGCCGTGATCTTCGGCTTGCGCTTGATGTCGTAGTAGCCCGAACCGGGCGACGGCGTCGGCGTCGCCGTGGCGCGGCGGTGACACGTCACCGTGACGCGCTTCTCGGCCGATTCGGCAGCGCCGTCGCTGGCCACGTAGCCGAACGAGTCGGTGCCGCTGAAGCCGGCGTTGGGCGTGTAGGTGATCGTGCGGGTCGCCGTCGACGCGCGCGTCGTCAGGCCGCTGAGCGTGCCGTTGTCCGGCGGATCGGTGATCCGGATCGCCAGCGGGTTGTCGTTGGCGTCGGTGCAGGTCACCGTGATCTGCGTCGCCGCATTCGCGGTGGCCGTGGCCGCCTTCTCCTCGCAGACCGGCCGCTGGGCACGGGAAGGTGCCGTGGAGCGGAAGATCTGCAGACCGAAGTCACGATCGGAACCGGCGAAGTACCGCTCGCCGTTGAGCGTGAACGCCTCGACGCCCCAGAAGTTCGAGCCGTTGCCATCGTCGTCGATGAACTTGCCCGTCGGGACGAGGCCATCGGTCCGCGAGAAGCGGAACGTCCGCATACCGCCGCCGTAGTAGGCCGCGTAGGCGACCGGCTCGGTCGGGTCGGTGGCGAACTCGTGGACCGTGAGGTCACCGAAGCCGTCGGCGAAGCGCGGGTCCTGGGACTCCGGAATCGCGTACGCGTCGATCTCCTGGCTGGTCTTGGCGTCGTACAGGTGCGTGTAGCCCCACCCGTCGAACAGGTTGGACACCGAGACGTTCGGCCCGGCGGTCCCGAAGGCACCGGACGTCGTGGACGCCGAAATGGCGCCCTCCGGCCCAAGCGCGTCCACACGGCGCATCTGCACCGCGGGGATCGTGGCCGGGACCGCGTCCTGGATTCCCGTCGTGTTCATATTGACCTGACCGTCGTCCGGACGGACCTGGTTGTAGATCACGACGCCGTCGAAGCCGGCGGCCGCGGCGTTGTCGATCTTTTCCGCGAAGCCGCACGCCGCACCGGCCGCACCGGGGTTACCGGTGGGCTTGGTGGTCGTCGCGCCGCCACGCTGGATGAGCGCGATGCGATCCGTGTTCGGGTTGCCGTCGTCGGCCGGAGCCGTCGGGAACTCGGGATCAGTGAGGTCGCTCGTCGAATCGAACGCCGCACCCTCGCAGCCGTCCCCGGCCCAGACCGTCGGGCCATTCATGACGCCGTCCGGCAGGTTCTGCGATCCGGTTGGGGTTGTCGCCGCCCTCGATCGCCGTGCGCGACTTGCCGGTCGTCGCGCCCGTGAGGACGGAGCGGAACGGCGCGAAGTCCTCGTCGGCAGCCAGCAGGAACTGGTTGTCGGCGGAGAACTCGCTCTGGTGGGAGTTGCCCTCGGCGAACAGGCCCGGACGCAGGGTGTCGTTGCCGTTCGTCGTGTCCGTGACGTACTTCGGGTTGGCCGGGTCGGTCACGTCGATCTGGACGTAGCCCGAGTCCCAGTTGGAGACGGCCATGATGAACTTGTCGCCGATCTTCTTCACGATCATGTCGTGGTTGAAGACGGCGGCGCCGTTGGCCTTCTCGTTGTCGAGGATCTGCGGGAACGCTGTCCGCGAGATCGATGTCGGCGACCTGCACCGGCGCGGTCGGGTTCGTGATGTCGAAGATGTCGACGTCCTCGAGCTCGACGTTGTCCGAAGCGACCAGGTAGGCCTTCGGGCCGGCCTGCCACACGAAGACCGAGTGGTAGGAGTTGGCCAGCGTCGGTCTCCTGCTCGCCGAGCGGACCGTCGCCGCCGTCACGGTCGCCCGCGCCCTGGACCAGGATTGTCGGCGCCGCCGGGTCGGTGACGTTGTAGAGGTCGAAACCGCCGCCTGCCGTGCTCGCCGGACCGCAGTCGTTGCCGACGTTGGAGCCCCAGGTCTCGTCGTTGACGGCCAGGATGTCACCCGTGAAGGCGGGCGTGCTGATGGAGATCACGTGCGCGCCCTCGCCGTGGTAGAACGGCTGCTTCGGGGCGATGTAGGAGACCTCCTTGGGAGCCGCAGGGTCGCGGATGTCCACGACGTACGTGCCGCCGCGATCACACAGCGGGCCGTCCCACGAGTTCAGGTAGGCGTAGCCCTTGTGGACCGCGAGGTCGGCGATCTCACCGGTGCGGACGCCCGTGTTGCCGAAGCTCGCCGGGCCCTTCGGGTTCAGCTCGCCGACGAGCTCGATGTTCTCCTGCGCGGCCGGCAGGCCTGAGGCCTCGGACGGCGGATCCTCGAGCGCGGACACCGCGTTCGGTGCCTTGAACCTGGTTCCACGGGCGTGGCTGCAGCTGATTGCCCGTGGCGATGGCAGGAGCGAGGGCTCCCGTGATGAGACAGGCCGCTATAGCGGTCCGCTTAATGCTGCGCAAAGCTCCCCCTTAAGGAACGCGAAGGTAATTAGCGCGCAGTGAAGCAGCATTGGGCACGATCCCGCTAGGCCTAATGGATAGCCGGATCGTTGACGGACAGCCGATGTTTAGCGTTTTAGACGAACTGTTTTTGTGAGCGACGTGGTGGCTCCGGCGGCGTCGGTGAGCGCCGTGGTGATCCTGCCGGTCATCGGCCTGCGGGCGCTCGAGCGGAGGCGCAGGAAGACGAATGTCGTGCCCGCGGCCTTCAGCCGAGCGTTGCCGACTGCGACTGCCTGGCCGGCCGGATTGGTCAGCGTGCTGGCCACGGTGCATGCGGCGCTGCAGCGCACGGTGACGATCGGGCCCGCGCCGATCACTTTGAGCCGCTGCGTCGCGGCGGTGTTCATCTCGGCGGTCAGCGGGTCCGGCGTCGGGGTCGGGGTGGCGGCAGGAGGCGGCGTGACGGCCGACTCGTCGGGGTCGCATTCCGTACCCAGGCCGTCGTTGTCGGCATCGCTCTGGTCGTTCATGAACCCGTCGCCGTTGAGATCGGAGCTCGCCAGGCTGTAGGTGTCCGGGCAGAGGTCGTACTGGTTGTCGATCCCGTCCTGATCACGGTCGGCGTCACAGAGATCGCCGAATCGGTCGCCGTCGTTGTTGGCCTGGTCCGTGTTCGCAAGCTCGCGGCAGTTGTCCTCCGAGTCGACGACGCCGTCGCCGTCCGTGTCGATGTCGCACGCGTCGCCATAGCCGTTGCCGTTCGCGTCCGCCTGATCGAGGTTGGGCACCAGGTCGCAGTTGTCGTCGGTGTTGGGCACCGTGTCCCCGTCGGCATCGTCGTCGCAGGCGTCGCCCAGCCCGTCCTGGTCGTAGTCGAACTGGTTGTTTCTGACCGTCGGGCAGTTGTCGACATCATTGGCGACCTCGTCGCCGTCGACGTCGTCGGGCGTTGGATGCGCGGCGAACGACCGCTTGGTGGTGCCCCGCTGCAGCGTGATGCGAGGGACCTGCTTGCGGCTCGACGCACCGCCCGGGTCCGTCGCGACGACCGACAGTCCCACGCGCGACTTCTTCCCCTTGCTCAGCGCCTTGCTGGCGACCTTCCAGAGGCGGCCGGTCAGCTTGTAGCCGAGGACGACGCCGCCGCCACCGACGGTCACGTCCTTTGCGGGCAGGCGCACGATCGGCAGCTGCAGGCCGCCCGCCTCGAGAAAGCCCGACGCACTGAGCGTCGCCGGCTCGCTCGCGGTGGCGAAGACGCGGATGACGGCGTTCTTGACGCCGCGCTGCAGCACCGGCGCACCGACGGCCAGCACGGGCGGCCCGGGCTCGTCCGCGCCGCCGGTGACCGGTACGACACTGGTGCGGGTGACCACCTCGCAATCCTCGGCGACCGTGTCCGAGCCGTCGGCCTCGACCGTGTCCGTGCCCGCGCCGCACCGCACCGTGTCCGCTTCGCCGTCGCTGGCGCCGATGCGATCGTCGCCCTCTCCGCCGTCGAGCTCGTCCGCGCCCGGGCCGCCGACGATGACGTCGTTGCCCGCGCCGCCGACGAGTGCGTCGTTGCCGGTGCCGCCGTCGAGCTCGTCGGCGCCCGAGCCGCTGGTGACCCGGTCCGCGCCCGTGCCGGCGAGGACGCTCATCGCGATGCCGACGGTGATCGTGGCGCTGTCCTCGCGGTCGCCGAGGTCGACACGGATGCGCTGGACCGGGCCGGCAGGGCAGAAGACCTGGACGATGTAGCCGACGGTGTTGAGCTCGCCGGGCGCGCAGCTGCCGGGGTCGATGCCGCCGTCGACCGCACGGTCGAGGAACTCGACGCGACCGCCGTCGGCGCCGCGCACGATCAGCTCGTTGAGCGACGTCGCGTCCTGGGACAAGTAGGAGACCACGCCGCCGCCGGGCCGCACGAGGGAGTGCGCGGAGGCGCTCGCCGGGAGGGCGAGCAGGACGATCAGGAGCAGCAGGAAGCGTCTCACGGGCGGAACACCTCCTTCCAGGTTGCCCCGTCGTCGGCACTTGTCAACACGGTGCCGTCCGAGAGGGCCAGCAGCAGACCATCGCCGCCCGCCTTGAGCACGTAGGGCTCGCCGTCCACCTCGCCCACGTCGTCGTAGGTGTCGCCGCCGTCGGACGGACACCTGGATGCGGCCGTCCTTGGTGGCGATGAAGAGCTTGTCGGCCTCGGGCCAGTGCACGCGCACGCCCTGCTCGCGCAGCGCCGGCCGCCAGGAGTCGCCACCGTCGGTGGAGCGGTAGAGCTGCTCGTCGGTGGAGGCGACGATCGTGTCCTCGTCGTCGGGGTCGACCTCGAAGTCGATGATCAGGCCGCGCGGGGTGAAGTGCTCGCTGAACGACTGACCACCGTCGTCGGAGATCAGCATCGCGCTGAGCACGGCGTCCCACGCGTACACGCGGTCGTGCGCGAAGACGATCTTGTGCAGGTCGGCGAGCCCGTAGCGGTCGGTCACCTCCCACGTCCTGCCGCCGTCGCTCGAGCGCAGGTAGCCGAGGTACTGCGGCATCGACGAGCCGGGATCCGGGTGGCCCGACCCGACGAGCGTGCCGTCCGCCGCCGTGTCGAGCTCGAGGAAGGTTCCGAGGCTGGCGGTCTTGCCGCCCTCCTCGATCGAGGCCTTCTGCTCGGTGACCTTGTCCGTCTTCGGGTCGATGCGGAAGAAGCCGCGGTTGGTCGTGAGCAGCAGCTCGCCGGAGTCCGCGTCCTCCTCCAGGGAGTTGACGTAGGGCGGTTTGAGCGAGAAGTCGACGAGCCGGTCCGAGCGACCGGCGGTGTCCGCTGCGCCG
This sequence comes from uncultured Solirubrobacteraceae bacterium, assembly GCA_963759945.1. Taxonomy (GTDB): domain Bacteria; phylum Actinomycetota; class Thermoleophilia; order Solirubrobacterales; family Solirubrobacteraceae; genus DATLGB01. Next base: position 26,241 of record CAVXBH010000048.1, on the reverse strand, counting down.
GACTCACCGCCGCCGCAGCCGGCGAGGGCGAGCAGCGCGCCGAGGAGCGCGAGACGCCTCATCCCTGCGCCGCCGCCAGCAGCCACAGGGCGAGGCTGGTGAAACCGACCATGACCACCAGCATCCGCTGTTGCGAGCGTACCGCCGCCTGGGCGTCCCCTTCGACCTCCAGCGCGCGGTCGTGCGCCAGCACGAGCGCGGCGACATGGCCGGCCACGACGAAGCCGACCTGCAGGTACCAGATCGCGTTCTGGCTGAGCCAGCCGTAGTTGATCGTCGCCGTCGCGGTCCCGAACAGGTTCCACCCCTCCCCCAGCGGGTCCGACGCGAGGTAGGTGATCGCCTGGCCCTCGAAGGCCAGGTAGCTGAGGTAGTGGGCGGCGACGTAGACCATCGCGATCGGGACGAGCGAGTGCACGAAGGCGCCGGCGTGCGGTCGCCCCGCCGGCGCCCAGCGCGTAGAAGGCCGTGACGAGCGCCAGCGCGAACACGATGCCGAGCGTCGCGACCACGACGGTCTCGTCGCGGTCGGTCAGGTTCAGCCAGATCGATCCCGACGACAGCCCGTCGAAGGTGACGGTGCCGATCATCACCATCAGCAGCGCCACTGTCCCGGGCCGGACGTCGAGGTTGGCGAGGGCGCTCAGCGGCGCGCGCACGCCCACCGTGCCGTCCGCGGCGCTCGAACGCCGACAACCGGGCGAACAGGCCGAAGTAGACGGCGAAGCCCTCGCCGTTGCGGCTCCACGCCTCCGTCCCGTAGACCACCTGCGCCGCGAGCGTGACGACCGTGTAGCCGAGCGCGAGCAGCCCGACCGCGCGCGGGTCCTCGGCCCAGCCCGACGCGAGCTCCACCCAGGCGAAGGCCGGCGATGGTGACCGCCGCCGGCCAGCGGCCGAGCTGCTCCGGATACGGCCGCAGCCCCTTCAGCGGCACCGCGCGCCAGGGCGAGAAGTACGCGAAGACGTTGCCGAACAGCACGCTGGCGAAGGCGAGCCCGACCCAGAACGTGATGAAGACGAAGGTCGTCGCGAAGTTGTTGAGCGGGTTCTCCGTGCCCGCGAGCCCGGCGCCGATGACGGCGACGAGCACCACGACGCCGACGAGCCGGCAGGCCCACTCGAGCACGCGCGAGCCGAGGACCCCGCCGCCGGGAAGCGGGCGCCAGTTCTCGCGCGCGAGGCGCGGCTGCGGCCACAGCACCGCCAGCGCGACGAAGGAGACGACGAGGACGAGCGCGGCCGCGGCGGCGAACAGCCCTTCGGGGATCGGCAGCGTCGCGCGCTGGATCAGGCCGTGCGCGAAGACGCTGACCACTGGCGTCAGCGCTTGATGGCGTAGATGTAGGTGTTGCCCTTGCGGCAGTACAGGCGGATGTCGTCCGTCGGGTTCGACTGGCAGCGTGAACTTGCCGTCGTCGCCCGCCGGTCAGGATGCGCTTCGCGAGCTTGCGGGCCTTCCTGCAGCTCAACTGGTCGGCCTTGATGTTGTACCGCTTGTTCTTGACCGTCATGAAGTTGCAGTCCTTGGGCGGGACCGGCGTGGGCAGTGACGGCGAGGTGGCCGGGAAGACGGCCAGGGCGAGCGCGGATGCCACAAGGGCAAGGGTCAGCCTCATCCGAGCCAGAGTAGACAGACTCGCCCGAGTACGGGGTCAGGCGTTCGTTCACGGATCACATGAAGCGCCTCACGCTCGGAGTCCTCCTCATCCTGTCCGTCCTCGTTGCGCCGGCGGCCGCGACGAGCGACTGCACCGCGATACCGCGCTGCGTGACGCTCGGTCAGTACGAACCAGGTCAGATGGGACCCGTAGTCCGAAGCCGATCCAGCACGGTTCGCACTGACCGGGCGTCGCGCAGCGCGGTGGCGCGGTTCGGCGGACTGCAGTTGGCCTAGCTCGCCGCGGCGGCGGCTCGCAAGTCCGCCTGGGTGAGGAGCGCCCTCACCGTCACGCCCATCTCGGCCAGCGCCTCCGGGCCGCCTTCCTGCCGGTCGACCGTCACCAGAGCGTCGGTGACGTCGCGGCCTTCCTCGCGGAGTGCGCGGACGGTGTCCTGCATCGTCGAGCCGACCGTGACGAGGTCCTCGATGATCAGGCAGCGGGGGCCGTCGGAGAAGCTGCCCTCGAAGCGGCGGCCGCGGCCGTGGGCCTTCGCCTTGCCGCGGTCGATCACGAAAGGGCGGTCGAGCTCGAGGCCGAGCGCGGTGACGATCGGGACGGCGCCAAGTGCTGGGCCGACGAGCGAGCCGTCGGCGGGCAGCAGGTCGTGCTCGGCGATCAGCGCGGCGTGCATGCGGGCGATCAGGCGGAGCGCCGGCGGGTAGGTCGCGATCAGGCGGCCGTCGATGTAGAAGTCGCTCGTGCCGCCTCCCGTGAGCTGGAACTCGCCGGTCAGAAAAGCTCCTCGGCGGATGTAGTACTCAGCGAGTTCGTCCTTCACCGGCTCAGCGTAGGTGCCGATGGGTGCGGGAATGGCTTCCGTCCGCCAACGGAAAAAGCAGCGGTCGTGTGCTGCGCTGCGTCGCAAGGCCAAGCGCATCGACAACCGAGCGAAGCGGCGCAAGGCGCTGAAGCGACTGCCTGCTCGCTGCGCGCCGCCGCGCAAGCCGCGCAAGCCCACGCAGCCGACGACGCCGCAGCCCAGCCAGCCGACGGTGCCGGAGATGCCGTCGCCCGGCGGCACGCCGACGCCCTCGACGCCCGTTCCTGCGGCCGGCGCCCTCGGCGCGTCCCCCATCGCCTCCTACAGCGGCACGTTCGGCGAGCGCCAGGCCGAGCGGCTGCTGTGGCGCGCCGGGTTCGGGCCGCGCCCCGGCGAGGCCAGGCAGCTCGCCGCCCTGGGCCTCGACGCCGCCGTGGCGTCACTCACCCGGGTCTCGGGGACCGCGCCGATGGACGGCCCAGAGCCGACCGTCGACGGCGCGCCGCTCGATCCGTACGCCACCTGGGGCCACGACCACCTGTGGTGGATGGACAGGATGGTCCGCTCCCGCCACCAGCTCGTCGAGCGGATGACCCTGATCTGGCACGACTGGTTCGCGACCTCGAACGACGGCGTCGGCTCGCGCGAGTTCATGCTCGAGCAGAACGATCTCTTCCGCCGCGGCGGCCTGGGGAACTTCCAGCAACTGCTGCTCGACGTCACGCAGGACAAGGCGATGCTCGTGTGGCTGTCGGGGCTCGACAACCGCAGGAACGCGATCAACGAGAACTACGGGCGCGAGCTGATGGAGCTGTTCACGCTCGGCGCCGACCGTGGCGCGTACACGGAGACCGACGTGCGCGAGATCGCCCGCGCGCTGAGCGGGTGGCGCGCGGACTGGGTCGAGGACGTCGGCCTGACGAACTTCCGCTGGGACACCCGGCGCTGGGACGACCAGAACAAGACGATCTTCGGCCAGACGCGCAACTACAAATGGGACGACGCCTGCCGGCTGGTCGTCGAGCATCCGATGCACGCCGACTTCTTCGTGCGAAAGCTGTGGTCGTACTTCATCCCGACCGCGCCGACGGACGCGGAGGCGACCGCACTCGCCGCCGCGTACGTCGCGTCGGGCCATGAGATCCGTCCGATCCTGGAGGCGATCCTGCGTGCCCCTGCCTTCTACGGCCCCGCCCGCATGGTCAAGCCGGCCGTCGTCTTCGCGGTCGGCCTGCTGCGTGCGACCAACCGGACGATCACCGACGACGGCTGGACCTGGATGTGCTCCGGAGCGGGCCAGCAGCTCTTCTATCCGCCCGACGTCTCGGGCTGGGACGACACGCGCTGGCTGGATACCTCGACCCTGGCCGGACGCTGGATCCTCGTCAACACCGCGATGGCCGGCTTCACCGGCACGCCGAACGGCTCCTATCCGGCGCAGACCGCCGAGCAAGCGCTCACGACGGCGCGCGCGCTTTGGGGCGACCCGCCTTTGACCGATGAGACCGTGACGGCCCTGCGCGCCTTCGCCGCCGAAGCCGTCCCCGCCAACGCCAACGGATGGATGCGCGCCTACCGCGCCAACGCCCTGATGATGCTCGTCGCCATGTCCCCGGACCATCACACGTCATGACCTGCTGTGACGAGTACAACCGCGCCACTGCGCTCCCGGGCCAGGGCCTCCCCGCGATCGAGCGCGGCATGCCCACGCCCGCCGGAACGGGCCTCTCCCGCCGCTCTTTCCTGACGCGCAGCGCCGGGATGGCGATGGCGGTCTACGGCGGCGGCGCGCTCGCGCCCCGCGCCTTCGAGGAGGGCATCGCCTCCGCCTGGGCGCAGTCGGGCGGTCAGCGCGTCCTCGTCTCCATCTTCCTCTCCGGCGGCATGGACGCCATGACGCATGCTCGCGCCCACCGGGCACACGGACTACGCGCGGCTGCGGCCGACGCTCGCCGTCGCGCCCAACGCGGACGACCGTCTCCTGGGAGACCCGACGCTGCAGTGGCATCCGAACGCGCGCCCGCTGCGCGACCTGCACGCCCGCGGCCGGCTGACCGTGCTGCCGGCCGTCGGCTACACGGACCCCAACCAGTCGCACTTCACCTCTCGCCACTACTGGGAGGTCGGCGAGCTCAACCCCGCCGGCCGCGTCGGCTGGATGGGCCGTTTCCTCGACCGCCACGGCGTCGCGGACAACCCGCTGCAGGGTCTGGCGCTCGACTACTCGCTCGCGCCGTCGCTCGCGCCGGCCTCCGTTCCGGTCGCCGCGGTGGGAGCGCCCGAGGACTACGACTTCTGGACCCGCGACGTCTGGGACGACACCGTCAACGAGAAGCTGATGAGCGCCTTCGGGAAGCTCGGCACGCTGCCGACCTCCGATCCCGAGCTCGCCGCCGCGCGCGGTGGTGCGCGCATGTCGGCCGCGCTGCGCGAGGGGCTGCTGCCCGTCCGCGGCACCAACCCGCTGGCGCTCGCGCAGGCGACCTACCCGACCTCCAACAGCCGCTTCCCGCGGCGACTGGCGAGCCTCGCGGACATGATCGACCGCGGGATGCCGCTGCGCTGCGTCGCCCTCCAGGCCAACGGCGGCTACGACACGCACGACGACCAGAACGGGTCGCTGCCCGAGGACATCGCCCTCTTCAGCCAGTCGCTGGCCGCCTTCCAGGCCGACCTCGAGGCGCGCGGCGTCGCCGACCAGGTGATCGTGCACGTGTGGAGCGAGTTCGGCCGGCGCGCGCAGGAGAACGGCGGCGGCACCGACCACGGCGCGGCCGGCATCGGCTTCGTCATGGGCACGCACGCCTCGGGCGGCGTCGTCGGCGGCTTCCCCGGCATCCGGTCGACCGAGCTCGACCGCCAGGGCAACCTCAAGCACACGGCCGATTTCCGCGCGGTCTACAAGACGCTGGTCGAAGGCTGGATGGGCGTCGACTCGACGGGAATCGTGCCCGACGCATCGTCCTTCTCCGCACTGCCGCTGCTCAAGTGAAACGCGCGGCGCTGCTGCTGCTCGCGGCGCTCGTCGTCGCAGGCCCGCCGGCGGCGGAGGGCAAGCGCAAGCGCTGGCGCGGAACGGTGAAGGTCACGCACGGCAAGGCTCCGGCGTCGTGGCGCTTCGTGGCGTCGCGGTGGCGGCCCCGACACCGGCGCCGACCGCGACGCCGTCCGCGACGCCGATTGCCACGGCCACCGCGACCGCCACGCCGGGCACGACCCTGCCGACCGCGAACCCGCGGTCGGTCTCGGTGAACTCGACGGAGTTCGCCTTCACGCTGTCGCAGACGACCGTGAGCGCCGGCGAGGTCCGCGTGCAGTTCGACAACTCGCGCGCCGAGGACCCGCACCAGCTGCGCATCAACGGGCCCGACCCCGACACCTGGACCTTCGCCGAGGTCGAGTCGGGCGACGTCGTCGCCCACACGGTGACGATGCGCCCGGGCCGCCATGTCCTGCTCTGTCCGATTCCCGGACACGAGGAACTGGGCATGCGCGCCACGCTCACCGCGCGCTAGCGCGGTTTGTCACAAACTCTCGCCGGGAAGCAAACCGGCATGCATTCCGACACGAGCCCCACGGGGGCCATCGACTGGGAAGCGATCGAGCGCTCCGACGAGTTCCAGGAGCTCGTCCAGCGCAAGCGCAGGTACGTGCTGCCGCGCGTCGCCTTCTTCCTCATCTGGTACCTGGCCTTCGTGCTCCTGGCGGGCTACGCCGAGGACTTCATGGGCGAACGCGTCTACGAGGGCCTCACGGTCGGCTACGTGCTCGCGCTCTCCCAGTTCGTCATGGTCTGGTTCCTGGCGGCGTCCTACGTCCGCAAGGCCGACCGTGACTTCGACCCGCTCGAGGAGAAGGTCATCGCGCTTGCCGAGGGGAAGTCATGACCGTCATGGCCGCCGTCAACGGCGAGGCACTGGCCATCGGCGGGGTCGTCCTCGCGATCACGCTGGGCATCACCTACTGGGCGTCCAAGCGCACCAACTCCGCCGAGGACTTCTGGGCCGCGGGCCGCGGCATCTCCGGTGCGCAGAACGGCTTCGCGATCGCGGGCGACTACATGTCCGCCGCCTCGTTCCTCGGCATCGCCGGTCTCGATCTACCTCTACGGGTTCGACGGCTTCCTCTACTCCGTCGGCTTCCTGGTCGCGTTCCTGACCGTGCTCTTCCTGTTCGCCGAGCGGATGCGCAACGCGGGCAAGTTCACGATCGCCGACGTGCTCTCGTTCCGCCTGCGACAGCAGCCGGCGCGCGTGGCCGCGGCCACCGGGACGCTTGCCGTCGTCGCGTTCTACCTGATCGCGCAGATGGTCGGCGCAGGCCTGCTGATCGAGGCACTGATCGGCATCAACTACACGGGCGCGGTGATCATCACCGGCACGATCATGCTCGTCTATGTGATCTTCGGCGGCATGATCGCCACGACGTGGGTGCAGATCGTCAAGGCCGTGCTGCTGATGACCGGCGCCCTCGTGATGACGATCTGGGTGCTGGCGAAGGTCGGCTTCAACCCGATCGAGCTGTTCAACCGCGCCGAGCAGGAGGGCAAGGCGGAGGGCTCGACGTTCTCGCTCGCGCCGGGCACCTACTTCACGACACCGCTCGACACCGTCTCACTCGGTCTCGCGCTGGTGCTCGGCACCGCCGGCCTGCCGCACATCCTGATGCGCTTCTTCACCGTGCCGACGGCAAAGGCAGCGCGCACCTCCGTCGTCTGGGCCGTCGGTCTGATCGGCGTCTTCTACGTGATGACGACGGCACTCGGCTTCGGCGCGCGCGCCTTCCTCGGGCAGGGTGGCGTCGAGGCCGCCGGCACGAGCGGCAACCTCGCGGCGCCGAACCTCGCGCAGTACCTCGGAGGTGGGCCCGGCACAGCAGGTGGCGACATCTTCCTCGCGATCATCGCCGCGGTCGCATTCGCGACGATCCTTGCGGTCGTCGCCGGCCTCGTCATCTCGGCGTCGGGCGCGGTCGCCCACGACGTGTGGACGAACGTGATCCGCAAGAACAAGGAGGGCGTCGACGCAGACAAGGAGGAGGTCTACGTCGCCCGCATCGCCGCGCTGAGCATCGGCGCCTTCGCGATCCTGATCGCCGCGGTCGGCGGCGAGGACCTGAACGTGTCCTTCATGGTCGGGCTCGCCTTCGCCGTCGCCGCGGCGGCGAACTTCCCGGCGCTGCTGCTGGCGCTCACGTGGCGGCGCTTCAACACCACGGGCGCGCTCGCCGGCGTCCTCACCGGCGTCATCTCGTCGATCTTCCTGGTGATCGTCTCGCCCCAGTTCTGGAGCGGCGCCGGGGAGACGGAGGGAGCGTTCGGCTTCTATCACCTCAACAACCCGGGGATCATCACGATCCCGCTCGGCTTCCTGGCGTGCTATCTAGGCACGGTCATGTCGACCGAGCGCGGTACCGAGCGGTCCTTCCACGAGCTCTACGTCCGGTCCGAGACCGGCCTGGGGTCCGAGAAGGCCGGCGCCAAGTAGTGGAGGCCTAATGGATTACGAGTCCGTCGTCCGGGACCACGAATGGGTGGTCCCGGAGCGGTTCAACATCGCCACCGAGGTGTGCGACAAGCATCCGCGCGACAAGCTCGCGATGGTGCACGAGCACTTCGACGGCGACGTGCGCGAGGTGACCTGGGGCGAGATGCAGGACCTCGCGGCGCAGGCCGCCAATGCGCTGGCCGCCGCCGGGGTCGAGCGTGGCGACCGGGTCGCGGTGGTGCTGCCGCCGACACCGGAGACCGCCGCGATCTTCTTCGGGACCTACAAGCTCGGCGCGCTGCTGCTGTCGATGTCGGTGCTCTACGGAGACGACGGCATCCGCCACCGGCTCGACGACTCCGGCGCCACGGTGCTCATCACGAACCGCGACAACGCCGATCGCTTCAAGGACCGCGAGGGCGTGATCGTGCTCGAGGACGGGTTCTTCGACGGCCAGTCGACCGACTTCGAGACGGCGGACACGGCGGCCGACGATCCTGCGCAGCTCTATTACACGTCCGGCACCACGGGGGCGGCGAAGGGCGTCGTGCACGCCCATCGCTACATCCTCGGCCACGAGGAGTTCGAGTACTGCCACGAGGTGCAGGACGGCGAGCGCTTCCACGGCATGGGCGAGTGGGCGTGGGCGGCGGGCATCGTGCCGCTGCTCGGGCCGTGGCGCTACGGCGCCGTCCAGTACGTCATCCAGCGCAAGGGCGGCTTCGATCCCAAGCAGCAGCTGGACTTCCTGTCGCGCCACGAGGTCACCAACGTCTTTGCGACGCCGACCGCGATCCGCTCGATGATGGGCATCAAGGACGCGGGCACGGAGTACCCGTGCAAGTTCCGCCGCGTGTGCTCGGCGGGCGAGCCGCTCAACCCCGAGGCGATCAAGTGGTTCCGCGAGCAGTACGGCGTCACCGTGCTCGACTTCTACGGGCTCACCGAGTCCTATCCGCTGGTGGCGAACTTCCCCTGGATGGACGTCCGCGAGGGCTCCATGGGCCGGCCGATGCCGGGCTGGGAGGTCGCGATCCTCGACGAGGACGAGAAGCCCGTCGCGCAGGGCGAGCGCGGGGAGATCTGCCTGAAGGCCCGCTCGAACCCGCACTATCCCCTCGGCTACTGGAACAACGAGGAGGCGTCGAAGGAGACCTTCGGCGGCGAGTGGTTCCACACCAAGGACGCGGCCTCGATGGATGAGGACGGCTACGTCTGGTACGAGGGCCGCGCCGACGATGTGATCATCGCCGCGGGTTACCGAATCGGCCCCTTCGAGGTCGAGTCCGCGTGCCTCGAGCACCCGGCGGTCGCCGAGGCGGCCGCGGTCGCCTCACCCGACGAGCGCCGCGGCTCGGTCGTCAAGGCGTTCATCGTCCTGGCGGAAGGCGCCACGGGCGACGAGGCCTGCGAGCAGTCGATCAAGGACCACGTCCGCGGCCACCTGTCCGCCTACGCGTACCCGCGCAAGATCGAGTTCGTCGACGAGCTGCCCAAGACGCTCACGGGCAAGATCCGCCGCATCGAGCTCCGCCAGGCCGAGCTCGAGAAGGCGAAGGCCGACGCAGGTTAGAGGCAGCTTCTCCAGCCGCTTGAGGCGCTTGCTCAGGCGAGCCAGGCGCTTCTTGAGCTTCTTGACGTTGGCGGCCTTGCCCACCGCGCCTTGCAGGCCGGCCGCGCCTACGGGGCCGGTCGGCCCGGCGCTGCCGCTGGCTCCGGGTCCGGGCGCGCCTGTGGTCCGGTCGGCGCCACGCTCGCCCGCCGGTCCGGTCGGGCCGGCCACGCCAGCCGAGCCAGTCGGTCCGGCGAGCTCCGGCCGGTCCGGCCGGGCCGGTCGGTCCGCCGCCGATGGCTTCGAGGTCGGTCATCCGCTGATCGAGCACCTTGATCGATCGCCAGCGCGACCGCGGCCATGTCGCCGGGCGCGAGGTATTCACGTGCCGCCCAGGCCGAAAGCCGCGTTTAAGTCCGTCGCCGCCGGCCACAGTGGACCGCGTCGTGGCGTCACCCGCGTACTCGCGCCTGGGATCGGCAGGGTGCGCAGCGCGGCGAGCAGTGCGGCACCGCCGGCCGGCTGCTCGTTCTCGTCGGCCGCCGGATCGGCGTTGAACGCAAGCGAACCACCCGCGCGCACCTCGCCGTTGTCGCCGACCAGCAGACCCGGCAGCGTCGCGCCGTCGGCGCGGATGCGCGAAGCGGTCCGCGCCGCTGATCGTCCAGTCGTGCCGATGGTGTTCGAGAGCTGCAGCTGCGCCGCGCCGCGTTGCGCAGCTCCGCGAGCACGCGTGCCGCTTCGGTCGCGCTCTCCTCCTGCGACCAGCGCCGCGGTCGTGCCGTCGCTGCCCGACACGTGCAGATCCTGGCGGCGTTGGCGGTGCCGACGCCCACGTTGCCGGTCGGGCCGATGTCGAGGCTGCTCGTCGGCGCGCCCGGGCGGATGCGGAACGTCAGCCTCGCCTGCCGGTCTGGTCGCGCACGAAGAAGTTGGCCTCGTTGCCGCCGACGTCCCACGTCTGCGGGGTGAAGCCACCGCAGTTGTCCTGCTCCAAGCGGTTCGCCGGCGTGCGCCGCGCTTGATGTGCATGTCCAGCACGCGTCGACGATGCCGAGACCGACGACGCCGTTGCCGTCCACGTCAGCGGTCGGCCGGGCCGCGCCAGCGTCGACGCCGGACAGCTCGATCCTCGTGACGTCCTCAGCGCGAAGTAATTCGCCGCACCGCTGGGGGCGTCAGTTGATCGTCAGCTCCCAGTCGTTGGCGGTGATGACACCCGTCGACGTGTCCAGGATCCCGATCCGGACGTTGTTCTCCTTGAGGCGCAGCGTGTCGAAGGAGAAAGCTTCGTTGTTGACGCAGTCGAACCCGGCGCAGATGCTCCCCTGCACATCGAGGTCATCCGGAATCACCTGGTCGGCGCGGGCGGTGCCTGCGAAGGCGAGCGCGATCTGGGCAGTCCTAAGCGGTCGCGGGCGGGTCGGACGGTCGGATGCTGCTCACCCGGTAGGCGTTCGCATAGGAGACTGCCACTATCAACAGGTAGGGCGCTCTATCACGAAGGAGCCCTCCGGACGGGAAGCCGGGCAGCATCCTCGCGCACGGCCGACCGCGATCGCGATCGCTCGAGCGCAGCGATGATCGGACCGGACCCCGGTCCATGATCTCGAGCCACTCCGTGGGGTCGGCGAACTCCCAGTGCGTGTGCCGCCGTTCGACGTCGACCTCGGTGGCCCGGCTTCCTCGAGCAGGCGGCGGGCTTCACCCTCGTCGCCCCACTGGTTCGTGGCCTGCGGCCGGTCGGGGAACTCCGCGGCGAAGAGCTCGCGCGACCCGCGCCTGCGGACCTTCGGGCAGCCGGGCTCAGCACCACACGTCCGCCGGGGCGACGACCGCAGCAGCTCGCGCTACGGCCGCCTGTCGGGCGCTAAGTACCGCGCCGAAGTCAGCGACGTGCCCGTCGAAGCCGTGGTCCTCGAAGGGCAGGTCCTGAGCATCGGCCTCGCGCCAGGTGACGTCGAGTCCCTCAGTGCGTGACCTGCCCACCGCGAGCATCCGCGGGCTCAAGTCGGCCGCGCATACCTCGGCCCCCGCGTGGGCGAGCAGCCGGGCCGAGTTACCCGTTCCGGCGGCCACGTCCAGCACCCGCTGACCCGGCCGGATCGCCAATGCCTCCACCGCCGCCTCCGAGGCCTCGAGGAGGCGCGGCGCGATCAGCCGCTCGTAGTCGCCCAGGCCCCAGACGTCGTCGGTCACAGGGCCGCGGCGCGCTGGCGCGCCTCGGTGCGCATCTCGGAGAGGATGCGCTCGAGACGCGGTTCGCGCTCGGTGTCCACGTGATTCATCGCGCGGCCGACTGCGGGATGCGCGGCGCAGATCTGGCGGTGCATCTCATGGGCGACGGCGCGGTAGCCGGGGTGGCCCTCGCGCCCTGAGCGCAGCTCGACGAGGTGCATCGCCTCGCGCGCGTTGAGGTCCAGCACGTAGCGGATGCGGAAGCCGAGGCAGAGCGCGTACGGCGCGGCGTCGGCGAGCCCGGCGCCCGCCAGGCGGTGGTACTCGGCCTGCGAGCGGTGCAGCGCGCGCGAGTAGGCGTCGCCGACTCCGGCTTCGACGACCTCCTCCGGCACGCCGGCCCCGAGGTCCGGCGACAGTGCCTGCCACTGCACGGTGAGCATGCGGTGGCGCTGGAGGTCGCGGAAGGCTCCGTAATCGGAGACGATCTCGAATCGGTAGCGCAGGGCCTCGAAGCCCCGGCCCGGACGGTGGCGGCGGTTGCCGCGCTCGCCGACGAGGTCGGACAGCGCCTGGGCGCGCTCCTCCTCGGTGAGCGCTTCGACCGCGGCGCGCGTGGCCTCCTCGGAGTGGGTCGCCTCTTCGAAGAGCAACGCGGCGAGCAGCCCCTCCTCGTCGCCGTCGACGTGCAGCAGCGAGACGGACGGACGGGCGTCGGCGCCGTCCTCCGGACCGTCGAGGCCGAGGCGGGCGGCCCAGTGGCGGCCGGCCTCGCGGCGGCGCTCGAGGTAGGAGACCCATTCGCCGCCGCGCTCGGGGCGCTCGACCCGCGCGACGAAGCTCGGCATGACCGCCTTGATCGCGTCCAGGATCAGCTCGCCGTACCGGCGCGCCTCAGGCAGCGGGTGCCCGATCAGGTGCAGGATCAGCTGCTCGTAGGCCTGACCTGTCGCGTAGATGCCCATGTGGCTCAGCGACGACGCCGGCAGCAGCCCACGCAGCAGGTCGAACGCCTTGGCATCCACCGCCCGCTTGCGCGCGGCCGGCGACTCACCGTCGGCACGCGGGAACGTCTCGTCCACCCACGCGCGTACGCGCGGGAGCGCGTCCGAGTAGGTCTGGAACAGGAAATCCATCGCCGCCGTGTACTCCGGCCCGAGCCGCTCGTCGCGGTAGTAGCGATAACCGCCCCCGGGGATCTCGCGGTCATAGGCCAGGTAGCGCGTCGACTGCTCGAGGTACGCACCCATCCGCGGTCGCTGGAGGATCTTCGTCAGCACGTTGGAGCACCACTCCGCAGCGACGTGCGCACCACCGAGCTGCGCCACGCTGTCATCCCCGTAGCCGACGAAGATGCGCTCGTAGAGCTCCGCCGCCCGCCGGCCCTCCTCGTTGTCGTAGCCGCCGGCCGTCTCCGGCAGCGAGTCAGCGAACTCGTCCAGGAACAGCCGCCGCAGCGTCCCGCCATAACGGGAGTACCGCGCGAACATCGCGCCCTTCACCGTCTCCTGCAGATTCACCAGCGCGAACACCGGCTGATCGAGGTTCGTCACGTGCGGCGCGATGCGCGCTCGCTCCTGCTCGGTCAGCTCTTCCACGGGGTACCGCACGGATCGCTGAACCTAGCGCGGGGTGTGGACGGCGATTCGGAAGGCTTCGCAAACTGCGGGCATCGAGGGAGGGGGAGGTTCGTCCCCTTGCCACGAGCTACCTCCGGACGGTGCCGCGAGGCGAAGCGCGACTAACACGCCGAACCTTCGAGCTCCTTCTGAGGTTCGGCGCGTTAGTCGCGCTATCCGCGCATAAGGCGCCGAACCTCGACGCCACCACGGAGCTTCGGCGGGTTAGTCGCGGTTGCGGCGGCGAAGCCAGGTAGCTCGTGGCAAGGTCAGATGCTTCCCCTCCCTCACCAGCCAATCGGTGCGCTCGCATCAGCCGCGAGCGCACCGCACTGAGCGTGGGAACGCCTACGCAAGGCCAAGGCAGTCCTCGCGGACGGCGGCGTCGGGGCGGAGGAGTTCGGCCTCGACGAGCCGGCGGACCGTCCACTCCCGGTCGGTGTCGTAGCCGAGGCCGACGCCGAGCCTGACGCCGATGTCGGTGCCGCCGGCCTCGTGGTCCTCCGCGTAGCGGAGGCGCTCGACGGTGCCGCGGCGCCCCATGAGGGCGGCGACGTCCTCGAGGGCGGAGTCGCGCAGGACGCCGCCGAGGACGACGGCCCGGGCGGCGGCGGAGCGGTCGGCCTGATCGCTGAGGGTGACGCGGCCCACGAACTCCTCCGAGGCCTCCTCGCCCGCGGGGCGGGCGACGCGGAGGGTGAGCTGCGGCGGCTCGGTGGCGCGCCACTCGACGATCGTGTCGCGGCCCTCGGGTGAGAGCGACGCGAACACGCCGGTCAACTTGGCGTCGTGCAGCGCGTAGTAGTAGGTCTTCGTGCCGTCGGCGTCCGTGCGCATGCCGAGCTCGGTGGCACGGCTCACCCCGCCGTCGACGGCGTCCACCCCGACCTCCTCACCGGACGTTGCCTCGACGGTGATGGCGGCGCCCGCCTCGCTGGAGAGCTCGTGGAAGCGGGCGGCCGGCGGCGGGAGGCGGTCGAAGATCGCGTCGCGGTCACCACCCGCGGCGATGGCGGCGCGGAAGGTCTTCGCGTCGACGGTCCAGACCTCGCCGGGCGCGAAGCCCGCGCCGATGGTCCCGTCGACGCCGACCTCGAACAGCGGTCCAGCGGAGACGCCTGCCCCCAGCGTCCCGGCAAGCTCATAGCGCTTGGACCGAGTGATCCGGAAGCTGCCGTCCGACAGGCGCTCGACGAGGTCCGACCCGCCACGACCGAGCCGCAGGAAGCCGAGCGTCACGCCGCGCTCGCGACCACCGCCGTTGGAGGACACGACGCATGGCGGCAACCCCTCGGCCGCGGCCTGCTCCGCCGAGCAGATGTCCGCGCCGACGAGGCAGAGTCCGAGGCGCAGCTTTCCGACGACCGTGCCGGCGAGGTCGGGCGCCGCCACCGCCACCGCCGCCGCCGCCATGACGCAGGCGATCAGCGCCAGTGCACCCACGTATTCGATCGAGGCCTGTCCGCGTTCACGCATACCCCTCCTAGGTCTGGCGGCCGCGATCTCGCTCGGGAAATAGTGTCCGCAGCATGACCACCACGGTGACCGCCGCCGAGGCCGCGGCGCGGGTGCAGGTGACGGACACGATCGGCTTCGGCCTCGGCCCCGGCCAGCCGCCCGCCTTCCTGAAAGCGCTGGGCGATCGCGACGATTGGCAGGACCTCCGCCTGTACGGCGCGCTGCTGACGGTCTGGAGCGAGGCCTACAAGCATCCGAACGTCCACTACCTGTCGGGTTTCTGGGGACCGGTTGAACGAGCGCTGCGCGACTCCGACACAGACACGCCGAACCTCTCCTTCGCCCCCGCAGACTTCCGGCGCTTCACCCCCATGCTCGAGCGCCAGCGGCCGCGGGTCATGTGCTCGCCCGCAGCACCGGCCGACGCCGACGGCTGGTGCTCACTCTCCGTTCACGCCGGCGCCTCGGTCGCCGAGCTGCACCGGGCCGGCGCGGATCCCGACCGGCTGCTGGTGATCGAGTGCTCGCCGAACTTCCCACGCACGCGCGGCATGCCGCCCGAGCACCGCCACGCGATCCACCTCTCAGAGATCGACCTGCTGATCGAGTCCGAGGAGGCGCCCATCGCGCTGCCCGACGCCGAGCCGACGGACGCCGACCGCGCGATCGCCGAGCACGCCCGCTCGTTCATCCCCGACGGCGCCACGCTGCAGACCGGCATCGGCGCCGTTCCTTCGACGATCGCCTCGCTGCTCGCGGACGGTCCCGGTGGCGGCTACGGCCTGCACACCGAGATGTTCACGACGGGCTGCATGCGTCTGCACCAGGCCGGCAAGGTGACCAACCAGAAGGCGCTCTATCCAGGCGTGTCGGTGACGACCTTCGCCGCCGGCTCCGCTGAGCTCTACGAATGGCTCGACGGCAACGAGGAGGTCGTCTTCCTCCCCGTCGAGGAGGTCAACACGCCCGAGTTGATCGCCCGCAACGAGAACATGGTCACGATCAACGCGGCGCTGTCGGTGGACATCCACGGCCAGGTCGTCGCAGACACCCGCGCCGGCGCGCAGTACTCGGGCGTCGGCGGCCACGAGGACTTCGTGTCCGGACCCGGACTGTCACTTTCCGGACGCTCGCTCATCTGTCTGCCCTCGACGTACGGCTCGGGTGACAATGTGCGCTCGAGGATCGTTCCATGGTTCGAGGCCGGCGCCGTCATCACCACCCCGCGACACCAGGTCGACGTGATCGTCACGGAGTTCGGCGCAGCAGAACTGATGGGCAAGACGATCCACCAGCGCGGCCTGGAACTCGCCTCCGTCGCACACCCGGACTTCCGCGACGAGCTGCTCGAAGCGGCCGAGCGCGCGTCGGGTGGACGCTCGCCCCTGGCCTAGAAGACGCCTGCCTCCTGTAGGCCTTCGACAACCGCGGCGACGACGATGCGCGCGCCGGCGATCGTCAGGTGGATCCCGTCGTCTTCGCGGATCGGCACCTGTTTGCCGCCGCGCTCGGCAGTGGGCCGGTAGACGCCGCCCGGCGTGAGCAGCTCGTCCACCGGCACGACGAAGGCGCCCGGGACGTCCTCGGCGGCGCGGCGGATCGCGGCGTTGACCGCGCGGCCGGGCTCGTCGCGGCGCGTGTCGCGCATGGCGGGAACGGCCAGCCACGCCACGGCGGCCGTGCCGCGCTGGGCGTAGGTCTCCATCAGGGCGCGGGCCCGGCGCTCGTACTCGAGCCCCCACGGTTCCCCGCAGCACTGGACCTCGGCACCCTGCGGCGTGGTCATCGGGAAGAAGTCGTTGGCGCCGAGGAAGATCGCCGTCGCCGCCGGCTTGTGCCTGCGCACCTGCTGGCGCGAGAGCTTCGAGTAGTCCACCACCGTGGTGCGGGTCAGCGACGAGGCGACCTTGACGTCGGAGACGACGTTCGCACGGCGGCTCAGACGGTCCCCCAGGATCGCGTCGACGCTCTGCATCAGCGAGTCGCCCGTGATCAGGACGGTCGGGCCGCTGGCGACCTCGTCACCCGGCGGCACGCCCACGGCGATGGACTGCTCGAGCCGCTGGCCCGGCGCGGTGAGCCGCAGGGACCTGATGCCCCGCTGCTCGAGGACGCGCAGCCGCAGCCGGCCGACAGTGTCGCCCGCGAGCAGGCGCAGCGCCTTGCAACGGCCCGCCAGGCACACGCGCGCCTGGATGCGGCCCGTGCCGAAGGTGTCGCGGACCGTCGCCGTCACGTAACGGCCAGGCTCGGCGCGACGCGGCGCCTTCAGCGACAGGCGGTGCCGGCAGGACGGCGTGCGCACGGAGAAGACCCCGCGGCCCGCGTCGGCGCCATCGGAGGAGTGGCCGACGATCGCGAAGGTCCGGTCAAGCCGGTCACAACGCCACTGCACGCCGTTCGTCAGCACCGAGATGGAGAGCGGCCCGTACGTCTCGTCGTCGATCCACGGCGCCGGCACGATGTCGGCGACCTTCCTGTCGCGACCGTCGACGACCTCGTAGATGGTGGCCGTGGGGATGTCGCGGCCGACGATCCCGTAGAGGGTCAGCTGCCCCCGGGTGGTGGTCGCGTCGACCGTGACGCGAACGTAGGCGGACGCCTGGGCCGCCAGCCCGAGCACGAGCAGCAGCGTCAGCACGACCGCGCGCATCGGGCGGGGCATTAGAAGACTCCGACTCGCGAAAGGCCCTTGACCAGGGCGGCGACGACGATGCGCGCGCCGGCGATGGTCAGGTGGATGCCGTCGTCCTCGCGGATCGGCACCTGCTGCCCGCCCCGCTCGGCGGTCGGCTCATAGACGCCGTCGGGCGTCAGCAGCTTGTCGGCCGGCACGATGAAGGCGCCGGGGACCTGCTTGGCGGCGCGGCGCAGCGCGGCGTTGACGGCGATGCCCGCGGGCGTGCGGCGGGTGTCGCGCATCGCCGGCACGGTCAGCCAGGCGAGGAACGCGGTGCCGCCCTGCGTGTAGACCTGCATCAGGTCGATGACCCGGCGCTCGTATTCGGCGCCCCAGTCGTCGCCGCAGCACTGCACCGCGACGCCGTCGGGCGTGGTCATGTCGAAGACGTCGTTGGTGCCGAGGAAGATCGTCGTGGCGGCCGGCTTGTACTTCTTGACCTGCTCCCGCGCGAGCTTGGGGAAGTCGACCACCGTCGTGCGCGTCAGCCCGGACGCGACCTTGACGTCGGAGACGACGTTCGCGCGGCGCGAGAGCCGATCGCCCAGGATCGCGTCGACGCTCTGCATGAGCGAGTCGCCCGTCGTGAGGATGGTCGGGCCGCTGGCGACCGCCTCGGTCGGCGGCACGCCGACCGCGATCGACTGCTCGAGCCGCTGACCCGGCGCGGCGAGCTTCAGCGGGCGGATGCCCGTGCGGGGCCGGACGCGGAGGCGCACGCGGCCGACGGCTTCGCCCGGCAGCAGTCGCAGGCCCTTGCAGAGCCCCGAGAGGCAGACGCGCGCGGTGGTCCGGCCGACGTCGAAGGTGTCACGGACCGTGAGGGTGACGAAGCCGCCCGGGTCGGCCTTCCTCGGCGCGGTGAGCGCCAACCGGTGTCGGCACGACGGCGTCCGCACGGAGAAGACGCTGCGCTCCCCCTGCGCGCCATCGGCGTACTGCCCGACGATGGCGAAGGTCCGGTCGAGCCGGTCGCAGCGCCATTGCGCGCCGTTCTTGAGGACCGAGAATCCGAGGGGCCCGTACTCGACGTCGTCGTACCAGGGCGCCGGCACCACGTCGCCGATCTTGCGGTCCTGGCCGTTGACCACCTCGTAGAACGTGGCCGTCGGCATGTCGCGGCTGACGATCCCGTAGAGGTCGAGCTGCCCGCGGTGGGTCGTCGCGTCGACCGTGACGCGGATGTGCGCAGCCGCGTCGGTCGCCAGCCCGAGAACGAGCAGCAGCGTCACCAGCAGCGCGCGCATCAGATCAGATTGGTCAGCGCGGCGCCCGCGTCCTGGGCGACGTCGAACAGCGGCTGCGGGTACACACCGAAGAACACGATGGCCACTGAACACGCGGCGGCGACGATCAGCGCGGGGAGATGGTGGCGAACCTGCGTGCCGCCGGCCATCACGGGACGGCCGGCGGGCGTCAACGCCCGCTCCTCCGTCGTCGTCCATATCGCGACGACCACCCGCAGGTAGTACGCCAGCGACAGCGCCGATCCCACCACGATTGCCACACCCAGCCATGCATACCCGTTATCGACCGCAGCGTCGATCAAGTAGATCTTCCCGAAGAGGCCGATCGTCGCGGGGAAGCCGGCCAGGGCCAGCATCGCCAGCGTCATCGCCCAGGCCAGAAGGGGGGACTCCGTCGACAGGCCGTTGAGCGAGCTGATGTGGTCACCACGATCCGAGACCCGCTCGCGCGCCGAGATCACCGCGAACGCCGCGAGGTTCATCAACAGGTACGCGCACAAATAGAAGACGGTCGCCGCGATGCCGAGCGACGTCGAGACGACGACCCCCGCCATCAGGTAACCGGCCTGCGCCACCGACGAGAACGCCAGCAGGCGCTTGAGGGACGACTGCCCGAGCGCACCGACGTTGCCGACCACGATGGTGATGGCGGCGAGCACGGCGAGGATCGGCGCCCAGGTGCTCACGAGCGGGATCAGGGCGACGTCGAAGAGCCGCAGCAGGACGCCGAAGGCAGCTGCCTTCGTCGCCACCGCCATGAACGCGGTGACCGGCGTGGGAGCGCCCTCGTACACGTCGGGCGTCCACTGGTGGAAGGGGGCGACGGAAGCCTTGAAGGCCAGCCCCGTCATCACGAGCGCGACGCCGGTGAGCAGCAGCACGTCGCCCTCGAAGCCGGACTCGCGGATGGCGTCGGCGATCTCGCCGTAGCCGGTCACCCCGGTGGCGCCATAGACGAGCGCCAACCCGTAGACGAGCGTCGCCGATCCGACCGATCCGATGATCAGGTACTTCAGGCCGGACTCCAGCGAGCTCGCGCGCCGCAGCTCGGCTGCGCACAGCACGTAGAGCGGGATGGACAGCAGTTCGAAGCCGATGAACAGCGCGATCAGGTCCTCCGCGCCGGCCAGCACCACCATGCCGAGGATCGAGCTCAGCAGCAGCGCGTGGAACTCCCCGTGGCCGGCGTCGTCGACGGCGTCCGATCTGAGCGCCAGAAGCGTGGCCACGATCCCGCCCGTGCAGAACAGGATCGTCAGCGTCGTCGTCAGCGCGTCGACGGACATCGAGCCTTCGATCACCAGGACGTTGGCGTCGAACTGCCAGACGCTCAGCCCGATGGCGATGCCGAGCGCGACGATGGTCATGGCGGGCACGCCGGACGTGCGCACGAAGCGGCTGCGCATCAGGCCGGCCAGCAGCACGATCACGGCGCCGGCCGCGAGCGCGATCAGCGGCGAGATGGCCGCGAAGTCGATGTCCGGTGCCTTCACGGTCTCACTCACTTGATCACCGCCACTTCAGGGTGCGGCTGCGCGCCCTCGGAGGCCTTGAGGGCGCCCTGGGGATACAGGCCAAAGGCGAGGATCGCGAGGACCAGCGGGATCAGCACGAGCCGGTCGCGCCAGCCGATGTCGCGGCCCTCGCCGGCCACCGCCGATCCCTGCCGGTTGTGGAAGGTGCGGATGTACGCGCGCAGCACGTAGACGGACGCCATCGCGACGCCGAGCGAGGCGATCAGCGCCAGCACGAGCTTGGCGTTGAAGGCGCCGAGCAGGATGAAGAACTCGCCGACGAAGTTCGCGCTGCCGGGAATGGCGAGCGTGGCGAAGGCGACGATCAGCGCGAGCGTCGCGATCACGGGGCCGCGGAAGGCGATGCCGCCGAGTGCCGAGATGTCCTCCCGGCCCTCGGCCCGTTCGGCGGCCAGCAGCACGATGTAGAAGAACGGCACGACGACGAGCCCGTGGTTGACGGACTGCAGAATCGCGCCCTGCACGCCCTGCTCGTTGAGGGCGAAGATGCCGAGCGTGATGAAGGCGAGCTGCGCGAGCGACGAGTAGCCGAGGATCAGCCGCAGCTCGGTCTGCGTGAAGGCCATGGCCGAGCCGTAGAGGATGCCTGCGACGGCGAGCAGCATGATCACGAGCTGGAAGTCCTGCGCGGCGTCCGGGAACAGCGGGATCGCGACGGCGATGAAGCCGTAGGCGGCGACCTTGGAGAGCACGGCCGAGAACACGGCAAGCGCGGGCAGCGGCATCTGCCCGTAGGCGTCGGGCATCCAGCCCTGCACGAGGAAGGCGGGCATCTTGATCAGGAAGGCGAGGGCGAAGCCGGCGAACAGCAGTCGCTGCGTGCCCGCGCCCTCGGTCGACCCGGCGAGCTCCGCGAGGCTGAAGACCGGCGTTCCGTCGCCGGCCAGAACCCCAGCCGCGACGGCTGCCACGAGCATCAGCAGCGAGCCGACCAGCGTGTAGATGACCATCTTGATCGTCGCCGCGCGACGGCCCTCGCCACCCCAGCCGAGCGTCAGGAACAGGAACGGAACGAGCATCAGGTCGAAGAACCCGACGAACAGGATCAGGTCCTGCGCCATGAACGCGCCCAGCACGGCCGTTTCGGCGAGACCCATGTGGAAGGCCCACAGGCCCGGCCGCTCCATCGGCCGCACGAGCGTCCACACCGCGGTCGCCGTGAAGACCAGGGCGGTGAGCGCGATCAGCCAGAGATTCAGTCCCGTGACGGCCAGCGCGTAGCGGATGCCGAGCGTCGGGATCCACTCGGAATCGGTCACGTACTGCGGCGGGCCTCCCGCGTCGAAGTCGAAGAGCATCACGACCGCGTAGCCGAGCGTGATCAGCGTGCCCACGAGTGCGAGCGGCGCGGCCAGCTTCTTCGGCCCGATGGCACCCGCGAGCGCGAGCGCCAGCGGCGCGAACAGGACGATGGAGAGATGGATCGTCACGTCAGCCCGCCGCGATCAGGAAGTAGAGGGCCAGGCCGGTGACGCCGAGCAGCAGCAGCGCCGTGTACGCGCGCAGGAAGCCCGACTGGATCGCGCGCACCGCGGCCGACCCGGCGCGGACGAGGCCGCTGGTGCCGCCGACGAGCACGCCGTCGACGACCAGCCGCTCGAACGTGTTGCGGGCGAAGCGCCCGAACCAGGCGAACGGCCGCACGATGACCGTGTCGATCGCCTCGTCGAAGTACCACTTGTGCGCGAAGAAGGAGTGCAGCCCGGACAGGCGCGCGCGGATGCGGGCCGGGGCCTCGCGGTCGCGCACCCACAGGTGGTAGGCGAGCGCGATGCCGGCGGCGGCGATCACCGAGCCGATCAGGATCCCGATCCACGCGGAGGTGCTCGACGCCTCGAGCTCCTCGTAGTAGCGCGGAGTCGTGGAAGGTCGGCTCGAGGAAGTGGTGCACGGCCTCGGTGACGCCCGGGATCTGCAGGAAACCGAGGCCGAAGGCGCCGACGGCGAGCGTGCCCATGGCGATCTTCATCGGGGTCTCGCGCTCGGCGATGTGGTGGTCGGCGCCGGGGAAGCCGACGCTCCGTGTCCTCGACCTCGCCCGTGGCCGGATTCGTGTGCTGCTCGGCGTGGTGCAGATGGCCGCCCTCGAGCTCGACCGCCTCGGGCACGGGCTCGTTGTGGAAGGCCCGGAAGATCATCCGGAACGTGTAGACGGCGGTCATGAACGAGCCGACGTAGCCGAGCACGCCGAGGACGACGTGGAAGCCGCCGCGCTCGAACTGCAGGCCGATGATCTCGTCCTTGGAGAACAGGCCGGAGAACGGCGGGAAGCCCGCGAGCGCCAGGCCGCCGATGATCATGCAGCCGTAGGTGAACGGCATCGCCTTGCGGAAGCCGCCCATCTTGTCGAGGTCCTGCGACGCCCGCCATTGCGGCGATCACCGAGCCGGCGGCCATGAAGAGCAGCGCCTTGAAGAACGCGTGCGTGGCGAGGTGGAACATGCCCGCCGCGTAGGCCGCGCTCGAGACGGCCATGATCATGTAGCCGATCTGCGACATCGTCGAGTAGGCGATCACGCGCTTGAGATCGGTGACGACGAGCCCGATCGTCGCGGCGACGAGCAGCGTCACGCAGCCGATGATCGCGCCCACGTCGGCCGCGGTCGGGGCGAGCTCGAACAGCGGGTGCATGCGCGCGATCAGGTAGACGCCGGCGGTGACCATCGTGGCGGCGTGGATCAGCGCGGAGACCGGCGTCGGGCCCTCCATGGCGTCCGGCAGCCAGGTGTGCAGCGGCACCTGGGCCGACTTGGCGAAGGCACCCACGAGCAGCAGGCAGCAGCCGACCACGAGGTCGCGTGTCGTTGCGGCTGAACTCCTCGCCCGCGCGCTCGAAGGTCGTCAGGAAGTCGAGCGTCCCGACGTGCTTGAAGATGAAGTACGTGCCGAGCACGAGGCCGACGTCGCCGACCACGTTGATGACGAAGGCCTTGATGCCGGCCTTCGTCGCGGTCGTCCGGCGGTACCAGAAGGAGATCAGCAGGTACGAGGCCGCACCGACGAACGCCCAGCCGACGATCAGCAGCAGGAAGTTCGCCGCCAGGACCAGCAGCAGCATGCTGAAGACGAAGAAGTTCAGGTACGCGAAGAAGCGCGTGTAGCCCTGGTCCGACGCCATGTAGGCCGTCGAGTAGAGGTGGATCAGCGTCGAGACGCCGGTGACCACCAGGCACATCATGATCGACAGCGGGTCCAGCAGGATCGACAGCTGCGCGTCCACCCCGGCCGAGACCGCGTAGTCCCACGCGACCGCGACGACCTGGCGCTCCTCCTCGCCGAGCGACTGCAGCTCGATGAAGGCGAGGATCGAGGAGACGAACGCGCCGCCGATCGCCACCGTGCCGATCAGGCCGTGCACCCGCCAGGAGCAGCACCCGCCACGTCAGCGCGATCGTGATCGCGCCGGCGAGCGGGAACAGCAGGATCATCCAGCCGTAGGTCTCCATCAGCCCGACAGGCTCCGCAGCTCGTCGACGTCGACGGGCAGCTTCTTGCGGTAGATGGCGACGATCAGGCCGAGGCCGACCGCGACCTCACAGGCCGCGACGACCATGATGATCACGGCCATCACCTGCCCGTCCATGTTGCCGTGCGCGCGGGCGAAGGCGACGAACGCGAGGCTGGACGCGTTGAGCATCAGCTCGATGCACAGCAGGATCACGAGCGGGCTACGGCGGACGAGGATGCCCCCGGCGCCGATGCAGAACACGAGCGCGGAGACGGCGAGGTACCAGTTGATGCTCACCGGTGGGGGGACCCTCCGGCTTCGAGCATCGTCCCCTGACCGTGCTCGTCGATGGTGCCCGTCTTCTCCGTCGTGGAGAACAGGTCCCCGACGCTGATCGTCCCCTCGGGCTCGAGGCCCTCGCGGCGACGCGCCAGGACGACCGCGCCGACCGCCGCCACGAGCAGCAGGAACGACGCGACCTCGAAGGCGAGCAGGTAGTCGCTCAGCAGCAGCCCGCCGATCTCCTTCGGCGAGCCGAAGCTCGAGTTCGGCGCGTAGCCGGCGCCCTCGGTGTCGAGCGCCTTCAGGCCCGTTCCGAGTGTCGCGATCATCAGTTCGATGAACAGGGCGCCCGCGAACGCGAAGGACAGGCCCTTCAGCCGCGGCCCGGGATTGGAGCCCAGCGCATGGTCGACCCGCCCGATGTAGGCGGACACGAAGACGTAGAGGACCATGATCGCGCCGGCGTAGACGACCACCTGCGCAGCGGCCACGAATTCCGCCCTGAGCAGGAGAAAGAGGGCAGCCAGACACAGCAGGTGCCCGACCAGTGCGAGGACCGAATAGAAGGGGTCGCGGAGCGCGACGGTGCCGACCGCTCCGGCGACGGCGCCGAACGCGGCTATGAAAAAGACGACCTCGGCCATGCGAGGAGCGCCATCCTACGTCAGACTGGCCGCCCCCATGGTGCGCGACCTCGCCATCCTCGCTCGCCGTCTTCCTCGGCGTCACCGCCCTCGCCGACGTACTGGGCGCGGAGAACCTCGGCACGGCCGCCACCTTCGGGGAGGTCGCGTTCGTGATCGTGCTGCTCGGACTGCTGACGCGGAGGCGCCGACCGCCAGTTCCGCGCGGCGGGCGCGTTCCAGCAGACATGCGCCGCCTGCTGCTCTCCGCCACCGTTCTCCTCGCCTGCTGCGCTCGCCCCCGCGCAGGCCCTGACCGGCGGCGGCAAGGTCGTCGTCTGCGACATCGACACCGGCATCAACGCGGCGCATCAGGAGTTCGCGGCCGACCAGCTGTGGGCTTCTACGACTTCTCGGACGCCAAGGAGCCGGCGGCGGGTGCAGATGTTCGATCCCGACACCCCGGCCCTTCGACCCGGACGGCCACGGCACCGCGACCGCGTCCATGATCGGCGCGCTCGGCAAGTCGACCGAGCAGACGCCGGCGGGCTATCCCGGCGTGAAGCTGGCCATGGCGAAGGTCGCCGACGCCGACGGCGCGATCGCCGGCGACCTCGGCGCGGCCATGCGCTGGTGCTCTGGCACCGTCAAGGCCGACGCGATCAACATGTCGATCGGCGTCATCGCCCCGGTCGGGCCCGGCGCAGGCGATCTTCCAGGACACGTTCGACGCGATGCACGAGGCGCGCTCGAAGGGCGTCCTCTTCACGGTCTCCAACGGCAACGGGGTCGGCAACACCGGCGTCGTGCCCGGCGACGGCGCCACGACGCCGTACGGCTCGTCGCTGGACGCGCTGTCGGTGGGCGCGTCGGGCATCGCCGGCCTGCTGGTCGCCTACAACCCGGAGGTCGCGGCGCTCTACTCCGTGCGGACGCCGACCCCGGCCGGCCGCGACACCTACCGCGACATCGCCGGGACGAGCTTCGCCTCGCCGTTCACCGGCGGCTTCGGCGCGCGCCTGATCGCCGAGGCGGTCGCGGCCCGGCGCACGCCGCCGGTCGCCGAGATCGAGCAGCGGTGGACAGCAGCGCGACGCGCGGACGGCGCGCCACCTGAAGACGGTCGAGGCCCACGCTGGCGGCCAGTCCCAGGGCGGCGGGCGTCAGGCGCCGGCCACGGACGAGCACGACGTCGCCCCGGGCCACGTCCTCGCCGGCGCGGCGGATCCACTGGCCGGCGCTCGGCGTGCTGCCGATGCGGACCTGATCGGGACCATTGCCGGGGACGACGTCCTCCTGCATCACGACCGCGTCGGCGCCCGCCGGGATCGGCGCGCCGGTGAAGATGCGCGCGACGCTGATGGCCAGCGGCGCGCCCACGCTGCCAGCCGGGATGCGCTGGGACACCGGCAGCTCGACCCCGGGCACGGCGCAATCGGCGCTGCGCACGGCATAGCCGTCCATCGAGCTGTTGTCGTGCGGCGGCACGGTCAGGCCGGAGACGACATCGAGCGCCGAGCACGCGGCCGTCGGCCTCGAAGGTCGAGACGCTCTCGGTCGCCGGCTCCGGCGCGGCCTGCGACAGCAGGGTCGCCAGCGCGGTCTCCAGCGGCATCAGGGCAGGCCGTGGGGCAGGAGCGGCCGGAGTGGCGGAGACGATCGGTTCAGGCATGGGCAGGGAGCTTGTAGTCGAAGCGGTCGGACTGTCC
>CAVXBH010000047.1:0-9842 GCA_963759945.1 uncultured Solirubrobacteraceae bacterium | reverse complement strand
GGACCGTCGTTGGTCACGCGGAAGGTGAGCTCGCCGCCTTCGCTTCGACCCGCGGGTGGTCGTAGCGGTAGGCGTGCACCGTCAAGCGGATCGTGTCGCCCTCGACCACCTTCGGCGGCTCGTCGCCGCAGCCGGCCAGCGCCGCCAGAACGCAGGAAAGGGACGAGTAGGCGCATGGCGACCGGGAGTCTGGCGTATGCTCCGCGCCGTCATGAAGGCGCGTCGTCTGCTGCCCCTGCTGCTCACCCTTCCGGTCCTCGCCGGTTGCGGCGGCACGGACTTCGAAGGAGTCGCCGCAAGCGACCCCATCTACGAGGGCGCCGAGATCTTCAATCAGCGCTGCGGCGCCTGCCACACGCTGGACTCCGCCGCCACCGAGGGCTCCTCGAGCCAGATCGGCGACGCGGAGTACAAGGACGGCCCGAACTTCAATCAGCGCAAGGAGAAGTACGAGGACGTGCTGTACGCCATCCAGAACGGCGGCTTCTCGTCCGGGCCGATGCCGCAGAACATCGTCGTCGGCGAGCAGGCGAAGGTCGTCGCGTGCTTCCTGGCCACGGTGTCGGGCAAGGACGCCGATCAGGATCCGAGCCCCGGCACGGTGACGGAGACGTCCGGGCAGACGACGACTTCCGCGACGAGCTCGACACGCGCTGAGTGCTGGACCTCAAGGCGATCCGGCGCGACCCGGAGACCGTGCTGGCCGCGCTGGCCCGCCGCGCTGACGGTTCCGACGAACGACTGCGCGCCGTGTTGGCGCTCGACGAGCGCCGCCGCGCGCTGATCCCCGAGGTCGAGGGGCTGCGGGCCGAGCAGAAGCAGGTCCGCGATCGCGAGACCGGCCTGGCGCTAAGGAGCGCCTCAGCGGGCTGCGGGAGGAGCTGCAGGCGATCGAGAAGGAGTTCGAGGCGGCGCTGGCGACGGTGCCCAATCCGCCCGACCCCTCGGCGGCCGACGCCGACGAGGTGCTGCGCGAGGTCGGCGAGGCCGGTGCCGAGGGTCCCGACCACCTCGAGGTGGCGGGCGGCCTGGTCGACATGGAGACCGGCGCGAAGGTGTCGGGCTCCCGCTTCGCCTACCTGAAGGGCGACGTCGTGCTCGTGTACTTCGCTCTCGTGCGCTGGGCGCTGGAACTGCTCGCCGAGGAGGGCTTCGAGCCCGTCGTGCCGCCGGTGCTCGTCCGCGAGGCCGCGCTCTACGGGACGGGCTTCCTGCCCGACACCGAGCAGCAGATCTACGCGCTGCCCGAGGACGGCCTCTACCTGACCGGCACGTCCGAGGTGGCTCTGGCGTCGCTGCACGCGGGGGAGGCGGTCGAGCCGCCGAAGCGCTACGCGGGCATCTCGCCGTGCTTTCGCCGCGAGGCCGGCGCGGCGGGCAAGGACACGCGCGGCATCCTGCGCGTCCACCAGTTCGACAAGGTCGAGATGTTCTCGTTCGTCGCGCCGGACGACGCCGTCTCCGAGCACGAGCGGCTGCTCGGCCTCGAGGAGAAGATCCTCCAGGGCCTCGACATCCCGTACCGCGTCGTGAACATCGGCGTGGGCGACCTCGGCGCGTCCGCGGCGAAGAAGTACGACTGCGAGGCGTGGATGCCCGGCCAGGGCAAGTACCGCGAGGTCACGTCGACTTCCAACACCACCGACTTCCAGGCCCGCCGCCTCGGCGTGCGGATGCCCGGCGGCGGCTACGCCGCGACGCTCAACGGCACCGCCGTCACCTGGCGTCACCTGATCGCGATCCTCGAGAACCACGGCGGCGACGTCCCGGAGGTCCTCCATGCGTGGGGCGCCCCCGCCCGGGTAGGCGCAAGCGCATGAGCGACGACCCCGAAATCGCCGACGACGAGACCGAGGTCCCCGACCAGCCGCTCGGCGTCCCGGACGACCTCGAACCCGAGGACGCCCCCCTGCCCGGCCTCCCCGAGGCCGAGCCCCCCAACTCCGGCTGAACCTAAAGGGATGGAGTCTCGGCACCGGACACGTGTCCGGTGCCGAGACTCCATCCCTTTATGTCACGGGGTGAGAGGCTGTCTCGTCTGAAGGGCATGGAGACAGCGATCGTCATCGGTGGTGGCCCTGCGGGGCTGATGGCCGCCTGCCATCTCGCCGACGCCGGCGTGAGGACCACCGTGCTCGAGGCCAAGGCCCGGCTCGGCGGCCGGGCCGCGTCGGACAGCGAGGACGGGTTCGTCCTCAACCAGGGCCCGCACGCGCTCTACGCGGGTGGGCCGGCCATGCGCGAGCTCAAAGCGCTCGGCGTCGACCCGCCGCGCTGGAACCCGGTCGCCCCGACCCGGTCCGTACTGATCAGGGGCGGGGAGACGCAGCGGCTGGCGGCAGGCATCACCGGGCTGGCGAAGCTCTTGCGAGCGGATGCTCCGGCGTCGATGTCGGCGAACGCCTGGATGGACGCGAACCTCAAGTCCAGCCACCGCGAGCTCGTGGCGATGTTCCTGCGGGTGACGACGTTCGTCGCCGACCACGACGTGCTTCCGGCTGACGTGGCCAAGCGCCAGTTGCAGCTCGGCGTCAACCCTGGAGTGCGCTACCTCAAGGGGGGCTGGCAGTGGCTGGTCGACGCCCTCGCCGCGCAGGCCGAGCGCCGCGGCGTGCTGATCGAGACGCGCACGAGCGTGACGGACCTCGCCGACCTAGACGCCGACGCAGTCATCCTCGCGACGGGGACGCCTCAGGCCGCGCAGAAGCTCGCCCCCGAGATCGTCGCGCCCGGACCGCCGGCCACGATCTCCTCGCTCGATCTAGCCATGAACCGCCTGCCGAAGCGCACGGTGCTGGCCTTCGGCCTCGACGAGCCCACCTACTACTCCAAGCATTCGCCGCCTGGCCACGAGCCCGGCGTCCTGATGACGGCGATGTCCTACACCGCCGCGCCGAAGCCGGAGCTCGAGCGGATCGCGGACACGGTCCACCCGGGGTGGCGCGACCACCGGATCTTCGAGCGCCACCTCCCCAGGATGGTCCCGGTCAGTGCCGTTGCCTCGCCAGAGCACCGGCCAGGGCCGACACTGCGGCCCGGCGTCTTCCTCGCGGGCGACTGGGTAGGCCCCGAGGGCTGGCTCGTCGACGCCGCCCTGGCCTCCGGCGTGGCCGCCGCAAAGGCCGCGATCGCCGCGCGAAAGGCGCTCGCGGCAGCGTGAGCGCCGCCACGTTCGAAGCCTGCCGGCCGCGGCTGATGGCCGTGGCCTACGGCATGCTCGGTGACCGCGGGGAGTCCGAGGACATCGTCCAGGACGCCTACCTGCGCTACGCCGAGGCCGACGACAGCGCGATACGCAACGTCGAGGCGTGGCTGACGACGGTCATCACGCGGCTCGCGATCGACCGGTTGCGCTCGGCGCGCGTCCGCCGCGAGACCTACGTCGGGCCGTGGCTGCCCGAGCCCATCGTCACGGACATGGCCGCACCCGACCCGAGCGATGTGGTGGCTGAGGCGGAGCAGCTCTCGCTGGCCCTGCTCGTCGCGCTCGAGCGCCTGAACCCGGTGGAGCGAGCGGTGTTCCTGCTGCGCGACGTCTTCGACCTCGACTACGACGAGGTGGCCGACGCGGTCAACCGCACGCCCACCAACTGCCGCCAGATCGCGCGCCGGGCGCGCGATCATGTCGGCGAGCCCGCGCGCCGCCACCCGGTTTCGCCCGAGGAGGAACAGCGGGTCTTCATGGCCTTCCTGATCGCCGCGCAGTCCGGCGACGTCGCCGCGCTCACCGAGGTGCTGGCCGCCGACGCGAACACCTACTCCGACGGCGGCGGCGTGGTCAACGCGGCCCGCAAGGTCATCTATGGCGCGGCCAAGTCGGCGCGGTTCGTGATCGGCATCCAGCGCAAGATCGGCCGCATGCCCGAATTCGCGCTGGTGCGCGTCAACGGTGACCCCGGCATCCGCACTTTCGGGCCGGACGGGGTCGCCTCGGTGCTCGCCGTCGAGATCGCCGACGGTCGCGTCGCCAACCTCCGGGTCGTGAACAACCCGGAGAAGCTCACCCGCCTCTAGCGCATCAGCGCAGCGTGAGCACGAAGCGGCCGTGCAGCGCGCCGTCGTCCTCCCCCGAACCGGCGATCAAGTAGCCCAGCTCAGCCAGGACCTTCTGCGCCTCCTCGAGATCCGGGTCGGCGGGCAGCGTGCTCAGCAGCTCCTGGAGCGGTGCGAAGTCGGTGAACAGCGAGACGCGGTCGAGGTCGAGCTTGTCCGTCGCCTCGCCGAATGCCTCGTCCTCGTCCAGGGTGGACTCCGGCTGCTCGCCGGCGGAGACGCGGAGCGTGCCGCCGTCCGCCTCCATGCGCAGCAGCTTGGCCGGCGGGATGCTCAGGGTGACCTGGTCGCCCTCGACCTTGACCGGCGCTCCGAGCACCCGCAGTTCGCGCGCGGCCCGCTGCACGATCGCGCTGGCGGCGTCAGCGTCGGACCCGATCAGCTCGAACGCACCCTCGAGCTCGCCGATCGACGTGCCGCCGAGGCGCAGCGTCACGTTCTCGAGACCGCCGAGGAAGGCGGTGAGGCCGAGTTCGTCGGCGATCTGGGTCGCCTCGTTGCCGCCCGACTGCTCGAGGCCCTGGAGGATGCCCTGCCCGAACTGCTCGCCACCGGCGGCCAGCGCGAACCACGCGCCGCCGGGTAGGTCGGCGACGGACGGGCCTTCCGGCGCCGGCGCGTCACCCGTGCCGACGGCGTCGAAGGTCATCGCGTCTTCCTCCGCCACGAGTGTGGCGACGACCGCCGAGCCGCCCTGGAAGCCAGGCGTCTCGCGGACCGTGTCGAGCGTCTCCTGCGGGACGGCGCCGCTGTCGGCGAGCAGCGCAAGGAGACCGTCGACGTCGGCGTAGGCCGTCACCAAGTGGTCTTCGGGCGCCTCGGCGAGCGCCTCCTGGTAGGTCGTGTCGTCGGCCATCGACTCACCCTGACTCGCGTCCACCGCGGCCTTGAAGGTCGTCTCGTCGCTCGTGCCGACCACCATCCCGTCGAAGACGCCGGACGCGCTGCCGGTGTCCTCGACCGTGTAGTCGACGCCCTTGTAGGTGACCGGCTTGTCGCCCTCACCCTCGCGGGAGATGGTCTCGCGCGCCGCTTCCTCGTCCGTGGTCTCGATCGCGAGCACGCCCGCCGGCTCGCCGTCCTCGACGCCCGACAGGCCGAACGCGAGCCCGTCGCCGAGCCACGGCTCGACGTCCTCGTAGGCGACCTCGCCGTCGAACAGCTCGGCGGACAGCGTGTCGGCCAGGTCACGGTCGGCGGGATCGAGGCGCCCGGCGAAGGTCAGCGCGGACTGCCACTGGTCGGACTCGAGGTCGGCTGAGATCTCGATCACCACCGGCGTGTCGGCCGGCACTGCTGCGGTTGCCGCGCCGCTGCTGCTGCCGGCCGGCGAGCTTTCCGGGCCGTTGTCGTCGCCGCCGCAACCGGCGACGAGGAACACGATGAAGATCGGGAGCAGGCGGCGCATGCCGCAAAAGCTAGGCGTCGCGGACGATCGAATCCAGCAGCGCACCCGTGAGAAAGGCGGCGGACGCGAGGTAGAGGTACTCGAAAACGATCACGATCGTGGCGAGGTTGCCGAAGATCGAGCCGTAGTCGGCGAACTTCGTCACGTAGAGGCCGAACAGGAAGGACGTGCCCGCCCAGGCGACCACCACGATCGCCGTCCCGAGGGACACGAGCCGCCACGGGTGCCGCTCAGACGGGGCGTAGTGGACGATCAGCGCGACGGTGACGCTCATCAGGACGATGGCCAGCGGCCAGCCGAGCGGACCGGGAAGGAAGTGGGTCCCGGCGACCGCCGCCAGCAGCAGCGTGCCGGCGCCGATCGCGAGCAGGATCGAGGTGCGGAAGGTCGCGACGGTCCCGCGCTCGTCGTGCTCCTCGAGGTCGTAGATGCGTTGAAAGGCGCCCATAACCGCGCGCATCGCGCCGGACAGCTTCCAGACGGTGAACAGCGCGCCCGCAGTGACCCAGAAGGTCTGACCGGACGACAGCACCTGGCGGATCGTGTCGTCCAGCACGGTGAACACATTGGGCGAGGTCGACTGGGCGAGCTCGGACTGGATGTCGTCCGCGTAGAGGTCGTCGAGGCCGAGGAAGCCGGCGAGCCCGAGCGCGAAGAGGACGAACGGCACGAGGGCGAAGACGACCTGGAAGGCGATCGCGTTCGCGTAGGTCAGCAGGTCCACGCGGTTGTAACCCTCGATCACGTCTCGCACAAGCGCGCGCGGGTTCTCTGGGAGCGAGAGCATCGGCCAGGAGTACCCAGTCGGGCAAGATGCGGCGCGTGTTCGCTCGCCAACTCGCCGAATGGGCCGCCGCCCTCGAACCGACCCCGGCGGACCTCGAGCTGGCCGACCGCTCGCGACGCGACACGCTTGCCGTCGCCCACGCCGCGCGCGACCACCCGCTGCTCGGACGGCTCGCGGCGCTCGGGGAGGAGGGTCGCCGGGCGGTCGCCGCGCATGTCCTCGACTACGACGACCTGCACCTGCCCTCGACGACGCACATCTCTGCAGTCTGCGTCCCCGTGGCCGCCGAGGCGCGCGGCTACCTCGCGGCGGCGGGTGTGATGGCGCGCCTGGGCACCGCGCTGGGCTGGCCGCACTACACCCGCGGCTGGCACGCGACCTGCACCGCCGGCGCGCCCGCCGCCGCCGTCGGTGCGGCACTCGCCCGCGGGGCGGACGCAGACGGCGTGGCGACCGCGATGGCGCTTGCGCTTCCCGCGGCCGGCGGAGTGCAGCGCGCCTTCGGCACCGACGCCAAGGCGCTTCAGGTCGGCTTCGCGGTCGACGCCGGCGTGCGCGCAGCCGAGCTCGCCGCGGCAGGCGCGAGCGCCGATCCCGCCGCCCTGGACGAGTGGCTCGCTCTGCTCGGCGGCGACCCCTCCCGCGTCACCGACTCCCTCGACGCCGTCCCCGGTGGCCTCGCGATCAAGATCTACCCCTGCTGTTACGCGCTCCAGCGACCGATCGCGGCCGCACGCGACTACGTCGACGACGGCGGCCCGATCCGTGTCCGCACCCTGGAGGCCTCTGTCCGCCCGCTCGTGCGCGACCGCCCCACCACCGGCCTCGAGGGCAAGTTCTCGCTGCCGTACGCGATCGCGGCGACGCTGCTCGACTCCGAGCCCGGCCTCGAGAGCTTCACGGACGCCGCCGTCCGCCGTCCCGAAGCCGCGGCGATCATGGACCGCGTGGAGATCGAGCTCACCCCGGGCGGTGACGGCCTGCTCGCCGGGACCTTCACGATCGGGGACGTCGAGCGGACCGACCCGCCGGACGGGTCGGACCTCACGACGAAGCTGCGGCTCTGCAGCGCCCAGGATCTGGTAGGACCTCTCCCATGGTCGACCCCAACCAGCACGACCGCTTCGTCCTCCGCCAGCGGATCAAGCTCGTGATCAACCAGTACGAGTTCTCCATCCCGCCCGAGGGGGAGGACGCCGAGGGTGACGGCGAGGCGTTCTGCTTCGTCGAGCAGGCGCGCTTCAAGTTCAAGGAGGACATCAAGTTCTTCACCGGCGAGGACAAGTCGCACGAGCTGATGCGGATCCTCGCCCGCCAGCGCTTCGACCCGCGCGCCCGCTACGACATCACCGACGCCGGACGGCGCCAAGGTCGGTGAGATCCAGAAGGTCTTCGGCAAGTCCCTGCTGCGCTCCACCTACACGCTCTTCGGGCCGACGGGTGAGGAGCTCTGCGTCGTGCGCGAGGTGAGCATGCCCAAGGCGATCTTCCGCCGGGCCATCGGCTTCATCCCCTACGTGGAGAACTTCGCGGACTGGCTGCCGATCGCCTACGACTTCGAGTTCATGCACGGCGAGGAGCGGATCGGCATCCACCGCCGCCGGCGCTGGAAGTGGCGCGACATCTACGACATGGACTTCAGCGCCGACACCCAGAAGCGCCTCGACCGCCGCCTGGTGTTGGCGACGGCCGTGGGCCTCGATGCGTTGCAGGCGCGCTAGTCCCTAGCTGACCACCTCCACGGTGAGGGAGCAGCGGACGGCGGTGCGGTTCGGCGTCGTGCCCTCGGCGCGGACGCCGTTGCACTGGTTGGAGATGCTCTCGCCGCCGCGGATCATGATCATGTCCTCCGTGCGGCACCAGCTGGTGCCGGCGCAGGACTGGTCGCGGAACCAGAACTGGGTGCTGGAGGCCGAGAAGGCGCGCAGACGGGAGTTCAGCGACACGTTCTCGCCGCGGTTGGCCTCGGAGTTGTTGGCACCCTCGCCGCGGGCCTGGCAGGTCCGTGCGAATGTCGGGCACGTGAGCTTCACGGTGCAGCCGCTGTTGTAGTAACCCTGGGCGCCGTAGGCACCCTTCTGGCCGATCCAGTAGGGCGTGCGGCATTCCTTCATCGTGCCGTTGGTCAGCTGCGTCGTGGTCTCCGTCGGGGTGCCCGAGTCGGCCGGGAGCGTCGGCGCGGGCGTCGCGGTCGGAGCGGGGGTCGTCGGAGCGGGGGTCGTCGGAGCGGGCGTCGTGGGAGCGGGCTCGGGGGTCGGAGCCACGCAGTCCTCGTCGGGAATCGTCTGCGTCTCGCGATCGACGAACGAGTCGTCGTCGCCCTCGCCGGTGCCGGTCAGGGTCACGGTGAACGTCTCGGCCGGCTCGCAGAGGCCGTCGGCGGTGGCCCTGACGACGATCGAGAACGCGACCTTCTTGCCCTTCCTCACACGGCGCTTGCGGTCGACGGCGGTGAAGTCGGCGCCCTCGATCGCGGAGCCGGACTCCGCGGAAAGGCGGTAGAGGCACGAATCGAACGTGGGACAGTCCGCCTTGGCGATGACCTTGGTGATGGCGCCTTCATAGGCGTACCTGGCCTGGATGGAGGTGACTGGACCGGCGATGACGGCCTGGGCGGGGGCCGCGGCAGCGGCGGCGATCAGCAGGGGTGCGGCGAGGGAGAAGATGCGCTTGGTGTTCATGGGATGAAGCCTGCTCTTCATCGCCTCCCGCTCACAGCGGGTCGATCACGCTCCGGACGTGACCTGCGTCACGCGCCGCGGAACGCCCGTCCCGAGACGCAGCAGCGCGTCCATCAGCGGCGTCGGCATGACCTTGGCGAGCGCGGCCTGGACCTTCTGCGGTCCACCCACGACGTACCGCGCTCGCGGGCGGCGCGCGGCCAGCGCCCGCTCGACGTCGCGCGCGACGTTGTCGGCCGGCACCGCCATGCGCTGGTTCATCGGCAGCCGCTTGCGGAAGCCCGCGTTGTGGCCGGCGTAGAGCGCTCGGTGCTCCGGTGAGAGCATTGCCTCGGCCTCATCTGCGGCTTTGTCCGCTTCCTGCCACATCGCCGTGTCGGTCTGCGAGGGCTCGATCAGCACGACGCGGATCCCCCACGGCCGCAGCTCCATCCGCAACACGTCGGCCATCGCTTCGAGACCGAACTTGGATGCGTTGTAGGCGCCGGTCATCGGCGTCGCGATGCGGCCGCTCACCGAGGAGACGAACAGCACGCGACCCCGCGACTCGCGCAGCCGGGGCAGCACGGCCTGGGTGACGGCGAGCTGACCGGTGACGTTGACCTCGAGCTGGCGGCGCAGCTCGTCGAGCGGAACCCCTCGAGCGGACCGCCGACCGCGATCCCCGCGTTGTTGACCACCGCGTCGAGCCGTGCGGGGAGCGCCGAGTCGCAGCGCCGCGACCTGCTCGGCGTCGGTGATGTCGAGCGTGACGGCGGTCGTGCCCGGCCGGCGCTGACGGCGGCGTCGCGGACGCCGGCGTACACGTCCCAGCCGGCGCCGACCAGCCGGGTCGCGATGGCGGCGCCGATGCCTCGTCCCGCGCCGGTGACGAGGACCGAAGGCACTACGGCTTCAGCCGGACGGGGAGTGT
>CAVXBH010000046.1:0-308490 GCA_963759945.1 uncultured Solirubrobacteraceae bacterium | reverse complement strand
CGCGCCGAGCGCGACCACCCCTACGCCGAGTGCTCCGAGTGCCCCGCCATCAGCTCGCGCTGCACGGAGCGGCGCTCGCCCTCGGCGGCGGCCAGGCGCTCCCAGTTGCCGTCGGAGTCGCAGCTCCCAGGCGTGGGTGTTGTCGGCCAGGCAGCGCTCGAGGGTGTCGAGGATGTCGTCCCGCAGGCTCCTGTCCTTGATCGGGGCGACGAGCTCGACGCGCGTGTCGAGGTTGCGCGGCATGAGGTCGGCCGAGCCGATCCACACCGACCACTCGTCGCCGCGCTGGAACGCGTAGATGCGCGAGTGCTCGAGGAAGCGGTCGACCACCGAGACGACGCGGATGTTCTCCGACACGCCCTCGACGCCCGGCCGCAGGCAGCAGATGCCGCGGATGTTGAGGTCGACCCGCACGCCGGCCTGCGACGCCGCGTAGAGCGCGCGGATGCACGCCCCGTCGACCAGCGAGTTCATCTTCATCGCGATCCGCGCCGGCTGGCCGGCCTTGTGCGCCTCGACCGTCTGCTCGATCTCGGCGAGGATGCCCTCGCGCAGGAAGGCCGGCGCGACCAGCACGTCGCGGTAGCTGCGCTGGCGCGCGAAGCCGGTCAGGCCGTTGAACATGTCGGCGACGTCGGCGCCGATGTCCGGGTCGCAGGTGAACAGGCCGAAGTCCGTGTAGAGGCGCGCGGTCTTGGCGTGGTAGTTGCCGGTGCCGACGTGCACGTAGTGGCGCACGCCGTCGCCCTCGCGGCGCACGATCAGCACGCACTTGGCGTGCGTCTTGAGCGTCGGCAGGCCGTAGACGACGTGGACGCCCGCCTCCTCGAGCTTGCGCGCCCAGCGGACGTTGGCCTGCTCGTCGAAGCGCGCCTTGAGCTCCACCAGGCAGACCGCCTGCTTGCCGCGCTCGGAGGCGCGGATCAGCGTCGGCACGAGCGGCGTGTCGTCGCCCGTGCGGTACACGGTGAGCTTGATCGCCAGCACCTTGTCGTCCTCGGCGGCCTGCTCGATCAGGCGCTGGACGGAGGTGACGAACGAGTCGTAGGGGTGGTGGACGAGGATGTCGCCGCGGCGCATCGCCGACATCACGTCCGGCGGCTGGTCCTCCTCGGGCGCCAGGCGCGGCTGGGTGACGGGCTGCCACGGCGGGTCGCGCAGCTCGCTGAAGCCGCTGACGCCGTAGACGTCCCACAGGTCGCCCGTGTCCATCAGGCCCTCGACGGTCATGGCGTCGCCCTCCTCGACCCGGAGCGCCTCGACGAGCTGGTCGCGGATCTCGGCGCCCATCTCGGCCTGGACCTCGAGCCGGACGACCTCGCCGAAGCGCCGGCGGCGCAGCTCGGTCTCCACGGCCTGGAGCAGGTCGTCGGCCTCGTCGCCGACGGTGAAGTCGGCGTCGCGGGTGACGCGGAAGAGCGCGTGCTCGAGGATCTCCATGCCCTCGAAGAGCTCGTCGAGGTGCTCGGCGATGACCTCCTCGACGGGGACGAACGTGCGCCCGCCCTCGACGGGCATGAAGCGCGGCAGCATCTCCGTGGGCACCTTCACGCGGGCGAGCAGCTCCTGGCCCGTGACGGGGTCGCGCACACGGACGGCGAGCGAGAGCGACAGGTTCGAGATGTACGGGAACGGGCGGCCCAGGCCGACGGCCAGCGGCGTCAGCACGGGGAAGATCTGGCGCAGGAAGCGGTCCTCGAGGTCGCGGCGCTCGGCCTCGGAGACCTCGTGGAGGTGCACGATCCGCAGGCCGCGCTCCGCCAGGGCCGGGATCAGCGTGCCGTGCAGGCACTCGGTGACGCGCGCGCGCTGCGCCTTGACGACCTCGCGCACGCGCTCGATCGTCTGCTGCGCGGTCAGGCCGTCCTTGCCGGGGGTGTCGACCCCCGCGTCGACCATCTCGTGCAGGCCCGACACGCGGACCATGAAGAACTCGTCGAGGTTCGTCGACCAGATGGCGCAGAACTTCAGCCGCTCGAGCAGCGGCGTCTGCTCGTCCTCGGCCAGCTGCAGGACGCGGTCGTTGAAGTCCAGCCAGGACAGCTCGCGGTTGGCGAAGAGCTCGGGGCTGACCTCGGTCGGGGCGACGAGATCGGTCACGCGTCCGAACGGTACCCGTCGGATGTGAAGCCCGCGAGCGCGAGAACCACCCCCTCGCGCAGCCCGCCCGCGCCAAGTTCCAGCGGCAGTCCGAGGAGCTCCGAGACGGCCGTGAGCAGCGCGATCCCGGCCGGCAGGAGCCGCGCCTGCTCTGGCGCTCAGCCCCGAGGCGGTCCCGGCCAGGCACGGCGGCGGCGCTCCCGCCGACGGCGAGGGCGACCTCGGCCGGGGGCGGTTCGAGCGTCCGCAGCGCCCGGCGGGCGATCGTCGCCAGGTCGCCGCCCCCGTCGGTGAGCGAGCTCGAGCCGATCGGCAGCGAAGCGGCCCACTCGGCGCCGTCGCGTCGGCGTGCCGACGGCGATCTCCGTCGACCCGCCGCCCACGTCGACGACGGCCACCGCGCCGGTCGTGGTCCGGTGCCGTGCGTCGCGCCCGACGAAGGCCAGCCGCGCCTCGGCCTCGCCCGTCGAGCACCTCCACCTCGACGCCCGGCCCGGCGGAGCACCGCGGCGACGAGCGCGTCGCGCGTTCGCCGCGGCCGCGGATCGCGGCGGTCGCCACGACGCGCAGGCGCTCGGCCCCGAGCGAGCGGGCGACCGCGACCTGCACGGCCACGGTGTCCGACGACGGCGTCCAGCGCCTCCTCGCGGCAGCGCGCCGGTCCGGCGCAGCGCGGTGCCCAGCCGGGTGAAGGCCTTCTCGCACGTCACCTCACGTGCGCCCGCGCGGGTGACGTCGGCGACCAGCACGCGCGTGGTGTTGGAACCGATGTCGATGCAGGCGCAACGCATACCCTGAGGCCCGCACTATGACCGTCGCGATCGAGGTCCACGGCCTGCGCAAGGCCTATGGCGAGCACGAGGCCGTGCGCGGCATCGACTTCACCGTCCAGCGCGGCGAGGTCTTCGGCCTGCTGGGCCCCAACGGCGCGGGCAAGACCACGACGGTCGAGATCCTCGAGGGCTACCGCGAGCGCACCGCCGGCGAGGTCCGCGTCCTCGGCCTCGATCCCGGCGAGCGGTCCACCGAACTGCGCGAGCGCGTCGGGATCGTCCTGCAGAGCTGCGGCATCTACCGGCACCTCACGGTCCGCGAGTCGGTCGAGCACTGGGCCGGGCTCTATCCGGCGCCGCGCGACGTCGAGGAGATCATCGACGGTCGCCGGGCTGACCGAGTTCGCCGACCGCCGCACGCGGGTCCTGTCGGGCGGCCAGCAGCGCCGTCTGGACTTCGCGCTCGCCCTGATCGGCGACCCCGAGCTGATCTTCCTCGACGAGCCGACGACGGGCTTCGACCCGGCCGCGCGCCGCAACGCCTGGGAGACGGTGCGCTCGCTGCGCGCCCTGGGCAAGACGATCCTGCTGACCACGCACTACCTCGACGAGGCGCAGGCGCTCGCCGACCGCGTCGCGATCATCAAGGACGGCGCGATCCTCGCCGAGGGGCCGCCGACGGAGCTCGGCGACGAAGGCGCGCTACCGGGTGCGCTGGACGCAGGCCGGGCGTCCGGTCGAGCACGAGACCGACGACCCGACGCGCCTGCTGCACGAGGCGACGGGCGCGGCGCTCGCCCGCGGCGAGACGCTCGAGGCGCTCGAGGTCTCGCGGCCGTCGCTCGAGGACGTCTACCTGGACCTCACGGCGGAGCCGGTCGCTTGACCGACCAGGCTGTCCATGGGGGTGCCGCGGGACACCGCTCCACGAAGTGGACCGCGCGGGCCCCCGCTCCCCGCCCCGCGGGCGGCGCACCCGCCCGCGCGCTGGGCGCCGCAGGCCTGGCGCCAGTACCGGCTGGAGCGCCGGATGTTCTGGCGCAACCCGACGGCCGCCTTCTTCAACTTCTTCCTGCCGCTGCTGTTCCTGGCGATGTTCGGCTCGATCTACGCCGGCGAGCAGGACGAACCTCGACGTGATCGTGCCCGGCATCGCCGGCATGTCGGTGATGTCCACGACCTTCACCGCGATCGCGATGAACCTCACCTACCTGCGCGAGCTGGGGATCCTCAAGCGGATGCGCTCGACCCCGATGCCGCCGTCGGCCTACCTCGCCGCGGTGGCCGGCAACGCCGCCACCAACACCGCCCTGCAGGTCGGGATCATCACGACCGCCGGCGCCCTCATCTTCGACACGGGCTGGCCGCGCGACTGGCCGGCGCTGCTGCTGTTCGTGATCATCGGCGGCGCGACCTTCGCCGCGCTCGGCGTCGCCCTCTCGCACGCGATCCCCAACTTCGAGTCCGCCCCGGCGTTCGTCAACGCCGTCTTCCTCCCGATGATCATGATCTCCGGCGTCTTCTACGACGCCGACGGCGCCCCGAAGGTGCTCGAGTCGATCGCCGAGGTGCTGCCGCTCAAGCACCTCGTCGACGGGCTGTCCGGCGCGATGGTCGAGAACGTCGGCATCGCGAGCAACGGGACCGCCCTGGTCGTGCTCGCCGCCTGGGGGGTCGCCGGGGCCGTGCTGGCCGTGCGCGGCTTCTCCTGGGACGCGCGCCGGGCGTGAGCTCGATCCAGTCGTACCTGCGGGCGGTGGCGGCGGACGACCGCCAGACGCTGTGCACCGGCCCGTTCGACGTCTTCCTGGACCGCGACTCCGACCATCCCTACTCCAACTACGCGATCCCGCACGACGGCGCCGAGCCGTCGCAGGACGCGATCGCGGAGATCGTCCAGGTCATGCAGCGCGCGGCCCGGGTGCCGCGCCTGGAGTTCCTGCCGGCGGCCGCGCCCGCGGCCGAGCAGGCGCTGCTCGAGTACGGCTTCGAGGAGGAGCTGCGCACGCCCGCTGATGACGCGTGCCGCCGACGCGGACGCCCCGGAGCCGTCGCCGGATGACGTCGACGTCCAGCAGCTCGGGCCCGACGCCGAGCGCGAGCAGGTCGAGGGGCTGATGCGCGCGCTCGCGCTCGCCTTCGACGAGCCCTTCGACCCGTCGGTCGTCGACAGCGCCGCGACCCGCTTCACCCGGCGCATCGCGGTGCTCGCCTACGCCGACGAGGAGATCGCGGGCGGCGGCATGTGCCTCGAGCCGATCGCCGGCGTGGTCGAGCTGGTCGGGATCGGCGTGCGCGAGGAGTTCCGCAAGCGCGGGATCGGCGGCGCGATCACGGCGGAGCTCGCCCGGCTGGCGTTCGCCGGCTCGGTCGACCTGGCCTTCCTGACGCCGGGCAACGAGGACACCGCGCGCATCTACGAGCGGGCTGGCTTCGAGCGCACGGACGAGATGCTCCACCTCGTGCATCGGTCGTGACGCGCTACGGCTGCGTCGTGCTGACGACGGGGTCGCGGCCGGACGACCTGCGGCGCGGACTGGACTCCCTGGCCGCCCAGCAGGGCGTCGAGCTCGAGACCGTCGTCGTCGGCAACGGCTGGCGACCCGAGGGCCTGCCGGACGACGTGCGCGGCGTCGAGCGGGTGGACACGGGCATCCCGGCCGGGCGCAACGCCGGCATCGGGGAGGTCGGCGGCGAGCTGGTCTTCTTCCTCGACGACGACGCGAGCCTCGCCGAGCCCGACGCGCTGGCGCGGGTCGCGGAGAAGTTCGCGGCCGATGCGCGGCTCGGCATGGTCCAGCTGCGCGTGGCGCCGATCGGCGACGGGCCTTCCGCGCGCGAGTGGGTGCCCCGGCTGCGGTCGGGCGACCCGGCGCGCTCGAGCGACGTCCCCCACGTCTGGGAGGGCGCGGTCGTGATCCGGCGCGAGCTGCTGGAGGCGGTCGGCGGCTGGCCGGAGGACTTCCGCTTCGTCCACGAGGGCGTCGACCTCGGCTGGAAGGTCATGGACGCCGGCTACCGCGTGCACTACGCGGGCGACGTGCGCGTCCTGCATCCCCCCTACCGGCCCGCCCGCAACGACTATGGCTACTACTACGGCGCGCGCAACCGGGTGTGGCTCGCGCGCCGCTACCTGCCGCTGCCGCTCGGGCTCCTCTACGTCGCGAGCTTCGTGCTGCGGGCCGATGCCGCGCTACAACACCGGCGCGCGGCGACGGGCCGCGCTGCGGGGCTACCGCGACGGGCTGCGGGGACCCGTCGGAGCGCCGGAGGCTGCGCTGGTCGACACTGTGGCGCATGACCGTCATCGGAAGGCCACCGGTCCTGTGAAGGAGATCGTCGGGCTGGGAGCGGGCGGCCACGCGACCTCGTTGCTGGAGGCGATCCGCTCCGCGGGCGAGTACGAGGTCGTGGCGCTCGTCGTCGACGGCGAGCCGGTCGTCGGACGAACTGCTCGGCGTACCGGTCGTCACGGAGTTCCCGCGCGGACGTCGAGCACGCGTTCGTCGGCATCGGCGGCGTCGTCGACGCGCGAGGCCCGCCGCCACGCGTTCGGGCGGCTGACGCCATGGGGCTTCGTGCTGCCGCCGATCGTCCACGCGTCTGCGAGCGTTTCGTCGTTCGCCTCGCTCGGGCGCGGCGCGCAGGTGCTGGCCGGCGCGGTCGTCAACGCCGCATCCGGGATCGGCGAAGGCGCGATCATCAACACGGGAGCGATCGTCGAGCACGACTGCGAGGTCGGCCCGTCCGCGCACCTCGGCCCGCGGGCGGTGATCGGCGGCAACGTCGTCGTCGAGGACGGCGCGCACGTCGGCATGGGCGCGGTGGTCGTCGAGGGCCTGGTCATCGGAGCGGGCGCCTTCGTGGCGGCCGGCGCCGTGGTCACCCGCGATGTCCCGGCCGGCGTCCGCGTCGCGGGCGTCCCGGCCGTCGCGTTCTAGCCCTGCTTCTCGCCCCAGTCGCCGCGGCCGTCGTTGTAGACGTCGTCGGGGCTGACCAGCAGCGGGAGCGTGCGAACGAGGATCGAGAGGTCCATCCGCATCGAGCGGTTCTCCACGTAGTGGACGTCCAGCTGGATGCGTTCGGGCCAGGTGAGGCGGTTGCGCCCCTGCACCTGCGCCCAGCCGGTGATGCCCGGGCGGACCTCGAGGCGGCGGCGCTGGAAGTCCGTGTACTGCTCGACCTGGTAGCGCAGCGTCGGGCGCGGCCCGATGATGCTCATGTCGCCCCTGAGCACGTTGAGCATCTGCGGCAGCTCGTCGAGCGACCACTTGCGCAGGAAGCGCCCGACGCGGGTGATGCGCGGGTCGTGCTCGGCGATCAGCCATCCCGAGCCCATCAGATGGGCGTTCGGGACCATCGTGCGGAACTTGAACAGGTCGAAGTCGCACCCGTTGAGGCCGACGCGCTTCTGGCGCAGCAGGACCTCGCCGCCGTCGTTGAGCTTGATCGCGAGTGCGATGGCGGCCAGCAGCGGCGACAGGACCACGGCGGCGGTCACGGCGATCAAGAGGTCGAGCGCGCGCTTCACCGCTTCACCTCCCAGGTGGTCT
This sequence comes from uncultured Solirubrobacteraceae bacterium, assembly GCA_963759945.1. Taxonomy (GTDB): domain Bacteria; phylum Actinomycetota; class Thermoleophilia; order Solirubrobacterales; family Solirubrobacteraceae; genus DATLGB01. The sequence goes on along the minus strand of CAVXBH010000046.1, from coordinate 301,064 downwards.
GCGGCCCCTCGCGCAGGGTCTGGGCCAGGCCGGCCACGGAGGCCGCGGTCACGACGAGGTAGTAGCGCGGCAGCCGTGCCCCAGCCGCCGCGGCGGCGCCGAACGCCGCGTGCGCGGCGAGCACCGGCCGGTCGCGCCGGGCCAGGGCGGCGCCGAGCGCGACCAGGTGCAGCAGCCCGCTGCCGTAGCGAAGGAGACGATGCGACACGAGGGCCCCGAGGTACCCCGGCGGCTGGCCCCGGAACATCCCCCCGCGCAGCACCTCGTGCCACGAGCGCGACTGCATCCGGACGTTGCGTCGCCAGGTGCCGGGCACGATCGGCTCCGTCGCGACGGCCTCCGGCTCGTAGACGGACCGCAGTCCGCTGCGCCGCAGCCGGTGAGGCAACGCGATGTCGTGGCTGTGCGCCGAGCCCAGCGCGAGATAGGCCGAGCGGCGCACGGCGTAGATGCCGCCGTTGCCGGCGGTGATCGAGCCCAGCCGCGACTCCTGCGCGCGCTGCCACAGCTCGAAGCGCCAGTAGATCCCCTCGGCGGCCGTGCCCGACTCGTCCACCAGGCGAAGCCGCCCGCAGACGTAGCCGACCTCGGGATCGGCGAAGACGGTCGACGAGCCTGCGCAGCGCGTCCGGCTCCCAGATCGAGTTCGCGTCGGAGAAGGCGACGATCTCTGACTCCGTCGCCGCCACCGCCGCGTCCTGCGCGGCAACCTTGCCGCCGCGCGGCAGGTCCAGCACCCGCACGCCCGCGCGCTCCGCCCTCTCCCGCGTGTCGTCCGTGCAGCCGTCCAGCGCCACGACGACCTCCAGATCCGGGTAATCGAGCGCCGCCGCGTTGGCCAGCTTCTCCTCGATCACGCCCGCCTCGTCATGCGCCGCGATCACCAACGCCACCCGCGGCGCCCTGTTCCAAGGGGCCTGCCCCCTTGGAACGCGCAGGCGTGCCAGGGCGCCTAGGGCGAGGGGGTAGCCGGCGTGGGTCCAGGCGACCAGGCCCAGTGAGCCCCACATGAGAGTCCCGAGTGGGCGCACGGCGCGCAAGAATACGAGTGCGTGCTGGCTGTCCTCTACGACATCCACGGGAACCTGCCCGCCCTCGAGGCCGTGCTCGACGATGCGCGGGGGGCGGGAACGACCGGCTACGTGCTCGGAGGCGACTACGCGGCCTTCGGTGGCTGGCCCGCCGAGACGGTCGCGCGGCTGGACGAGCTGACCGCGGCCACCTGGGTGCGCGGCAACGTCGACCGCTGGACGGCGGATCCGACCGACGTGGCCGGAAACCCGGTGATCGAGCGCGCGTTGGCGGCGTGCGCCGAGGCGCTCGGCCCGGAGACCGTCGGTCGGCTCGCAGCCCTCCCGGAGCGCGCCTCGTTGGCCGATACCGAGATCGTGCACGGTTCGCCGATCTCCGACGTCCGCTCCTTCGGCCCGGAGCCGGCAAAGGAAGACGTCGAACTGCTCGGCGGGTGCACCGCGGCTCTGCTGTTCTTCGGGCACACGCACGTCGCCTTCGCCCGCACGCACGGCACCACGCGGCTGGTCAATCCCGGCAGCGTCGGCATCCCCCTGGACGGCGACCATCGCGCCTCCTACGCCCTGCTTCACCCCGATGGAGAGGTCGAACACCGCCGTGTGGCGTACGACCATGCCGCGAGCGCCGCCCGGGTGCGCGCGCTCGGTGACTGGGGCGAGACCTTCGCCGGACGCATCGAACGGGCGGCACCGTGAGCACCCTCGCGGCGGCGATCCGCTACCGGGCGCTGGTGGACAACCTCGGCGCGATCGTCTGGGAGGCCACCCCGGGCCGCCGCCCCGGGGAGGCGAACTTCACTTTCGTCAGCGAAGGCACCGAGCCCCTGCTCGGCTATACACCCGAGCGCTGGACGTCGGACCCGGGCTTCTGGTTTGAGATCATCGAGCCCGCAGACCGCGAGCGCGTCAACTCCGAGATCGTCGGCTGCGTCGTCGGCCGCAGCGGCGGCGACTTCGAATACCGCGCCTTCGCCGCCGACGGCCGGCTGGTCTGGCTGCGCAACATCGTCCAGTACGACGACGCCGCGCCCGAACCGCGGCTCACCGGCGTCCTGATCGACATCACTGCGCGAAAGCTCGCCGAGGGACGGCTGATCCGCCTGCAGGAGTTCACCGGTGCGCTCGCCGAGGTCCTGACCACGGCTGAAGTGGCGCAGGTCGTCGCCGCACGCGGCCGCGAGGCGGTCGGCGCGACCGGTTTCGCGGTGCTGCTCGTGCGCGACGGTGATCAGCTCCAGCTCGCCGGCTTCGACGGCCAGACCACTTACAGCCTCGAGGACAGCCATCCCGCTCGATCACGACGGTCCGGCGGCCGAGGCGGTCCGCACCGGCGTCGATCTCATCCTCGACGACGCGCAGCTGCGCTCGCGCTACCCGCACGCCGCGCTCTACGCGCGCCTGCCCGGGACGGGACAGGTCGTCGCGCTGCCGTTGTCGAGCGCGGGGCGCACGCTGGGCGCGATCGTCCTGCGCCTCGCGCCGGACACGCCGTTCGGCGCCTCCGACCGCGTCGTGCTCGAGGTCCTGCGCCGCGCGACGGTCTCCGCCCTGGTGCGCGCCGAGCAGGCGCTCGCCGAGCGCGACTCGCGCGCCGTCCTCGACGCGATCATCACCACCGCCCCCGAGGGCTTCGCGCTCTTCGACCGCGACCTGCGCTTCGTGCGCGTCAACGACGCGCTGGCGGCCATCAACGGCCTGCCGGCCGCCGAGCATCCCGGCCGGACGTTCGCCGACGTCCTGCCCGCGATCCCGAGTCGGGCGGCACCGAGCCGCTGCGCCAGGTGCTCGAGACCGGCGAGCCCGTCGTCGACCTCGAGGTCACCGGCCACACCGCGGCCTCGCCGGACGAGCCGCGCACCTGGCTGATCTCGTACTACCCCGTGCGGAACGCGGCCGACGAGATCGGCTGGCTGGGCGCCTTCGTGGTGGACATCACGCAGCGCAAGCGGGCGGAGGAACGCGCGCCAGCTGCTGGCCGAGCTGGGCACCATCCTCGACGCCGCGGTCTCCGTCGAGGCGCGCATGGAGCAACCTCGTGGAGGCGCTCGTCCCCGCCCTGTGCACGTTCGCCTCCGTCGCCCTGCGCGGCCGCGACGGCACGCTCGACCGGGCCGCCGCGCGCGGGTCACCGCATCCCCGGGGTGACCGTCCCGCTGCTCGTGCGCGGACGCGACCTCGGCGAGCTGGAGATGACCTTCGCCCGCGACGATCCCCGACCGCGACGACGAGCAGTTCGCCGGCGAGGTGGCGCGCCGGGCGGCGCTGGCGATCGACAACGCCCGCCTGTACGAGGCCGAGCAGGTCGCCCGCGAGCGCACCGAGCGCCAGTACGCCGTGGCCGCCGCCCTCGCGGAGGCGCTGACCGCCAGCGACGTCGCCCGCACCACGCTCGACCAGCTGCTGCCGGCGCTCGGGGCCCCGCAGGGCACCGTCTGGCTGATCGACGACGACATGACCTCGCTCGAGATCATCGGCTGGGAGGGCTTCGACGACGACCAGATCGCCGGCTACGAGCGCTCTCCCCTCGACGAGCGCCGACCCACCTCGGACGCGGCCCGCACGCGCCGGCTCGTGCTCGTCTCCGACGAGGCGGAGATCCTCGCGGCCTATCCCGAGATGGGCCCGTCGATCATCGAGGGTGGGCTGCGAACCGTCGCCGTCTTCCCGCTGATGACGCCCGGGCGCATCGTCGGCGCGCTGTTCGTCTCGTCCCATCGCCCGCGCGCCTTCGGGCCGGAGGACATCGCGCTCGGTACGGCCCTCGCGGCGCAGGCCGCCCAGGCGCTCGAGCGCGCGCGCCTGTTCGAGGCCGAGCGCCGGGTGTCGGTCACCCTGCAGCGTTCCCTGCTGCCTGCCGAGCTGCCCGAGGTCGCGGGTCTCGAGATCGATCTGCGCTACCTGCCCGCGGCCGGCCTCGAGGCGGGCGGCGACTTCTACGAGGCGGTGGCGCTGCCCGACGGCGACGTGATCGTCGCAGTGGGCGACGTGGTCGGCCGTGGCGCCACCGCGGCTGCCGCGATGGGCCAGCTGCGCAGCGCGCTGCGCGCCTTCGCGCTGTCGGGTGGTGGCCCGGCGGAGATCCTCTCGCGCCTCTCGGGCTTCGCGGACACCGTTTCCGAGGCGATGGCCGCGACCGCCGTGGTCGCCAAGCTCGACGCCGTCAGCGGCCGGCTGCGCTACTCCTGCGCCGGTCACCCGTGGCCGCTGCTGATGGATGCAGACGGCGAGGGCCTGTACCTCCAGGGCGGCCGTGGCGTGCCGCTCGGCTGCCTGCCGGGCCCGCACTACGAGGAGGCGGAGGTCGCGCTCGCGCCCGGGTCGACGCTGCTGCTCTACACGGACGGACTGACGGAGCGCCGGGGGCAGGACCTCGATGACGTGATGGAGCGGATCCGCGCCGCCACCGCGGCCGCCGCGCAGGCTCCCCTCGCCACCGTGCTCGACAACGCCGTGGCCGCCGCCGGCACCGATGCCCCCAACGACGATGTCGCCCTCGTCGCCCTGCGCTTCACCGGCGCCGCCAACGTGGCGCACCTCACCTTCCCGGCTCTCACCGACCAGGTGCCGGTGGCCCGTCACGCGATCCGTGACTGGCTCGCCCGCGAGGGCGTCACCGGTGTCGACGCCGGGGACATGCTGCTGGCCAGTGGCGAGGCGATCGCCAACGCCGTCGAGCACTCGGGTTCGGACCGCGTCGACGTCGAGCTCGCCCAAACGGCGGCCGGCTCGTTCGCCGTGGTCATCCGCGACTACGGCCGCTGGAAGGACCCGGTGGTCAGCTCCAACCGTGGTCGCGGCTTCGGCCTGATGCGCGCCCTCGCCCAGGAGTGCGCCATCGAGCGCGGGCCGGAAGGCACGATCGTCCGGCTCACCCACCGTTCCATGGGGGCAGGCCCCTTGGAACAGGTTGAGGATCCGCCGGTGGCGTGCTCGGTGACGCTGACCGAATCGGGCGTCGCGCTGCTCGCCGGCGAGCTCGACCTGGCGTGCGCCGAGCGCGTGGGAGAGCAGCTGGTCGCGAGCGACATCGAGACCGTCGATCTGACGAAGGTGACCTACCTCGACTCGACCGGCGCGCGCATGCTCTTCGAGCTGCCGGCCCGGCCGCGCTTCATCGCCCCGATCGACTCTGCGCCGCGCCGCACGCTCGAGGTGTCGGGGATGATCGAGGTGATGGACGTCAGTGAGCGGCCTGGGTGACCGGGCAGCGGTCGGGGTGCCCGCAGACGTCGGGCTCGCACAGCCGGCACGTGTGCCCTGCGTAGGCGCCGCCGACGGTGATCCGGGCCAGCAGCTTGGCCGCGATCGCCTCCAGTGCCGAGCGCTCGGAGCCATCGAGCGCGGCCAGCGCGTCCTCTAGCGCCGCCGAAGCGCTCCGCCTGCAGGTCGCCGGCGGTCCGCAGCCCGGCCGGTGTCAGGTGCAGCGCGCGGGTGCGACCGTCGGGGCCGGGCCGGCGCTCGAGCAGCCCGTCGGCCTCGAGCCGATCGGCGAGGCGGACGGCGCCGGAGTGCGTGAGCCCGACCGCGCGGGCGAGCCCGTCGACCGTCGAGCCCGCCAGCCAGGTGCTCAGGGAGACGAGCGCGGCCTCATGGGCGCCGGCGGGGAGCCGGCCTGCGATCGCGAGGGCGCAGGCGCCGACGACGTTCGCGTCCCGAGACATGTGAGCCATTCATGGATCGTAGGTCCAGACGCCGCCGCACATCGTGCGCAGCACGCGCAGCGAGCCCAGCTCCTCGGGCGCGACGGCGAGCGGATCGCGATCGAGCACGACGAGGTCGGCGAGCATCCCCGGCTCGAGGCGCCCGCGCCGATCCTCGTCCCCGGCCAGCCACGCGGGCCCGGCCGTGCTCGCCTCGAGCGCCTCGGCGACCGTCACGCGCTGCTCCGGATGCCACGCCGGACGATCGTCGATCGTCCGCAGCACGCCGGCGGCGATGCCCGCCAGCGGGTCGAGCTCCTCCACCGGCGCATCCGAGCCGTTGACCAGTCGGGCCCCCGCATCCAGCAGCGACCGGTAGGCGTAGGCGCGGTCGGTCATGCCGGCCCACGCCCGGTCGGCCAGGTCGCGGTCGGCGGTCGCGTGCGAGAACTGCACGGAAGCGGTGACGCCGATCTCCGCGAAGCGGGCGAAGTCCTCCGTGCGCAGCAGCTGCGCGTGCTCGATGCGCTGGCGCAGCCCGAGCGGCGCCCACAGCTCCCGCGTCGCCTCGAAGGCGTCGAGCGCCTCGCGGTTGGCGCGGTCGCCGATCGCGTGCACCGCCACGGGCAGTCCGCGCTCCGTGGCCCGGCGGATGATCTCCTCGAACTCCGCGCCGCTCGTGATCGCGATGCCGCCCCCGGACTCGAGCACGCGCGGTCTCGCGACCCCACCGTCCCGTCCATGAACGCCTTCACGTAGTCGCCGCGCTGCTCGCCGATCCGGTCGTACGGCACCGACTGCCAGACCCGCACCTGCAAGAAAGGGTCCGTCCCTTTTTTGCACAGCTCGTCGAAGAGGCCGGGCGCGCCGAGCCAGCCGTCCTTGTCGTGGATCGCGGTCACGCCGCGTGAGGCGGCGAGGGCGAGCCCGTCGCGCATCGCGTCGACGTACTCGGCCCGGCTCGGCGCCGACCAGCGGTTGCGGAAGGTCCACGCGTCGGTCTCCCGCAGGACGCCGGTCGGCTCGCCGGCGCTCAGAGCCGCCCTCGGCCCGGGCCACAGCCGGCCGACGACACCCAGAGCGTGTGGTAGTCCCGCGACATCAGGGCGATCGCCACGCCGGGTGCCGCGCGGTCGAGCATGGTGCGGTCCGGCTCGGGCGCGTTCTCCCAGTCGCCCGGCGCGCCAGCCGAGGCCGCGCAGCCAGCCGCCGGGCGGGACCTGACGGGCGGCTGCGGCGATGCGGTCGAGCGCCTCCTCGAGGGTGCGCGTCCCCTCGAGGCGGACCTGCCGCTGCGCCACCGACCAGGTCGGGAAGTGCACGTGCGCGTCGTTGAAGCCCGGCAGGACGCAGGCCCCGCCCAGGTCGACCTCGGTGACCGCCCCGTTCGCGCGCTCGACGATGAGGCCGTCCTCGATCAGCAGATCGGGACCGGTGCCACCGTGCACGCGCAGCGCGGTCACGCGTCGGCGGCCTGCTCCTGCATCGCGACCAGCGCCGCTCCCACGACGCCCGCTTCGCCGCCCCGGCGCGCCAGCCGGATCTTGGTCTCGGTGCCGACGCCGTGCAGGACGTAGCGCGCGGCGACCTCGCGCGCCGGTCCCAGCAGCAGCTCGCCTGCTGCGCTGACGCCGCCGCCGATCACGACCTCGGCCGGGTCGAAGATGTTGATCGCGTTGGCGATGCCCACGCCGAGGCGCTCCCCGAGGGTGCGCAGTGCTGCGATCGCCTGCTCGTCACCCTCCTGCGCGGCAGCCACCGCGGCCTTGCCGTTCTCGAAACCGCCGAGGCTCACGAGCCGGTCGAGCTCGCGGCCGGCGGCCCAGCGCTCGAGCGACCCGGCCTGCGGGAATTTGTCGGAGGCCGGCGGGACGCCGTCGGCGAGGTCCATCGCGATGATCTGGTGCCCCATCTCGGCGGCCGCGCCCGTGTGGCCGCGGTACAGGCGCCCGCCCAGCACTATGCCGCCGCCGACCCCGGTGCCGACGGTGTACATGACGAGCTCGGAGGCGACGAGCTTGTCGCCGTCGTAGGCCTCGGCGAGCGCCGCGCAGGACGCGTCGTTGTCGACGTAGACCGGAAGACCGACCCGCTTGGACAGCAGCTCGCGCAGTGGCAGGTCGGCCAGCGGGACGTTGACGGAGTAGCGGATCCGACCCGTCGCGAACTCGACGACGCTGGGCACGCCGACCCCGACGGCGCGCGAGTCCGGTCCGCGCACGGCGTCGATCGCCTCCACGAGTTGGTCGAGCAGCGCCTCGGAGTCCGAGGTGTCCGTCTTCACGACGTGCGGCTCCCCAGGCTCGCCCCGCTCGACAGCAGCGGCGGCGACCTTGGTCCCTCCGACGTCGACCCCGATGAACTGGCCCGCGAGCACGCGGGCTAGACGCTATCCGCCGGAGGCTTCGCTCGCTGCCGGGCCGTTGGCGGCGCGGGTCTCGCGCTTGCGCGTGTAGAGCTCGCGGTCGGCTGCGGCCAGCAGTTCCTGCGGGTCGGGCCCAGTCGCCTCGGCGATGCCCCAGGTCGCTGAGACCTCGTGCGGGAACGTGTCGTCGCGGATCTGGCGCGCGATCCGGCGGGCCACCAGCTCGGCCGCGTCCGAACGCGTCTCGGGCAGCAGGACGGCGAATTCGTCGCCGCCGAGCCGGAAGGCGATGTCCGTGCCGCGGATCTCACCCAGCCGCTGCCCGACCACGGAGAGCACGCGGTCGCCGGCGGCGTGACCGTAGGTGTCGTTGACGGCCTTGAAGCCGTCGAGGTCGACGACGACCATGGTCAGCGTCCGCCCGTAGCGGATGTGGCGCGCGAGCTCGTGGCTGAGCGCCTCGTCGAGCGCCCGGCGGTTGCCCAGCCCCGTCAGCGGGTCGAGGCGGCTGGTGCGCTCGGCCAGCGCGAGCCGCTGCGCCTGAACGATCTGATGGCCGGTGAAACGCGCGATGACCCGGACGCAGTGCTCGTCTTCCGAGGTGAACCCGTTCTCCCGCGACGAGAGGACGGTGACGACGCCGAGGACCACGTTGCCCGAGCTCAGCGGCGCGGCGATGACGGACTTGGCGGCGCCGCGACCCTCCCCCGCCGCGGCACCCCCGTCCGCCGGTTCGTCCCAGCGCACGAGCCGGTCCTGCATGAACGCACGCCCGGTGGCGCCCATGTCCGGCACGCGGACGCCGACCTGCACGGCCGAGGACTCGGCTGCCCCGTGCGTGATCATGCCGTCCGGGTCGACCAACTCGACGATGGCCCCCGTCGCTCCGGTCATCTCGCGGATGTGGCCCGCGAGACTCGTGAGGACGTCGCCCACGTCCAGACCCGCGGAGGCAATCGTCTCCTGGGCATGGATGAGGGCAGCAAGCTGACGAGGATCGTTCGTCATTTGATTGATTAAACGTGGGCGGGACCCGAAAACCAGTGGGGTCGCAACCTGATTAACGAATCAGGCCGTAAGCAACTGCGCTGCCGAAGCATCCGACAGGACTAGCAGTTCACCACTTTGCGGCCGGACGTGCGCCGCTGGGGAGGCCGGGTCCGCGGGCTCGCCGAAGGCGCGCTTCATCGCCTCCGCCTTGTCCTCCCCGGCGACCAGGAACACCACGCGCCGGGCGGTGTTGAGCGCCTCGAGGGTCAGCGTGATCCGCGGTACGAAGGGTTCCAGGCCCGCTTCGGGCACTGCGCCGACGCGGCGTCCCTCGGGCCAGGGCTTGCCCGGAAACAGCGAAGCGGTGTGGGCGTCAGGGCCGATCCGAGCAGAACCAGGTCGAGCGTGACGCCGGCCAGACGGGCGTCGTAATCGTCCGCGGCGGCCTCGAGACCGAGCTCGGTCCGCACGACCTCGATCTCCACGCCGAGCGTTTCGCGGACCATCCTGGCGTTGGAACGCTCGTCGTCGAGCGCCACGAAGCGCTCGTCGCCGAGCCAGAACGTCGCGTCCACCGCGCCCGCGGCCCGCTCGTACGCCGCCCGTGGGGTCGAGCCGCCCGCCAGCACGACGTTGCCGCGCGCCTCGCGGAGCAGCTCCGCGGCGGCGGCCGCGACGGCATCCTTGTCGGGCAGCACGGAGATGGTCATCTGGAGACCATCGCACGCGCGGCGGCCAGCGCGGGCTTGTAGGTGCGGTCGCGCAGCAGCGCCTGGCGGACGCCCTCGCCGAGGATTCCGCCCTCTCCGCGGGACGCGCCCATCACCGTGAACTCGGTTGATGAGCCGTCGCGCCCCGTGCGCACCTCGCGGAGGCCGCCTCGCGCCCGATCGAGCGCGACCGACACGCCCGAGGCGCTCTCGATCGTCACGCCGGAGAGCCCGGGAGCGTTGACCTGCTCGACGGGCACGAGCGCGATGCGCACATCGCCGCGCTTGCCCGTCGCCTTGCAGGTCAGCTCGTCACCGCGGCGCAGCAGGGCGGTCGGGCTTCCAGCGCAGCCGCGACGCCAGCCAGCCCGCGAACAACGCAGCGGGCGCGACGGAGTCGGACCGGTGGCGGATCTCGACGGCCGTGATGCGCCGCAGCTCGTCGCGGTAGTCGGGCGGGTCGAAGGCGGCGGCGACCCGTTCGCGCCAGGGCGTGGAGCGCAGCCACGCGAGGTCGACGACGTAGAGGTCGTCGAGCAGGGCGTGCACGCGGTCCAGTGCCGTCGCGACGTCATCGGAGAGCGTGTCGACCAGCACCACCTGCGCCATCTGGCGCAGCGCGTCCTCCGCGATCGCGTGGCCGTGCGGCGCCCAGACGAGCGTTGCCAGGTCCGGGATGACGAGCGGCGCGACGATCGTCGCGAGCGATTCGAGGTGCTGCTCGCCGACGTCCACCTCGATGTGCTCGCGGGCGATCGACAGCACGCCCGTGTCCTCCGTCGCCATCGAGGCCCAGGCGTCGAGCGTCTTGCGCCTGGGCTCGACGGCCACGACGATCGTGCGCGACGGGTGGAAGCGCCCGACCTTGACGAGGCGGTTCTCCACCTCGCCGCGGTACTGGCGATCGCAGATGACCACGAGGTTCAGGACGCGAGCGGGCGCGACGGCGTCCCCGGACTGATGCCGGTCCGACAGCAGGCGGCGCAGCGCCGCCTCGATCGCGCTCGGCGACGTGTCCTGCTCGGACCAGTGGGCGTCAGAGATGGCGCCACTTCCGATGCTCACCCAGCAGCCGGTTGGCCTCGGCCGGGCCCTGGGAGCCCGCCTCGTAGGTCGCCATCCGCGGTTCCTTGTTGGCCCACGAGTCGAGGATCGGATCGATGATCGACCACTGCGCGTCGACCTCGTCGTTGCGGGTGAAGAGCGTCGCCTCGCCGCGCATCGCGTCGATGATCAGCCGCTCGTAGGCCTCCGGCGACTGCGACAGGAACGACGTGCCGTAGTGGAATTCCATCGTCACCGGGCGGATGCGCATGCGCGCGCCCGGAATCTTCGCTCCCAGCTTCAGCGAGACGCCCTCGTCGGGCTGCAGCGTGATGATCAGCTGGTTGGGGACGACGCCTTCAGAGCCTCCGTCCTGGAAGGCCATGTGCGGGACGTCCTTGAGCTGGACCGCGATCTCGGTGAGCTTGCGCGCCAGTCGTTTGCCCGTGCGCAGGCAGATCGGGACGCCCGACCAGCGCCAGTTCTGCACCTCGAGGCACAGCGCCGCGTACGTCTCCGTGTTGGAGGAGTTGGGCACGTCGTCCTCGTCGAGGTAGCCGGCCACCTCCTTGCCCGCCTGATCGCCCGCGGTGTAGCGCGCCCGCACGGTCCTCTCGGCCACCTGTGCGGCCGTCATCGGCGTGATCGCGTGCAGCACCTTGACCTTCTCGTCGCGCACCTTGTCGGCGTCGAAGGACACCGGCGGCTCCATGCACAACAGCGTGAGCAGCTGCATCATGTGGTTCTGCACGAGGTCGCGCAACGCGCCGCTGGAGTCGTAGTAGCCGGCGCGCGAGCCGATGCCGATGTCCTCGGCGGCCGTGATCTGGACGCTGTCGATGAAGTTGCGGTTCCAGAGCGGCTCGAACATGTAGTTGGCGAACCGGAACGCCAGCATGTTCTGGACGGTCTCCTTGCCCAGGTAGTGGTCGATCCGGTAGATCTGGTGCTCCCGGAAGGCGTCGGAGACGGTCGCCTGGAGGGCGCGCGCGGACTTCAGGTCGGTGCCGAACGGCTTCTCGATCACGCAGCGCACGTCGACGTCCTTGTGGTGCGTGAGACCGGCCGCCTTCAGCTGCGTCGGGATCACCCCGAAGTAGCTCGGCGCGGTCGAGAGGTAGTAACAGCGGTTGAGCGGGTGACCGGATTCCTCGTCGATCTCCTCGAGGACGGTCTTCAGCCGGGCGTAGCCGTCGGCGTCGTCGAAGGAGAAGGCGACGTAGCGCATGCGCGACAGCAGCGCATCCAGGACGTCTGCGTCCGTCTCGCGCCGGGAGTACTCCGTGATCGACTCGCGCGCGACCTTGCGGAAGTCGTCGTCGGTGGACTCGCCGCGCGACACGCCGACGAGGGCGAAGCGCTCCGGCAGTTGGCCCTCGTGGGCGAGGTTGTAGAGCGCGGGCAGCAGCTTGCGCCGGGCGAGGTCCCCCGTGCCGCCGAAGATGACCAGCGCCGTGTGCGGAACGGGGACCCGCTCGAGGCCCTCGGTGAGTGGATTACCCGTTTCGCTCAACTGCGTGCCCTCCGAACTGGTTCCGGAGGGCGGACAGGACCTTGGCGGCGTAGTCGCCCTCGCCGCGCGAGTAGAAGCGAGCGGCGATGGCGGCCGAAAGGACCGGCATCGGTGTCTCGAGATCCAGCGAGTCGGCCAGCGTCCAGCGTCCCTCACCTGAGTCCGTCACGTGGCCGCGGATGTCGGTCAGGTCGCCGCCCTCGGCCTTGAAGGCAGCTTCGGCCAGTTCGCACAGCCACGAGCGGACGACGGAGCCGCGGTTCCAGAGCGCCGCGACCTGCTCCATCTCGATCGGGAACTCCGACTTGTGCATCAGCTCGAAGCCCTCGGCGTAGGCCTGCATCATCCCGTACTCGACGCCGTTGTGGACCATCTTGACGAAGTGTCCGGCTCCGGCGGGACCGAAGTGGCGCCAGCCGTCGGGCGGGGCGAGCACGTCGAGGATCGGGGCCAGGCGCTCGACGCCGTCATCGGCGCCGCCGACCATCATGCAGTAGCCGACCTCGAGGCCCCAGACGCCGCCGCTGGTGCCGACGTCCACGTACGCGACGCCCTTCTCCTGCAGCGCGTCGGCGCGTTCCTTGTCCTCGTGCCACTTGGAGTTGCCGCCGTCGATGACGACGTCGCCCTCGTCGAGCAGTTCGCCGAGCTTGAGCACCGTCTCGGTCGTCGGGTCGCCCGCGGGAACCATCACCCAGACCGCGCGCGGGGCGTCGAGCTTGCTCACGAGATCCTCGAGGGAGGTCGCGCCGCGCGCGCCGACCTCCTCGGCCTTCGCGACCGCCTCCTCCGAGAAGTCGAAGGCGACGACATCGTGGTCTGAGTCCCGCTTGATGCGGTGGACCATGTTCCCGCCCATCTTGCCGAGGCCGACGAAGCCGATCTGCACTGTGAAACCTTTGTTCGGGGGCCGAACGGGCAACCTACCCACTCGGTCGGGGAGATAGGGGCAAACCCCCGATGCCGTCGGGGGGTGGGTCCGCAGGATGCGGTCCATGCCCCACTCCCTCCGCCTGATAATCCCCGCTCTAGTCGCACTGTTCCTGATTCCGGCCACCGCCGGCGCCGTGCCGCCCTACTGCACCAGCCCCACGCAGCCCGGCTGCGAGACCGACTCCCGGTGAGTCCCTCCGAATTCGATGCCTTCGGTCTCGGCGTATCCGTCCCCGCGTCCGTCTTCGACGACGAGGCGCTCACCTACGACGTCCACATCATCAACCCCGATGAACTCGATGACGCCACCAACGCCCGGTTCGTCGCCGAGCTGACGGGCGACGCGAGGATCGTCTCCCACACCCTTCCCGGCAACTGCACGCGCACCGACCGCAAGCTGGAATGCCGGCTCGGCACGGTCCGCTCGATGCAGTCGATCGACGCGCAGATCGTCACCGACCCGGAGTGGGCGGGCCAGCTGAACGCCAAGTTCCGCGTGTACTCGGAGACGGTCAGCATCGCCTCCACCGAGAAGGCGACGCTGATCAAGTCCAGCGCGGCCAGCGCCGTCATCGACTGGTCGATGCCCGAGCGTGCCCGCGACGACAACGGCGACGGGCTCATCGACTCCGGCGCCCCGCCGCGTGGCTACGTGCCGGCGAACTGGGAGGTGACCCTCGACGCCTGCGGTTCGCGCGGCGGTCGTCGCATGATCCAGTCGTTCAAGTGGCGCGTGGCCGGCCAATCACCGATCACCACCTCCAACTGCCGGACGGACATCGTCGTGCCGCGCGAGGGCCGCTACCCCACGACGCTCGACGTGACCCTGTCCGACGGCGCCGTCATCACGGCCCAGCGCGACATCCGCGTCGCGGACCGGCTGATCGTCGTCATGGGCGACTCCTTCGCCTCCGGCGAGGGCAACCCGCACACCCCGATCGTCTACGGCTCGGACCGCGTGCTCGCGCAGCCCACGTGGGACGACCGCAAGTGCCACCGCTCGATGTTCGCCGGAGGCGCTCGCGCCGCGCGGATCCTCGAGCAGGAGGACCCGCACTCGTCGGTGACCTACCTGTCCCGGGCCTGCTCCGGCGCGACGATCGCCCACGGCATCGTCGGCCAGTACACCGGCGTCGAGAAGGACAGCCAGCTGCTGGCCCCGCAGAGATCGAGCAGGTGCAGGCGATCGTCGGGCGCGGGCCGCATCGACGACCTGATCCTGTCCATCGGCGGCAATGAGCGTCGGCTTCGCGCCGACCTCGCCGACTGCCTGCTGCCCGGCCTACTGCCAGGACAACCACGACCTCGTGCAGACGTTCTGGGACTCGCTGCAGGACCTGCAGGCGTCTCACTACCCCTACATGCGCGACCAGATCGAGAACCTCCTCAAGCCGAACGAGACGCTCGTGTCCGAGTACCCGGACTTCACGACGAACTCAAGCGGCGGCCGCTGCGACGCGATCGGCGCGGACAACCTGAACCCGCTGCACATCGTCAAGTCCGCGGCCGAGCGGGCGTCGACCACCGTCAGCGCGGCGATCTCCGGTGCCCTGCAGAACCAGGTCGCTCAGGCTCGCGACAGGGGCCTGGCCTGGAACTACGTCGGCGGCGTCGCGGCCGAGTGGACGGGCCCGGGCTACGGCCACGGCTACTGCGTCGGCGAGGCCGACGAGCGTGACCCGCGCCGCTGGTGCGCACATTCATGGACTCCTGCGACCTGCAGGTAGCTCGCCCCGGCGTCCCCCTTCGCCACTCCCGCCACCCGTCCCACCAGACGGGGCACTTCCACCCCAACGAGCACGGCCAGATGGCGTACGCCCGCCGGTACCTCGAGTCCGCTCCGCGCGCATCCCGTGAAGATCGACGAGACGGACCCGTCGCAGCCGGCGCCCGCGCCGACCCCGACGACCACGCCGGCGCCGACCACGACCCCGCGCCGACCACGACGCCGGTGCCGACGACCACGCCCGCGCCGACCACGACGCCGGCACCGACGACCACGGCCGTTCCGACCACCACCGTCGTCCCCAACGACGGCCGCGGTCCGACCACCGTCCGATCACGATCCCGGTGCCGACCGTCGGGGTGGGTGGGGGCAACCCCGCTGGAGCCGCTGCCGGGCAGCGAGATCCCGGACCCGCTGGAAGGTCTCCCGGTCAGCAAGCCCGGCAAGTGCTCGAGCAAGCAGGCGCCGCTCAGAAGCGCTGCGTCAAGCGCACCTGCGCGAGGCCGCAAGAGGCACGCGCTACTGCCGCAAGGTGGCCCTCCGCCGCTAGGACTTTCGGACAGCGAACCGCGTCAGATCAGCGCCGGACTACGGGTTCCGGTCTGACGCGGTTCGTCGAGACCGGCACCGATTCGACACGGTTGTGAGTTGTCTGGTGAAGGAGCGAGGGATCGCAACCGCGCCTGGTGACTCCCGGCCAACCTGAACCGTGTCAGATCGGCGTCGGACTACGGGTCCGATCTGACGCGGTTCGTTCGTTGATCAGACGCGTTTCGTGAGCGCGTCGATCGCCGCCGGCAGGTCGCCGGCGTCGAGGCGCACCCGCGCGGCGGGCAGGTCGTGCGAGCGCAAGGTCTGCAGGTCGCCGTCGGCCTGGGCGGAGACGAGCTTGCGGAAGTCGTAGTCCTCGCCGGGCACGTCGGCGTCGGTCGAGTCGTCGTGGACGAGCTGGAGGAAACGCCCGGTCGGCGGGCCGCCCTTGTGGTACTGCCCGGTGGAGTGCAGGAAGCGCGGGCCGTAGCCCCACGTGGTCGCAACGCCGTAGCGCTCGATGACGCCAGCGCGCAGGCGCTCGATCGCGGCGTCGATCGCGTCGTCGTAGGGCAGGTAGCCCATGATCGCCAGGTAGGACGGGGGTGCGAGGCCGTCGAGCAGCTCGTCGAGCGAGCCGTCCTCCAGACCATCCGCGCCCTCGGCGAGAACGCGGCTCGTGTTGTCCTTGGCCTCCTGGACGTTGGGCTGGTCGAACGGGTTGATGCCCAGCGCCCAGCCGAGCACCGCGGTGGCGAACTCGAAGTCGAAGAACAGCGCGCCGAGCGCCGTGGGCTCGATCGAGAAGAGAGGACTGTCCCCCACGTAGGGCGCCTGGCCCGTCCCGATGTGGATGTAGACGCGATCTGGACCGCCTTCTGACGGCGGCTCGTCGGCGATCGGCAGCACGCCGCGGCCCTGCTTGCCCGTCGACTCCGCGATCAGCTGCTCCACCCACAGTCCGAAGGACTCGAACGGCGGGTCGATGATGAAGCTGAGCTTGTCGCGACCGGCGTTGGCGAGCGCCGCCGAGCGCCGCGCCGAGCCACAGGCCCGGACTCGTTCTCGGACGCCCGCTGGGCGGCGACCGCCGCACCGAGCTCGGTCCCGACGTCCACTGCCGGCCAGCGCCGCCGGGCACGATCCCGAAGTACGACAGCGCGGAGTAGCGACCGCCGATGTCGGGGTCGTTGACGAAGGTGCGGCGGAAGCCGTGCTCCGTCGCGATCTCGCCCATCTGCGTGCCGGGGTCCGTGACGGCGACGAAGTGCGATCCGTCCGGCTGCAGGCCGTGGAAGTGCTTGAAGAGCGCGTTGGGCTCGATCGTCCCGCCCGACTTCGAGGAGACGACGAACAGCGTCTTGTCGAGGTCGAGCCGCTCCTCGACCGCCAGCACCTGCAGCGGCTCGGTGGTGTCGAGCACGTGCAGGCGCAGCGTTCCGTGCCGCCTCCGTGGAACGACCTGGCGGAAGACCTCGGGCGCGAGGCTCGAGCCGCCCATGCCGAGCACGACGACGTCGGTCATGCCGGCGTCGCGCACCTCGGCGACGAACGCGTCGATCTCGGCGAGCGCCGCCTGGGTGCGCCTCGGCGACGCGAGCCAGCCGAGGCGGTTGGCGATCTCCGGCGTCCCCTCGGGCGCCCAGAGCGTGACGTCGTGCTCCCAGATGCGGTCGAAGACGCGCTCGGCGCGCGCCGTCTCGACGCTCGAGGCGACGAGGCCCTGATGCTCCGGTGTGAGCTGCGCGTCGACCCTCATCGGGCGAGCCGGCGACGCGGCGTCCGCGACGGCCTCGGCCGTGATGCCGAAGTTCTCGTAGACCTCGGGCGCGGGCCCGGACTCGCCCGTAGTCGGTCATCCCGATCACCGCGCCACCGTCGCCGATCCAGCGGTACCAGGACATCGGGCTCGCGGCCTCGACGGCGACGCGCGCCTTCACGTCCGGCGGCAGCACGGAGTCGCGGTAGGACTGGTCCTGCTCGTTGAAGGTGTCCATGCACGGCATCGAGACGACGCGGGCGCGCAACTCCCCGTCGAGCGCCTCGGCGGCGTCGAGCGCCAGCGCGACCTCGGTGCCGGAGCCCATCAGGATCACCTCGGGATCCCTCGACGTCGCGCAGCACGTAGGCGCCGCGCTCGATGGCGTCGTCCGGGATCGAATCGGGGTCGAGCGTGCGCGTCCCCTGGCGCGACAGCGAGAACGCGGTCGGCCGGCTGGTCATGCGCATGGCGAAGCGCCAGGCCGAGGGCGGTCTCGTTGAAGTCCGCCGGTCGGATGACGTTGAGCTTGGGCGTCGCCCGCAGGTGCGACGAGCTGCTCGATCGGCTGGTGCGTCGGGCCGTCCTCCCCGAGCCCGATCGAGTCGTGGGTGAACACGAAGATCGACGGGCACTCCATGATCGCCGCCATGCGGATGGCGCCCTTCATGTAGTCGCTGAAGGTCAGGAACGTCGCCCCGTAGGCGCGGAAGCCGCTCAGCGTCATGCCGTTGACGATCGCGCCCATGCCGTGCTCGCGGATGCCGAAGTGCAGGTTGCGTCCGCCGTACTCGCCGGCGGCGACGCTGTCGGCGCCGTCGATGATCGTGTTGGTCGAGCCGGCGAGGTCGGCCGAGCCGCCCACGAGCTCGGGCACCTGGCCCGCCACCCACTGGATCGCGGCCTCGGACGCCTTGCGCGTGGCCATCCCCTTCTCGTCGGCGGGCTTGAGCGGCGGCTCGGCGTCCCAGCCGTCGGGCAGCTGCTTGCCGCGCATGCGCTCGAGCTCGGGCAGGCCCTCGTCGCCCGAGAAGCGCTCCTCCCAGTCGGCGTGGGCCTTGGCCCGCTCGGCGACCGCGGCCTTGTAGTGGTCCATGACGCCGTCCGGGATGAAGAACGGCTCTTCGCGACGGCCAGCCGTAGAACTCCTTGGCGCCCTTGATCTCGTCCTCGCCGAGCGGCGAGCCGTGCGCCTTGCCCGTGTCCTGCAGGGTCGGCGCGCCGTAGCCGATGTGCGTGCGGCCGACGATCAGCGTCGGCTTGTCCGTCTCCTTCGCACGCTGGAAGGCCGTCGGTGAGCGTGTCGACCTCGATGTCCTCGCCGAGGTGCACGACCTCCCAGCCGTAGGCCTCGTAGCGCTTGCCGACGTCCTCGGAGAAGGAGACGGCCGTGTCGCCCTCGATCGAGATGTGGTTGTCGTCGTAGAAGACGATCAGCCTGCTGAGGTTCAGGTGCCCGGCCGATCGACGCCGCCTCGGCCTGGATGCCCTCCTGCATGTCGCCGTCGGAGGCGATCACGTACGTGTAGTGGTCGACCACGTCGCCGAAGCGGGCGTTGAGCATCCGCTCGGCGAGCGCCATCCCGACCGCGGTGGAGATGCCCTGACCGAGCGGCCCGGTGGTGGTCTCGACGCCCTTCGTGTGCCCCGCCTCCGGGTGGCCCGGCGTCTTCGAGCCGACCTGGCGGAACGTCCTTGAGGTCGTCGCAGCGACAGGTCGTAGCCCGTCAGGTGCAGGATCGAGTAGATCAGCATCGAGGCGTGCCCGGCGCTGAGGACGAAGCGATCGCGGTTGAGCCAGTCCGGGTCCGCCGGGTCGTGGTTCATCACCTGCGTGAAGAGCGAGTACGCGACCGGCGCGAGCGCCATCGGCGTCCCCGGGTGCCCGGAGTTCGCCTGCTCCACCGCATCCATCGAAAGCGTCCGGATCGTGTCTACGGCGAGCTTCTCGATGTCGTTTTCGGCCATGGGCGCCAACCTACCCCCTTGCGGCCGGGGTCGTAACGCCTGGAGGCCTCGGCGTACTGTGAAGGCATGGCTTCCAAGACCGACACGACCCCGCGCGAAGTCGAGAAGACCGACGAGCAGTGGCGCGCGGAACTGACGCCCGAGCAGTACCACGTCCTGCGCGAGCACGGCACCGAGCGCGCCTTCACCGGCCCCTACGTGGACGCCAAGGACGACGGCATGTACAAGTGCGCCGCCTGCGGCGCCGAGCTGTTCGACTCCAACACCAAGTTCGACTCCGGCACGGGCTGGCCGAGCTTCACCGAGCCGGCCGTCGCCGCCGCCGTCGAGACCCGCGCCGACAACTCGCTCTTCATGCGCCGCACCGAGGTCGTCTGCAAGCGCTGCGGCGGCCACCTGGGCCACGTCTTCGACGACGGCCCGCGCGACGCCGGCGGTCAGCGCTTCTGCATCAACGGCTGCGCGCTGACGCTCGACAAGCGCTAGTCGGCGACACCCAGGGAGGCCGTCTTCCGGCGGAGCTCCTCGTCCGTGAGCAGTCCCGCCTCGTGCAGTGCCGCGAGGTGGGCGCGCACGTCATCGTCCGACACGGTCCCGTCCAGGACGTCCGGCTTCGGCCGGGCTCTCGGCTTGAGTCGCCTGCCCAGGCTGCCGGCCAGACGCATCGCCTTGTCGGCCTCGGCTAGCGCGCCGGCACTCAGCTTGCTCCTGCGGACGTACCAGGCGATCCGTGGCCCGACCGTCAGGCCGCGCAGCTGCGGGCGCGATGTTCGCGAGCGGTAGCCGCGTCCCGTCCTTCAGACGCACGACGTACGTGCAGGACGTCAGCGCGTTCCGCGTCGAGAACGTGTCGACGTCCTTCCACCGCCAGGCCACGGCGTCGCCGCCCTTGAGGTCGGCCAGCACGAGGCCTTGATCGGTCACCAGCAGCAGCCTTCGCCGGTTTCCGAGCCTCTGGCCCGCGAGGGTGCCGGAAACGATGGTGATCGGGCGTTCGCCCCGCGCGACGCGGGCAGCAAGACTCGACAGCGCCGGTCCTGTCCCGAACCGCAGCCTTGTCGGCAGGAGCGATCGAAGTTCCTGCTCGACGCCCTCGCGCTCGGCCGGACCGAGATCCTCGCGAGGTTCGTCGGCCGGCCACAGGAGATCGTCGGCCACCGAGCCATGGTCGCAAATCGCCGGGCGCCGGTGTACGGTCGCGCGATGCGTGACTTCCAGATTGCGGGTGCCGGCATCGGGCTGCTCATCATCGGAGCGATCGGTCCGTGGGTGACCGTCGAGGGGTTCAGCGAGAACGGCCTCAACAGCGACGGGGTCATCACGCTGATCCTGGCTCTGATCGCAGCCGGGCTCCTCTTCCTCGCGTTCAGGCGCAAGGCGGCACCATCGCGTATCGGGGTCGGCATCTGCGCGGTGCTGGCCCTCGCCATCTCGATCATCGACATCATGGACGTGTCGGACACCGATCTCGGCGTGCCCGGCTTCGAGCCCGCGGTCGGCTGGGGCCTGTGGCTGACGCTCGTCGGCAGCATCGTGCTGGCCGTCTCCGCAGTCCTGATGGGACGGACAGAGAAGCCGGCGATCTAGGTCAGCGCAGGTCCTCCCACGCTCACGCGGCGCTGACCGCGAGCGCCTGCGCGACGAGTGGACCGTGATCGTGGTCGGCCCGCACGCCGACGGCGAGCGGCGCTTCGAACGCGCGCTCACCGAGGACCGCGAGCTCGTGATGCGCGCCGGCCGCGCACTGATGCTGCGCGTCGCGGCCGAGCCGGGCGCGCGCGCCGACGATCCGGACGGACCTCGGCTCATCCGGCGTTGAAGCGCCGGACGTAGCCTCGGTTCGTGCTGCGCGCGTCCGGGCTGTAAAGTCATTCGGCGACGGGCGCGGGCCGGCCGGACGCTGCTCGACGGCGCCGACCTCGAGGTGGCCGGGGCGAGCTCGTCGCGGTGCTCGGCCGCTCCGGCACCGGCAAGTCGACGCTGCTGCACGTGCTCGGCGGCCTCGACCGCGCCGAGGCCGGGCGCGATCGAGATCGCCGGCGAGCGCGTCGACGGCGCCTCCGAGCGCGCGGCTGGCCGCGCTGCGGCGCCGCCAGGTCGGCTTCGTCTTCCAGTTCTTCCACCTGCTGCCCGAGCTCAGCGGCGAGGCGAACGTGCGGCTGGCCGCCGGGTCCGCGGCGCGCATCCGCGGCGCCCGGCGCGCGCGGGCGCGCCTGATCGACCGCGCTCGGGCTGCGCGCACGTCGCGGGCCTCGCCGCCGGCGCAGCTCTCCGGCGGCGAGCAGCAGCGCTTCGCGATCGCCCGCGCGCTGGTCAACGACCCCGCGGTGGTGCTCGCCGACGAGCCGACGGGCAACCTCGACGCCGCCTCCGGCGCGGAGGTGCTCGCGCCTGCTGCGCGAGCCGCCGACGAGGGCCGCGCGGTCCTGCTCGTCACCCACGACGCCGCGGCGACGCGCCGCCGCCGACCGCGTGCTGCACCTGCGCGACGGACCGCCTGGTGCCGTGAGCGCGCGGCTGGCTGGCCGTCGTCGGCATCGCTCGCGCGCGGCGCTCGGTCGCGCGGCGCGGCGGTGACCGGTCGGCCTTCGGGCTCGCGCGACGCGGGTTCGACCGCGCGGCGCGGGCGCGCGGACCTCGCCGGACGTCATCGCGCGCTTCGCCGCCGCAGCGCGCGCGACGACGCTCGACGAGCGCGTGCGCGCGCTGCCGAACCTCGCAGGCGCGCGTCCTACCGGCTCGAGATCGACCGACGTGCCGCTGCGCGCCGGCGGCGCGCTCCACGCGCGAGGGCGCGGTCGAGGTGCTGCTCGGCGGCCGGCGCGGCTACGCGATCGTCGCGGGGCGCGACCTGCGCGCGCGACCGGGCGAGGTCGTGGTCGAGCGCGGCGTGGCGCGGGAGCTGCGCGTCGGCGTCGGGCGACCGGCTGCACGTCGGCCGCGGCTCGGGCCGCTCGGGTGGTCGGCGTCGCGGCTCGCCCCCGACAACGTCGCCTTCCCCCTCGCGCAGCACGGCGCGGGTCTACGTGCGAGGGCACCGCTGCGCCGCCGCGGCGCGACGGCCAACGTCGCGCTGCTGTGGGTCAACGACCGCGACCGCACCGACGATCACGCTCGCCCAGGCGCGCACCGTCGCCTTCGGGCTCGGCGACCTGCGCTTCATCACGCGCGAGGGCGTGCGGCGTGCATCGCTCGACCAGGCGGCGGGGATCGTGATCGCGCTGCTCATCGCCTTCGCGCTCGTCGCGCTCGTCGCGGCGGGGACGATGCTCGCGGCCGGCGCGCACGCCGAGGTCCAGCGGCGGCTGCCGGCGCATCGGCGTGCGGCGCGCGCTCGGCTTCACGCCGCGGCGCGCGTCGTCGGCGCAGCACGCGCGCGCGGCGCTGCGGGTCGCGCGCGCCGGCGGCGGCCGTCGGGCTGCGTGCGTCGGGCGCGCTCGTCGTCGTCGGGCCCGGCGCGGGCGGCTGCTCGAGGCGCTCAACGAGCGGCCGCCCGGGCGGCGCCCTGGCCGGCCGCTCGCGCTCGCCTGGGTCGCGATCTGCGCTCGTGGTCGTCGCGGCGGCGACCGTGCCCGGCCTGGCGCGCCGCGCGGCGCCCGCATCGCGGCGCTGCTGCGCGGCGGCGACGCTCGACGCGGCGCGGCGCCGCGGCCACGGGCGGCGGCGGGCTCGCCGCGACTGGGCGCGCGCTTCGCGGTCGCCGCCCGCGGCGCGCTGGGCCGGCGTCGGTGCTGACGATCGGCGTCTGCGCGGGGATCGTGCTGCTGATGCTCGGCGCTCGCCTCGCTGCTCGTGCGCCTGCGCGACGACCCGGCCGTGCTGGGCAAGCGCTACCAGCTCACCGTCGACGCGCGGACCCGTCGCAGCTGCCGACGCATCGGGCGGTCCCGGGCGTCGCGGCGGCCACGCAGCGCTACGAGGTCGACGCCGCGGACGCGTTCCGGCTCGGCGAGCCGCTGCAGCTGATCGCCTACCGCGGCGACCACACGCGCTTCGAGGCGCCGCCGCTGGCCGACGGGCCGGCGGGTGCGCGCGCGACGGGCGAGGCGGAGGTCGGGCACGGGCCTCGCCGACGCGCTCGGGCTGCGGCCCGGGCTCGACGCTCGCCACGCTCGACCCGACGGGCCGCGAGCTGCGGCTGCAGGTCGTCGGCATCGTGCGCGCGCTCGACAACAGCGGCCGCGTGGCCTGGGTCACCGAGCGCGACGCTCGCCGGCGCCGAGCCGGCCGTCGGCGGCCAGAGCGTCCTGCGGCTCGAGCCGGGCGCCGACCGGGCCGCGGTGGACGCGCGGCTGCGCGCGCTCGGCTGCGAGCCCGATCGCGCGTCGGCGGCGCCACGACGCGCGACACCGCGCCTTCCTGGGCATCGCTCGCGGCGGTGCTGCGCGCGGTCGCGCTCGCGGTCGGGCTCGTGTGCCTGTACGCGCTGGTGCAGGGCCTGGCGATGACCGCGCGCGAGCGCCGCGGCGCGCTCGCGGTGCTGCGCGCCTGCGGCGGCGGCGCGGCGCGACGTCGCCGCGCGTGCTCGCCGGGCGCGGCCGCCGCCGTCGCCGTCCCCGCCGGCGTCGCCGGCGATCGCTGCTCGAGACGCTCGTGCTTCGGCCCGCTGGTGACCGCGCCTCGCCGCGGGCTACGCCGGCCTCCCGCTGCGCCCCGACGGTCCTCCAGGTCGTCGCGGATCGTCGCTCGGGCTCGCCCTGCTGGCCGCGCTCGCCGCCGCGCTCGTCGCGCGCCGCCTGCGTCCGCGAGCCGTCGTCGCGGGCCTGCGGGAGGACGCGTGAGCCGCGCGTTGCGGACTCGCCGTGCGTCGCGCTGGCCGCGTCGCGGGCTGCGGCGGCGACGCGGCGCGCGCGGGCCCGTCGCGCCCGGCGGCGTCGACGCTCGAGCGCACGCTCGCCGACCCCGACGGCGACGGCGGCCTGCAAGCGCGCGCCCGGCGAGCCGCTGCGCGACCGCACCGACCTCGCGCCCGGCGCGCGACCCGGGCGCGGTGCTGGCGACGCTCGCGCCAGATCACCGACCTGCACGTGCGCGACGAGGAGTCGCCCGCGCGCGTGCCGTTCCTCGACCGCTACGGGGCGCCGTTCGAGCCGACCTTCCGGCCCGCAGGAGGCGCTGTCAGCGCGCAGGTGCTCGCCGCCGCGGTCCGCGCGTCAACCGCCAGCGCGCCGGACGCCGTGCTCGTGACCGGCGACCTGACCGACAACGCCCAGCGCAACGAGCTCGACCACGCGCACGCGCGTGCTCGACGGCGGCCGGGTCGATCCCGACTCGCGGCGCGCCGGGCTACCGCGGCGTGCAGGACGCCGACGACCCCGACCCCTTCTACTACCGGCCCGACGTCGACCCGCCGCGCCATCCGGGCCTGCTCGACGCCGCCCAGCGCCCGTTCGCCTCGCCCGGGCTGAACGCGCCCTGGTACGCCGCGCCTGGGCAACCACGACGTGCTGCTGCCAGGGCGAGCTCGCCGCCCGACGCGCGCACGGACGCGATCGCCGACCGGCGACGCAGCTCGTCACGTCGCTCGACCCGCGCGCGCGAGCTGCCGGAGTCCGCCACGACGGCGGAGGCGGTCGACGCCCTGCTCGGCGCCGCCGAGGGCGGCCGCACGATCACCGTCCCCGCCGACCCGGACCGCGGCGCCGTCCCGCCGGCCGGAGTCCGTCGCACGCGCTCGCCAAGCGGCCGCGCGACGCGCGCGCCCGACCGGCTCGACTACGCGGTCGACGTCGGCGCGCGTCCGCGCGTCGTCGTGCTCGACCTCGTCAACCGCGACGGGCGGCGCGGAGCCCGTCGTCGACGCGGCGCAGCTCGCGTGGCTGCGCGAGCAGCTCGCGCAGCGGCCGGCACCGCCGTCATCGTCGTCGACCCACCAGCCGCCGCCGGAGGCGGTGCTCGCCGTCGCTCGACGCGAGCCCCGGCGTCGTCGCCGTCAGTCCACGGCGACACCCACCGCAACCGCATCGACGCCGCGCGGCGACTACTGGGTGATCGGCACGTCGTCGCTCGCCGACCACCCGCATGCAGGCGCGGATGCTGCGCCTGCGGAGCCGCGACGGCACGTGCTCGAGACCTGGATGGTCGACCAGGACGGCCGCGGTCTCGCCGGCACCGCCCGCGAGCTCGCGTTCCTCGACGCCCAGGGCGGGCGGCCCGGCGGCTGGGCGGGCGCGCGCGGAGGACCGCAACGCCCGCCTGTATCCTGCCCTAGACCGGGACGGGCGTCGGCGCGTCGCCGGCCTGGGCCGCGTCGCGGTGGGCGTCCGAGTCGCGCGTGGCGATCAGCAGCGCGGCCAGGATCGCGCCGATCACCGCGAAGCCGGCGCCGACGAGGAAGGCCGACTGGAAGCCCTCGGTCAGCGCGACCGACGGCGGGTTCGAGGTCGCCAGGTCCGACGTGCGACTGGTCGCGATCGACACGAGGATGCGCCAGGCCGAGCGCGCCGCCGACCTGCTGCGACGTGTTGATCAGGCCGGAGGCCAGCCCCGCCTCGTCCTCCGACGTCCCCGACACCGAGGCGATCGTGACCGGCACGAAGGAGAACCCGAGGCCGAGGCCGGCGAGCACCGACGGGAACACGACGTCGCTCACGTAGCTGCCGTCCGGCGACGACCTGCGAGAACCACAGCAGGCCGGCCGGCGACGAGCAGCAGCCCGGCGATCAGCACCGGCTTGAAGCCGATCCGCGTCGTCAGCACGGACGCGACGCCGGCCGCGCACGATGATCGCGACCGACAGCGGGATGTACGCCAGGCCGGCCTTCAGCGCCGAGTAGCCGAGCACGTGCTGCATGTAGAGCGTGATGAAGAAGAACATCGAGAACAGCGACATCGCGACGAAGATCGCCGGTCACGTTCGCGCCCGTCAGCGTCCGGTTGCGGAAGATCCCGAACGGGACGAGCGGCTGGCGGATGCGCATCTCGACGGCCACGAAGACCGCGAGCAGCGCGAGCGCGGCGGCGCCCAGCCCGAGCGTCTGGCCGGAGCCCCAGCCCGCGTCGCTGGCGTCGACCAGCGCGTAGACGAGGAGCGACAGGCCGGCCGTGACCGTGACCGCGCCGACGACGTCGAAGCGCGCGTCGCGCTCGTCGCGGCTCTCGACGAGCACCCGCCAGGCGCCGAAGGCGACCAGCGAGCGCGACCGGCGCGTTGACGAACAGCACCCACTCCCAGCCGAGCGTCTCCGTGAGCACGCCGCCGAGCAGGTGCCGACGGCGCCGCCGGAGCCGGCCACCGCGCCCCAGACGCCCAGCGCCCGGTTGCGCTCGGCGCCCTCGGCGAAGGTGTTGTGAGGATCGACAGCGCGGCGGGCGACAGCAGCGCGCCGCCGAGGCCCTGCACCGCGCGGGCGGCGATCAGCTGGCCCTCGTTCTGGGCGAGGCCGCCGAGCAGCGACGCGACGCCGAACAGGACCAGGCCGCCGACGAAGACGCGCCGACGGCCGAGCAGGTCGGCCATGCGGCCGCCGAGCAGCAGGAAGCCGCCGAAGACCAGCACGTAGGCGTTGACGACCCAGGAGAGGTTGTCCTGGGCGAACTCGAGGTCGCGGCCGATCGACGGCAGCGCGACGTTGACGATCGAGGCGTCGAGCACGACGACGAACTGCGCCGCGGCGAGCAGGACCAGGGCCAGGTTCTTGTTCACGGCCTCAGGCCGTTCCGGAGTCATGGGTCCGTTTATACGGAGTTGACGTTCCGTTTGTCAAGCCGTATCTTCACATTCGTGGCCCTTCTCGGATCGCGCCCCTGCGCGCCGACGCGCGTCGCAACCGGGCCGCGATCGTGAAGGCCGCCCGCGCGGTGTTCGCCAAGCACGGGCGCGACGCGCAGATGGACGACATCGCCCGCCGGGCCAAGGTCGGCGTGGGGACGGTCTACCGCCACTTCCCCACCAAGGAGGCGCTGCTCGAGGCGCTCGCCGAGGACCGCTTCCGCCAGCTGGCCGTCTACGCACGCGGCCGCACTCGAGATAGACGATCCGTGGGAGGCGCTCGTGGCGTTCGTGCGAGCGCGGCGCCGCGCTGCACGCCAACGACCGCGCGCTCTCGCAGGCGTTCGGTGAGTCCGCCCGGCGTGATGCGCTCCGCGGCCACGAGGCCGAGCTGCAACGCGCTGATCGAGCAGCTCGTCGACGCCGCCCAGGCGGCCGGCGTGCTGCGCGCCGACGCCCGCTGGGAGGACGTCCCGATGACCTTCTGCGCGCCTCGGCCACGTGCACGGACCGCCGCGCGGCGTCGTGGCAGCGGATGCTCGCGCTCGTCCTGGACGGCCTGACGCACGCCGGCAGCGCGCGCGCTGCCCGACTAGTCTGCGCCACCGATGGCCCTGATCGAGGAGAACGTCGACGACGTCGCGTGGGACCTGTCGCGACCTCGCCAACGGCGCCGGACGGGCGTCGAGGCGCTGCTCGACGACGCGGTGAAGCGCGCGCCGAGGCGTTCGCCCGAGCCTACCGCGGCCGCATGGACCAGAGCTCGACGGCCCGGGCCTCGCCGCCGCGATGCGCGAGCTCGGCGGACATCGAGGACGCGATCGGCCGCGCCTACTCCTACGCCGCGCTCTCCTTCGCCACCAACACCGCCGACCCGCCGCGCGGCGCGCTGCTGCAGCGCGTGCAGGAGCAGGCGACGCGCGATCGCAGACCCAGCTCGTCTTCTGGGACCTCGAGTGGGCCGCGCTCGACGACGAGCGCGCCGAGGAGCTGCTCGCCCACGACGAGCTCGACTTCTCCCGCCACCACCTCGAGTCGGCCCGCCGCTACCGGCCGCACCTGCTCTCCGAGCCCGAGGAGAAGCTGATGAGCGAGAAGGCGGTCACCGGGCGCAGCGCCTGGGACCGGCTGTTCGAGGAGCAGACCTCGGCGATCCGAGGTCACGCTGCCCGGACGAGGACGAGCCGGTCGCGCTCGAGGTCGCGCTCTCGCGCCTCTCCTCCCCCGACCGCGACGTCCGCCGCACGCCGGCCGAGGCGGTCACCGAGGCGCTGCGCCCGGGCCTGCGCACCCGCGCCTACATCTTCAACACGCTGCTGGCCGACAAGGCGCTCGACGACCGGCTGCGCAACTACCCGACCTGGCTGTCAGTGCGCGCAACCTCGCCAACGAGGCGTCCGACGAGTCCGTCGAGGCGCTGGTCAGCGCGGTGCGCAGCCGCTACGAGATCGCCGCGCCGCTGGTACCGCCTGAAGGCGCAGCTGCTCGGGATCGACCGGCTCGCCGACTACGACCGCATGGCCGCCGTCTCCGACGTCGAGGAGACCGTGCGACTGGGCGCGAGGCCCGCGCGACTGGTGCACGGACTGCTTCGCCGGCTTCTCGCCCGAGCTCGGCGACGCTCGTCGGCCGCTTCTTCGACGAGTCGCTGGGTCGACGCCCCGGTCCGCCCGGGCAAGCGCGGCGGCGCCTTCTGCGCCTACACGTCGCCGTCGGCGCACCCGTACGTGCTGCTCAACTACACGGCCAAGCGCCGCGACGTGCTGACGCTCGCGCACGAGCTCGGCCACGGCGTGCACGCGGCGCTCGGCGCCTCGCAGGGCGTCTTCCACATGTCGACGCCGCTGACGCTCGCCGAGACGGCGTCCGTCTTCGCCGAGGAGATCGTCTTCGGCCGCCTGCTCGAGCAGGCGGCGACGCCGGAGTCGCGCCTCGACCTGCTCGCCTCGAGCGTCGAGGGCTCGATCGCGACGGTCTTCCGCCAGGTCGCCATGAACCGCTTCGAGAGCCTCGTCCACACCGCGCGCCGCGAGGAGGGCGAGCTCGCCGCTCGACCGCATCAACGCGCTGTGGGCCGAGTCGCAGACCGAGATGCTCGGCGACGCCGTCGAGCTCACCGAGGGCTACCAGCACCTGGTGGTCCTACGTCCCCCACTTCATCTCGACGCCGGGCTACGTCTACGCCTACGCGTACGGCCAGCTGCTCGCCCTGTCGGTCTACGCCCGCTACGAGGCCGAGGGCGACGCCGTTCGTCCCCGCCTACCTCGACCTGCTGCGCGCCGGCGGCTCCCGCTCGCCCGAGGAGCTCGGCGCGATCGTCGGCATCGACCTCGCCGACCCGGGCTTCTGGGACGCCGGCCTCGACCTCGTCGAGCGCCAGCTCGACGCGGCCGAGCAGGCCGCGCGCGACGCCGGCCGCATCTAGGACCGGTTCAGACCAACCGCGTCAGATCGGCCCCGAGTCCGGGTCCCGTCCGACTTAGTTCATTCAGGCCGGCGCCGATCCGACGCGGTTGGGCTGCGGCCGGGGCGTGAGCCCGAGGTAGCTCGTGGCGTTTCCCGCTCCTCCCCCTCCCTTACTAGCCGAACCGGCTGCGCTCGGATGCGGGAACCGCGACCGCAGCCAATGGGCTGGTAAGGGACGGGGGAGTGACCAACCCTGCCCCGAGCTACCTCGGGCCCCCAACTCACCGCGGCCCAATCGCGTCGGATCGGAGTCGGTCTGGATGAACCGTGCTGGATGGGACCCGGAGTACGGGGCCGATCTGACTTGGTTCATCGGTGCGCCGTTAAACGGCGACGGCCCCGCAGTGCGGGGCCGTCGGTCCAACTCGATGCTTGGCGCTGACTAGGCGGCGGCGCGGAGCGCGGCGAGCCCGGGAAGCTGCGAGAGCTTCGCCAGAGCGCGCTGCTCGGCGGCGCGGGCCTCGCGGACCGGAACGCCGAGACGGCGGGCGGTCTGCTCGATCGAGTGCTCGCCTTCGTCACCCGTGCCGAAGCGCAGGTGGATGACGGCGGACTCGTCGGCCGGCAGCGCGTCGAGTGCCTCGCGGACGGTGCGCTGGCTCATCGTGCGCTCGACCTCGTCGGCGGTGGACTCACCGTCGATCGGGATCAGGGCGCCGAGGGGCGTGTCGCCGTCCTCGCCGACGCCGGCGTCCAGGGACGCGAGCGTGCGGGCGTGGCTGCGCAGTAAATCGACCTCTTCGACGGTCAGCCCGGTCTCGGTCGCCAGCTGGTCGAGCGTCGGCTCCTCGCCGAGCTTGACCGCCAGTTCACGCTCGGCACGCTCGACCTTTCGAGCGCGCTGGGCGACGTGGGCGGGCAGGCGGATGGTGCGACCGGTGTTGTCGAGACCGCGCTGCAGCGCCTGACGGATCCAGATCGTGGCGTAGGTCGAGAAACGGAAGCCCTTGCGCCAGTCGAACTTCTCGGCCGCACGAATGAGGCCGAGCATGCCCTCCTGGACGAGGTCGTTCATCGACAGCCCCTGGCCCTGGTACTTCCGGGCCACGGACACGACGAGCCGCAGGTTGCAGTTGATCAGGCGTTCCTTCGCCGCGAGGTCACCGCGCTCGATCCGCTGCGCCAGCTCGATTTCCTCATGGGGCTCGAGCAGACGGAAGCGGCCCGCTTCGCGCAGGAGCTGCTCGAGGGGCTCGAGGAGGATCTCGTCAGGTTCAAGCAGCGGGGTCGGGGGTGTGGGGCGGTCCAATACGTTCCTTTGTTCTTGAGGGGGGAGCAAATCCTTTTCCGACTGGGGAGGTCGGATTTTAGCGAATTTTCGTTGTTACCGCAACCATCCGAAGGCGCTTCAACCGGCGGGCTGCGAAATGCTGTCTTCCCGGGCTAAAAGACGACTAAGCTCTCTTACCCAGCCTCGGGACGAGGTGTGCGGCAGGCGATGTGATGGTGCCTGCCTGAAGTCGTACACCGTAACGAACTTCGCGCTACAGCGCCAGTCCGTCGCGACTGTGACTTCGGTCACAGATGCTCCCTTCCGGACGGTCGCGTGAAGTCCTCGTCCGGCAGTACGGCGACCAGACGGCTCGGGTTCACGCTCGGATGGGTGCAGAAGTAGTGGCGCCGGATCTCGTCGAACCGCACGGTCTCCGCCACGCCGGGCCACTGATAGAGATCGCGCAGGTACGGCCACAGATGCTCGTACTCCACGATCTTGCGCAGGGAACACTTGAAGTGGATCGCGTACACGGCGTCGAAGCGCACCAGCGTCGTGAACAGCCGCCAGTCGGTCTCCACCGGGGCATCGCCGAAGAGGAACCGCCGGCTCGCCAGGCGCTCGTCCATCTCGTCCAGCGTGGCGAAGATGGCTCGCACCCGCTCCTCGTAGACGTCCTGGCGGGTGGTGAAGCCGGCCTGGTAGACGGCGTTGTTGACGTTTTCGTAGAGCCGGACGTTGAGATCGTCGATCCCCTCCGCGTAGCGGTCGGGGTAGAGCTCAACCGGATGCCGCGCCAACGGCGCGAAGACCGTCGAAAGCATCCGCAGGATGTCGGCGGACTCGTTGTTGACGATCCGCTCCTGCTGCTTGTCCCACAGCACCGGCACGCTGACGCGACCCTCGAACTCATCGTCGTAGGCCTCGCCCAGATAGTCGAAGCCGTTGACCGAATCCGCGTAGCGGCCGCCGGTGAAGGCCCAGCCCTCATCGTCTCGGATCGGGTCCACGACGGACATCGAGATGGCGTCCTCGAGGCCCATCAGCATCCGCCCGATCACCGTGCGGTGCGCCCACGGGCAGGCCCAGCTGACGTAGAGGTGGTACCGGCCGGCCTCGATGTCATCCCCGCCCACCCAGTCGCGGTACTTCGAGGCCTGCCGCTCGAAGATGCTCACGCAACTGCTCTACCCGCTCCCACCTCCTCCCCACGCGAATTGAGGAGGACCGGATGCGCCAACCCGTCCAGCGCCTCCCCGGCGAGACGCAGCTCGAGCCCCTCACGGGTGACCGCGACCCCGGCGACGTCGAGCGCCCGCATCGCACCGTCGGCGACCTTGAGCGCGAGCCCGCGCCCGTCGGGCAGCCCGACGGCGAGCACGCCCTCGGCGCCGATCTTCGCGACCAGGCCGTCCTGGGAGCGCATCAGCTCGGTGTCGAGCGCGCCGTCGAAGGCGACGAGCTCGGGGTGGGCGCGCATCGCGGCGGCGACGCGGTCGCCCCCCTCCCCCAGCATCCCGGACGCCAGCCGCCCGAAGGACCACGCCAGCGCCGCCAGCGGCAGCTGGAAGGCGAGCATGCCGCAGCCGTCGCCGCCGAACGGCACCGCGGAAGCCGCCCGGCCCGCAGCGGCCGCGACCGCGGCGTGCATGGAGCGCTGGATCGGGTGCCCCTGCTCGAGGTAGGTCTGCACGGACCAGCCGCGATGCACGCAGCGCGCCAGAGCCAGCGCGTGCTTGCCCGAGCAGTTGTGGACGATCCGCTCGGGCAGTTCTCCCCGGGCACGACGGCGGGTGGCCGCGGCGGGATCACGCGGGTCCAGCGCACCGCAGCCCAGGTGATGCTCGGCCAACCCCGCGGCCGCCAGCATCTCCCGCACCACGGCGAGGTGGCGCGACGTCCCGCCGTGCGACGCGCAGGCCAGCGCGAGATGAGCGTTCTCGAGCCCCAGCGCCTCGAGCACGCCGTCGCGGACGGCGGGCAGCGCCTGCAGCGGCTTGACCGCCGACCGGGGGAAGACGCCGAGCAGGCCGGCGTCGGGCTCGCTCTCGCAGACCACGGCACCGTGGGGGTCCGTCGTGCACCAGACCAGGTCGTGCTCGGACTCGCGCAGCCCGCCGCGCGTGAAGAGGACGCGACCGATCAACGGAGCTGCGCCAGCGCCGCGTACAGCTCGTGCGCGGCTTTGGCGCCGAGCTCCAGGCTCTCGACGCGGTAGGACTCGTTGGGCGCGTGGATGTCGTCCTCGGGGAGGGCGAAGCCGCCGACGATCGTCGGGATGCCCTTCGCGGCCAGGTCGGCGACGATCGGGATCGAGCCGCCCGAGCGCACGAAGGCGGG
Source organism: uncultured Solirubrobacteraceae bacterium (assembly GCA_963759945.1). Taxonomy (GTDB): domain Bacteria; phylum Actinomycetota; class Thermoleophilia; order Solirubrobacterales; family Solirubrobacteraceae; genus DATLGB01. The sequence goes on along the minus strand of CAVXBH010000046.1, from coordinate 268,123 downwards.
AGCGACACCGCAGGCTCGTTCGAGCGCCTCGCCCGCCAAGCGGAGCGCTGGCTCGTCCACCCCGAACAACGCCGGCTCGGCGGTCATCAGCTCGATCTCGACGTCCGCGCCGGCGGGCGCCGCCTCGCGCAGCAGTCGCTCGAGCACCGGCGCGATGTCGGCGCTGCGCTGCCCGGGCGCAAGGCGCACGGTGACCGTCGCCCGAGCGGTTGCCGGGACGATCGTGCGCGGCTCACCGGAGACGAACTCATTGACCTCCACGGAGGTGTCGGCGCCGTTGCGCTCGTAGTAGCGCGCGCCGGCGTCCGGGGAGACGGGCCGGCCGCCGACCTCGGAGATCACGAGGTCACCGGGCGGCAGGCGCTCCCACGAGTCACGCTCGGCGTCGGCGACGGGCGCGCGGCCTGCGCGCAGCTCCTCGCGCGGCACCCCGTCCGGGCCAGGCACCACGGTGGCGAGCATTCCGTGCAGGACATGTGCGGCGTTGAGCACCGAGCCGCCGTACATGCCCGAGTGCAGATCGCGCACGCCGGTCCGCACGGAGATCTCGGCGCCGGCCATGCCGCGCAGGCCGACGGTGACGGCGGGCGTGTGCGCGTTGACCATCGCCGAGTCGAAGACGATCGCGGCGTCGGCGCCGCGCTCGTCCGCGGCGAGCCAGCGCGCGACGGTCTGCCCGCCCGCCTCCTCCTCGCCCTCGACGACGACGCGGATGTTCACCGGGAGCTCGCCGGCGCGGGCCAGCCCACAGGCGACGTGCAGCAGCGGCAGGAAGTTCCCCTTGTCGTCGGAGGCGCCGCGGGCGTAGATGCGCCCGTCACGGATCTCCGGCGCGAACGGGTCCGACTTCCACGCGCTCAGATCGCCGGGGGACTGCACGTCGTAGTGGCCGTAGATGAGGACGGTCGGCAGATTCGCCCCACCCACCCCGGCCAGCTCGCCGTAGGCGATCGGATTGCCGCCCTCCCCCGCCAGGCTCGCGGTGCCGCCGGCCGCCTCGACGCGCTCGCAGACCCACTCCGCCGCGCGCTTGATGTCGGCGGGGTCGCCACCACCCGTCGAGATCGACGGGATGCGCAGCCAGTCCATCAGGTCATCGAGTAGCGCGGTCACGGCAAGATCCTCGCATGGTCCAGATCGTCTCCCTCATCGGTTCCCTGCTGATCCTCTCCGCCTACACGGCCAACCAGTCGGGCCGGCTGGACACCCAGGCCGTCCTCTACTCGGCCGTCAACGCGGTGGGCGCCGGCATCCTGGCCGTCGTCGCCGTGCTCGAGGAGCAGTGGGGCTTCCTGCTGCTCGAGGGCGTCTGGACCCTCGTGAGCGTCTACGCCCTCATCCGGGTAGCGCAGCGAAATGGCTGACGAACTTCAGGGCAAGCGGATCGCGATCATCGCCACCGACGGCGTCGAGGAGGCCGAGCTCACCGAGCCGCGCAAGGCCGTCGAGGAGGCCGGCGCGACCGCCGAACTGCTCTCGCTCGAGGAGGGAGAGATCCAGGCGATGGAGTCCGACATCAACAAGACCAACACCTACACCGTCGACAAGCTCGTCTCCGATGCCTCGGTCGACGACTACGACGCGCTGCTGATCCCCGGCGGGACGGTCAACGCCGACAACCTGCGCGCCGACGAGGACGTCGTGTCGTTCGTCAAGGCCCACTTCGAGGCGGGCAAGCCGGCCGGCGTCATCTGCCACGGGCCGTGGGTGCTCGTCGAGGCCGACGTCGTGCGCGATCGCACGCTGACCTCGTATCCGAGCCTGAAGACCGACATCCGCAACGCGGGCGGCAACTGGGTCGACGAAGAGGTCGTCCACGACGACCAGCTCGTCACGAGCCGCAACCCGGACGACCTTCCGGCGTTCAACGCGAAGGTCGTCGAGGCGTTCGGGACTACTTGAAGCGGTAGATGATGCGGCCGCGGCTGAGGTCGTAGGGCGAGACCTCCACGCGGACACGATCGCCCGGCAGCACGCGAATACGGAAGCGACGCATCTTGCCGGCGAGGTGACCCAGCACCTCGTGGCCGTTGTCGAGCTTCACTCGGAACATCAGGCTGGGCAGGGCCTCCGTGACCTCACCCTCGAACTCCACCTTCTCTTCTACTGGCACATAGCTCCTCAGGGTCGTTGAAAGGGACTCCATTCTAGGCTGGCGCGCGTGCGCCTGCTGACGGAGACCTGGATCGCTGCAAAGCGTGTCCGGCGCAAGATCGGCAAGCCCACCAAGGAGCAGTGGGAGGCCCAGCGCACCCGGTGGATCGAAGAACACGCGCCGGGTCGCTCGTTCGTCGACTGCGGCGGCGTCCTGTTCCTCGGCGGCGGCCGCGCCTTCGCGGCCGAGGGGGCCGGCGCGACGCAGGTGACGCTGCTGGACTCAAACGATGCCGGTCCCGAGTGGGACGCGCTGCGCGAGAGCCGCAACTCGTCCATCCGCTACGTGCAGGGCGACATCCACGACCCCGTCGCCCTCGAGCGCGCCGGGGTGCACGACATCGTCTGGTGCACGGGTGTCCTCTATCACTCCGCCGACCCCGTGCAGATGCTCAACGGGCTGCGCGAGATCACGCGCGAGTACCTCTTCCTGGGGACCCACTCGATTCCCGAACTGCCGGGCGTCAGCCAGGGCTGCGTCTTCTACCCGTACCTGGACGACGACTCGCGCCTGGCCCACACCCGCGCGCACTGGGGCGACCTCAGCGGCGGCTGGGGCGTCGGCACGCCGTTCGTGGAGACGCCCATGCTCGGGCACGGCAACTTCTGGTGGGGCATCACGCCGTCGGCGCTCGTGGCGATGCTGCGCGCGGCGCGCTTCGAGGTCGTGGACATGCCGCGCAACCACGCGACCCCGTGGTACACGGACGTGATCGCCCGGCCCGTCGACCGCGATCCGGTGCTCCCGCCCGTGTCCTACTACCGCGAACGCGGCGAGGCGCGGGAGGCCGGCGAGGAGGTCCCGCCGTTCGAGGGTTACTACGACTGGTTGCGGGGGAACGCTCGCTAGATGCGTGGAGAAGCCGATCTCGAGCGTGCAGCCGCTGCCCTTGCCTGGCGGCTGCCCGAGCCCCTGGCTCCGCTCGCGCGGCTCGCCTACAACTACCGCTGGGCCTGGCTGCCGGGCGGCTCCGAGCTGTTCCGGTCGATCGACCCGAGGCGCTGGAAGCTCGTCGCCGGCAATCCCGTGCGACTGCTGCAAGAGGCCTCCACCGAGGCGCTCGAGCGGGCCGCCAACGACGCCGCGCTGATCGGCTTCGCCGCTTCTCTCGAGGAGCAGGTGCGCGCGGATTGCGAGCGTGAGGCCACGGGCCCCGTCGATCCGCAGCGCCCGGTCGCCTACTTCTGCGCGGAGTTCGCCGTGCACCAGTCGCTGCCGATCTATTCGGGCGGCCTCGGCGCGCTCGCCGGCGACGTCGTCAAGGAGGCTTCCGATCGCGCGCTGCCGATGGTCGGCATCGGCCTGATGTACCGCCGCGGGTACTTCCGCCAGCGCATCGACCACTCGGGCTGGCAGCAGGAGTACTGGGTGCTGACCGATCCGGAGCGCCTGCCCGCCGCGCTCGTCACGGGCGACGACGGCGAGCCGATCCGGATCACCGTCCCGTGCTCGGACGTCGACATCCACGCCCACATCTGGCGGGTGGACGTCGGCCGCGTCCCGCTGCTGCTGCTCGACACCGAGGTCGACGCCAACGACGGGCCGACCCGGTGGATCACCTCGCGCCTGTACGACGGGGACCCCGAGACGCGGCTCGCCCAGTACACGCTGCTCGGCATGGGCGGCGTGCGTGCGCTCGAGGCCGTCGGCGTCCACCCCGGCGTCGTGCACCTCAACGAGGGCCACGCGGCCTTCGCCTCCCTGGCCGGCTTCGAGGACGTCCCCCGCGTCTTCACCACCCACACGCCGGTGCCGGCGGGCAACGACACCTACCCGGCCGACCAGGTGCGCCAGACGCTCGGGCGCTCAGGCCAGGATCTCGAGGAGATCATCCGCAAGGGCCGCACGCACCCCGACAACCAGGACGAGCCGTTCGGCGTCACCCAGTTCGCGCTGCGCACGAGCGGCGCGGCCAACGGCGTCAGTGCCCGCCATGGCGAGGTCGCCCGCGACATGTGGCGCGAGCTCGAGGTGCCGATCACCCACGTCACCAACGGCGTGCACGTGCCGTCGTGGGTCGGCGAGCCGATGCGCAAGCTGCTCGACACGCATCTCGGCGACGGCTGGGCCGATCGCGCGGAGGAGGCCGAGACCTGGAGCGGCGTGGACGCCGCGCCCGACGAGGCGCTGTGGTCCGTGCGCAACGAGCAGCGCTCCCGTCTGGTCGACTGGGTTCGCGAGCGCTCGACCGTGGACCGCCTCGCGCGCGGCGACGCCCGCCACCTCGCGAAGGCCGCCGAGACCGCCTTCGACCCGAACGTGCTGACGCTCGGTTTCGCCCGCCGCGTCGCCACCTACAAGCGGCTCAACCTGCTCTTCCGCGACCCCGAGCGCGCGATCGCGCTGCTCACCGGCGACAACCCGGTGCAGCTGCTGATCTCCGGCAAGGCGCACCCGAAGGACGACGAGGGCAAGCGCCTCGTGCAGGAGCTCTTCGCGCTGAAGGACCGGCCCGGCGTCGCCGAGCGGGTCGTCTTCCTCGAGGACTACGACCTCGGCACCGCGGCGCGGCTCGTGCGCGGCTGCGACGTGTGGGTCAACGTGCCCCGGCCGCCGCTCGAGGCCTCCGGGACCTCCGGCATGAAGTCGGTGCTCAACGGCGGCCTGCAGCTGTCGGTGCTCGACGGCTGGTGGTGGGAGGGCTACGACGGCTACAACGGCTGGGCGCTCGACGGCTCGGTCGCCTCAGACCACGGCCACCAGGACCACGAGCACGCGCAGGAGCTCTACCGGCTGCTCGAGCAGGAGGTCGTTCCCGAGTTCTACGACCGCGGCGACGACGGCATCCCGCACGCGTGGCTGGCGCGGGTGCGGGCGTCGATGAAGACCAACGGGCCGCGCTACTCCGCGGCGCGCATGGTCGCCGACTACGAGTCCCAGCTCTACGGGACCGTGGCCGTCCGCGGCTGAGGCTGCACGAGCGGAAGGAGCACCGTCGCGTCCTCGACGCGGGTGTCCGGCAGCAGGATGAAGCTGATGGCGACGCGCACGAGCAGCTCGGCGAGCTGCGGATCCGGATCCATGCCCATGCGCTCGAAGCGGTCGGTGAGGAAGGCGGTGCACAGGTCCAGCAGCTCGGACTCGGTGAAGGCGGCGAGCACGGAGTCCGGCTCCACGCGCGCGAGGCGGGCGAGCAGCGGGTGCTCGCGGATCAGCCGCAGGGCGGTCTCGAAGCCGGCCGTCACCTGGATCTCGAGCGGCGCGTCGATCGGCGAGGCGGCCTCGAGCTCGGCCAGGCAGCGGCGCGCCTCGCGGCCGGCGAGCGCGTCCAGCAGCGCGTCCCGGGAGCCGAAGCGGCGGTAGACGGTCATGCGTCCCGACGCCGGCGCGGCGGGCGACGTCCTCCATCGTCAGGTTGCGCAGGCCGGACGCGGCCGCAAGCGCGAGCGCCGCGTCGAGGATGTGGTCCGAGTCCGCCGGGATCTCCGCCGTCAGTGCGCGCGCGAGCGCGGCGGTGCTCACACCGCGAACCCCTGCCGCGCGAGCGCCGTGCGGCGGTAGCGGAGGTACGTCGGCCCGAACTGGCGGGCGCTGCGCGGCATCACCGGGCCGGCCGCTCGGTGCATCGCGGCGAGCGCGTCGAACTGCGCCTGCTGGGTGCGCGACCACGGCAGGTGCAGCCGGTCGCGGACGACCGGGCCGAGCAGCCCGAGGGTCGACAGCCGCGCGGCGCGGGCGGCAGGCCAGCGCGCGGCCTTCCACACGCCGTCGGTCAGGTAGCGGACGGGCGGCGCCTTCGGCTGCATCAGCGTCTTGAGGACGGTGCGGGCGGACTCCGTGTCCTCCAGCGCGGTGCGCTCCATCTCGGCCACGTAGTCGCGGAACTCGGCGAAGGTCTCGGGCAGGTCGCGGTCGCGCACGCCGATGTGCGAACCGACGTCGCGCCAGTCCTGGTAGACGGTCTCGCGCTCGGCGAGCGTCGGCCGGTCGCCGAACTTCTCGGCGACCTCGAGGATCGAGTGCACCAGGGTCGCGTGCACCCAGGCGAACGGCCCGGGCTCCAGCGAGTGGTAGCGCGAGCCGTCCGGCATCACGCCCTTGATGCGCTTGTGCATCTCCCGCGTGCGCCGGCCCATCTCCGCCGCGGCCTCGTCGCCGCCGAACACGCTGACGTTGACGTAGTCGAGCGTGCGCACGAGCCGGCCGTACGGGTCCTCCTGGAAGTTCGAGTGCTCGGCGACCCCGGCGCTGATGACGGGGTGGGCGACCTGCAGCAGGAGCGCGTACCCGGCGCCCGCCATGAGGCGGCCGTCGCCGGCGATCCGCAGTGTGGTGGGACTCGGAGCCATGGGTGGTACGCAGGATACAGGTTGTGTACCATCGTCCCCATGACCGGTCTCTTCGGCCCTGACTCAGTGACCTGGCGGGTCCACGGCTCGCCGGCCGTGACGCTCGTCGGCGGCCTGCGCTCGCTGATCATCCAGTCGCTGCACCCGCTCGCCATGGCCGGCGTCGCGCAGCACTCCGACTACCGCGCTCGGCCGCTGAAGCGGCTGCAGCGGACGGCGGAGTTCGTCGCCGTCACCACCTTCGGCACGACGCGAGGAGGCCGAGCGCGCCGCGGCGATCGTCCGCCACGTGCACCGCAAGGTCGTCGGCATCGACCCGGTCACGGGGAAGCCGTATTCCGCCGGCGACCCGGAGACCGCCCTGTGGGTCCACTGCGTCGAGATCCACTCCTTCCTCGCGTCGCACCGCGCCTACGGCGGCACGCTCACCGACGCCGAGGTCGACCGCTACTACGCCGAGAACGCCCAGGTCGCCGAGCTGCTCGGCGTCCCGGCGGACATCATCCCGGTCACCGCCGCCGGCTACCGCGCCTTCTTCGAGGCCCAGCGCCCCGGCCTCTGCGTCTCCGACTACGCCCGCGACGCGATCGAGTTCGTCGTCTCCCCGCCCTTCAACGCCGAGCTCGCCGCCTACTGGGCACCGCTGCGGATCCTCTCCCGCGCCGCGATGGCGCTCGTCCCCCGCGACCTGCGCCGCCTGATCGGCGTCTCCCCCACCTCCGCCGGCGACGCCGCCGCCCACGCCGCGGTCCGCGGCCTCGACGTCGCCCTGCTCATCCCGGGCACCGACGTCCTGCTGAGCCGCACGCTCGGCGAGCGCACCCGCAACGTCGCCGTCGCCGCCCGCGCGGCGGCCTAAGTCCCGGTTCGCTTGGGCCGGGAGTCCGCCAACGCGGTACGCGACCAAGCGCGGCGTGGCGCGTCAGCCGATCGCTTCCAGGACGAGCCGCGTGTCGCCGAGGGCGATGTGATCGCCCGCCCGGACCACGGCACTCCTGGCGATCCGCGTGCCGTTGAGCCAGGTGCCGTTCGTGGACGCGAGGTCGTGGAGGCGTAGTTCGCCTCGATCACGCACCAGCAGCGCGTGCCAGATCGCGCTGCGAGGCATCGTTGCAGTCTCCAGCCGAAGTGAAAACGAGCGAACGTCGGTGAACTAGTCACTTAGTGGTGCGCTCACCGACGTTCGGTGGCTTGGGTGGCGTCAGCGCGTGGCGAGCCAGTCGGCCTCGGCGCGGCCGAGGTCGGTGATCGGGTCGACGCCGAAGACGGTCTCCCGGCCGATGGAGAACCAGTTGTTGGTCGCCTTCAGCTGACCGAGGATCGCGAGCACGAGCATGTAGGCGCGGGCGGCGACGATCTGGTCCGCCGGCAGCTCGATGTCCTTGAAGCCGGGGCCGCGGAGGTTCGAGTGCTCGAGGATCGCGGCGGTGGCGACGTCGGGGGTGATCAGGACGTCGGCGTCCTCGAGGAACCAGCCGGTGAGCACCGCGTACATCTGCATGAACTGGTCGCGAGCGGCGACCGGAGCGTCGGACTTCATGATCCCCTGCTCGACGGAGACCGCGAACAGCGCCTCCTCGTCGCCCTCGTAGACGGCGCGCAGGATGCGCAGCTGGATGTCGCGCTCGGCAACGCGTCATGCGCTTGAAGAAGCCGAAGTCCAAGAAGGCGACGCGCCCGTCGGGCATGAACAGCGAGTTGCCCGGATGCGGGTCGCCGTTGAGCAGGCGGTGCCGGAACGGCCCGTTGCAGTAGAAGCGGAAGAGCTTCTCCGCGTACTCGTTGCGCGAGTCCTCGGGCTGTTCCTGCAGCCAGGTGAAGCGCTCGCCCTCGCACGAACTCGGTGACGATCACGCGCTCGCGGCAGTGCTCGGTGAAGACCTCGGGAACGACGACGAACGGGTGGCCGCGGTACTCCCGGGCGAGCGCACGGTGGTTGTCGGCCTCGAGCTCGTAGTCGAGCTCCTCGGTGATGCGCTCGCGGACCTCCTCGGCGATCTCGCGTGAGTCCAGGCCCGGCGAGATGCGGGCGAGGATCTTCAGCGCCAGCCCGAGGTTCTGCAGGTCGGCGCGGACCATGTCCTTGACGCCCGGGTACTGGACCTTGACCGCGACGTCGGCGCCCTCGTCCTTGCAGCGTCGCGCGGTAGACCTGGCCGATCGAGGCCGCGGCGATCGGCTCCTCGTCGAAGTCGGAGAAGACGGAGCCGAGCTTCGCTCCGAGGTCCTGCTCGACGACCTTCTTCATGTCCTTGAACGGCCGCGGCTCGGCGGCGGCCTGCAGCTTGGCGAGCTTGGCCTGGAACTCCTCGCGGAACTCCTCGGGCACCATCCCGACGTCGATGACGGAGAAGGTCTGGCCGAGCTTCATGGCCGCGCCCTTCATCGAGCCAAGCACGGTGACGAGCCGGTCGGCGGTCTCCATATGGGAGCGCTTGAGTGCCTCGGCGCGCCGCGCCTCGCCCGGAGTCAGACGTGCTCGCGCAGTCCGAGCGGCGTGTCCCGCGCCCACTCCGGCGATCCGTGACGCCCTGCCAATCCGTCCTTGTGGCATTGCGCCAGTATGAAGGCGGTTGTCACACCGGTGAAGGCTCATTACTCTTCCGCCGCCGAGGGAGGGACTCAGAGCGTGGTGAGAGGACTGGTCGGCCGCGGGGCCGACACAGCGCGGGCGTCGATGGCAGACATCGGCGACCTGGGCATCTTGACCGGGAAGACGATCGTTTCTGCTGTACGCCCGCCGTACACGTACGGCAACGAGTTCGTCTACCAGTTCCTCTTCGTCATCCGGGTCTGCTGGTTCCCGATGATCCTCGCCAGCATCGCCTTCGCCTACGGCCCGGCCGGCGTGCAGGCGGCCGGGTTCCTCAACCTCTTCGGCGCGCTGGATCGCCTCGGCGGCCTGTTCGCGCTGATCGTCATCCGCGAGTTCGCGCCCCTGGTCGTGGCGATCGTGATGGCCGGCGTCGCCGGCACCGCGATCACGGCCGACCTCGGCGCGCGCAAGATCCGCGAGGAGCTCGACGCGCTGCAGGTGCTCGGCATCGACCCCATCAAGAACCTCGTCGTCCCACGTTTCCTCGCACTGATGCTGGCGACCGGGCTCTTCGACATCTACGCCGTGATGTTCGGGACCTTCGGCGGCATCCTCGTCACGCTCACCAACAAGGCCCCGCTCGGCCCGTTCTTCGCCACCTTCTTCTCCAACGCGACGACCGTCGAGCTCTTGGGCTCGCTGATCAAGACGCTGTGCTTCGGCGCGATCATCGCGATCGTCTGCTGTTACAAGGGCCTGACCGCCAAGGGCGGCGCGGAGGGGGTCGGCCGAGCGGTCAACCAGGCGGTCGTCATCGCCTTCATCGCGATCGGCGCCTTCAACTACGTCTTCACCCAGACGATGCTCGCCACGTACCCCGAGCTGAGCGCGATTCGCTGATGGGCGCCATTCGAAACGGGCTCGAGTCGACCGGCGACATCATCGCCTTCGGCGGCCGCCTCTACAAGGGCGTCTTCGGCGGCCGGGTCCTGAAGTTCAGCGGCGAGGTGCTGCGCCAGGCCGGGATCCTCATCATCGGGTCCGTCGCCATCATCATGATGCTGGTCTTCATCCTCGGGCTGCAGTGCGGCATCGAGGGTGCGTACGCGAGCCGCACGATCGGCTCGCCGAGCGTCGCGGGTGCCTTCACGGCGCTGTGCGACCTGCGTGAGGTGACCCCGTACGCGTTCGGCTACATGATGGCCGCCAAGGTCGGCACCGGGTTCGTCGCCGAGCTCGGCTCGATGCGGATCTCCGACGAGATCGACGCGCTCGAGGTGCTCGGCCTGGACTCGCTCGTCTACCTCTGCGCGACGCGGCTGCTGGGCATGTGGCTCGTGCTCCCGTTCGTCTACATCGCCGCGATCGCCTTCGGCTTCGTCGGTTCATACATCGCGGTGGTCAGGCAGATCGGCGAGGTCTCCCCCGGCGGCTACCTGGAGATCTTCTGGCAGTTCCAGAACCCGGTCGACCTCATCTACAGCGCCGCCAAGGGCATGACTATGGCGACCTTCATCGTGATCGTCGCCTGTTATTACGGCTTCAACGCGGGCGGCGGACCGGTCGGCGTGGGCAGAGCGACGGCACAGTCGATGGTGGTCAACATCCTCGGCATCCACGCCATCGGGATGCTCGGCACCCAGCTGTTCTGGGGCGGTAATCCGAGAGCGCCCATCGGCGGATGAGGTCCACGTCCCGTTATCTGGCGCTCGGTGCGCTGATCGTCGCCGCGATCGCCGTCTTCGTCGTCTTCAAGGGGTCTGACCCCTACTTGATCAACGCACGATTCGTCGATGCCGGCCAGCTCGTCGAGGGCGGACTGGTCCAGGTCGGCGGCCGCAAGGTCGGGACGATCGAGAAGATCCGGCTGGCCGACGACGGCGTGGCCAACCTCGTGCTGGCGATCGACGACGAGGAGGTGGCGCCGCTGCGGCGCGGCACGCTCGCCCGCATCCGCACCGTCGGCCTGACCGGCGTCGCCAACCGCTTCGTCGAGGTCGTACCCGGGCCGAGCACGGGCGAGGAGATCGCCGACAACGGGGTGCTGTCGACCGCCGAGACACGCGGGATCGTCGACCTCGACGTTCTCTTCAACGCGTTCGATCCCCAGTCCCGTGACCGCCTCCAGCGGATCATCCGCAACGGCGCGACCGTCTTCAAGGGCCAGACCACCGCCGCCAACAAGGGGCTCGCCTACCTCGCCCCCGCGCTGTTCCAGTCGCGTGAGCTCGCGGAGGAGCTCGTGTACGACCGCGTCGCGCTGGAGCGCCTGCTGCAGACGGGCGCCGTCACCGCCCGCGCGCTCGCCTCGCGCCCCGAGGACATCTCGCAGGGCATCACCTCCACCGCCGCGACCCTGCGCGCGGTCGCCTCCCAGCGTGAGGCCCTAGCGAACTCGCTCGAGAACGCCCCCGCTCTGCTCGAGCGTCCCGATGGCGTGCTCGGCGGCTTGAAGACGCTGGCCACCGAGGTCCGCCCGGTGCTCGGAGAACTGCGGCCGGTCGCCCCGCGGCTGGTCCGCGTCCTGCGCGAGCTCGTGCCGACCTCGCGCCAGTCGATCCCCGTCCTCGAGCAGACCCGCTCGCTGTTCCCGCCGCTGATCGACGGACTCAACGGGCTGCCCGGCCTGCAGCGCGAGGCGGTCCCCGCGCTGCGCTCGTCGGTGAACACGATCATCTCCCTGATGCCGATCGTGGACGGGCTGCGCCCCTACACGCCCGAGATCGCGCTCGGTGTGGTCTCCGGCCTCGGCAGCCGCGCGACCGGCTACTTCGACGCCAACGGGCACTTCGCGCGCATCAATCTCAACCAGCCGCCCCAGGGGATCTCGGGGATCTTCAACGCCGGCACCGGCCTCGGCGGCTTCGAGACCGGCCAGGGCTTCCGCTGCCCGGGCGGCGCCACTGAGCCGGCCGACGACAACTCGAACCCGTACATCGAGGACGACAGCACCTGCGACGCGTCAGCGAGCCCTGGGCTCGTGAGAAGGCTTCTCGCAGTCGCGATGGTCGCCCTGACCGCACTGCTGGCGGCGGTGATCGTCGGCGCGCCGGCCGAGAGCGCCGGCACCTACCGCGTCGACGCGATCTTCGACACTGCGAAGGGCATCATCCCGGGGCAGGTCGTCAAGGTCGCGGGCGCCCGCGTGGGCTTCGTCGAGGACGTGGTCCTGACCGAGGACTACAAGGCGCGGATCGTCATGAGCGTCCCGCGGCGCTTCACGTTCCACAAGGACGCCAGCTGCAACATCCAGCCGGAGGGCCTGATCGCGGAGAACTTCGTGCAGTGCGATCCGGGCACGCCCTCCGACGAGGAGCTCGACGGGGATCCGGCGCCGACCGTGCCGGTGGAGCAGACCGCCGTCCCCGTCTCGATCACCGACCTCTTCAAGATCTTCCAGGCCGACGTCCGCCAGCGCTTCACCGTGGCGATGATGGCCGTCGGCGGCGGCCTCGCCTCCCGCGGGGAAGACCTCAACGAGATCATCCGCCGCTCGAACCCGACGCTCGCCGCCGTGCGCCGGCTCACCGCCGACCTGGCCGCCCAGAAGGAGCAGATCTCCGCCGCCGTCCGCGATACCGACCTGCTCGTCGCCCGCCTGGCCGAGCGCAAGGACAAGGTCGCTCGACTTCATCGAGCAGGCCGACCGCGTGACCCAGCAGACCGCCGACCAGCGCGGCCCGCTGGCCGAGTCGATCCGCCGCCTGCCGCCGCTGCTGGACCGCACCGACATCGCCATCGGCGACCTCGACCGCCTGCTCGTCGCCGGACGCCCGCTGCTCGGCGAGCTGCGTGACGGCCGCTCCCGGTCTCGAGCGCACGCTCGACCAGATCGGCCCGTTCGCACGCGCCGGGCGTCCCGCCCTCGTCCGTCTCGGCGAAACCGCCGATCTGGCGCTCAAGATGATCCCCGACGCCGAGCCGCTGATCGCGCGGCTGCGCACCTTCACGCGCGTCGCCCGCCCGGTCGGCAAGACGCTCGCCGACCTGCTCGTGAACCTGCGCTCGCGCGGCGCCGTCGAGTACCTCGCCCGCTTCGTCTACAACAGCGCGGCGGCGACCGCGCGCTACGACTCGACCTCGCACGTCCTCCCCGCTCACGCCGTCGATACGGGCCAGTGCGGAACGCTGGCCGTCACCCCGGTGGAGGGCTGCAACGCCTTCTTCCGTGACTCCGAGGCGACGCGGCGACGCGCGGAGCGCAAGCGCGACGTGAAAAGGAGACGGACCCCGCGGTGAAGGCGATCGCCGGTGGCCCCCGGCGCGTCGCCCACCGCCACTGCCACCGCGCCGGCCGCGACGGACCCGGGCAGCACCGCGACCCCCACCGTGCCTCCGCTGCTCGGCCCGGTCCAGGACATCGTGGACGCCATCCCGACGGTCGACCCGAACCTGGTCGACGACCTCACCGACTTCCTCCTGGGCCCGTGAGTTCTCGCGCACCGGAAACCCCGCCAACAGCGGCACGCCGCTCACCAATCCGGTCCTGGTCGGCACGACGATCGTCGTGATGCTGATCGTCGCGATCTTCCTCTCCTACAACGCCAACAAGGGCCTGCCGTTCGTGCCGACCTTCAAGCTCAATGCCGAGGTCCCGGACGCACAGCAGCTCGTCAAGAACTCCGAGGTCCGCATCGGCGGCTTCCGCGTCGGCCAGGTCGTCGACATCGTCGCCGAGCCGGCCGAGGGCGACAACCCGCCCTACGCGCGGCTCGAGATGAAGCTCGACGGGACCATCACCGGAATGCCCGAGGACACGCTCGTGCGGGTCCGGCCGCGCTCGGTGCTCGGCGCGAAGTTCGTCGAGCTGATCCCCGGCGACGGGCCGGACGTCAAGGCGGACGCGACGCTGTCGCTCAAGAACTCGCGTGAGTTTCCCGAGCTCGACGAGATCTTCAACACCTTCGACCGGCGAACGCGCGAGGGTCTGCAGGGCACGCTGCGCAACTTCGGCGACGCCGTCGCCGCGCGCGGGCCGGACATCAATCGTTCGCTCGTCGCCACCGCCGAACTGCTTCCGCCGCTGCAGCGGACCGTCGAGCTGCTGGCCGAGCCCGAGACCGATCTCGACGGCTTCGTCGAGGCCGGCGCACGCTTCTCGGCCACGCTGGCGCCGCTGGCCGATGACCTCTCCGAGCTCTTCGACAACGCGGCGATCACGCTCGCCGCGATCGACGCCGCCGGCACCGCGTTCGGCGAGGGCATCGCCGAGCTGCCACCGACGGAGATCGTCGCGCTCCGGACCCTGACCGACATCTCTCCCGTCCTGCGCACCGCGGCCGACCTGACGGAGGGCCTGCGCGCCGGCACCCGCGAGCTGCCCGCCACCACCGACGCGCTCGCCGACGCCCTCGAGTCCGGCACCAAGGCGCTGCGCCGCACGCCGGAGCTGACCGACCCGCTCGACCAGGTGCTGCGGACCATCGGCACGCTGGCGCGCGACCCGGCCGCCGAGGGCTCGCTGATCAAGCTCACCGAGGCGCTGACGCTGCTCCAGCCGACGCTGAACGACATGTACGCGGCGCAGGCCGGCTGCAACGTCCTCGCGGTCAACCTGCGCAACCAGGGTGACGCCGTCTCGCGCGGCGATCAGCAGGGCACCTGGCTGAGCTTCGCGCCGCTGATCGACACCGCGCAGGGCATGCGCGCCACCGCGCCCTCGCCGAACACGAACTTCAACCCGTACCCGATCCTGGACTTCGACGAGTGCGAGGTCGGCAACGAGCCGTTCGTCGAGGGCGGACAGCTCGGGAACCCGTCGTCCGCCGAGCCCGCCGGTCCGCTGGACGAGACCGCCCCGCCCGAGGACGCCACCGCCCGCGCCCGCGCCGCCGGCCTGCTGGATCCGATCGAGGGGGCGACGGGCCCGTGAGCACCGGCGCGCGTCCTCGCAAGGTCAACCGCGCCGGCCTCGGCGTGTTCGGGATCGTCGTGATCGCGATCGGCGTGTTCTTCGTCTTCACGAAGCGCATCCCGTTCGTGCACGGTTACCGGCTCAACGCCGACTTCGTCTCCTCCAACCAGCTCGTTCCCGGCTTCTCCCCCGTGCGCATCGCCGGCGTCACCGTCGGCAAGGTGCGCTCCACCGAGGGCGGCCCGGGCGACCTCACGCGGGTCCAGATGGAGCTCGAGGACACGGCGCTGCCGATCCACACGGACGCTCGCGTGCGCATCCGCCCGCGCCTGTTCCTGGAGGGCGGCTTCTACGTCGAGCTCAACCCGGGCAGCCCGAGCGCCCCGGTGCTCGACGACGAGTCCGTCCTGCCCGTCGAGCAGACCGCCGCCCCGGTGCAGCTGCACCAGATCCTCGCCACCTTCGACCAGGACACCCTCGGCGAGCTCAAGACGCTCGTCAAGGAGCTCGACATCGGGCTCGACAACGGCGGCGGAAAGGGCCTCGGCCGCGCGGCCGTGGCGTTCGGCCCGGTGCTGCGCGACACCGCGCTGATCGCCGAGGCGGCGCGCGGGACGCGGCCGCACGACGTCTCCGAGGGCCTCGCCGCCACCTCCCGGATCACCGCCGCCCTGGCGTCGCGCGAGCAGGACCTGCGCGGCCTGCTCACCTCCCTGAACGTGACGACGACCGCGTTCGCATCGCGCGACGACGAGCTCGCCGAGACGATCGTGCAGCTGGACGGCCTGATCGAGGAGACGCCCGCGGCGCTGGACAGCCTCGACCGCGTGATGCCGGTCTTCCGCCGCACGGTGGCCGCGGTGCGGCCCGCCCTGCGCGCGGCGCCGCCGATCCTCGACGACACGATCGTGACCTTCACCCAGCTGCGCGCGCTGTCCGAGCCCGACGAGCTGCCCGCGCTGCTCGACGCGCTCGACCCGACGCTGCGCGAGCTGCCCGCCGCGACGGATCGGCTGACCACCCTGTTCGGTTTCGTGACGCCGGTGATGGACTGCCTGCGCGAGCGGGCCGTTCCCGTCCTGAACTCCGAGGTGCCCGACGGCGCGCTGTCCTCCGGCGGGCCGGTCTGGCTCGACCTCGCGCAGGCCGGCACCGGCGTGGTGGGCTTCGCGCAGAACTTCGACGGCAACGGCTTCTGGTCGCGCTACACCAACGGCGCGGGTGAGCAGTCGATCGCGACCGGCGTCGTCCCGGGCCTCGGCCAGCTCGTCGGCACGATCAACGAGCCGATCACCGGCTCGCGCCCGACCTACCTCGGGCCGGGCGTGCTGCCGCCCAACCGGCCCGACGCGAACTGCATGGACCAGGCGCTCGTCGACCTGACGCAGCGCACGGACGGCAGCGCGCCCTCGCAGACCGCCGCGGTGCGCTCGGCGACCGCCGATGAGAAGGAAAAGGCCCAGACGCTCTGGGAAGAGCTCCAGGTCGAGCAGGAGGCGACGCGGTGAAGCGCGCGCTCAAGACCTACGGGCGCTTCGTGTTCGCGATCGCGTTCTTCGCGCTGCTGGCGTTCGCCTCGGGCACCTACATCCTCATCAACCAGCGTCTGACGCTGCCGACCATGGATCGCTACACGGTCTACGCCGACGTCTCCTCGGCCAGCGGCCTCGCCCCCGGCCTCGGCCAGGCGGTCAACGTCGCCGGCGTGCGGGTCGGGCAGATCTCGGGATCGAAGATCGTCGACGGCCGCGCTCGGATCGCGATGGAGATCAACCCCGACGAGCTCCCGCACGTCTACGACAACGCGATCGCCGAGCTCGTCGCGGACACGCCGCTCAAGGACCTCGTGGTCGAGCTCGGCCCGGGCCGCCCGCCCGGCAAGCCGCTCGACGACGGCGGCATCATCGCGATCGAGTCGACGAGCGTGCCGGTCGACTCCGACGAGCTGACCAACGCGCTCGACGCCGACACCCGCGCCTACTTCAACCTGCTGGTCAACGGCGCCGCCCAGGGCCTCGAAGGCCGCGGCCGCGACCTCAACCAGCTCTTCCGCGCGCTCGGCCCGACGATGGAGCAGGTCGGCGAGGTCACCTCGGCGCTGGCCGAGCGCCGCACCGAGCTCAAGCGCCTGGTCGGCAACCTCACGATCCTCACCAAGGCGGCGGCCACCAAGGACACCGAGATCGCCAACGTCGTGACGACGGCCAACGCCACGCTGTCGGCCATCGCCGAGCGAGGAGGTCAACCTGCGCGGCACGCTCGACCGCCTGCCCGGCACGCTCGGCACGGTCCGCTCGAGCCTCGTCAACGCGCGCGAGTTCGCCGACGAGCTCAAGCCGACGCTCGAGACGCTGCTGCCGGCCATCCAGAAGCTGCCGGGCGCCCTGCGCGACGCCGGGCCGCTGCTCGAGACGGCCAACCCGATCCTGCGCGACAAGCTGCGGCCGCTGGTGCGCGACATCCAGCCGCTCGCCCGCGAGCTGCAGCCTGCGATCGCGGACCTCAGCGCGCAGACGCCGGACCTCTCGCGCGCCTTCCGCGAGCTCACCTACCTGACGAACTCGCTCGCCTTCAACCCCGCGGGCTCCGACGAGGGCTACCTGTACTGGCTGGCCTGGTTCGCGCACAACGCCGCGTCCGTCGGCTCCACGCAGGACGCCCACGGCCCGGTCACGCGCGGCATCGCCCTGTTCTCGTGCGACACCCTGACCGGCGACTCGCTCTTCAAGAACCTGCTCCCGCTGATCCTGAACACCCTCCCCGTCTGTCCGGAGGGTTAGACGACCATGGGTCTCAAGGCACCAAAGCTCTCCCTGATCCTCGTCGCGGCCGTCTTCGTGCTGTCGTGCTTCGGCTTCACGCTGTTCGTGTGGAAGTCGTTCGGCGGGCCGACGCCGTTCCAGGCCCACGGCTACCGCTTCCACGTCGTCTTCGGGACCGAGGCGTCGCAGATGACCCCCAACGCGGACGTCCGGATCTCCGGCGTCAGCATCGGCAAGGTCATCAAGGTCGAGCAGAAGGGCCAGGGCGAGGGCGCGGACGTGCTGGTCGAGGTCGATCCCGAGTTCGCGCCCATACCGAGCGACACGCGCGCGATCGTGCGCTTCAAGTCGCTGCTCGGCGAGGCCTTCCTCGCGCTGACCCCGGGCTCGCAGGACGCGCCGCTGCTCGAGGAGAACGGGACGCTCGCGGCCGCCAACGTCGGCTGCGGTGCAGCAGGTCGACGAGGTGCTCGGCACCTTCGACGAGACCACGCGCGATCGCCTTCACCCAGTTCCTGCGCGACACCGCGAAGGTGTTCGACGGCCGCTCGGCCGACATCAACGCCGCCCTCGGGCATCTCGCTCCCACCGCCGAGTCGGCGCGCGATCTGCTGGTCACGCTCGACCGCCAGAAGGGCGACCTGCAGAGCCTGATCTCCAACTCCGCCATCGCCCTGCGCACGATCGGCGAGCGCGAGGAGGACCTCACCACGCTCGTCAACGCCGGCAACCAGGTGTTCGGCGCGACCGCGTCGGTCAGCGACTCGCTGACCCGCGTCACCGCCGCGCTGCCCGGCTTCCTGCGCGACACCCGCAGCGCGCTCGAGGTCATCGACGAGGTTGCCCTGGAGGCACGACCGGTGCTCGCGCTGCTGCGCCCGGCGGTCCCCCTGCTCAAGCCGGCGCTGCTCGAGACCGCCCGCCTGGCCCCGATCCTTCGCGACACCTTCGACGATCTCGACCCGGTGATCGATGCCGCCGCCGACCGGCCTGCCGGCGCTCGACCGGATCCTCGTCACCGCCCGGCCCGCGCTGAAGGTCCTCTACGTGACCGGCCGCGAGCTGATCCCGGTCGCCGACTACCTGCGCCTGTACCGCACGGACATCATCTCGTCGGTCGCCAAGATCGCCGCCGCCGTCAACTTCCCCGTCACCACCTCGGACGGCACCGCAGCAGCGGATCCTGCGTGCCCTGTTCGTCATCAACGACGAGACGCCGGTGATCGCCGACCAGCGCCTCGGCGCGAACCGCCACAACGCGTACCCCCTCCCGGGGGCGCTGCGCTCGATCACGAGCGGCTCCTACCTGCGCTCGTTCCACTGCCGTCAGGTCAACAACCCGCAGACGGTCCCGATCATCGGGACCGCGCCGCCGCCGTGCACCGTCTCCGCGCCGCTGCGCTTCCGCGGCGATTCGCGGATGTACCCGCACATCGAGCTCGCCTCCGCGCTGAGCCGATGAGCTACGAGACGCTGCTCTACGCGCGTCGAGGGCGCGGTGGCGACGATCACCCTCAACCGGCCGGAGTCGCTCAACACGATCGTGCCGCCCCTGCCCGACGAGATGGAGGCGGCCGTCACCGCGGCGGTCAACGACGGCGCGGTCAAGGTGATCGTGATCCGCGGCGCCGGCCGCGCGTTCTGCGCCGGCTACGACTTCGGCGAGGGCTTCCACCACTGGGACGCGCAGATGACCACCGACGGGGCGTGGGACGCCGGCAAGGACTTCGCGATGGCGACGTCCCCGCTGATCGCCCCGACCCAGAAGCTGATGAGCATCTGGCGCTCGCCCAAGCCGGTGATCGCCCAGGTGCACGGCTGGTGCCTGGGCGGCGGCAGCGACTTCGCCCTCTGCGCCGACCTCGTCATCGCCTCCGAGGACGCCCGCATCGGCACGCCCTACTCGCGCATGTGGGGCGCCTACCTGAGCGGCATGTGGATCTACCGGCTGGGCCTGTCGCGCGCCAAGGAGCACGCGCTGCTCGGCAAGCCGCTGTCGGGCCGCGAGGCCGCCGACGTCGAGCTGATCAACGAGGCCGTCCCCTTCGTCGCAGCTCGAGGCCACGGTCGCCGAGCGCGCCGCCGAGCTCGCCGCGATCCCGTCATCCCAGCTCGCGGCGATGAAGCTCGTCGTCAACCACGCCTACGAGCAGATGGGCCTCGGCGCCGTGCAGACGCTCGGCCCGATCCTCGACGGCCTGATGCGCAACACGCCCGAGGCCCGCGCCTGGATCGAGCGCGCCGAGCGCGACGGCGTCCGTGCCGCCGTCGCCGACCGCGACGGCCCGTTCGGCGACTACTCGCAGGCGGGCCCGGACGACAAGCCCGACCCGCGCAACGTCATCGTTCCTTAGACGCCGCCTGAACACCAGGCGGCCGGCCGCCGCTGTCTCACTCGCAGAAGGCGATGATCGGGACGCCGATGATCGAGATCTCGTCCGTCTCGACCTCGACGCCGAACTGGAAGCGGCCGCCGTCCTTGCGGGGAACGGTCACGAGGGTGAGGCCGAAGACGTCCTGGGTGGACTCGTCGAACTTCGCGTGCGGGAACTTCGCCTCGATGTCGGCAGCGGTGTCGCCGATGCCGACGCCCTTGGCGGCGGCTCCCTTGGTGATGACGATGGTGTCGACGCGGCGCGGGTTGGAGCGGGTCAGGTTGACCGCGCCCTCGATCGAGCCCTTGATGCGGGCGGCCTTCTGCCCGGGCCCGGCCAGCTCGCAGCCCGGGACCTTCCGGCCGAGCACGCCCTTCGCCTGCAGCGAGGCGTGCGTCTTGCCGAGCTTGATCGGCCCGACGCCGTTGCGGGTGACCTTCGCCGGCGCGGCCGCGAGGGCGGGCGCGGCGAGGAAGAGGCACAGGCTGAGTCCGGCGATGGCGCGTCGCATGGGCGCGACCCTACTCCTCGGCTTCGACGGCTGCCTTGATGCGCTCGGCGAAGGCGGGTGCGTCCTTCTGGGCGGCCTTGGCGGCGAAGCCGAGGATCAGCTTGCCGAAGCCGTGACCCTCGAACGTGTTGCGGATGGTGACCCGTGTCTGGTCGGGCCCGACGGCCTCGAGGTCGTAGCCACCGTCGGGGACGGTGATCATGTTCTTGGAGCGCTCGGTCCAGCGGATGGTGGTCGGTGCCTCGAAGCGGGTCAGCTCGAAGCAGCGCTTCGTCCGCATGCCGGCGTCCTTGACCGTGCTCTCGTAGACGGTGCCGACGCCGGCCGGGCCGTCCGTGGTCTTGGTCATCGCCTCGACGCGCGGGCTGAACTTGCGGTCGTTCGTGCCGTCGGCGAGGAACGCGAAAACGGAGTCGATGGGCCGGTCGACGACCGCAGACCCGCTGAACTCCTTGGTCATCAGTCGACCAGGACCTCTCGGTCGGCCACGATGATGCCCTCGACGGTCACGCGGACGGTGTAGGCGCCGCGCTTCAGGCCCGCCTTCGGAGCCAGCGCGAGCTTGCGCGTGCCCGACAGCGAGGCGATCGCGGCCGAGCGCACCGTGCGCTCCTCGCGGCGCAGCGCGACGCGTACGTCGTCGAGCGAGCCGCCGCGCGCGCTGAGCGTGAACTGCAGCTTCTCGCCGACCTGGCGCACCTGGCCGAGGGCGAAGCGCGCGGGGGACTGGTTCGGGGGCGGTGTCGCCGCGGGCTCCGGAGCCGGCGTCGCGGTCGGCTCGGCGACCGGCGGATCGAGGAACGGGAGCGGCACGAGCGGCGGGTCCGAGTCCTGGCCGCCCGCGGGCGAGACGAGCAGCAGCGCCAGTACCCCGCCGAGCACTAGAGGAGACTTCATCGCCGACAACCTACCTCAGCGCCTGTCGCACGAGACGCAGCTTCGCGACGAGTCGATCGACCCGGGGACGCCGCGTACAGGTCCCGCCCGTGGCGGGCCAGCGCGTAGGCGCCCTTGACGGTCAACCGCGCGACGGGACGGAGCCCGTCGGTGAAGGTCGAGACCGCGTTGGCCCGCGGCGCCGCGACGTACACGGCCTCCGCCGCGGGTGACGACGCTCGTCGCCCCCGCCAGGCGCGGCGACGGCGCTTGCGCAGCAGGCGCAGGGCGCCGGTCTTCGGCGAGCGCCCGAGCGCCGTCAGCGTCCCGTTCTGGGCGGCGACGTACAGCCGCTCGCCCGCCCGACCCGAACGCGAGACCGCTGGCGCCGACCAACGCGTCCGCGGCCTGCGCGGTGCGGTAGCTCAGCGAGCCGTCGGCGCGGCGGCGCAACTGCGCGAGCGACCCGCCCTGGAAAGCGGCGACGTACACGTCGCGGCCGCCCGGGGCCACGGCGATCGCAGATACGCCGCCGAGGATGTTCTTCGGCGTGTCCGTGCAGCCGAACGCGCCGCCGTCCGCGAGGCAGCTCGCGAGCGTGAGCGACCCGTCGGCTGCCGCGCCGGAACTGCGAGACGGTCGAGGTGTCGAACGACGTCACGTAGACGTCCTCGCCGCCGGGCGAGAACGCGACCGCGCTGGCGCCGGCCAGCTGATCGCCGCTCGTCGACGCGCCGAAGGCGAAGGGCGCCGTCCCGAAACCGGGTGAGCGACTGGGCGAGCCCGGAGGCGACATAGACGTCGGCCCCGCCCGGGCTGACCCCCACCGCGGCGGCACCCTCGAGCGCATAGGCCGGTTCCCCCGCCGCGACGCAGCCGCTGCAGCCGGCTACGCCGAGGTCGCGCCGGAAGGCGATCAGCGCATTCGCGCCGTAGGCCGCGGCATACAACGCGCCGACCGTCCGGGCTCACCGCCAGCGATGAGACCCCGCGCAGCGAGGCGTCGCGCACGGAGTCACGCGCGACCGGCACCGCGGGTGAGGCGACCGCCGCCGGAGCAAACGCTCCGGCGAGCAGGGCGGCTGCGATCAGATCTCGAATTCGACCGGCGTGATGCCGCGGCGGGTCATCTGGCGAATGATCCGCCATGCCCACATGGGTCGCATCTCGAGGTCGCCCTTGGTCCAGATCTGCGTCAGGCGGGTGTCGCCTCTCCAGTTGCGGGCGAAGTGCGCCGCACCCCTGATCCGCAGCCGGACGTAGCCGCCGCGCGCGGTGTAGGACACGCGGCTCGCGACCTTGGCCGGGAGCTTCGCTCTCTGAACGGACTTGCGCAGCTGAGCTGCCTTACCGGCCTTGACGACCACGCTCGCGTCCGCAAGCGGGTTGGGCGACTGGCGAGCCGGGCGCGACTTGACCTTGTGGTAGCTTGCGCAGCTGCCGGGCGGTGAGCGGCGTGCCCTCGACCGCGGCCTTCGCACCACGCGGGAGCAGGTACGGGGCGCTGAGGTCCGGGAACAGGACGGCGTTCATGACCAGGCGCTGCGGGCCGGCGGTCCAGCCGCGGAAGAAGGTGTTGGAGCCGATCACCGTTGCGTGCCCGGCGCCGAAGGCCTGCTCGACGGCGAACGGACGACCCGGGCAGCTGGCCGGGGCCGGTCGCATTGCACTGGTAGCCGAACGCCTTGAGGGTGGTCGGGTAGTTGACGGCCACGTTGCCGGTGCCGAGTGTCGCCGGATCGATCACCGGGTCATTGCTGGACTGGCGGTAGATGTAGCCACCCTCGTCGAAGCCCCATGCGACCGGGCTCGTGACGGTGAAGTCGGCGTTGAAGGCGGTACCCGGCGTCGTCAGCGAGCCGGCGGCGATCGGGTCGTTGTTGTCGGGGCAGTGCGCGTTGAACACCGCCGTATTGGTCGGCGTGGTGTTGAGCAACGTGATGCCCGCGTTGCGGAGGCTCGTGATCGTGCCGTTGCCGTAGCCGACGAAGTTGCCGCCCTGATTGACGAACGTCTGCAGTGCGGTCGCGCCGGCGCCGGTGGCGATCGTCGAGCCCGGGTTCACGAAGGCCGTGTAGTTCTGCGAGACGAGGTTGCCCGCGGCCAGCTCCGTCGAGGTGACCGGATCGAGCTGCGAGACGGGGATGTTCATCTCCTTGGCCAGCGCGAAGACCATCTCGCAGTAGGCGGTCGAGGTGCAGTGCACGCCGTTGCTGGGAGGCGTCACGGCCCCGGGGAACACCGGGTTCTGCGGCTCGGTGGTGCCACCCGTGTACAGAGCGATCTTGGGCTTCGCCACCTGGTAGCGCTGCCCGGCCGGGTAGTTGGCGAGGAAGCGGACCGGCGTCTGCGCAGCGGTGGCGAGCGCGTTCAAGTTGACGGACCCGAGGGTCGCGGCATCGACCAGCGCGGAACCCGTCGGGTAGTGGACGCCACCGGAGTCGAAGGCAGCAGGAGCGCGGTAGACGGTCGCGCCGCCGGCCTGCAGCTGGGTGATGAGGCCGAGTGCCTTGCTCGAGTCGGTCGGGAACGCGACCACCGGGCCGCCGGTCGGGCCGACGACGCCGCCGAGGTTGGTCGGACCGGTCAGCGGCGCGATCGTCGCCGTTCCGGGCAGCTGCGTCGTCAGGTAGCCACCGCCACCGAGGTTGTAGAGCTCGGGGAAAGACCAGTTGACGACGTCGTAGAAGTAGGCGTACGGGATGAAGGGGTCCTCCTCCATCGTCGAGTGCAGCCAGTGCTTCATCGGCTGCGCGGCCGGGATCCACAGCGTGCCGGCGGGCAGCGTCTGCGACTTGGTCGCGAGCTCGCCGAAGTCCTTTGAGCCGCCGACGCTCACGGGCGCGGTCAGCGTGTAGATCTGCACGTCGCGACCGCGGAGCAGGTCGACGACCCGGGCCACGTCACCGGCGTGCTGGCCGGCCTTGAGGTAGTAGCCGCAGATGTCGATGTTCGGCTGCTGCGCGATCTCGCCGCTCGGCGGCTGATGCAGCGGGCTGACGAGGACGTTCTCCTGCAGCTTGCAGGCGGCGCCCTGGACGGCGGCCTCCTCCCACTGCGCGACCCACTCGCGTGAGAGGCGGTCCTTGTCGCGCGAGACGACGTTGAGCGTCTCGTCCATCGCGAGGTAATGGTCGTAGACCTGCTTGCCGTAGACCTCGCTCGTGCCCTTCTCGTAGGTCATGCCGGCGGCGCCCATGAAGAGGGACGGCCCCGCGTCGCCGTATTCGTTGGCGAAGAGGTCGTACGCGTTGTAGTTGCGGTACTGAAGGCCCTGGTCGTTGAAGCGCTGCTGCAACGCGGTGCCGATCGTGTCCTGGATCGTGTTGAGCGCGAACTTGGAGATCTCGTGCAGAACGGGATCCTCGTTGGGCGGGAAGAAGTAGCCGTTCGACTGCTGGTGGGCGTCGATGAAGAAGAGGCCCGGGTACTTGTTGATGTTGTCGAGCGCCGCGGCGTTGGTGTCCTGCGTCTGGAACGCGACGTCGCGGTTCTGGTCGAAGGAGTAGGCCGAGGTGCGGGTGTTGTTGTCGCGGCCGTCCGGGTTGCGGGAGGGGTCTACGAACACGACCATGTTCGCGAGCCGGCGCTGGTTGGCGCAGTCGGTGCGGGAAGCGAGCTCGTAGAGCAGACGCTGTCCGGCCTCGCCGCCGGCGGGCTCGTTGCCGTGCGGGGTCTCCGTCACCCAGGCGAAGGCCGGCGGCGGATTGCCGGAGTCCAGGCGGGCCAGTGCGTCGGCCTTGGAGATCGAGCCGTTGCGAACGCCGCGCCAGAAGGCGGCGATGTCCTCGAGGTTCGCGATGTTGGCCGGTGTGCCGATGGCGGCGTGCAGGATCGGGCGCCCACCGAAGGTCGTGCCGTGGTTGAGGATCTTCACGCGCACGCGCGGGTTGCCCGCGGTAGCGTCCGCGACGGCCTGCTGGTAGGCCTGCAGGTCCCGCGTGGGATGGCGGTTGTTGGTGCCGGTCTGGAACCCGCCGAGCGTCGTCGTCGACTGGCCGTTGTTCGTGGAGAACGTGCCGTTGGCCGTGGCGACCTGGGTGAACGTCGGGATCGTCGGGTCGTTCGCGATGTCCTGCGTGCAGCCGACAGGGTCGACGGCGGCGTTCGCAGCCGCGGGAAGGCCGGCGATCGCGAGAACCGCAAGCGCGAGGGCTGCGAGTGACTTCCTCACTTGAACCTCTTCGAGTTGCGGGACGGCAGGAGGACCTCGTTGCCGCTGAAGGCCGCCTTGACGCGGAAGTTGTGCTTGCGCTCGCGGTCGAGCTTGAACTTCAGCGCTGAACGTGCAGTTGCGGCGCAGCGCGACCTGTGAGAACGGGAAGAGCGTGCTGCCGTTCTTCTCGACGCTCATCGTCGCGGTGCCGGTGGCGCAGCCCTGCGCCCTGGTGACCTGGCTGGAGAAGGTCAGCCTGCCGTTGATCGTGCGGATGAGCTTCTTCCTGCTCGGCGTCTTCTTGATCGTCAGCGCGGTCGAGGAGGCGAAGCGGGCGACCTCGGTGGTGCCCTGCGGCGGTCGCCGACTGGCCGGCGGAATCGGTGACCATCGCGAGGACGGCCTGCTGGCCGACGTCGGCACCGGTGGGCACCAGGTCGCAGGAGTAGGGAGCGGCGGTATCGGTGCAGACCGTGCGGTCACCGAGCTTGAAGACGACGGGGCCGGCGGTCAGGCCGGGGTCGACGGTGACCGTCGCGCTCACTGTCGCGCCGGAGGTCGGCAGCGTCGCGGGAACGCCGGTCAGCGCGATCGTCGGCGCGCCGGGCGGCGTGACCGTCGGGCTGGGCGAGACGGAAGCCGTGGCCGAGGCGGTGGCCGTCGCGCTGGGTGACGGACTCGGGCTCGGGCTCGGCGAAGGCGAGGGGCTCGGCGACGGGCTCGGGCTCGGCGACGGGCTGGGGCTCGGCGACGGGCTGGGGCTCGGCGACGGGCTCGGGCTCGGCGACGGACTCGGCGACGGGACTCGGCGACGGGCTCGGTGAGGGCGAGGGGGTCGGCGTCGGTGTGACGCAGGCGTTCGGGCCGACCACGGTGATCGTCTCCGTGTCGCTTGCCGTCTGGCCGGTCGAGTCCTCGGCGATCGCGGTCAGCGTGCGCGTGGTGCACGCCGCGTCCGCGGGCACCAGGAAGCTCGCGGAGTTCGCGGGCGGGATCGCGGTGCCGACCAGCGTCGCGCCGTCGTAGAAGCGGATGCGGGCGATGGCGAAATCGTCCGTCGCGTTGGCCGTCAGCGAGACGAGCTCGCCGCGGTCGTAGGTCGCCTTGTTCGTCGAGAGCGTGACCGACGGGCCCGCGTCGTTGATCGGCAGTGGTGCGTAGGCCACCGGGAACTGGCCCGCGTTCGGGTCCGCCTGGTTGCCGTTGCGGAAGGGGCAGAAGTCGACGGCGTTGGAGCCGGGCACCGGGAGCGCTGCTCGATCCGACGCACGTGGCGTCGACGGTGGCTGTGCCGTTGACGGCGCTCACCTGGTAGGGCGGGTTGGTCACTGGCGAGACCGGCGGGCCGGCGTTCAGCGCAGCGTTCGTTGCCAGGCCCCAGAAGTTGTTCTCGGCGTTCAGCGGCGTGGCGGCGTTGGCCGTGGTGCCGTCGAGCGTCGCGTTGAGCGCGCCGAAGGCGTTGTCGGTGAGGTTCGAGCGCGTGATCGTGGACGCGGCCCCGCCGATCAGCCGGACGCCGGCGGCCTGCGGCAGGTTGGCGTTGTTCGTCGCCGAGTTCGGCGTCGGGGCGCCGGTGCCGTGGACCAGGTTGGCGCTGATCGTCGTGTCCGAGATCGCGACGGACGAGCCGGCGGTCACGCGCACGCCGTCCTGTCCGAAGGTCGGGCCGACGGTCGTCGGGGTGATGGCCGAGCAGTTGCCCGGCAGGTTGAGTGCGGGCGTGGCCCCCACACCGCCGAGGATGTACGGCGGCGGGGTCGGCGAGTTGAAGGCGGTGCACTGCGTGCGACCGACGATCTGGCTGCCGATGATCACGCCCGAGTTCACGACGGGAAGCCCCGTGAGCGGCGGCGTGTCTCCGGTGGCGGAGTCGATCAGGACGCCGATCCTGTTGTAACGGGCGATTCGCGACTGGATGATCCGCAGCGCCGGCCGGACCGGGTTGACCGTGCCCGTGTTGGCCGCGACCTGGGCCACGCCGACGCCGGGGAAGTTCGACCGGTAGCCGCCGGCCAGCGTGTCGGCGGTGTTGGACTCGGAAGTGACGATGTTCGACACCCGCGAGCGCAGGAGCGTGCCGCCGGCGTCGCGGTAGACGATCCCGGCCTCGACGTAGACGTTGTTGCCGTCCACGCTGATGCCCGAGATGTTCACCGTGGTCGGGAAGGCCCGCTGGCCGACGATCGAGATGATGTCGCCGACGCCGTTGCGGATATCGAGCGCGGGATCGGCGATCTGCCCCGTGGTGGCGTTCGAGCGCTTCGGCTGGACCACGACGAGGTCGGCACCGGCACCCCTGATGTCGATGCTCTTGTTGGAGACCGTCACTCCGTTGGAGGCCTGGGCGCCGTTGCCCTCGACGTAGCGGCCGGGGCAGACGGCGACGGTGTCGCCGTTGAAGGCGGCGTCGACCGCGTTCTGGATGCTCGTGTACGCGGCCCCGGGGCACTGGGCGCGGTCGTCGTCCACCGTGAGGGTGGCCGCAGAGGCAACGGGCGCCAGCGCCAGCGTGGCGAGCAGCACCACGAGGGCATTGACCTGGGGACGACCGAGCACTGACGAGGACTCAATCACACCGGTCAAACGAAGTTCCTATCCAACGGGCCAAACCGTTTCGACACCCAGATTCCGGGCGGTGTCACCCCAGAAACCCGGAGATGCCCCAGAGGCTCGCGAAGGCGAGTGCGATTGTTGCGGTACGCAGGGAGACCCGGCCGCCGCGCCCCTCCCCCATCAGCCGGCGAGGCCGAGCAGCGACGCGGCGATCGCAGTGCTGCTTGGAAGGCGACGAGGTCTCCGGCGTCCGCGGACGTGACGCGCACGGAGCCGAGGCCCTCGGTGACCGAGACACGGCGAACGGCATCAAGCTCGAACTGCTGGCGCGGCTGGGTGGCGGCGACGCGCAGGAAGGCGTCGAGGTCGGCCCGCGATGCATCTATGCGCGCCTTGTCCTCGCGGCGGCCGGGAGCCCGGCAGCGCGCTGGCGAGTGCTCCGCACACGAAGGCCAGCGAGATGAGGATCACCGACGCAGTCAGGCAGGAGCCCTTCTCCGCGGCTTCCGTGCCCTCGGCAAGCCGCGCCTCTGGATCGAGGCGCGCCGCCGGACCAGCCTGCACGCGCAGTTCGGCGATGTCGTAGGCGACCGCGGCGTCCTCCGCGTACAGGCGACGAACGTCCGAGACGATGCGCGCGTCGCGGCAGACCTCCTCGCGGATCGCGGTCTGCCACGTGTCGCCGCCCGCGTGGCTCATCGCGACACGGGTGTCGGTCTCGGACGCGCGGCCGTCGGCCACACACCGGAAATTACGTAGAGCCCCGGAAGACCTCCGGAGCTAGTGGAGACGGTGGGAATTGAACCCACGTCCGCAACCGCGTTTGACTGGCTTCTACGAGCGTAGTCAGGCCTCTGTATCTCGCCTTCCGATCGCCTTGCCTGACCGGGTACTGGAAGGCCAGCCCTCTGAAATGTCCCCGGATCGGCGAGGGCGGACCTCACCGGGTGAGCCTGCTGATTGACCTCGGACATCCCCACCGCAGGCTGTGGGGGCCGAGGACTCACGGCCTAGATCTAACTAAGCGGCGAGCTGGAAGTCGTGAGACTTCGCACTTGTTTGTTCCCGGATCATTTAACGAGGCCAACCGGGGTCCTCGACTCGCAACCAACCAAACGGAACCGGCCACGTCGAAGCCTGTCGTCCCCTAGCTGTTTGTTACAGCTAGGAGGATAGTTCACGAGGTGCGCGCCGGCGAGCATCCACCGCCCGGGCTGGTCATCGCCGATCGCTACAGGATCGTCGAGCCGATCTCGGCGGGCGCGCAGGGCGCGGTCTACCGCGCGGTGGACGCGGCGGGCGGCGAGGTCGCGCTGAAGCGGCTCACCGACCGCACTCAGGCGGCGCGCTTCGAGATCGAGGCGCGGCTGCTCGCCCGGCTGCGTCATCCGCGGGTGGTCGGTGTGCGCGGGCCGGTGTCTGACCTCGGCGAGCGCTGGCTGGCGATGGAGCTCATCCCCGGGCCGGACCTCGCGCGCATGTGCACGGAGCACGGCAGACCCGGGCTGCCCGCCGACGACGTCATCACATGGGGCCGCCAGGCGTGCGAGGCGCTGGACTACATCCACGCGCAGCAGATCGTCCACCGCGACGTCAAGCCGTCGAACCTGATCCTCGGGCCGGAGGGCGTGGTGCTGGTCGACTTCGGCATCGCACGCGTGCTCGACCCGGTCGACCCGGGGACGCAGGCGATCGGCACCCCGCGCTACATGGCGCCCGAGGTCGTGCTCGGCGGGAGGGTCACGCCACGCAGCGACGTCTTCGGCCTGGCCGCCTCGATGCTGGCGCTGATGACGGGTCGGCCGCCCGATGCGCCCGTCTCCATCCCCGACTTCCTGCGCCTGGCGCTGCACCCGGATCCGGCCCGGCGGCCGCCCTCGGCGGCGGCGTTCGCAGCCGAGCTCGGCGCGCCGCTCGACGGCGCCGCGGACGAGCTCGCGGTCGGCTCCGAGCTGCTCGCCGCGGTCGCCCGCGCGACGGCGGCCGCCTTTCACGCCGCGGCGGTCTCGGTCGCCACCTTCGACGGCGACGACCTCGTCTACCGGGCGGCGTGGGGCGCGGGCGCCGACGAGATCACGGGCGTGCGCCTGCCTCCGGGAACGGGCATCGCGCAGGCGGTTGCCACATCGCGGGTGGGCGAAGCGATTCCGGACCCGCGCGCCGATCCGCGGTTCGCGCACGCCGTCGCCGCGGGGACGGGCTACGTCCCGCACACCATGCTCGTCCTTCCTTTCGCCGGTGGTGTGCTGACGATCCTCGATCGTCGCGACGGCGACCGCTACTCGGCTGCGGACCTGCCGCGCGCGGCGGTCTTCGCCGACCTGGCGGCGGCGGCCGAACCCTTCGCGGCGCGCTCCCAGAACCCGTAGGTCCCCTGCTCGCGCAGCTCGTCGGCGGCCTCGACGGCGGCGCCGAGCGCGGCGAAGGCGAACGCCCCGCCGACGGACACCCGCCGCACGCCGAGGTCGGCCAGCTTGGCGACCGGCGGCACGCCGGGGATGGCGAGCACGTTCACCGGCCGGTCGACCGCTTCGATGACCGCGCGGATGTCGTCGGCCCGCCGCAGCCCCGGCGCGTAAAGGACGTCGGCGCCCGCGTAGCCGTAGGCGATCAGGCGCGCGATCGTGTCGTCGAGCTTCGGCCGGTCGTAGAGGAAGTGCTCGCAGCGGGCCGTCACGACGAGCTTGCCCGCGGCCGCCTCGACCATCTCGCGGACGCGCGCCGTCGCCTCGTTGGCGCTGATCGCCTGCCCGTCCGTGTAGTCCTCGATCGAGGCGCCGGCCAGTCCCGCCTCGACCGCCGCCCGCGCCGTGGCGGCCGGGTCGTCGAAGCCGTCCTCGAGGTCGGCGGACACGGGCACGTCGACGGCGGCGACGAGCGCCGCGGCGTGCTCGAGCGACTCCTCCCGCGTGATGCCGTAGTCGCGACGGCCGAGCGTGGCCGCGAACCCGCTCGAGGTGGTCGCGAGCGCGTCGAACCCGAGCGACGCGAGCAGTCGCGCGGACCCGGCGTCCCACGCGTTGGGCATCAGCAGCAGACCGTCCTCGTGCAAGGCGCGAAAGCGTTCGACCATGTTGGGTAGCCTCGCATGCATGTGCCGGAACATCCGTCAGCTCCACAATTTCGAGCCGCCGGCCACCTCTGATGAGGTCCGCGCGGCCGCGCTGCAGTACGTCCGCAAGATCAGTGGGCAGACCAAGCCCTCCCAGGCCAATCTCGAAGCCTTCGAGCATGCCGTCGACGCCGTCGCTGCGATCTCGGCGGAACTGCTCGACCAGCTCGTGACGAAAGCCGCGCCGAAGGATCGCGAGATCGAGGCCGAGAAGGCCCGCGCTCGCGCCGCGAAGCGTTACGCCGCGTAACGAACGGGCACTCCTCGGGACATGAGCCCGATGGAAACGACATTCGACGTGATCGTGATCGGCGGAGGACCCGCCGGCGAAGTGGCCGCGGGCCGGCTGGCGGGCGACGGTCTCAAGACCGCGCTCGTCGAGCGCGAGCTCATCGGCGGCGAGTGCTCCTACTGGGCCTGCATGCCGTCCAAGGCGCTGCTGCGCCCCGCCGAGGCGCTCGCGGAGGTGCGGCGCGTCCCGGGCGCCTCGGAGGCCGTCACGGGCTCGCTGGACGTGACCAGCACCCTGCGCCGGCGTGACGAGGTCATCCACGATCTCGACGACTCCTCGCAGCTCCCGTGGCTGGAGGACAAGGGCGTCACGCTCATCCGCGGCGAGGCGAGCGTCACCGGGGAGCGCACGGTCGAAGTCGGCGAGACGACGCTCACCGCGAACAAGGCGGTCGTCGTCTGCACCGGGACGCGGGCGAGCATGCCGCCGATCGATGGCCTCGCGGAGTCCGCGCCGTGGACCAACCGCGAGATCACGACGACCAAGCACGTGCCCGCGTCACTCGTGATCGTCGGCGCGGGCGTGGTCGGCGCGGAAATGGCGCAGGCGTTCGCGACGCTCGGCTCGCAGGTGACCCTGATCGAGCCCGGCGAGCGCATCCTCATGCGCGAGGAGCCGTTTGCCGCCGAGCACGTGGCGGACGCGCTGCGCGAGCACGGCGTCGACCTCCGCCTGAACACCGGCGTGGAGTCCGTGCGCCGCGAGGCGGGAGTCGTCGCGGTGAAGCTCGACGACGGGGACACGGTCACCGGCGAGGAGATCGTCGTCACGGCCGGGCGCAGGCCGAACACCGAGGTGGTCGAGCCGCTCGGCTTCGAGCCGGGCAAGCCGATCGCGGTCGACGACTGGATGGTGTCCGAGCGCTTCGACTGGCTCTACGCGCTCGGCGACGTCAACGGCCGCGTCCTGCTCACCCACATGGGCAAGTACCAGGCGTCCGTCGCCGCCGACCACATCGCGGGCCGGCGCACCCACGTGCAGCACCTGGCCAACGACGCGCTCTCCCCGCGGGTGATCTTCACCGACCCCCAGATCGCCGCCGTCGGCCACACGGAGCACAGCGCCCGTGAAGCCGGCCTGAACATCAAGATCGTGGAGGTCGAGACGTCCGGCAACGCCGGCGGCTCGTTCCACGGCCGTGGCGTGACCGGGACGGCGCGGATGATCGTCGACGAGGAGCGTCAGGTGATCGCCGGCGCGACGGTGACCGGCGCCGACGTCGCCGAGTTCATCCACCCGTTCACCATCGCCATCGTCGGTGAGGTGTCGATGGACCGCCTGTGGCACGCGGTCCCGTGCTTCCCCACCCGGAGCGAGCTGTGGCTGCGCCTACTCGAGTCGTATCGATAGCTTCCAGTCCGTGGACGACCACGATCTCGTGGAGCGCCTGCGCTCGGGTGATGAGGCGGCGTTCGCAGAGATCGTCGATCGCTACGACCGTCAGTTGCGCCGCCTGGCGCGCACCTTCGTGCGCACCGACGCGCTGGCCGACGACGTGGTCGGCGAGACCTGGCTCGCGGTCATCAAGGGCCTCGACCGCTTCGAGGAGCGTTCGTCCTTGAAGACCTGGATCTTCCGCATCCTCGTCAACCGCGCGCAGACCCGGGCCGTACGGGAAGCGCGCCAGATCCCGATCGGCCCGACGGTCGACCCGTCCGAGTTCGACGGCGACGGCGGTTGGCGCTCACCCCCGCCGCACTTCGCCGCGGAACCCGAGTCCCAGCTGCTCGCCGGCGAGCTCCGAGGGCAGATCGCCGCCGCGGTCGACACGCTGCCCGAACAGCAGCGCACGGTGATCCTCCTGCGCGACGTCGCCGGGCTCGACGGCCCGGAGGTCGCCGAGGCGCTCGGCATCTCGGAGGGCAACCAGCGCGTGCTGCTGCACCGCGCCCGCGCGAGCGTGCGCGCCGGCCTGGCGGAGTACGTGGGGGCCTGATGGCGATCTTCGCAAAGCCGCTGCCCTGCCAGGAGTTCGTCGAGCTCGTGACGGAGTACATGGAGGGAACGCTCTCGCGACGCGACCGCCGGCGCATGGACAAGCACCTCGGTGCGTGCGACGGCTGCACGGAGTACATGGAGTCGATGCTCGTCACGGTCCGGACACTCGGTGTCCTGCCCGAGGAGCCCGCCGACCCCCACGTTCGCGAGCAGCTGCTCGCGGCCTTCCAGGAACTACGCGGCTAGCGGCAGCGGGCGCTTGCCCCAGCGGGCGCGCTCGGCGAAGGCGAGCACGCCCGGAAGGAAGTCGGCGAGGGCCGGTGCCACGAGGCCCAGCGCTCGCGCGCGGCTCGCGTCGAAGCGCGTGTGCACGGCGAAGTAGGGCGCGTAGACCTCGAGTCCGCCGGGCGGGAGGGAGTCGGGGGCGAAACGAGGTGCGGGGCGGCCGAGCAGGTCGGAGGCGGTGGCGGCGAGCTCGCCGGCGGTGACGGCGGTCTCCCCCGCGACCGCGTGCAGTGTGCCGTCGGTCTGCATCGCCGCGAGGACGACGTCGGCGACGTGGTCGACGGGGACGACGTCGACGATCGCGTTCGGGTCGGCGGGGATCTCGTCGACCAGGCCGCGGGCGAGGGCGCGCAGCGGCGCGTAGAGGACGTTGAAGGAGCTCGTCCAGCCCGTCTTGGAGTCGCCCACCACAATGCTCGGGCGGACAACGGTGACCGGGAGCCCGGAGGCGCGCACGACGCGCTCCGCCTCGAACTTCGTCTGCTCATAGGTGTTGCGGAACGTCTGGTCCACGTGCAGGTCGCCCTCGGTGAACGGGCCGCGGTGGGTTCCCGCGACGTAGGCGGTGGAGACGTGCACGAAGCGCTCGAGGTGCGGAAGCTCGGCGGCAGCGGCGAGCAGTCGGCGCGTTCCCTCGACGTTGATCGCGCGGGCGTCCGCGAGCGGGCGGTCGAAGGAGACGTCGGCGGCGCAGTGGATGATCGTCCGGACCTCGGGCGGCAACGGCGGGACGCCTTGCAGCAGGTCGCAGCGCAGGGTGCGCGGGCCGGCGTCACGGCGGGCGAGGCAGATCGGCGGCTCCGGGAGCCGGGCCTTGACGTAGGTGCCGAGGAAGCCGGTCGCGCCGGTGAGGAGGACGGTCAAGCCGACACCGGGACCGCCACCGGCGCTCCCACTGCGGAGTAACCGCCGTCGACCTTCAGCACCTGACCGGTTACGGCTCGCGAGAAGTCCGAGAGGAGGTAGGCGATCGCACCGGCGACGGGCTCGGGGTCCTCCGTGTCCCATCCGAGCGGCGCCTGTTCCTTCCAGCGATCGGCGAGCTCGCCAAAACCGGGGATGCCGCGCGCGGCGACCGTTTCGAGCGGTCCGGCTGACACCAGGTTCACGCGGATGCCGCGTGGGCCGAGGTCGCGAGCCAGGTAACGCGCGGTCGCCTCGAGCGCGGCCTTCGCGACGCCCATCCAGTCGTAGACCGGCCAGGCGACGGTGGCGTCGAAGTCGAGGCCGACGACCGACCCGCCGCCCTCCATCAGCGGCGCGAGCGCGCCCGCCAGGTCGCGCAGCGAAACCGCGCTCACGTGAAAGGCCGCCTGCGCGCTCTCCACCGGCGCGGTCAGGAAGTTGCCGCCGAGCGCGTCGGCGGGTGCGAAGGCGATCGCGTGCAGAACGCCGTCGACCCGTCCCCAGCGACCGTCGAGCTCGGCGTGCAGCGCACCGAAGTCGTCCGGGTTGGTGACGTCGAGTTCCAGGACGTCGACGGGGGCCGGCAGCTGGCGGGCGGCGCGCTCGGTAAGCCGGCGGGCGCGGCCGAAGGACGTCAGCACGACCTCGGCGCCCTGCTCCTGCGCGAGCGCCGCGGCATGGAAGGCGATCGAGTCGCGCGTGAGCGCGCCCGTGATCACGATCCGCTTGCCCTCGAGCAGACTCACAGCGGCACGCACACGAGCTCGGGCTCCTCGAGGGCTGCCGGCACCTCTCGGACCACGACGTCGAGCACGATCTTCGCGGCCAACCGGTCCTCGCAGAGCACGCGCAGCGTGACCGGCATGATCCCCGTCGGCGCGACCTCGCCGCAGCGGCCCTCGACGCGGATGGTGTCCCCCAGCCGCACGGGTCGCTTGAAGACCGCGTCGCGCACGCCGCGCAGCGCGATGACCTCGTCGGGGTCGAACGGGACGAGACCCGCGGCGAGGCCGAGGATCAGCAGACCGTGCGCGACCCGCTCGCCGAAGACGCGAGCCGGCCGCCCACTCCGCGTCGGTGTGCTGCGGGTGATAGTCGCCGGTCAGGCCGGCGAAGGCGACCACGTCCGCCTCCGTGACGGTGCGTCCACGGGTGGAGAATTGCTCTTTCACAGCGGCAGGTTTCCTTTCGTCTGTCCCCGCGGCATGCCCGACAGCGTCGAAAGGCCCCAGGCCAGTCGCGAGCGGGTGTCCGCGGGCTCGATCAGCTCGTCCACGTGGCCCTCGCGGGCGGCGACGCCGGCGCCGAGGTGCGAATCGGCGTAGGCCGCCGCCAGGGCGGGGTGCTCTTCAATCGGAGACGCTCGGTGGATGATCCCGACGGCCTGCGGCGCACCCATCACGCCGAGCTGCGCGCCCGGCCAGGCGAAGGACAGGTGGGCGCCGAGCGCCCGTGAGTTCATCGTGATGTAGGCGCCGCCGAACGCCTTGCGCAGCACGACCGTCAGCTTCGGGACCTCGCCCTCGGCGAAGGCGTGCAGGAGCTTCGCGCCATGACGGATGACGCCGGCAGACTCCTGCTCGGAGCCAGGCAGGAAGCCGGGTGTGTCGACGAAGACCAGCAGCGGCAGGTTGAACGCGTTGCAGGTGCGCACGAACCGCGCGCCCTTCTGCGCGGCGTCGGCGTCGAGCACACCGCTGAGCCAGCGCGGCTGGTTGGCGAGGATCCCGACCGGGCGGCCGTCGAGGCGGGCGAACCCGACCACGAGGTTGCGCGCCCAGCGTGGCTGTATCTCGAACAGGTCGCCGCCGTCGAGCACGCGTGCAAGCACGTCGCGGACGTCGTAGACCTTGCGAGGGTCATCGGGCACCACGCCGCCCGGGGAGCCGCGCAGGGTCTCCACGGGCAGGCCCTCCGGCGGATCCTGCTGGGCGTGCTGCGGGAGATAGGTGAGCAGCCGCCGCACGTGGGCGGCGGCCTCGAGGTCGTCCTGGACGACGTTGTGGCAGACGCCGTTGGCCTCATGCACGTGCGGCCCGCCGAGCGAGTCCGCGTCGACGTCCTCCCCCATGACCTCGCGCACCACCGCGGGGCCGGTCAGGAACATCGAAGCGGCGCGCGTCATGACGACGAAGTCGGTCAGCGCCGGTGAGTAGGAGCCGCCGCCCGCGCTCGTCCCCGCGATCACGCTGATCTGCGGGACGCGGCCGGACAGCCGGACGTGCTCGGAGAAGATGCGGCCGTAGCCCTCCAGGGCGGCGGTGCCCTCCTGCATGCGCGCGCCGGCGGAGGCGACGAAGCCGACCACGGGCGCGCGCGCCTGGCCCGCGAGCTGCAGGACGCGGACGATCGTGTCGGCGTGCTGCTCGCCGAGCGAGCCGCCTGCGTACGAGGTGTCCTGCGCGTAGGCGAACACCGGGCGGCCGTGGACGCGGCCGGCGGCGCCGACGACTCCGTCCCCGGGCCGCGCACGCTCCCCCATGCGCCACGAGGTGACCTCGGAGCGGATCACGTGCAGCGAGCCGGGGTCGCACAGCGCCTCCAGGCGCTCGTACGGGCCGAGTGTCGCGGACTGTCGTTCGGAAGCGAGGGCCATGGGTCTGTCAGGCGGCGAGGCACAACACGGCGTTGTGCCCTCCGAAGCCGAAGGAGTTGGAGATCGCCACGGCGCGGCCGTTGGCGGACTCCAGGGGCCGCGGCCCGTCCGGGACGTAGTCGAGGTCGAGGCCTTCGTCACGCTCTGCCCAGCCGACCGTCGGTGGCGCCACGCGATCGCCCAGCGCGAGCACGGTGGCGACCGCCTCGACGGCACCGGCGGCACCGAGCAGGTGCCCGATGACGGACTTGGTGGAGCTGACGGGGACGGTCCTCGCGCGCGAACCGAGGGCCGTGTGCAGTGCGGCCGTCTCCGCCGCGTCATTGAGCGG
Source organism: uncultured Solirubrobacteraceae bacterium (assembly GCA_963759945.1). GTDB lineage: Bacteria > Actinomycetota > Thermoleophilia > Solirubrobacterales > Solirubrobacteraceae > DATLGB01. Next base: position 230,596 of record CAVXBH010000046.1, on the reverse strand, counting down.
CGTCGAGGTGCCGTGAGCGTTGACGTAGTCGACCTCGCCGGGCTGCACGTCGGCGTCGGCGAGCGCCAGCGCGATCGCGCGCGCCGCCCCGGCACCGTCGGCCTGCGGGGCGGTCAGGTGGAAGGCGTCGGAGGTCGCGCCGTAGCCGAGCAGCTCACCCAGGATCCGGGCGCCGCGCGCCTCGGCGCGCTCTGAGTCCTCGAGCACGAGGATGCCCGCACCCTCCCCCATGACGAAGCCGTCGCGGCGCGCGTCGAACGGCCGCGAGACGCCGGACGCCGACAGCGCGTCCATGCTCGCGAAGGCGGCATGGGCAAGTGCGGTGTGCGCCGCCTCCGAGCCGCCGGTGATCGCGGCGTCGCAGTCGCCGGTGGCGATCGCGCGGGCGGCTGCGCCGATGGCATGCGCACCCGCCGCGCAGGCGGACACGGTCCCGAACACCTGGCCGCGCAGCCCATGGCGCATGGCCACCGCGGCCGGCGCCGCATTGCTCATCATCAGCGGGATCGACAGCGGCGGGACGCGCTTGCGGGCCGGACTCGCGCATGACGTCGTAGCCGTCCAGCAGCGTGCCGATGCCACCGATGCCGGTGCCGATGATGCAGCCCACCCGGTCGTGGTCGTACGCCTCGGCGTCCCAGTCGGCCAGCGCCTCCTCTGCGGCGATGAGTGCCATCTGGGTGAAGCGATCGGAGCGCCGCGCGAGCTTGCGCGGCAGGTGGTCCTCCGGCGCGAAGTCGCACCGGGCGAAACCGTCCTCGATCCCGGACGCGCCCGCGCACCACCGCTCGTGCAGCGTCTTTGCGCCGAGGCCGAGCGGGGTGACCGCCCCGACCCCCGTGATGACGATGCGCTTGCGCACTACAGGCGCGACGCGATCATCTCGACGACGTCCGACACCGTCTTGAGCTTGGGCATGTCCTCGCCCTTGAGCTCGACGCCGTACTCGTCCTGGACGATCTGGCCGAGCTCGACGAGGTCGAGTGAGTCGACGTCGAGGGACTCGAACGTCGCGTCCGGGGTGATGGCGTCGGGGTCGGCGCCGAATTCGTCTAGGGCTTGCACGACTCGGGCGCTGATGTCGTCTCGGGAGAACGTCTTGGCGGTGCTCATTGGTTGGCTCCTGGATCGGGATGGAAGGGCCGAAAGGCGTGACCTCGTGGATAGGTCGAGACCGGTGCACGCCTTTCGGCAGTTGGTACGGCTTCGCCGTAGGGGTCTGGGCCGGCTGGCTCAGGCACTGAGGCCGCCGTCCACGGTCAGCGTTGTGCCCGTCACGTAGGCGGCGTCCTCGGAGACGAGGAAGCGCACGCAGGCGGCGACCTCCTCCGGGGTGCCGGTACGGCGGGCGGGGATGTGCTGGTCCATGTCGGTGCTGACGTGGGCGGTCATGTCCGTGGCGATGAAGCCGGGGGCCACGGCGTTGACGGTGATGCCGCGGCGGGCGACCTCCGCGGCGACCGTGCGGGTCATGCCGATCAGGCCGGCCTTGGCGGCGGAGTAGTTGGCCTGCCCAGGGTTCGCGCGCAGGCCGGCCACCGAGGCGACGTTGACGATGCGGCCGAAGCGCGCGCGGATCATCGGCTTGAGCGCGCGGCGGGTCATGCGGAAGGCGGCGGTCAGGTTCGTGTCGACGACGCGGTCCCATTCGTCGTCGGTCAGCGACGGCGAGAGGTTGTCGGCGGTCACACCGGCGTTGTTGATCAGGACGAGCACCGGCGCGCCCAGGGCTTCCTCCGCAGCAGCGAACACCGCGTCCGCGGCGCCTGGGTCCGTGACGTCCCCGCGCAGGGCCAGCACGCCGTCGATGCCGTCGCCGGAACGGGACACGACCGCGACGGGCCAGCCGTCGCGCCGCCAGCGCGCGGGCGGTCGCCGCACCGATGCCGCGGGAGCCACCGGTCACCAGAGCGCACCCTTTCACCACGTCAACACCGCGGAGCCCCAGGTGAAGCCCGCGCCGAAGGCGCAGAGCAGAACACGGTCGCCCGGCTGCGGGTTCGCGTGGGCGAGGGCGATCGGCAGCGAGGCCGCCGACACGTTGCCGACCGTCTCGATGCAATCGACGACGCGGTCCGAGTCGAGGCCGAGCCGGCGGCCGACCGCCGCGGTGATGCGCGCGTTGGCCTGGTGGAAGACGTACAGGTCGGCGTCGACACCGGCGGCCGCCTCGCTCATCCGGTTGACCGCATGCTTGAAGACCTCGGTGCCGGCCATGCTGAGGCGACCATTCGTTGCGAAGAGCTCATCGCGGTGGTGGTCGCTGCGCAGCGTCACCGGCCCGAGCCGCGACTCGGTGACCAGCAGCGCACCGGCGCCGTCGGCGAAGAGGGCGGCGGTCCCGCGCTCGGCGGGATCCAGCAACGAGCTCAGCCGCTCGGCGCCGATCACCAGCACGGACTCCGCACGGCCGGACTCGATCTGCCCGGCGGCCAGCGCGAGCGCGGTCAGGAAGCCGGTGCAGGCGACGTTGATGTCGAAGCCCATCGTCGCGCCGACGCGCGCCGCGACCTCCGGCCCGAGCCCCGGGATCTGGTCCTCCGGCGAGCACGTCGCCACGATCACCAGGTCCGGCTCGCACGCCGTCCAGCGCCTGCTCGGCCGCGGCGACCGCGAGGTCCGCGAGCCGCTCGTCGTCACGCAGCCAGCGCCGCTCCCGGATCCCCGTCCGCGACACGACCCAGTGCTCGTCGACCCCCAGCCGCTCGGCGATCTCCGCACTCGTCACGACCCGCCCGGGCAGCGCCACCCCCAGTCCGCGCGGTGAACCAACCGGCCTGCCCGCTTGTTTCAGGGCCTCAAGCATGGATGAGCTCCGTGCCGCGGGCGATCCGCTTGACCATGCCGGCGAGGACCTTGCCGGGGCCGGCGTCGACGAAGCGCTCGATGCCCGCGTCGGTCAGCGCGAGCACGGTCTCGCGCCAGCGGACCGGGACGGTCAGGGCCTCGGCGAGTCGGAAGCGGATGTCGTCGATCGGCGCGCCGGTGACGCACGAGTAGACAGGGACGCGTGGCGTGCGGATGTAGGTCGCCTCGAGCGCCGCGATGAACTCGGGGACGGCCGGGGCCATGAGCGGCGAGTGGAAGGCGCCGGCGACGTTGAGCTCGAGGACGCGCACGCCGGCGTCGCGGAGCGCGGCGGCCGCGTCAGCGATCGCGGCGCGTTCTCCGGACAGCACGAGCTGGCCCGGCGCGTTGTCGTTGGCGACGACGACGCCGTGGTCGGAGGCGACGGCCACCACCGTCGCGGCGTCGCCGCCGAGCGCGGCGAGCATCGTCCCGTCCCCCGGGCATTCGCTCATCAGCTTCCCGCGCAGGGCGGCGAGGCAGATCGCGTCGCGCTCGGAGATCGCCCTGGCGGCGGCCAGCGCCGTCAGCTCGCCGAGCGAATGGCCGGCAACCGCGGTCGGCGGGCGGTAGTCGCCGAGCTCGCCGAAGAGGGCGAGCGAGGCGGTGAGGATCGCCGGCTGGGCGAAGCGCGTGTCCTCGTCGGCGCGCGGGAACGGATCCTCGCCGGCGCACTCGATCGCGAACTCGAGCAGGTCGGGACGCAGTGCCGCCACGCGGTCGCGCATGTCCGGCGTCTGGGCCCCCTGGCCGGGAAAGAGGATTGCGGTGCGCATCTCTTCAGGCTCACCCCCTGACGAACTCCCGGCTACGGCCCGACGGCCAACGACCCCCCGGTCGGGGGGTGCTCCATGGCCCGCCGGGGGGTCGGTGGTCGTTCGCGGCCACTACTGCAATAGTCGGAGTTGCGGTGCAGACGGTTTCTGAGACACCACCTTCCGTCGCGTTGAGCGGCGGTCCGCTGACGGTCGCGGACGTGGTCTCGGTGGCCCGGAGCGGTGCGCGCGTCGAGCTCGCCGACACTGCTCGCGATCGCATCCGCGCCGGGGCGGACACCGTGCAGCGACTCGCCGCGCTCGACGAACCGGTCTACGGGATCTCCACCGGCTTCGGCTCGCTCGCGCGCACCTGGATCCCACGCGAAAAGCGCGAGGACCTGCAACGCTCGCTGGTGCGCTCGCACGCCGCTGGGATGGGACCGCCGGTCGAGCGCGAGGTCGTCCGCGCGCTGATGCTGCTGCGTGCGCGGTCGCTGTCGACCGGCCACACCGGTGCGCGTGAGGAGGTCGTCGAGGCGATCCTCGCGTTCCTCAACGCCGACGTCACCCCGGTGGTGTTCGAGCACGGGTCGCTCGGCGCCAGCGGCGACCTCGCGCCCTTGTCGCACTGCGCGCTCGCGCTGATCGGCGAGGGCGAGGTCTGGCTCGACGGTGAGCGGGTGCCCACCGTCGAGGCCGGCATCCCGCCGATCACGCTCGCCGCCAAGGAGGGGCTCGCGCTGATCAACGGGACCGACGGGATGCTCGGGATGCTCGCGCTGGCCATCACCGACCTGCACGACCTGCTCGCGCTGGCGGACGTCGCCGCCGCGATGTCGGTCGAGGCGCTGCTCGGGACCGACCAGGCGTTCACCCCAGAGCTGATCGCCCTGCGCCCGCAGCGCGGCCAGCAGGTCAGCGCCGCCAACCTGATGCGACTGCTCGCCGGCTCGGCGATCACCGCCAGCCACCGGACGGGTGACCCGCGCGTGCAGGACGCCTACTCGCTGCGCTGCAGCCCGCAGGTCCACGGCGCCGCGCGCGACGCGCTCTCCCACGCCGAGGGCGTCGCCGAGCTCGAGCTGGCCAGCGCGATCGACAACCCGGTCGTGCTCTGGAGGACCGGGTCGCGTCGTGCGGCAACTTCCACGGCGCGCCGCTCGGCTTCGCCGCCGACTTCCTCGCGATCGCGGCCGCCGAGGTCGGCGCGATCGCCGAGCGCCGCACCGACCGCCTGCTCGACGCGAGCCGCTCCGAGGGCCTGCCGCCCTTCCTCGCCCACGACCCCGGCGTCGACTCCGGCCTGATGATCACCCACTACACGCAGGTCGCGATGGTCGCCGAGAACCGCCGCCTCGCCGCGCCCGCCAGCGTCGACTCGCTGCCGACCAGCGCGCTGCAGGAGGACCACAACTCGCTCGGCTGGAGCGCGACGCGCAAGCTGCGCCAGTCGCTCGACAACCTGCGCCGGATCCTCGCCGTCGAGCTGATGTGCGGTGCGCGGGCACTCGAGCTGCGCCGGCCGCTGCAGCCCGCCGCCGGCACGGGCGCCGCCGCCGCGGTGCTGGGCCCGCAGGTCGGGCCGGACCGCTGGCTGTCTCCCGAGCTCGCCACCGTCGAGGCGCGATCTGGCGGACGGCAGCGTCCTCGGCGCCGTCAACGAAGCGATCGGAGCACTGGCATGAGGTGCCGCGGTTGGCAGCAGGAGGCCGCGCTGATGATGCTCGAGAACAACCTGCATCCCGACGTCGCCGAGAAGCCGGAGGAGCTCGTCGTCTACGGCGGGATCGGCAAGGCCGCCCGCAACCACGCATGCCTCGCCGCGATCAAGCACGAGCTGATGCAACTCGGCGACGAGGAGACGCTGCTCGTGCAGTCCGGCAAGCCGGTCGGCGTCTTCGAGACCCACCCCGGCGCCCCGCGCGTCCTGATCGCCAACTCGAACCTCGTCGGGCGCTGGGCGAACTGGAAGACGTTCCGCGAGCTCGACCGGGCCGGGCTGATGATGTACGGCCAGATGACCGCCGGGTCCTGGATCTACATCGGGACCCAGGGCATCCTGCAGGGCACCTACGAGACGTTCGCGGCGATCGCGCGGCAGCGCTTCGGCGGGTCGCTGAAGGGCCGCCTCGTCGTCACCTCCGGCCTCGGCGGGATGGGCGGCGCGCAGCCGCTGGCGGTGACGATGAACGGCGGCCTGGCGCTGTGCATCGAGGTCGACCTGCAGCGCATCGAGCGCCGCATCCGCGAGCGCTACCTCGACGAGCGCGCCGGTTCGCTCGACGACGCGCTGACCCGGCTCGAGGCCGCGCGTCGAGAAGGACGCGCGCTGTCGATCGGCCTGCTCGGCAACGCGGCGGAGGTGCTGCCCGAGCTCGTCGCGCCGCGGCGCCGACGTCGACGTCGTCACCGACCAGACCAGTGCCCACGACCCGCTCAACGGCTACGTGCCGGCCGGGCTGACGCCGGAGCAGGCCGACGTCCTGCGGGAGGCCGATCCCGACGAGTACCTGCGGCGCGTGGGCGAGTCGGCGCTGGCGCACGTCGCCGCGATCCGGGCGCTGGGCGCGGCGGGCACCGAGGCGTTCGACTACGGCAACGCGCTGCGCGGTCTCGCCGAGGAGCACGGCGACGCGGACGCGTTCGCCTACCCGGGCTTCGTGCCCGCCTACATCCGGCCGCTGTTCTGCGAGGGCAAGGGCCCGTTCCGCTGGGTCGCGCTGTCCGGCGACCCGGCCGACATCCACGCCACCGACCGCGCGATCCTCGAGCTGTTCGGCGACCAGCCGCACATCCGCCGCTGGATCGAGCTGGCCTCCGAGCGCGTCGCCTTCCAGGGCCTGCCCGCCCGCATCTGCTGGCTCGGCTACGGCGAGCGCCACCTCGCCGGCCTGCGCTTCAACGAGATGGTCGCCGACGGCACCGTCTCCGCCCCGATCGTGATCGGACGCGACCACCTCGACGCCGGCTCCGTCGCCTCCCCGCAGCGGGAGACCGAGGCGATGCGCGACGGCTCGGACGCGATCGCGGACTGGCCGCTGCTGAACGCGCTGCTCAACACCGCGACGGGCGCATCGTGGGTGTCGCTGCACCACGGCGGCGGCGTCGGCATGGGGCTGTCGATCCACGCCGGGCAGGTGTGCGTCGCCGACGGCACCGACCTCGCCGCAGAGCGCATCCGGCGGACGCTGACCGCCGACCCCGGCATGGGGATCGTGCGCCACGCCGACGCGGGCTATCCGGAGGCGCTCGACGCCGCCGATCGCCTCGGGGTGCGGATCCCGATGCGGTGAGGTTCCGCGGCGCGGCGCAGGTGCTGCGCTTCCCGGACGACGCGGTCGCGTACCTGCGCCACGACCGGGCGGCCGAGCTGACGCTCGAGCCCGGCGACGTCGAGACCACCACCAAGGACGACGCACTGGTGATCGACGCGACGGGCTGCGCCGTCGTGCCGGGCTTCGTCGACTGCCACACGCACCTCCCCTTCGCCGGCTGGCGCGCCGAGGAGTACGAGCGCAAGGCGACGGGCGTGCCCTACGAGGAGATCGCGCGAGCGGGTGGCGGGATCAAGGCGTCGGCGGCCGCGCTCGCGGAGTCCGACGACGAGGCCGTCCTCGCGCAGGCAACGGCGCTCGCCGACGAGATGCTCGAGCACGGCACCGTCGCCTTCGAGGGCAAGACGGGCTACGGCCTCTCACCCGCTGCCGAGGCACGCGCCGCCCGGCTCGGCCGCGACCTCAGCGCGCGCGTCGTGCAGACGATGCGGCTGACCGGGCTCTTCGCCCACGCCGTCCCGCCCGGCTCCACCGCCGACAGCTGGATGGACGAGGCCGAGGCCCTGGCGCGCGGCTGCGACGTCGACGCGCTCGACATCTTCGTGGAGTCGATCGCCTTCGGGCTCGAGCACCTCGATCGCCTCGGCGCCCTCGCGACCGAGCTCGGCCTGCCGCTGCGCGCGCACGTGGAGCAGCTCACGACGATGCGCTCCGTGCCGGTAGCGCTGCGCCACGGCGCGCGCTCGGTCGACCACCTCAGCGTCATGCACCCCGACGACATCGCGCCGCTGGCCGCGTCGGAGACGGCAGCGGTGCTGCTGCCGGGCGCGGAACTGATGAACGCGGAGCCCACCGCGCCCGGCCGGGAGCTGGCCGACGCGGGGGCGATCTGCGTGCTCGCAACCGACCTCAACCCTGGCACCTCGCCGATCGCCTCGATGCCGCTGATCATCGGTCTCGCAGTGCGCCGCTATGGGTGGACCGTCCGCGAGGCGCTGCTCGCGGCGACCCTCAACGCCGCCTACGTGCTCGGCCTCGAGCCCGACGACAGCTGGGTCCTGCTCGACGCGCCGGCCGAGCATCTCCCCTACCGCTTCGGCCACAACCCGGTGGCGGCGGTCGTGGTCGGCGGGGAGCTCGTGCACGTCCGCCCCGACCAGGTCTGGCGGGTGGGGACGTGATCACCGCCGAGGAGCTCGGGGAGCGGATGGCCGGCCTCGCAGCCCATCGGGCTGACCGACGCCGGGACGACGCGGCTCGCCTGGACTCCCGAGCTGGCGGCAGCCGAGGCCTGGTTCGGCGAGCAGGCGCGGGGCGGCGGCCTGCGCGTCGAGCGCGATCCAGCCGGCTCGCTGTGGGCGCTGCCGAACGGCGACGGGCCGTGGTGGGCGACCGGCTCCCACGTCGACAGCGTGCGCGCGGGTGGGCGCTTCGACGGCGCCCTGGGCGTCGCGGCCGGCTTCGCGATCGCCGAGCGCGTCCCCGGCGTCGCGGTGATCGCCTTCGCCGACGAGGAGGGCGCCCGCTTCAACACGCCGACCTTCGGCTCGCGCGCGCTGGTCGGGCGGCTCGACGTCGACGACGTCCTGGCTCGGCGCGACGACGAGGCGTCCTACTCGCGGACGCCATGCGCGACGCCGGCGTCGATCCCGCCGGACTGGCCGACGCGCCGTCGTGGCTGCCCCGGCTGCGCGGCTTCCTGGAACTGCACATCGACCAGACGCAGGAGCTCGAGCGCATGGGCGAGCCCGCCGGCGCGGTCGTCGGCCTGGCCGCGCGGATGCGGCTCGCGCTCACCTTCGAAGGGCGTGCCGACCACGCCGGGACCACCTCGATGGAGGACCGCAGCGACGCGCTCGCCGCTGCCGCGCGGGTGATCGTCAGCGCCGTGGATCAGGCCGGCCCGGACCTCCGCGTCACCCCGGTCCGCATGCTCGTCGAGCCCAACGCGTTCACCACCGTGCCCTCGCACGTTGGCCTGTGGCTCGACGTCCGGAGCCGGGAGACCGCGCGCCTGGACGCGTTCCTCGACGACGGTCGACGCCCAGGTCGCGTCCCGCTCCGACGCGCGTCGCGTTCGAGGTCGTGGTCGGACGACCTGCCGCGCCTGGACTGCTACGCCGGCCACGACGCCGGCATCCTCGCCGAGAAGCTGCCGACCGGCATGGTCTTCGTCCGCAACCCCACGGGAGTCAGCCACGCGCCCGAGGAGTCCGTCTCCCTCGACGACGCGGCGGTCGCCGCGAACGCCCTCGTGAAGGCTCCTGAGCGCTGAGGATCCCAGCCATGGTCAACGCGCACTCGCACGCGTTCCAGCGCGACCTGCGCGGCATGGCCGAGCGGCCCAGCGGCCCGGAGGACGACTTCTGGTCCTGGCGCGAGGCGATGTACGCGCTCGCCGAGCGTCACGACCCCGCCTCGATGCGCGACGTGGCCGAGCGCGCGTACCGGGAGATGGCCGCCGCCGGCTACGGCGCGGTCGGCGAATTCCACTACGTCCACCACCAGCCGGACGGGACCCCGTACGACGACCCGAACGCGCTGGCCGTGGCCATCGCCGAAGCGGCCGACGCCGCCGGGATCACCGTCGTCCTGCTGCCGACCGCCTACCACCGCGCGGGCGCCGGCCGGCCCGCCGAGCCGCGCCAGCGCCGGTTCTGCGACCCCGACGTCGAGACCTACCTCGGCCGGGTCGACGCGCTGCGCGCGCGGGGTCTGCGCGTCGGCGTCGCCGCCCACAGCGTGCGCGCGGTCCCCGCGAGCTGGCTCGAGGCGATCGCGGCGTACGCGGACGAGCACGGCCTCGTCCGCCACATCCACGCGCACGAGCAGCCGCGCGAGATCGACGAGTGCCGCGCCGAGCACGACCTCTCGCCGATCGAGCTGCTCGACCGCACCGGCTTCCTCGGACCGCGCACGAGCGTCGTCCACGGCATCCACGTCACCGACGCGGAGGTCGGGCGGCTGGCGGCGACCGGACACGATCGTCGTCTCGTGCCCGACCACCGAGGGCAGCCTCGGCGACGGGCACTTCCCGGCGCTCGCCTATCGGGACGCCGGCGTCCGGATCGCGATCGGCAGCGACTCGAACGTCCGCATCGATCCGTTCGAGGAGGTGCGCGAGCTGGAGACGGTCGCGCGCCGCTCGGGCCGGACGCGGCACGCCCTCGTCGCCCACTACGGCGACCTGTGGAGCGAGCTGGCGGCCAACGGCCGCGCCAGCCTCGGCCTCGACGGACGCGGGACGAGATCGAGATCGACATCGATCACCCGCAGCTCGCCGGGATCGCGGCGGACGGACCTGCCGCTGGCGATCGCGACCTGCGCGTCGGCCGCCGTTGTCAGACGTTGATCGTGCCGAGGACCGCTCGCGGGTCGAAGTAGGCCGTCGACCGCGTGATCTTGTCGCCGGAGAGCGCGACGATCGTCACGCCCTCGTAGCGGATCTCCTCGCCACCGGAGAGGGTGCCGGTGGAGACCCATTCGAGCGCGACGGCGTCCTCGTCCTCGACGGCGATCCGGAACTCGGACTGGATGGCGTCGAAGGTGTCCCGATACCCCGTCCAGAACTCGCGGGCTCCGTCCGGACCGGTGAAGGTGCGCGGTGGTCGCGGTGTTCCCGCAGGTGGCGTCGTCGGCGTAGAGCGAGGCGAGTGGCTCCACGTCACGATCGCGTTCGAGGGTGCGCAGGGCGGTGATGAAGGCGTCGGCGGTCATGATCATGGCGCTCCCCGACCATGCCGCTGGGTAGTCACTGTTCATGCGCCGTCTCCACTCGAGCGACAGTACCGCCGCGCCCGGCGTCGCCTGGTCCCTGGTCGCGGAGCCGCGGCGCTGGGCGGAATGGGCGCCCCACGTCCGCGGCGCCTGGAACCTCGGGGCCCCCGAGGTGCAGGCCGGCAAGGTGGGCGCGGCAAAGCTCCTCGGCGTCGTCCCCGTGCCCGCGAAGGTGACGAACGTCGACCCCGGCCGGGCGTGGACGTGGCGCGTCGGCCCGCTCACCCTCGTCCACGCCGTCGACCCCCGGCCGGGCGGCGGGTGCCGGGTGTCGATGGTGCTCGACGGCCCGGCCCCGATCGTGCTCGCCTACGGGCCGATCGTCGGCGCGCTCACCCGTCGTCTGGCACGTATCGCGGACGCTTAGGGGTGGCTCTGGTCGCGCAGCGTCGCGTCCGAGATGCCGTAGTGCTCGTAGACCGCCTCGAACTCGTCCTCGGCGAGGGTGTCGCCGGCGGGCTCGGGCGCGCCCGCGATGGCATCCGCGTCGAACGCGACGGTGACCGTGCCGTTCTCGCCGAGGTCGGCGTCAGGCAGCGGCACCAGGACGGTGCGGCCCTCGGAGCTCACCGCGGCGAGCGCCGGGCGGTCCTCGGCCGAGTGGGCGTAGATCTCGCTGATCTCCCCCACTTCATCGGAACCGGCCACCAATGTCTTGCCGCGCAGCTGCGCGAGCGTGTTCTCGTCGAATGTCATGCTCACGGCGCTACCCGGGCTCGCGGCGGCTAAGTGATGAGGCCCAGACGCTGGGCGCGTTGGACTGCTTCGGCGCGGTTGCGGACCTCGAGCTTGCGATAGAGCGCGCTCGTGTGCTCCTTGACGGTGTGCGGGGAGAGGAACAGCAGGCGGGCGATCTCGGGGTTCGTCGAACCGCCGGCGATCAGGCCGAGAACCTCCTGCTCGCGCCGGGTCAGCAGACCCTCGGCGGCTTCCGTCGCCCGGTTCGAAGACGTCCATCCCGAGGCCGACCATGCGCACGGCGCGGGCGACGTCCCCCGCGTCCCAGTCCTTGGAGACGAAGCCCGACGCGCCGGCCGAGCGGGCCGCGGCGGCGGAGATGCGGCCGGCGCCGGAGATCAACAGGACGCGGGTGGTGGGCGCTCGCTCGCGGATGCGGGTGCACGCCTCGGCACCGGACTCGCGGCCGAGGAAGAGGTCCACGAGCGCTACGTGCGGCTCGTAGCGACCGGCCAGCTCGAGCGCCTCGTCCGTGGTGCGAGCCGACAGGAAACGCTCGACCCACGGCTGCTCGCCCAGCATCAACCGGAAGCCCCAGTGGACGACGTCGTGGTCGTCGAGGACGAGGATGCGGAGCTTGCGGTCCTTCATCGGGGCACCGTCAGCCGGACGCGCCAGCGGTCATCGCCCATCGGGCCGTAGTCAACGATTCCGCCGGACTCGAGCGCCTCGAAGGCGGCGAGCCGCAGGCCGACGCCGGCCGGCGTGGGCAGGCGATCGGCGCGGACGCCGTCGTTGACGACCTCCATCACGAAGGCGCCGTCGGCGTCGGCGAGGCGGACCTCGATGCAGCTCGGCTCGGCGTGCTTGACCGCGTTGCGGACCGCTTCGCGCAGGACGGACTGCGCGACGGGCTGCAGCGGGCCGGGGACGGCGACGTCGCGGCCGTCGACGAGCGCGACGTCGATGTCCGAGTGCGCGCGGCGCAGCCGGCCGAGCTCGTCACGCAGGTCGCCCTGGACGGCACGGCTCGTGGACGACAGCCCACGCTGCAGCGCATCGCGCAGCTCGCCGAGGGCGAGCTGGATCTCCTCGCGGGCGCGCTCGCGATGGGCGGCGCTGAGGTCACCCTCGCCCGACAGCGCGAGGCCCACGCCGAACAGCCGCTGAACGACCTGCTCGTGCACGTCGCGGGCGAAGTCGATCCGCTCGGAGAGCCGGCGGGCGAGCTCGTTCTCGTGCGTGGCGAGGCGGGCGGCGGCGGCCAGGCCCGCGATCTTCCCGACGGACCACAGGCTGTGGCGTTGCGATTCGGTGAGCGGCCCGAGATCGGCGAGGCGGTCGCACACGATCACGCCGCTGCCGCGCCCGCCCGCGGACATCGGGATGCACACCACCAGGCCTCCGTCGAGCAGCGCGTGGTACTCCTCGGGCAGCTCGCGCTCGACCTCCTCGACCTCGATGACCTGGTCCTGCCGGAGCGCCCGGGCGGCGACCTCCACCTGCACGGAGGTCGGTGATGAGCCGGCGAACAGCTCCAGGTCGACGCCGTGGGCGCCGACCGCGCGAACGAGCCGGCGCTCGCCGTCGTAGGCGAAGATCACCGCGCGGCGCATGGTGCCGAGCAGGCAGGTGGCAGCGGCGAGGCGCGAGTAGAAGGCATCCGTCGGGCCGGCCTCCGCCTCCGACAGGAGCTTGGCGAAGAGGTCGACCGCTTCGACCGGCATCAGCGGGCGAGTGGCCATCACTGAAGGTGTACACCGCACCGCTTTTCCGGCACAGGCCTTAACGAAAAGCGACACGGAACTGAGCCGCTTGAGGTCCCTCCTCGCTAGCGCAAGCGCTGGGCGGATCGGGTGGCGGGCCTTGCACCTCGGTGGCCTCGCTCTTGACGGCTCAACTCCGTGTCTGGGATCAACGTACGCTTCGGTTGGCTGGTCCGCAAGACCCCCGCGACGATGATCCCGCACTTTCCGGAAAACGAGCTTCGCGCGGTCTTCGACGCGGTGGATCCGCTTACCGTCGGCATCGAGGAGGAGGTCCTCCTGCTCGATCCCGAGACCCTCCTGCCGGCGCCGGTCGGTGCCGAAGTGGCGGCCCGCGACTCGCGGATGAAGCCGGAGCTCCCGGCGGCCCAGCTCGAGCTCGTCACCCGCCCGCACGCCTCGGTCGCGGACGCGGTCACGGAGCTGGTCGAGCTGCGCGGCGCGATGAGGCGTGCGTGTGAAGGCCTCGCCCTGCCCGCGTGCGCCGCGCTGCACCCGACCGCGGACGGGCCGATGGAGCTGGCCGAGGGCCGGCGCTACGCGCTCACGAACGAGCTGCACCGGGGCGTCGCGCGCCGCCAGCTGATCGGCGCGCTGCACGTGCACGTCGCCGTTGGCGGCGCCGATCGCACACTGGCCGTCTTCAACGCGCTGCGCACCTACCTGCCCGAGCTCGGCGCACTCGCCGCGGCGGCACCCTTCTACGAGGGCAGCGACACCGGCCTCGCCTCAGCCCGGCCGCTCGTCACCGGGCTGATGCCGCGCCAGGGCATCCCGCCGGCGATCGAGTCCTGGGACGCCTTCGCCGAGGAGTACCGCTGGGGCGCGGCCGCCGACGTGCTTCCGGACCGCGGCCGCTGGTGGTTCGAGCTGCGGCCGCACACCGATCACGGCACGCTCGAGATCCGCGTTCCGGACGCGCAGCCGACGCTCGCAGCGACCGCGGCCGTCGCCGGCGCCTGTCACTCGCTCGTCGCCGACCTGATCGCCCGCCTCGACGCCGGTGAGCCGCTGCCGTCCGCGCCGACCTGGCGGATCGCGGAGAACCGCTGGGCCGCTCTGCGCGACGGCGTCGAGGGCTCACTTGCGGACCTCGTGACCGGTGAGCGGCGCCCCACCCGCGAGCGCCTGCGCGAGCTCTTCGGCGACAACCCGCTGATCGAGCGCAACACGGCGATCGAGCTGCGCGAAGTGGGCGTGGACGGCGCTGCCGGATGGCTTGCCGAGCAGTTCGCGAACCTAGACTGAAAGACGTGGAAAGCACGCCCCAGTGGCTCCCGCCGCAGCCCGTCGCCCAGCCGTCGACGCCCGCCTCGCCGCCTCCGGAGCCGATCGCTCCCGAGCCCGAGCCGGCGTGGAAGAAGGCGCTCGGCCCGCTGGCCGTCGTCGGCGCGCTGATCGCCAAGTTCGGCAAGGTCGCCTTCATCGCGCTCAAGGGCGCGAAGTTCCTCACGACGTCGCTCTCGATGCTCGTCTCGATCGCGGCCTACACCTTCATCTTCGGCCTGCCGTTCGCGATCGGCTTCGTCGCTCTGCTCTTCGTGCACGAGATGGGCCACTACATCCAGCTGCGCCGCGAGGGCGTCCAGCCGGGCCGCATGATCTTCGTCCCGCTGCTCGGCGCCGTCATCTCCGCACGCTCGTTCGGCGGCAGCGCCCTGGCCGAGGCGCGCGTCGGCCTCGCCGGTCCGATCCTCGGCTCGCTCGGCGCGCTCGCCGTCGCGCTCGCGGGCCACTTCGCCGACTCCGAGATGCTCAAAGCGCTCGCGTTCACCGGCTTCTTCCTGAACCTCTTCAACCTGCTGCCGGTCGTCCCGCTCGACGGCGGCCGGGCCATGGCCGCACTCGCGCCCTGGATGTGGTTCGTCGGCCTCGGCGCCGTCGTCACGATCGTCTTCGTGTGGCCCAATCCGATCATGATCCTGATCGCGCTCTTCGGTGGCATGGAGGTCTACCGTCGCTGGAACGCCCGCAAGAAGGGCGAGGAGGGCAACCTCGCCTACTACAAGGTCAAGCCCGCCCACCGCGCCATCGTCGCGGTGGTCTACCTCGGCCTGATCATCGCCCTTGCGATCGGGATGGACCTCACCTTCCTCGACCGCGATTTCTCCGATACGTAGCTAGCGCTCGGCGAGCTGACGCTCGACGTCGCGGCGCATGTCGCGTTCCTTGATCGTCTGGCGCTTGTCGCCGACGTCCTTGCCGCGGGCGAGGGCGATCTCGGCCTTCGCGCGGCCGCCGGAGAAGTACAGGCGCGTGGGGATCAGGGTGAAGCCCTTCGCGGCGACCTTGGTCTTCAGGCGCTCGATCTCCGACTTGTGGGCGAGCAGCTTGCGCGGGCGCTCGGGCTCGTGGTTGTCGCGCGAGGCGTTCTCGTAGGGCGGGATGTGGACGTTGTGCAGCCACAGCTCGCCGTCGGTGAGCGCGACGTAGCCGTCCTTGAGCTGGGCCTTGCCGCCGCGCAGCGCCTTGACCTCGGTGCCGGTCAGGACCATCCCGTCTCGAGCTTGTCGGACAGGTGGTAGCGGTAGGCGGCCGACCGGTTGGTCGCGACGTCGCCCGGCGCGGTCTTGCGCTTCTTCTTTACGGCCATAGGTGGTCGCTTCCGTAGGTACGTTCCATCAGATGGCGTTCGCCGGCGCGGACTGGCGAGGACGCAGGGCCCGTGGTGTGGCGCAGCCACACGAGGGTCCGAGGACAACGCCAGGCGGTGATCGGCGGGCGCCGGATGGCGAATGTACCTGCGGAGGCGGCCACTAGCCCACGGCGACGAGGTCCACGACGAAGACGAGCGTCTCGTCGGGACCGATCACTCCGCCCGCGCCGCGCGAGCCGTAGGCGAGATGCGGCGGGATCTCGAGGCGGCGGCGGCCGCCGACGCGCATGCCCTGGACGCCCTCGTCCCAGCCCGGGATGACCTGGCCGGCGCCGAGGCCGAAGGAGAAGGTGCTGCCGCGGTTGTAGGAGGCGTCGAACTCCTCGCCGGTCGCCCATGAGACGCCGACGTAGTGGACGTCGACCTGCTGGCCGGCGGAGGCCTCGGGGCCGTCGCCGACGGTGAGGTCCTCCACGCGCAGCTCGGCTGGGCGGCTCCTGGCCGGAGGGGATCTCGACGACGGGCTTGTCCATGCTCACAATTCTATGGGCGCCAAGTCGACGCGACCGCGGGCGGTGTCGACGCCGATCACCTGGACGGTGGCGGGGTCGCCGATGCGGATGCCGCGCTCCGAGCGTGCGCCGACCAGCGCGGTTCCCAGTTCGTTGAGCTCCCAGTAGTCGCCGCGCAGCCGGCGGACGTGGAGCATGCCCTCGAAGCCGTCGCCGAACGCGACGAACGCGCCAGCGCCGATGACCCCGACGATCTCGCCGCGGAACTCGCGGTGGCCGCCGCTCTCGAAGATGTAGCGCTCGAGCACGAAGGCGCGGGCGATGTCGTCGGCCTTGCGCTCGATGCTCATCGCGTCGCGCTCGCGCTGGGAGCACCAGCTGCCGAGCTCGTCGAGCTTCGAGCGGTCGGGCATCGTCTCCCCGGCGTTGATCGCCGCAAGCAGCGCGCGGTGCACGACGAGGTCCGGGTAGCGGCGGATCGGCGAGGTGAAGTGGCAGTAGCGCGGCGAGCGCAGACCGGCGTGGCCCTGGTTCTCCGGCGTGTAGACCGCCTGCTTGAGCGCCCGCAGGACGAGCGAGCTGAGGCCGGCCTTGCCGAGCGGCGCCACGACGCGCGAGATGTCGCCGACGGCGTCGAGCGCCTGCGCTGGTGAGAGCACGTCGCTGAAGGCGGGCACGGCGACGTCGAGCGACTGCGAGCTGCTCGGCGAGGCGCGCGATGCGGTCGGTGTCCGGGCGCTCGTGGACGCGGTAGAGCGCCGGCAGCTTGCGGTCCTCGAGCAGGCCGGCGACTGCCTCGTTGGCCGCGATCATCAGGTGCTCGATGAGGCGGTGCGACTCCGTCTGCTCGTCCGGCTCGACGGCGAGCACGTGGCCCTGCTTGTCGAAGTCGAAGGCCGGCTCGGACGAGTTGACGACGATCGCGCCACGAGCGGCCCGGCGCTCCTCGAGCGCGGCCGCGACCTCGCGGGCGGCGCCGAGCTCGGGCGCGGGGCTCCCGCCCGCGAAGATCGCGTCGACCTCGGGGTAGCTGTACCGGCGGTCCGAGCGGATCAGCGAGCGATAGAAGGCCGAGCGCACGACCTTCGCGCCCTTGAAGTCGAGCTCGACGGTGACGGCGAGGCGCTCGACGTCCGGCTTGAGCGAGCACGCCTCGTTGGAGAGCGCCTCCGGCAGCATCGGCTCCACCGCGCCCGGGACGTAGACGCTCGTCGCGCGCCGGTGCGCCTCGCGGTCGACCGGGCCGCCCGGCGGGACGTGGGCGCTGACGTCGGCGATGTGGACCCAGATGCGGATGCCGCCGCCGTCGAGGCGCTCGGCGGAGATGGCGTCGTCGAAGTCGCGCGCCGTGGGCGGGTCGATGGTGAAGGTGCGCAGGTCGGTGAGGTCGCGACGTCCCTCCCGCGATGGCGACGCCTCGCGTGCGGCGCGCTCGACGTCGGGCGGGAAGCGCCGGCGCAGGCCGCGGTCGAGCATCATCGCCTCGATCACGTCGCGCGCGACGTCGGGCCGGCCGATGCGCCGGATGAGCTTGCCCTTCGGCGAGACGAAGACCAGGTCGCCCACGCGCACGCGCGAGTCCTTGGTGAAGGCGATCCGCGCGCCGCGCTCGAAGAAGGGCGAGGCGGTCAGCATCCGCCCGCGCTTCTCGAGGACCGCTACGACTACCGGCTCAGGGAAGCTTCGTCGGCAAGGACGTCGAGGGCCTTGTCCAGCGCCTCGTCGGGCTTCGTCTCGGGATCGTCCTCGGCGCGGACGTCGGGCGTGATGCCGCCGCGCTCGCCGTCGTCGCCCGGCCCGAGGTTGCGGCCGTCCGGCGTGAAGTACTCGCCGACGGTGATGTCGAGCGCGCCGCCGTTGGGCAGTTCCTCGATCTCCTGGAAGACGCCCTTGCCGTAGGTGCGGGTGCCGACGACCGTGGCGCGGTCGAGGTCCTGCAGCGCGCCGGTGACGATCTCTGAGGCCGAGGCCGTGCCGCCGTCGACCAGCACGGCGACCGGGATGTCCTCGTCGATCGAGGAGCCGGAGGCGTTGAAGCGCCGCTCGGAGCGGTTGCGCCCGCGCGTGGAGACGATCAGGCCGTCCGGAATGAAGATGGAGGAGACGAGGACACCCTCGTCGAGCAGGCCGCCGCCGTTGTGGCGCAGGTCGAAGACGACCGCCTCGGCGCCGTCGTCGATCAGGTCGCGGATGTTCTTGCCGACCACGCCGTGCGCGCCGGCGGTGAACTGCTCGAGCGTGACGAGGGCGACCTCGGTGCCGTCCTCGGTCTCGACCATGCGCTTGGTGGAGACGGGGACCGTCACGCTCGCGCGCTCGACGGTCAGCGTCCGGCGCTTGCCGTCCTGGATGATCGTCAGCTCGACGGTGGTGCCCGCCTTGCCCTTGATCTCCGTCGTCGAGTCCTCGCTGGAGGCGCCCTTGAGCGACTTGCCGTTGACCGCGATGATCTCGTCGCCGGGTTCGAGGCCCGCCTTCTCGGCCGGCCCGCCGTCGAAGACCGCGAGGATGCGCAGCCCGCGCGGGATCTCCTCGACGTTCATCCCGACGCCCTCGAACTGGCCGTTCGTGGAGGCGTCGAAGTCGGCCTTCTCGTTGGGATCGATGTAGCGGCTGAACGGATCGTCGAGCGCCTCGACGGCCGCGGCCAGGCTGCTCGACGCGAGCTTCTCGCGGTCGACCTTCTTGTAGAAGTCGTCCTCGATCCGGTCGAGGACCTCCTGGTAGATCTGCGCGTCGTCGTCGCCGACGAAGGCGTCGCGCAGCGGGTCCGGGAGCACGCGCGGATGGCCGCCGAGCCACAGCCCGACGACGAGCGCGAGCGGCACCAGCAGGACCAGCAACAGGGTTCCGAGACGCCTCCGCATCAAGTTTCGAGGCTAGGCCTCCCTAGTCTTATCCGCTCGTTATGGGCGACCCCCGGGGCTTCCTCAACACCAACCGCGTGGCCATGCCGGAGCGCGATCCGCGCGAGCGCGTCGGCGACTCCAAGGAGATCTTCGGCGTCCTCGACGAGACCGAGCTGCAAGGCGCAGGGCGGCCGCTGCATGGACTGCGGCGTCCCCTTCTGCCACGACGGCTGCCCGCTCGGCAACCTGATCCCCGACTGGAACGACCTCGTCTACCGCGGCCGCTGGCGCGAGGCGATCGACCAGCTGCACGCCACCAACAACTTCCCGGAGTTCACGGGCCTGATCTGCCCGGCGCCGTGCGAGTCGGCCTGCGTGCTCGCCATCAACGACGACCCGGTGATGATCAAGCAGGTCGAGTACGCGATCGTGCACCGCGCCTGGGAGGAGGGCTGGATCGTCCCGGTCGTCCCCGAGACGCGCACAGGTCGGCGCGTTGCCGTCATCGGCTCGGGTCCCGCGGGCCTGGCCGCCGCCCAGCAGCTCAACCACGCCGGCCACACCGTCGTCGTGCTCGAGCGTGACGAGGGCCTCGGCGGGCTGCTGCGCTTCGGCGTTCCCGACGCCAAGCTCGAGAAGTGGATCATCGACCGGCGCACCGACGTGCTCGCGGCCGAGGGCATCGAGTTCCGCTGCGGGGTCGACGTCGGCGTCGACGTCACCGTCGAGGAGCTGCGCGAGGAGTTCGACGCGATCGTCGTCGCCACGGGCGCGCGCATCCCGCGCGGCATCGACATCGAGGGGCACGACCTCGCCGGCGTGCACGAGGCGATGGACTACCTCTACCAGCGCAACCGCGCGGTCGCGCGCGAGGAGGGCCGCGAGGCCGTCTCGATCCCCGAGGACCAGGTCATCTCCGCCGCGGGCAAGCACGTCGTCGTGATCGGCGGTGGCGACACCGGCATGGACTGCGTGTCGTCGGCCAACCGCGAGGGCGCCGCCAGCGTGATGATGTACGACGTCTACCCGGCGCTGCCCGCCGCGGGCCGCTACCCCGACGCCCCCTGGCCCGAGCACCCGCGCCGCACGTCCTCGACCTACGCGCTCGACGAGCCGGGGCCCGAGCGCCGCTTCGGCACGCAGGTCGTCCGCCTCCTCGGCACCGACGGCCGCGTCAGCGGCGTCGAGGGCCGCGAGGTCACCGGCACCTCGTCGCGCGACCTCCGCCCCGTGCCCGGCACCGACTTCACCGGCCCGGCCGACCTCGTGCTCGTCGCCATCGGCTTCACCGGACCCGAGACGGACGGGCTGCTGTCGTCACTGGCCGTCGACCTCGACGCCCGCGGCAACGTCGCCGCACCGGTCTTCGAGTCCTCCGTCGACGGCGTCTTCGCCTGCGGCGACGCCCGGCGGGGACAGTCCCTCGTCGTCACCGCGATCGCCGAGGGCCGCCGCTGCGCCCGCGTCGTGGAGCGCTACCTAGGCGTCCCGCGCGAGGGCGAGCGCCTCGAGGAACCCCTCGGGGTCTGACTCCGGCGCCCCGGCGACCTTCGGCCGCAACCGCGCGGCGAGATCCTCCGCGAGCTTCGCCCGCGCCGCCGCCGTCAACGTCGGCCGCCGAGCCAGGAACGCCCGCACCAGCAGCAGCTCCTCCCGCGTCACCGCACTCACATCCCAACCTAAAGGGGTCGGAGTCTCGGCACCGGACATCGCCGGCCTCGTGTCCGGTGCCGGGACTCCATCCCTTCAGGTTTTGGTCTCGGATGACGAGGGTTCCGGCGGCGAGGTCTCCGAGGCGCTGCTGGCGGCGGGTGAGGAAGATCGAGAGCATCGCGACGCCGTAGAAGGACGGGAGGAAGTCGACGAGGCGCAGGATGTTGCGGATGGCCGAGGCGACGAAGGTGATCGGGGTGCCGTCGTCGCGCACGACGCGCAGCCCGGCGGCCTGCTTGCCCGGCGTGCGGCCGTTGTTGAGCATCTCGAAGGCGACGTCGTAGCCGAACAGGACCAGGAAGAGGCCGACGGCGTAGAAGAGGGCGAGCACGCCGCCCTCGAAGAGCGCGGCCAGCGCGAGCGCGCCGACGGTCCCCGTGACGCCCTGGATGAGGACGTCGAGCGCGGTGGCCATGAAGCGCGACCCGATCCCCGCCAGCGAGAGGTCGACCGCGAGGCCCTCGGGCGTGGTGATGCGCAGGCTGCCGGTGTACTCCATGCGACCATGAGTCTGCATGAGGCGCGCGCGATTCGTCGAGGAGCGGTCCGCCGACTGGGCTGAGCTCGGCGTGCTGCTCGATCGCGCCCGCGGGCGGCCGCAGCGGCTCGGCGCCGACGGCGTCCGCCGGCTCGGCACGCTCTACCGCTCGGCCGCCGCCGATCTCGGCCTCGCGCGCCGCGCCTTCCCGAACGATCCGGTGACCGCACAGCTCGGCACGCTCGTCGTCCGCGGCCGCCAGGCCGTCTACGCGCAGGGCACCCGGCGCCAGTCCGTGTGGGAGTTCCTGGCGACGGGCTACTGGCAGCGGATCACCGAGCGCCCGCGCATGCTGGCGCTGGCGGCCGCGCTGCTCCTCGTCCCGCTCGTGCTCGGCTGGATCTGGGGCCTCAACGACCCGCCCGCCGCCATCGGCCTGCTGCCGGACGAGTTCCGCTCGGGCCGCGGCGGCGAGCCGCTGGCGGGCTCGCTGTCGGTCTCCGACGAGGCGGGCCTGTCCGGCCAGATCTTCACGAACAACATCCGCGTGACCTTCATGGCCGTCGCGGCCGGCATCACGCTCGGGCTCGGGCACCGCTGCGCTGGCGATCTACAACGGCCTGCTCGTCGGCGTGCTCGGCGGCATCTCCGCGGTCGACGGGACGGCGGACCGCTTCGTCGCCCTCGTCGTCCCGCACGGCGTGCTCGAGCTCTCGCTGATCATCGTCTCGGTGATGGCGGGGCTGCGGATCGGCTGGGCGCTGATCGAGCCCGGCAACCGCACGCGCACGCAGTCGCTGACCGCCGAGGCGCGGCCGGCGGTCGAGCTGGTGCTCGGCACGATGCCGTGGCTCGTCCTCGCCGGCCTCGTCGAGGGCTTCTTCACCGGCTCGGGCCCGACGCTCGTCCCCTCGCTGATCGTCGGGATCGCGCTCGGCGCGATCTACTGGGGACTGGTCATCTGGCGCGGGTCTTCTCTCGCAGATAGGCGCTGACGCACGCGGCGGCCAGGGACGCGGCCGGGGCCTCCACGCTGCGGGCGCCGGAGCGCCGCAGCAGCGCGGCGGCGCGGTCGCGGGCGGCGAGCACGTCGACCGCGACGGCAGTCGCGTAGGCGCCGTGGACGGACTCCGGCGGCTCGGTGACGCGTGCGTGCAGATCGTCGTCGCGGGCCCCGGCGATGACGATCGCGTGCCGGCGGGCGAGGACGGGGACCGCCTCGGCGAGCGGCCGGGCGGCGGTCTCCTCGATCAGGTCGGTGAAGACCATCATCAGCGCACGCTTGCCGCCGGACACGGTCTGGAACGCGAGCTCGTAGTCGGACTCCGCATCGCTGGGCTCGAGGTCGAAGACGCGCCGGGTGACCGCACGGCCGCCGGCCCGGCGCGGCGCCAGATGGCGCCGGATGGCGTCGTCGAAGGCGAGCACGCCACAGCGGTCGCCCAGCACGTCGGCTACGGCGGCAACCGCGACCGCCGCGTCCACCGCGATGTCGAGCCGCGTGGCCTCGCCCAGCGGCGCGGCCATCAGACGGCCGCAGTCGATCAGCAGGAGGATCTCGCGCTCCTGCTCGACCCGGTAGGCGTTGGCCATGGGCCGCCCCGTTCGCCCGGTGGCGGCCCAGTTGATCGCGCGGACGTCGTCATCGGGCGTGTAGTCGCGCACCGACTCGAACTCCGTGCCGAGGCCGAGCGGACCGCGCGGACGCTGACCGGGCTCGCGCAGGCGGCCCTGGCGCACGGCGAGCGCCAGGCGCCGCGCGGTCGGCAGATCGGGATAGGCGAGAACCTCGTGCGGGTCCTGAAGGGTGTGATCACACCTGCCAAGACCCAAGCTGCCCGTTCGGCGGACCGTGACGGGCGGAAGCAGGTGCCGGCCGCGCCGGCGCGCCGTGAGCGCGGCAGCCGTCGAGGGACAGATCGGGCGGGAGAGGTTGCCGCGCGATCCCGTCCTCCACCTCGATGCTGCAGTTGGCCGGGACACCGCGCGCGACGACGGCGGGAGCCGTCCGGCGCACCCAGGGCGGCCGGCGGACGCTCCACGCGTCGAAGGCGGCGGCGCCGAGCAGCGCAGCGACCGCAAGCCCGCCGACGACCGGCCCGACCAGCAGCGTCGCGAGCGCCACCGCCGCGACCAGCGCCGCCAGCCGCGGGCTCGGGCTCACCGCGGGACCGGGACCTCGGCGAGGGCGGTGCGGACGGCGTCGGCGGGCCGGAAGCGATCGAGCTCGGCCTCCGGCGTCAGCACGAGGCGATGGGCGAGCACGGGCGCGGCCATGCGCGAGACGTCGTCGGGGGTGACGAAGTCGCGGCCGGCCATGCGTGCCGCGGCCTTCGCCGCGCCCGAGCAGATGCGTCGCCGCGCGCGGCGAGGCGCCCAGCACGACGGACGGCAGCCCGCGCGTGCGCCGGACGACGGCCACCAGGTACGCGGCGACCTCGTCGGTCACGCGCGTCGCGTCGACCTCCGCGCGGGCGGTGCGCAGCGCCTCCGCGCTCGGCAACGGGCCGTACGTCCTCCACGCGGCCCGGACCGACGCCGCTGCGACCGAGAGAGAGCATCGCCAGCTCGTCCGCCTCGTCGGGATAGCCGACCTCGATCTTGACCAGGAAGCGGTCCAGCTGCGCCTCTGGCAGCGGGTAGGTGCCTTCGTACTCGATCGGGTTCTGCGTGGCGACGACCAGGAACGGGTCGGGCAGCGGGCGCGGACGGCCCTCGACGGAGACCTGGCGCTCCTGCATCGCCTCCAGCAGCGCCGCCTGCGTCTTGGGCGGCGTGCGGTTGATCTCGTCGGCGAGCAGCAGGTTGGTGAAGACCGGGCCCTCGTGGAAGACGAGATCGCCGCCGCGCAGCGTCATTGTCCCCGTCAGGTCCGACGGGAGCATGTCGGGCGTGAACTGCACGCGGCGGAAGTCGACGCCGAGCGCGCGGGCGACCGCACCGGCCATGAGCGTCTTGGCGGTCCCGGGCGGACCCTCGAGCAGGACGTGCCCGCCGAGCGCTGCCGCGGCGAGCAGAGCGGCGACGGCCTCGTGCTGGCCGACGACGACCTTGCCGACCTCGGCGGCGACCGCCTCGTGCAGTTCCTTCATCGCTGGGCCTCCGCGTACTCACGCGCGAGCGCGAGGGCGTCCTCGTCGGTCCTCGGCGGTTCGGCTTCCAGTTCGCGCGTGATCGGTTCCATCGCCCCCGCAGGATCGCGGGTCTTGGCGAGCGCTGCGGCGAGAGCGTCCACGTAGGCGACGCGCGGAGGCGCCAGCACCCGTCCCGGCGGGTCGGGCGGACCGAACCGGCGGCCGCGCGCGAGCATGAACAGCAGCGCCGCGGCGCCGAGCAGCCCGAGCGCCCACTTGCCGGCCTCAGGCAGCGCCGCGAGCCCGCGTGCCCGTTCGCGCTCCACGAAGACGAGCGGGGCGGGCGGGGACTTCATCACGAGCTCGAGCGCGTACGCGGCGTTGTCGCCGTCGGCCAGACGAGCATTCTGAAGGCGACGGACATCGTCGCGGTCGATGAAGCGCCGGTCGACGACCGTGGCGTCCGGCGGCGGGTCACCTTCGCGCAGGACGATCACCTCGATGCCGTTGCGCTCGGCGAGCGCCGCCCACGCCGCGAAGCCCTGCGGCGTCGTGGCGAGCGCGGAGTTCGGCTCCCCCGAGGGCCCCGGCAGCACGTGGTCGACCACGAGCAGGACGACGTTCACCAGCACGATCGCGCCGACGATCCACAGGACCACGCGACGGCTCATCGCGCCAGCACCGCCCGCCAGCGCTCGCGGGCGGCCTCCGCGTCCGCGGCTTCGGCGGGCGCGCCACCGTAGGCGATGGCGTCGTGTGAGCTCCCGAGCGCCTCGAAGTCCGGCGAGTGCAGCTCAGCGGCGATGGCGCCCGTGGTCTGTGCCTCTGCGTCAAGGCGCAGAACGCCGGCACGGAACCGCAGACGCACCGCCTCCGCAAAAGCGCCGGCCCGCTCCGCCGCCTCGGCTGCGCGCTCAAGCTCACGAGGGTCTTCCTCGGTGGTCGATGGACGCTTGCTCCGCCCGAACCCGACAGCCGCCCGCCGCACCACCACCGCACGGGCCACCACCGCACCAAGCACGGCGACCAGGCCGATGAGCAGCCCCCACACCACCCAGCCCCCGCCCGGCAGCACGCCGTCGACATCGTCGAACCCACCCGAAAGCCAGCTGCCGAGGTCCTCCACCCGGTCCCCGAGCCAGTCCAGCGGCGTCTTGAAGGGCCGCGGCAGGTCGGGCTCCTGGAAGCGCCGCTCGGAGAGGATCTCGCGCGCCTGCTCGCGCGCAGGGCCGGGATCAGCCACCGGGCGCCCGCGGCGGCAGGAAGCCACCGCCAGGCTCGTCCGCGGGCAGACCCGCGACGCTGGTGCTGGGCGCCGACGGCGGCGGCGTCTCGCCACCCATGCGCTCTGCGAGCAGCTGGATGTCGAAGCCCTCCTTGCGGACGCGAAGGTCGAAGTAGATGTACGCCGTCAGGGCGGCCAGCAGCGGCAGTGACGCCGCGTA
The DNA here is from genome assembly GCA_963759945.1 of uncultured Solirubrobacteraceae bacterium. Taxonomy (GTDB): domain Bacteria; phylum Actinomycetota; class Thermoleophilia; order Solirubrobacterales; family Solirubrobacteraceae; genus DATLGB01. Next base: position 204,828 of record CAVXBH010000046.1, on the reverse strand, counting down.
GCCGACGATCTCGGCGGCGGTCAGCAGGACGGCGTTGACGACCTCGTTCTCGGAGTTCGTCAGCACCGCTGCGCCGATGCCGCCCACGAGCAGGCCCTGGATCACGAACACGATCAGGTACATGACGAGCAGCACGCCGAAGACGCGCCACCAGTTGTCCTTGATCAGCGCGCGGGAGCGGCCCATCGCCTTCGTCCCGCGCAGGTCCTCGAAGATCAGCGCCGGTGTCGCCAGGGAGAACATCACCGCGAGCCAGAGCGCGCCGACGATGCACAGGAACACGCCACCGAGGATCGCCAGACCGCTCAGGATCGAGATCCAGATGATCGGCCCGAGCCGCCCGAACGCGGTTCGCAGCGATTCCGCGTAGCCGACCCGCCGGCCGAGCACGTCCCCGCCCACCACGCGCAGGCAGGCAGCGGTCGCGAGCGCGCTCGCCACGAAGGTGAGGATGCTCGCGACGACCTGGCCCGCGATGTAGGAGCCGAGCTCGTCGTCGTCGATCACCGTGGCGGTCGTGAAGTTGAACGCGTCCTCGGTCGTCGACGCCTCGACGAGGGTCGACAGGATCGTCACCGGCACGACGGCGACCAGCGTGCACAGCGCCAGCGCACCGAAGTTGCGCCGAAAGGCGGTGAACGCCGCGTCGAGCAGCTCTCCTGCGGTGAGCGGCCTCATCCGAGGCCGGACCCTACACCCGCAGGAAGCGGCGCAGCGACAGCCCGGAGCCGAGCGCCGACACGGCGACGCTCGCGCCCAGCAGCACGAAGACCAGTACGCCGAAGTTGATCGTGTCCGGCTGGGCGATCAGCGCGAAGTCGTCCTGGAAGGAATCGATCAGCGTGAACTTGACGACGCCGAGCGTGGCGATCGCGAAGACACCACCGATCGCGCCGAGCAGGATGCCCTCGAGCACGAACGGCCAGCGGATGAACCAGTCGGTGGCGCCGACGAGCTTCATGACCTCGACCTCGCGACGGCGCGAGTAGAGCGACAGACGGATCGTGTTGGCGATCAGCAGGATCGACGCGATGGCCAGGAGGATCGCCAGGCCGGCCGCGGCGTACTTGACGACGCGCGTGAGGGTGAGGATCTTGTCCGTCTGGTCCTCGCGGTTGCGGACCTCGTCGATCGCGTTGTCGACGGGGACACGCGCACCGCCCGACGGTGCCAGCGGGGCCAGGGCGTCACGGACGGAGACGATGTTGTCCGGGTCGTTCGGGGTGACGCGGAAGGTGTCGGGCAGCGGGTTCGACCCCAGCAGCTCGTAGGCCTCGGAGTACTCCTTCTTCTGCTCCTTGAGCGCCTGTTCCTTGGAGACGTACTCGACGCTCGCGACGTTCGGAGTCGACTCGAGCAGCGCCTGCACCCGCTTGACGTCGGCCTCGGTGGCGTCCGTCTGCAGGTAGACGTTGGCGATCACGCGACCGCGCACGTCGTTGGCGGCACCCGTCGTCGCCTGGACGATCGGGATGAAGACGCCGAGCACCAGCACGGTCACGAGCACCGTCGCCATGGCGGCGAACGAGGGGACCGCGTTGCGGCGCATCGAGCGGAGCGCCTCCTTGAGGAAGAAACCGAGGCGCATCTCTAGATGGGATCCGACTCGCCGCGCAGGATCGACTCCATTTCGGAGGTCGACTCGTGGGTGTAGCGCGCGCGGCGCTCGTCGCGGATGACCTTGCCCTTGGAGAGCTCGATCACGCGGCGACGCATGCGATCGACCATCTGATGGTCGTGCGTGACGACCACCACGGTCGTGCCGGTCTTGTTGATCCGGTAGAGCAGCTGCATGATCCCGACGGACGTGTCGGGATCGAGGTTGCCGGTCGGCTCGTCGGCCAGCAGCAGCGGCGGATGGTTGACGAACGCACGTGCGACGGAGACGCGCTGCTGCTCGCCGCCCGACAGCTGGTCGGGGTAGGAGTGCAGCTTCAGCGAGAGGCCCGTGAGGCGCAGGATGTCCGGCACCTTGTCGCGCACGTCGCGACGCGACCCGCCCGTGACCTGGAGTGCGTAGGCGACGTTGTCGGCCACGGTCCGGTTCGGCAGCAGCTTGAAGTCCTGGTGGACCATCCCGATGTTGCGCCGGTAGTACGGCACCTTGTTGCGCGGGATCTCGGCGAGGTCCTTGCCGGCGACGGTGATACGGCCGGTGGTCGGGACGACCTCGCGGATCAGCAGGCGCATGAGCGTCGACTTGCCCGAGCCGGACGCGCCCACGATGAAGACGAACTCACCCGGGTGGATGCTGAACGTCGCGCCGTTGAGGCCGAGGTCCCCGCTCGGGTAGCGCTTGACGACGTCTTCGAAGTCGATGATCGCGCCCTCGGCTCCCCGCCGCGGAAGCGCGGCGCGGGGCGTCGGCGCATCGGCCTGGATGAGGGGCTCGGTGCGCGGGCGGCGCGAACGGACGTGTCGCTCAGTGGCGGCCATGGATCGGGCACAGTACGCGGGCTCCCTAAACATTCCTGGGATTTCCGCTGCATGCAACATCCTTTGCGTCCCGGTAGCTTTGCCGGCGTGGGCAGCGTGTGCCTCTGCATGATCGTGCGCGACGAGGAGGCGGTGATCGAGCGCTGCCTCGCATCCGTCCGCGACGTGATCGACACCTGGGTGATCTGCGACACCGGGTCCGTGGACGGGACGCCGGAGCTCGTGGCGGGCGCCCTCGACGGCATCCCTGGCGAGCTGCACCATCACGAGTGGCGCGACTTCGCCCATAACCGAAGCGCGCTGATGGCGCTTGCGCACGGCCGCGCCGACCACCTGCTGCTGATGGACGCCGACTGGACCCTCGAGGTCGCCCCCGGCGCGCTCGGCGAGCTCACGGCGGACGCCTACATGGTGCGCCACACGGGCCACACCGAGTTCCACAACAAGCGCATCGTGTCCGGGCGCATCCCGTGGCGCTACGTCGGCGCGACGCACGAGTACATCACCAGTCCCGACGAACGCAGCTGCGAACGCCTCGACGGCGTCAGCATCCACATCCACGACGTCGGCGGCATGCGCACGGGTCGGTGGGAGCGCGACGTCGGCCTGCTCGAGGGCGCGGGGGACCCGCGGTCGGTCTTCTACCTCGGCCAGTCGCTACGGGACCTCGGCCACCATCGCGGCGACCGCGCGCTGCTCGACCGTGCCCGTGCCACCTACGAGCGCCGCGCCGCCATGACCGGGTGGGACGAGGAGACCTACTGCGCGCTGCACGAGGCCGGCGCGCTCGCGGCCGAAGTCGGGGAATGGCCGGCGGCCATGGACCTGTACGTGCGCGCGTGGGAGTTCCGCCCGCAGCGACTCGAGGCCGTGTATGACCTCGTGGTCGGTCTGCGCGAGCGCGAGCGCTGGCACACCGCCCTGCGCTTCGCCTCGCTCGACGGCGAGGTCCCCGCCGACGATCTGCACGTGGCGCCGTGGGTGTACGCGTGGGGCCTGGCCTTCGAGCGCTCGATCGCCCTGTACTGGGTCGGCCACTTCGACGAGTGCCGCCGGGTGTGCGACGAGCTGCTGGCGCGGGCGGACCTGCCCGAGGCCCATCGTGCACGGACGGCAGAGAACCGGCGACTGGCGCTCGAGGCTCACGCGGAACGGCTGGCTGCGCCGGTGCTCGAGGAGCTGCGCTCGTGAGGCGGGTCCCGATGATGCTGGCGCTCGCGGTCCTCGTGGGTTGCGGAGGGGACGACGGCGGCGGCGATCCCGCGGGCCCCGTCCGCTACATCGACCCGGCGAAGGTCGAGCTGGCGATCGAGACCTCCATCCGCGACTCGCGCGACCTCGAAGCCGACGTAGCGTGCCCCGCGGGCGTCGAGCAGCGGGAGGGGCTGAGCTTCGCCTGCCTGGCGACCCTGCGCGACGGGACGGCCAACACCTTCACCGTCGATCAGACAGACGACAAGGGCAACGTCACCTACGAGGGTCGCTGATCGCTCAGAGGCCCTGGGTCAAGGTGCCCTGGATGTTGCACTTCTGGTTGCCCGCCCGGTTGTCGACCAGGAAGTAGAGCGATCCGCTGTACGTCGCCGGATTCGCGCCGCCCCCGCCGACCGTGACGATGAACGGGTCGACGAAGAGGCGCCAGAAGTTCGGGCCGGAGATGTCCATAGGGAGCACCGGGACGTACGTCGTCCCGTCGGGGAAGCTGAAGATGTTCACGTCGCCCTGGGTGATGGTGCCCGGGTCGTTGACGTGCCCGGTACCGAGGGTGTGGATCTCGAACGGCCGGCCGGCGGTGCGGACGCCGAAGCGCATCTTCGTGATGTTCGCGCCCTCGCGCAACAGCTCGCACCGAGCGTGACCTCGCCGAGGGAGGCGATCGGCGACAGATTCGGCGGCGTCACCGTGTCCACCGGGTTCAGATCGGCGTAGTAGACGGTCTCGGCGGCCGGGCCTGGGGCTCCGGTGGCTCCCGTCGGACCTACCGCACCAGTCGGGCCAGTCGGTCCGGTCGCGCCGGCCGCACCGTCACGCCGGCGGCTCCGGTGGCACCCGTCGCGCCGGCCGCACCCGCGGGCCCCGTCGCGCCGGTGGCGCCGGTCGCCCCCGTCACACCCGCCGCACCGGTGACGCCTGCCGCTCCGCTCGCGCCAGTGGGACCCGTTGCACCGACCGCGCCTGCGGCGCCGGTCGCGCCGGTGACGCCGGCGGCTCCCGTCGCGCCCGTTGCCCCAGGCGGGCCGGCCGGGCCACGCTTGCCCGGCTTGCCGCGCTTGCCGCGCTTGGGCTTCTTGGCGTCCGGCGCGGCCTGAGCGGCCTCCGACGGACCGGCAGCGACAAACGCAAGTGTGGTGATGAGCAGCGCCCCCCGACGAGCCATGGCGGAAACCTACGTCAGGTGAAAACCACTTGTCAACACCGCGGGTCTACGATCCGGTCATGAGGAGGTTGGTGCTCGGGCTCGGAGTGCTGGCGCTGGCCGCGCCGGCTGGTGCTGCGACGACCACGCGCGACAAGCGCATCGTCCCGCAGAAGGCCAGCGAGCCGGGTGGCGACTTCGTCTATCTGAAGGACGCTCCTGGCGAAGGCGTGATGGTTCGCGAGGATCTCGCCAAGGCCGCCCGCGGCCGCGAACGCACCCGGAAGTCGCTGGCGTACTTCGCCCAGCTGTCGGACTTCCAGCTCGCCGACGAGGAGTCCCCCATCCGCGTGGAGGCGCTGGACGAGACCAGCACGACGTTCGCCGCTGCCTTCCGGCCGCAGGAGGCGCTCATGCCGTTCCTGATCGACGCGGCGATCCAGCGCGTGAACGAGCACAAGGACCTGGATTTCGCGATCCTCACGGGCGACAACGCCGACAACTCGCAGCGCAACGAGACCGAGTGGGTGCGCACCCTGCTCGACGGCGGTCGCCTCAACCCCAACAGCGGCAGCGCCGAGGCCGCCGCGTCGTGCATGGGCGTGGACCCCGCCGAGGCGGCGCGCTACACCGGCGTCCAGGACTACGACGACTACTTCGCCGTCGACGACTTCTACGACCCCGACCAGCCGGCCGGCCTGTTCGCGCAGTGGCCGAGCTACCCGGGCCTGATGGACCGCGCCCAGCAGCCCTTCGACGCGACCGGCCTGCGCGTCTCGTCCTACCTCGTCCCCGGCAACCACGACGCGCTCGTGCAGGGCAACCAGGCCGCCAACGCCGCCTTCGCCGCGACGGCGGTCGGCTGCGTCAAGCCGATGGGCTCGGGGCGCTCGGGCGGCGTGCAGCCGATCATGGTGCCGCCGGACCCGGCTCGCGCGCCCGTCACCAAGGCGGAGTACCGCGAGCTGATGAGCGACCACGGCCTCGGTCTCGTCGACGCCGACGAGCTCGAGGCCTCCGGCGGCGCCGCCAGCTACTACAGCTTCTCGCCGAAGAAAGGCGTTCGTCTGATCGGCCTGGACACCGTCGCGACCGGCGGCCTCGTCGGCCCGTCGGCGGAGGGCAACCTCGACGACCCGGAGTTCAAGTGGCTCGGCCGGAAGCTCGACGCCGCAGCGAAGGCCGACGAGCTCGTGATCGTCTACTCACACCACGGCCCGACCAGCCTCACCGCCGACCTCCCGGACGAGCTCGCCGGCGACTGCGCCGTGCCCACCTACGGCCCGGGCTGCGACGCCGACCCGCGCAACTCCGAGCCGATCCACCTCGAGGACGACGTCGTCGACCTGTTGGCCTCCGAGCCGCACGTGATCGCCTGGGTCGCGGGTCACTCCCACGTCAACGACGTCGCCTTCCGAAAGGCCGACGGCGGCAAGTCGGGCTTCTGGGTCATCCGCACCTCGGCCGAGGCCGACTGGCCCCACCAGGACCGCCTGATCGAGCTGATGGACAACCAGGACGGCACGCTGTCGCTGATCGGGACGCTGATCGACAACCTCGCCCCGGCCGCCGCGCCCGCCGCCGGTGACGCGAGCGCCTTCACCGAGCTCCAGCTCGCCTCCCTCGCCCGCACGTTCGGCTACAACGACCCCCAGGCCGGCCTCGCCGCCGGCGGGGACGCCAAGGACCGCAACGTCGAACTGCTCGTCGCGGACCCGCGCCGAGCCGCTGCACCGGGCGCCAAGCTGAAGGTCAAGGTGACCCCGCGCACGGTGAAGACGGGCAAGAGGACCACCCTGAAGGTCCGCGTCACGCAGGCCGGCGCACCTGTCAAGGGCGCCCGCGTCCGCCTCCGGTCCGTGAAGGCCAAGACGAACAAGCGCGGCCGCGCTCGGCTGACGGTCACCCTGCGCAAAGCCGGCGTCATCCGGGCGCGCAAGGGCGCGGCGAAGGGCCGGGCCGCGCGATTAACGTGGCGGGCTAGATGCCCACCGTCACGGTCTCGGACCCCCTCCCCAACGGCCTTCCCGTCCACAAGATCGCCCTGCCGGGCACCCGCGCGCTGACCGTCCTGGTCGCGTTCGACGCGGGCGCGCGCACGGAGCGGCCCGAAGAGAACGGCATGGCCCACTTCCTCGAGCACCTGGTCTTCAAGGGCGGGGAGATCTACGACGACTACCGCAAGGTCAACGAGACGGCGGAGCGGCTCGGCGCGGTGCTGAACGCGTACACGTCGCACGACATCGTCGCCTTCCATCTGACCTGCCGGGCGGAGGTGGCGGGCGAGGCGATCGACCTGCTGACGGACTTCGTCGGCCGGCCGCGGATCGACGCGGAGGAGCTCGACCGGGAGCGCGGGGTGGTCATCCAGGAGATCGCGCGCGCGCAGGACAACCCGTCCGTCGTCGCCGAGCACCTGATCGACCGCGCGGCGTTCGGGGAGCACCCGCTGGGCCGGCCCGTGCTCGGGCCGGAGGAGCACCTGCGCACGTTCTCGCGGGACGCGATCGTCGCCTTCCGCGAGCGTCAGTGGGCCGGCTCGCGCGGCGGCGCGTTCCTGGTCGGCAACGTCGAGCACCTGCCGGCCGACGACGTGCTGGCCGACGCCTTCGGTCGCTTCCCGTCGCTGAGCACGAACGGGGCCTACGAGCCCGCCACGCCGCTCTGCGCCGGTCACGCTGGTGGAGGAGCGCGACTCGAACCAGTCGCACCTGCGCATGAGCTACCGCCCGTCGATCGACGTGACCTCGCTGCCGCAGCGCGCGGCGCTGACCGTCTACTCCACGCTGCTCGGCGGCTCGATGGGCTCGCGCCTGTTCGACGAGATCCGCGAGCAGCGCGGCCTCGCCTACTCCGTCTACTCGCTCGCGCACGCGTTCGCCGACGTCGGCATCCTGCAGCTGTCGGCCGGCCTCGATTCCACGAAGTGCGTCGAGGCGTACTCGCGCATGCGCGAGATCGTCGACGAGCTGCGCGAGGACGGCCCGCGTGAGGAAGAGGTCGAGCGGGCGCGCGCATTCGCGGCCGGGCGGATGGTGCTGTCCTTCGAGAACACGAACGCGGTCGCGCGCCACGCCGCCGCGCAGAAGGTCCTGTTCGGCCGCGACCTCGACCCGGACGCGGCGATCGCCGCGCTCGACGCCGTCACGCTGGACGACGTCCGCGCCGTCGCGGCGGGCATCTCGGAGGACCTCTCGGTCGCCTGCGTCGGCCCGCACACCGTGGCGGACTTCGCAGACGCCGCGTAGCGCGCCACAATCCACCGGGCCATGGAGCTCGACGAGCGCGAGCTGGACCGGTACGTGCGGCGGGTCGCCGATCGCTTCCCCGTGGAGCGGGCGCTGCTGGGCGGCGCGCGCGTCGAGGACGCGGCCGGCGCGCGGCACGCAGCGCGAGCGCGGCCCGGAGTACGTGGTGGTGCTCGTGTCCAAGCACTTCGACGGCGTGCCCTGGCTCGAGCGCGTCCATCAGGCGGCGTCGCTGTGGGACGCCCACACGATGGGCGCTCGCGCCGAGGTGCACTGCTACACGCCGGTGGAGTACCAGCGCCGCGTGCGCACGCTGCCGGTAGTACGTGCGGCTGCTCGGAGCGGCCTCCGGTTGAGTCCCTCCGACTAGCGGTCGATCCGCGGAGTATGTCCCGCCTACTAGCGCTCCTCGCTGCGCTGGTGATGGTCGCCGCCGCCCCGGCTACCGCACCCGCCAAGAGCCCCACCAAGCACTCACAAGCCGCAAAGAAGAAGCAGAAGAAGGCCAAAGCCAAGGCGAAGGCCAAGCGCCAGGCCAAGGCCAAGGCGCGTGCCCGTCGCAAGCTGAAGGCCAAGCTGCGCCGGACGGCCCCGCTCGACTGGGATCGCGACGGCCTCATCAACCGCTACGAGCGCATGCTCAAGACGGGTGAGCGCGTCGCCGACTCCGACGGCGACGGCATCCTCGACGGGCGTGAGGACCACGACGGCGATCAGGTCGCAAACGGCACGGAGCAGCTCGCCAAGACGGACCCGCGCAAGCCGGACTCCGACGGCAACGGCGTCGCCGACGGCGACGAGGACCCGGACGCCGACCGCCTCGTCAACCGCAGTGAGTCGCTCCTCAACTGGCACCCGCGCCAGCGCGACACCGACGGCGACGGGCTCGGCGACGGCGACGAGAACCCGGGCATCGTCTCCGCCATCAACGGCGAGATGGTCACGATCGACCTCCTCACGGGCGGTCAGCTGACCGGCACGCTGACGGACTTCACCGACGTGCTGTGCGCCGGCATGGCCGAGGACCCCGGCGACGAGGAGGACTCCGGCGACGACGAGGACGGCGACGAGGAGATTCGGCGACGAGGAGGACGCGGCGACGATCGAAGACGGCGAGAGGAGCGCACGCACCCGCCAGGCCTCGCTCAGCGGCTGCTCCGTCGCCGTCGGCTCGATCGTCTACGAAGCCGAGGTCGAGACGATCGACGGCGTCCTCGAGCTCCTGACGCTCGACCTGCTGGGTCTCTAACCGATCGCGACCATGCGGTCGATCGGTACCCGGGCGCGCTCCGCGAGCGCGTCCGGGACCTTCACCTGCGGCGACAGATCGCGCAGGCAGTCCCGCAGCTTGGGCAGCGTGATCATCTTCATGTACTGGCAGACCGCGGCGCGGTTGGCGGGCAGGAAGGTGACCTCCGGCGCGGCCTGCTGCAGCGGGTAGAGCATCCCCGTCTCCGTCGCCACGATCGCGGTCGAACCCGGCTTCGCCGTGCGCGCGTAGTCGAGCATTCCGCCCGTCGAGAGCATGTGCACGCCCTCCGGGTCGACGTCGCCGGCGGCGACGTACTCCATCACCGAGGTCGAGCAGCCGCACTCGGGGTGGATCAGGAAGTCGGCGCCCGGGTGCGCGGCGCGGGTCGCCTCGATGTCGCGCGGCCGGATGCCGGCGTGGACGTGGCACTCGCCGTCCCAGACGTGCATCTTGCGGCCGGTCTGCTTCTCGACGAACGCGCCGAGGAACATGTCCGGGCCGAAGAGGATCTCGGTGTCCTCGCCGTGGGTCGCGTAGATGTGCTCGACCACCTGGACGGCGTTGGCCGAGGTGCAGCAGTAGTCCGTCTCCGCCTTCACCTCGGCGGTCGTGTTGACGTACATGACGACGATCGCGCCGGGGAACTTGGCCTTCCACTCGCGCAGCTGGTCGGCGGTGATCGAGTCCGCGAGCGAGCAGCCCGCGCCGAGGTCGGGCAGCAGCACGGTCTTCTCCGGCGACAGGATCGACGCCGTCTCGGCCATGAAGTGCACGCCGCAGAAGGCGATGACCTCCTGCGTCGGCGGCCGCCGCCTTGCGCGACAGGCCCAGCGAGTCCCCCACGTAGTCGGCGACGGACTGGATCTCCGGCAGCTCGTAGTTGTGGGCGAGGATCACGGCGCCGCGCTCTTGGGCCAGCGCGCGCACCTCGCTCTGCAGCAGGATCGTGTTCTCGAGTTCCAGGAGCTCAGACATGGGGAGCGGCGATCTCCAGTTCGAGGGAGAGGTCGAGGGCCGGCGCCGAATGCGTCAGCCATCCCAGCGACACGAAGTCTAGCCCCTTAATGGTCGAATAGACCACAACCGTTTCCGGGGTGATCCCGCCGCTCGCTTCGAGCAGCGCCCGGCCCCCCACCTGCGCGACGGCCGCCTGCACCTGCTCGGGGGTCATGTTGTCGAGCAGGATGCGGTCCGCGCGAGCCTCGAGTGCGGCAGTGATCTCGTCCGTATCGCGCACCTCGACCTCGATCGAGAGCTCCGGCCGAGCCGCTCGCGCCTCCTCCACCGCCTCCGCCACGCCGCCGGCAGCGGCGACGTGGTTGTCCTTGATCAGGATCGCGTCGTAGAGGCCCGGCACGGTGGTTCGTTCCGCCGCCGTGCACGACCGCCGCCTTCTCGAGGCCGCGCATCCCGGGCGTCGTCTTGCGCGTGTCGAGCACCGTCGCGGTCCCGCCGGCCGTGCGCACCTGCTGCACCACGCGAGCGGTCACGGTCGCGATTCCCGACAGTCGCTGCAGGAAGTTGAGTGCGGTCCGTTCCGCGGTCAGCAGCGCCCGCGCCGAACCGGTGACGGTCATCGCGGTCGCGCCCGGCTCCTGCCAGACGCCCTCCTGCCCCCGCACGATCTCGCAGTCGAGGTCAAGCCGCCGGAAGACCGCGTCCGCCACGTCGAGCCCGCTGATCACGCCGGGCTGCTTCTGGACGATCACGCCGCGAGCGCGAGCCTCCACGGCAACCGTCGCCTCCGTCGTCACGTCGCCCGAGCCGACGTCCTCGGTCAGGGCCGCGTCCACCAGACGCAGGATGTCGTCGAAGCGCATCGCCCTTTCTAGCAGAACGTCGGAGAGCACACCACCTAGAGGGGGGCTCACCGACGTTCGATTGCTTGGCGCGGTCAGGCGAAGATGACGTAGCCCGCGCCGACGACGGCGCCGAGGATCACGACGACCTTGACGAGGCTGGCGAGGGCGGTGAGCAGGACGAGCGCGATGAGGAAGACGGCGCCTGCGGTGGCGGTGAAGACCTCGGAGTCACCGCGCTCGACCTTCACACGGCCGTTCGGCTGCCTCACCTTGCAGTCCTCGCTGATGGGCAGCCAATGCATGACCGTTCTGTTCGCTCCGGCGCAGCGGTCCTCGTTGAGGACCGCGTCCGCCGCGAAGCCCGCGCCGTAGGCCACGACCGCCGCGACGGCGACGGTGAGCAGCCGGCGGATCACTCGGCGACGACGAAGAGCGTGCGCAGCGTCGGGTCCGACGCGCCGTGCAGACGGGCGCCGGCCGCCACCAGCGAGCGCAGATACTCGATCGCCTCGGTCGTCACTCGCTCGCCCGGCAGCAGCGCCGGGATGCCGGGCGGGTAGCCGGCGATCGTCTCGCGACGAAACGCGGCCCGCGGCATCGTCGATCGAGACGACCTCGGTTGCGGCCGAGGAAGGCCTCGCGTGGCGTCATCGCGACCTCGTTGTGCAGGGCGGCCTGCGAGCGCGACAGCGCGTCCCCCTCACCGGGAACGGAGATGCGGCCGACCGTCTCGGCGAAGTCGTAGGCGAAGCGCTCGAGATCCTCGACGGGCTGGGCGACGCCGAGCACGAGCACGACCGTCGCGTGGGTGGCGAGCTCGAGCTGGGCGTCGTAGGCCTCGCGAACCGCGGCGTAGACCTCGTAGCCGGTGCGGCCGGTGCCGCGGACGTCGATGACGACGCGCAGCGGGTCCCAGGCGGCGACGCCGGCGCGGCCGACGAGCCCCTCCCCCACGACCGCGCAGCCGGGGATCGCGTCGATCGCCTCGCGCAGCGTGGCAGCGGCACGCAGCGTGCGTGACAGGAGCGCCTGGCCGTGGATCGCCATCTGGCGACGGGCGGCGTCGAGCGAACCCATCAGCAACGACGACTGCGACGTGGAACGCACGAGCCGGACGACGCGGCCGACGGCGTCGATGTCGACGCGGCCGCTGCCACTGACGTGCAGCATCGCCGACTGGGTGAGCGAGCCGACGATCTTGTGCGTCGAGGTGAGCACGGCGTCGGCGCCGAGGCGCAGCGCGCTCTCGGGGATCGCGGAGTGGAAGCCGAAGTGCGGGCCCCAGGACTGGTCGACGACGAGCGCGGCGTCGCGCGCGTGGGCGACCTCTGCGAGCGCCTGCGATGTCGGCGGCGAGGCCGTAGTAGGTGGGTGAGACGACGAACGCGGCCCGAGCGTCCGGCGTGCGCGGCGAGCTCGGCGTCGAGCGCGTCCGGCACGACGCCGTGGGCCATGCCGAGCTCGTCGTCGTACTCCGGCGCGACGAAGCCGGGCCGTCCGCCCGACAGCACCAGCCCGTCGATCACCGACGAGTGCGAGTTGCGCTGGACGACCACCGGCGTGTTCGGCCCGGCGAGCGCGAGGCACAGCGCGTGGTTGCCCTGCGAGGCGCCGTTGGTGAGAAACCAGGTGCGCTCGGCGTCGTGCGCCTCGGCGGCGAGCCGCTCGGCCCGCTGGTAGGGCGTCGGCGACGGGCCGAGGTCGATGCCCTCGATGTCCTGCGGCACGTCGAGCTGGAGCGCCATCAGCCCGATCGCGTTCATCAGGCCCGGGTCGGCGCCGCGGCCGCCCTTGTGGCCCGGGACGTGGAAGCGCGTGGAGCCGCGGAAGCCGTACGCGACGAGCGCGTCGAGGTACGGCGCGCTCGGCTGCTCGGGGCCGCCGCTCATGCGGGGGTCGCCGCCTTGAGGAGGTACGCGCGGACGAAGCCGTCGAGGTCGCCGTCGAGCACGCGCGCGGCGTCGCCCATCTCGTGGTCGGTGCGGTGGTCCTTGACCATCGTGTACGGCTGCAGGACGTACGAGCGGATCTGCGAACCCCAGCCGACGTCCATCGCCTCCCCCTTCGCCTTGGCGATCTCCTCGCGGCGCTTGCGCTCCTCGAGCTCGATCAGCTTGGACTCGAGCATCTTCATCGCCGTCAGCTTGTTGGACGTCTGCGAGCGCTCGTTCTGGCACTGCACGACGATGCCGCTCGGCCGGTGCGTGATGCGCACCGCGGAGTCGGTCTTGTTGACGTGCTGGCCGCCGGCGCCCGACGCGCGGTAGGTGTCGATCTGCAGGTCGTCGTCGTTGATCTCGACCCCGCCGAGCGCCTCGAGCACCGGCGAGACCTCGACGGACGCGAACGCCGTGTGGCGGCGCGACTGCGCGTCGAAGGGCGAGATGCGCACCAGCCGGTGCACGCCCTTCTCGGCCCCGTAGAGGCCGTAGGCGTTCTCGCCGCTGACCTGGAAGGCGGCGGACTTGATGCCGGCCTCCTCCCCCGCGCTGGCCTCGAGCAGCTCGGTCTTGAAGCCGCGCCGCTCGGCCCAGCGCATCTCCATGCGCAGCAGCATCTCCGCCCAGTCCTGAGCGTCCGTGCCGCCCGCGCCGGAGTTGACGGTGACCAGCGCGTCGCCGGAGTCGTACGGGCCCGGAGAACAGGCGCTCGAGCTCGAGCTCCTCCAGGCGCGACTCCGACCGAAGCGAGCAGCTCCTCGATGTCCTCGCCCTCGTCGGCCATCTCGAGCAGCTCGACGTCCTCGTCCAGCGCGGTGAACGTCTCCCGGCGCCGGTTGGCGCGCGCGTATTCGGAGTTGACCTTGGCCGCCGCCTCCGGGTCGTCCCAGAAGCCGGCGACCCCCATCTGCGCCTCCAGTTCGGCGACGCGCGCCGTCAGGGAAGCCGGGTCAAAGATAATCCGAGAGGAGCTGGAGCTGCTCTCGGATAGCCGCAAGGCGCTGCGGCGTCGGCTGGGACGAGGCGGGGGTGCTCACCCCGCGCCACACTACTTGCGTCTTCTTCTTCACCGTCAGCTTGGCGCGCCCCGCCGGTCCGCGCCGCTGCGACGCGCTGATGGCGACGACCTTCACCCGCACCCGCTCGCGCTTGGCGATCCGCGGCACGACGACGCGTCGCTGCTTTGCCCCGGTCGGGAAGAACAGATGCTGACCGAAGCTCGTGGAGATGGTGGTCTCGTAGCGCGCGGCGAGCGGAGCGGCACCCCACGTGACGACGACCTTCGAGCCCTTGCGCTTGGCGCGCACCTTCGCGGGCCGTCCGACCTTCGGATTCGCCGCGCTGTAGCGGGCGACGACGATGTTCGTGCGCGGCAGTCCGTTCTGGATGACCTGCGCCTCGATCGTCCGCTTGGCCTTCGTCGCCTCGGCGACCGTGTAGCGCAGCTTGCCCTTGCCGCCCCCCTGGATCGGTCTTGAGCTTCTGCACGCCACCGCCCTCGCCGACCTCGACGAGGTCGACGACCTGGCCCGGGATGCGCTTGACGTCGTAGGTCAGCATCCGCGACGGCCCGGCGCCCGCGGTCACCTTGCCGGTCACCTTCGGCTCCGGGAGATAGGTGTTCGACTCCACCTGCATCACCGACGTGCCGCCCTCGGGCGTCGACACGGTCCAGGTCCCGGTCTCCGGCTTCGAGAGCACCACGACGGTCCGGTCGGCCCGCGTGTCGAAGATGCCGTAGGACTTGTCGTCGAGGAACTGGCCGTCACCGGCCTCCGAGAAGTCGTAGACCTTCCCCGTCGGCGACGTCAGCGTGACGTGCGGTGAGTCGCCGGAGCCCTGGAAGCGCAGCGGCACGTGGTCGGCGGTCTGCCGGGATCTCGAACTGCGCCTGGGTCAGCGCCTGACGGCCGTCGAAGAAGGCCTGGCGCAGGTTGCGCACCCGCCACGGGCCGAGGTTGCAGCCCTCGAAGATCTCGATGTTCCCGAAGAACTCGGCCGGGTTCAGTGGCGGGAGTCCGTTGACGAAGTTGAGCGCCGCGCCCGCGGCGATGATGTATCGGCCGCAGACCGCGAAACCCTTGCTCGAGAGCACCGAATGGATGTCGATGCTGTTGATGCCGAGCGGCAGATCGATCGGCCCGATCTCTCCCTCGCCGTCCAGTGTCACCTGCCACGCGTTCGGGTTGGTGCGCACGTAGCCGCCGACCGCGGCCTCGAACTCGACGATGTAGGGGATCGCGAACTCGAAGAACGCCGAGACGTCCATGACCCCGTTGCCCCACAGATCGAAGCGCATCCCGCCGAAGGTGATGCACGCGACGCTGACGTCGCCCTGCACGTGCACGTTCCAGGGAGACGGGTTCCAGTAGACGCCGGCCTCCCCTTCAAGACCGACCGTCGGGCAGCCGCCGTAGTTGCCCGGCACGAGCGCCGACAGCGAGGTCTTGGCGAAGACACCCGTGCGCTCCGGGATGAATGGCGAGTGGTTCGGCCGCACGGTGAAGCCGCCGCCGAGGCTGTTCATGAAGACCCCGGGCCCGACCGGGATCCCGGTGCCTGGCGGCGGCGTGTAGCTGACGCCGAAGCCGAGCAATTTGTCGTCGTTGGAGATCACGACGTCGCGGATCTCGATGCCGCCCGCCCCGAGGCCGGGGAAGACGAGCTCCCCGCTCATCGCGAGCGTGCCTTCGACGTACTGGACGTCGAGCCCCTTCACCTCGGCCGGCCCGAGGAACGCGTGCGAGACACGGAAGCGCAGGCCCTGGAGCACGAGATGGCCCTCGACGTCGCCCTTGAGAACGATGTCAGTGGTGATCTTGTCCCCCGCCGGCGAGGCCAACGCCGGGAACTCGGCCGTCGCGTGCACCGTGGCGCTGCCGTCGTCTGACAGCTTGATGTCCGCCGGCGCGTCCGCCAGCTGGAACGGGCCGAGGTCGATGTCGTCGAGCAGCTGCTGCGGGCGTTGAGGTGCTGGAGGACGTCCTTGCGGGTTCTTCGGCACCTCCGACAGCACCTTGTCGAGGTCCGTGTTGCGCGTCATCGTCATGTCCTCGAGCGCCTGCTTGGCCCTCGGCGACGAGACGAGCATGCCCTTGAGGTTCTTCACCGCGTCGAAGGACTCGCCGACGGCGCTCGGGGCGAACAGCGTCTGCAGCTGCGCCTCACCTCCCTCTGTGTAGTCGACGCCCGGCGTCACGGCGATGCCGTTGACAAGCACCGTGCCGCTGGCCGAGTACAGGTTGTCCAGCGCGAATTCGGCTTTGGAGTTGTCCGTGCCCGGCCCGGCGTTGTAGGCGTCGACCACCTGCTGTTCCTGCGGTGTGTTGAAGTCCTTGGCCGCCTGGAACTGCGCCTGCCGGAGGCCCGAGAGGGAGGCGTTGGTGTTGATCGCCGTCGCTGCGATCCCCTTCGCTTCCAACGTCGGCAGGGCCTGTGATTGCAGAAAGGCCGTCTTGAAGCCCGGGTGGAAGCCCGGCAGGATCTCGTCGCGCCTGCGCTCCGCGGCGTTGATCGCGTCGGCCACCTTCTTCAGCGTCGCGCGCATCGCCGGTGGCGCGAGGTCGATGTTGCCCTGCGCGATCGCGCGCACATCCATCGGGCAGAGATCGCCGACGATCTTGACGCGGCCGATCCTGCCCGTGCTCGTGCACGGTCCGAGCTTCGGGTCGGGCGGCGGCGTCATCGTGTTGCGACACCAGAGCGGCTGGTCCTTCGGGAGCTTGCCGAGGATCGCCGGCCTGCCGTTCGGGTGCGTCGCCCCGTAGCTGGGGAAGTCGAAGGCCTTCTTGAGCGTGAAGAAGCGGCCCGTATCCACGCTGTTGGCAAACACGATCGTCGCCGTGGGCTCGTAGTTGCCCTTCAGCAACGGACCGCGGATGACCGGCGAGCTGCCGGGGCACGAGAGGTCGGTCCGGCCGTCGCGGTTGACGTCCCACAGCACACGGTCGGGCGTGACGGACGCGAGCGTCTGTTGCCTAGCGGCCGTGAGCAGCGAGCTGTGCTCCGGGTCCACCGGCTGGATCGGCAGCGAGATGATCGGGCAGGTGTCTCTGGAACTGCGTGTCGTTCGGGGTGCAGCTCTGTCCGTCTACCGCAGCCTTCGGGGGGTTCCAGACCGCACCGTCAGGCTGGTAGAAGATCTCCGAGCGGGGCCGCTTGATCAGCGTGATGCAGGCCTCCATCGGCGTCATCACCCCGCCGTTGACATTCGACAGGCGCCACGTCCGGTGGGAAGCGGCCACTCTGATCGCGCTGCTGCCCACATTCAGGCAGCTGCCTGCCAGATCCCCGAGCGCCTCGACCTGCTGCGCGCGGAAGATCTGCGTTGCGGTGTCGCGGTACTCGTCGGTCAGCGCCAGGATCGTCACCGGGTACAGCACGTTGTTGCGATAGACGGGCGTGAGCGACCCGGCGCTCGAACCGGTCGGAAGCGGCACCCGGACGGGCGCCGACGTGCTCGTGCGCGACAGCTCGCCGTCCGGGCTCCTGACGGCGACCGAGCAGGTCAGGTCGCGGCCGAGCGAGTCCGCATCCGGCGTGTAGGCAGGGGTGACGACGCCATCGATCGCCGCGCCGTTGCGCGCCCACGAGTAGGCGTACGTCCACCCCGGGATCTTGTGGTCGATCGGGCTCTGGTCCCATCTGCCCGGCTTGCACAGGTACTGGTGCTGCAGCGGGTTGGGCTCCGCGGAATTGACCAGCAGCACGGTCGACGGGGTGAGAGGCTGGATCCCTGGAAGGGGGAGGGCGATGAGGAAGATGAACTCGCTGTCGACGGGAACGCCGGCGCCGACGTCATTGGTGCCGGTGACGCGGCAGCGGAACTCGTGCCCCGCGTCGCTGAGCACGGGCGGCGTGTAGGTCGGCCCCGTAGCGCCGGGGATCGCCGTTCCGTCGCGCAGCCACGCATAGGTGAAGTCCGGGAAGTTCGACCACTCGCCGGGCTGGCACGTGAAGGTGGGAGCGGAGAAGTTGAGGCCGTCGTAGGCGATCCTCTTCACGCGGTCGCCCTCGATCAGTGGGACGCCGCGCGGCCTTTGGGACGTCCACGTCCGCCCGCAGCACGTTGGAGACGGCCTCGACCGTGCCGAGGACGTTCGCGCCGATCACGCGGCAGCGCAGGCTGGACGGCGCGTCGGTGGGCGCGACCACGTAGCTGGCCGCGTTGGGTGCGCCGTCGATCGGCTTCCAGGACGGACTCGAGGCCCGCTTCGTGTTGCGCGGCGCGCTCTCCCACAGGAAGGAGACGTTCTGGATCGCCGTGCCGCCGAACGCGTACCCGCCGCAGGTCAGCGTCGAGCCGACCTTGGGCGAGCCCGTGAGCGTCGGCCGGACCGTGAAGCGCGGGTCGTTCTTGATCGGCAGCCGCGGCGGCACGCGCGCGTCCTCGTTGGCGAGGTAGTTGATCTCGGTCTGGACCAGCGCGCGCTGATAGACCCGGACCTCGTCGAGCTGCCCCTTGAACGGCGCGTGGATGCCGTTGCACGCGCCGGGATCGTCGCCGACCTGCAGACCGCCCTGTCCCGCGACGTAGCGGATCGGGAACGTGCTGGCTTGCCCGTTCTGCGAAACGTCGTCCACGTAGATGCGCGCGAGCGTCCCGTCGTAGGTCCCGACGATCAGATGCCACTCGCCGTCCCAGAGGTCGACGGACGGCGGGACCGGGGCGAACACCGTCTGGCCGACGCCGGCGCCGTAGCGATACGTGAACCGGGCGTTACGCCGCCGCTGGAGGTGAGTGACCAGGAAGTCGTGTTGCACTGCTCGCCGCCGTAGGAGACGAGCGAGCCCGAACCCGGGTCGGTCGCGCGCGCCCAGACCACGACCGAGACGTTCGTGGGTTGCAGGCTCGGCGATCTGGGCCGAGCGCAGGCCGACGATCGGCAGGCCCGACCCCGAAGCCGTGGTCGGGGGCTCGAAGAAGCCCTGGAAGCGCCCGGGTGAGCGGAACGCGCCGCCGAGGACCGCGCCGTCGATGTCGTTGCCCGAGCTGTCGGCCACGGTGGTGGCTGCCGTCGCTCTCGTCGAGGTGCCACTTCAGCGCGAGGCCGGGCTCGGACTCGTCCACCGGGGAAGGAGTGGGAGTCGGGCTCGGCGTCGGCGACGGGCTCGGCGTCGGCGACGGGGCGGGGAGATCCAGCGGGGCGGTCGCCGCGGGCGACTGCAGGTAGGCGACCTCGCCGTCGGTGAGACCGCGGTCGTAGATGCGAACCTCGTCGACGTCGGCGTTCAGCGATGGCGACGAGCAGGCCGGGTTGGGATCGCGCCCTACGGCGATGTTGCCGCCCGGTCGGTGTAATCCACGAACGGGCTCGATGGGGGCGGCGTGCTCGACACCGGCGCGCCGTCGAGCCACAGCTTCGTTCCGGTCGCTCCGAACGCGCCGGCGACGGCGTGCCACTGGCCGTCCCACACCTGCGCCGCCGGGATCGCACCGGTCTCGACGTACTGCGGCCCCGAGCCCGACTGATGAAAAGCGTGGAAGGCGACGGCTCCGTTCGACGAGCGTCTCGAGCCCGTACGCCGTCCGGCCGCAGGATGCGCCCTGGCCGACGCCGACGATGATGCGGCCCGCACCGGGCGTGGTGCCGCGCACCCAGGCCATCGCGGTGGTCTGGTACTGACGGGCATAGAGGCCATCCGCCAGGAAGCCGTCGCCGGGCGCTCCGAGCCGGAAGGCGTTGTTGAAACGGCCGTCGTCGAGCAGCACTGCGCCTGGACGGGATTGCCGGGTGCGTCGTTGCCGGAGCTGTCGAGCGTCACGCCGCCGAAGATCGAGTTCAGGTGGTACTGCGCGACGAGCCCGAGATTGCCGGGATCGCCGGGCGGGATCGGCAGGTTGGGCGCCGGGGGTGATAGGAGCGACCGAGGTAGCGCAGCTCCGCCTTGCCGAGCGCGCGCCCGTAGATGCGGACCTCGTCGAAATCGACCTCGCGCTCGAGCCGCAGCGGGCTGGCGCCCAGGTTCAGCGGCCGCGCGCCGTCGGAGTACCTGATCGAGCCGGCGTTGGCCTCGCCGTCCGGGAAGCGAGCGTGCCGTCGAACCACAGCTGCGCGCGGAACCCGTCGTAGGTGCCCGCGACCATGTGCCACCTTCCGTCCCAGATCTCCTCGCCGGGTCCCTCGGCCGTCGCGGGGTACACGCCGCCGGTCGTCCGCCGAGAAGCGAGGTCGTTCCCGGTCGTGGTCAGCTCGTACGAGGGTTCACCGCACGCGCCGTAGGTGGAGAGCGTGCACCTGCCGGGCGCCGGCACGGCGCAGCCAGGTCACGAACGTCACCCGCGCGGCTCGAGCAGCGGGCTTGCCGCCGCGCGTGATGCGGTTCGCGCCGCAGCTCGTCGCCGCTGACGTGAGCGGCGCCGCTGAAGCGTCCGGCGGTCGCGGTCATGCCGGTGGCCGTGCCGGAGAGGTCGTAGCCGGAGTCGTCGGGCTGCGTCGTCGCCGGCGTGTCGAGATGCCAGCGCAGCCGCAGGTCGTTCAACGGCAGCTGTGGCGGCGAGGTCGCGGTCGGGCTCTGGAGGTAGCCGATCTCGTCACGGCCGAGGTCGCGCCGGAACCAGCTGATCTCGTCGATCTGGCCGTTGAAGCCGGGTCGCGACCCGCAGCTCGAGTCCTTGCCGACGGTGAGGTCGCCGTGCCGAAGCCGATGCCCGCGGAACCGGCGGTCCACGGCACGGTCCCGGCGCGCTCGCCGTCGATCCACAGCTCGATGCCGCTCGTGCGGGCGACGCCCGCCACGCCGTGCCACTGCCCGTCCCAGACGGATGTGACCGACGGCGTGCTGAGCACCGTGCTGCTGGACCCCTGATAGACGCTGAAGCGCACGCCGCTGTCGGGCGCGGTCTCGAGCGCCACGGAGGGCGTGCAGCCCGTGAGGTTCCTGGCGACGATGGTGGCGTTGGCGGAGGGCGCGCCGCTGCGCTTGACCCACGCGGTGACGGTGGGCCTGTTGTCGAGGACATACGGCGTCGGCGCGACCGTGAAGCCCTGGCCGGCGCCGTTGAGGCTGAGTGCGCTGCCGAAGCGACCGCCCGCGACGATCGTGCCCGCCGACGCCGAAGCCGTGCAAAGCGTGCCCGGTGCTCTCGAGCAGGCGGTTCTGCGCCGTGAGCTCGTTGAGGTGGAAGTTGAAGACGTGCTCGAACGACGTCGTGTTCGCACCGATCGACGGCGGCGAGATGTTCGCCAGAGTTCCGAGCCCGAGGACCTGCACGGCGCTGAGGGCGTTGTCGTAGATCCGCGGGTCGTCGACGTCCACACCCGCCGCCGGGCGCGAGCAACTGCCGGCGGAGGCGGCGCCGATCGGCCAGGCCGGCGTGCGTTCCGCTGTAGTCGAGCGCGCCGGTCGCCGCCGTGCCGCTGCCGATCTCGGTGCCGTCCATGTAGAGGCGGACCACGGAGCCGTTGTAGGTCCCCGTCAGCGCGTGCCAGGCGCCGTCCCAGAGGCGCTGGGCAGCCCGCATCGAGGATCGGTGCGGACGCGGCGCGAACTGGCTTTGACGCTGAAGACCACGTTGCCTGAGCCGTCGACCGCCAGGCCGTAGGACGAGCCCGCCGCGCAGGTGTCGCGCTGGCCGTACGTGAGCAGGGCGCCGGTCCTGCTCGGGAGCCCGGGGTTGCGCACCCAGACCGTGGCCGTCACGGCGGCCGGCTCGAGGTCCGCGGCCGGCGCCGTGGTGACGGCGGAGGTCGCCGAGGAGAGCGCGAGGCCGGAGCCGAAGCGCCCGTCGGCGATCTGCGTGGCGCTGGTGACCGTGCCGGCGTGGCTCCCGGTCGCGTCGGGCGTGGTGGCGCCGACGGTCTCGAAGGGCCAGCGCACGTTCGGGTCGGTTCCGGCCGCCCGCGTGGACGCGTCCAGGAACCCGCTCAGAGACGAGAAGAACGACCAGCAACAGCAGAGCCCGGCGCACCGAGGGAACCGTGTCAGACGGAAGCCTCAGGGTGGAACCCTGATATTTGGCGTCTTGGCGCGATAACGTCCGCCTCCTGACCACGGGATGCCTGCCCCTGCTCGAACGCGGCACCGAGCTGACGGTGCTCGGCTCCGTGCTCGATTCCGCCGCTCGCCGGAGCGGGGTCGGCGGCGCTCATCGAGGCGCCCGCCGGCATGGGCAAGAGCTCGCTGCTCGCTTCGACCGAGCACCGGGCGCGCGAGCAGGGGCTGACCGTCCTCCGCGCCTCAGGTGGCGAGCTCGAACGCGACTATGCGTTCGGGGCGATCCGGCAGCTCCTGGGTCCGGCGGCGCAGCCGGCGCAGCTCACCAACTCGGCCGCCGGCGCGGTTCTGGCAGCGGAGGGACCACCGGTCGAGCCGGGTTTCGGGGTCCTGGACGCGCTGTTCGGGTTGGTCGCGGCGCTGGCCGCAGTGGGCCCGATGCTGCTGGCGGTCGACGATCTCCACTGGGTCGACGCCGCATCGCTGCGCGCCATGGACTTCCTCGCCCGCCGGCTCGGAGACCTGCCCGTCGCGCTCGTCGCGACCCTGCGACCGTCGGAACCGGGAGCGCACCAGGATCTGCTGGACGCGCTGCGCGACCAGCCCGCGGTACCGATCCTCCGCCTCGCGCCGTTGTCACGGGCGGCGGTGGCAGAAATCGTGGACCAACGGGGTTCTGACGCGGAGGTCGTCGCCGCCTACCACGACGCGAGCGCCGGCAACCCGCTGTATCTGAGCGAATTGCTGCACGCCGTGCCGGACGGAACGCCCGAGGAGATCCGGGCGGCCGCGGTGCCGGCGCTGGGCGAACGGATCGTCAGGCGAGTGCGCCGAGTGTCGCCGGAGGCGGTGCCGCTCGCGTCGGCGATCGCGCTCGCCGGGCCAGGCCAACCGCTCGCGCTCGCGCTCGAGCTGGCCGAGATCGAGCCCGGCCGCGGTGCGGAGCTCGCGCGCGAGCTCGTGCGCATCGACGTGCTCGCTGCCGACGACCCACCCGAGTTCGCTCACCCCGTCATCCGGCAGTCGCTCTACTCGGACCTTTCCTCCGCGCGGCGGGCCTCGATGCACGCCTTCGCCGCCGAGTGGCTCGAGGCGCGCGGTGCTCCCCTGGATGTCATCGCGGGCCATCTGTCTCTGCTGCCCGCGGCCGGCGCCAGCAACGTGGCGATGCGAGTCCGAGCCGCCGGCCTTGAGGCGCTGGCCCGCGGCGACGCCGACACCGCCGTCGTGCGTCTGCGCCGTTCGCTCGCGGAAGGGTCCGGCGAGCCCGAGCGGGCGGAGCTCATCTTCGACCTCGCCCGCGCGCTCGCCGCACTGCGCGACCCCGAGTGCGTGCCCCTGCTGCAGGAGGCGTTCGCACTCGCCCCGTCCGAGCGGCGACGAGAGGTGGCCGCCGTTGCTGGAGAGGTGCTCGCCGCCGCCGGCCTGTGGGAGGTGGCGTGGGAGATGACCGAGACCGCCCGCGGCGACGCGACGGGCCCTCTGCTTGCGGACAACCTCGAAGCCGCGTACGCAGTCATGCGCGCGAACGACCCGATGCACTGGCAGAGCTTCGTCGCCGACTGGGACCGGTTGAGCACGCTGGTCGTTGAAGAGACGTGGGGCGCCCGGGCCATCGCCACTGTCCTGGCCTGCAAGGCCGCGGAGGCCGGCCGTCCGCCGGCGGAGGTGCGCCGGTTCGGCGATGCGGCACTCCGCGACGACGTGCTGACCGCGAACCCCGGGGGCGGGAACTGGGCGACCTTCCAGTTGATCCAGGCGCTTATCGCGATCGAGGACTACGAGGCCACCACCGCCTTCGCCAAGCGCGTCGCCGCCGCCGGCCGGCGCTCGGGCTCGGTCCTGGCGACCGGCACCGCCGCCGCGGCGGAGCTTTGGGTACTCGCGCGCCGCGGCGACCTCGTCGGTGCGGAGGCGCGTGCCCGGGACCTCGTCGCACTCGCCATGGAGACCGGGATGGCGCTGTGGTTGGCGAGCATGGCGCACGTCACCCAGGATCTGCTCGCCGAACGCCCGTCCACCGAGGACCTGCGGGCGGTCGTCGAGGCGTTCGAGCCGCCGCCGGCGTTCCGGCAGACCCGCGGGGCGGCATTTCTCTTCGAATCACGCGGCCGCGTCGCGCTCGCGCTCGGGAACCGGTCGGCCGCCGTCGTGCACCTGCGAAGCGTCCAGGAGATCAACCGGCCCCTCTCCATCGGACCGGCGTTGTCGCCGTGGCGATCCCAGCTCGCCCTCGCGCTGAGCGCCGAGGAACCGGACGAGGCGGCCGCACTGGTCGCCGAGGAGCTCCGCCTCACCAACGGCTACCCGCGTGCACGAGCGGTGGCGCTGCGCGCACGCGGCGTGATCAGCGGCGACCTCGACGCGCTCCGCGAGTCCGTCGCCGTGCTCCGCGACACGGAGGCGAAGCTCGAGCTCGCCTACAGCCACTTTGAGCTGGGGGCACGGCTGCGCCGCCTGCAGCAGCTCCCGGAGGCGCGCGATCAGCTGTCTGACGCCGTGGAGGGCGCGCGCCGCTGCGGTGCAGACCGCCTGCTCGCCCGGGCGCAGGACGAGCTCTCCGCGGCGGGCGCGCGCCCGCGGCGCGCGGCGCGGACAGGCCGTGAAGCACTGACGCCACGCGAACTGCGCGTGGCTGAACTGGCCGCGGCCGGGCGTTCGAACCCGGAGATCGCGCAGGACCTCTACGTCTCGCTCAAGACTGTCGAGACGCACCTCTCGAGTGCTTACGCGAAGCTCGGCGTCTCCGGCCAGGGCGCGCGACGCGCCCTTGCCGCTGCGCTGGAGCGCTAGGCGGCCGCCGGCGCCGCTAGGACCCGCGCCGGACGAGGTCGACGCGCAGCAGCAGCTCCTGCCGCTGTCCGCCACCGCGGGTCCGCTCGCTCCGGGCGGCCGCGGAGCAGCCCGAAGAACCGGCTGGTGCTCGCCCCCGGCCCGGCTGAGCGGATGCCGACCCCCCCGCCCGGGGCGATCTCGATGCCGAAGCGGGCGCCCTTCGGCACGAGCCGGTCGGCGCGGAACACCCGCGGGGCGTCCGGATCATTGACGGTCACGACGCGCGTGCCGTTGTAGCGGGTGAAACCGTCGTCCTTGGGCTTCAGGATCTGCAGGGCGAGGCGACCCTTCGCGCCGCGCACCGCCCATGCCCGGACGATGCCTGCGAACGGGGCGACCAGCGGCCGGCCGTCAAGCTCGGTCTGCATGACCGTGCAGGTGATTGAGCTGCCGCTGGGCACACGCCCGTCGCAATCCACGGTCTCAGCCGACCCTGGCGCGAGGCTGCTGCCGATCGCCGTCGCACCCTCGGTGACGGGCGGCGCCGGGACGGGCTGCGCGGGCTCGCCGTCCCCGGACAGCGTCAGGGCCGCGGCGGCGCCGGCCACGGCCAGGACCCCCGTCGCCGCGGCAACGGCCAGCAGCGGCCGTGACTGCTGCGCCGTCCGGATGCGCTCGAGCGCCGTCGCGTCGTCCTCCTCCGGGGGCCGGCCGAAGCCCGTCAGCCACACCCGGCCGTCGCCGCCGATCAGGATGTCGCTCGCGGTGAGGCGGCCGTGCTCGGCGTCCCGGAGGATCGTGGCCGCCTCGTCCACCCAGCGCCGGCGGCGGCCGGGCCGGGTCCGGCCGCTCTCCGCAAGCGTGCGCGCACCGGGGACGAACTGGGTCGCCACGTAGGTGCCCTCGTCGGTCTCGGTGACGGCGTAGAGCCGCACCACGCCCTGCCGCTCGGGCCAGCGCGCGGCATCGAAACCGCTGCCGAGCGGGAGGCGGTGCAGGGCGACACGCCGACCGAGCTCGGGCTGCAACGCCTCCCAGGTCGAGGCGCCGAGCCGCCGCTCGACGCGGAATCCCGCGACGAGATCAGACGATGAACTCGAAGCGCCGAGCGAAGGCAACGAAGTAATGAAACCGCAAGCGGCTCGAACTGAGCTGCGTCCAACGGACATCGACGCCGATGTGGGCGGTGCCTTCGGCCGGCACGGGGACGAGTTGCACCGTGAACGGGTCGATCGGATCGTTCATCTCCGGGACGTCGATGCGCGCGACTCGTCGCCCGTCGCGCATCAGGTCGAGCTTGCCCTGACCGTCCGACCATGGCGATCCGAAACTCCGCGGCGTCGCCGCCGGCATAGGTCGAGCGCTTGCGCAGGAGCACTTCCCCCTCCGGCGCCGCCGCTGCGCGCTCGCCGACCAACTGGGCCGGCTCTGCCGGCTCTGCGGCGGGCTGGTAGTCGGCCTGGATGAGCAGCTGCCCGTCGACGCCCGCCTTCGGAGGACTGCCGATGCCACCCAGCGCCGGCATCCAGCGTCCGGTGGTCGCCGCGTCGTCTGGGCGGACACCCACGCCCGAGCCCTGGACGAGCACGACCCCGAGGCGATCGCCGGCCTCCACCGGAAGGTCGGCGGGCCAGTAGTGCGCGCCTGCTTCGTCGACGAATTCCGTTCGGCGAGCGCGCGATCTGGAAGTAGGCGCCGCCGTCGCGGCGCAGCACGGTGAGGGCCAGCTCACCGCTGGCCGAGCGAACGCCCCAGCGCCGGACGACGCCGTCGCGCGAGACGACCAGCGTCCCGCTGCCGGCGTCGCGGTCCTGGAAGATCGTGCAGTTCGGCGAGGCCGCGCTCGGCGGGTGCGCCGTCGCAGCCGAGCGTCCGGCCCGCGCTCGTGAGATCGGGCCCTAGGCGCTGCGTACCGGCCGGCGGCTGCGGGCAGCTGCACCCGCGATGCGGCGGTCGCCGCGTCCCCGCTGCCATCGCCGCCGATGGCAAGCGCCACGGCACCGCTGCCTACGAGCACGCCGGCGAGCGCCGCGAGGATCTGCCCGCGGCGGCTGCGGCCACTCGAGACCGTCGTGCGCGACGGGACGGGCAGCGTGACCTGGCCCGCGGTCGTGCGGTCGTCGGTGGGATCGTGGCTGCGCGGTGCCGGCGGACCGAGCTCGAAGCCGCTCATCGCCGCCCGCGCGCTCGCCATCAGCTCCGTCGCGCTGGAAGGACGGTCCGCCGGCGACTTCGCCAGCCCGGCGATCACGACCTCGTCCAGCGCGGTCGGGATGCCTTCGCGCCGGCCGCTCACGCGCGGCGGTGGCTCGCTGGCGTGCGCGAACAGGACGGCGCCCGCCGTGGGACGCGGGAAGACCGTCGAGCCGGTCAGGCACTCGAACAGCATCGCGGCGAGGGCGTAGCGATCAGCGGCGGCCTCGGCGTTCGCCCCCGCGACCACCTCGGGCGCTGCGTAGGCGATCGTCGCCATGAAACGGCCGGGTGCGGTCGCCGCGGTCGCGTCGCTGTGGCGGGTCAGGCCGAAGTCCGCGAGATAGGCGCGGTCCTCGTCCTCGACAAGCACGTTGCGCGGCTTGACGTCCCGATGCACCAGCCCGGCGTCGTGCGCAGCATCCAGCGCGCCGGCGACATGCTCGAGCAGGTCGAGCGTGCGAGCGGAGGTGAGCGCGCCCCGGTCGATCAGGTCGGCAAGCGTCGGTCCGCGCACGAGGCGCATGGCCAGGAACGGGCCGTACTCGGAGTCGCCCGCCTCGTACACGGTGACGATGTGCGGGTGATCGAGCGCGGCCTGCATGCGGCCCTCGTGACGGAAGCGCTCCACGAAATCCGGATCGCTGACGTCCGGCGAGACGAGCTTGAGGGCGACCGTCCGCCCCGCCGTCTCGTGCGTCGCCTCGTAGACCACGGCCATGCCGCCGCGGCCCAGCAGCCGCTCGAGGCGGTACGGGCCGACCTGCGCGCCGGGGCCGAGGGTCATAGATCCCGCGCAGAGACGAGGCCGACCTCGAGCGCGCGCCGCGCCAGCTCGGCCCGTTTGCGGTTCTGGGGCAGGTCGTCGACGCCCAGCTTGGCGAACAGGGTCCGGACGTGGCTCTTGACCCCGGCCAGGGACAGGTGCAGCGCGTCGGCGATCGCCTGGTTGGAGGCGGGCGTGGCCACCAGCCCGGGCTCGAGCAGCGGGCGGCAGAGAGCGACGAGCACCCGCCGCTCGGCATCCGTGAGCCGCGCCGCCGGAGCGGACTGCGCGACCGCCGTGCTCGCGTCCCCCACGAGCGAGGGAAAGCGGAAGAGAATCGCGGTGGCTCCCACGCGGATGACATCGCGATCCTCGAGCCGACGGTGGCGGAGCACCCGCTCGCCGTTGACGTAGGTGCCGTTGCGCGACATCCCGTCGTCGTAGAGCGTCCAACCGGCGCCGGCGGCGCGCAGCTCCGCGTGCGCCCGCGACACCTCGGCGTCACCGGTGAGCATCACGTCGTTGTCGGCCGTCCGGCCGATGCTCACGCGCTCGGCCGTCCCGAGCGGGACGATCCGCAGATCACCATGCACATCCCGGTGCGCCAGGAACGGCTCGCCGACGCGCTCCGCCGCCAGAAGCGCGGCGTGTTCGGAAGGCGACAGCGAGTGCGCCGGGAATCCCACTCTGGGAAGTAAACGCAACGGAGGGCAGCTTTATGACGCGCGCCGCCCAACGGAACCCCCTAAAGGGATGAAGCTCGCTATCCCCGTTTGCGCTTGATGGGCTTCAGGCGCCCGATCCCGGTACGGCCTGGGCGCGCACCGTCGGTGATCCCCGTGACGCGCGCCACGAGTCCCTCGCGGCGACCGACGCCGCGGATGACGACGCGCCGCTTCGCCGGCGTGAACAGTGACCGGGCGCCGTCCGGGCGGATCACCTGGACGTCGTAGCGCGCGACCGTGGGCACCTTCGACCAGGTTACGACGGCCTTCGTGCCCAGGCGGCGGACGCGTACCCGCGGCCGACCGGCCACTGGCTGCGGCGCGGAGTAGCGCGCGAGCACGAGCTCCTGCCGGGGCAGGCCGTCCTGGCTGACCTCGGCCTCGATGCGGCGCGCGTTGCCGGCGGACTCGGCGACCGTGTACTTGACGCGCCCCTTGCCCCCGTCCTTGACGGTGATGATGTTGCGCCGGCCGCCCAGCGAACCCTCGGCGAAGGCAACCGACTGGCCCGGGATCTTCTTGACGTCGTAGATCAGCGTGCGGGTCGTGCCCTTGCCGGTCACCTTGGCCTTCACCTCTGGCTTAGGCAGGATGCTGGCGACCTGGATGCGCGCGACCTCGGGCATGCCGGGCGCGGTCTCGAGCTGCCACATCCCCTTCTCCGGCCGCGGCATGATCACGACGGTGCGGTCCTCGGTCGGCAGGTAGGAGCCCATGGAGTCGTCGACGTAGCCGGCCTGGTCGAACGTCGTGTAGTCGTAGACCTTGCCGGACGGCGACGTGAGCTTGACGCGCGGAGCCTCGCCCGCGCCCTCGAAGGACATCGAGACGCCGTCGCCGTCGAGCTTGAACGTCTGCAGCGCCTGGGCGGTCTGCGCGGTCGGCCCGACGCGCAGGGCGCGCAGCGGCGTGTAGGCGCCGAGGTCGCACCCGATGAAGGCGCGGAACGCCCGGGTGAGCGAGTCGAAGCTCGGCGGTAGGCCGCCGCCCGGGAACCGCACGCCCACGCCGGCGCCGATCGTGATCTCGTCGACCACCAGGTCGATGGTGATCGAGCCGCAGCCCGCCAGGCCGAGGTTGGACAGCACGGCCTTGAGCGTGACGTCCGGGATCGGCAGGATCGGGAACTCGGCCGAGCCGCGGGCCGAGATCTGCCACTTGTTCGGGTCGGTCTGCATGTCGCCCGCGACGAGGGTGCGCAACCGGGCTATGGCCGGGATGTTGTAGTCGAGCTCGTCGGAGATCTTCACGACGCCGCTCTCCCAGGCCTCGAAGCTCATCTTGCGGAACGGGATGCACAGGACCCCGACGTTGCCGACGACCTTCATGCCCATCGGCCGCGGCGCGAAATGGATGTTCAGGCCTCCGTCGATCCCGAGGGTCGGGCAACCGCCGCCCGCAGACGGGGCCAGCATCGAGATCGCAGCGTCGCCGTTGAGCTCGAGCGGCATCGGCGCCTTGAAGCCACCGCCGATCTTGGTGATGAAGACCCCGGGGAAGACCGGGATGCCCTTGCCGGCGCCCGCCAGGTAGCTGACGTTGAGCTCCTTGAAGGTGCCTTCGTTGTCGACCCGGAAGCCCTTGATGTCGATGCCGTCGCCGCCGATCGCGTCGAAGATCAGCTGACCCTTCGCGAACAGCTCGCCGTTGTCGTAGGACAGGAAGAGGCCGCGGACGCGGAGGCCGAACAGGTACGCCGTCGGAACGTTCAGCGTCAGGCCCTGCAGCACGAGCTTGCCGTTGAGGTCGCCCAAGAGTTTGACCTCGACGCCCGGCTTCTTCTTCTTGCTCTGGTTGTCGAGCTCGATCGCCGAGCGCTTCGCCTCGGTGGCGCAGTCCTCCCCCTGCTTCGGCTCGCGGCCACCCGGGCACGGCGGCGGAACGCGAGTCTGCGCCTCCCCCTGACCGAAGCCCTCAGTGGACAGGAACGGCAGCTCAGCGACGGCGTGGATCGTGGCCGTGCCATCGTCGTTGGCCGTCACCTTGACGTCGCTCCCGGTCAGCCGGAAGGGTCCCAGTGTCTTGTTGACCTTCTCGATGAGCGGCTTGAACTTCTCCTGGGTGAAGTTGATGCCTTCGGCCAGGACCCGGTCAGCCTCCGCCTTCGCGGTCTCCTTCAGCTCGGCGGCATACGGCTCCGGATCCGGCACCATCGGGACGATGCCCATCGCGGACTCCGCGTTCTTCGAGTAGATCCGCATCGCCGGCGGCACGAAGCCCTTGACGCCGTTGGACACGTCAGATGGGGAGATGATCGTGTTGCCTCCCTCGCTGGCCGGGTTGACGGCGACGCCGTTGACCTTCATCACTCCCGGCAGTCCTCCGACACCATTGACGCCGTTTGAGCCGACGGCGTTGGCGGAGTAGATCTGGTCGAGGGCGCGTGGCGCCTGGTCGGTCACGATCTGCTTGCCCTTGTTGAACTCGGTGGCCACAGCCTGTTCGAGGGGTGATCCGGCGCCGACGGCGTACTCCTTCGCCTGCGAAATGCTCCCGATCGTCGCGGCGGTGTTGAGCGCAGCGCTCGAGATCGCCGCCGGGGTGGCCGCGCGGAACACCGGCGCCATCAGCGACCGGGTACCCACGGTCGAACCTGGCAGGAGCAGGTCACGGGCGGCCTCGGCCACGTTGATCGCTTTGGCGGCCTTCATGATCACCTCCTGGATCTCCGGCGGCAGACCGTCGATCTGCGAGCTCGGGATGCCGCGCACGTTGATCGGGCACAGGTTGCCCTGCAGCCGCACGGTGCCGACGGTGGCCTCCGTGGTGCAGGGTCCGACGTCCGGGTCCGGCGGCGGCACCATCGACGTGCGGCACCACTTCGGGCCGGCTTTGAACAATTCGCCCGGGTTGGTCACGTTCCGGTTCGGGAACAAGACCCGCTCGCGGATACCGGAGAACAGCCCCGTCGTCTCGCTCGAGCGTTCGACGATGACGACGTTGACGTCGTAGTAGCCGCGGACCAGATTCGAGCGCAGCACGGGTGCACTCCCGGGACAGGAGATGTCCGTGGTGCCGTTGCCATCGATGTCCCACAGGAGCCGCAGCGGGGTGGAGTTCTCGATTCTGGTGGTCAGCTCGGCGGTCAGGGCCGGCGCCTCCGTCGGCATCGACGGCTGCAGCGCGAGCCCCAGATCCGGGCAGGTGTCGCCGATGCGGCAGGTGCTGCCGCGCTTGTTCCACTCCACGCCTCTCGGAATGGCCTTCGTGTTCTCGAAGTCGTACAACAGGACCTGGCAGCGCTGTTTGTAGGTGAAGACGGCACCCTTGCGCGCCTTGGCTTTCGGGAGGCTGCCCGCCTCGATCTGCGCCGCGATCAGGTTGTCGCGCTCGGCCCGGAGCTTGTCCGGGGTCTCCGTGGTGAGCTGTTCGAGCTGTCCTGGCGGGAGATTGAGCAGGTCGTTGATCTCGGGGAGTCGTCGGTTGATCTCGATCTGACCCCTCTCGCAGCTGCGGCGCTCGGCCTGCCGCTGCGCCTCGAGGAGCTGCTGGGTGTAGGTGATGACGTCGTTGCGGTACTCGAGGTCGATCGCCGTCATGTTGATCGGGTCGTTCGGGTTGTCGCGATTGACCGTCTCGAGCAGGGCGCGCTTGGTCGGCACCGGCAGCGGGATGAAGATCGCGGGCGACGCTCCGAGGTGACCCTCGATTCGCGGGACGACCGCTGCGGCCGTCCGGCCGGCGATGTTGATCGGTCGCACTTGGCAGCTGATGTAGCGGCCGAGCACGTCGGCGGTGATCTTGAAGGTGCGCCCCACCTCGCCCGCGATCGGCTCCTGCGTCTCCACACTCGGCCCCCGGAACCACAGGTACTCGTCCTCGTAACCCGGCCGGCCGAGGTAGTCGTTCGCCCACTGCCCGCGCTCGCAGGTCGCGGTCCGTTCGAGCGGGTTCGCCTCCTCGGAGATCGAGATCCCGCCGCCGCTCATACGGATCGGCGGGCCGTCGACCGCTCCTACGGGAACGCTGACGGCGTTCGTCGACCCGATGTCGTTTGAGGCCGTCACCCGGCAGCTCAGCTCGTGACCGCCATCACCGTCGGGAAGCGGGGTGGCGCCCAAGCCGTATTCCCCGTAGTCGTAGCCGAACTGAACGAAGTACGTCTTCGCAGTCGCCCCTGCGATGGGGTTGCCGTCGCGCAGCCACTGGTAACGGAACTCGTCGCTGTCCTCGATGCGCTCCCAGGTCCCGGGCTCGCAGGTGAGCGTCTGCCGGGCGATGGGGGTGCCGGTGACCTGGGGCGGCACCGTGTTGACCGGCGGGCCGGTGTCGACGCGCTTGGAGAGGCTGAGCGCTTCGCCCGTCAGGCCGTTGGCGTCCGTCGCGATCGCGCGGCAGCGGATCCGCTGGCGGTCCTCGAACGCGGTCAGTGTGTACGTCGTCCCGGCAGCATTGTTGATCGGGATCCAGCTGTCGTCGCCTTCCACCCTGGTCTCCCGCGTCGCGCGTTCCCACAGATATTCGAACGACGTCGGGTTGCCCGTCCAGGTGCCCGGAGCGCAGGTCAGCGTCGAGCCGACCTGAGGCTGGCCGGAGAGTGTCGGCTTGATCGTGTTCTTCGGGCCGTTGGGGATCGGCAGCGTCGGCGGGCGGCGGTGGAAGCCGGCACTCAGGTAGGCGATCTCCGTCGCGTTGAGCGCGCGCCCGTAGACGCGCGCTTCGTCAACGTCGCCCCGGAAGGGCTTGATGATGCAGTCGCCGTCAAGCGAGTTCGGTCCGCCGATGCGCAGCTTCCTCGGTTGGGAGAGCCGCTCGTAACCGATCGGGGCGTTCATCGGAGATCCGTCACCGACCTGCAGTCCGTCGACGTACAGCCGGATGACGCTGCCGTCGAACGTGCCGGCGATCGCGTGCCATTGGCCGTCGTAGACACCCTGTCCCTGCGGCGAGCTGCGCGGGATCGGGGAGTCGCTGCCGAGGACGCTGAACTGGACCCCGGAGTTGCTCCCCGGGAAGCCGTAGGCGTAGGAGCTGCACGTGGTGCCGTAGCCGCCGAAGCTCATCAGCTCGGTGGGCGCCTGCCCGCGCATCCAGAACATCATCGAAACGTTCTGGGGCTCGAGCTCGGCCGGCTCGTTGTCGTCGCTCACGTCGACGCCGACCCCGGCTGTCTGGGGCGCACGCGGCAGCGCGAACGCATTGCCGAAGCGGCCCGGGCCGAGGAAGCTGCCCGCACCGATGGTGCCGTGCAGGCTGTTGCCTGAAGCGTCGAAGATCTTGCCCGAGTAGTCCTCGGACCGCTTGCGCTCGCAGCGGTTGAGGTGCCACTTGAGCGCCAGGCCGGGCTCGGGCTCGGCGGTCGGCGCCGGCTCCGCCGTGATCGTCGGGGTCGGGGTGGCCGACACCGTCGCCGTCGCCGTCGCGGTCGGCGTCGGGGTCGCCGTCTCGTCGCCTGGGCAGAACACCGGAGTCGCAACCGGCGTAACGGTCGGCGTCGCCGTGGCCGTGGCCGTGGCCGTGGCCGTGGCCGTGCGGTCGCTGTGGCCGTAGCGGTCGCCGAAGCAGTCGGCGTCGGTGTGGCCGTCGGCGTCGGCATCGGCAGCACGGGCGGCTGCGTCGCGGACGGGTCGTGCAGGTACGCGATCTCTTGCGCGGTGATCGCGCGGTCGTAGATCTGGACCTCGTCGAGGTTCTTGCCGAAGCCCGAGCCGGCGCAGCCGCGAGTCCACCCGACGCCGAGCGTCCCGTCCGTCCAGTCGTCGTAGTCGATGGTGGCGAAGCCGGGGGGCATCGTCGTGGTCCCCACCAGCGCGCCGTCGAGATAGATCTTGGCCTGGTTTCCGTCGAACGTCCCCGCGAGGGCGTGCCAGGTGCCGTCGAAGACGGCACCCGAGGAGAGCTCCGGCGAGTCGACGGTCTGCTCGACGCCGTTGGTGTCGACGGTCTCGACGCGGAAGTACGGCTGTCCGAGCGACTTGGTCAGAAGGCCATAAGCGGCAGTGTTGTTGCACGTGGTGCCGCCTTTGCCGATGATCGTGCGAGCCGCCGGGTACGGCTGACTGCCTCGGATCCAGGTCGAGAGCGTGACCTGGAAGGGCTCGAGGATGCGCGTACCGACCGTCGGGTTGGGCACCTCGAACTCACCCGAAAGCGCCTGCGCGAAGCGCCCGTCCGTCGCGACGCCGGTGGAGTTGCGGCCGTGCAGGCCGTGGCCGGAGGCGTCCGTAACGTCCACGCTGCCGAAGGGTGCGGCGTTGAGCGGGTACCGAGCAATGAGGGGCGAGTCGTCAAGCGGGCTGGACGGCAGCGTCGGTGGGAAGACGTGCAAGCGGTTCGTGAGGTAGCGCAGGTCGAAGTCCGACAGCGCGCTGGGGTACAGGCGCACGTCGTCGACGTCGATCCCCGCGGCGGGCTCGGGACAGTCGGCCCCGCCCACCTCGAGCCCGCGGGTCCCGGAGTAGGTGAGGCTTCCGAGGTTCTGATTGAAGACGCCGGAGACAGTGTTGCCGTAGGCGAGCTTTGGCGAGGCGCCGTCGTAGGAGATCGCGAGTGCGTGCCAGCCGCCGTCCCACAGACCCGGTACGGGATTGAAGGTGTCCGTCAGCGTGCCGCCGGCCGTCTTCGCCTGGAAGCGGAAGCCACCGTTCGCCGTCGTGGTCAGGCTCCAGGACGACCCGCCTGCACATCCGGCCGCCGTCCCGTAGCGGATCAGCGTCGAAGGTGAGGCGGGTGCTCCGTCTCGGCGCAGCCACATGACCGCGGTCATCCTCGGCGTCTCAAGCCCGGCATTGCGGGCCGATGCGATGGACGCGCCGACCGGCACGCGGAAGGCGCGGCCGAACCGGCCGTCGTAGATCGGCTGTGCGCCGCTGATCGTGCCCGTGTTCCCCTGGCCGGTCGCGTCCGAGACGCTGCCGCTCGAGATGTCCTCGTCGAGCGGCCAGCGCAGGCGGGCGATGCGCGGCTGCTCGAACGGGTCCGCCCCGAGCTGGACGAGAATGCCGTCCGGCTGGGACCCAGCGAACTGCGGTGTGGTGCTGAACTGCACGAAGTTGAAGGTGCCGACGAGCCGGACCGTCCCGTTGGCGTCCGCCTGGCCGGCGGTGCCTCGCACCACGTTGCCGGAGACGACGAAGTTGCCGTCGCCGCTCAGCCGCTGGATCGTCGTCCCGGCGGGGAAGGTCAGCTGCGACAGCAACGAGTTGATGTGGATGACCGGGTTGACGACGCCGCTCGGAGAGCCGATCGTGAAGTTGCGACCCGTCGCGCCGCGGATCTCGATGGCGTCGGTCGTGGGCAGCGGCGGCGTGAACAAGTTGCTCGAGAACGCCGTCGAGGTGCCGTCGATCACGCTGCCGGGCACCGTCGAGATCTCGTCGCCCACGATGGCGACACCACCCACGCCCTGCAAGGTCCCGGAGGCCGACGTGGTCGTCACGCTCGTGAAGTCGGTGAACTGCGTGGCCGCGCGCGCTGGCGCAGCGTTCCACGCGAGGAGAGCGAGCACAACGATTCCGAGTCGGCGCACGCCTGCACCTTCCCCTCCTGGATTATGGAGCGGTAGTGACCCGCGGGCTGAAGTTCACTGACCCGTCAGTTCAGGAACTTGAACTTCGGCCCGTCCGCGTAGAAGTAGCGCTCGCGGAGGCGCTGGCTGTCCTCCTGCGTGAAGAGCACGCCGACACCGAGTCGGCGGGCCTTCGGCGGGATCGGCGTGAGCTCGAGGGACAGGACCCGGCTGCCGGCGAGAAAGTCGGGAATCTCTATGCGGGCTGTCCGGCGTCCGCCCTCGATGAGGTCGAGCACGCCGCGGCCGTCGTCGAGGACGGCGACCTGCACCTCAACCGGAGAGCCGTCCGGGAACTTCGCACGGCCGCTCTCGTACACCTCGCCCTTCGGCGCGGACTCCGCTTCCGCATCGAAGAGCTTCGCGGGCTCCGGAGAAACGCGACCCGCCGCCAGGTCGGCGTTGAACAGGAGTTCGCCGGTGACGCCGATCGCGGGCTTCTCCCCGACCCCGACCGACGGGATGAAGACGCCGGTGCTCGCCTCCTCGGCGGCGCGGATGCCGACCCCGGACCCGGCAACGAGCACTAGGCCGAGCCGGTCGCCCTGCTCGACCAGGACGTCGGTCTTGAAGAACTGCGGCTCCGGCGAGCTGATGAACTCTGTCCGGGACCGAGCGATCTGGAAATACTCGTCGCCATCACGCCGCAGCACGGCCAGCGCAAGCTCCCCGGATGCGCCGCGCACCCCCCAGCGGACGACGGAGCCGTTGCGTGGGACGACCAGCGTGGTGTCCGGGGCCAGGCGCTCTTGGAAAATGGTGCAGTTCGGTGACGACGGCGACACCGGTTTCCCCTTGCAGTCCATCGTTCGCCCGGCTGCGGTCAGCTCCGGCCCAAGCCGCTCGGTGCCGGCTGGAGGGGCTGGCAGCGGGGCCGGCGCGACGGGCGTCCGTTTCTTGTCGCGGTCGAGCAGCGCGACTACGGCGCCGCCGATGACGAGCCCGGCGAGGGCCGCTGCCACGATCGGCACGCGCGCCCGTCGCTTCGGCTTCGGCGGCACGGGCATGGTCTCCAGCCCGGATGTGACGGTCTCGGACTGGTGACGCTGCACGAGCCGCGGTGCGGGAGGGTCGAGGACGGTTTCGCCGAGCGCCTGACGGGCCCGCCGGATCAGCTCGACGGCGGAGGCCGGGCGCTGGTCCGGATCCTTCGCCAGCCCCGCCATCAGCACCTCGTCGAGGGCGCTCGGGCGCCTCGGCGCGCCGCCCGCTGACCCGCGGCGGCGGCTCGGTGGTGTGCGCGTAGAGGATGGCCGACGTGGTGGGGCGCGGGAATGCCGTCGAGCCGGTCAGGCACTCGAAGAGCACGACGGCCAGCGCGTAGCGGTCGGCGGCCGGCCCCGGCGGGCGGCCGGCCACCACCTCGGGAGCGGCGTAGGCGACCGTGGCCAGGAAGCGTCCGGTCGCGGTCACCCCGTCGTCGCCGGGGCGGGTGAGCCCGAAGTCGGCCAGGAAGGCGTGGTCGGCGTCCTCCACCAGCACGTTGCGCGGCTTGACGTCGCGGTGCACGAGCCCCGCCGCGTGCGCGGCGTCGAGCGCGTCCGCCACCTGCTCGAGCAGGTCGAGCGTGCGGGCCGACGTCAGCGACGCCGTCGTCGATCAGGCCGGCGAGCGTCGTGCCCTGCACCAGTCGCATGGCGAGATAGGGGCCGTACTCCGAGGTGCCCGCCTCGTAGACGGTGACCGCGTGGGGATGGTCGAGTGCCGCCTGCATCCGCCCCTCCCGCTCGAAGCGCACGACGAACTCAGGGTCGACCAGGTCGGGCGAGATCAGCTTCAGCGCGACGGTCCGGCCGGCCGTCTCGTGCGTCGCCTCGTAGACCACCGCCATCCCGCCCCGGCCGAGCAGGCGCCCGAGCCGGTACGGGCCGACGACGGCACCGGGACCGAGGGTCATAGGTCGCGGGCGGAGACGAGGCCCAGGTCGAGCGCCTCGCGGGCGAGCTCGACGCGCTTGCGGTTCGGCGGCAGCTCGTCGTCCACGCCCAGCTTCGCGAACAGCGCGCGCACGTGGCTCTTGACCCCCGAGAGGGAGAGGACGAGCTCCTCGGCGATCTCCGGATTGGACGCCGGTGTCGGCAGCGGGTCCGGGCCGAGCAGCAGCGGCCGGCACAGCGCGATCAACACCCGGCGCTCGCCGTCGGTCACCGGCGGCACCGGCCGCCTGCCGGTCACCGCGGTGCTTTCCACGCTGGCGGCCGAGGGCTGCCGAAAGAGCAGCGACGTGGCGCCGACCCGTACGACGTCGCGGTCCTCCAGGCGCCGGTGGCGGACGACGCGGTGCTCGTTGACGAAGGTGCCGTTGCGTGACATGCCGTCGTCGAAGATGGTCCACCCCGCTCCGGCGGCACGGATCTCGGCGTGCGCTCGCGAGACCTCGGCGTCGCCGGCGAGGACGACGTCGTTGTCGTCCGTGCGACCGATGCGGATCAGCTCGCTGGTGTTGAGCGGCACAAGGCGCAGGTCGCCGTGCTCGTCGCGATGGGCGAGGAACGGCGCACCTGCGCGCTCGGCGGTCAGCAGAGCCTCTTTCTCAGCCGGAGAGAAACTCAGGCGCCGTGGCACTTCTTGAACTTCTTGCCCGACCCGCACCAGCAGGGGTCGTTGCGGCCGAGCTGCTCGTTGTCCTCGAGCCGCCGCTGCTGCACCGGCGCGCCGACGAGCTCGCCACCCGAGTCGTGGTCGACCACCTCGCCGTCCTCGCCGTAGTAGCCCGTGCCGTCCTCGAGCGTGCCGCCCGAGTAGGCGAGCTCGGCCGCGCCGCCGGCGGCCTGGCCACCGGTCTGGAGGTTCTCCTGGGCGGACTCGACCTCGACCTCGACGTTGTAGATCATCCGGGCGAACGTCTGCCAGATGCCGTTCATCATGTCCGTGAACAAGGTGAAGGCCTCGTTCTTGTAGGCGATGATCGGCTCGATCTGGGCGAAGCCGCGCAGGTGGATGCCCTCGCGCAGGTAGTCCATGTCGAAGAGGTGCTCGCGCCAGCGCTCGTCGATGATCTGCAGCAGCAGGAAGCGCTCGAGCTGGCGCATGAGGTCGG
This sequence comes from uncultured Solirubrobacteraceae bacterium, assembly GCA_963759945.1. Taxonomy (GTDB): domain Bacteria; phylum Actinomycetota; class Thermoleophilia; order Solirubrobacterales; family Solirubrobacteraceae; genus DATLGB01. The sequence goes on along the minus strand of CAVXBH010000046.1, from coordinate 165,851 downwards.
GCGACAGCTCCGCCTCGCGCTCCTCGTAGAGCTTCAGCGCATCCTCGACCAGGAGCCGCTTGAGCGTCTCGCGATCGGTGCTCTGGGGGTCGAGCTCCTCGTGGCCGAAGTCGACCTGGAAGAGCTGGTCGAGCTGCGACCACAGCTCGTCGAGGTCCCAGTCCTCGAAGTAGTCGGTCGGCGTGTACTCGTCGACCAGGCGGTTGATGACCTTCTCGACCTCCTCGCGCGCGACCTGACCCATGTCGCGGCCCTCGAGGACGTCATCGCGGTAGCGGTAGATGACCTCGCGCTGCTGGTTCATCACGTCGTCGTACTCGAGCGTGTGCTTGCGCTGGAGGTAGTGCTGCTCCTCGACCTTGCGCTGGGCGTTCTCGATCTGCTTGGTGAGAATGCTCGCCTCGATCGGCTCCTCGTTGCCCTCCTCGTCGACCACCTTGAAGCGGTCGAGGATGCGGTAGATGCGGTCGCCGGCGAACAGGCGCACGAGGTCGTCCTCGGCCGACAGGAAGAAGCGCGACGTGCCCGGGTCGCCCTGGCGGCCGGCGCGGCCTCGGAGCTGGTTGTCGATGCGGCGGGACTCGTGGCGCTCGGTGCCGATGATGCACAGGCCGCCGGCCGCCATGACCTGGTCGCGAGCTTCGGCGACGCGGGCGTCGAAGGTCGGCAGGATCTCGTCGAAGCGCTCCTGGTAGTCCGGATCGCCGGGCTTGAGGCCGAGCTTGGCCAGCTCCATCTGCGTGAGGTGCTCGGCGTTGCCGCCGAGCTTGATGTCCACGCCGCGTCCGGCCATGTTGGTGGCGATGGTGACGGCGCCGATGCGCCCGGCCTCGGCGATCGTCTCGCCCTCGCGCTCGGCGAACTCCGGCTTGGCGTTGAGCACGCTGTGCGGGATGCCGCGGCGCTCGAGGCGGCGGCTCAGCAGCTCTGACACCTCGACGGAGATGGTGCCGACGAGCACGGGCTGGCCGGCCTCGTGGCGGCTCTCGATCTCGCGCTCGACCGCGGACCACTTGCCTTCCTTGGTCTTGTAGATCGAGTCGTTGCGATCGTCGCGGATCATCGGCCGGTTGGTCGGGATCGCGACCACCGGCAGCTTGTAGATCTTCATGAACTCGTTGGCCTCGGTGAGGGCGGTGCCCGTCATCCCGGCCAGCTTGTCGTACATGCGGAAGTAGTTCTGGAGCGTGATCGTGGCGAGGGTCTGGTTCTCCTCCTGGATCCGCACGCCCTCCTTGGCCTCGACGGCCTGGTGCAGGCCCTCCGACCAGCGCCGGCCCTCCATGATGCGGCCGGTGAACTCGTCGATGATCTTGACCTCGTTGTCGACGACGGCGTAGTCGACGTCGCGCTTGTAGAGCGCCTCCGCCTTGAGGGAGTTGAGGAGGTGGTTGACCAGGTGGCCGTTCTCGGCCCGGTAGAGGTGGTCGATGCGCAGGAAGCGCTCCGCCTTCGAGACGCCCTGCTCGGTGACCGAGACCGTCTTGTGCTTCTCCTCGAACTCGTAGTCGAAGTCGGCGACGAACTCCTTCTTGGTCCGCGGGTCCATGCCCTCCGGGCGCTTGCCGGCCTTGAGCTGGCGGGCGAGCTTGGCGAACTGCACGTAGAGCTCGGCGGCCTGCTCCGGCGCGCCGGAGATGATCAGCGGGGTGCGGGCCTCGTCGATGAGGATGTTGTCGACCTCGTCGACGATCGCGAAGTTGTGGGTCGCGACGGCCTTGCCGTCCTCCGTGATGCGCTGGCCGTGCTGGACCTTCTCGCGCAGCGTCGAGGCCATGTTGTCGCGCAGGTAGTCGAAGCCGAACTCGGAGTTGGTGCCGTACGTGATGTCCGAGGCGTAGGCGCGGACCTTTGCTCGTAGGCCATCTGGTTCTGCAGGACGCCCCAGGTCACGCCGAGGAAGTCGTAGATCGGGCTCATCCACTCCGCGTCGCGGCGGGCCAGGTAGTCGTTCACCGTGACGATGTGGACGCCCTTGCCGGCGATCGCGTTGAGGATCGTCGCGAGCGTGCCGGTGAGCGTCTTGCCCTCGCCGGTCTTCATCTCCGAGATCGCGCCGGAGTGCAGCACCATGCCGCCGATCATCTGCACGTCGAAGTGCCGCATGCCCATCGTGCGCTTGCCGGCCTCGCGAGTGATCGCGAAGCATTCGGGCAGCAGTTCGTTGAGATCCTCGCCGTTGACCGCCCGCTCGCGCAGCGCGTTGAACTGCTCGCGCAGCTCGTCGTCCTCGAGCAGTTCCAGCTCGGGCTCGAAGCGGTTGATGGCGTCGACCCGCTTCTCGTATGACTTGAACTGGCGGGCCTCCCCCAGCCGGAGGGCCTTGTCGAGGATCTTCGGCATGGCCTCCCAGACTAGAGGCCGCGGCTGGGCCGCCGCTGCGTCACGCCGGGGCGGCGGGTGCCTCGAAGTGGTCCCCGGCCCGCGGTCCGCGGCGCTTGTCGCGGACGCGCTTGACCTGCCGCGCGATGTCGTCGGCGACCAGGTTGATCGCGTGCGGCATGTCCCGCGATGCCTCGCGTGCCCGGAGGGTGACGCCCTTCATGCGGACCGTGGCCTCGGCCACCTCGCACACGGGGTTCGCCGGATTCTTCTCTCCGCGAGAGCTCCACCTCGAGCGTCGACGAGCCGTTGACCTGCCTCGCGACTTTCGCGAAACGTCGCTCGACCTGTTCGCGAAGTGTGTCGGTGACCGTGAAATGACGGCCCTTGACTTCGATCTGCACAGTGGACCTCCGAGGGGGGAGTTGGGTCCTTCGGGAGTGTTTCACAAGATGACGACATTCAAAAGTGGTCAAAGCGTCCGTGCATAGGTGACGGCGCGGACCGTGGGCGTCCCGGCGGCTCGCAGGGCCGCGGCGCAGGCCATCAGCGTGGCACCGGTCGTGTGCACGTCGTCGACCAGCAGGGCCGGGCCACTCGGCGCCGAGGCGCTGGCACGAACCCCGATCCGGCCGGGCGCGCGCCGCGCGGCCCGCCGGGCGCCGAGCTGCCGGGCCGCCCTCCCAGAGCGGCTGAGGCAGTCGACGACCGGCAGGTCCAGGCGGCGCGCCAACTCCGTCGCAAGATGTTCTGCGGGGTCGAACCCGCGGCGCCGGCGGCGCCAGGGCGCAGCCGGAACGGCGACGACCGCGGTCACGCCGTCCAGCGCCCACTCCGGCGCGTTGGCGACGATCTGCGCCGCCATCAGCCCGGTCGCCGCGAACGCGCCGTGGAACTTCAGCTCGCGCACGAGCGCGAGCGCCGACCCCTCGTAGGCGCACGGCGCCCACGCGGTCGCCCACTCCGCGCCGGCCGCCGGGCACAGCCGCCCGGCGTGCGAGCGCTGCGCACAGCGCCGGCACACGCCGTCACCGAGCCACGGCAGGTCCCGCGCGCACGAGGCGCACAGGAGCGACCCGGCCGGGCCGCGGCATCCCACGCATACCGGCGGCGCGATGACGTCGAGGAGTTGGGCCCACATGGGTGCATCGTCGCTCGCGATCCTTGGGTTCGGCTCAGGATTCGCTCAATCGGCGCTGAACCGGCACGAAGCCGTATGCGAATTGGGCTGGTAAGGGCGGCGCCCGGTGGCGGTGTGTGCTCCAACCCGGGCTCTACGCGGGTTGCGAGCACACACCCCGCTCGAAGCCCCTCCTTTACCTGCCAGACTCGCCCACGATGAAGGTGCCCGTCGACGCCGGCTGGACGCTCGCGCCGGCGGTGTTCCTGACCGTGGCGGTCTACGGCTACGTCTACGTCGTCCGCTGGCGCAAGGTCGGCGCCGGCGCCGGGCGGCTGGTCCTGTGGATGGCGGGCCTGCTGCTGATCGTCGTCGCGCTCGTCTCGCCCGTCGACCGCATCGGCGAGCAGCTCGCCTCGGGCCACATGCTCCAGCACCTGATCCTCGCCGACCTGGTGCCGATCCTGCTGATCCTCGGCCTCACCAAGAAGATCCTGCGGCCGATGACCAAGCAGGTGCTCGCGTTCGAGCAGCGGCTCGGCTTCCTCGGCTCCCCCGCGTTCGGCGTCGTCGCCTACGTCGGGGCCATGTGGTTCTGGCACGTGCCGGTCTTCTACGACGCGGCGCTCACGAACGGCTTCGTCCACGTGCTCGAGCACCTCTCCTTCGCCGCGGCGGGCTTCCTCTACTGGTGGCACCTGATCTCGCCGATCCGCTCGCGCCTGCGCCTCGGCGGGATGGCCCCCGATCGCCTACATGGCCTCCACCAAGCTGCTCGTCGGCGCGCTCGGCGTCGCGCTCGCCTTCTCCCCGAACCTGCTCTACGACGGCTACGCCCTGCAGGCCGGCGCCGAGCGCTGGGGACTGTCTCCCCTCGACGACCTGCACGTCGCCGGCCTGATCATGGGCCTCGAGCAGTCGCTGGTCATGGGCGTCGGCCTCGCCTACCTGTTCGCGCGCATGCTGCGCGAGTCCGAGGCCGCCAATCGCCGCGAGGAGCTGCTCGAGGACCGAGCCGTCGTCGACTGACGCCGGGCCCTCGATACGGACCGTGCCGCGCACGACGACGTCGCGCCCGAAGGTGACGTCGCCCTCGACGGTGAGGCGCTCGGCCTCTACGAGCGACGGCGGGCCCTGCGGGAAGCGCTCGTCGAAGTCGCCGACGAGCTTGTACTCGTCGCTCGAGCGACACGAGCGGCGCGGCGTCGCGGCCTGGCGCGAGCGCGATGCGGACCTCGTCCGTCCACCACGTAGGCGTCCGAGCGCATGACCAGCAGGTCGGAGGTCGTCTTGACGGGAAGGAAGCGGCCGCGCGGGACGCGCAGCGCGAGCGCGCCGTCGAAGACGCCGATCGCGGCGCCCATCGCCGTTTCGAGCTGGACGACCGCCGGCGAGGACTTGTCGCCCGGGTCGACGGTCTTGCGGTTGACGATCAGCGGCAGCTCGATCGGCCCGTCGGCGACGACGTCGCGCAAGGCGTGGAGGTCGACCCAGAGGTTGTTGGCGTTGAAGAAGCGGTGGCGGCTCGTGTCCTGGAAGGCGTCCTGGTCTTCGTCGGCGACCTGGGCCGACTCGCGCAGGACCAGCCCGCCGTCGTGGCGGGCGAGGTGGCCACCCTTCTTGTCGGCCTCGGTGCGGTCGATCGCCTCGCTGGCGAAGGGGGCGCCGGAGTCGGCGAACCAGGCGAGGATGCGCGGGTCGAGCACCGCGCCGAGGTTGTCGACGTTGGAGACGAAGGCGTAGCGGTAGCCCGCGTCAAGCAGGCGCTCGAGCATCCCGGAGGTCTGCAGCGCGGTGTAGAGGTCGCCGTGGCCGGGCGGGCACCACTCGAGGTCGGGGTTGTCCGGCCACTCGGCGGGCATGCCGGTGTCGGCGAGGATCTTCGGGATCTTGTTCTGGACGAAGTCGACGCCGACGTCGACCTCGATCTCGTCCGGCAGCGCGGCCAGCGACGGCTCGCGCGTCGCGAACGAGTTCATGAGCACGAGCGGCAGCCGCGCGCCGTGCGCTCGCGCAGGGCGAGCACCTGGCGTGCCGTGATGTCGAGGAACGTGAGGTCGTCGCGGACCGCCAGCAGCGACTTCGGCCCGGTCATGCCCATCGACGTCCCGAGGCCGCCGTTGAGCTTGATCACGACGGTCTCGTCGAGCGGGCCGTCGGCGTCCGGCAGGTCGGCGTGGTCGGGCAGCTCGTCGAGCGGCTCGATCGCGTCCTCGGCGATCAGCCCGGTCTCCCCCGCCGCCCAGCGCTCGTAGGAACGCGTGAAGGCGGCGACGGCCTCCTCGGCGAGGCCCTCGGCCTCCATCTTCTCGACACTTGCGCGTAGGCCGTCCACGGCGGGCGAGGATAGGGTCCGGCGATGGCCTCGACCCCACCCGCCGTCCCGGACTCCGGCACGCTCGGCCTGCGCGCCGTCAACGTCTTCACGAAGCTCCACGTCCTCGCACACCGCGTGACGCGCGGCCGGATCGGCGGGACGATGCAGGGCGCGCCGGTCTGCATCCTGCACACGGTCGGGCGCAAGTCGGGCAAGCAGCGCGAGACGCCGCTCTTCTACCTCGCCGACGGGCAGGACCTGATCATCGTCGCCTCGGCCGGCGGCCGTGAGGCAGCGCCCGCGTGGTGGCTGAACCTCCAGGCGATGGACACCGCCGAGGTCGAGATCAAGGGCAAGCGCACCCGCATGAAGCCGCGGCGCGCGTCAGCCGAGGAGAAGGCCGCGTACTGGCCGAAGCTGAACGCGATGTACGAGCACTACGAGGGCTACCAGGAGCGGACGGCCCGCGACATCGCGGTGATCGTCATGTCCCCGGCCTAGCTGACCAGGTCGAGAGGTAGTCCTGCTGGTCTGACGTGAGGGCGTCGATCCCGACGCCGAGCGCCTCGAGTTTGAGGCGCGCGATCTCGCGGTCGATGTCCAGCGGCACCGGGTGGACGCCCGGCGGCAGACTCGCGGTGACGAGGTGCTCGGCCGCCAGCGCCTGGTTGGCGAAGGACAGGTCCATGATCTCGGCGGGGTGACCATCGCCGGCGGCGAGGTTGACGACGCGGCCGGCCGCCAGCAGGTTGAGGTGGCCGTAGCGCTGCACGAGCGGCAGCACCTGCTCCGGCTCGCCGGGGAGGTCGGCCAGCCGGATCTCGACGTCGAAGTGACCCGCGTTGGCGAGCACCGCGCCGTGCTTCATCAGCTCGAAGTGCTCGCGGCGCAGCACGTCGCGGCAGCCCGTGACCGTGACGAAGACGTCGCCGCGCGCGGCCGCGGCCAGCGCCGGCATGACCTCGAAGCCCTCCATCCGCGCTTCCAGGGCGCGCATCGGGTCGACCTCGCAGACGATCACCTGCGCGCCCGCGCCGCGGGCGCGCGCGGCGATGCCGCGGCCCGTCTCCCCGTAGCCCAGCACGACGATCGTCTTGCCGGCCAGCAGCAGGTTGGTCGCGCGCAGGATCCCGTCGAGCGCGCTCTGCCCCGTGCCGTAGTGGTCGTTGAAGAGCCGCTCGGTGCGCGCCTCGTTGACCGCGATCACCGGGCAGTCGAGGTCGAGCCGGCGGATCCGCACGAGCCCGGTCGTCGTCTCCTCCGTCCCGCCGCGCAGCCCTTCGGTGCGGCCCGTCGCGTGCAGCAGGGAGACGAGGTCGGCGCCGTCGTCGAGGGTGACGTGCGGCAGTGGGTCGAGCGCCGCCTCGGGGTCGGGTGCCGCGCCGCGGCGGGCGGCGACGCCGAGCGCCTCCGCCACGTCGTCCTGCGTCGAGAGGGGATTGGCGGCGCACAGCGCCACCGTCGCGCCGCCGGCCTCCAGCGCCCGCACGAGGCACGCCGTCTCGGCGGTGACGTGCAGGCAGGCCGCGACGCGCACGCCGTCGAGCGGGCGCTCGGCGGCGAAGCGCTCGCGGATCGAGCGGAGGACGGGCATCTGCCCGTCCGCCCACTCGATGCGAGCCAGGCCAGAGGCCTGGCTAGTAGCGGTAATGATCCGGCTTGTAGGGGCCCTCGACCGACACGCCGATGTAGGACGCCTGGTCGGGCCGGAGCGTCGTCAGCTTGGCCCCGAGCGCGTCGAGGTGCAGCCGGGCGACCTTCTCGTCGAGGTGCTTCGGCAGGACGTAGACCTGCTTTTCGTACTCGTCGTTCTTCGTGAACAGCTCGATCTGGGCGATCGTCTGGTTCGTGAACGAGTTCGACATCACGAAGGACGGGTGGCCCGTCGCGTTGCCGAGGTTGAGCAGGCGGCCCTCGGAGAGCACGATGATCGCGTTGCCGGCGGCGAAGCGCCACTGGTCGACCTGCGGCTTGATGTTGATCTTCTCGACGCCGGGCAGCTTCGCGAGACCGGCGATGTCGATCTCGTTGTCGAAGTGGCCGATGTTGCCGACGATCGCGCCGTGCTTCATGCGCTGCATGTGCTCGGCGGTGATGATGTCCTTGTTGCCCGTCGTCGTGATGAAGACGTCGGCCGTCTCGATGACGTCCTCGAGCGTCTTGACGTCGTAGCCCTCCATGCACGCCTGCAGCGCGCAGATCGGGTCGATCTCGGTGACGACGACGCGGGAGCCCTGCGCCTTCAGCGAGGCGGCCGAGCCCTTGCCGACGTCGCCGTAGCCGCAGACCACGGAGACCTTGCCGGCGAGCATGACGTCCGTCGCGCGGAAGATGCCGTCCACCAGCGAGTGGCGGCAGCCGTAGAGGTTGTCGAACTTCGACTTGGTGACGGAGTCGTTGACGTTGATCGCCGGGAACAGCAGGTCGCCGGTCTGGGCGAGCTGGTAGAGGCGGTTGACGCCCGTCGTCGTCTCCTCGGTCACGCCGAGGATGCCGTCGGCGATGCGCGTGTAGCGCTGGCCGTCCTCGGTCAGCGAGCGCTGGAGGAGGCCCAGGAAGACCTGGAACTCCTCGGACTCCGCCTGCGCGGGGTCCGGCACGGCGCCGGCCGCCTCGAACTCCTTGCCCTTGTGGACGAGCATGGTCACGTCGCCACCGTCGTCGAGGATCATGTTCGGGCCCTCACCGTCAGGCCAGAGGACGGCCTGCTCGGAGCACCACCAGTACTCCTCGAGCGTCTCGCCCTTCCAGGCGAAGACGGGGACGCCGGCCTCGGCGATGGCCGCCGCGGCGTGGTCCTGGGTCGAGAAGATGTTGCACGAGCACCAGCGGACCTCGGCGCCGAGAGCAGTCAGCGTCTCGATGAGGACGGCCGTCTGGATCGTCATGTGCAGGGAGCCGGTGATGCGCGCGCCCTTGAGCGGCTGCGAAGCAGCGAACTCCTCGCGGGTCTTCATCAGGCCGGGCATCTCGTGCTCGGCCAGCTCGATCTCCTTGCGGCCGTAGGCGGCCAGCGAGAGGTCGGCGACCTTGAAGTCGGTCTGTGTCTCGATGCTCATGCGGGGATGGTCTCCAGTAGTCGCTCGTGTTTGTCCTGCTCGAAGCGCAGCCAGTCGCTCGGGGCGACCTCGGCCGGCCGCTGCGCCTCGGCCTCCAGCCACTCCTCCGTCGCCGTGCGCAGGCCCGCGTCGCCGCGGAGCCGGTGGGCGAAGGCGACGTCCGACAGCCCGATCTCGTGTTCGGCCAGCAGATCGCGCAGGGTGCGCAGGCGCTGCAGCTCTGCCGGTCCGTAGACGCGGTAGCCGGACTCGGTGCGCTGCGGCTCGATGAGGCCGACGCGCTCGATGTAGCGCAGCATCCGCGAGGACCAGCCGGTCGTCGCTGCCGCCTGGTTGATCGTCAGTGCGTCGATACGGTCAGGCTAGCAAACCTTGACACAACCGTGTCAAGGTTTGGCGTACGGCTTCAGCGGCGGTCCGGCGGGACGCGCGGGCAGGTCAGCAACGCCCGCCGGCGCCCGTGCGCAGAGCGGTCGAGCCGGTGGCCGACGATCTGCACCTTGCGATGCGTACGGCCGTGCGTGAAACGGATGGCGTTGGCGTCGACGCCCACGCATTCCAGGGGTCCGGTCGCCGCCGGCGCGCAGAGCGCGAGCACGGCAAGAGCCGTCTCCAGCACGAGCCTTCCCAGGGCGCGATACTTCCAGGAGATGACGTCCGACACGCACACGTGGCGCAGGACGAACTTCGCCGACGTCCCCGACCGCAACCCGAGCAGCGTCCGGGGCGAGTGGCGGCTCACGCGCTACGAGATCGCCTCGGAGGCACTCCGCGTCAGCCGGTTGACCTATGTCTGCGTCGGCGCCCGCCGCCATCTGACCGACGAGGTCACCGGCCACCCGGGCCCCCGGACATGACCGGCTGGCGCAAGACCAACTTCGCTGATGTGCCGGACCGCTCCCCGGAGGACGTCGCGATCCAGTGGCGCTTCACCCGCCAGGAGGTCGGCTCGGACGCGCTCGGCGTCAGCCGCTTCGTCTACGAGCCGGGGGCGCGCATGCCGTTCGGCCACGCGCACCGCGAGCAGGAGGAGTCCTACGTCGTCGCGGGCGGCTCCGGAGTCGCGTGGCTCGACCGCGAGGAGATCGCCCTCGTTCCCGGCGATGTCCTGCACGTCCTCCCCGCGGTGGTCCGGTCCTTCAAGGCAGGCGCAGAGGGCCTGGACCTGATCTGCGTCGGAGGCCAGAAGACCGAGAAGGACAACGTCGGCCACCCGGACCCGTGGGCCTCTTGACCGGCGCCGGCCGGATCGTCGGCACCCTCGGCGACGCCGGCGTGGAGGTCTGCTTCGGCCTCCCCGGCGTGCACAACCTCGCACTGTGGGAGGCGCTGCGCGAGTCCTCGATCCGGCTCGTCGGGGTGCGCCACGAGCAGGCCGCCGCCTACGCGGCCGACGGCTACGCACGGTCCACTGGACGGGTCGGCGTCGCGCTGACGACAACCGGGCCGGGCGCCGCGAACACGCTCGGCGCCGTGGGCGAGGCCTGGGCGTCGCGCTCGCCGATCCTCGTGATCGCCACCGACATCCCCAGCACGCTCCGCCGCCCCGGCGTCTACCGCGGCGTGCTGCACGAGACCACTGACCAGGCCGCCATGTTCGCGCCGGTCGTCGGAGCGAGCTTCCACGGCCCGGATGCGATCGGCGACGCGCTCGCCGCAGCCGTCGATCGTCCCGTCTACCTCGAGATCCCTACGGACCAGCTGCGATGACCAAGCACCTGATCTGGGTCGAGGACCCCGACCGCCGCGACGAGGTCGTCGCCGCAGCGGAGCAGCTCGGCGCTCCGGTGATCGAGACCTATGGCGCCCGTGGCGTGATGCCGCTCGGCCATCCCATGCGGATCGGCTTCCCACCCCACTCCCCCGCGGTGGGCGCGCTGTGGGACGAGGCCGACGTCGTCCACGCGTTCGGCGCACAGCTGGACGGGATGAACACCCAGAACTTCCTCCAGCCCCAGCCGCCCCGTCTGATCGCAGTCGCGTGCGAGCCGGGCCCCAACTACACCGTCGACGAGGTAGTCGAGACCGTGAGCGAGACCGGCGAGGCGTGGGCCGACCTCGGCGCCGTTCGCATCGCTGCCTGTCGCGACCTCGACGCTCGCGCACTGCGCTTCCTCGACGCTCTGAGCTTCGCCCTCCCCGACGACGCCACCGTCGTGTGCGACATGTGCATCCCGGGCTACTGGACCGCCGGCTTTCCACCCCTTCCCCGAACCGCGGCGCCTGCTCTACCCCGTCGGCTGGGGCACGCTCGGCTTCGCCTTCCCTGCCGCGATCGGCGCCGCCCTCGGCGCCCCCGGCCCGACCGTCGCCCTCTGCGGCGACGGCGGCTTCCTGTTCGCCTGCGGCGAGCTCGCGACGGTCGCCCAGGAGGCGATCCCGTTGACCACCGTCATCGTCGATGACGGCGGCTACGGAATGCTCCGCTACGACCAGGACGTCGCCGGCGAGCCGCAGTACGGCGTCAACCTCCAGACGCCCGACTTCGCTGCCATGGCCGAGGCCTTCGGGATCCGAGCGCAGACCGTGGAGGGCCTGGACGACGACTTCGGCGCAGCCCTTGCGGAACACGTCGCCGACCCGGCGCCGTCCGTGCTGGTCGCCAAGGCGGAGGCGCTCATCCCACCGCCCACGACTTCCCCGCGGTGGTACCGCAAGCGCTGAACGGACCAGCTCGAAGACGCTGGTGCAGGGTCGCATGGCGACCAGAATCCGCCATTGATGAACATTGCATCCAGGAGATGCGAAATTCATCACGGCCGCGACCGAACCCGCTTCCTCACCTGCCAAACGACGGCGGCACGGGTCGGGATGCCGACCCGCGCTTCTCAGGGTCGCGGACCCTGGGAGGGGTCCTCCCCTAACGCCCTCAAGGAGAAGTCAGCGGCTGCGGAACGGATCGACGTAGACGTCGTCGATGTCGTAGCTGCCGCTCTGGACGGTGAAGACCAGGGCGATAGCCGTCTTCTGGCCGGCGGCGGCGCGCTCGTTGGTGCCGAGGCGGATGATCGGTGAAGGGCCGTAGCTCTGGCGGCCGCTCAGCGTCGTGACGTAGTCCGAGCGCAGCTCGCCGCTCGTGCCGCGGAAGAGTGCGTCGACGCGCAGCTGCGGTGAGGTGCCGCTGCTGGCGTAGCGGAAGCGGATGGTCGGCTCCTCGTCGCCCACGCACACGCGCGGGGAGACCGCGGCGGTGAGGGCGGCGGGGAGGCGCATGACGCCGCTCGTGACCTGGCCGTTGTTGGTCTCCCAGCCGAGGTTGTCGGCCGCGAAGTCGCCGCCGGTGACGAGGAAGTACTCGGCCCGGTCGCCGACCGCCGCGAACGGGCTGGCTCACTGACGGGTCGGCGCAGCCCTCGGCGGAGAGGGCGGTGCCGCCGCGGACCAGGTTGTCGACGAGGTCGTCGACGACGTAGAGGATCGAGCCGAGGGTGCCGCCACCGCCGAGGAGACCGGTGAGCAGTCCGGCCGAGGCCGCAGCCGGCACGAGCGCCGATGCGCCCACCGCGAGGGCGCTGACAATGACTGCGATGCGGCGGCGGACGTTGGACTGCACTGGACTTCACCCCTAAAGTTTTGCTTCGCGTAGGCACCGCATCGGCAGGGGACGGCGGTGGATGATCGAACATCCGTCCAGACCCTCGAATGGCGGTAAAGCTGCGCCGACTGGAGTCCGCACATGCCGAGTTATGACGACCCGACGCCTGCAGCGCTCGCGCGCGAGGGGCATGAGCGGGCGCAGCGGGCACCGTCACCCAGGGAGCTTGCGGTCGATGCAGGGCTGCTCGGGGTCTTCGCCGTTGCGGCGACGGTGCTCGCCGTCCTCGGCGGCGATGTCGGCGACTGGTCCTGGATCGATGCCGTGGTGCTCGGCACCGCGTACGCCGTCGCCTCCAAGATCGAGCTCGACGTCGGCTCGGGCTACACCGTCCCGACCCAGGTCGTGCTCGTCGCGGCGCTGCTGGTGCTGCCGCCCGCGCTCGTGCCGCCTGCTCGTCTTCCTCGCGCTGATCGCGGCCGAGGCCCCGGCCGTCCTGCGCGGCCGCCTGCACCCGCTGCGCCTGCTGATCTGCGGCGGCGACGCGCTCTACGCGCTGGCGCCCGGCACTCGTGCTGGTGATCGCCGCGCCGAACGCAGTCGAGCTCTGCACTGTGGCCCGTCTACCTGCTCGCGCTCGCCGCCCAGTGCGCGCTCGACCTCGTCGTGACGCTTACGCGCGAGCACCTGCGCGTCGGCGTCTCTCCCGGCGTCCTGCTGCGCGAGCTGCGCTTCCTCTACGCGCTCGACGTCGTGCTCGCGCCGCTCGGCCTCTGCGCGGCGCTCGCCGCCGAGCAGGCGCACCTCGGCTACCTGCTCGTCCTGCCGGTGCTCATCTTCGGATGGCTACTCGCCGACGAGCGCAACCGCCGCCTGGAGTCGGACGTCGCGCTCGAAGAGGCGAACTTCGCCGCCCACACCGACGCACTCACCGGCGCGGTCAACCGCCGCGGCTGGGACGAGCACCTCGCGATCCGGCTCGCCCGGCCGCTGCCGGACGTGACGGTCGCGCTGCTCGACATCGATGGTCTCAAGAAGCTCAACGACTCCGCGGGTCACGCCGCCGGCGACCGGCTGCTGCGCGACGCCGCCGCGGCCTGGCGCGAGGTCGTGCGCCCGCAGGACACCGTCGCCCGCATCGGCGGCGACGAGTTCGCGATCTGCTTCGACGGTCAGACCGAGGCCGAGGTGGACGGCATCAGCGCCCGGCTGCGGGCCAGCCTGCCGGACGGGCACACCTGCTCGGTGGGCGTCTCCTCGGCCCAGGCCGGCGACACGCCGCAGTCGCTCTTCGAGCGAGCCGACTCGCGCCTGTATGAGGACAAGCGCCGCCGCCGCGCCCTCGAGCTCGGCCTCGTCTAGGGAACGCAGAGCTGCTGGGCGGTGTAAGCCCGGCATGCGCATCGCACTGATCGGCATCGTTCTGGCCCTGGCCGCTCCGGCCACCGCTGCCGCCGGCGGCTTCGCCACCGTCGGCCTCGAGCCTCCTGCGGCCTCGATCGGCCCGGGTGACACGTGGACCGCCGACCTCACGGTCCTGCAGCACGGCGTCACGCCGATGGAGAACCTGTCGGCCTCGGTGGTCATCCGTCGCCCGGGCGGCGGCGAGTCGGCGACCTTCAAGGGCAAGGAGACCGGCGAGCCCGGCGTGTACCGCGCTCAGGTCGTCTTCCCCGAGGTGGCGAGTGGGAGTACGTCGCCGTCGATCCCTTCGGCGTCGAGCACGGCTTCCCCGCCCTCACGTTGGGCGAGGATGGTGACGTCATGCCGGCGCTCGCGATCGCCTTCGCAGCGATGTCGCTGCTCGGGCTTCTAGGCCGCCGGGCTCTCAGGGGCTGCCGGGTCGGGCCTGGGAGCCTCGGTCGCGGCCGCCGGCTGCGGCGCTTCCTTGGCGACAGGCTCCGTGGCCGCGGGCTTCGGCGCCGCCTTCGTATCCGGCCGTTCGTCGTCCTTGCCACGGATGTCGTCGACCTTGTCCTTGAGGCCCTCGATCCTCTGCTTGCCCTCGTCGGATTTCGCGTACTTCTGGATCTTCTCCAGCGCGTCCTTGCCCTGCTTGGACTTCGCGAACTTCGCCGCCTTACCGAACAATCCGCTCACAGCCTGAACTCCTTGTCGCTCTCGATCTCGTCGATGTCCATCTGGGCCTTCTGCAGCTTGCCTGCGTAGTCCCAGTTCATGCTCTGCCAGCGGGTGAACTGGTCGAGCACCCAGACGCCGGACTGGCGCGAGCCGTTGCCGGACTTGCCGTTGCCGCCGAAGGGCAGGTGCGCCTCGGCGCCCGAGGTCGAGTTGTTGACCGAGACCATGCCGGCGGTGATCCGCTCGCGGAAGCGGAAGGCGTGCAGCGCGTTGGTCGTGTAGATCGACGACGACAACCCATAGCCGTGGCGGTTGGCCAGATCCATCGCCTCGTCGAAGTCGCTGAACGTCGCGACGCCGATGATCGGCCCGAAGGTCTCCGTGCGGTAGATCGCGTCGTCGATGGTCACGCCGTCGACGATCGCCGGGTGGTAGAAGAGCCCGGCCTCAGGATCACCGGAGAAGCTGGGCCACGGCGCGTCGGCGGTGATCCGGCCGCGATGGTCTGAGCCGAGCACCGTGTGGTGGTCCTCGATCAGCCCGAGCCACTCCTCGAAGCGGTCGGCGAAGCGCTCGTGGATCATCGGCCCGTAGAGGACGTCGGCCGTCGGATCGCCGATCGTCGAGTCCCGCAAGCCGCGGTCGAGGCGCTCCACGAAGGCGTCGTGGACCGACTCGTGGACGATCGCGGTGCCGAGCGAGGTGCAGCGCTGGCCGGCCGTACCGAAGCCGCCGAACAGGGCGCCCTCCACCGCGAGGTCGATGTCGGCGTCCGGCATGACGACCATCGGGTTCTTGCCGCCGAGCTCGAGGCAGGGCGACTGCAGGTGGCGACCGCAGAGCGCACCGATCTCCGCGCCGACGGCGCTCGAGCCGGTGAAGCCGACCTTGTCGACGAGCCCTTCGTCGAGCGACCGCTCGAGGCCGGCGAAGGTCTGCTCGCCGTCGGCCTGCACGATGTTGAGGACGCCGCCCGGCACGCCGCCCGCGTGGAAGAGCCGCGCGAGCGCGTCGGCGCTGGCCGCCGCGTACTCCGCCGGCTTCCAGACGGCGGCGTTGCCGCACAGGATCGCCGGCACCAGGTACCAGGACGGCACGGCGACCGGGAAGTTGCCCGCGGTGATGATCGCCGCGACCCCGATCGGCACGCGGAAGGTGAAGAGCTGCTTGTCGTGCATCTCCGACGGGACCGTCTGCCCGTAGAGGCGGCGGCCCTCGCCGAGGAAGAAGTCGCACGTGTCGACGATCTCCTGGACCTCGCCGAGCGCCTCGGGGTACGGCTTGCCGATCTCCTGGGTGACCAGCCGGGCGAGCGCCTCCTTGTTGGCCTCGACGAGCCGGCCGACATTCGCGATCACGCGACCGCGCGCGGGTGCGGGCAGCTGCTTCCACTCCTGCTGGGCGGCGCGCGCTGCGCGGGCGGCCTCGACGAACGTGTCGGCGTCGGCCAGGGCGATCTCGGCGACGAGCTCGTCGGTCCTGGCGGGATTGGTGGACCTGAGGGTCCCGGCGGGGGCGTCGTCGCGCCTTACGCCATCGACGATCGAGCAGACGGACATGCCCTGGACCCTAAGGGGTAAGTCGCACCGTTTGCCCGATGTAAGGGGGGTGTCTCAGGAGCAGCATGTGCTTCATGAACTTCACCCTCAACTCACTTCTCGCAGACCAGCACCGGGCCGACCTGGCCCGCCAGCCGAAGTCCGGCGTCCGCTTCAGCCGGCGCCGCCGCCGCCGGACCCGTCCATGGGCGATCATGAGCATGTGGCGACACGGGTCACCAGCACACGGTTCGTAGGCCGCTCGGCGGAGCTGGCCGAGCTCCGCACCGCCCTGGGCGACGCGGTGGACGGCCGGCCCGCCCTGGCCTTCGTCGCCGGCGAGTCCGGAGTCGGCAAGACCCGCCTCGTCTGCGAGCTCGAGCGCACCGCGCGGGCGGACGGCGTCCGCGTGCTCTCGGGCGAATGTGTCGACCTCGGCGAGGGCGAGCTCGCCTACGCGCCGATCGTCGCCGCCCTCCGTCCCCTCGCCCGCGAGGGCGATCCGGCGCTCGACGGTCTTCCCGCTCTCGAGAACATCCTCCCCGGGCTCTCCCCCGAGACGGTCGCCCGCGGCTCCCCCGACGAGGCCGCGGGCGCCCGAGCGCGCCTGTTCGAGTCCCTGCTCACGCTGATCGACAGGCTCGGCGCCGAGAGCGGCCTGCTGCTGACCATCGAGGACCTCCACTGGGCTGACCGCTCGACGCGCGCCTTCCTCGCCTACCTCGCCGCCTCGCTGGTCTCCGAGCGCGTACTGGTCGTCGCGACCTACCGCCAGGACGAACTGCACCGTCGCCACCCGCTGCGGCCCTTGCTGGCCGAGCTCGAGCGCTCGGCGCGCCGCATCCAGCTCGCCCCCTTCACCGAGAACGAGCTCGCCGAGCAGCTCGAGGACATCATCGGCGAGTTGCCCGAGCGCGATCTCGTGGAGCGCCTGTTCGCCCGCTCGGAGGGCAACGCCCTGTACGCCGAGGAGCTGGTGGCCGCCGGCACCGACGGCCGCGGCGCGCTCCCGCCCACCTTGCGCGAGGCGCTGATGCTGCGCGTCGAGCGGCTCGCGCCGGCCACGCAGGAGGTGCTGCGCCACCTGGCCGTGGCCGGACGCTTGAGCCATGGCACGCTCGAGCAGCTGGAGCTGCCGTCTCTGCGGGACTCGTTGCGCGACGGGGTCGCCGCCGGCCTCGTCAAGACCGACACCGAGGGCCGCTACGGGATGCGCCACGCACTGCTCGGCGAGGTGATCACGGACGACCTGCTGCCCGGCGAGCGCGCCGAGCTGCACCTCGCGCTGGCCCGCGTCAAGGAGGAGCACGAAGGCGCCCACAACGCGTCCGCCGTCGCTCACCACTACGCGGCGGCCGGCGACCAGCCCGCCGCGCTCAAGTGGGCGGTGCGGGCAGGCGAGGCCGCCGAGGGGGTGCACGCCTACGGCGAGGCGGCGGCGCTCTACGAGCGCGCGCTCGAGCTGTGGGACCGCGTGCCGGACGCCGAGGCCGTCGCGGGGATCGACCACGTCGAGCTGCTGCGCGTCGCCGCCTCGAGCCTCGCGGACTCCGGCGACACCTATCGCTCCCAGTCGCTGCTCGAGGCCGCGGCGGCGGAGCTCGACGAGACGACCGACTCCCGCCGTCTCGCGCGGGCTGCTCGAGCGACTCGCGCGCATGCAGTGGCGCAACAACGAAGCGACCGCCGCCAACGCCACCCAGGAGCGGGCGCTGGCGATGCTGCCCGCCGACGAGCCGACGCCCGAGCGCGCGATGCTGCTCGCGGGCCGGGCCAAGGATCTGATGCTCGCGTCGCGCTACCGCGAGGCGACGGAGGCCGGCCGCGAGGCGCTCGAGGTCGCCGAGGCCACGGGGGACGTGCTCGCGCAGATCCGGTCGCTCGACGGGCTGGGTGTCTCCGAGACCTACCAGGGCGAGGAGTGCGGCGTCGAGCACGTGCGTCGTGGCATCGCCCTCGCGCGCGGGCACGGCATGGCGGTCACCGCGCTGATGCTCTACACGAACCTGTCCGACGTCCTGCTGCTCGCCGGGCGCAACGCCGAGGCGCTCGCCACCGTCGACGAGGGTCTCGCGCTGCAGTCCGAGCTCGGTTACTTCGACTCCTGGCTGACGCTGATGAAGGCCGACATCGCCTTCGCCTCAGGCGACTGGATGACGGTCCGCGAGATCCTGTCGCACACGCGTCGGCTCAGTCCGCGAGGCTGGGTCAACGAGGCGCACCGGCGCATCCCGCTCGCACTCGCCGACGGCGACCACGATCTGGCTCGCGATCTGATCGAGCGCTGCGAGCCGCTGCTGGAAACGTCTCAGGAGCCGCAGTTCATCGGTCCGCAGGCCGCGATGCGGGCCGAACTCGCGCGCCGCGACGGGGACCTCGAGGCCGGGCGCGTCGCCGTCGAGGAGGGCCTCGACCGGATCGAGTTCTGCTCGGAGGATCACGCCCGGATCTCCTCGCTGTCGCTCGCCGGTTTGTCGATCGAGGCCGACGCGGCAATCCGCGCCCGCGATCTCGGCGACGCCGAGGCGGAGTCGAGCGCTGTCACCTCGGCGGAGATGCTGCTCGCCCGCGTGGAGGCGTGCGCGGAGGAGGGCCGCATCGTCGAGGCCGCCAACCTCGCGACGGGCCGCGCCGTGATGGCACGCGCCCGGAACGCCGACGATCCCGAAGCATGGGTCGCCGCCGCGGAGCCTGGGAGACCGCCGGGCGCCCCTACGAGGTGGCCCAGGCGCGCTGGGGCGAGGCGCAGGCCCGCCTCGCGACGGGCGACCGCGACGGTGCCGCCGTCACCGCGCAGGCCACGCTGGCCGCCGCCCGGGAGCTGGGCGCGGCCTGGCTGGCCGCGGAGGTCGAGGGCTTCGTCGCCCGCGCGCGCCTGGGCTCGGATCCGGAGGCGCCGGCGGCGGCCGCCGACGACGACCCCTTCGGCCTCACCCCGCGCGAACGCCAGGTGCTCGGCCTCCTGTCCGCCGGCGCCACCAACAAGGAAATCGGCGCGTCCCTCTACATGGCCGAGAAGACCGCCTCGGTCCACGTCTCCCGCATCCTCGCCAAACTCGACGTCCGCACCCGCACCGAAGCCGCCGCCGTCGCCCACCGCCTAGGCCTCACATAAAGGGATGGAGTCTCGGCACCGGACATTGTCCGGTGCCGAGACTCCATCCCTTTATTTGCGGAGCGCCCATGAGTCCAGCAGCGGCTGCCTACGGGTCGGTGGTTCCGGCCCGGCCGTAGCCGTCCTCGAGGCGCACGACATCGTCGAGCTGCGGCGTCGACACCTCGATGATGCGCAGGTCGGTCACGGCCGTGACCCGGTGCAGCGTGCCGGGCTCGAAGCGGAACGTGTCGCCCTCGGCGATCGCGTGCTCCGTGAGGTTGTCGTCGTTCTCGCCGTGGACGCCGAGCTCGAGACGCGCCTCTCCACCGTCGATGATCCAGCTCTCGTCCTTGACCTCGTGGTACTGCAGGCTGAGCGAGTGTCCGGCCTCGACGAACAGGATCTTCCCGACGTAGATGTCCGTCTCGGCCCAGATCAGCTCGTAGCCCCACGGCTTGTCGACGCGGCGTGACATTGCGCCGAACCTAGGCATAGATGGTTCCTGCCGGCACCTCGACCCCGGCTTCGACGACCGCGCCCGGGCAGACGACGCACTCGCGGACGACGGCACCCTCACCTACTTCGGCACCGTCCAAGACGACCGCGTGCGAGACGACGGAACCCGGGCCGGTGCGGACGCCGGCGCCGAGCACCGCCGGGCCGAAGACCTCGCCTTCGATCACGCAGTCCTCGCCCTGCACGATGCCCGACGCCGGAACGGCGACAGCCGGTGCGCGACGCGGCCCGAGACGATGTCCCAGGTTCCCGCCAGGTAGCGGTCCGGTGTGCCGATGTCGAGCCAGTAGCGGTCGGATTCGCGGGCGTAGAGCCCGTTGCCGACCAGCCGCGGGAAGACGTCGCGCTCGATCGAGGCGGGCTTGCCGGGCTCGAGCAGCTCGAGCACCGAGCGCTCGAGCACGTACGCGCCGGCGGAGATCGTGTTGATGCCGACGTCTTCGACCGGCTTCTCGATGAACGCGAGCACCGCGCCGTCGGAATCCGGTGCGCACGAGCCCGAAGTTGCTCGGGTCCGGCACCGGCACGAGGCCGAGCGTGCCCGTCGCGCCCGTCGCCTCGTGCTGGGCGATCTGCGCGGTCAGGTCGATGTCGGTCAGCACGTCACCGTTGAGCATCAGGAAGCGCTCGTCGAGCAGATCCTCACAGAACTTCAGCGCGCCGCCGGTGCCCATCGGCGTCGGCTCCTCGCGGTAGGTCAGCGTGACGCCGTAGGCCGAGCCGTCCCCCAGCACCTCGCGCACGCGGTCGGCCTTGAAGCCGCAGGACAGGATCACGTCGTCCACCCCGTGCCCGGCGAGCCACTCGAGCATGAAGGCGAGGAACGGCCGGTCGACCAGCGTCACCACCGGCTTCGGCACGGTGAGGGTCAGCGGGCGAAGGCGGGTCCCCTCGCCCCCGACGAGAATCAGCGCCTGCAATTAATCCCGCCGACACCGGCGGCGACGGCCGCCCGATGCCCTCGTACAGCAGGCCCGCCCCGCGCACCGCCGCCGGGTCGAGGAAGTTGCGCCCGTCGACCACGAGGTTCCCGGCCATGGTCTCGGCCAGCGCACCGAGGTCGAGCTCGCCGAACTCCGGCCACTCCGTGACGAGCACGACCGCGTCGGCGCCGGCGCAGGCCTCGAGCGCGGACGGCGCGAACTCGACGCCGGTGATGAGCTTGCGCGCCTCTTCCTCGGCCACCGGGTCGTAGGCGGTCAGCGATCGCCCCGTCGGCGAGCAGCCGCGCGCTCAGCACCAGCGAGCTCGCCTCGCGCATGTCGTCCGTGTTCGGCTTGAAGGCAAGCCCCAGCAGCGCGATCTTCTTCGCCGGTCAGCGACCCGAGGTGCTTCATCAGCTTCTGCACGACGCGCCGCTTCTGCAGCTCGTTGACCTCGATCACCGAGTTCAGCAGCTGGAAGTGGTAGCCCGTGTTGCCGGCCAGCTGCTTGAGCGCCGTCACATCCTTCGGGAAGCAGCTGCCGCCGAAGCCGATGCCGGCCTGGAGGAACTTCGGGCCGATGCGCGCGTCGAGGCCCATGCCCTTGGCGACCTCGGTGACGTCGGCACCCGTCTCGTCGCAGACGTTGGCGATCTCGTTGATGAAGGAGATCTTGGTCGCGAGGAAGGCGTTGGACGCGAGCTTGATCATCTCCGCCGACCGGATGTCCGTGCGCACGAGCGGCGACTCCGAGCGGCGCGTAGAGGTCGACGACCGCATCGCCGGCCCAGTCGTGCTCATCGCCGACGACGACGCGGTCCGGATTGAGGAAGTCCGCGACGGCGGAGCCCTCCTTGAGGAACTCCGGGCAGGAGACGTAGCGGAAGCCGTCCTTGCCGGTCTCGCGGAAGCGGCGCTGGATCTGCGCGCCGGTGCCGCAGGGCACCGTCGACTTCATCACCAGCGCGTGCGAGTCCGACGCCGGCATCGCGTCGACGACCGCGTACACGGCCGAGAGATCGGCGTCGCCCGAGTAGGTCGGCGGCGTGCCGACGGCCACGAACAGCAGGCGCGCGCCCGCGAGCGCGTCGGCGATGTCCGTCGAGAAGTGCATCCGCTCGCGGTTCTTGGCGACCAGATCCGCAAGGCCAGGCTCCCAGATCGGGATCTCGCCACGCTCGAGGCCGGCGATCTTCTCCTCGTCGATGTCGATGCAGAAGACGTCCGAGCCGAGCTCGGCGAAGCCGGCCGCCGTGACGAGGCCGACGTACCCCGTGCCGATGACGGCGATTGGCTCGCGGGAGGCACTCATAGCGCGCGAACGCTAGCCACTACCCACCGATGCGCGCCAGCGACCCGGCGATGGCGACCATGCGGGCCTTGTCGATGTCGCGCGTGAGCGTGTTCGAGACCCAGTAGACGGCCTTCTTGGTCCGGTAGGCGACCAGGCGGACCTTGGAGCCGTCGTAGTAGACGTCGAGCTCCTTGCCGTTGTTCTCGACGGTGTCGTGCGGGCCCTCGAGGATCGGCGGCTCCTTCCACATCGTGCCCTGCACGCCGTAGTACTCGCCCGCCGGGCCGAGGGAGAAGTAGAGGCGGTAGGACTGGTACTCCCGCTTGCCCACGGGGATCGTGTAGCGGCGCGGGGCGTCCTCGCCGAAGGACGCCGTCGAGGCGCCCAGCTCGGGGTAGTAGAAGGGGAACTTCAGGCGGCGCTGGTTGGTGATCGCCATCGCCTTGCCCGTGTCCGCGAAGCTCGTCAGACCGGCCGGGAGCGACGGATCGCGGTTCTTCTTCTTCTTTTTCTTTCCGTCGGGCTCGGGCTCGGGCTTGGGCTTCGGCTCCGTGGCCTCCTCCTCGGTGACGGTCTTCGGGTTCATGAACTGGTCGAGCGTGTCGTTGATCGCATCCTGCGACGCGACGAGGTAGCCGGCGTCGTCGGCGATCCGCCCGGCGCCGAACGGGACCTGCTGGACGGGCTTGTCGGCGACGCCGAGCATCAGCTTGAACAGCGAGATCGCCGCGGTGTCGGACTCGAGCAGCGCCTTGTCGGTCGTCGTGTACTTGCCCGCCAGCCGCGCGAGCGACTCGACGTTGCCGATGCTGAGCTTCTTGCGGACGCCGGGGCTGCGCAGCAGCTGGCGCATGAAGTCCTGCTGGCGCGCGCCGCGGACGATGTCCGAGTCCGTGTGGCGGTAGCGGACGTAGGCGAGCGCGTTGTTGCCGCAGACCTGCTGGTAGCCCTCGTTGACGTCGATGGCCGCGAAGCCGCCCGGACCGGTGATGTCGTTGTAGTAGTCGCGGTCGATGTCGACGTAGGCGCAGCCGAAGTAGTTGACGATGTCGCGGAAGCCGACGAAGTTGACCTCGACGACGTGGTTGATCTTGAAGGGCTCGTCCGGCCGCGAGAGCAGGTCCTTGACGGTCTTGAGCGTCAGCCCTGCCCCGCCGGTCGCGTACGCGGCGTTGATCTTGTCCGGGTAGCCGTTGATCTCCGCCTTGAAGTCACGGGGGATCGACATCAGCGTGATCGCCTCCGCGCGCGGGTCCATGCGCACGAGGATGATCGTGTCCGACCGCGAGCCCGAGCCGGCGTCGGCGCCGAGGCGCCCGTCGGTGCCCAGCAGCATGATCGTCTGCGGCTTGCCCGCCTCGCTCGGCGTGATCTCCGGCAGGTCGCCCAGCGAGCGGCCGTTGGCCGCCTCCGCGAACGCGTCGCGCACGCGGTCGAGTTGCAGCAGCCCGATCCAGCTCAGCGCGGCGCCGGTCATGAGCATGATCACGAAGCCCGCGAGCAGCGCCCGCAGCGGACATCTTCCGCCCCGGCCGGGGCGGCGGGTCGTCGACCACGAAGGTCAACCCAGGCCGCCTTCGACGGCCCTCAAGCCGGGCTCGCCGGAGGCCAGGTTCGGCACCGCGTGCATGAACTCGACGACGGCTCGGCGGTACAGCGCCAGCGACGGGATCGAGACCCACTCCTCGGGGCCGTGGTGACCGCCGCCGTCGGGGCCGAACTCGACGGCGGGGACGCCCGCCTCGATGAAGGAGATCGCGTCCGAGGCGCCGTCGCGGCCGACGCTCATCGCGCCCTCCTGGCCCGCGCGGCGCACCGCGCTGCACAGGGCGCCGACGTACGGGTTGGACCGCGACACGTAGGCCGGCGGCCGGATGAAGGTCTTGCGCACCTCGACGCCCTCGATCGCGCGGATCTGCTCGAGGATCGCCCCGGGCTCCTGACCCGGCAGGTAGCGGATGTCCACCGCCATCACGGCCTCGTCGGGCACCTTGTTGACGGCGTCGCCGGCGTTCAGCCGCCCGAGGTTGATCGAGGGCCGGTCGAACATCTCGGTCGACTCGGCGGCGAACGGCATCGTCTCGATGCGCCGGAAGACGTCGATCGCGCGCAGGATCGCGTTCTCGCCCAGCCACGGCGTCGAGCCGTGCGCCGAGCGCCCGAAGACGACGAGGCGGATCATCAGCACGCCCTTGGCCTGGACGCCGACGTGCAGGTTCGTCGGCTCGCCGGTGATCGCGAAGTCGCCGGTCAGCCCGCGCGCCACCAGGTCGTCCGTCGCGTGCTGGTCGAAGTCCTCGGACTCCTCGTCGGGCGCGCAGACGAACTTCACCGTCGCCCCCTCGAGGTCGCGCAGGTCGGCCAGCGCGCACATCAGCGCCGCCAGGCCGCCCTTCATGTCGTAGGCGCCGCGGCCGATCAGCCGCTCACCCTCGACGCGCGGCTTGAACTGCTCGGGATGGCCCGGCACGACGTCGATGTGGCCGTGCAGCACGACGGTCGGGCCGCCGCCGCCCACGGTGCACGTCAGCACGGGCAGGCCGTGGAAGTCCTCCGCGTGCACGTCGAGACCCTGCGAGTCCATCCAGCCCTTCACGAACCCCGCGGCCTCCCGGATGCCCTCCGGGACCGACGTGTCGTAGGTGATCAGCCGCTCGGCCAGGTCGCGCTCGTCCATGACGAACGGACCAGGCTAGAGCGGGACCCGGCGCTCAGCGGCTGACGAGGGACGCTGCGATGCGCAGCATCTGGTCGCGCGTGAGGACGCGGGAGAGGGTGTTGTGGACGTAGTAGACGGCGCCCTTGCGGAACCAGGCGACCAGGCGGACCTTGGCGCCGTCGGCGTAGACGGAGAACTTCTCGCCCTCGACGATGACGTCGTCGTGCGGGGCGGAGAGGATCGGCGCGTCCGTCCACTTCATCCCCTGGATGCCGTAGTACTCGCCGATCTTGTCGGGCACCTGCACGACATGCGGTAGGCCGCCTCGCCGCCGACGCGGTAGGCGCGCGGTGGGTCGACGTAGATCGCGCCCTCGTAGCCGAGGGTCGGGTAGAAGACGCGGATGCCGGCCTTCTCGGGGAGGGTCGCGGCGTTGGCGGCGGCCTGGTCCTCGAGGTTGACGACGCCCGGCGGCACCTTCGGGGTCTTCTTCTTGCGCTTGGCGCCCGGCTCGTCGGACGGGTTCAGGAAGCGGGTGACGGTCGACCGGATGGCCTCGTCGGAGGCGATCAACGACCCGAAGTCCGACGTGTACTCGAGGCGGCCGAGGCCGAAGGGCACCTGCTGGATCGGCTTCGAGGCCACGCCGAGGCCGAGCTTGAGCAGCGTCAGCAGCTCCTTCGTCGACTCGCTCAGCGAGCGGTCCGTGCGCACGAAGCGGCCGGCCAGCTTGGCGAGGGCGCGGCGGTTGCCGAAGGTCAGCTGGGACTTGACCGTGGGCTGGCGCAGCATCTGGCGCAGGAAGTCCTGCTGGCGGGCGGCGCGCAGGAAGTCCGAGTCGGTGTGGCGGTAGCGCACGTAGTCCAGCGCGTCCGGGCCGCACAGCTGCTGGTAGCCGGGGTCGATGTCGATCGTCGCGTAGCCCGAGCGGGCCGCTGACGTCGTTGAAGTAGTCGCGGTCGACGTCGACGTAGGTGCAGCCGAGGTAGTCGACGAGGTCGCGGAAGCCCACGAAGTTGACCTCGACGACGTGGTTGATGCGGAACGGCTGGTCCTCGGTGGAGAGCAGCTCCTTGACCGTCTCGAGCGTCAGGCCCGCGCCGCCGAGGAGTAGGCGGCGTTGATCTTGTCCGTCCCGTAGCCGGGGATCTCGACCTTGAGGTCGCGCGGGATCGAGGTCATCGTGATCGACCGGTTGGCCGGGTCCAGGCGGGCGAGCAGGATCGTGTCCGAGCGCTGCCCGCCGCCGGCGTCGGCGCCCAGGCGCCCGTCGGTGCCCAGCGCCATGATCGTCTGCGGCTTGCCCGGGTCGGGCGCGTCGACCTTCACCGACGTGCCGGTGTCCGGCGAGCGCCTTGATGAAGCCGCGCAGCTCGTCGAGCTCCATCAGCCCGGCGGCCGACACCGCGCCGGCCGTCAGGAGGACGATCAGGACGGCCGCCAGCGCCGTCCGCCGGATCAGCGGATCGCGCGCGGGCGGATCGTACGGATCAGGTTCCGTCGCCGCCCTTGAGGATCTTGAGGAAGGCCTCGGCGCGGCGCTTGTCGCGCTCGGCGACGTGTCGCTGGTGCGAGCCCTCCTCCGCATCGTGGATCTCTTCTTCGGCGCGGCGGAGCTTGTCCTCCCACTCCGACGCGTCGAGGTCCTCGGGCTTGCCCGCCTCGTCGACGAGGATCAGGACCCGCGAGTCGCGCTGGACCTGCAGGTAGCCCTCGCCCTGGGCGAGCGTCGTGTAGTCGATTCGGACGAGTACAGGCGCAGCTCCGTGGGGTCGAGCATGGCCAGCATCGGCTGGTGGTTGGCCAGGATGCCGATCGACCCGACGGCCGTCCGCGTGGAGATCTGGACGACCTCCTCGTTGAAGACCTCGCCCTCCGGCGTGAGGACCTCGACGGGGAACTTGGTCTTCTCAGCCATCGTCCTCTTCGGACTTGTCGTCGTCGTCGTCCTTCTTGCCGGAGCCGATGACGTCGTCGATCGAGCCCTTGAGCAGGAACTGGCCCTCGGGGATGTCGTCGTGCTTGCCGTCGAGCACCTCGCGGAAGGAGCGCACGGTCTCGGAGATCGGCACGTAGACGCCGGGGGTGCCGGTGAACTGCTCGGCGACGTGGAACGGCTGGGACAGGAAGCGCTCGATCTTGCGGGCGCGCTGCACCGTGACCTTGTCCTCGTCGGAGAGCTCGTCGATGCCGAGGATGGCGATGATGTCCTGCAGCTCGCGGTAGCGCTGCAGCACCTCCTTGACCTCGTTGGCGACGTTGAAGTGCTCCTCGCCGACGATGTCGGGCTTGAGGATCGTCGACGTCGAGTCCAGCGGGTCGACGGCCGGGTAGATGCCCTTCTCCGAGATGGAGCGCGAGAGCACCGTCGTGGCGTTGAGGTGGGCGAACGTCGAGGCCGGCGCCGGGTCGGTGAGGTCGTCGGCGGGCACGTAGATGGCCTGCACCGAGGTGACCGAGCCCTTGCGGGTCGAGGTGATGCGCTCCTGCAGCTGGCCCATCTCGGACTCCAGCGTCGGCTGGTAGCCGACCTGGGACGGCATGCGGCCCAGGAGCGCGGAGACCTCGGAGCCCGCCTGCACGAAGCGGAAGATGTTGTCGATGAAGAGCAGCACGTCCTGGCCCTCCTCGTCGCGGAAGTACTCCGCCATCGTCAGGCCGGACAGCGCGACGCGCATGCGCGCGCCGGGCGGCTCGTTCATCTGGCCGAAGACGAGCATCGTCTTGTCGATGACGCCCGACTCCTTCATCTCGAGCCAGAGGTCGTTGCCCTCGCGGGAGCGCTCGCCCACGCCGCAGAAGGCCGACAGGCCGCCGTGCTCCTGGGCGAGGTTGTTGATGAGCTCCTGGATGATGACCGTCTTGCCGACGCCGGCGCCGCCGAGCAGGCCGACCTTGCCGCCCTTGGCGTAGGGCGCGAGCAGGTCGATGACCTTGATGCCGGTCTCGAACATCTCGGCGGTCGGGGTCAGGTCGGTGGCGTCCGGGGCGGGGCGGTGGATCGGCCAGCGCTCCTCGACCTTGACGTCGCCGGCCTCGTCGATCGTCTCGCCGAGCAGGTTGAAGATGCGGCCCAGGGTGGCCTCGCCGACGGGCACGGTGATCGGGCCGCCGGTGTCGATGACCTCCATGCCGCGGGCGAGGCCGTCCGTGGAGTCCATGGCGACCGCGCGGATGCGGTCGTCGCCGAGGTGCTGCTGGACCTCGAGGATCAGCTCGGTGTCCGCGTCGTCGCCCTCGCCCTCGATGGCGATGGACAGCGCGGAGTAGATCTCGGGCAGCTCGTCGGGGAACACGGCCTCGACGACGACGCCCTGGATCTCCTCGATCCGGCCGACGTTCTTGCCGCCCTCGGTCTTCTCTTCCGTGTTCTCGTCGGTGACAGCCATGGTTGCTCCTAGGTCAGCGACTCTGCCCCGGCGACCACTTCCATGATCTCCTGGGTGATGTCGGCCTGCCGCTCGCGGTTGAGCTGCAGGGTCAGGTCGTCGATGAGCTCCGACGCGTTGTCGGAGGCGGAGCGCATCGCGGTCATGCGCGCGCCGTGCTCGGAGGCGGTGGACTCGAGCATCGCGCGGAAGATCGAGATCTCCACGTAGTCGGGGACGAGGCGCTCCAGGATCTCACCCGGGTCGGGCTCGTACTCGGTCAGCGCGGTGTGCTGGCCGTCGCCCTCGTCCTCGCCCTCTCGATGTCCTCCTGGGCCTGCTCGGCCTCGGCGACGGTGGCCTGCTGCATGGGCAGCAGGACCTCGCGCGTGACGTGCTGGGTCATGGCCGACTCGTACGCGTTGTAGTAGAGCTCGACGCGATCGAGCTCACCGTCCACGTAGCACGCGACGACGTCGTCGGCGACCTCCCGGGCGTTGGCGTAGGACGGCCGGTCCGTGTGGCCCTTGTAGGACTCCTTCGGGCTCGCGGCCGCGGAACGTCAGCGACGACTTGCCGCGGCGGCCGGAGACGTAGAACTTGACCTCGCGGCCCTCCTCCTCGTGCTCGACCGCGCCGCGGACGGCGGCGCGGATGATCTGCGAGTTGAACGCGCCGGCCAGGCCGCGGTCGCCGGTCATCATGATGATGCCGACGCGCTTCGTCTCCTCGCGGTCCTGGAGCACCGGGATGTTGGGCACGTTCTGCGCCGCCTCCGCCGCCTGCTTGGTCATGCGCCGGATGGCGGACGCGTACGGGCGCAGGTCGTCGATGCGCTGCTCGGCGCGGCGCAGGCGCGCCGCGGCGACCATCTCCATCGCCCGGGTGATCTTCTGGACGTTCTTGACGGATGAGATCCGCTGCTTGACTTCCTTCTGGGCCATTAGGCGGCCGCGCCTTCCTTCTCCTCGTCGCGCTCCTCGGAGTCGTCGCCGTCGTCGGAATCGTCGGAGTCCTCGTCCTTGCTGCGGGAGCGGGAGGTGGCGGCGTCCTCGGCGTCGTCGGAGAGCGCGTTGCCCTCCTCGTCGAGGTCGTAGCCGAAGTCCTCGGCGAACTGCTTGATGACCTTGTCGAGCTCCTTCTGGACCTCGTCGCCCCAGTCGCCGTCCTTGATCTTCTCGAGCGTCTCCTGCGACGAGGAGCGGACGCGGTCGACGAGGTCCGCCTGGAAGTCCTCGACGCGGTCGGCCTTGATGCGGTCCAGGTAGCCCTTGGTCGCCGCGTAGATGGCGGCGACCTGCTCCTCGACGGCCATCGGGGAGCGCTCGCCCTGGTTGAGCGTCTGCACCAGGCGCTCGCCGCGGGCCAGCGTGCGCTGGGTGTCCGGGTCGAGGTCGGAGCCGAACTGGGCGAAGGCCTCGAGGTCGCGGTACTGGGAGAGCTCGAGCTTCAGGCGGCCGGCGACCTTCTTCATCGGCGAGATCTGCGCGTTGCCGCCCACGCGGGACACCGAGATGCCCACGTTGATGGCCGGGCGCACGCCGGAGTAGAAGAGCTTCGGCTCGAGGAAGATCTGCCCGTCGGTGATCGAGATGACGTTCGTCGGGATGTAGGCCGACACGTCGCCGGCCTGCGTCTCGATGATCGGCAGCGAGGTCAGCGAGCCGCCGCCGAGGTCGTCGTTGAGCTTGCATGGCGCGCTCCAGCAGGCGGGAGTGCAGGTAGAAGACGTCGCCCGGGTAGGCCTCGCGACCCGGCGGGCGGCGCAGCAGCAGCGACATCTGCCGGTAGGCGTACGCGTGCTTGGTGAGGTCGTCGTAGATCGTGAGCGCGTGCTTGCCGTTGTAGAGGAAGTACTCCGCCATCGCGCAGCCGGCGTACGGCGCGAGGAACTTGATCGGCGCGGCCTCGTCGGCCGGGGCGGCGACGATGATCGCGTTGTCCAGCGCGCCGGCGTCCTCGAGCGTCTTGGCGAGTGCCACCACGGTCGCCATGCGCTGGCCGATCGCGACGTAGACCGAGATGACGCCCGAGTCCTTGTTGTTGATGATCGTGTCGATCGCGATGGCGGTCTTGCCCGTCTGGCGGTCGCCGATGATCAGCTCGCGCTGGCCGCGGCCGATCGGGATCATCGAGTCGACGGCCTTGAGGCCGGTCTGCATCGGCTCGACCACCGGCTGGCGCTGGACGATGCCCGGCGCCTTGAGCTCGGCGGGGCGCGTCTTGTCGGTCTTGATCTCGCCCTTGCCGTCGAGCGGCTGGCCGAGCGGGTCCACGATGCGGCCGAGCAGCTCGTCGCCGACCGGGACCTCGAGCAGGCGGTCGGTGCGCTTGACCGTGTCGCCCTCGACGATCTTCGTCCAGTCGCCGAACAGCACGGCGCCGACGTTGTCGGACTCGAGGTTGAGCGCGAGGCCCGTCACGTCGTGCGGGAACTCGAGCATCTCGAACGACTGCGCGTTCTCGAGGCCGTGGACGCGCGCGATGCCGTCCGCCACCGAGAGGACGGTGCCGACCTCGGCGAGGTCGGCCTTGTCCGCGTCGAGGCCCTCGATGCGGCTCTTGAGGATGGAAGTGATCTCGTCGGGCTTGATCTGCATCAGGTTCGGTATCTCCTTTACGCCGCGCGGGCGACTTCTCTACGAAGGGTTTCGAGTCGCCGGCGCACGGAGGCGTCCAGCACGGTGTTGCCGACCCGCACGACGAGGCCGCCGAGGACGTCGGGGTCGACGTCGGCGGACAGCTCGACCTTGCGGCCGGTCTGGTCGGCGATCTCGTCGCCGATCTGCTTCACGGTCTTCTCGTCGAGCTCCACCGCCGAGGTGATGGTCACCGGCAGGCGCTGGTTCTCCTTGTCCCACAGCGCGTCCAGCTCGCGCCGGATGGCGAAGATCGACGTCATCCGGTGGTTCTCGATCAGGAGCTCGAGGAAGTTCTGCGTCAGGTCGTCCAGGCCGCTGATCGCCTTCTGCAGCCCGTCCTTCTTCTCCTCGCTCGACAGCGCGGGCGAGAAGAAGAAGACCTGCAGGTCACGGTCTTCCGAGATGGCGTCGGCGATCTCGCCGAGCTCATCGCGCACCTTGTCCAGCTTGTCCGCGTCGTCGGCCGCCTCGAACAGCGACCGCGCGTAGACCGTGCCGATCTCTTCCATCTAGTTCTGGTCCCCTCCGAGGCTCGAGAAATCGAGCTCCTTGAGGGCCTCGTCGACCAGGCGGCGCTGATCGTCGTCGTCGAGCGACTTGCGCGTGACCTTCTCCGTCGCCATGACCGTGAGGTCGGCGACCTCGGAGCGGATCTCCGCCACCGCGCGCTTGGTCTCGGCCTGGATCTCGCGCTGCGTGGCCTCCATCATCTCCTCGCGCTTGCGCTTGGCGTCGGCCGTCGACTCCGCCTCGTGGTGCTCGGCGGACTTGCGCGCGCGGGCGACGATCTCGTCGGCCTGCGAACGGGCCTCCGACAGGCGCCCGCGGTACTCCGTGAGCAGCTCGTCGGCTTCCTTGCGGGTGCGGT
Source organism: uncultured Solirubrobacteraceae bacterium (assembly GCA_963759945.1). GTDB lineage: Bacteria > Actinomycetota > Thermoleophilia > Solirubrobacterales > Solirubrobacteraceae > DATLGB01. The sequence continues at coordinate 134,511 of CAVXBH010000046.1, read as the reverse complement.
CCGCGGTGTCGATCGCGTCCTCGATCGCCTGCTGGCGCTTGTCCAGCGCAGCGGCGATCCGCGGGAACGCGAGCTTGCCGAGGATGTACATCGAGATGGCGAAGACGATCAGGGTCCAGATCATCAGCCCGACGTCGGGTGAGACCAGGAACGTGTCGCTACCGCCCTCGGCGGCCGCCTCCCCTTCCGTAGCTGCGAGGAACAGGTTCACAGCGACCTAGAGGAAGAAGGCGATCAGCCCGGCCACGAGGCCGTAGAAGAAGCACGCCTCGGTGAGCGCGAAGCCCAGCCACTGGATGGACGTGATCTCGTCGCGCATCTCAGGCTGACGCGTGACGGACTCGATGACCTTGCCGAAGATGATGCCGATGCCGACGCCGGCGCCGACGGCGCCGAGGCCGCCGCCCACACCGAGTGCGACTGCCTTGCCGGCGTCAGAGCCGTCTTCAGCGGCGGCGAAGAAGAAGTTCAGGATGGTGGCGAGCACTGCTCTCGTAGCTCCTTTTAGTGGGACTCGGCGACTGCGCCGCCGAGATAGATGGCAGACAAGGTGGCGAAGATGAACGCCTGGAGGGCGGCAACCAGCCCGACCTCGAAGATGAAGATGGCCACGCCGATCGGCAGCGTCAGGAAGCCGACGGCCTCGAGGCCGAGGATGACGGCGAGACCGCCGGACATGAACAGGATGATCAGGTGGCCGGCGAGGATGTTGGCGAAGAGTCGAACGGTGAGGCTGAGGAGCCGCATGAAGTTCGACATGAACTCGAGGACGAACATCGGGACCGCGGCGGCGCCCGTGATGCCCTGCGGGATGAAGCTCTTCATGTACCCGATGAAGCCCTTCGCGCGGAAGCCCTCGACGTTGTAGGAGATGAACACCGCGAGCGCGAGCACGAGCGGGATCGAGACGTTGGCCGTGGCCGCGTAGATCGCGAAGGCCGGGATCTCGGCGCCGAAGATGTTGATCTTCTCGTGCGTGTTGGTCGGCAGCGGGATGTAGCCGATCAGGTTGTTGAAGAGGATGAAGAGGAAGACGGTGCCGATGAACGGGAACCACTTGCGCGCCATCCGGTCGTCCATCGAGCCGCGCGTGATCTGGTCGCGCATGAGCGCGTAGAGCGACTCCACCGCCGTCTGCACCCGGTTGGGCTTGGCCTGCATCCGGTTGGCGACGTAGAGCATCGTCCCGATCGTGAGGATCGTGGACAGGAAGAGGTAGAAGACGCCCTTGTTGATGTCCATCGGCCCGGGCAGGTCGATCCACGTCGTCGAGCTCGAACTCGGACTGCGGCTCGAAGGTCTCGTTGCGCGTCCCGCTGCCGAACAGCACGGCGATGATGATCAGGACGAGCAGGTAGCCGCCGAGCGACGCGTAAACGATCTGCTTGCGGGTCACGGAGCGGAGTTCCTCGTGGGGCGGAAGATGAAGGACAGGATCATGTAGATGGTGAAGGCGACCAGGCAGAGCAGGGCGGCGGTGAGCCCGTCCTCTCGCTCTCCGACCTGCCCGATGGCGAGGATGCTAAGCCCCGTCACGAACGGGCGCGTCATGCCGCCGACGAAGGTCGTGCGCATCGCGGCCTTGTAATCCTGCTGTTCGAGGGCCTTCGTCTCGACGAAGATCCCCACCGCGCGCTGGACGATCCAGACCCCCGCGCCGGCGAACGCGCCGAAGAGCGGGAGCGAGGCGAGCGCCGCGAACGGCAGGAACGCCACCACGAGCAGGACGTCGAGGTAGCGGATCGGCAGCGGAAGGCTGGTCGGTTGCGGCAAGGCGTGGTCGGTCACAGTTGCGGAGCGATCATGACGATTTGCCATGGCCCGGCAAGTGCCGACTTCAGGCGCCCTGGTGAATATAGCGCCCCGGCGGACTTTGTAACAACATTGTGACAGTCCGGACGAGCGAGATTACATGCCTCCGCAAGCAGCTCGTAGGACCGGACGCGGGCGGCGTGGTCGTGGGTGATGGTCACGACGATGACCTCCTCCGCCCCGTAGGCCTCCGCGACCTCCTCGAGACCCGCCCGGACCTGCTCCGGCGTGCCCAGGATCGCGCGGCGGCCGCTCGCGCGCTGGCTACGTGGCACGTCTTCCAGATACGCCGTCGCCTTCTCCGGCGGGGGCACGGGAATGAGGTTGCCGCGGCGCAGCTCGCGCATGCTCATCCGTGAGGAGGACGCGAGGAACTCGGCCTCGTCCTCGGTCGGCGCGGCGAGCGCCCAGACCGCGACGGCGCGCGGCCGTTTCGCGAGCCCCATCTCGGCCCCGTTGGGATTGATGAAGTCGGCGAAGGCGTAGTCGAGGCCGAGCTGCTCGGCCCAGATCGCCGACTGCGGCGAGGAGCCGAGCATCCACACCGCCGGGCGCTCCTCCGTCGGCAGCTGCAGGCGCGCGAAGGGGTGGTCGTCGGGGATCGTCCCGTTCAGGTACGCGAGCAGCTCGCCGAACTGCTCGGGGAAGTCGTCGGCGTTGGCCTGGCGGCGGTCGCGCTGCAGGGCGAAGGTCGTCAGCGGGTCCGTGCCCGCCGCCCGGCCGATCCCGAGGTCGATCCGCCCGGGGAACATCCCGGCGAGCACCGCGAAGGTCTCGGCCACCTTGTACGGCGAGTAGTGCGGCAGCATCACGCCACCACTGCCGACGCGCAGGTTCGGCGCCGCCATCGCGATCGGCCCGATCAGCGCCTCCGGCGACGGGCCGGCCAGCAGCGCGCCGCCGTGATGCTCGGCCACCCAGTAGCGGTGGTAGCCCAGCGCATCCGTCCGCCGCGCGAGGTCCAGCGTGTTCGCGAGCGCCTCCGCGCCGGTCGAGCCCTCGCTCACCGGCGACTGGTCGAGAACGGAGAGGCGCACGTTTCGCGAGGGTAGGCGGCACCGCGTGGTGCGCTTCGCGTCCCGCTCTCGCGTTGGCGGGGGTTCGGCGCCGAAGCCGATAGTCACCGAGGGAGGGGAGCGGCCGGGTCCGCCACCGCCGCGGGCGCACCTACCGGGGTCATGACCCCGCTCACTGCGCCAGCGGGCACGCTTGGTGGGGCGATAGACCCTCTAAGGGTTCCCGCGGTGTCGGTCCGCCACGGCGCCTGGCGCACTTGGGTGGGTCATGACCCCTCTAACTGCGCCAGCGTGTGCAGTTGGAGGGGCTATAGCCCCGGTAGGTGCACACGCGGGGCGGCAGACGGCGCTCCCCCCTTCCTCACCTGCCAAACGGCGGTGGCCCGAGCCCCGGCGAACGAGAGAACGGGAAGCGCTGACGCAGGGCGCGGCGCCGCCGCGGCTAGCGGAGTTTCGCGAGGAAGGTGACGAGGTCCGCGCGGTCCTCGTCCGGGAGGTTCTTGAAGGTGGGCATCGGCGCGACGGGGTCCACCAACCACCGGGCCAGTTCCCGGCGCGACAGTCGGGTCCCGGCACCTGACAGGTCCGGTCCGAGCTCGCCGCCCTCTTCTCCGATCTTGTGGCAGGCGAGGCACCCGGTCCTCGTGATCAGCGCGCGGCCCCGCTCGAAGGCCGCTCGCTCAGCACCGACCAGATCCGCCGGCGGTTCGACGGCGCCCGCGTCAGGCAGCTCGGCCGGCGGCGACGTTTCGTCGACCGAAGCCGGTCCGCCGCACTTGCCGGGTGTCGAGATCGGAGCGCCGTTCGCGAGTGCGCCGATCGTCGGCACGCCCCCGCAGGCCCTCGCGTTGCGGTCCGCATCGTCGCCGCCGCCGCAGGCCGCAACGAAGACCATCGTGCCCAGAAGCGCCAGGACGACGTTCATGGGAGGAGTGTGACGGGGAACGTGCAGGTATGGCCAAGAACACTGCTGACGCAACCTGGAACGGCAACCTCAAGGAAGGCGATGGCCATATGGCTCTCGGCAACGGCGCCTTCGAGGGTGACTTCTCCTTCAAATCTCGCTTCGAGGACGGTGAGGAGGGGACGAACCCCGAGGAGCTGATCGCGGCTGCTCACGCCGGCTGCTTCTCCATGGCGTTCTCGAACATCCTGCACTCGAACGGGATCGAGAGCGAGTCCGTGTCGACGCACGCCGAGGTGTCGATGGGTCAGGTCGAGGGCGGCCCGGGCATCAAGCGCATCGTCCTCACGAGCACGGTGGTCGCCAAGGGCGCCGACGAGGACGCGGTCCGCGAGCACGGCGACGCCGCCAAGGCGGGCTGCCCGGTCTCGAAGGCGCTGGCGGGCGTCCCCGAGATCGAGCTCGAGCTGACGATCGAGACCTAGGCGATCTTCACGGCCACCGCCGAGGCCTTCTGGCCCGGCGGGGTCGCGGTGATGCGGAGCTTGCCCTTGCGGCGCGGGAGGGTGAGCTTCGCGGTGCCGGCCGGTGCGCCGGCGACCGCCCGCTTCTTGCCCAATGCGGCAAGCACGTTGGTGCCGGTGGGTAGGCGCTTGACCGTCACCTTCAGCTGCTTCTTGGCCTTCTTGACCGCGACGTTGGCCTTCTTGAGCTTGAAGGGCAGGGCGTAGGGCGGGGTGGCGTCGGGGACGACCGTGACCGAGTTGACGATCACCAGGTTGGAGTCGGTGATCGTCCCGCCCGCGTAGTTGCGGACCGGCAGCTGGCCGAAGGCGGAGCCGGACTGCGCCGCCGCTTGCGTCGACGATCTGCAGGTCGCCGATCGCGTCCATCACGGCACAGGCTGGCGCGATCGTTGATGCGGCCGAAGACCGTGTAGTTCTCCGCGTCGTCGTCGAGGGCGGAGTTGTCGGCCTCGTTGAAGAAGAACTGGCTCGTCGCGCGGTTGGGCTGGCCGGGGAGCTTCGCCGTGGCGATCGTCCCGCGGGTGTTGGAGCGCTTGAACGGGTCGACGTCGGAGAGCAGCTCGTTGACCGGCGTGGTCTGGTTGTTGGCCGTCTTGTAGCCCCCGCCCTGGATGATGAAGTCGGCCACGGAGCGGTGGAAGTAGGTCGAGTCGTACGTCTTGTCGGCGACGTAGCGCAGGAAGGTCGCCACCGTGTTCGGCGCGTCGTCGGGCAGCAGGCGCACGTCGATCGCGCCGAGGGACGTATCGAAGCGCACGGTCGGGCCGTCGGCAGCACGCGCCGGCGCAGCGAGGACGAAAGCGGCGGCGATGACGATCAGCACTCTCATGGTGCTGAACCGTACGCGCTCGATCACCGCGGAGCGGACGGTCGCCCGGTCACCTGCCAGACGCAGGGCCTCCAGGACGGTCTCCATCGCGTCGGCCGTGACGGGGAAATAGGTCGCTCGCGCGGCAGGCTGCTCGACGTCAGCCTCCGGGGCCAGGGACACGTGCAGGATCCCCACGGCGTTGAGCAGCGGGGCGGTGACCTGCGGCGGACCGGCGTCGATGACCGCGATGGTGCCGGTGTCGCGCACGACCGCCTCGACGGTGTCGGCGATCGCGTCGGTGCCCGTCGGGAGCGTCCGCGATGCGAACTGCACGGTCACCTTCCCCGCCTCGCCGCCGGCGTCGAAGAGCGCCTGCTTGGCGTCCTGAATGACCTCTCGGCCGGCGCGGGTGTCGGGGACGAGCGTGTAGACGGTGACGACGTCGCCCGGCACGCGGCCGCCCTCCTGGACGGCGGAGCGGTCGCCGCAGCCCGTCAACAGGGCTGCAGCGACCGCGACTACCAAGAGCGGGCGCACCCGCTCGAACCTACTTGAGGGCGAGTCGGGCAGCGTCCGCGTCCAGGCGCTCGGCCAGCCGCGCGACGCTCGCGGCCGCCCGCCCTCGTACCCGCGACGGCGGGTGCATGGACGGCGACTACCTGCTCGCGCCGGTGCGCTCGTTCGATCCGTTCAGCGGTGCGCTGCCGGGCGACGAGCTGATTCATGCGATGCATTGGGAAGGACTCCTTGGATTGGTGGGTGTGAGAGCCCACGAGAGTCCTGTGATGACTTCAGGAGTCGTGGGCCGGTTGGGCGGCCCACGACGAACGCAACCGCGCTAGCCGGTGAGCCAGGTGCCGCGTGAATGCGGCGTGGTTGGGGTTCATGCACGTCATCTGCTCAGTGCATTCAATCAAACCTTCCGCCGGTCCAGCGCGCCGAACTCGCCCGTCTCGATCTCGCGCTCGATCTGCCGCCTCGACCGCGAACTCCGACGTGTCCGGGTCCTGCGCCATGCGGAAGCGCTTGAGCTTGAGGATCTCGAGCGTGTAGACGATGTATCCGCTCGCCGCCACGCCGAGCACCAGCAGCGCACCCATCACGATCGGACCACCCCGTGTCGAAGTTGCCGCGGTCGTCGGAGTATGGGACGAAGCGCAGCGCCACGGCGAGGCCGCCCATCGTCGCCGTCCACGCGTACAGGTAGGCGACCGTCCGGCGCTGGCTGAAGCCGATGCGGGCGAAGCGATGGTGGAAATGCTCCGAGTCCGCCCGGTAGACGGGCAGCTTGTACTTCATGCGCTTGAGCACCACGAACGTGGTGTCGAGCACCGGCACGGCGAGCACGACCAACGGCACCGCCAGGGCGACCGCGGCCTGCGTCTTGAGACTGCCCTCGACGATCGTGGTGCCCAATAAGAGCCCGAGCAGGTTCGAGCCGCAGTCGCCCATGAAGATCGACGCCGGGTGGAAGTTGTGGACCAGGAAGCCGAGCGCGGCGCCGCAGGTGATCAGCGCGAGCACGCCGGCGCTGTCGCGCTGCAGGTCGAAGGCGACGATCGCGAAGGCGGCCGCGGCGATCGCGCACACCCCCGCCGCCAGCCCGTCCACCCCGTCGATGAAGTTGACCGCGTTCATGATCCCGACGAGGCCGAGCAGCGTCAGCGGCTCGGCCAGCGAGCCGAGCGACACCGCGCGGACGATCGGCAGCGTGAAGTTGTCGACGACCACCCCGCCCATGACGAGGATCGCCGCCGCGACGAACTGCCCGGCGAGCTTCCAGGCGGCGGGCAGTGGGCGAGCGTCGTCGATCGCGCCGACCAGCACGATCAGGCTCGCACCGGCGAGGATCGCCGCGTAGCGATCGGAGTGCGGCAGGAAGAGGATGCCGGCCAGGACGGCGGCGGCGAAGATCGCCAGCCCGCCGAGCTGCGGGGTGACCCGGACGGCCAGCCCGCGGGCACGCGGACGGTCCACGGCGTTGACCGCCGTCGCCAGCCGGCCGGCGAGCGGCGTCAGCAGGGTGGCGGCGACGAACGCGACGAGCAGTCCGCGCAGACCGTCGTCGACCGCCATCAGACTGTGGTTGCGGCTCCTAGATGCGCGTAGAGCGGGTACCGGTCCGCCACCGCGCCGACCCGGTCGGCCAGGTCCGAGCGCTGGGCGTCGAAGTCCGGCGTGAGGGCGGTGGCGAGGATGCGGCCGACCTCCTCGAAGTCCTCGACCTGCAGGCCGCGGGTGGCCAGCGCCGAGGTGCCGACGCGCAGACCGCTCGTGACCATCGGCGGGCGCGGGTCGTCGGGCACCGCGTTGCGGTTGACCGTGATGCCGATCTCGTGCAGGCGATCCTCGGAGATCTGGCCGTCGATCTCGGAGTCGCGCAGGTCGACCAGGGCGAGGTGCACGTCGGTGCCGCCCGTCAGGACGGTCACGCCGTGCCCGGCGCCCACGAGCGCGTCGGCGACGACCTTGGCGCCGGCGACCGTGCGCTCCTGGCGCTCGCGGAACTGCTCCGTCGCGGCGATCCGCAGCGCGACCGCCTTGCCGGCGATCACGTGCTCGAGCGGGCCGCCCTGCTGACCCGGGAAGACGCCCTGGTTGATCTTCTTGGCGTACTCCTCCTTGCAGAGGATCATCCCGCCGCGCGCGCCGCCCAGCGTCTTGTGGATCGTCGTCGTGACGACGTCGGCGTACGGGACGGGGCTCGGGTGGATGCCGGCCGCGACGAGACCGGCGAAGTGGGCCATGTCGACCATCAGCAGCGCGCCGACCTCGTCGGCGATCTGCGCGGAAGCGCTCGAAGTCCAGGGTGCGCGAGTACGCCGACCAGCCGGCGAGCAGCAGCTTCGGCCGGCTCTCCTTGGCGATCCGCTCGACCTCGTCCATGTCGATGCGCCAGTCCAGCTCGCGCGAGACGAAGTACGGCGCGATCTCGTACAGACGCCCCGAGACGTTGAGCTTCATGCCGTGGCTGAGGTGGCCGCCGTGCGACAGGCTCAGGCCCATGATCGTGTCGCCGGGCGTAAGCAGCGCGTGGTAGACGGCTGAGTTGGCCTGCGCGCCCGCGTGCGGCTGGACGTTGGCATGCTCGGCACCGAACAGGGACTTGGCCCTGTCGATCGCGAGCTGCTCGATGACGTCGATGTGCTCGCAGCCGCCGTAGTAGCGCTTGCCCGGGTAGCCCTCCGCGTACTTGTTGGTGAGCACGGAGCCCTGGCACTCGAGGATCGACTGCGGGACGAAGTTCTCCGACGCGATCATCTCGAGCGTCCGCTGCTGGCGAACCAGCTCGGCGTCCATGGCCTCGGCCACCTCGGGGTCGACCTCGTGGAGTGGACGCTCGAAGAAGTCGGACGGCAACTCGGTCATGCGGACAATCTACTCGCGACCTCGGCGGCTGTCAGGGCCCCTTCCCGCACGATCCGGTAAGGCTCGACGGTGAGGTCGATCACCGTCGACGGGGTGCCTGGAAGGGTGCCGCCGTCGAGAACGAGGTCCGCGCCCGCCTTGATGCTGTCGGGCACCTCCTCGAGGGTGCGGGCGTCGGGTGCGCCGGTCAGATTTGCGGAGGACTGGAGCACGGGCGGGCCCTCGAGGTTCGTGATCGGGAAGCGGATGCCGAGCTTGCGTGCCGATTCCGGACCCGGGATGAGGAGGGTGACCGGGCCGGGGAGGAGCCCGGCGCCGTCGCCGCGGGATGGGCGGAAGGTCGGTGTAGGGAGAAGTACATGACCGCGCTGGGCTTCTCGGGCGGTCGGCCCTTGAGCGCGTACAGGCGGGCGATCGCGTCGGCGTTGCCCGGATCGCACGCCAGGCCATAAACGGTGTCGGCGGGAAACACCACCACCCCGCCGCCGCGGATCACCCGCTCGAAGCCGTCCATGTCACCACCCTGGGGATGCCCGCGAGGTCGGGGATGACCTCGGCCGGGGACGGGAACAGCGCGGCGACGCGGTCGGCCTGGCCGTCGCCGACCTCGAGCGCCACGAAGTCCGCGACCGCGGTCGCCTCGGCGACGAGGCGCTCGTAGAGGTCGCCGAACAGGGCGCCCGCCGGCTCGAAGGCCAGTTCGGGCCCGAGCTGCGCGTCGGCCTCGACGTAGGGCGGGTTCGAGACCACCGCGTCCGCGGACAGCCCGGCGAGCAGGTCACCGACGACGAACTCGACGTCCAGCCCCAACCGCGACGCGTTGCCCCGCGCCACCGCCACAGCCTCGGCCGAGATGTCCACGCCGGTCACGCGGAGGTCGGGGCGCTCGTCCTTCAGGGCCAGGGCGACGGCGCCCGAGCCGGTCCCCGACGTCCAGAACTGCAGCGTTGAGGGGAAGGGCCAGGGCGGCCTCGACGAGATGCTCCGTTTCCGGCCTGGGAATCAGGACCCGGGGATCCACGGACAGATCCAATTGGCGGAACCCCTTCGTCCCGGTGATGTAAGCCACCGGCTCACGCCCGGTCCTTCTCTCAATGAGCAGTTCGAACCCGGGCGGCGGCTCGACCCTGTTTCGATACAGATCAGCGCGTGTGCAAGACAGTGCGTGTGCCAGCAGCACCTCGGCGTCCAGCCGTGGCGTCTCGCATCCCGCCGCGGCGAGCCGCGCAGTCGCCTCGCGAAGCGTCATGATCGCCGCGATGCTAATCCGCCCGGCACGGGCTGAGGACGCCGCCGCCGTCCACCAGGTGCTGCTCGCCGCCGGCCGCGCAGCCTGGTCGGACATCTTCGACACGACCGAGTGGCGGCCGAGCGTCGAGCTGCATGACGCCTTCTGGGTCGCCGAGGATGACGGCCGGATCGTCGGCTTCGCCGCAGTGAAGCCGGAGGCCGGCGAGCTCGACCTGCTGCACGTCCACCCCGACGCCTGGGGCACGGGCGTGGCCGGCCTTCTCCACGACACCGCCCTCGCCCATCTCAAGGCCGCCGGGCACACGCACGCCTTCCTCTACACCGAGGAGCGCAACCATCGCGCTCTGGCGTTCTACCGTCGCCTCGGCTGGGAGCCCGACGGCCGCATCCACGAGCGCGAGCACGAGGGCAGCCGGCTGCGTGAGCCCTGGTTCAGGCGAGCGCTCTAGCGAGTTCGGCCGGGCACTCGCGCGCGGCGTCGTGCCCGCAGTCCAGCCAGACGTCGGCGTAGCGCGCCTGATAGTCCGGGCGGACGACGCGGTCGTGGCGGCAGCCGACGTAGAGGTCGCAGACGGGGTCGCCGAGCACTTCGAAGTACGGCGCCAGCGCCTGGCCACGGAGCACCGTGGGGTCGAGCCCGAGCGCCTCGGCGTCCGTGAAGTAGTCGAGCCCCTCGCGGCGTTCGAGCGCGGGCGCGACCTCCGGGCACATCATCTCAGCGAACAGATCCTTCAGCTTGTGCGCTTTCCGGGGTAGTAGCGCCGCCAAGTGCACGACCCGGGCGCCGGTGCGCGCGCCGACGATCGAGGCGGTGATGCCTCCCATGGAGTGGCCGACGATCACGTCACCCTCCGGGACGACTCGGCGTAATCAGAGAAGGTCGCCTCGCGATCCTCGATGGGAAGATCGACCGCCACGGCGTCATCGAGGTAGGGCAGCAGCGGGTCCCACGAAGCCGCGCTCCCGTTCGCCCCGTGAACTCAGGACGAAGCGGATGCCTGCTCCTCGAGGCCGCGGCGCTTCTCGTCGGCCTGCAGCGCGCCGGTGAAGTCGTCGAGCGCGCCCTGGAGGATCTCGTCGAGGTTGTGCGCCGTGTGCTTGATGCGGTGGTCGGTGACGCGCCGCTCGGGGAAGTTGTACGTGCGGATCTTCTCGGCGCGCGCGCCGGAGCCGACCTGGAGCTTGCGGGCGCTCGAGAGCTCGGCGTTGCGCTTCTCGAGCTCGGCCTCGTAGAGCCGGGCGCGCAGCACGCGCATCGCCTTCTCGCGGTTCTGCAGCTGCGACTTCTCGTCCTGCATGGCGACGGCGATGCCCGTCGGCTTGTGGGTGATGCGCACCGCCGAATCCGTCGTGTTGACGGACTGCCCGCCCGGTCCGCCGGACCGGTAGACGTCGATCTGGAGGTCGTTCTGATCGACCTGGATGTCGACCTCCTCGGCCTCGGGCAGCACGGCGATCGTCGCCGTCGAGGTGTGGATGCGGCCCTGGGACTCCGTCTCGGGCACCCGCTGCACCCGGTGCGTCCCGCCCTCGAACTTGAAGATCGAATACGCGCCGTCCCCGTCGATCTCGAAGGTGAAGGCGCCGTCCGAGGCCGACATCGTGTCCGTCTTGAAGCCGAGCTTCTCGGCGTACTTCGTGAGCATCCGGTACAGGTCGCCGGCCCACAGGCCCGCCTCGTCGCCGCCCGTTCCGGCGCGGATCTCGACGATCACGTTCTTGGCGTCGTTGGGGTCCGGCTCGACCATCGCCAGGCGGATGTCCTCCTCGAGCTCGGCGATGCGGTCGCGCGCGGTCTCGAGCATCGCCCGCACCTCGGGGTCCTCCTCCTCGGCGAGCAGCTCCTGCGCGCCGGCGAGGTCGTCCTGGGCCCGGCGCCACTCGGTCGCGAGGGCGTTCGCGGTCTCGAGGAAGTGGAACTCGCGCCCGGCCGCGGCCAGGCGGTTGCGGTCCCCGATCACCTCGGGGTCGGACATGGACGCCTGCACCTCGGCATGGCGCGCCTCGATCTGCTCGACGAGCGACTCGATCACGCCGCCACCTCGATCCCGACGAGGTCCTCGGCGGAGGCGTGCCGCGGGTCCTCCAGCGCCAGGACCGCCTCCAGGGAGGCGATGGCGACGGCGAGCTGGTCGGAGTCCGGCTCGCGAGTGGTCAGCTTCTGCAGCTGCATGCCGGGCCAGATGATGACCTGAACCCAGCTCGTGTGCCGGTGGCGGCCGGCGAACTTGATGACCTCGAAGGACAGCCCGATGATCAGCGGGATGCAGAGCAGGCGCACCGCGATGCAGCAGGTACCAGTCGAGCGTGCCGATCGCGCCGAAGACGAGAATCGCCACGATCATCACGATCAGCAGGAAGCTCGTCCCGCAGCGGGGGTGGAAGCGTGAGAAGCGGGCGGCATTGGCCGGGGTGAGCTCCTCCCCGGCCTCGTAACAGGCGATGGTCTTGTGCTCGGCCCCGTGGTACTCGAAGAGGCGCCGCAGGTCGGGGACTCGCGAGATGAGCGTCAGGTAGGTGAGGAAGATGATCAGCTCGACGACGCCCTCGATCAGCCAGAACAGCACCGCCGAGTTCAGCTCGTCCTTGATCAGGCTGACGAGCCCGACCGGCACCAGGAAGAACAGCGTCGCCGCCAGCAGTGACCCCCGCGACGGTCAGCAGCGCCCACATCAGCGGGGTCGAGCTCCTCGTCCTCCTCGCCCATGGTGATCGAGGAGGACACGCCCAGGCCGCGCATGCCGATGCGCAGGGACTCGCCGAGCGCGATGACGCCGCGGATGACCGGCAGCCGCAGGAGCCGGTGACGCGACGACCACGGCTCGCAGCGCGTGCGTCTCGACGTGGATGTCGCCGTGTGACCCGACTTCGCGGGTCGATCTTGCCGTCCTCGTCGAGATCGGCGGGGACGGGCTTGCGGACGGCGACCGCCCAGTGGCGGACGCCACGCATCATGACGCCCTCGAGGACGGCCTGGCCGCCCACGGGAGCGTCACGTTGCGTAGGAATGCGGGGCGCCCGGCTACTTGCGGGCGGCGGCGGCGCGCTTGGCAGCGCGACGCTGGAACCGCTCCACGCGGCCGCCGGTGTCCACGAGCTTCTGCCGGCCCGTGTAGAACGGGTGGCAGTTCGAGCAGATCTCGACGTGGATCTCGGGCTTGGTGGAGCGCGTCGTGAATTCGTTGCCGCACGTACAGCGGACGTGGGCTTCGACGTACTCGGGGTGGATCTCGGTCTTCATTGCCCTATTGATTCTAGGCAGCCTGCAGGACGCTCGGCTCGCGTTCGCCGTGGGGCAGGCGACGCTGAGCACATTGTCGATCTCCGACGCCTCGTCGACCTCGGCCTCGGTGTCCACCGTGGCGGTCAGCTGGGACCCGACGACGCAGGCCGGAGCCTCGAAGCGCAGCTCCACGGTCGCCTCCGGCGCGAGCTCGGAATCCGTCGAGTCCTCGAACACCTGACCCTCGCTCGAGCCGAACTGCACGAAGAACTGCGGCGCCGCGGTCTGACCGCGGTTGGCGACGACGAGCGAGTAGGTCCGCATGGACTCCGTCGTCCCGGGCAGCACATCGAGCGACTCCGGGATGAGGTTGGCGCGCGTGTCCGGCAGGCGGCAGGCGCGCGAGCGCTTGACCTCGTTGGCGACGACCTTCCCGGCCGTGTCGCGCCAGCGGAAGCGGACGATCACCCGGTAGTCGGCGCCGACGGCGAGGCCCTCGACGCCCTTGTCGTAGACGTAGCCCGGGGCACCCGTCCTCGCGCGCAGCCATTGGCCGAAGCCCGGGGCCTGCACCTTGCGCCAGTCCGGGTTGGCGAGGTCGCGCGTCTGCAGGGTGAAGCGCAGCGACAGCCCGGTCGTGCCCTTGTACGAGCGGATCTCGCCCTGGAAGGTGGCGGCGCGGTCGGCCGGCGCGCACGTGACCAGCCGCGCGAACGAGTTGCGCTCGGACGGCCCCGCCCACGCAGACGCGGCCAGGGCCGCGAAGGCGACTGCGAGGACAACGAAACGCATGTGCCTCAACTAACGCCCCGGGGGGCCCGCAAAGTTGCGTCAGCGCTTGGAGACCGCCTTGACCTGGCACTTGACCTTGATCTTTTTGGCGATCTTCCCCTTGGGCTTCTTGACCCTGCAGGTGACCTTGCCCTTCGGACCCGCGGGACCCGCGTTGCCGGCGGGACCCGACCGGGCCGGCCTGCGCCGGCTGGACCCGTCGTCCCGGGAGCACCCACCGGCCCCGTCGGGCCTGCGGGCCCGGCGCCTCCGCTGGACCCCGCCGGACCGGACGGGCCCGAGGGGCCGGGCGGGCCGGGGCGCACGTCGGCGTCCACGTAGCGGATGCGGTTGTTCGGGCAGGTCGGCGATCATCACGCCGCCCCCGGGCGTCACCGCCGCGCCGACCGGCCCGTCGAGCTGCGCAGCCACCGCAGGCCCGCCGTCGCCGCTGAAACCGCCGGTGGTGCCGGCGAGCGTCGTGATGCGGCCGTCCGGCGCGACGCGCCGGACGCGAGCTGCCATTCTCCTCGACGATCAGCAGACCGCCGCCCGGCGTCACGGTCGACGCCGATGGGACGATTCAGGTCTCTGCGGCAACGGCGAGCCGGCCGTCTCCGTTCGAGGCCGGCCGTTCCCGTTCCGAGCGACCGTCGAGATCGTGCCACCGGAGCTCACCGAGCGCACCCGCCGTGACCGCTGCCAGTGGCGATCAGCACGGTGCCGCTCAGGGCGGATCGTCCATCCCCGGTCGGGCTCGGCGATCGCAGCGGCAGGTCGCCGTCCCCCCGTCACCGTTGCTGGCGTTCACGCCGCTCCCGGCCACCGTCGTCGATGATCCCCGTCGGCGAGCACGCGGCGCACCCGGCGGCCGCTCTGCTCGGAGACCACGAACCCGCCGCCGGGGTGAACGGCGACACCGCACACGGAGCATTGACCGTCGCGGCCGTCGCCAGACCTCCGTCCCCGGTCGACGACGCGGCGCACCGGTCCCCACGACGCGTGGTGATGATGCCTGCCGGCATTCGACCCGGCGCACGCGGTTGTTACCGCGGTCGACGATCAGAAAGCCACCGCCGGGCAGCGCGGCCACGCCCGTCGGCTGGGCGAGCTGGGCCGCTGATCGCGGGCCCACCGTCGCCCGCGAAACCCGCCGGTCCCCGTTCCCGGCCACCGTCGTAATCGTGCCGTCGGGCAACACCCGGCGGACGCGGTGGCCGCTGAACCCCTCGGCGACCAGGAAGCCTGCCCTGTCGGGCAGCGCCTCGACGTCCGAAGGGCTGGCTGAGCACGGCGGATCCGTCGCCTGCTGGCCGTCGCCGAGGGTCCAGGCACCGCCGCCCGCCACCGTGTAGATCCGTTGCCGGTCGCGAGCGCGAGCGGCCGCTGCCGCACGAGCAGAGGCGGCGCAGACCGAGCGCGAGGGCGGCTCAGACTTGCGCATCCGGCGACCCTCGCCACACGAGGGCCGCCATGAACGCTCGGTTTCTAGGTGATCTGGTAGAGCGGCCCGTCGCCGCCCTCGGGCGTCGTCAGACGCCCGCCCTTGGCGGTGATCGCGCCGCACTGCACGCAGTTCGTGTAGTTGACGGTCACGTCGACGAGGCCGGTCTCCGGCTCGTCGTCGGGGATCTCGTACACGCCCGCGGGGCACATGTAGACCCACGTCTCGGCGATCTCCCGAGGCACGCGCTTGGTCACCCGGATGTGGTTCGGCGCGTCGTCGCGCGTCGCGTTGCCCGTGATGAAGACGCTCGACAGCTTGTCGAAGATGTACTTGCCGTCGGGCTTCGGGTAGCTGTCGCGCGTGTTGCCGATGAACATCTCGGCCGCGTCGTCGCGGTGCCAGGACAGCTTGCCGAGCGGCAGGCGGCCCTTGGACGCGACGGCGAGGTTGGACAGCGGCGCGCCCTTGATGAAGCCCTTGAGGGCCATCGGCTGGCGCGCGTTGCGCACCTGGTAGAGCTCCTTGCCGACGGGGCCGTCCTCGATGGCGTCGTCGTACGCGGAGAGGTCGGTGGACCCGGCCTTCAGCGCCGCGTAGATCGCCTCACCCGCGTCGATGCCCGACTGGATGCAGTGGTGGACGCCCTTGAGCGAGATGGTGTCGACCATGCCGCCGGCGTCGCCGACGAGCAGCGCGCCCGGCATGGACGGCTTGGGCATCGACCAGTAGCCGCCGCCCGGCAGCGCCTTCGCGCCCCAGGCCACGCGCTCGCCGCCCTCGAGGATCCCGCGGACGAGCGGGTGCGTCTTGAACAGCTGCAGCAGGTCGTGGACCGAGGTGGTCGCGTCCTTGTAGTCGAGATCGACCACGACGCCGATCGAGACCAGGTCGTCGCCCGTCTTCTCGTCCTTCATCGGGTAGATCCAGGTGCCGCCGGTGTGGCCGTACTTGGCCGACAGCTTCAGCGGCCACGGGCCCACCGTGTGGATGACGCGGTCCAGCGGCTTCGGGACCTTCCAGACCTCCTTGACCCCGAGCTCCCACACCTGCGGCTCGCGGTCCTTGGACAGGCCGAACTCCTTGATCGCCGCGCCGGTGAGGTGGCCCCAGCAGCCCTCGGCGAGAACGGTCACCTTGGCGGTGACGTCGGTGCCGGGCTCGAAGTTGCCGAGCGGCTGGCCGTCCTTGCCGCGGCCCTTGTCGCCCGTGCGCACGCCGCGCACGGCGCCGTCCTCCACCAGCAGCTGCGTCGCTGCGGTCTCCGTGAGGATGTACGCGCCGCCCTCCTCGGCCTGCGCCTGCTGGTAGCGGGCGAGCGCCGAGACGGAGATGACCTCGTTGCCGTGGTTCTTGAAGTTCGGCGGGATCGGCTTCAGCGGGATCTTGGACTTCTTGGTCGGGGTGAGGTAGACGGACTCCTTCTTGACCTCACCGTGCGCGAAGCCCTTCTCGCGCCACTGCTCCCGCGTCAGGTCGGGGAACAGCTTCTCGAGCGGCTCGGGCCGCATGACCGCGCCGGACAGGTTGTGCCCGCCGCAGGTCTTGGCCTTCTCGATGACCGCCACGGGGACCTCGCCGAGCGACTCCATCAGCTCCGGGTCGTCGGCCAGGAGCTGCAGGAGGCGGTTGGCGGTGGCGAGGCCGGCGGTCCCGCCGCCGACGATCGCCACGCCCACCTCGATGACCTCGTCCTCCGGGTCGACCTCGCGCTTGATGAACTCGTCGCGCGCGTCGACGGGCGGCGGGAAGTCCAGCGGTGCGGGGTGCTTGCCATTGGACGACATCGTCGCTAACCCTTCTTGGCCTTCACGGCCTCGGTCAGCTTCGGGACGATCTTGTTCAGATCGCCGACGATGCCGAGGTCTGAGAACTCGAAGATCGGAGCGTTCGAGTCCTTGTTGATGGCCACGATGTTCTCGGAGGACTGCATGCCCACCTTGTGCTGGATGGCGCCGGAGATGCCCGCCGCCAGGTACAGCTTCGGCGCGACGGTCTTGCCCGTCTGGCCGATCTGCCCGGCGTAGGGGAACCAGCCCGCGTCGACGACCGCGCGCGTCGCGGCGACCGCGCCGCCCATCGCGCCGGCGAGCTCCTCGAGGAGCTCGAAGCCCTCGGCCTTGCCGAGGCCACGGCCGCCGGCGACCAGGATCGCGGCGTCCTCGATGTTCACGTCGGCGCCGCGCTGCTCGCCGCGCTGGACCATCTTGGCCGACGTCGAGAAGCTCTCGAAGTCGACGGAGACGTCCTCCACAGCGGCCTCGCCGCCGGACTCCTTCGCCTCGAACGCGTTGAGGCGCCCGATGATGATGCCGAGGTCGCCCTCGTAGCGGACCTGGGAGAGCGAGGAGTCACCGAGGATCGGCCGCTCGGAGACGAGCTTGCCGGAGTCGACCTTGACGTTGGTGACCTCCATGACCACGCCCGCGCCCTTGCGCGCCGCGAGGCCGGCCCCGATCTCGAAGCCGAGCAGGCCGCCGCCGAACAGCGCGTAGTTGTGGCCGTGCTCGTCGATGACCTTGGCCATCGCGTCGACCACGGGCTGCGCGAGACCCTCCGGGCCTTCGACGCGGAAGACCTTCGTGGCGCCATAGGCACCGAGGGACTTCGCCAGATCGTCCGGGATCGACTCCCCGACCATGATCGCGTGCGCCTCGCCACCGATCTCGGAGGCCAGACGGGCGGCCTCGGAGACTGCGCCGAGCGAGTTCTTGTTGATGGCGCCCTCGTAATGGAGGGCGTAGACCAGGATGTCGGCCATGACTAAATGAGCTTCCTTTCGTCCAGCCACGCCACGATGCGCTCGACCGTCTCGTTGGTGTCCTCGTCCTCGATGATCTCGCCGGCGGCCTTCGCGGGCGGATCGTGCGACTCGAACCAGCGGGCCTTGGAGCCCTCTTCGCCGACCTGCGAGGCGTCGAGACCGACGTCGCCGATCGCCTTCTTGTCGACGGGCTTCTTCTTGGCGCCCATGATCGCCTTCAGCGACGGGTAGCGCGGCTCGTTGATCGCGTCGCCGACGGAGATGACGGCGGGGGTCGGGATCTCGACCGTGTCGTAGCCGTACTCGGCCTGGCGCTCGCACTTGAGGCCGGCCTCGGTGACCTCCATCGCGATGACCTGGGTCAGCGACGGCATCTTGAGGTGATCGGCCACCACGGCGCCGATCGTGTAGCACTCGCCGTCGTCGGACTGCTGACCGAGCAGCACGAGGTCGGGGCTCTCCTGCTCGAGCGTCTTGGCCAGGGCGAGGCCCGTGGCGGCGACGTCGGACCCGGCGACGGCGTCGTCGCAGAGGTGGACGGCGCGGTCGACGCCCAGCGAGATCGCCTTGCGGATCGCGCGGTCGGCCGACTCAGGACCCATGGAAACGGCGACGACTTCGTCGACGGAGACGTTCCCCGCCTCCTTGATCCGCACGGCCTCTTCGATGGCGTGCGTGTCGTAGGGGTTGAGGTTCTTCTCCCCTCCGCGATCCATACGCCCGTTCGTCAGGCGCTTCTGGACGGCGGCGTCCGGAACCTCTTTCACCAGGACGCAGATCTTCACGTGCTCGTTCTCCTTGATGGATGGAGGCCTCTTGGGACCGAAGTTGACTGACCAGTCAATCGGTAGGAGGCGCTGCGGCCATCTTACCGCCATGCGGCGCGAATGCCACCCCGTCGAAGTGCCACGGTTCGACATCCACTGACACTGCGTCCATGCGGACCACGACGAAGCCCTTCTTCGCCTCCAGCAGGTGGCTCGGGCTCTGCGCCTCGACGGCGAGCGGGTCGCCCGGCGTGAGGTGGAACCGATGATGATGGCCCGCCAGCAGCACCCGGACCCCCGCGGCTCGGGCGGCCGCCAGTGCCGCTTCGGCCCCCTCGAGCGGACGCCGCACCAGCGGATGGTGGGTGACGAGCACGTCCACGTCGTGGATCTCGGTGAGCTGCCTCGGGCGCAGCCGACCGGTCACCTTGCGGCGGGTGGAATCCAACCCCAGGACGCGCACGTCGCCGACTTTGCGCCGCGGCGCGCGGTCATCGGTGATGTAGCGGTGATAGCGCGCCAGCGGGCCGAAGACGCGCAGGAAGAGGTTCCAGAGCGGGACGTCGTGGTTGCCGGGGACGGCCAGCCACGGCGCCGGCAGGGAATCCAGGAACGCGCGCGCCTCGCGGAACTGACGCGGCCGGGCGCGCTGCGTGAGGTCGCCACCCGCGATCACCAGGTCGGGGTCGATCGTCTCGACCGCGACCGGCGAGCGCCGCGATGCGCGACGGGGTCCGCGCGCCCGAAGTGCGGGTCGCTCAGATGAAGGAGGACTGTCTGGCTCAGCTCAGGCCGTCGCGCGGCTGTCGCCGACGTTTTCCCGGATGAAGTCGATGATCGTCTGCGTCGGCGCGCCGGGCGTGAAGACCTCGGCGACGCCGAGCTCCTTGAGCTCCGGGATGTCCTGGTTGGGGATCGTGCCGCCCACGACGACGACGATGTCGCCCGCGTCCTGCTCCTTGAGCAGCTCGACGATCTTCGGGACGAGCGTCATGTGCGCGCCGGAGAGGATCGAGAGGCCGATGGCGTCGGCGTCCTCCTGCAGAGCGGTCTCGACGATCTGCTCCGGCGTCTGGTGCAGACCGGTGTAGACGACCTCCATCCCGGCGTCGCGCAGAGCGCGCGCGATGATCTTCGCGCCGCGGTCGTGCCCGTCCAGGCCGGGCTTTGCGACGACGACGCGGATCTTCCGTTGCTCGGCCATGACCGGAAAGGATACGTCAGCGCCGACATCTGTAGCGTTGCTCCATGAGCGAGTCGACCGTCCACGCTGCCTGCCCGCACGACTGCCCCGACACCTGCGCGATGCTCGTCGACGGTCGACGGACGGCCGCGCCGTCGCGCTCGCGGGCGACCCCGATCACCCGATCACCGCCGGGCTTCCTGTGCGGCAAGGTCTCCAACTACCTCGACCGCGTCTACGCCGAGGACCGCTGCTGCACCCGCTGATCCGCACGGCGCCGAAGGGCGCGGGCGAGTTCCGGCGGCCGCGCTGGGACGAGGCGCTCGACGCGGTCGCGGCGCGGGCTGCGCGGCGCGATCGACGCGCACGGCGGCGAGTCGGTCCTGCCCTACAGCTACATGGGGACCCAGGGCCTGATCCAGGGCGGCTCGATGGGCGCCCGGCTGATGAACGCGCTCGGCGCCACCGAGCTCGTGCGGACGATCTGCGCGACGCGCCGGGCATCGCGGGCACCGTCGCGACCCACGGCCTCTCGCCCGAGGTCGATCCCGAGGAGTGGCCGCACGCGCGCTACGTCGTGCTGCTGGGGCTGGAACCCGATGTCGACCGCGCCGCACCTCTGGCGAATGCTGCTCGAGGCGCGCCGAGCGGGCGCCCGGCTGGTCGTCGTCGACCCGTTCCGCAGCCGCACGGCGCGCGTCGCCGACGAGCACCTGCGCCCGCTGCCGGGCACCGACGCGGCGCTCGCGCTCGGCATGATGCGCGCGGTCGCTCGACGCCGGCCTGCCAGGACGAGGAGTGGTGCCGCGCGCACACCGACGGCTACGACGAGCTGCGTCGAGCGGCTCGGCGAGTAGCCGGTCGAGCGCTGCGCGGAGCTTGTGCGGCGTCGCCGGCGGAGGACGATCGCGCGCGTCGGCGCGCGAGTTCGCCGACCACCCAGCCGGCGCTGCTGCGCCTCGGCGTCGGCGCCCAGCGCCACCTCGGCGCGCCGATCGCCTACCGCACGATCGCCTGCTGCCCGCGCTGATCGGCGCCTGGCGCCACCGCGGCGGCGGCTGCTCCTACATCCCGACGGCGACCGCGGCGGCGGTGTTCGAGCGCCCGCTCATCGGGCGCCGACCTGCGGCCGGGCCGGTGCGCACGATCAACATGTCGCAGCTCGGCGACGCGCTGACCGACCCGGCGCTCGACCCGCCGGTCGCGGCGCTCGTCGTGCTGGAACTCGAATCCCGCCGCAGATCGCGCCCGACCAGGAGCAGGTGCTCGAGGGCCTGCGCCGCGAGGACCTCTTCACGGTCGTCGCTCGAGCAGTTCATGACCGACACCGCGCGCGCACGCCGACGTGTCCTCCCGGCGACGACCCAGCTCGAGCACCTCGACGTGGTGTTCTCCTGGGGCCACCACTACATGACGCTCAACGAGCCGGCGATCGCGCCGCTCGGCGAGGCCCAGCCCAACACCGAGATCTTCCGGCTGCTCGCCGCGCGCCTGGGCCTCGACGACCCGTGCTTCTCGCGAGACCGACGAGGAGCTGCTCGCGGCGCTGCTCGACGGCGCGCCCGGCGGCGTCGCGCTGGCGCGAGCTGCGCGAGCGCGGCTTCGCCAAGATCGACCTCGGCCAGGGCGCCGGCGCCGCACGCCGAGGGCGGCTTCGGACGCCGACCGGCAGCCGAGCCGCGCTGCGCGCCGACGCTCGACGACGCCGGCTTCGACCCGCCCGCCGAGGCGGCTCGACGCCGCGCTCGGCGACGCGCTTCCCGCTCGCGCTGATCACGCCGAAGACCCACCTGTTCCTCAACTCGACGCTTCCCGAACCAGGCGCCGCCAGCACTCGGCGCAGCCCGAGCCGTTCGTCGTCGTGCACCCCGACGACGCGGCGCGCGCGCGGCATCGCCGACGGCGCGCGCGTGCGCGTGTTCAACGACCGCGGCGGCTTCGCCGTGCCGCGCGCGCGTCTCCGACGACGCGCGCCCCGGCGTGCGTCGTCGCGCCGATGGGCTGGTGGATCGCGCGACTACGACGGGCGGCGTCGGCGCCCAGGCGACGACCTCGCAGCGGCTGACGCGAGCTGGGCGACGCGCCGACCTTCAACGACAACCGCGTCGAGGTCGAGTTGACGCCCTAATGGCAGGAAACCGTCCTGCCGAACGTTGACTGAAGAATGGGGAGCCTGCTCGGGTGCTCGATCGCTGCAGTGCTGCTCGCCGCCAGTGGCGCCGGGAGCGCGCAACGCGTGGAGACGACGCTGCAGGACGACGCCGTCTTCCTGCACCGGACGGAGGCCCAGGTGCGCCATGCGGCACGGGCGATCGCCGACCTCGGCGCCGACCGGCTGCGCGTCACCGCGGGCTGGAACGCGCTGGCGCCGGGCCGCTCGTCGCTGACCAAGCCGGCCGACTTCGACCCGGCGGACTCGCGCACCTACCCGCGGGAGCCGTTCGAGGCGCTCGACCGCGCGATCGTCTCGGCCGCGGCAGCCGGCCTCGAGGTGCAGGTCGACCTCGCCTTCTGGGCGCCCCGCTGGGCCGTGCGCAGGCCGGCCCGCTCGCCGCTGCGGCATCGCTTCAAGCCCGACCCGCAGGAGTTCGCCGAGCTTCGTCCGCGCCGTCGCCGACCGGTACTCGGGCACGTTCACGGATCCCGGGCACGGCGTCGTCAAGCCGCTGCCGGCCGTGCGTCTGTGGACGACCTGGAACGAGCCGAACTACCCGTACTTCCTCGAGCCGCAGTGGAAGAAGACGCGCAACGGCTACCGGCCGTACTCGCCGCACCTCTACCGGCCGATGCACGAGCTCGCCTACAACGAGCTCAAGGCGGTCAGCCCGGCCAACGACGTCCTGATCGGCGGCCTCGCGGCGAACGGCTCGCCGCGCGGCGGCCGCGGCGGCGTCCAGCCGCTCGAGTTCCTGCGCACGCTGGCGTGCGTGAACAAGACGCTGGCGCCGCTCAAGGTCCCGGAGTGCAAGGGCGTCGGCGTGCTGCACGCGGATGGCTTCGCGATGCACCCGTACTCCGTCGGCGGGTCGCCCGGCTTCCACGCCGCGCGCGGGGACGACATCTACCTCGCCGACCTCGACCGGCTCGGCCTGCTGCTCTCCCAGCTCTACCACCAGGGCCGCACGGACCGCAAGTGGCCGATCTACGTGACCGAGTACGGCTACGAGACCCGGCCGCCCGACCCTGATGCGCCAGTACACCCCGCTCCAGCAGGCGCGCCACCTCGGCTGGGCGACCTACCTCGCCCACGCCAATCCCGACGTGAAGATGTTCGCGCAGTTCCTGCTGCGCGACATCGAGGCGCCGGCCGACAACCCGGGCCGCGACTACCAGACCGGGATCCTCTACTCCGACGGTCGCCCCAAGCCCGCCGCGATGGCCTTCAAGCTGCCGCTGTTCGCGAGCGCGGCCACGGCGCCGGACGGGACTCGCGGTCTCGTGCTCTTCGGGGGCGTGCGCCCTGGCGCCACGAACCGCGTCGTGCGGGTGGAGCGCCGCGCGATCGGATCGAGGGACTGGCTGCCGGTGGCGACGATCGGCGAGTCCTGCGACGAGGAGACGGGCGCGTTCCTCACCGGCTCGGACGGCTTCTTCCGCCGCACCGCGGCGTGGGAGGGGCCGGCCGACTACCGCCTGGTCTGGGACCGCACGACCGTTCAACGAGTACGGCCCGGCGATCCGCGTCACGGACAAATCGCTGATCGATCTTGGGCCCGCGGGCGAATGACAGACGCGCTCCAACCCGGGAGCCTTCGGGTCATGAAACGGATCCACCTCGAAGCGCGCTACGGACGCACCAAGAAGACCTATCCGATCTACCGGCCGCGGCCTACGCCGGTTCAGCGCGACCGCCCAATCAGGGTCAGGCCGTAGCCAATTGGTCACCGAAGGAGGGAGGCTGCGGGTGATGCCACGAGCTACCTCGATTTCCACCGCGGCGATCCGTTTGAAGGTCGTATAGCGACAAAAAGTCGGATCAACGGCAGCCGGGCCAGGTAGCTCGCGGCAAGGAGCCGCCCCTCCCCCTCCCTCACTGCCCATCTGCGCGTTCCCGACCCGGAACATGCGCATGAGCTGAGCGTGCCGGCGTCTACGAAGCCGAGAGCTGATCGCGCAGCTCGCGCTTGAGCAGCTTGCCCGAGGCGTTCTTGGGCAGCTCGTCGACGAAGTGCACGCGACTTCGGCACCTTCAGCGAGGCGAGGTTGCTCCTTGGCGTAGGCGATCAGCTCGTCCTCGGTCGACGTCGGCTCCTTGACGACCACGACCGCGGCGATCGCCTCGATCCAGCGCTCGTGCGGCAGGCCGATCACCGCGACCTCGCCGACCGCGGCGTGGCCGTAGAGCGCGTCCTCGACCTCGCGTGAGGCGACGAGCACGCCGCCGGTGTTGATCGACGTCCTTGATGCGGTCGACGACGAACATGTAGCCCTCGTCGTCGATGCGCACGAGGTCGCCGGAGTGAAACCAGCCGCCGGCGAAGGCCTCCTCGGTCTCCTCCGGCTTGTCCCAGTAGCCCGTGCACAGCTGCGGGCGAGCGGTAGACGACCTCGCCGGCTCCCGGCGCGACGTCGTTCATCGTCTCGTCGACGACGCGGGTCTCGACGAAGAGCACCGAGCGGCCCGACCGAGTCCGGGCCGCTGCGTCGTGCTCCTCCGGGCGCAGCACGGTCGCCAGCGGCCCGATCTCCGACTGGCCGAAGCAGTTGTAGAAGCCGACGCTCGGGCAGCCGCTCCTGCAGCCGCTGCGAGCACCGGCACGGGCATGATCGACGCGCCGTAGAACGCCTTGCGCAGGCCGCCGAGGTCGCGTCGGCGAGGCCGCGGGTGCTCGGCGACGCCGACCCAGACCGTCGGCGGGAGGAAGAGCGCGTTGATGCCCTCGCGCGGGACGCGCTCGAGGATGTCGTCGACGTCCGGCGCCTCGACGAGGTGGTTGGTCGCCCCGACCGCCAGCGACGGCATCAGGAAGACGTGCATCTGGGCCGAGTGGTAGAGCGGCAGCGGGTGCAGCGGGACGTCGTCGGCTCGAGGTCCGAGCGCGACGATGCACGAGACGTACTCGTGCACGAGCGCGCGGTGGGTCATCATCGCGCCCTTGGCCTGCGAGGTCGTGCCGGACGTGTAGAGCAGCTGCACGAGGTCGTCGTCGGCGACGCCGTCCTCCGTCGTGGCGGCGCCGCCGCGTCGGCCGCCCAGCGCCAGCACGTCGTCGTCCGTCGCAGCGTGCAGCTCGCGTCGGTCCCGGCGCGTCGACGTGCTCGCTCAGCGCCGCGTCGACGAACACGCGCGGCGGGCTCGGACTGCGTGAGCAGGTAGTCGAGCTCGCCGCCGGCGCGCGTTGAAGTTGACCGGCACGTGGACGAGGCCGGCCCGCGCGCAGCCGAGGAAGAGCAGCAGGTAGGCGTCGGAGTTCTTGCCGAAGGCGGCGACCCGGTCGCCCTTCGCCAGCTCCGAGCTCGAGCAGCCGCGCGCGCGACGCGGCCGACCGCGAGGTCGAGCTCCGCGTAGGTCCACGCGCGGTCCTCGAAGGTGAGCGCGACCGTCTCCGGCGTCGCGGCGCGCGCTGCGCTCGATGATCCGCCCGATCGTGCTCGGGTGATCCACTCAGAAGACGGGGGTCTCGCGGTAGGAGCCCCAGACCTCCTGCAGCGCCATCACGATCTCGCCCTCCGAGACGTGTGCTTCGGCGGCCTCGACGAACACCGGCAGGAGGTTCTCGTCGCCTGGCGCCCGCTTCGCGGATGCGCGTGAGCGCGGCCTCGACCGCTGGGAGTCGCGCTTGGCGCGGACGCCCTGGAGGCGGTCGATCTGCTTGCGCTCGAGCGCGGGATCGACGCGCAGGGTCTCGAGCTCGCCGTCGTCGCCCTCGGTGAACTGGTTGACGCCGACGACGACCCGCTCACCCTGGTCCTGGCGGACCTGGAGCTCGTAGGACGCCTCGGCGATCTCGCGCTGCGGGTAGCCCTCCTTGACCGCGGGCACCATGCCGCCGAGCTGGTCGATCTTGTCGAAGTACGCGTAGCACTGGCGCTCCATCTCGTCCGTCATCGCCTCGACCGCAGTACGAGCCGCCGAGCGGGTCGATCGATGTTCGCCACGCCGGTCTCGTGGGCGATGATCTGCTGCGTGCGGAGCGCGACGCGGACCGCCTCCTCCGACGGCAGCGCGAGCGCCTCGTCGTAGGAGTTCGTGTGCAGCGACTGGGTGCCGCCGAGCACGCCCGGCGAGCGCCTCGATCGCGGTGCGCACGATGTTGTTGAGCGGCTGCTGCGCGGTCAGCGACACGCCGGCGGTCTGCGTGTGGAAGCGCATCAGCCACGACTTCGGGTTCTTCGCGCCGAACGTCTCGCGCAGCTCGCGCGCCCAGATGCGGCGCGCGGCGCGGTACTTGGCGATCTCCTCGAAGAAGTCGATCTGCGCGTTGAAGAAGAAGCTCAGGCGCGGCGCGAAGTCATCGACGTCGAGGCCGCGCTCGACGGCCTGCTCGACGTAGGTGAGGCCGTCCTTGAGCGTGAACGCGAGCTCCTGCGCGGCCGTCGAGCCCGCCTCGCGGATGTGGTAGCCGGAGATCGACACCGGGTGCCAGCGCGGCATCTCCTTCGAGCACCACTCGATCAGGTCGCCCATCAGGCGCATCGCCGGATCCACCGGGAAGCACCACTCCTTCTGGGCGATGTACTCCTTGAGGATGTCCGCCTGGACCGTGCCCGCCAGCCGGTCGCGCGGCACGCCGGCCCGCTCGGCGGCGACGACGTAGTAGGCCATCATGATCGCCGCGGGCGCGTTGACGGTCATCGAGACCGACGTCTCCCCCAGGTCGATGCCCTGGAACAGCGTCTCCATGTCGTCGGGCGTGTCGATGGCGACGCCCTCGCGGCCGACCTCGCCGAGCGACATCTTGTGATCGGAGTCGTGGCCCATCAGCGCGGCATGTCGAACGCCGTGCGACAGCCCCTGCTGCCCGTGGTCGAGCAGGTAGCGGAACCGCTCGTTGGTCTCCTCCGCCGTGCCGAAGCCCGCGAACTGCCGCATCGTCCACATCCGGCCGCGGTACATGCTCGGGTACACGCCGCGCGTGAACGGATACTCGCCGGGCACGCCGATCTGTCGGGTCCGGCAGGTCCGCTCGGTGTAGAGCGGCTTGACCTCGTCGCCCGAAAGCGTCCGGAAGTCCCGCTCCATCTCGGGCGTCGCCTTGTACCGGCGCTCCCACTCCTCGTACAGGTCCGCGGTGGAGAGGCTCACCCGAGCCATTGTGGCAGCCCGCTCAGGCCAACTGGTAGACCCGCAGCCCCTTGACTTCGAGCCGCTCCTGCTTCGCCGCGTCGTGCTTGCGCGCGGCGGGGTTCTCGTGGAGCTCGCTGCCGACCTCGATCACCGCGTTGTGCTCGGGGAGAGCGATGTAGTGGACGTCGTCGGCGTCCCATGCGACTGAGCGGATCTGCTCCGTCGTCACCCGCCGATGCTGCACCAACCCCACCGGGCGAGCCGAACCCACCCAGAGTCTGAATTATTCCTACTTTGGGTCGGTTCGCGGCGGGCCCGGGGCCCACGCAGAAGCCAAACGCTTCCCGCTGTTAATGCTCAAGACGCAAGCGTCAGAACTCCGTGCCGACTTAGGAGCAGCCCTCCACGTAGGTCAGCTCGGGCTTGCGGCCGCCATGGATCTGGGTGATCCTCTTGCCGTCGGTCTCGAAGCGCAGGCCGCGGC
The DNA here is from genome assembly GCA_963759945.1 of uncultured Solirubrobacteraceae bacterium. Classification (GTDB taxonomy): domain Bacteria; phylum Actinomycetota; class Thermoleophilia; order Solirubrobacterales; family Solirubrobacteraceae; genus DATLGB01. The sequence goes on along the minus strand of CAVXBH010000046.1, from coordinate 106,957 downwards.
GGGGGCCGATGATGTCGAAGTAGAAGCCCTTGGGCTCGTAGGTGTGGGGCGAGCGCTTCGCCTTCGCGCCATAGACCTCGCCGATCGTCTCCTGCGGGTCGCCGACGGAGACTCCCTTCTTGGTCGCGTACTTCTTGGAAGCGACGGTGACGCGGCGCAGGCGGCCCTTGGCGAAGAGCAGGTAGCTGCGGCCGCCGAGGCTCGCCGTGGTGCAGGCGCTGCCGTTCGGCCCTGACAGCTCGATGTTGCGTCCCGTCGCCGCTTCGACGTCGGCCTCGGTCATGCCGGTCCGGATGTCGCCGAGGCCGTTCGGCGTGAGCACGGTCATGGCGGCGAGGAACGCGACGAACATGGGCGTCAGCGTAGACCGGATCGGTGCCCCGGGCCGAAGTGGCGGCCGTGCCCCATCGACCCCGACGGTGCGGGCGTAGGAGGCGCCGCGGCGAACGGGCACGACGGAGTAATCGGGGTGGCGCACGAGGTCGGCACGTAGCGGACGCGGGTGACGCGGCTGCGCTTGCGGCCGATCCTCACGTGCAGACAGCGAGGGCTCCGTCCTGCGACGCGGTCGGGCAGCAGTCGGCCGTCTGGTTGGAGATCAGGTTGCCGAGGCCGAAGACGACGAAACGCCCACCGATGCGACGGATGGGCTGGACGACGTGGACGTGCTGGCCGACGATCGCGGTGATCGCCTTCACCCCGCGCAACTGGCCGACGAGCTGGAGTTGGGCGGCGCTCGGGGCCGCCTGGTACTCGGTCCCCCAGTGGAAGTTGACGATCACGGCGTCGGCGCCCTCCTTGCGGGCGCGGCGCGCGTCGCGGGCGATGCGGTCGGGCTTCGCCTCGGCGAGTGTCCACGGGTGGGGCTCGATCTGGCCGTTGGAGACCTGGGTGTAGGAGAGGAGGGCGACCTTCGCGCCGCGGGCGCGGAGCATCGTGATTCGCCGTGACTCCTTGCGCGAACGGGCCGAGCCGGCGTGCTCGAGTCCGTTCGTGTGCAGCGCGCGGATTGTTGAAGCCACGCCTGCGGCGCCCTGGTCGAGCGTGTGGTTGGACGCGGTCGAGCATGCGTCGTAGCCCGTCCGCTTGAGGCCGTGCGCCATTGCCGTCGGCGTGCGGAACACCGGGTAGCCCATCGGGGCGCCGGCGACCAGCGGCGTCTCCATGTGACACAGCGCGATGTCCGCCTTGCGCACCCATGGGCGCAGCGGGTCGAACAGCGGGCCGAACGCGTACCCGTTGCCGCCCGAGAGCACCTGGGCCCGGTCCCACACGGGCTGGTGGACCAGCACGTCGCCGCCGGCCACGATGGTGATCGTCTTCGCACTCCCCGCGACCGCTGCCGTTCGCGAGCAGCTCACCGGTTCAGCACCGGTCGACTGTTGACGATCGTCGCGCGGCGCAGACGGTGGCCGGCGACGCGACCGCGGCCGAGCTTGAGCTCGAGGATGCCGGAGCGGCGGGTGAAGGCGCTCGTGCCCGTGAAGACGAAGTTGCCGAGGCTGTAGGCGACGATCCGGTTGCGGCCGGCAGCGCGGATCGGCTGGAGGACGTGCGGGTGGTGGCCGATCACCGCGGTCGCGCCGGCGTCGAGGGCGACCTGCGCGAGGCCGCGCTCGCGGGCGTCCTCGACAGGGTCGCGCTCGATGCCCCAGTGGAAGGCGGCGATCGACGACGTCGGCCTTGCGCTTGGCGCGCAGGACGCTCGCGCGGACGCGGTTCGGATAGCCCCAGGCGGTGCCCGGGCTGCTCGGCCCGGCCTGGAAGTCGAACGGCAGGATCGTCGAGAAGCCGACGAAGGCGACCTTCAGGCCGAGCCGGTTCATGACCCGCGGCTTGTAGGCCTCGGAGAGGTCGCGGCCGGCGCCGATGGTCGCGATCCCGAACCGGCGGGCGTAGCGCAGCGTGTCGGTGAGCGCGACGTCGCCGAAGTCGCCGGCGTGGTTGTTGGCGAGGTGACGATGTCGATGCCTCCCTGCTCTGCCGTCGCCTTCAAGCGCTCGGGCGCGCCGCGGAAGGTGAACGTCTTCGGCTCGGCGACACCGCGGCGGCTGACCGCGCACTCGAGGTTGGCGAAGGCGATGTCCGCGTCGCGCAGCCGCGGGCCGACGCTCGTCCACGGATACTGCGGGCCCTCGACGGCCATGACGGCGCCGGGACCGTCGCCGAGGTTCACGTCGCCGACCGCGCTGAGGCGCAGGTAGCGGACGCGGACGCGGCGGACGGCTGTCAGCTTGCCGTCGGCGCCGCGGGCGCGGAAGCGCATCCCCTGCGGTTGGCGCGGCGCGCGGAGCCTCGTCACGCGCGCCTTGCGCTTGACGCGCAGCGTCCGCCACGGCTTGCCCGCGCGCCTGACCTGCAGCTTCGCCGGAAGCCGCACGTCCTGCAGGCCGACGGCCAGCGTCCCGCCGGCTGCGACCTCACGCGGGACCCGCACGCCGGCCTGGCCCACCGGCCGGCAGAGCAAGGGTTGCGAACGCGGCCATCGTGAAAAACTGTTTAGCAGTGCGAATCCGGCGTGCTCAGTCGCCGTGGTGATGACCCCGGCTCGTGCGCTCGCGACTAGGCAGGGCGACTACATGCCGCAGGCCCATTCGTCGCCCTTCGAGAAATTGGGCTCGGCGGAGTCTCCCGACGCCGTATGGCTGGTCGGTCCTGCTCCGCCGCGATCCACGCCGTCGGCGGTCCACGGCGCGATCCGGGCAGAGCCTCTGCTGCCCTCGATCCCGCCCACGTAGGTCCTGCCGCGACCGACCCGTCCGCATTTGCCGCCCAACCTGGCGCTGCCGCCGCCGGCACGTACTCCTGGTACTCCCCGTATGTCAACCAGCGCCTGCGCCGCTCGACCGCCGGCGCAACGACCTCGTGCTCGCCGACTGGACGAGGGCGTCGCGCAACCCCGAGTCACCAACGACACGATCCACCTCGATGAGCGGGTCGCGTGCTGATGCGCGCACGATCCGCGCGGCCATGTACGCTGCCGCACAGACGGCTCAGCCGCTTCACTCCACGGCCGCGCGCGGCGGGCGAGCCGGGCGCGGCGGCGCCGCCGAGCACTGCGGCGCCGGCGAGCGCGCCGGCCATCCGCAGGCGGCGGTGCAGGCGGTCGAAGCGCAGGATCTCCCAGCCCTCCTCGCAGCGCGATCCGGCCGAGCTCCGCGTCGGGGTTGACCGCGACGGGGTGGCCGACGAGCCGCAGCATCGGCAGGTCGGACTCGGAGTCCGTGTACGCGTAGGAGGCGTCGAGGTCGATCGACTCGCGCTCGGCGAACTCGCGGATCGCCTGCGCCTTGCCCTCGCGGTAGGTGAACTGCCCGCCCTCGCGGCCGGTGTAGGCGCCGTCGACGACCTCGGAGACGGAGCCGATCGCGCCGTCGAAGGTCAGCACGATCGCCATCAGCTCGGCCATCTCCTGCGAGGCGGCGGTGCAGATGAAGATCGGCCGGCCCGCGTCCTGATGCTCGTAGGCGATCTCGAGCATCTGCGGGTACAGCCGCGGCAGCACGCCGGCCAGCACCGCGGGCGCGAGGCGCTGCATGTCGCGGACGCGGACCCCGGCGAGCGCCTCGCCGATGCGCTCCTTCAGCTCGTCCGTGCGCGCGTCCGTGGAGCCGCGCAGCCGGAAGAGGATGTTCTCCCACGCGTCGCGCGCGAGCTGGCTCTGCGGCTGAGCATGCCCGCCTTGTAGGCGGCGCGGCCGAACTCGAACGCGCTCGAGCCCGCGATCAGCGTGCGGTCGAGGTCGAAGAAGACCGCGGCGCGCCCCGGCCTTCCACGCCCGGCGGCACCGCCGGGCGCCGTCCTCCCGGCGCGGCTTCCGTGACGTAGCCGGCGCGGGCACGATCAGACCTTGACGATTACGGCGTCGCCCTGCCCGCCGCCGGAGCAGATCGCGGCGCAGCCGTAGCCGCCGCCGCGCCGGCGCAGCTCGTGGACCAGGGCGCCGAGGATGCGGGCGCCCGAGGCGCCGATCGGGTGGCCGATGGCGACGGCGCCGCCGTTGACGTTGACCTTGTCCTCGTCGATGTCGAGCATCCGCATCGAGTGCAGGGTCACGGAGGCGAACGCCTCGTTGATCTCCCACAGGTCGATGTCGGACGGCTGCAGGCCGGCCTTGTCGAGCGCCTTCATCGCGGCGCGCGCGGGCGTGGTGCCGAGGATGTGGAACTCGTTGGCCATCTGGGCCTGGGCGACGATCTCGGCGAGGACCTCCTTGCCGTTGGCCTCGGCCCACTCGTCCGAGGCGACGACCAGCGCGCCGGCGCCGTCGTTGACGCCCGGCGCGTTGCCGGCCGTGTGGGTGCCGTCCTTCATGAAGATCGGCGGCAGCTTGGCCAGCGTCTCGAGGCTCGAGTCACGCCGCGGCGACTCGTCGATCTCGACGACGGTGTCGCCCTTCCTACCCTTGATGGTGACGGGGAAGACGTCCTCCATGCGGCCCTCGTCGTAGGCGGCGAAGGTGCGCTCGTGCGAGCGCAGCGACCACTTGTCCATGTCGGCGCGGGTCATCTCGAACTCCTGCGCGACCTCGGAGGCCTCCTGGGCCATGTGCTTGCCGCTGAACGGGTTGGTGAGGCCGTCGTGGAGCATCGCGTCGATCGCCTTGCCGTCGCCCATGCGGAAGCCGAAGCGGGCCTGCGGGAGCATGTAGGGAGCGTTGGACATCGACTCCATGCCGCCGCCGACGCCGACCTCGACGTCACCGGCGCGGATCGCCTGGTCGAGCATCCCGACCGCGCGCACGCCGGACGCGCAGACCTTGTTGATCGTCTCCGAGGAGACCTCCTTCGGGATGCCGCCCTCGATCTGGGCCTGGCGGGACGGGATCTGCCCCTGGCCGGCCTGGAGCACCGTGCCCATCACGACGTGGTCGACCTGGTCGCCCGCTACGCCGGCGCGGTCGAGCGCCTCCTTGATCGCGAGGCCGCCGAGCTCGGTGGCCTTCAGCGACGAGAGTCCGCCGCCGAGCTTGCCGACGGGGGTGCGAGTAGCGCTCAGGATCACGGTCTTCGGCATGGTGCGCAAAGGTAGCCTGCGCCACATGTTGCGAGTGAGCCCCAGCGCCGACGGTGCGCTCCCCTTCCGCGGGGTCTTCGTCGACGACGACGCCGAGCGCGGCAAGTTCAAGCGCCTCCGGCCCGGCCGACGACGACGGAGGCTGGAGCGTCGGGCCTCGGCAAGCGCGAGAGCTTCGACGCCGAGCGCGCTCGGGTCGTCGCCGCAACCGTCACGGGCCGGGCCACCGAGCTGGGTGTTCGCGCGATCGAATGGCGCGGACCCGAGGCGTCGGCGTTCGTCGAGGGCGCGATCCTCTCCACCTACCGCTTCAGCCGCAAGTCCGGCGACGACGAGGACGAGGGCGGCCTCGAGACGCTTGTCGTCGAGGGAGACCATGAGACGGCGCGCATCATGGCCGAGGCGCAGAACGCCGCGCGCGACCTCGGCAACGCGCCGGCCAACGAACTCACCCCCACGCGCCTCGCCGGCCGTGCCCGCGAGCTGGCCGCCGAGCTCGGCCTCGGGTGCGAGGTGCTCGGCCGCGAGCAGATCCGCTACGCAGGAATGGGCGCCTTCGCCGCCGTCGCGCAGGGCACCGCCGAGGAGCCGCAGCTGATCACGCTGCGCTACGCGCCCGAGAACGCCACCGGCCCGGTGCTCGGCTTCGTCGGCAAGGCGGTCACCTTCGACTCCGGCGGCATCTCGATCAAGCCCGGGGCCAAGATGGCGGACATGAAGTTCGACATGTGCGGCGGCGCTGCCGTGCTCGAGGCCATCGGCGCCATCGCGCGGCTCGGCCTGCCCGTCAACGTGATCGCCGTCATCGGCGCGACGGAGAATCTCCCGAGCGGCACGCGCGTACAAGCCCGGCGACATCGTGCGAGCCCGCTCCGGCACGACGATCGAGATCATCAACACGGACGCCGAGGGTCGGCTCGTCCTCGCCGACTGCCTGACCCACGCGCGCGAGCAGGGCGCAGAGCGCCTGGTCGACGTCGCCACCCTCACCGGCGCGATGGTGGTCGCCCTCGGCTCGACCTTCGCGGGTGTCTTCGCAAGCGACGACGCATGGGCCGAAGAGGTCATTGCGGCGGGCGCGGCGGCGGGCGAGGGATTGTGGCGGATGCCGCTGGCCGAGGAGTACCGCGAGCAGATCAAGAGCCGCTAGGCCGACATCGTCAACGCCGACGAGAGCCGCAAGGCCGGGTCCGCCACCGCCGCCGAGTTCCTGCACCGCTTCGTCGGCAACGTGCCGTGGGCGCACCTCGACATCGCCGGGACGGCGTGGGACAACGGCCGCGCCTACACCGCCAAGGGCGGCTCGGGGTTCGCGACGCGCACGCTCGTCGAACTGGCACGGAACGCCGCGCGGTAGGCGCTCGGCGTCGTCCGCAGGGCGCGGCGGAAGTGCTCGCGGAACCCGGCCGAGGTCCCGAACCCGCACTGCTGTGCGACGTGCTCGACCGGCGCATCTGACTCCTCGAGCGCGCGGCGGGCCGCGCGCACCCGCTCCGCCAGCAGCCACGCCAGCGGCGTCGTGCCGGTCTCGGCGCGGAAGCGCCGGGCGAACGTGCGCGGCGAGTAGCCGGCGTGGCGGGCCATCTCGCTGACGGTCAGCGGTTCGTCCAGCCGCTCGAGCAGCCAGGCGCGCGTAGCCGCGAGCCCGCCGTCGCCCGTGGCGGCGGGCCGGTCGACGAACTGGGCCTGACCGCCGCTGCGCTGGGGCGCGACCACCATGCGCCGCGCGACCCGGTTGGCCGCCGCGGCACCGAGGTCCTTGCCGATGATGTGCAGGCACAGGTCGAGACCGGCCGCGACGCCGGCCGAGGTGAGGACGTCGCCTTCGTCCACGAAAAGCACGTCCGGCTCGACGCGCACTCCCGGATGGAAACGCTGGAGCTGGTCGGCGTGCCGCCAGTGCGTCGTCGCCCGGCGCCCTTCCAGCAGGCCCGCCGCCGCCAGCGCGAAGGCCCCGGTGCAGATGGACACCTTCCGCCCCTGGGCTGCGCGCAGCACCCGAACCACGGAAGGGGGGACAGCCCCCTCGTCTTGGAGGCCGGGGACCACGACGGTGTCGGCGTCGGCGGCTGCGGCGAGGGGGTGGCGGGCGACGATGTCGAAGGCCCCGCCGTCCACGCGATGGGCCGGCCCGCACACGCGTACCTCGTAGCCGGCGAGGTCGAAGGCGTGGCAGGGGATGGCGAGGTCGAACCCCACGACCCCCGGGAAGGCCAGGACGGCAACTGTCTGCATCCTTGCGGACTATGGCATTCCTGCCACTGGTCGCGCAACCCCCGGGACGAGACCATTCCGGCATGCGAATCGAGATCCCGATCTTCACGGCTACGACGAGGTCGACGCCATCGGGCCGTTCGAGGTGCTGCGCAACGCGGAGGCCGCTGTCGACGACCTCGAGGTCGCCCTCGTGGGCGCCCACGGGCCGGGCGAGATCGTCGCCGGACACGGTCTGCGGGTGCTCTGCGAGGAGGGCCTGTCCGATGCTGCCGACCTGGTGATCGTTCCTGGTGGCGGCTGGGTGCGCGGCGGCGGCGTCCGCGACGCAGTACGAGGACGGAACCCTGGCGCGGCGCCTGGCCGAGCTGCGCGAGGGTGGCGCGGCGATGGCGTCCGTCTGCACGGGCGCGATCCTGCTCGCCCAGGCCGGCATCCTCGAGGGGCGGCCCGCCACCACCCACAAGGCGGCGCTCGACGACCTCGAACGCATGGGTGCTGTCACCGACCGTGAGGCGCGCGTCGTCGACGACGGCGATGTCCTCACCTGCGGCGGCGTGACGTCAGGCTTCGATCTCGCGCTTCACCTGGTCGAGCGGGAGTGGGGCGCCGACCTAGCGGAGCGGATCTCGACGTTGATGGAGATCACTCGCCAGCCCGCACGGACGACGGGTGCACGCTCATGAGCTGAAGCAGCTTGCGGCCGAGCTTGATCCGCCCGGAGAAGTCGACGCGGCCGTCCGCCATCCGCGCCAGGGCGGCGCGGCCCGCCTTCGACGTCGGCCTGGGGACGCCGCCGGTGAGCGGAGCCGACACGCAGAGCACGAAGTCGGGCAGTGCGGCCTGGACATCGAGGTCGGCGGGCTCGCCCGTGTCGTCGGCGACCGAGATCCGGTCACCCGCGAAGGTGAGGCGCACCGGCGTGTAGCCCTCGGCAAAGGTGATGCGGATGGACCCGGACATGGTTGCGGCGACGTCGGGCCGCAGCCCGACGCCGCGGTCGACCAGCCCGTAGACGGTCGCCGCGACCGACCCGTCCCCGACCTTGCCCAGCTCGACGTTCACCGGAGGTAGTGTGGCGCCCGTGGTCGCGCGCGCCGCGGGGTGGCTGTTGCTCGGAGCGCTCTATGCGGCGGCGACGCTGACGCTCGACCCGGTCGTCGAGTCGGTGCAGGACCCGCTGGTGCTCGAATCGCTCGACGGCGACGGGCGCGTGCTCGTCCTGGCAGCGTGCGCGGCGCTGGCCTTCGCGTTCGCAGGCGCGCTCGCGCGGCAAACCGTGCCGGACCCGTGGGCCTCGCGCGCCGCGGTGGTGGCGGCGCTCTCACCCGCCGGCTTCCTCCTGGCCGGCAGCACCGCCGCTCCGCCCGCCGCGCTGCTCACCGCCGGCCTGCTCGGCGCGCTGCGCACCCGCGACAACCCCACCCGCTTCCGCACTCTCGGCGGGGCCGCGTGCCTGGCCCTGACACCGTGGTTCGGCATTGCCTTCGCACTCCCCGCCGCGGGGGTCCTGCTGGCGACGAGCTACTGGTCCTTCCGCCGCGGTCGCCGCTTGTACGGATTCCTTGCGCTCGAATTCGGCGGCGCGTCGGCGGTGACCCTCGGCGGGGTCGACATCTCAGAAGCCACCGGGCCGGTGCCGGGGATCGATCGGATCGGCGAACTGCTGATCGCGGCGCCGGTGCTGGCGCTCGGAGTGGCCTCCCTCGCCATCGTCCTGCGCGCCCGCCGCGACCGGCTGTCGGCCGCCATCCGGGCGTGGCGCGACGCGGAGGTCGCGGTGGGCCTGACGGTCCTCGCGATAGGGGCGACCCTCCTGGCCGCGCTGCTCGAGCCGGTCGGGCCGGAGGCCGCCGTCCCCGCCGCCGCGGCCCTCGTCGCGCTCGCACTGCGCGGTTTCCGACGCATCGCAGGGGCGCTCGCGTTGCTGACACTCGGTTTCACGGTGTGGCGGGTCGCGGTGCTGGCGGCCGGTTCGGCCGACAGCTGGCTGCCACTCGGCTAACGAACGTCCAGAGGAGGCCCGGGTTGTCGAGCCGATGGGGTCCCGGCCCGATCAAACGATCTATGGCAAGGGAGGCCCTACGCGAGGCGTTTTCGAACGGCAGCGACGATCCGTACGAGCACGTCGAGATGGACGTGGCCACGCGACTGAGCGGAGCGATGATGCTGATGCTCGCGCTGCTTGCAGCGGTGGCCCCGCCCAGGGACGGCACGGGCTACATCGGGCTCGTCGCCCTGCTCGCGCTGCTGGTGCCCGCGGGCGTGCTGCAGATCCGCCGCTCGTCGGCTTCGCAACCCCGCACGCTCCTGGCCGGCGGATACGCGGTGCTCGCCGCGATCGGTGGCTACCGGCTTGCCGCCGGCGACGTGGTGCCGCTCAACGAGCTGCTCTTCGTCACCGTGATCTACGCCTGCGTGATCCATCCGGTCCGGCCCTCGACCGCCATGCTCGGCGTCGCGACGGCCATTGCCATCAGCGCGGGCCAGGCCGAATCGGCCGCCCTCACCTTGATGTGGGTCTTCGGCATGATCGTCGCCGCGTGGACGGCTCGCGTCCGCCGGCAGCGCGCCGACGCCAAGGCCGAGGCGACGCTCGCCCGCGTCGACGCCCTCACTTCGCTCTACAACCGCCGCGGCCTGGAAGAGGCGATGCCGGTGATGGTCTCCCACCATCGCCGTCACAACCGCCCGCTGTCGGTGCTCGTCTGCGACCTCGACGACTTCAAGGGCATCAACGACAAGCACGGCCACCAGACCGGCGACGACACCTTGCGCAAGGTCGCGCAGAGCCTCACCGCGGCGCTGCGACTGTCAGACCTCTGTTACCGCTGGGGCGGCGACGAGTTCGTCGCGGTCCTGCCGGAGTGCGCCTTCGGCGAGGCCAGCGACATCGCGACACGGGTGCGCGAGACCGTTGCGCTTTCGTGCCGGACGCCGGACGGCAAGCCCGTCCGCGTGACCGTCGGCGCCGCTCAACTGGGCCCGGGACAGACCGGGGACGACCTGCTCGCGAAGGCCGACGCCGAGCTGCTGCTCGGCAAGCAGCGCCGCAAGCACGTCGACCGCCGCACCGCGGCTTAGTCGCCGGCGACCTAAGCGTCTTCGCGCGCTGCGTCGGCGGCGTCGAAGCCGCCGCGCGTGAGGATGGTGGAGGCGGCGGACGCCGGGTCGAGCTCGCGGGCGACGACCTTGTCGAGCAGCGCGGCGATCTCGGTGTCCTCGCGCGTCGACTTCTCGAGCGCGCGGCGCAATCGGTGGGTGGCGATGCCGATCACCTCGTTGAGGAGGTTGCGGCGGCGGCGCTCGGACAGCGTGCCCTCCTCCTGCGACGTAGGCGCGGTGCTCGGCGATCTTCTCTGCGACCTGCTCGACGCCCTCCGCCTTGTGGGCCTGGGTGCGGACGATCGGGACGCGCCAGCCGTGCTGGTCGCCGAGGCGAGAGCACGCCGCGGATCTCGCGGACCATCGTGTCCGTCATCGGGTGGTCGGCCTTGTTGACGACGATCACGTCGGGGATCTCCATGACGCCGGCCTTGAGCGCCTGGATGGAGTCGCCCGAGCCGGGGATCAGGACGAGCACGATGGTGTCGGCGTGGTCGATGACGTCGACCTCGGCCTGGCCGACGCCGACGGTCTCGAGGAAGACGTCGTCCTTGCCGGCGGCATCCATCAGCAGCGCGGCCTGCAGCGCCGCCTCGGCCAGACCGCCGAGCGCGCCGCGGGTGGCCATCGAGCGGATGAAGACGCCGGGGTCGAGGAAGTGGTCGGTGAGGCGGATGCGGTCGCCGAGCAGCGCGCCGCCGCGGAAGGGCGACGACGGGTCGATCGAGAGCACCGCGACGTCGCGGTCCTGCGCGCGCTTGTGCTTCACCAGCGCGCCGATCAGCGTCGACTTGCCGGCGCCGGGCGGGCCGGTGAAGCCGACGATCTCCGCCTTGCCCGTGTGCGGGTAGGCGGCCTTGACGATCTCCCACCCCTCGGGGCTGTCGTCCTCCACCAGCGAGATGGCCCGGGCGAGCGCGCGCTTGTCGCCCTTCAGCAGCCGTTCGGTGAGATCGGGACATCGGGGCGGCGAATATAGGCTCCGCAGACCGTGTTCCGGCCACCGCCCGCTCCCCTGCACGGCGGGCCGCTGACCTTCCTGCGCTTCGCCCGGCGCTCACGGGATGCTCAACCTCAAGTACGCGCGGCTGGCCGCGCGCTGGCTCTGGCTGAAGGCGCGCTGGCGCGGGCGGCTGCAGACGGATGGCCTGTGCTTCGTCGCGCCGGACGTGATCTTCGAGATCGGCCCGGACGCGGTGCTGCGGCTGGGGCGTTGGAGCTGGATCGGGCACGGCACGAAGATCCGCGTGCACGAGGGCGAGGTCGAGATCGGGGCCAAGACCGTGATGGGCCAGGAGTGCACCATCTCGGCGTTCCAGCACGTCTCGATCGGCCGCGAGTGCATCGTCGCCGACCGCGTGATGCTGATCGACTTCGACCACGGCGTGGTGGAGGTCGATCGCCCCGTCCGCGAGCAGGGGATCTACAAGCGCGACGTGCGGGTCGGCCACAACGTGTGGATCGGCTACGGCGCGTGCTTCCTGCGCGGGACGACCACGGGTGACAACGCGGTCATCGGCTCACAGACGATCGTCTCCAAGGACGTTCCGGAGAACGCGGTCGCGGCCGGAGCCCCCGTTCGCGTCATCCGCATGCGGCCGAAGCCGAAGACGATGCGCTGGAGCTCAGCGACTACAGGCGCAGTTCGGCCAGGGCGTGGTGCCCTCGGCCTTGTAGAGCTTGATGGCGATGCGGTCCTGGACGGCCTCGGGGGCGGCGGCGGGATCGCCCTCGCCGCCGTAGGCGCGCCACGTCGGGCGGCTGAACTGGTACTTGCCGCGGTACTCGCCAGTCGGTGAAACTGCCGTGGGGTTGCCGCCGGACTCGCACTCGGCGATGTCGCGCAGCACCTTCGGTACTCGGGGTCCTGTCGCCTGCGCCGATTTCGCCTTGCTCTTCTTGGGACTGGACGCCGATGCACCACCGGGTCCCTGGGCGGATGCGTTGCCGCCGAAAGCGGTTGCGACCGCGACTGCGCTGGCCACGAGGGTCTGCTTGAGCACTGCAACTCCTTCACACTTCAAACGCCTACGAGGTGAGCTGACGGGCTCGCGGCTGAAGTTCCGCTACGCCGTGCGATGACGGCGATTCGCCCCAACTGATTGGGTCCCCCGTTCCCCGGCGGCAAGGCCATCGGGAACTCGGCTTGATTTACGAACGAAGTCGGTGAGCCTAGAGCGTGGCCCGGACGCGCTTGGCGCTGACCCCTGGTCGAGCCAGGGCCGGGGCGAAGTAGCTCACCCGCAGCTCCTCGAGCAACCACGGGTCGGCGCCCTGCAGCCCCTCGAGCGTGCGCATGTGATCGCGGTCGGCGGCAAGCGCATCCGGCGCTCGATCGAGGCGGCGCTCCGCCGCGCGCAGGAAGCGCTCGACGTCCGCGAGGCGCGCAACGCCGGCTGCGGTCACCCAGCCCGGGTGCAGCAGCCGCCCGAGCTGGCGGGCGACGTCCAGGCGGGTCTCGCGCAGGGCGCCCCCGCTGCGGCGCTCCATCATCGCCCGTACGTCCGCCGCGGCCCGCAGCGCGGCTGCGACCTGCGTCTGGACGCGCCTGGCGATCGCGGCGCGCCGGCCCGCCGCGTGGCCGCGCAGGCGCTGCCAGCCCGGCTCGTCCCACACGACCTCGGCGACCAGGCTCTCGGCGACGGCCTGCGCCATGTCCTCCAGCAGTTCGGCGTCCACCGTGGCGAAGATCAGGTCGGTCGGCGGTGGGAGCGGCGCGCGCAGCAGGCGGGCAAGGGCGTGCCGCTGGGCCGCGGCCGCCGCCCCGGCGTCCTCGTAGACGCGGACGCCCACCGTGGCGCCCTCGTCGGTCAGGGCCGGGTGGCCGACCACGCCGGGCAGTTCGACGGTCCGGGGGACCGCCGCGAAGTCGGTGAGTCCGGAGCGCTCGACGCCCGTCTCCCCCAGTCGCGTGCGCAGGACGGGTCGCACCTCGGCCCGCAACGCCTCGAGGTCGTCGCCGTAGGCGAGGATCGCGCCATCGGCGTCCTCGATCGCGAACTTCATGCGCAGGTGCGGCGGCAGCTCGGCGCCGGCCAGCTCGCGCTCCTCTATGCCGAGCACCGCCGCCACCTGGCCCGCCAGGGTGCCCTTGCGCGGGCGCAGTGCCGCCATCACCTTCGTCGCCGTGTCGGGCACGGGCGCGAACGCGCGGCGACGCTCCTTCGGCAGGCCGCGGATCAGCGCGCCGACGAGCTCCTCACGCAAGGCCGGGACGAGCCAGTCGAAGCCGACGGGACGCAGCTCCGCCAGCGCGGCGAGGGGAACGTGCGTGGTGACGCCGTCGTCCTGTGCGCCGGGCTCGAAGCGGTAGGAGAGCCGCAACTCGTGCTCGCCCTGCTTCCACGTCTCCGGCCGGCCGGCGTCCGGGTCCGTCGCGTCCGTGCGCAGCAGCTCGCGGGGGAAGACGAGGGCGTCGTCGGGCTGGTCGCGGTACCAGCGGTCGAAGGTGCGACCCGAGACGACGTGCTCGCCGAGGCGCTCCGCGAAGAAGTCGGCCAACACGGAATCCGGGACGAGCAGCCCGCGCTGGCGCGTGCGCTCCTCGATCGCCTCGACCTCGGCGATGCGGCGTGTGTTCTCGGCGATGAACGGATGGCGGGCGGACCACTCGCCCTCCACGAGCGCGTGCCGGATGAACGCCTCGCGGTCCTCGATCGGCACGGTGCGACTGCCGATGGGCAGTCCATAGAGCGTTATCCGCTCCGTCCCGACCACCTGTGCGCGCTTCTCGTCCCAGCGCTCATCCCCGATCTCCCGGCGGACGAGGTGCCTGGCGAGCGGCTCGATCCAACGTGGGTCGATCCGCGCGCACTCGCGCGCCCACAACCGCGAGGTCTCCACCAGCTCGGCGGCCATCACCCAGTCGGGCTGCTTCTTGGCGAGGCCCGACCCGGGGAAGATCGCGAAGCGCGCCCCGCGGGCGCCGACGTATTCGCGGGTCTTCTGATGGCGGGCACCGATGTGCGACAGCAGGCCGGCCAGGATCGAGCGGTGAATGTCCTCGGGCGCGCCCGGCTCGCTCGTAATAGGGACGTCGGCGGCGCGCGCGGCCGAGCGCAGTTGGCCATTGAGGTCCTGCCACTCGCGCACCCGCAGGTAATGCAGGTACTCGCTTTTGATGCGCTTGCGGAACTGGTTGCCGGTGACCTCGTCGCGAAGCGCGCGCAGGTAGCGCCACAGGTTCAGGTACGAGAGGAAGTCGGACCCGGGCTCGGCGAAGCGCGCGTGCTGGGCGTCGGCGGCGTCGCGGTGTTCGGTGGGCCGCTCGCGCGGGTCGACGATGGTCAGCGCCGCCGCGATCACGATCACCTCCGACGCACAGCCGCGCCGGCCGGCCTCGAGGATCATCCGGCCCATGCGCGGATCGACCGGCAGCCGCGCGAGCCGCCGGCCCAGTGGTGTGAGGTGTCGGGACCCGACCCCCAGGGCGCCGAGCTCGGTGAGGAGGTTGACCGCGTCGCGGATCTGGCGGGCGTCCGGAGGGTCGAGGAACGGGAACTCCTCCATCGCGCCGAGGTCGAGCGACGCCATCTGCAGCAGCACCGAGGCGAGGTTCGTGCGCAGGATCTCCGGGTCGGTGAACTCGGGGCGTTCGAGGAAGTCCTCCTCGGAGTAGAGGCGCACGCAGACGCCCTCAGCGACGCGGCCGCAGCGGCCCTTGCGCTGGTCGGCCGACGCCTGGGAGACGGGCTCGATCGGCAGCCGCTGCACCTTCAGCCGCGCGCTGTAGCGGGAGATGCGGGCGGTGCCCGGGTCGATCACCGAGCGGATGCCGGGCACGGTCAGCGACGTCTCGGCGACGTTCGTAGCGAGGACGATCCGGCGGCCGGAGCCGCTCCGCCGGCGGAAGACGCGCTGCTGGTCGGCGGTCGCCAGGCGCGCGTAGAGCGGAAGAATCTCCGTGTCGTGCAGGCGGCCCTGGAGCGCCTCGGCGGTGTCGCGGATCTCACGCTCGCCGGAGAGGAAGACGAGCACGTCGCCGGGCAGCTTCTGCGCGACCTCGGCGATCACGTCCGCCGGGTCCTCCTCCTCGTCCACGGGGCGGTAGTGGGTGGTGACGGGATAGGTGCGGCCGGACACCTCGATCACGGGCGTGTCGGGGCCGAAGTGCGCGGCGAAGCGCTCGGATCGATCGTCGCCGGGTGATGACGACCTTCAGGTCCGGCCGCTCGGGCAGGAGCGCTTCAGGTAGCCGAGCAGGAAGTCGACGTTGAGGCTGCGCTCGTGCGCCTCGTCGACGATCACCGTGTCGTAGCGGCGCAGCAGCCGGTCGCGCGGGATTTCGGCGAACAGCAGGCCGTCGGTCATCAGCCGCACCAGGGTGTTCTCCGAGGTGCGGTCGTCGAAGCGAACGGCGTAGCCGAGGCCGTCCCGAGCCCGACCTCGAGCTCGGACGCGATCCGCTCGGCGATCGTGCGCGCCGCCAGCCGCCGCGGCTGCGTGTGCGCGATCGTCCCGCGCACCCCCCGGCCGCAAGGCACAGCTTCGGGATCTGCGTCGACTTCCCCGACCCGGTCTCCCCGGCGACCATCACGACCTGGTGCTCCGCGAGGGCGGCGAGCAGCTCCTCGTGCTGGTCGCCGAGGGGCAGCTCATCGGTAGGGGTGTGAGGTTGATCGGCGCCGGATCGAGCTCCGTCCGCGATCGCGCGCTCGTGGGCGGCGGCCCGCTCGAGCGGATACGGCCCGGCCGTGTCCTTGGCCACCAGGAACGCCCAGTCCGAGGACTGCAGCGCCAGCAGCTCGCGCACCGCCCGCGGGAGGGGTCGCCGCGCACCCGCAGCTCGGCGGCGCGCTGGCGCCACGCGAGGCCGCGCGCGCGCGGCCCGCTCCAGGTCTGCAGGTCGCGGGCGACCCCAGGTGGTGACGGCAGATCGCCGAGCCGACACGGCGTTTTCGCGGTAGGGCCCGTCAGCGCCACTATGTCGAGGTCGCGCTCGTCCATGACGGCGGCCAGCCAGTCCACGCCCTCCGCCCACCAGTGCCCGAGCAGCTCGGTGTCGATCGCGACGACAGACCGCCCCTCGGGCACGCGCGCGCGAAGTCCGCCGCGTCGGCCCGCACCTGGGCCCGCGCGGCCCCCGGGTCGTACAGCGAGCCGTCCACCGACCACGCGAGGTGCCCGCTCGGTGTGCGGCGCGTGTCCAGGTACGCCGCGCCCGACGGGTATCCGTCCGCGCCCACACGAGATCCACAACGCCCGGTCGATCGGCACCAGCACCGGCCCGGCGGCGGTGCGCAGCGGCCGCGCGCGATCCTGATCGGCAGCTCCACGCAGCTGACGCCGGAGCCGTGCCGCGAGGCCCCAGGGCTCGTGCGCGCACTCCGGCAGCCAGAAGCCGCCGCGTCTCGCCGAAGCGCGCGCGGTGCGCCTCGATCCCGGTCGCGGACCTGCAGCCGATCCCCGGCTCCGTCGCCAGCAGCGGCAGGACGGCGTGGGTGGCCGAGGTCCAGGTCACGTGCGGGGCGAAGCCCACGAGGGCCCGTCGCGCGCCGCGGCGGTAGCGCTCCAGCGAGTGCTCCAGCTGCCCGCGCGACCTCCGGGTGCGCCTCGAGATCCAGCGCGTGACTGGCCTCGCGCACGCCGCGCAGGAAGGCCAGGAAGCGCTCCTCGACGCCCGGCGCCGCGAGCTGGTCGGCCAGCACCGGCGTCACCGACACGGTGACCGCCGGGTGGGCGTCGAGCACATCCAGCAGCGGCAGGTAGCACGTCGCCATCGCCTCCCACAGCCACTCCTCGCCGAAGGGCCACGTCCCGAAGCCCTCGACGTAGGGCATGTGGGTGTGGAGGACGAGCGAAAGCGCCGCGTCACGGCCGGCAGACGGCCACGAAGTCCAGCGCGCGATCGAGGTTGCTCGTCGCTGACGCAGCTGGAAGTCACTCGCGGCGATCGCCGGCGTGAAGCGGTCGTAGAAGATCCCCGTGATCCGCAGCGTCGCGTGGACGCGGTCCCAGCCGAGCTTGAGCGCCAGCGCGTGCCAGGCGAGCTTGCGCGCGTGGAAGACCCCGAAGATGTCGACCTGGCCGAAGTGGCGCTCGCACAGCGCGCGGAACTCGTCCTCGCGGTACTCCTGATGTGCCACGGATTCTCTGACTTCTCGCGCGCCCTTGGGCGCCAGCGTCTCGAGTTCGGCGTGGAGATGAAGGCGATCCCGTCGCCGATCAGGTCGCGGACGTGCCTGATCGATGTGTCCTCGTCCTGGACGTGCTCGATCGTCTGCAGGAAGACGACGCAGTCCACGTCGCCCGGCCACTCCTCGATGAGCTCCTTGTCGAACGTGATGGCGTCCGTCGTGTACTTGAGCTTCGCGTGCTCGAACGCCTCGGGGTTGGCGTCCACGCCGACCACCGAGGCCGCGGTCCGGGACAGCACGCGGGGCCGTAGCCCTCACCGCACGCGAGGTCGACGACCCGGCGGCCCCACGCGCGCTCGGCGATCCACTCGTAGACGACGAGGGGCGCCGGTACCAGTAGTTCTCCTCGGGGACGTCGGGGAGCGTGCGCTCGCCGGTGAGCGCCAGCGGCGGCACGCCCTCGCGCTGATCGAGCTGGTGGAGAGCCCCTTGTCCGTCATCTGCGACGGGTCAATCTACTGCCCGGTAACGTCTCTGCACCATGGCTGCACCCGCCTCCGCTGACGCCATCCGCGACGTCAACACCCGCTACCACGACGCCGCCGCGGACGAGTACGACTCCAAGTGGGGCATCGACTTCTACGACATCGGCGCCCAGCAGGTCATGGGCAAGTTCCGCAAGGCGCTCGGCGCGCGCGCTGAAGGACCGTTCGAGCGCGCGCTCGAGATCGGCGCCGGCACGGGCTATTTCTCGCTGAACCTCGTCAAGGCCGGCGCCATCTCCGAGGTCGCTCCTGCCCCGACATCTCCCCCGGCATGCTGCAGTCGCTGGAGCGCAACGCCGCCTCGCTGGGTCTCGGGGACCGCGTGAGCACCAAGGCGACCGACGCCGCGCCGCTGCCCTTCGATCACCACTCCTTCGACCTCGTGCTCGGGCACGCCGTCCCGCACCACATCCCGGACCTCGACCGCGCGTTCGAGGAGTTCAACCGCGTCCTGCGGCCCGGCGGCACGCTGTTCTTCGCCGGGGAGCCCTCCCGCCCAGGGCGACAAGCTCGCCCAGTACCCCAAGCGCTTCGCGCCCTCCGCACCGCCCCCGCCTGGCGCCGCCTGGTCGGCGCGACGGAGGTCCAGCTGCCCCGCCGTCGGACGGCAGCCACGAGGGCCTCGACGGCCATGACCTCGAGGGCTTCGTCGACGTCCACGCCTTCGACCCGCGCCTCCCTCCGCGCCTTCGCCGACCGCGCCGGCTTCAACGACGTCAAGGTCCGCGGCGAGGAGCTGCTGGCCAACTGGTTCGGCTGGACCAACCGCACGCTGGAGTCCACGGCGGTGCAGGACACGGTCCCGCACTGGCGTGGCGCAAGTACGCCTACCACGGCTACATCGCGCTGCAGAAGGTGGACCGCGTGCTGCTCGAGCTGCGCCTCCCGCCCGGCGATCTTCTACAACCTGATCGTCTCCCCCCCCCCCCCCCCCCCCCCCCCCCCCCCCCCCCCCCCCCCCCCCCCCCCCCCCCCCCCCCCCCCCCCCCCCCCCCCCCCCCCCCCCCCCCCCCCCCCCCCCCCCCCCCCCCCCCCCCCCCCCCCCCCCCCCCCCCCCCCCCAGCGGCCGGAAGAGCCTCCGCCTGACGCGCTCGGCGCCCGCGCGGACCTCGTCGAGGTCGTCGATCCGCGCCAGCATCTGGACCTGCCGCGCCATGCGGTGGTTGCCGCTCAGGCGCTCGGCGTTGCGCGCCATGAAGTCCCAGTAGAGCTGCGTGACCGGGCACGCGTCGTCGCCCACCCGCTTGGTCGGGTTGAGCGGCAGTCGCCGCAGAACCGCGACATCCTGTCGATGTAGCGCCCCGAGGCCGCGTAGGGCTTGGTCATCATCTCGCCGCCGTCGGCGAACAGGCGCCATGCCCGCAGACGTTCGGCGCCATCACCCACTCGGCGCCGTCGATGAACGATCCGTGGAACCACTCCACGGACTCCCACGGCCTGACGCCGAGCAGCAGCTGCAGGTCGCCGAGCACCATCAGCCGCAGGATGTGGTGGGCGTAGGCGGACTCGCGGACGTCGGTCATCGCCTGGCGCAGGCACTCCATGTCCGTGTCGCCGGTCCAGAACACCTCGGGCAGTGCAGCGGCGAGCACCGAGTGCGTTCTTCGAGGTCCACAGTCGCTTCCTGCCAGTACGTGCACCAGACGTACTCGCGCCAGCCGATGATCTGCCGCACGAACCCCTCCACGGCGTTCAGCGGCGCCGTCCCCGTCGCGGTAGGCCCGACTCGGCCCTGCGGACCGCATCGAGCGGATCGAGCAGCCACAGGTTCAGCGAGCTCGACAGCAGGGAGTGAAACAGCCAGCGCTCGCCGGGCACCATCGCGTCCTGCCACGTGCCGAAGTGCGGCCAGCCGGTGCTCGACGAAGTCGTCGAGCATCCGCCGCGCCTGGTCGTGCGTGGCGGGGAACTCCCGTGGTCCGTCCTCGCCGAACTGTTGAGGTCCCATCGGTCGAGGTCGTCGCGGACGGCTTGGTCGATGGCGTCCTCGCGCGGCCGGTACGGCGCCCGGGCGCTGAGCCCCTCGCGCGGCGGCGCCGGTTCTCGGTGTCGAAGTTCCAGCGGCCGCCCACGGGTCCCGCCGTCCATCAGGACGCCGAGGCGCCGGCGCTGGTCGCGGTAGAACTCCTCCATGCGAGGCGCGGCGTCCCCGCCCAGGCAATGAATTCGTCCGGGTCGGTGAGGAACTGGGTGGAAGCGACGAAGCGCACGCCTCGCGCTCAGGCGCCGCCGGGCGCCGGCGTCGTTGGGCGCCGCACAGACGATGTCGCCGTGCAGTGCCTCCGCCATGGTGCCGGACTGGCGGTAGTCGACCTCGACGCCCTTGGCGCGCAGCTCCGCGGCGAAATGCCGCATGGCCGACAGCACGAGATGCCGGCGGCGGCGGTGGTAGCGCAGGCGGGTCAGCGCGGCCCGCGACTCGATCATCAGCACCCGGTCCGCGCCCTCGAGGGCCGGGTTGGCGTGCGACAGCTGGTCGCCGAGGACGAGGGCGGTGTGACCCATGCTCGGACTACGCTTCGCGCCCTTGTCCGGGATGCATCGCCTCACGCGCCGCCCGCGGATGCTCGCCACCGGCTGGCTGGCGCGGGCCAAGTACGTCGTGCCGCCGCCGCTGCCCGCGGACTTCGACGACCCGACGGTGGACACGATCCGCCGGGTGCGGCGTCACACGATGACCTCGCCGCAGCGGCTGCAGGCGCTCATCGACGCCACCGAGCACGTCGTCGCCAACGACATCCCGGGCGCCTTCGTCGAGTGCGGCGTGTGGAAGGGCGGCAGCATGATGGCCGTCGCCGACACGCTGATCCGGCTCGGCGCGACCGACCGCGAGCTGATCCTGTTCGACACCTTCACGGGAATGACCGAGCCGACGCCCGAGGACGCCGACTCGCCCTACGACGGCTACGGCCTGCACGCGATGTGGAAACGGCGCACGAACTGGATCGGCGTCCCTGCGGACGAGGTCCGCGCGGCGATGCTGAGCACGGGGTATCCCGCGGAGCGGATCACGCTCGTCGAGGGCCCTGTGGAGGAGACGGTGCCCGACCGCGCGCCGGACACGATCGCCCTGCTGCGCCTCGACACCGACTGGTACGCGTCGACCAAGCACGAGATGGAGCACCTCTACCCGCTTCTGACGCGCGGCGGCGTGCTCGTGCTCGACGACTACGGCCACTACGCAGGCGCCCGCCGAGCGGTGGACGAGGCGCTCGCCGCGCACGGCGAGCGCCCCCTCCTGCACCGGATCGACTACACCGGCCGCATCGCGGTTCGGCCCTAGCGCCTTATCGGCGGACCAGGATCGGCAGCGTGAAGGTCTTACCGCCGTGCTTGAGCGTCGCGGTCGCCTTCGCCTTCTTCCCCGGCCGCTTGCCGAGCTTCTTGTAGGCCTTCTTCGACGCTCCAATCGTCACGGTCACCGTTCCGCTGGCAGGAATCGTGTACGGCGAAGTGCCGATCCTGAAGGCCTTGCGTTTGCCCTTCTTCAGCGTCTTGATCGTGATCATGCCGACCGCGCCGGTCGGGGTGGCGGAGAACCGCACGGTGCCGCTGCGCTTCTTGTTGAGCTTGAGCCGGGGCGACAGGTTCACCGCCGTCGGCTCGATGGGCAACGGCGTCGGGGTGGGCGTGGGCGTGCCGCCCAGCGTTGGTGTTGCCGTCACGGTCGGCGTCGCCGTCGCCGACGCACTCGGTGTCGCGGTCGCCGTCGCCGTGCCGCTCGGCGACGGTGACGGTGACGGTGACGGGCTCGGTGTCGCCGCGGCGAGCGTCGTGAACGTCTGGTCGGCACCGGTGGCCACCACGACGCTGTTGCGCAACGCAAGCACCCGGTAGTGGTAGGTCGTGCCCGCCGTCAGGCCCGCGATGCTGGTGCCGCGCGAGACGCCGCCCACGGCGGAGCCACCCGACGCCGGCGTGGTCAACGTCCCGTAATTGGTGTCCGGCCCGTACTCGAAACGGAACTCCGTCTGAGTGCCGTTCGCGTCCACCAGACCGGTCAGCGTCGCGCCGGTCTGCGTCACACCCGTCGCCGCCGTAGTCGTCACACTCGGCGCCGCCGCAGCGGTCGTGAACTGCTGATCGGCCCCCGTCGCTACCACCACGTTGTTGCGCAACGCGAGGATCCGGTAGTGGTAGGTCGTGCCCGCCGTCAACCCCGTGACGGAGGTCCCGCGCGAAACCGGCCCACTGGCTGCGCCGCCCGACGCCGGCGTCGTCAACGTCCCGTAATTGGTGTCCGGCCCATACTCGAAACGAAACTCCGTCTGCGTGCCGTTCGCGTCCACCAGACCGGTCAGCGTCGCGCCGGTCTGCGTACACCCGTCGCCGCCGTCGTCGTCACACTCGGCGCCGCCGGCGCCACCCCCTGAGTGACAAACGTGAAGTCGGCGCCTGCGGCAACCACCGTGTTGTTGCGCAGCGCGACCGCCCGGTAGTGATAGGTCGTGCCCGGGGCCAGACCGCTGATCGCCGTGGTGACGGCGGACGGAGTGGCGCCGCTGCCGGCGCTCGCGGCCGCGGTCTGCTGGCCGAGTCCGTCGTCGTCCCGTACTGGAACGCATAGTCCGTCGCGGAGCCGTTCGGGTCAACGCTGCCGTTGACCGTGGCGCCGGTCCCCGTCACGCCGGTGGCGGCCGCCGAGGTCGCCTCCGGTAGCTGCGCGACGTTCGTGTTGCACGTCGCGTCGAACGCGGTGATGGAGAACTCCTGCAGCGTGCCCCCGGTGTTGTTGTACTGGTTGTTGAGGTCGAGGACCCGGAGCGTCCAACCGCCGTTCAGAGCTCCACCGGAGAACTTCGAGAGCAGCTCGTTTGGCCGGAACGGACCCGTGGTGATGGTGGGCTGCTCGAAGGGGCGGTCCTGGATGCTGGCCACCGCATCGTCATCGAGGACGATGTCCATGTTGTCGGCCTGCGTCCCGATGAACGGGTAGCCCGGCCGCTCGAAGAGCAGGGCGGCGGTCCCGCCGGGAGCGGTCAGGCGCCCCGAGAGGTCGCCGATGAAGTTGTGCGCGAGCTTGACGTGCACCTTGATCACGTCCACGGCTTGCACCGTCGGGATCGTGATCGAGGAACTCGCGCCCGTGAGGTTGAAGTCCGAGATGGTCTTCGGCAGGTCGGTCGCTGCATAGGTGCTCTTCTGCTCCTTCGCGCCGACCGGGAGCGTCAGCGCGAGCGCGGTGGCGTCGTTGACCTTCAGCGTCACCGGTAGGGCAGCGCCGCAGGTGGCGCCGGCCGGGATCGTCACGGCGAAGCTGGCGACGGGGTTCGCCGTCTGCTCCGACCCGATCGAGCCGTAGTCGACGGTCGGCACACCGACTACCGCCGGGGCTGTCGCCGAAAGCCGCGCAGAGGTGACCGCGAGCGCCGCCGGGGTCAGGTTGCGCAGCGGGATGCGCACCCGCGCCGTCTCGCCCGGTTCGAGCGCGCCGTCGCCGTCGCCCAGTGGCGGCGGGTCGGTCACGATCGGCTTGCCGACCTTTGCGACTTCGGTCGGCACGGCGAAGGACTCGACCACCCGCGTGGAGCCCGGACCGGGCGTCGATGCTCCGACGCCCATGCCACGAGTGGCGAACACGGCCCAGATCTGGTCGTGGAACGTCCCGCCGGTGGCGGCGTCGGCCAGCAGGATGGCATCGCGCTCGTCGACCATGGACGGGGGCACGGGCGACAGGCGCATTGCCTCGGCCGCCAGCCGCCTGGTGGCGGAGCCGCCGATGACCTTGCGCAGGTCCCACAAGATCTGCGCCCAGAGCTCTCCCTCGGCGTGTTCCTCGAAGAGCGGGTACTGGGGGTCGTTGTTGTAGGAGAGGATGCGGCCGACGTCGCCGAAGGTGTAGCCCCCGGTGCCGGCACTGGGAGTGCCAGGGCAACGCGTGGCGTTGGCGGAGCCGACCGGGCAGTCGAGCGCCTGTGTCCGGCCCGCGTTGATGGTGTCGTTGCTCGTGTAGTCGCCGTGCAGCAGCTCACCGTCGGCAGCCGTGTCGGGCTCGAAGCCCTTCTCGACGAGGAAGTCAGTTGCGAAGAAGTCGCTCCAGCCCTCGCCCATGGCGCGTGACTGCTTGGCCAGCAGGCTGTTGCCGAGGCCGTTGTTGACGAGCCGGTTCGAGAGACCGTGGGTGTACTCGTGGTAGACGATGCCCGCGTCATCGGCGGAGCTGACCGTCGCCGTCTGTGCACCCGCCGTCGTTGCCCGGTACAGGTACATCTGCATTCGCGGCGACTCGCCGTCGGCCGGTGTGTTCATGTTCGCGTTGTTGAAGCCGCCGCCGTCCTGCGATTCCGCCAGGACGAAGTCGGCGCCCTCGAAGTTGTGGGACGCGGGGTCGAAGCCGATGGGCGCGGCCTCGAGCCAGTCGTGGAAGGTGTTGACCGAGTAGAAGAGCTGCGTGGTGCCCTGCGCGCGGTTCGTCGCGCCCGTTCCGGCGGACACGCCGTCCCAGGTGCAGATCGCCGGAGAACACGGAGACCTTGCGCGGCGCGCTGCAGGCGACCGCGACCTGCGGGAAGTTCCAGTCGCCGCCAACGGCCGCGACGTTTTCGCCGGCGTCGACGTCGTCGCCGTTGTCGAGGTCCGAGTATGCGTGGGCATTGGCGCCCTTCAGACGCGTCTGGCCCGCGGAGTCGTTGATCCAGGTCGGATCCGCCCCCAGGTCCGTCGTGTGCGGTGCGAAGACACCGGTGCCCGGGTGGTTGTCATAGACCGTCGCCTGATTGAGGAAGTTCGTCAGCGAGTGGCGCGCGAGGACGTCTCCGTTGAGCGCGTCGACCACGACGAGGTAGACGACCGGGTCCGGGCCGGCCGCGGTGACCTCCCAAGCGAGGCGGTCGCCATCGGGGCCGGCGACGATCACGAGCTTGGCGCGTCTCCGTTGGCGAAGGTCGTCGCGCGCTCGGCGCCGGGACGGCGGTCCGCGTTCGGCGGGGTCATCTCGCCCCCGACCTCCAGCTTTGCGACCCGCAGCGCTTCAAGCGCACCGATCCCTGGGACTGCGGACGCGACGGAGAGGTCGTGCACCGGTGAGCCGGTGACGTTGAGGATCTCGTTGTTCGGGCCGAGGTTCACGCTCAGCGTCGTGTCGTAGGACTCGAGGCCTTCGTCCGTCTGCGCCCAGGTGATGTGGGTGACGCCGTTGACGTCCGTGTAGCGCGCGGCGAGCTCGAGCGCGTCTAGGTCGTCCTCGTCGAGGCCGATGGCGGCCTGGTTGGCGCGCACGTAGTCCAGCGCCACGTTGGCCGCGTCCCCGCTGCGGGCGCCGGTCACCGCGGTGTCCGTCGCTGCCAGCCACTTCACGCCGCCGGTGCGCGCGTCGGTGGAGACACGGCCCTGATCGCCGAGCCTGGCGTCGAGCTGGTCGCGGGCCTTCGCGGTCGCGCGCGGCACGTCCGCTCGGTCGCCGAGGCGGGCGTCGAAGTCGGGGAGTGGAGCCTGCGCGGCGGCGGGACCGGCAAGCAGGAGGACCGTGGAGGCCGCGGCGGCGGCGGCGAGGAGGCGCTTCACGGCGCGACCCTACGCGCAATCCTGGCGTGCCGCAAGCCATATCCTTGTCCAGATCGAGGCCCTGCCCGACTTCCCGATCTTCCCCCTACGGCTGGTCGCCCTGCCCTCGGAACTCGTGCCCCTGCACATCTTCGAAGAGCGCTTCAAGGAGATGATCGCCCGCTGTGAGCGCACCGAGCCCGCGTCGGAGTTCGGCATCGTCTGCGTCGGCGAGGACGACCGCATGAAGGAGGTCGGCTGCGCGTGCACGATCGAGGACATCCTCGAGCGCTTCGACGACGGCCGCGTCAACCTCGTCGCCCGTGGCACCCGGCCGTTCCGCGTGGACTCCGAGCTGCTCGAGCACGCCTACCCCGCGGCCGCCGTGTCCTTCCTGGAGGACGAGCCTGGCGAGGTCGAGACCGACCTGCTCGCCGAGGTGCACGAGGCCTATGCAGAGCTCGTGCGCGAGGCGACCGACAAGGACCCTGACCTCGCCGAGATCGCCGGGATGACCGCCTACGAGATCGCAGGGACGGTCGAATTCGGGGTCGAGGCCAAGCAGCAGCTGCTCGAGACGCGCTCGGAGGCAGCACGCTCGGAGCAGCTCCTGCGCCTCCTGCGCGGCGCCCTCAAGCGCCTGGAGTTCATGGAGCGCGCACAGGCTCGCGCACGCTCCAACGGCAAGGTCCGGCTCGGGCCCCCCTCTCAGCGCTCGATCCCGCAGACGTTCTCGATCACGTCCGCGGAGAAGCCGACGAGTTCGTCGAAGATCTTCGGCCGGTCGGTCGACGTGTCCGAGAACGCGACGCGGCCGTTCGAGAGCCGGACGACGTAGCGCAGCGTCGCGCCCGGCCCGGGCGGCAGCTCGATCGACAGCGACGCCTGTTTCTCGAGGCCGCGCGCGAGTTCGCGCGCGTCGAGCAGCCGCGTGCCGGGCAGCGCGATCGCCTTGCCGCCGTTGCAGGTGACGGTGCCGCCGTCGTTGACGACCATGTCGACGTTGGCGTTGGCGTCCTCGCCGGTGCGCCTGACCTCGAACAGGTCGGCGGAGTCGGCGCCGCAGCCCGTGAGCGCGAAGGCGGCCGCCACGATGATCAGACGACGACTAATTGCGCGCCCTTCGTCTCGCTGAGGAATCGGGGCATCGAGATCACCGAGAAGGAGCCCGCCGAGCCGTGGCTGTCGACGGCCGCGGCGCAAGCGTCGAGGGTCGCCACCTCCTCGAGCGGTGGACCACAGCGCAGCGAGATGCTCGTCGAAGTCCGCCTCGATCAGCGCCGGTAGGGCGCCGAACGAGACGAGGCCGCGCGCCTCGTCGGCGCTGACCAGCAGCGACAGCGCGGTGTAGAGCCGCTGGGGCTCGCCGGACTCGAGGATGACCGCAAGCACCACAATGAGGCTATGGAGATCGATGTGCGCGGCCTGCGGTGCCCGATCCCGTTTGCCCGCGCCGCGGCGGCGCTGCCCTCTTTGGCGGCGGGGGAACCCCTGACGGTTCTCACCACCGACCCCGAAGCCTCCATCGACCTTGGCGGATTGGCATTGAGGGAGGGAATGGAGTGCCGCGTCGTCCGCGAGGCTGGCGGCTGGCTCTCCATCACGCTCCAGCGGCCGCGCCGCCGCGGCGCGGGTCCCCCGCACCCGGAGCGTGCCGTCGGGCGTGCGGACCACGCACTGCGCGCCGCCGAAGAAGAGGTTGGGCGCGCGGAAGCGGGCGACCGTGCGGCCCTCGGCCTCGAGCGCGTCGGCGTCGATGCCGGGCTCGCAGTAGACGACGTCCGACTCCCAGTGCACGCGCGGCGCGTCGATGGCGGCCTGGGCGTCCATGCCTTCGTCGACCACGCGGGAGATCACCTGGATGATCGCCGAGCGGATGCGGTTCGATCCCGGCCGAGCCGAGGCAGACCTCGATCTCCCCGTCGCGCCGGACGACCGTCGGCGCCATCATCGAAGGCAGCCGCGTGCCGGGCCGGTGGCGGTGGAAGCCCAGCGGGGAGAGGTCCTCCTCCCCCATCATGTTGTTGAGGTGCAGGCCGCCCACGACGAGGCCGGATCCCTCGCCGTTGGACGTCGTCACCGAGCACGCCCAGCCGTCCGCGTCGACGACGGAGACGTGGGTCGTCGAGCCGAGCTGCTCAAGGAACGCAGGCGTGCGCAGGCGCTGCGCGTGCTCGAGCGCGGCCACGAGCCGGCGGCGCCCTGCTCGAGCTGCTCGAGGGCGGCGACGATCAGCGTCCCGCCGGCCGACGGCGGCGGGTTGGTGATCACGTCGCGGCCGCGGTATGTGGCGTGCACGGGCGCGCGGGTGCGCACCTCGTAGAGCGCGAGGTCCGAGGGCGTCAGCACGCCGCCGCCAAGGGCGACGGCGCGGCACACCTTCGCGGCGATGTCGCCGGTGTAGAAGGGCGCGTCGCCCTCCGTGGCGAGGCGCTCGAGGTCGTCGGCCAGCTCCGGGTTGGCGACGACGTCCCCCACCCGTGGGGCACGCCCGTCGATCAGGTAGCGAGCGCGCGCCTCCGGGGTCGACTGGCTGATGCCGTCGAGGATCTCGAACAGGTAGGCCTGCTGGGCGTTGACCATGACGCCGTCGCGCGCGGCCGAGACGGCAGGCGCGATCAGCTCGTCGAGCGGCATCGAGGCATAGCGACGATGCGCGGCGCAGATGCCCGCGGGTACGCCGTAGGCGCCGACCGAGGCCGCGCCGACGTGGAAGACCTGGTTGGCGTCGCCGAACGACACGTTGACCGGCACCAGTGGCGCGCGGCCGCCGTGCTCGCGACCGCGGCCCGGCGCCTCCACGAAGAAGTCGAGCAGCACGTCCTCCCCGCCCGGCGGGCAGACGAGCATGTAGCCGCCCGCGCCCATGCCCGTCAGCAGGGGCTCGGTGACGAAGCTCGCGCACAGGGCAGCCAGCGCGGCGTCGACCGCGTTGCCACCGGCACGCAGGGCACCCGCCCCCGCCTCAGCGGTGACCGGGTGCCCGGCGGCGACCACGCCCCGCATGGGGCGCGGGCCTAGAACCGCGGGATGAACTCGGGGACGTCGACGTCCATGCCGCCGCGACTGCTGCTCCCGGAGCGGATGGGCTCCCGGTTGCGGGTCACACGCGGCTCGCCGATCGGCTCGCGAAGCGGGGACGCCTCGCGGCGCACCGTGCGCTGCTCGGAGAACCCGGTGGCGACGACCGTGATCCAGACCTCGTCCTCGCCGAGCGACTCGTCCACCATCGCACCGAAGATGATGTTCGCGTCCGGATGGGCGGCCTCCTGGACGGCGCGAGCCGCCTCGTTGACCTCCCACAGCGACAGGTCACTGCCGCCGGTGATCGAGAGCAGGATCGAGCGGGCGCCGTCGACGCTCGTCTCGAGCAGCGGCGAGGACACCGCCTGCTGAGCGGCCTCGATCGCACGCTTGTCGCCCGTGCCCATACCGATGCCCAGCAATGCGCTGCCGGCGTCGGCCATGATCGTGCGAACGTCCGCGAAGTCGAGGTTGATGAGCCCCGGCAACGTGATCAGGTCGGAGATGCCCTGGACGCCCTGGCGCAGCACATCGTCGGCGACGCGGAACGCCTCCACCATCGACGTCTGCTTGTCCAGCACGGACAGGAGCTTGTTGTTCGGCACGACGATCAGCGTGTCGACTTCTTCCGCCAGCGCGGCGACGCCGGCCTCGGCCTGCTGCGCGCGCCGTGCGCCCTCGAAGCCGAACGGCTTCGTGACGATGCCCACGGTGAGGATGTCCAGCTCACGGGCGATGCGCGCGACCACGGGCGCAGCGCCCGTACCCGTGCCGCCCCCGGCGCCGGCGGTGATGAACACCATGTCCGCTCCGCGCAGGGTCGCCTTGATCTTGTCGTAGTCGTCCATCGCCGACTGGCGCCCGATGTCCGGGTTGGAACCCGAGCCCAGGCCGCGGGTGATGTCCGCGCCGATCGCCAGCGTCGTCGGTGCGCCCGAACCGGCCAGCGACTGCAGGTCGGTGTTGAGCGCGACGAACTCGACGCCGTTGATGTCGGCCTCGATCATCCGGTTGACGGCATTGCAGCCACCGCCGCCGACGCCGATGACGCGCAGGACGGGCTGTCCGGCCGCCACCTGCTCGGGCATGTACGCGGACTGCGTGCGTGCGTACGGGTCCCGCGTCGGCGCGGTCGGCGCCGACATGATGTTCTCCGGGATGTCGGAGGAGAAGGCCGCGCGCAGGCGGTCCTGAGGGGTCGGCATCGCCGGCGCGGGGCGCTCGGCCGGGGCGGCAGCCTCGGCGGGCGGACCGTCCGGGTGCGCGCCCATGGGCGCTGCCGGGGCCGGCTCCCCGGCGGCCGGCGGATCCCCGCCCTCATCGGTCTTACGGAACAGCTGAGCCAGCGGGCCCTCCCGCATGCTCGCCCGCTTATGACTTGCCATTCGAGAGAACCTCCTTCGCCAACTGGCGATAGGCGTCAGCCGCGACGCCGTTCGGGTCGTACTTGAGCACCGACATGCCCTTCACCGGCGCTTCCGCGAAGCGCACGGTCTTGCGGATGCGCGACGCGAACACGCGATCCCCGAAGTTCTCCTCGAGGATCTCGATCGCTTCCTTGGCGTGAATCGTCCGAGAGTCCACCAGCGTGGGAAGAATTCCCTCGATGTCGACGTTCGGATTGAGGTTCTCGCGGATCATCGAGAGCGTGTTCGTGAGCTGGATCAGCCCGCGCATGGACAGATACTCGCACTGCACGGGGACGATGACCTTGTCAGCGGCCGTGAGCGCGTTGATCGTCAATAGTCCCAGGCTCGGCGGCGTATCGATGCAGATGAAGTCGTATTCCTCGCGTACTGCGTTCAAAGCCTTGTCGAGACAACGCTCGCGGCCGATCTTCGTGGACATCGCGATCTCGGCCCCGGCGAGATCGATCGAGGCGCACGCGACGTCGATCTCACGCGTGCGGATCACGTCCCGGATCGGCGTGTCGTGCACGAGCACGTCGTACATCGACAGCTCGAGCTGATCGGGGTCGATGCCCTGGGACATGGTCAGGTTGCCCTGGGGGTCCATGTCGCAGCACAGGACGCGGTGGCCCTCCTCGGCGAAGGCAGCCGCGAGGTTCAACGTTGTGGTCGTTTTCGCGACGCCGCCCTTCTGGTTGGCGAACGCGATCACCTTCGCGGAGCTCATGGCGCGTCATTCGGGGGCGGCACCGGCGATCCTTCCGCCATGCCCGCGACCACCGGCGATCCTTCCGCCATGACGCGCTTTTCGATGTCCCTTGCCTCGAGCTGCGCACGCTCGCGGCCAAGCACCTGAACCCGGCCGCGCGCCGGAAGCTCAAGGGCAACAAGGGCCGCGGGCCGCAGGGCGAGCGCGGGCCGAAACTCTCCGCAGCCGGTGGGGAGACGACACGCGCGTGTCCTCACCGTCCGGGTTCGTGAACGCCGCGGGCGGATCCAACCTGCTCGAGCTGCGCTGCACCCCCGTCGCCGGCCGGACGTTGATCGCCCGCGACCGCACGTGGATCGGCACGATCAAGTAGGAGCGCCGCGCCCACCGCGACGGCGAGGAACTGCATGCCGGCGGCGACCCAGTAGACGCCAGGTGCGCCGAGCGCGATCACGAGCGGGCCGCCCACCGCCGACCCGAGCGCGAGCGAGCCGACCTTGAAGCCGACCGCGGTGGTGAAGACCTGCCCGTGCAGCTCGGGTGGGACGTGGCGCTGGCGGACGGCGAACGTGGCGGCCAGGCCGGGCCCCTCGACGAACCCGCCCGCGGCGACCACGATCAGCATCAGGGTGAAGTCCGTCTGGATCGGTTGCAGCAGCATCAGGGCACCGAAACCGGCGAGTGACCCGAGCACGATGCGCTGGGGCTCGAACCGCTGCTGGAGGCGCACGAGGGTGAGCGCCCCGGCCATCGATCCGAGCGCGAACGCCGCCCATAGGTAACCGGCCGCGCTGCGGTCCATGCCGAGCCGCTCGGTGGCGAAGAACGGCGCGGCGACGACGAGCATCCCGAGGCCGGCGAGGCCGATCGACCCAGCGGCGGTCACGGCGCGCAGCGGCGGCGAGCGCACCAGGAGGATGACGCCGCTGATCGCGACGCTGACGAGGCTGCGGCCGTCCGGCGCGCGCGGGGAATCGAGGCCGGGCACGCGAGCGATCAGGACGACCGCCAGCGCGGTGAGGACGATCTCGGTCACGAGCGGCGCCGTCGGACCGACCGCAGCCGACAGCGTGCCGGCGAGTGCCGGGCCGACGACCAGCGCGGTGTTGATGCTCGACGCCTCCAGCGCATTGGCCTGCGGAGTCAGCTGCGGACCGGCCAGCGGCGCCACGAGGCTCGAGAAGCCGCCGAAGGAGAGCGGCCAGGTCAGTCCGCCCGCGAGCGCGGCGAACGGGATCAGCCACTCGGGTGCGTGGCCGGCGAGGGCGAGGATCGCGACCAGCGTCGTGATCATCAGCGCGCCGTCGACGAGCATCAGCGTGCGGCGCCGGCCGGTGAGGTCCATCCGCGCACCGAGCAGCGGCCCGGTCACGAGGCTCGGCAGCGTGACGGCGGCGACGGTCGCGCCCGCGACGGCGGCGCTGTGGGTGCGGTCGAGGACCAGCAGGACGACGCCGACGGAGAACATCTCGTCAGCGATTCGCGCGAGCGTGGCCGCGGCCAGAAAGCTCGGGTAGCCGCGCCGGCCCGCGAGGCCTCTCAGGCTTGCGCGGTCCATTGCTTGCTCACGCTAGGTCCGGGAGTAGGTTTCGCGGCATGCGCACCGCACGCGTCACCCTCCTCCTGGTCGCCGTCGCCGTGGTCAGCGCCGGCGGTGCCACCGCCGCCCAGATGATCACCGGCGCCGACGTCCGCAACGGCTCGCTCACCG
Source organism: uncultured Solirubrobacteraceae bacterium (assembly GCA_963759945.1). Classification (GTDB taxonomy): domain Bacteria; phylum Actinomycetota; class Thermoleophilia; order Solirubrobacterales; family Solirubrobacteraceae; genus DATLGB01. The sequence continues at coordinate 74,666 of CAVXBH010000046.1, read as the reverse complement.
GGGTCGATCTCAAGTCCGGTTCCGTCGGTCCGAAGGTGTTCTCCGGGACCGCCCAATCCGAGCTCCGCGGACCGGCCGGCAAGCGTGGCGCGCGCGGGCTGCGCGGCCCGAGCAACGTCTTCATCCACCGTCGTGACCGGGCACGGATCAACCGTGCCGACGGCGTCGTCACGCGCCAGCGCCTCGCCGCCGGGCGCTACGCGCTGTCGACCTCGTTCCTCTTCGCCGCGCGCTCGGGCGGGACGCAAACGTGCGCGTTGCGGATCGGGACCACCCAGATCTCAGCGGAATCGCTGACCACCACCGCCGGCGAGCGGGTTGCGCTCACTATTGCCGGCGCCGTGACGATCCCGTCCGCGGGCGGCGACGTACGCCTGGTGTGCAAAGCCGCAGGCCGCACCGGCAGCGCCTCGAACATCTCCATGATGGCGATCCAGGTCGCCACGGCCAAGGTGACCAACGACAGCTAGATAGCGTCCGCCGCGTGGATGAGGTCCTCGACGGCAAGCGGGTGGTGATCTGCTGCGGGCCGGGCGGCGTCGGGAAGACGACGACCGCTGCGGCCATCGCGACGCAGATGGCGATGCGCGGCAAGCGCGTCGCCGTCGTGACGATCGATCCCGCGCGGCGGCTGGCCGACGCGCTCGGCCTCGAGCGGCTCGAGGACGCGCCGAGCCGCGTTGACCCCGATCGCTTCGACGGGATGAAGGGCGAACTGTGGGCGCTGATGCTCGACTCCAAGCGCACCTTCGACGCCCTGATCGAGCGCGTGGCACCCAGCCCGGCGGCGGCCGAGGAGGTGCTGCGCAATCCGATCTACAAGCAGCTCTCGAGCGCGATCGCCGGCACCCAGGAGTTCACCGCGATCGCCAAGCTGCACGAGCTCGACACGAGCGGCGAGTTCGACCTCGTCGTCCTCGACACCCCGCCCTCGCGCAACGCGCTCGACTTCCTCGACGCGCCCGACCGGCTCAACAGCTTCCTTTCGGGCCGCGCGCTGCGGATGTTCCTGCGCCCGGGCCGGCTGCTCGGCGCGGGCACGGGTCTCGTGTTCAGCGCGCTGCGCAAGGCGACGGGCGTGGCGCTGCTCGACGACCTCTCCGTCTTCTTCCGGGCGCTGGGATCCATGGTGCCCGAGCTCGCCGAGCGTGGCCGCCACGTCAACGCGCTGCTGGCGGCGCCGACGACCGCCTTCGTCCTCGTCACGTCGCTGGGCCAGGATCCGGTCAACGAGACGATCTACTTCTGGGAGCGCCTGCGCGACGCGAAGCTGCCCTTCGGCGCCGTGATCGTCAACCGGGTGCACGAGCCCGTCGCGCCAGACGACGAGCCGCTGCCGCTTCCGGACGAGCTGGCCGCCAAGGTGCGGCGCTCCGCCGCCGAGGCGACCCAACTCGCCGAGCGCGACGCGGCCGGCCTCGCGCGGCTGCGCGAGGCCCTGGACGAGCCGCTGGTCGTCGCGGTCCCGCAGCTGCCCGGCGACGTGCACGACCTCGAGGGTCTCGCGCACGTCGGCGAGCACCTGTTCAGTCGATCTTGACGACCGTGCCGGGCCGGGCCGTGATGCGCAGACGGCCGAAACGGCCGGCTCGCAGTGCCGAAGCCACGCCGTCGACCGCGACCGTGTGCCACGAGTGCTTCTTGAAGACAGGGGCGGTCATGACGATCGCCCGCTCGGGACCTGCGTAGGCGAAGCCCGCGCGCGACGCGTCCTCGAGCTCCGCGAAGGCGTACTCCCCGTCCGGGCGGGCGATCCGCCAGCCGTAGACGGAGAAGCGCGGCTCGGCGGTCCGGTAGGTGAAGGCGCGCGGGCGCTTCGGCGGCTTGCGGAACGTGGCCATGATGCGCGGCAGCTCGCGCTCGAGGTCCTGCTGCCAATACGGCCAGGAGTGCGTGCCCGCGCCGTAGTCGTCGTAGACGTGTCGGACTCCGAGGTCGTCCATGCGCTCATGCAGCGAGACGCTCATCTCGTGCACGCCGAACTCGATCGGGTCCACCGGGAGGCCGCCCTCGTCGAGCGGACCGGGCTGGCCGTTGCCGGTGCGGATCGCCAGCGTCATCGCCTCGAGGTTGGCCGCCATGTCCCATGGGTTGTGCGTGCGCCAGACGACTTCGTCGGCGAGCCGGGAGCCCCAGATCGCGTCGGGCGTCGCTCCGCCGTCGGCGAGCGTCTCGGCCTGCACGATCGGCCACGCCGGCGGGTAGTTCGTGTCGACCGCGCCGGAGAACGAGGCGGCGTGCGCGAAGAGGTCGGGGTGGCGGACGGCGTAGCTCATCGCGCTGAAGCCACCCATCGAGAGACCGGTGATGGAGCGCCCGCCGCGCCGCGCCCGGGTCCGGTAGTGCGCGTCGATCCACGGGATCAGCTCACGGATCGTGTACGTCTCGAACTTCGGCGGGCCGCCGTCGCCCTCGTTGCGCCAGTCCGACGCCCAGCCGCCTGCGTCACCCGTGCCGGCGGTGTCGGGCATGACCACGATCAACGGCTTGCCGGCGGTGATGCGCTCGGCGTCGCCCTTCTCCGCCCACGATGCCGCGGTGTCGAAGGAGCCGTGCAACAGGTAGAGGACGGGGTAGCGGCGCTTCGGCTGCTTCGCGTAGCCATCCGGCAGCAGGACGCGGACGTCGGCCGGGAAGTTCAGCGACGGCGTGCTCAGAGTCAGCGCCGTCAGGCGATCGGTCTTGCGTTCGGTCTTCTCGAGGGTGAGCTGTGCTCGCGCCGTCGCAGGCAGGAGGGCGAGCGCCGATCAGCGCAAGCGCGACCCTCATGTACGCGCCTTGTCGGTCACGCGGTGGAAGTACCGGTTGATGCCGCGGAACAGCAGGTCGTAGGCGGGCGGGAGGTAGCGCTGCAGCGCGTAGCCGGCCCAGATGTCCGGCCCGGTGAACACGAGCTGCTTGTTGCGCTCGACGCCCTTGAGGATGATCGCGGCGACCTTCTCGGGCGATGCCGCGTGCCCCTGGAAGCGCTTGGTCATGGCCTGCAGCGCCGGGTTCTCCCGGTCCACCCCGCGGATCTCCAGGGTCTGCACGAGGCCGGTGTCGACCGCCCCTGGGCAGACGAGCGTGCAGTTGATGTCGTGTCGGCGCAGGTCGAAGCGCAGGACCTCGTGGACGCCGCGCAGCCCGAATTTCGACGCGCTGTAGGCCGAGTGCCAGGGCAGCGCCAGAAGGCCGGCCGCCGATGAGACGTTGACGATGTGGCCGCCGCGGCCGCCGCGCACCATCTGCGGCACGAACGCCTCGATGAAGTGGATCGGGCCCATCAGGTTGATGTCGACGAGCTGCCGCCAGTCCTCGTGACGCAGCTCCTCGACCGGGCCCCAGCGAGCGATGCCGGCGATGTTCATGACGATGTCGACGGGGTGGTCGGCCTCGGCGGCAAATGCCTGCACGGCCTCGTGGTCGGAGACGTCGAGCGATGCCGCGTGCCGCGCGTTCGTGGATGCCGCGACCTTGGCGAGACCTTCGGCGTCGATGTCAGTGAGGATGAGGGTGCAGTCGCGTGCGGCGAGCTTGTGCGCGATCGCCCGGCCGATGCCACTGGCGGCGCCCGTGACGACGACGGTCTTTCCGGCGATGTCGGTCACGCGTGGCCGTCCCTCTCGATGCCGAGCGACTTGATCGTGCCGGCGAGCATCTCGTAGTGGCCGGCGAGCAGGCACAGCTCGATCAGGTCGCGGTCGCTGAAACCCTCGCGGCGCAGGGCGGCGAAGGTGGCGTCGGTGATCAGGTTGTCGGCGTGGAGCTCGTCGACCGCGGCGACGATCGCCGTCTGGCGCGGGTCAGGCTCTCGAACTCGATCTGCGCGTCCGACAGCCGGCGTGCGTCGCCATCGGGACGTGGTGGTCGGCCTCGTACGGGCAGTCCGTGTTGCGCGAGACGCGCAGGATCACGAGCTCGGTGTCGGCGCGGGGCAGCTTGCCGCGCGGCATCAGCGCGCCGGCGAAGAACAGCCAGCGGCGGAAGAGCCCGCGGTGGCGGCCGAGCGTCGCGAACAGGTTGATGCCGCCGGGGACCTTGGTGACCTTCCCGGAGATCGCCAGGATCGCGGCGTTGACCGGGCCGAGCTCGCTGCGTGTGGCTCTCGGGACTCGCGGGGATGCCATCGGCGGCGAACCCTAAGCCAACTGCGGCTTTGAGGGAGCGGGTTCGAGCGTCCTGCGTACCTCATGCGGGTTATAGCCCTCATCAAGTACGCAGGCACGACGCGCGCGCGGCGCTCGCCTCACTTCCTCAGTGCTGCAGTTGTTCCCGACCCTGAGCGGCGCTGCCGAGCAGCTCGTCGGCCGTGGCGCGCAGGTCCGGATCGAGGTGCCCGCAGAGCACGTCGCGCAGCACGGCGCGCAGGCAGCCCGCGAGCGTTCCGATCAGCGACTCGACCTCGCCGTCGGCGCGCAGGAGGCCGGCGACGGCCGAGCGCTCGAGGGCGACGGCGCGCTGGAGGCGCTCCGTCATCGCGGCGCGGTTCTCCGTCGGCGCGCAGATCGCAGCGAGCCGCTCGGCGAGGCCCTCATAGCCCGGGCGGTCGTGGTCGACGAGCAGGGCGCGGCCGGCGAGCAGCCAGTCCGTCAGTGCCTCGACGCCGGACGGCCGCTCGCAGCCGAGCTCGAAGCGTCGCAGTGCCCAGGCCAGCTCGCCGCCGCGCGGGGTGCGGCGGTCGACCAGTGCGCAGAACGCGCGCAGCGGGTCCTCCTCCTCCGGATCGAGCAGGCAGTCGTCGAGCGCGCGGCGCACGCCGCTGGCCAGCGCGATGTGCAGCCAGGGGCCGCCGCCGGTGCGCGTCCATGGCGCCCGGTCCCACGGCCGGCTCGGCGTCGTCCCACAGGCGAAGCGCGGACTGCAGGCGGCGCAGGCGGGCGCCGGCGTGGGCGAGAGCTTCGTCGCCGCCCTCGATGCGCACGCAGGCGACCGTCGCCCAGCTGTCCAGGCGCAGCTCCTCCGGCGCGTCGTGGATCGTGACCGCTCGGACGAGGGACAGTCCCCCACCCAGTTCGATGCGCTCGGACTCGATCACGAGACCGTCGACCGGCGCGAGGACCTCGCACACCGAGGTCTCGGCGTAGACGGCGTCCTCGAGCTCGCGGAAGGCGGCCATGAAGCGCTCGGGCTCGAAGACGAACTCCGTGGCGTCGCGACCAGACCGCGCTGACGAAGGCCTGCAGCGCGAGGTCGGACCGGTCGAGCGCGTCCGGTGGCACGGCGCGGATGCCGCGACGGCGCAGGTAGTCGTCGACGCCGGCCAGGCCGGCGATCAGCGAGCGCGCCGACGCGTAGGTCGGCAGCTTGCGCAGTTCACCCGCGCGGTCGGCCAGGAAGAGGCCGGTCTGCGGGCGGTAGCAGTAGAGGGGAGCGGTCGAACGGCCCTGCTCGATCAGCTCGAACGGGATCTCGGCGCCGCCGGAGACCTCCGCGGCGAGCTGCCAGGCGGCCTCCTCGACAAAGGACGACAGAGCGTCGTGCAGGGCGCGGTTATGCATCGTGCGGCGCTATTCGCCGCTTCCGTCCGCGCCTCCTGCTAGGCGATGACGAGTTCAGGCGGCTCGGCGCACGAGCCGTGCGCGCCCAGCCAGGAGGTGCCGTACTCGCGCATCGCCTCCACGATCGGGACGAGTGCCTCGCCCTTCTCGGTCAGCGCGTACTCGACGCGGGGCGGGACCTCGGGGAACGTCTCGCGACGCAGGATGCCCTCGTCCTCCAGCGCCCGCAGCCGCAGCGACAGGGTGCGCGGGCTGATGCCGTCCAGCGAGCGCTCGAGCTCGCAGAAGCGCGACCGGCTCTCGGCCAGGTCGCGGATGATCAGCATGGTCCACTTCCCGCAGACGACCTCAGCGGTGCGACAAACAGGACAGTCGGAGTTCGGCATCGCGACGCTCATTGTACTTCAGTTAGTGAAGTACGAGGGCGAGATCGCGCTGTGCGCCGCCGCGTTCGACCGTCAGCGTGACCTCGGCGGCGCCCTCGATCACGTCGAAGAGGTCGTCGATCGAGCGCAGCGGACGGTCGTCGGCAGCGAGCAGGCGGTCGCCCGGGGCGACTCCCGCCACCGCGGCGGGGCTGGCGTCCTGGACGGCGCGCACCACCATCCCGCGCGCGAGGGCGACGCCCAGCCGCGGACGGCTCACCCGCTCGCCGCGGACGATGGCGCGCACCTGGCCGCCTGCGGGCGCGGCGAGGATCAGCCCGCTGTCCATGCGCACGGAGTTGATGGCGATCAGGCGTCCTTCGAGGTCGACGAGTGGGCCGCCCGCCGAGCCCCGCGGCAGCGGCGCGGTGTGCTCGATCGCGCGCGGCGACGGCGCGGCGGAGACCGTGCCGGGCGTCGCGCGCAGGCCGCGGCCGCCGGGATCGGCAAGGGCGACGACCGGCGTCCCGATCTCCAGCTCCGTCGCCTCCGGCTCCCAGCGCACGGGCTCGACGGCACCCGTGTCGGCCGCCACCACCGCGAGCCGCAGGTCGGCGATGATCGTCTCCACGCGGCCGTGGACGATCCCCCCCCCCTTCCCACACCCACCCCCCCGCCTGCACGCGGAGCCGCCCACGCGCAGTCGCGACGTCCTGCCCGCGCAGCGCGTGCGCGCTGGTGAGCACGGTGTCCGCCGCCACGACCACGCCCGACCCCTGGCCCCAGCCGCGGCCCAGGCCGACGACGCTCGGTCCGACTCGCTTCGCGATCTCCGCAACTTGCAACATGCAAGTGACTAATCTACCGGTCGGTGATCTCTCCGCTCGCAGACGCGCTGGAACGGATCGGCGACCGCTGGACCCTGCTCGCCATCGCCGCGCTGCTCGACGGGCCCAAGCGCTTCAACGAGCTGCAGGAGGCGATGGGCGGCATCGCCCCCAACATCCTCTCCGCGCGGCTGAAGGCGCTGACCGAGCGCGGGCTCGTCGTCCAGCGGCCCTACTCGGAGCGCCCGCCGCGCTTCGTCTACGAGCTGAGCGCCTCGGGCTCCGACCTGGCGGCCGCGCTGCGACTGCTCGCCGACTGGGGCGCGCGGTCCGGCGACGCCGAGCCGTTGCGGCGCTGCGAGACGTGCGGGCAGCCCGTCGCCGACGGCGACGAGCCACTCGAGTACGTCTGAGCTAGAAGCCCGGGGGCGGTGCGGAGCTCGCCGGCGGCGCGGCGGGCGGGGCCATGGCCGGCCTCGGGAGCCGGTGCGGGTGCCGGCGGTGCCGGGCGCGGCCGTGAGACGTCCGCGACGACGGGCGGCTCGAGGTCGAGCACCGGAAGTGCCGGAGCCGGAGCCGGCGTCGACGCCGGCGCGGCGGCAGCGGCCGCCGCGCCTGCGCCTCGGCCTTGGCGGCGTTGGAGGCGGCCAGGTGTCGCAGGCTCTGGTCGGCCTGGACGAGCAACTTGAAGTCGTGCGGCGACGAGGCGACCGTCATCGCCTCCTGGTAGGTGATGCGACCGGCCTGCAGGTGCTTGAGCAGGTGCTGGTCGAAGGTCTGCATCCCGTAGAACTCGCCCTCCTTGATGACCTCGTGCATGTGGCCCGTCAGCTGCGGGTCGAGGATCGCGTCGTGGACGCGACCGGTCATGACGAGGATCTCGCAGGTGGCGACGCGGCCGTGGCCGTCCGAGGTCTTGACGAGGCGCTGGGAGATGATGCCCTTCAGCGTGCCGGCGATCATCGCGCGGGCCTGGCCGGCCTGGTGGGGCGGGAAGAAGTCGATGATGCGGTTGATCGCCTCGACGGCGTCGACCGTGTGCAGCGTCGAGAGCACGAGGTGGCCGGTCTCCGCCGCGCTCAGCGCGGTCTGGACCGTCTCCTCGTCGCGCATCTCGCCGACGAGGATGACGTCGGGGTCCTGGCGCAGGACGCGGCGCAGCGCGCGCTTGAAGTCCGCGGTGTCCTGGCCGACCTCGCGCTGGTTGATGATCGACTGACGGTCCGGATGCAGGAACTCGATCGGGTCCTCGAGCGTGATGATGTGCTTCTTCATCGTCCGGTTCATGTGGTCGATCATCGCCGCGAGCGTCGTCGACTTGCCGGAGCCCGTGGTGCCCGTCAGGAGGATGATGCCGCGCTCCTCCTCGGCCAGCTTGGTGATCACCGGCGGCAGCAGCAGGTCCTCGACGGACTTGATGTTGACCGGGATGGCGCGCATGACCAGCGAGACGTAGCCGCGCTGGCGGAAGGCGTTGACGCGGAACCGGGCGAGACCCTCGATCTGGTAGCTGAAGTCGACCTCGTTCTCGGTCGTCGAACTCGCGCCAGCTTGTTCTCGTCGTGCAGGATCTCGCGCAGGACGCGCTCGGTGTCTTCGGGCTTGAGCCGCTCGGACCCCTCGATCGGCAGCATCGAGCCGTGGATTCGGACGATCGGCTGCGACGGGACCTTCAGGTGAAGGTCGGAGCCCTCGTGGACGATGAGGTAGCGGAGCGCGTCGTCGATGTCGAACATCCCGAACTCCATCGGCGCGCAACCGACCGCTCTTTAGGATGCCGCGGCATGAAGCTTGCCGCGCTGACCACTGACCGCCCTCGTCGTAGGCGCCGCCCCGGCCGCCGCCCAGGGCACCGCAACCGCCTCGCCGAACCAGGCGGGGCTGGGCACGCGGCTGCACACCGAGCTCGACGCGACCCAGCCCCCGCTCTCGCGGTCGCATCCCCCGCGAGACCGTCCTGACCGCCGACGCCGGCTACGTGTTCGACGGCCGCGCCGTGACCCGCCGCTGCACGCCCGATCAGGGCGCCGCCGACGCCTGCCCCGCCCAGAGCGGCTTCGGCTCGGCCAACGTCGTCGGCAACTACAACGGCATGGACGTCCCCGTGCCGATCAACCTCTACCTCGCGCGCCCGCTGCAGGCCGGCGACGTGGCGGGCTTCGTCGCCACCGCCGAGATCTTCGGCTCCAACTACTCCGCGACCGGCCGCCTGACCCGGATCGACGGCAAGCTCGCGGTCGTCCTCCCCACTCCCGGCCCGGACGCGGCCGCGTTCGGCGTCACCCTGAAGTCGATCACCGCGGACATCGGCGTCACGCGGATCGTCAAGAAGGGCCCGAAGGGGAAGCGGCGCAAGGTCCGCATCCCGCTGCTGCGCAACCCGAAGACGTGCACGGGCACCTGGGCCGCCTCCGCCGCCTTCACCTTCTCCGACGGCAGCACCGCGACGCTCGACACGCCCATCAGCTGCAAGCCATAGCCGATACGCACCGATCCCGCCAGCAGCGAACGTCGCTGAAACCACCACTAGGTGTGGACTGGGCGACGTTCGACGGATCCGGCGCGGGCGCGCGGATCAGGCGACGTCGCGGAGCTTCTGGGCCTCCGCGAGGGACTGCAGCTTCTTCAGCGACTGGTTCTCGATCTGGCGGATGCGCTCGCGGGTGACGTTGAACGTCCGGCCGACCTCGTCGAGCGTGCGGGGGTGCTCGCCGCCGAGGCCGTACCTCAGCTCGAGGACGCGGCGCTCGCGGTAGGACAGGTTCTCGAGCGCCTCGCGCAGCGCTTCCTTGGTGAGGATCTCGGCGGCGCGCTCGTAGGGCGACTCGGCGCGCTCGTCGGCGATGAACTGCCCGAACTCGGACTCCTCCTCGTCGCCGACCGGCTTCTCGAGGGAGACCGGGGCCTGGGCGGAGCGCTTGATCGACTCGACCTCCTCGGGCTCGATGCCGGTGACGTCGGCGATCTCCTCGGCGGTGGGCTCGCGGCCCAGCTCCGTGACGAGCTTGCGCTCGGCGCGGCCGATCTTGTTGAGCTTCTCGACGACGTGGACCGGGATGCGGATCGTGCGCGCCTTGTCGGCGAGCGCACGGGCGATCGCCTGGCGGATCCACCAGGTCGCGTACGTGGAGAACTTGAAGCCCTTGCGGTAGTCGAACTTCTCCGCGGCGCGCACCAGGCCGAGCGTCCCCTCCTGGATGAGGTCGAGGAAGGGCAGGCCCTGGTTGCGGTAGTTCTTGGCGATCGAGACGACCAGGCGGAGGTTGGACTCGACCATCTTCTGCTTGGCGTCGAGGTCGCCGCGCTCGATGCGGCGGGCGAGGTCGACTTCCTCCTGCGCGGTGAGCAGGCGGACCTTGCCGATGTCCTTGAGGAACAGCTGCAGGGAGTCCGTCGTCATGTCCGGCCGCAGGTCCAGGCCGGCGGCCTTCTTGCGGCGCGACTTCTTGTCGACCGCGCGCTCCTCCTGCGCGGCCGTGTGCGCCGGGTCGATCTCCTCGACGAGCTCGATCTCCGACTTCTCGAGGTAGCCGTGCAGCTCCTCCATGTCGGACTCGTCCATGTCGAGCTCAGCGACGGCAGTCGCGATTTCGGCATGGGTGAGGACCCCGACCGTCGTGCCCTTGAGCAGGAGGGTCTTGACCTCCTCGAGTTCCTGCAGATCGACTACTGACAAGTTCTGACTCCTCCGAGCTCCGTCCCCGTGTGGAACGACCTTAGGGGGCGGGACGGCGGTGAGTCTAGGCGTTTTCTCAAGGGAAGTTCAACGGATTTGACGGCTTCATCGCTACGGATCTGCATCGGCCTCGCGCGCGCGGACCTTGAGCGGCGACGCGACTACAGTTTCCGCCGACGATGGCGGAGAAGGCGAGCAAGAAGAAGAAGGGCAAGGGCGAGGCGAACGTTCTCGGCTCTCTGCCGACCACGCGGCCGAATCGCCTGGGTCGCCACGCGCCCAAGCGCGCCCCATCCGCGGCGGCCGCCAAGCCCAAGCCGGCGAAGGCCGCGAAGGCAAAGCCGAAGGCCGCGAAGCCGAAGGCCAGGCGCCCCGCGCCCGTCGTCGCGGCAGCCAACCCGGCCCCCGTCGCGAAGGCCGCACCCGCGCGGCCGAAGCCGGTCCGCTCGGCGTCCGCCAAGCTCGCCGCGCCCGCCCGCCAGGCCGACGCCAAGCGCGCACCGGCGCGCGAGGAGAAGCCGCCCAGCGGCACCGAGCTGGTGACGACCGTCGTGCAGGCCGCGGGCGAGTTGGCCACTGTCGGCCTGTCGATCGGCGGTCAGATCGTCAAGCGCGCGATCGAGCGTTTGCCGAAGCCCTAGAGGGTGGCGAGGCCCATCGTTGGCGGTGGGCCGGCCGAGCCGGGCCCCTCCATCCTGATGGGCTAATCTGCCGGTCGCCGAACCGCTCGGAGCGCTCAACTCCAGGCGGACGGGGGAACCAGTGGGACCGTGAGGTCCCGGGGGCGAATCGGCCGCTGTTGCGGCCGTAGCGAACTTCGCGAGCCCGTCAGCTCACCTCGCAGGCAAGACGAGCACCACTGCATGCGAGCCCTGCGCCCGATAGCCCTGTCGTTCTGCACCCTCGTGGCCGCCACGGCGTCCGCCGTGCCCGCGCACGCGCAGACCCCGGGCGGCGCCTCCGCCGAGACCGGGCCGATCACGCTCGTCACCCCGCCGCAGGGCCTCGTCGGCCGCGCCAAGCTCTTCACCGGCACCGCCGGCCGCTCCGCCGCCGGCAAGTCGATCACCATCGAGCGCTACGACGCACTCTCGGGTCAGTGGTCGATGCTGACCCGTGCGACGGTCGCCGGGGACGGCGCCTTCAGCGCGCGCTGGAAGGCCGACCGTCCCGGCCCCGCGCGTGTCCGCGGCCGCCTCGACGGCACGACGGCGACCGCCGCCTCAAAGCCGCCGGAGGTCGCGATCACCCTGTACCGCGCCGGCCAGGCGACGTGGTACGGACCCGGCTTCTACGGCAACAGGACCGCATGCGGCCAGACGATGTCGCGCACGCTGCTCGGTGTCGCGCACAAGACGATGAAGTGCGGCACGCAGGTCGAGCTCCTCTACCGCGGTCGGACGCTGACCGTGCCCGTGGTCGACCGTGGCCCCTACAACGGCGACTTCGACTGGGACCTGACGTACGCCGCCTCGCAGCAGCTCAGCTTCCTCGGCTCGGGCACGATCGGCACGCTCACGCAGGCCGATCGTCGCCGCCGCTAGGCAGACTCCAGGTAAGCGACCATCCGCCCGGTGAGCGCCTCGAGCGCCGCGCTGGAGGCCGCCGGCGCGTGCGCCCGGCTCTCGAGCAGTGAGTCGATGCGATCGGCCACCGCGGGCGAGGAGTCGCGCGCGATGCGCGCGCCGGCCCGCGTCGCCTCGCGCACCGTCTCGGGGTCGAGCGTCCAGAACGCCTCGAAGATGCGGTCGTGGTCGTCGGCCGGCGGGCTGGATACCGGCGGCTCCCAGGCGGACAGGCAGACGCCGAAGCCCGGCGCGTCGATGACGACCGCCCACTCGTGGCCGATGGCCGCCTCGGACTCGATCGGCACCTCGACCGGCACGCCGGCGTGCAGCTCGCCCGGACGCTCGAAGTCGGCGAAGACCGCCGCGAGATCGGCCGACAGCGCCATGCGCTCGTAGCGGTGCGCCACCGAGCGGTAGTGCTGGACCCGCTGGAACGCGCCCAGAATCACCGGCGACGAGGCACTCGCCATCGTCTGGTCCTCGATGGCGCGCGACAGCGCGATCAGCGTGCGCTTGCGCAGCCGGCGGGTGCGGCCCTCGTGGGGCACGGAGCCGAAGATCGTCGGGTGCGCGTTGATCGGCGCCGAGCGGGCCCGCTCGATCGCGGCGGCCACGGAGATGCCCTCGCGGCGGAACTCGACGACGCGACGCAGGGCGTCCACGTCATCGGCTGAGTACACGCGGTAACCGGAGGACGTGCGCGCCGGGGTGGGAAACCCGTACCGCTGTTCCCACATGCGGATGGTCCCGGCAGCGACCCCTGTCCTCTCTGCCACCTCTGAAATCGGCAGTCCACTCATGGATCTTCGGGGAGTTGTACGGGTACGGTCGGCGCATGGATCGCTCCCCAGGTCCCATCCTCCTGACCGGCGCCACGGGCTACGTCGGCTCGCATCTGCTGCGGGCGCTCACCGAGCGCGAGCACGAGGTGCGCGCCCTCACACGACGCCCGGGCGGCGCCGACTTCCCGGAGGGCACCGACGTCCGCAAGGGGGACGCGCTCTCCGGCGACGGCCTTGACGAGGCGCTCGCGGGCGTCGACACCGCCTACTACCTCATCCACAGCATGGGTGAGGGCGAGGACTTCGAGGAGGCCGACCGCCGCGCCGCGACCAACTTCGCCCGTACGGCCAAGGCGGCGGGCGTCCAGCGCGTCATCTACCTGGGCGGCCTCGAGGGCGCCTCCGCGCACCTGCAGTCGCGCGCGGCCACGGCCAAGGCGCTCGAGGACCACGGCCCGCCGCTGATCCACGCCCGCGCGGCGATGGTGATCGGCACGGGCAGCGCCAGCTTCGAGATCGTCCGTCATCTGGTCAACCATCTGCCGTTCATGATCGCGCCCCGGTGGGTCGACACGCGGACCCAGCCCATCGCGATCGAGGATGCCGTCGGCGCGCTGATCGCGCTCGCGGAGCACGATGACCCGCCGGCCGAGGTGCAGCTCGGAGGCTCCGACGTGCTCACGTACCGTGAAATGATGGCGCGGTATGCATCGCTCACCGGCCGCCGGCACCGCCCGCTGATCAAGGTGCCGCTCTTCACCCCGAAGCTGTCCTCGTACTGGGTGGCGCTGGTGACGCCGGTGAAGCTGGGCCTGATCCAGCCGCTGGTCGAGGGTCTGGGCGCCGAGATGCTGGTGACGGAGAAGCCGCCGGCCGGCATCAACGACGATCCGATGGGCTTCGACGCCGCGGTCAAGGCCTCGCTCTAAGCCCGTGCCGCTCCTCAAGCGCCGGTCACAGACGGTGGGCAAGTCCGTCATCGCCGATCCCGAACAGCACACGACCATGGATCGCAGCGGCGCCGTGCGGTCGATCCAGGCCGCCAACCTCGACATGCCGGAGGATGAGCTCCAGAAGCTGTGGACGGCGCAGTCGCTCGAGCGTCTGGCGCGCACCTACTGGTGGTACCTGTCGCGGACGACGCTCGGCCTCGTCCGCGTGCACTACCGCGACGACGAGCGCGCCGTCGTCTTCCTGATGCGGCCGTTCGTGCTGCTGCGCTTCCACCCGCCCGAGTACGACATGTCGGGCGAGCGCGGCGTCGTGAAGTGGCGCATCCGCGACGGGCTGCTCGTCGCCCGCAAGGACGACGGCTACCTCGAGATCGACGTCCGCCGCTGCGAGCCCGAGCACGAGGGTTACGGCCGCATCCACGTCGAGGTCGAGGTCGCGAGCTTCTATCCCCGCCTCGCGCAGCCCTTCAAGTGGTTCTACGTCAACACGCAGTCGCGCATCCACGTGATCGTCACCCACGGCTTCCTCAAGCGCCTCGCGAAGCTCGAGCTCGAGGAGTCAGCGGTCGGGCGCTTCGCCGACGGAGAGGACACCCCCGGCGAGGGCGAGGACCGCAACGTGGGCTCGACGCCGTGGAAGGTCGTCGGCGCGCTCGCCGCTTCGGTGCTGCTGGTCTGGGGCGTGCTGCTGTACGCGTTCAGGCGCGACTAGTGCCGGTGAGCAACCGCAGCTTCGTGCGGTCATGGCGCGAGTGGATGCGCCGCACCGTGCCCGACCGCGAGCGCATCACGAGCGACTCCGTCGTCGCGCCGCGCGGCGCCCTGGTAGCGGACGCCCTGGAGGACGTCGCCGTCCGTGACGCCGGTGGCGGAGAAGAACGCGTTGTCGCCGCGGACGAGGTCGTCCTGGGTGAGCACCTGCGACAGATCGAAGCCGGCGTCGACGGCGGCCTTGCGCTCGTCGTCGTCGCGCGGCCACAGCCGCCCGACGAGCGCGCCGCCCATGCACTTGGTCGCGCAGGCGGAGATGACGCCCTCCGGCGTGCCGCCGATCCCCCAGAGCAGGTCGACCGGTGAGCGTTCCGAGACCGCCAGCAGCGCGCCGGAGACGTCGCCGTCGGTGATCAGCCGGACGCGGGCGCCGGCGTCGCGGATCGCCTTGATGCCGTCCTCGTGCCGCGGCCGGTCGAGCACGACGGCGGTGACGTCACCGACCTCCACCTCGCGGCGCTCGGCGATCAGGGCCACGGTCTCCCCCAGGTCGCGATCGAGATCGAGCAGGTCGGCGATCTCCTCGCGGCCGGCCATCTTCTCCATGTAGACGCAGGGCCCGGGTCGAACATCGAGCCCTCCTCGGAGAGCGCGATCACCGCGAGCGCGCTCGGCATGCCCAGCGCGCACAGGCGGGTGCCCTCGAGCGGGTCGACGGCGATGTCGACCGACGGCGGCGAGCCGTCGCCGACGCGCTCGCCGTTGTGCAGCATCGGCGCCTCGTCCTTCTCGCCCTCGCCGATCACGACGACGCCGTCCATGCGGATCGTCCCGAGCACGGCGTGCATGCCGTCGACGGCGGCCTGGTCGGCGGCGATCTTGTCGCCCCGGCCGACCCAGCGCGCGGCCTGCAGCGCGGCGGCCTCGGTCACGCGCACGAGCTCGAGCGCGAGGTTGCGGTCCGGCGAGTCCCCGGTGGCGCGGCGGTCGGCAGCGCCCTCGCGGCGCTCGTCGCGACTCACAGCACGCCCGGCGGCTTGCGGCGCCGTTCGGACTGGCTCGAGCGCAGCGCGCCGCCGACGGCGATCGCGATCGAGCCGAGGAGCGCGAGGAACCAGCCGAGGCCGAGGCTGACCTGGCCGTCGGGCTCGCCGGGGCGCGAGATGATCCCGTGCCAGAAGACGAGCGTCACGGCGGTGAGGCCGATGACGGCGGTCAGCTCACCGCGCGGCCACGAGAGCTCGTGGTTGCGCAGGACGATGTACAGCAGGATGATCGGCGCGAGCGCCGCCAGCAGCAGCAGGACGCGCGTGATCGAGTTGGTGTCCCAGATCGAGGCGTCGACGCGACCGCCCGGCCACGATGGCGTTCGGATTGTCCGACGGCTTGTAGGCGGGCAGGAAGACGGCCAGCACGAGCACGCAGCCCGCCGACCGCGGCGATGATCTCGCTTGAACGCACTTGCTTGAAGTCCACGGACGGGAAACTATCTCTTCGCAGGCCTCACGGCGGCGGGCGATGCCATCCCGTTCCACACGAACCGGTATTCGCCGCCTTCGGGGAAGGCCAGGCGGAACTCGAAGAAGCCGCGCGGATTGGTCACCGTCTGCGTCCCGACCGGCTCCCAGCTGCCGCCGGGGCGGCGGTTCTGGAGCGTGATCTCCTGGTCGACGCCGTTGTCGGCCGGGCGCACCTGGCCCCAGAAGCGGCGCGCGCTCAAGCGCATGAAGGGCAGGCGGTAGGCGTAGTAGGACGGCTTGCGCCGGCCGTCGAAGTAGCGCAGCCCGGTCTGGTAGTTGGACCAGTAGTTCTTGTGCTTGGGCGGGTACTGCGTGCGCGGCGGCGAGTCGTTGAGCAGGAACTGCGTCAGCGCGACCACGCGGTCCTGCTTGTAGGCGAGCCGCTCGGCGCGGATGTTCCACGCGGCCTGGCGCTTGAGGGGGATGCCGCGGTAGGGTCCGGCGGCCGGGTCTGGTAGCCGAACTCCGTGTACCAGATGGGCAGCCGGCCGGGAAGGCGGCCGTAGCGCTCGGCGGCGTCGAGGATGCGGACGAAGCGGTTGCGGTCGCCGAGCCGGATGTAGCCCGAGTCGGGCGAGTGGTACTCCGGCGGAGCGAGCACGGGGTACGGGTGGTGGGCGACGCCGTCGGCCAGCAGCGGGCCGCGCTTGTCGAAGTCGCCGCACTTGGTCTTCAGCGGCTTCAGTCGCTCGTCCAGGCAGAAGAGCTCGCGGTAGAAGAGCGCCGCCTTCACCGAGCGGGTGGGGCCGGGCTCATCGACGCCGAGCGGCGCGGTCTCGCCGAGCAGGATGATGTCCGAGCCGTGGCCCGTGCCGCGCAGACCGCGGCTGGCGGCGCGGAAGAGGCGCCGGTAGAGGTGCGGGCTGTAGGGCTTGCCCTTGCGCGACTGGGGCTGGAGCAGGCTCGGCCAGTTCGGCTCGTTCCAGATCGACCAGGCGTTCACGCGCGGGAGCGCGTTCCCTGCTCGCGTGACGAAGTTGCCGTTGTACCGCCTGCCCATCGCCTGGACGAACTCGTTCCACATGCGGATGTTGGGCTTGTAGGCGTCCTCGTCCTCCAGACCGGGCGGGCGCTTGGGCATCGCCCAGTCCGGTGCGCCGCCGCGGATGTTGAAGAGCACCATCAGGCCGTTGCGGTAGGCGGCCTGGATCGTGCGGTCGATGTCGCCGATGCGGTCCAACGGATACGCCGACGGGTCGGTCGCGTCGTTGGGCTCAGACAGCGGCGCCATGTCGCGCCAGATGGCCGACACGCGGATGCGGTCGACGCCGAGCTTCGCCAGTTCGGCCATGTTCTTGTCGACCACGTCGGGGGGCGCGTGGATCAGCAGGTCGTCGTCCTGGAAGACGGACTCGAGCCCCTCGAAAGCGTGCGCGGACGGAGCCGCGACGAGGCAGCCGAGCGCAGCGAACAGCAGGGCGAGCCCGCGCCTCACCGACGAGAAAGGTAGCGTCAGCCCTCGTGGAATTCGATGTCCTGTACCCGCCGGGCGCGCCCGCGTCCGCCGACGATCTGCTGCAACGCACCCCCTTGCGGAGCACCGTCGCGAACATGGTCGCGTCCGTCGACGGGCGCACCGTCGTGGACGGCGGGTCGACCGCGCTCGGGGGTGAAGGGGACAAGGCCATGTTCGGTGCGCTGCGTCGCGCGGCGGACGCCGTGCTCGCGGGCACCGGGACCCTGAACGCGGAGCGCTACCGGCCGATGCGCTCCGGGGCGGCCCTCCTGATCATCACCCGGTCCGGAAACGTACCTTGGGACATCCCGCTGTTCGACTCCTACGAGCAGCGCGTCGGCATCGCCGGGCCGGTCACGGAGGTGCCCGATCACGTGCGGGCGCGCGTGGAGATCGTCGAGCCCACCGAGCCGGCGGCGGCGCTGGAGGCGCTGCGCGCGGCGTGCGGCGTCGAGACCGTGCTGTGCGAGGGCGGCGCGACGCTGAACCGCGCGCTGCTGGACGCCGGGGTCCTGCACGAGCTGTTCGTGACGGTGGACGCGTCGCTGCGCGGTGGCGACCCGCGCACCCTTCTGGAGGGTGACCCCCTGACCGCGGGTCTGGAGCTCGTGTGGGTGCTGCGGTCCGGGCAGTGAGCTCCTGCTCCGGTATGCGGTGACATAGGTTTCGCCACATGGAGATCTCGGGAGCCCATGCCATCGTCGCGGGCGGGGCGTCCGGCCTCGGCGCCGCCACCGCACGCCGCCTGCTCGACGCGGGCGCGACCGTCACCATCGCCGACCGCAACGAGGAGCTCGGCCAGGCCTTCGCGGCCGACACCGGCGCGCGGTTCGCCCACATGGACGTCACGGACGCCGAGTCCGTGCAGGCCGCGGTCGATGCCGCCGCAGAGGGCGGCGCCCTGCGGATCGCCGTCAACTGCGCGGGCATCGGCTGGGCGCAGCGCACGGCCGGCAAGCATGGCCCGCATGATCTGAAGGCGTTCGAGACGGTCATCGCGATCAATCTCGTCGGCACGTTCAACGTCCTGCGGCTGTCCGCGCAGAAGATGATCGAGACGGCCGAGCCCGACTCCGGCGGCGAGCGCGGCGTGTGCATCAACACGGCTTCGGTCGCGGCCTTCGACGGGCAGATCGGCCAGATCTCCTACTCGGCGTCCAAGGGCGGCGTCGTCGGCATGACGCTGCCCGCGGCTCGCGACCTCAGCCGCGAGAAGATCCGCGTGATGACGATCGCCCCCGGCCTGTTCGACACCCCGCTGCTGGCGGGCCTGCCGGAGGAGAACCGCAACGCGCTCGGCGCGATGGTGCCCCACCCCGCCCGCCTCGGCGACCCGGACGAGTACGCGCAGCTCGCTATCTCGATCGTTCAGAACCCGATGCTCAACGGCGACACGATCCGCCTGGACGGCGCGATCCGCATGGCCCCGAAGTGAGCGGCCTCACCGTCGCGGTCACCGGGCCGACGGGCGACATCGGCCGCTCCTTCCTGCGCGCGCTGGACGCCCACAAGGACGTCGACCGCATCCTCGGGATGGCTCGGCGGCCGTTCGATCCCTCGTCACTGGGCCTGAAGAAGACGGAGTACCGGCAGGGCGACATCCTCGACCGCGAGGCGCTGGACGACCTGTTCGCCGAGGCCGATGTCGCAGTGCACCTCGCTTTCATCATCGTCGGTTCGCCGGAGGAGACGCGGTCGATCAACCTCGAGGGCTCACGCAACGTCTTCGAGGCGGCCAAGCAGTGCGAGCGGCTCGTCTACACGAGCTCGGTCGCGGCCTACGGCTTCCACCCCGCCAACGAGCTGCCGCTCAAGGAGGAGACACCGGCGCGCGGCACCGACGACCACTACTACTCCGCTCAGAAGGCCGAGCTCGAGTCGGTGATCGACCACGAGAACGCGTACATCTTCCGGCCGTGCATCGTCGCCGGTGGCGACGCGCTGTTCATGCTCGAGCTGATCCCTGGCCTGCTGCGCAAGCTGCCCACGCTGCTGGTGCCGGACCCGGGCGTTGCGTTCCAGCTCGTGCACACCGAGGACGTCGCCCGGGCGCTGGTGGCGGCGACGCTCGGGCGCGGCGAGCCCGGCGTCTACAACCTCGCCGCCGAGGGCGAGCTGACGACGCGCGACCTTGCGTCCGCGCTCGGCTGGCACACGTTCCCGACGCCCGGCTTCGCGGTCAGCGCGACCGCCAAGCTCGTCTCCCGGCTCCCGTTCCTCCCGCCCGAGGCCTACTGGATCAACGCGTTCACCACGTCCGTCGTGATGGACACCGAGAAGGCGCGCCGGCAGCTGCGCTGGCGCCCCAGGCACGACAGCCGCGCAACGCTCATGCAGATGGTCGCCGCCGCTCGCGAGCGGGGCCTTGTCTGAGGCGCTCTCGGCTGCGGACGCCGGTGCCCTGCAGGCCGAGCAGGGCCCGATCAACATGGCGGTGGCAGGCGCGATGGTCTTCGACGCCGGCCCGGGAACGAGTTACGACGCGGTCTGTGAGCGCGTCCGCGAGCGACTGCACCTGCTGCCGCGCTACCGCCAGCGCCTGCAGGACCCGTTCGGCTCGCTGACCAACCCGGTCTGGGTCGACGATGACGGCTTCGACCTGCAGTGGCACGTGCGGCCGGCGCGGTTGCCTGACGGTGACCTCGCTGACTACGTCGCGCGCGAGATGGCGACGCGCCTGCACCGCGACCGACCGCTGTGGGAGCTGCACGTCATCGACGGTCTCCCCGATGGTCGCGTTGCGCTGATGCCGAAGATGCACCACGCGCTGGTCGACGGCATCGCCGCCATCGGCATCGGGATCATCCTGCTCGACCCGACAGCGGAGCCGATGCAGATCGAGGCGGGCGACGACTGGGCGCCGAAGGCTTTCGACCGCCGCCGTCATATCGCCACCACGGGCATCGGCCTGGGGACCCGGCTCATCCGCGAGTCGATGCAGCGCGCGGCCGATCCGCGCCGCGCCGCTCGCGGGGTGCTCGGCGCCACCGAGCTGATCACCGAGCTCGCCCGCCAGCGCCCGCAGGCGCCCATGACCGAGCTCAACCGGCCGCTGTCGCCCAACCGCCGCTATGCGATGCGCTCCGCGCCGCTGGCAGCGGTCAAGGCGGCGGGCAAGGCCGCCGGCGGATCGATCAACGACGCGATCCTCGCCGTCGTCGCAGGCGCCCTACGGGTGCACCTCGGCCCCACGCCCCGACCCGTCGCGCTCGTGCCCGTCTCCGTCCGCCGGGAGGGCGACGATCCGGCGAGTGGGAACCGCATCTCGATGGTCTTCGTCGAGCTGCCGACGGACGAGGCGCTCTTCGCCGAGCGTGTCCGGCGCATCAACGCCGACATGACGAAGCTGCGCGACTCGGCGGCCGTTCGCGCCGGGGCGATCATGGTCGGCGCCGCTGGGCTGATGCCGCCGCTCGTCGCCACGCCCGTCGCCCGCGCGATGGGCAACGTGCGCGCCTTCAATCTCGTCGTCTCCAACGTGCCCGGCCCGCAGCAGACCTTCTACATGAACGGCCAGCCGCTGCGCGAGGTCTTCCCGGCCGTCCCGCTCAACCCCGCGCACCAGCGGCTCAACGTAGGCGTGATGTCCTACGACGGGCAGGTGAACTTCGGCCTGCTGGCCGACAAGTCGCTCGACCTCGACGGCTTCACCGCCGCGCTCGACGGCGCTCTAGAAGACCTCGCGCTCTAGCCAGCCCGCCTCGAAGAAGGCGATGAACAACGGGACGAGCAGCCACATCAGGACGGGGACCTGCTTCGCCTTGCCGCGGACGGCCATAACGATCACGTAGCCGATCACCCCGAAGCCGATGCCGGCGGCGATCGAGAAGGTCAGTGGGATGCCGACGATCGTGAGAAAGCACGGCACGGCGACCTCGGGGTCGGCCCAGTCGATGTCCTTGACCAGGCGCAGCATCAGGTAGCCGACCATCACCAGCGCGGGCGCGATCGCCGGGTGGATGAAGGTCTCCTCCCCCACCTGCACGTCCTGGCCGACGAGGGCGAAGATCGGGACGAAGAAGACACACAGCGCGAACAGGCCGGCGGTGACCAGCGAGGCGAGTCCGGTGCGCGCGCCTTCCGCAACGCCGGCGCCCGACTCGACGTAGGTGGTGATCGAGGAGACGCCGAGGATGCCGCCGCCCGCGGCGGCTGCGGAATCGACCAGCAGGACGTTGCGCGTGTTCGGCAGTTCGCCCGTCTCCTTGTCGGTGAGATCACCCGCTCGGCCGACCGCGAAGGCCGTGCCGATGGTGTCGAAGAAGTCCGTCATGAAGAGGGTGAAGATGATCGGGATCAGCGCGACGGTGAGCGCGTCGTCGATACCGCCGAAGGCGTCGCCGACCAAGTCGAAGTCACCCGAGCCGGGGATGCTCGTCACGCCGTCGGGGCCGTCGAGCACGCCGAAGACCAGGCCGAGGACGAGCGATGTCCCGACGCCGGCCAGGACCGCGCCCTGCTTCTCGGCGGCGGCCATCGCCAGCGCGGCGGCGATGCCGGCCAGCGCGATCAGCGCCGGGCCACTGGACAGGTCGCCGAGGCCGATGCCGGTCGCGGGGTTGTTGACGGTGATGCCGCCCTCCCGCAGGCCGACAAGGGTGATGAACAGGCCGATCCCCACGCCGATCGCGAGCTTGATCCCCTGCGGCACCGCGCGCACCACCGCCTCACGCAGCCCCGCGACCACCAGCACCACCGCGATCAGGCCCTCGATCAGGATGCACGCCATCGCCGCGGCCGGGGACAGTCCCCGCCCGAGGATCAGGTCGAACGCGACGACCGCGTTGAGACCGAGCCCGCTCGCCAGCGCGAAGGGCAGATTGGTCACCAGGCCCATCAACGCCGTGAACAGCGCCGCGCCGATCGCCGTACACACAGCGACGCTCGCAAACGGCAACCCCGCGGCACTCAGGATCGCGGGGTTGACGAAGACGATGTAACTCATCGTCAGGAACGTCGCCACACCCCCGACCACCTCTGTACGAACCGTCGTCCCCCGCGCAGCCAGATCAAACATGGCCAGAAACATAAAGGGATGGAGTCTCGGCAGCGGACATGTCCGGTGCCGAGACTCCATCCCTTTAAGTTGCGGGCGCAATCGCTATGATGCTTGCAGATCGCAAGTCGCTTACGAAGGGTGCATTTGTCCTCACTTCTCCTCATCCCACTCGACGACACCGTCGTCTTCCCCACGATGGACGTCACGCTTCCCGTTGATGCCGACGGTGAAGAGCGCGTCATCCTCGTGCCGCGCCATGACGGCGAGTACGCGCCCGTTGGCACGATCGCCGAGGTGACGGACACCGTCCGCCTGCCCGGCGGCGGCCGTGCCGTGACGCTCGCCGGCTCGATGCGTGGCGTCGTCGGCGCCGGTTCCTCCGACTCCCGCGGGCGTCTGCGCGTGGAGGTCGAGGAGCATCCCGACACCGAGCCGGTCGACGGCCGCACGCGTGACCTCGAGCGCGAGTACCGCGCCGTGGTCGAGGAGCTCCTCGAGCTGCGCGGCGCCGACGCCCGCATCGCCGAGTTCCTGCGCGCGATCCGCGAGCCGGGCGCGCTGGCCGACACGATCGGCTACGCCCCCGACGTCGCGTTCGAGGAGAAGGTCGAGATCCTCGGCCTGCTCGACGTCACCGAGCGCCTCGCCCGCGCGGTTGAGATCCAGCGCGAGCGCCTGGCCGAGCTGCAGATCCGCCGCCGCATCCGCGACGACGTGCAGTCCGGAGCCGAGAAGCAGCAGCGCGAGTACATCCTGCGCAAGCAGATGGACTCCATCCGCCGCGAGCTCGGCGAGGACGACGCGTCCGTTGTTGAGGAGTACCGCGCGAAGATCGAAGAAGCGGACATGCCCGAGCACGTCCGCGAGCAGGCCGAGAAGGAGCTGGGCCGCCTCGAGCGTCTCGGCGAACAGGGCGGCGAGGCCGGCACCATCCGGACGTACCTCGACTGGCTGCTGCAGGTGCCGTGGAAGGAGCGTTCGGACGAGCTGCTCGACCCCGTCGTCGCCCGCGAGGTGCTCGACGCCGACCATGCCGGCCTCGAGGACGTCAAGGACCGCATCGTCGAGTACATCGCCGTCAAGAAGCTGCGCAAGGAGCGCGAGATCGAAGAGGACAGGCGCTCTGGCGCGATTCTCACGCTGATCGGCCCGCCCGGCACCGGCAAGACGTCTATCGGCGAGTCCATCGCCCGTGCCACCGGCCGCGAGTTCGTGCGCATGTCGCTCGGCGGCGTCCGTGACGAGGCGGAGATCCGCGGCCACCGGCGCACCTACGTCGGCGCGCTCCCCGGTCGCCTGGTTCGCGCGCTCCGCGACGCCGGAACGATGAACCCGGTGATCATGCTCGACGAGGTCGACAAGGTCGGCGCCGACTGGCGCGGCGACCCGAGCGCGGCACTGCTCGAGGTCCTCGACCCTGCGCAGAACCACTCGTTCCGCGACCACTACCTCGACGTCGAGATCGACCTGTCCCAGGTGCTGTTCATCGCCACGGCGAACCTCGCCGAGACGATCCCCGGCCCGCTGCTGGACCGCATGGAGGTCATCCGCTTCGACGGCTACACCGTCGAGGAGAAGGTCTCCATCGCCCGCGGCTACCTGTGGCCGCGCCAGCGCGAGCGCAACGGCCTGCGAGAGGACGAGGTCGTCGTCTCCGATGAGCTGCTGCGTCAGGTGATCGCGGAGTACACCCGCGAGGCCGGCGTGCGCAACCTCGAGCGCGAGCTCGGCTCGATCCTGCGCAAGACCGCGACGAACATCGCGTCCGACAAGGTCACCGCGCCCGTCGAGATCACCACCGAGATCATCCGCGACGCCCTCGGGCGCCAGAAGGTCTGGCAGGAGGCGGCGCTGCGCACCGCGGTGCCCGGGGTGGCGACCGGCCTGGCCGTCACCGGCACCGGCGGCGACGTTCTGTTCGTCGAGGCGACGAAGATGAAGGGCAAGGCCGGCCTCGTGCTCACGGGTCAGCTGGGCGACGTCATGAAGGAGTCGACGCGCATCGCGCTCTCCTACGTGCGCGGCCACGCCGAGGAGCTCGGCATCGACCCCGACGTCTTCGAGGACACCGAGTTCCACGTGCACGTCCCCGCGGGCGCAATCCCGAAGGACGGGCCCAGCGCCGGCGTCACGATGGTGACCGCGCTGGCGTCGCTGCTGAGCGGCCGCGCCGTCAAGCACACGGTCGGCATGACCGGCGAGGTCACGCTGCAGGGCCGCGTGCTGCCGATCGGCGGGCTCAAGCAGAAGGTGCTCGCCGCCCATGCCGCCGGGCTCACCGAGGTCGTGCTCCCCGAGCGCAACCGCGGCGACCTCGACGACGTGCCGGCGGACGTCCGCGACGCCATGACGTTCCACCCCGCGATGAGCATCGACGAGGTGCTGGCCGTCGCTCTCGATCCCGCTCCGAGGGTGGTCGCGGAGGCGTAGCCTCCGCCCATGAGCAGAATCCTCATCACCGGCGCCGCGCGAGGCATCGGCGCCGGTACCGCCGCAAGGCTCGCCGAGCGGGGTCACCAGCTGGCCCTGCTCGGCCTCGAGGGCGGACTGCTCGAACAGGTTGCCGAGGCGACCAACGGGCGGGCCACCGCCTACGAGGTCGACGTCACCGACCACGAGGCGCTCGACGAGACGATCGCCAAGGCGGTCGACGCGCTCGGCGGCCTGGACGTGGTCATGGCCAACGCGGGAATCGTCGCTGCAGGAACCGTTCTGAGCATGGATCCCGAGGGGTGGGAGAAGATCATCGCGGTCAACCTCGTCGGCGTGTACCGGACGGTCCGCGCCGCCCTCCCCCACCTGGTCGAGAGCCGCGGCTACGCGCTGCCGGTCGCCTCCGTCGCCGCCATCGCCCACGCACCGCTGATGAGCGCGTACTGCGCGTCGAAGGCGGGCGTCGACGCCTTCGCGGACTCCCTGCGCACCGAGGTCGCCCATCACGGCGTCGACGTCGGCTGCGCTTACTTCTCTTGGATCGACACGGAGATGGTGCGCGGCGCCGACCGCATCAGCGCCTTCGACAAGATGCGCAGCTCGCTGACGTACCCCTTCTCGAAGACCTACCCGCTCGACACGGCGGTCGCCGCTGTGGTGAAGGGGATCGAGAACCGCCGCAAGCGCGTCTCCGGGCCTGGCTGGATCAATCTCATGCAGCCGTTCCGCGGCATGATCGAGCCGGCGATCCGGCGCGAGGGCGGCAAGGAGATGCCCGAGATCGAGCGCCTCTTCGAGGCAGAGGTCGCCGAGCGTGGTGCCCGTGAGGTCTCCGCACCGGCGGGCGCCGGAGGGGCCGCGTCGATCCGGTGACGCGCCGCCGCCGCATCGGCTCGCTGTTCGTGCCGTACCGCCGCCCGCTGGCGACGGTCCTGATCCTGATCGCCCTGAGCGCCGGGCTGTCGATCGTCTCGCCGTTCCTGCTGCGCGAGATCCTCGACACCGCGCTGCCGGAGCGCGACCAGAGCCTGCTGGCGAAGCTCGTCGCCGGGATGATCGGCATCTCGGTCGTCACCGGCGCGCTCGGCGTCGTGCAGACGTACCTCTCCAACACCGTGGGCCAGCGGGTCATGCACGACCTGCGCTCGCAGGTCTACGAGCACCTGCAGCGGCTGTCGCTGGCGTTCTTCACCCGCACCCGCACGGGCGACGTGCAGTCGCGCATCGCCAACGACATCGGCGGCGTGCAGAACGTCGTCACCACGACGGCGACCTCCATCACCCAGAACGTCACCACGGTGGTCGCCGTGACGATCGCCATGTTCGCGCTCGACTGGCGCCTGGCCCTGTTCTCCCTCGCCGTGCTCCCGCTCTTCGTCTTCGTCTCGCGCCGCGTCGGCCAGCGCCGCCGCGAGCTGACCGCCGTGCGCCAGTCGGCCATGGCGGACATGTCTTCGCTGGTGCAGGAGTCGCTCAGCGTCAGCGGCATCCTGCTGTCGAAGACGATGGGCCGCTCGGCGGCGCTGACGGACTCCTTCGCCGACGAGTCGCGCAACCTCGCCGACCTCGAGGTCCGCAGCCGCATGGCGGGCCGCTGGTCTATGTCCGCCGTGCAGACCTCCTTCGCGGTGATGCCGGCGCTGGTCTACCTGTTCGCGGGCCTCTCCCCGAGCGCCGTCTCGATCGGCACCGTGGTCGCCTTCACGACGTTGCAGACCCGCCTGCTCTTCCCCGTCAACTCGCTGCTCGGGGTCGGCGTCGAGGTGCAGTCCAGCATGGCGCTCTTCGACCGCATCTACGAGTACCTCGACATGCGCGTGGACATCGAGCCGGGCACAGAGGAGCTGCGCTGCGCGCACGGAGAGGTGCGCCTGGAGGACGTCTGGTTCCGCTACGACGACGACGTCTGGACGTTGCGCGGCATCGACCTGATCGTCCCGCCCGGGACCAAGACGGCGATCGTCGGGGAGACCGGGTCGGGCAAGACGACCCTCGGATACCTCGCCGCGCGCCTCTACGACCCCGACCGCGGCGCCGTCCGCCTCGACGGCACCGACATCCGCGACCTCACCTTCGAGGCGCTCGCGGCGAACGTCGGCGTCGTGTCCCAGGAGACCTACCTGTTCCACGCGACCGTGCGCGAGAACCTGCGCTTCGCCAACCCCGAGGCCACCGACGCCGAAGTCGAGGAGGCGGCGCGTGCTGCCCAGGTGCACGACCTGATCGCGGCCCTGCCGGACGGCTACGACACCGTGGTCGGCGAGCGCGGCTTCCGCTTCTCCGGTGGCGAGAAGCAGCGCATCGCGATCGCCCGCACGATCCTGCGCAACCCGCCGGTGCTGATCCTGGACGAGGCCACCAGCGCGCTCGACGTGCAGACGGAGCGCGCCGTCGAAGACGCCCTGCGCGCGCTTGCCGCCGGCCGCACGACCATCGTGATCGCCCACCGCCTCTCGACCGTTCGCGACGCCGATCAGATCGTGGTCCTCGACGGCGGCGAGATCGCGGAGGCCGGAACTCACGGCGAGCTCATCGTTCGGGGTGGCCGCTACGCCGCGCTGGTCGAGCGCGACAGCGGCGCCATCGTGTAACCGCCGACGTTCTGCCGATATACGTCAAGACGGTGCGCCGAACGGACGATGACCCAGGCATGCAGGAGTGCATGAATCGCGCGGCCCAGCCGCTCGTGCCGCTTGAACACGTCCGAGCCGGGTTCGTCATGACCCTGTTCGGCGGCAGCGGCACGCTGGCCTACGTCGCCTCGACGTGGGAGCGCTCCGGCCGGCTCGTCCTGCTGGCGATCGCCCTGCTGGCGTTCCTGAGCGCGGGCGCCTTCGTGCTGCCGGTGGTCCAGCGCCTGCTCTACACCCGCTGGGCGGCGCACCTCTGGCTCGGCTGGTCGCTCGGCCTGATCGCGGCGACCGCCGTCGGCGTCGCGGTGGATGGTGGGGCCGGCAGCCCGCTCGTCCCGATGTTCGTACTGCCCCTGATGTTCTCCGGCCTCTCCTATCCGCCGCGGATGGCGCTGACCGTGGCGGTCTTCGCCGTCGTCGCCTGCGCCGTCGCGCTGCTCGTTTTCACCCAGTCGAGCCTCGCCTACACGATGCTCGTGCTGTGCGTGCTGATCTCCGCCGGCGGGCTGTGCCTCTGGCAGAGCCGCCGGGTCCAGGCCGCCAACGCCCGGCTCGAGACGCTCTCCCGCACCGACTACCTCACAGGGGCCCTCAACCGCCGCGGCTTCGAGGAGCGCCTAGCCGGCCACCTGGCCCGCCACGAGCGCTCCGGCGAGCCCTTCGCCCTCCTGCTCTTCGACCTCGACGACTTCAAATCCGTCAATGACGAGCTCGGTCACGCCGAGGGGGACGAGCTCCTGCGGCGGATCGCCCGAGAGCTCGAAGCCGAGCTGCGCGCCATCGACGACCTCGCCCGCCTCGGCGGCGACGAGTTCGCCATCCTCCTCTCCAACTGCGACGAGGCCGAGGCGCAGGCCGCCCTCGAGCGCTTCGCCGCCCGCGCCCGCGGCCAGTCGGAACTCAGCGGCGGCACGGCCTGCTGCCCCACCGACGGCACCGACACAGAGACGCTCTACCGGCTCGCCGACCTGCGCCTCTACACCGACAAGAGGACTCCAATCCTGAATTAGCCGGCGAACGTCGGTCACCCCACGACTAGGAGGGGTGATGACCGACGTTCGTTTGATTGAGAAGGCTCGCGCGCAGCAGCGCTGCGTAACGCGCGAGCAACTGCTGGCGATTGACCACAGTGATCGTGTGATCGCCGCCCGAGTCGCCACGGGGCGACTTGTCCCCCTCTACGAGGGCGTCTTTGCCGTTGGCCCGGTCTTTGACAGTGATCGCAAGACGCGATGGATGGCGGCGACGCTGACCGCGCCCGATACCTATCTCGCTCTCGCTAGTGCTGCCGCCGCGCACGAGATCCGTCCCTTCGATGCTTCTCTCGAGATGGTCGTGCGGCCAGGAAGCGGAGGGCCCGAGTACTTCGACGGCCTCCGGATCTCAAGAAGCGAGACGCTGGAGGGGAACACGACGACGCTGGATGGGATCCCGATCACGACGGTCGAGCGGACGATCATCGACCTGGCCGCCTCGTTGAGTCCCAAGTCAATGAGGAGGATGGTCCGGGAGGCCCTGAGGATCGAGAGGACGACGATTCCGGCGCTTGTCGACGCGTTGATGACGCACAAGGGACGACGCGGCGTGGGCGCCATCCGAGCCGCGCTCGCTCAGTACTCAGGCCTTCCTGTGGAGCGTTGCCGCAGCGGATCAGAGGTGCAAGCGCTCGTGGTTCTACGAGACGCCGGAGTCCAACTCCCGAAGGTGAATGTGAAGGTCGCCGGCGAGGAGGCTGACTTGGTGTGGCGGTCGCGGCGCCTGATCATCGAGATCGACGGCGGCCCCTTCCACCTCGACCGTGGTGAGGACGCTGCGCAAGCAGGCGGTGTGGGAGGCCGCCGGTTACACGGTCCATCGCATCCCCTCCGGCGACGTGTGGTTCAACCCCCAACGCCTGCTCCAGCTCGCCGAACGTCGGTGAGTATCCCCCTTAGTGGTGCGCTCACCGACGTTCGGCGGCTAGAGGATGCCTGGGACGGAGCCTCCGTCGACCGACCAGGCGGCGCCGGTGACGGTGGAGGCGCGCTCGGAGCAGAGGAAGGTGATGACGTCGGCGATCTCGCCTGGTTCGGCGAGTCGGCCGAGGGGGATCTTGGCCGCCTGGGCTGTGAGGGCCTCCTCGCGGGTGATGCCCT
Source organism: uncultured Solirubrobacteraceae bacterium (assembly GCA_963759945.1). GTDB lineage: Bacteria > Actinomycetota > Thermoleophilia > Solirubrobacterales > Solirubrobacteraceae > DATLGB01. Next base: position 45,128 of record CAVXBH010000046.1, on the reverse strand, counting down.
TCGCCTCGGCGACCTGGTCGGCGAGGCCGCCTTCGGCCTCCCACAGCGGACCGCGGACCGCCCCTGGCGTGACAGCATTGACGAGGACGCCGGTGCCTGCGTACTCGTCGGCGAAGACGCGCGACAGCGACAGTGCCGCGGCCTTGGTCACCGAATAGGCCGCGTTGGTCGACGACGGGCGCTTGCCGGAGCTCGACGACACGACCACGATCCGCCCCCAACCGCGAGCGGCCATTCGCGGAGCCGAAGCGCGCATCAACCGCATGGGTCCCATGACGTGCAGGTCCCACTGCCCCTGCCAGCTCGTCCTCGGTCAGATCGTCCAGCGAACGGACCGCACTCATACCTGCCGCGTTCACCAGGATGTCGGCCTCGGGCAACCGGGAGACGACGGACGGGTCCGTCACGTCGAAGCCCGTCGAGCGCGACCAGTCGTGCACGGTGACGCCCGCCGCGCGCAGGCGCTCCGCGGTTGCGGCCCCGATCCCGGAACCACCGCCGGTGACGACTGCCACCTTTCCTTCGATGCCGAGATCCACCGGGCGCTAGAGCCCGAGTTCGCGCACGCCGAGCTCGTCGGCGCCGAGGTGGTGCGCCAGCTCGTGGCGGACCGTGCGCAGCACCTGGGCGCGCAGCTCGTCCGGGTCGTGCCCGAAGTCGCGAAGCAGGGTGTCGCGGAAGATGACGATGCGGTCCGAGGCGAGGTCGCGAGCGACGGTGCCGCCCTGGTAGAGGCCGTAGGCGCGGTGGCGGCGGCCCTGGTCGGAGATGATCACGGCGACGTTGCGGTCGAGCGCGGAGCGCAGGACGTCCGGTAGGTCGTCGAGGGCGTCGCGAACGAGCTCCTCGAAGTCCGCCGCGTTGTAGGGGTCGAGCTCCATGAACTCGCGCTCGTCGGGCTCGGCCGCCAGGTTCTCGCGCGCCAGCCGCTCCGTGTCGCGGACGAGCAGCTCGAACTCGCGCTCGTCGGCCGGGTGGCGGTAGTCGCCCATGCGGGTGGTGACCCACGCCACGAGGGTGCCGATCACGCCCAACGCGGCGATCGCGGCCATCAGCCCCTGGATGAGCCGGACGGGATAGTCCGGGCGCAGGCCCTGGAAGACGGTGATCACCAGCACGCCGGCGCACAGAGCGAAGGACGAGGCGTACAGGATGCGCCGTAGCGACGAACCGCTCACGTGACAGATTGTACGTCCGCCACCCAGCGGCGGGTTACGCTCCGTGAACATGGTTCGCCGCGCCGTCGTTGTCGCTGCACTCGCCCTCATTGCCGTTCCCGCGGCCGCGGGCCGGCCAGCCTCCCCGCGCATCGTCAGCGGCGCCCCGACGACCACCGCGGACCTCCCTTTCATGGTCGGCCTCAAGATCGCGCTCGAGGGCGAGGGCGACGAGTCGCCGGACGCGCTGTGCGGTGGCTCGCTGATCGCCGCGCGCTGGGTGCTGACCGCGGCGCACTGCCTCGCGGAGGCGCAGGTGGACGTCGGGAACTCGATCGCCGTGATCGGCGCCACCAACCTCAACGCCTCGACCGCCAGCCAGGAGTTCCGCTGGGCCGACGCGGTCTACCCGCCCGGCTACTCGTCCGGCGGCGGCGGCTTCGACGTCGGGCTCGTCAAGCTCGCCCGCCCCGCCAGCGCCCAGCAGCTGCGCCTGCTGCGACCGCGCGACGCCGGCCTCTTCGCGCCCGGGCAGCAGCGCACTGACCGCCGGCTGGGGCTACACGGAGGACCAGCTCGACGGCGGCGAGCTCTCGACCGCGCAGCTGCGCGCGGTCGACCTCGGCATCGTCTCCGACCTGGACTGCGCGAACGCGTTCACGGCCGCCGGCCAGTCGAGCCAGTCGCTGGACTTCGAGACCGAGATCTGCGCGATCTCGCCGGACAAGGACTCCTGCAACGGCGACTCGGGCGGCCCGCTGTTCGTCACGGACGCCGGCGGCCTGCCGGCGCTCGTCGGGGCCGTCTCCTTCGGCATCGGCAACGGCCAGATCCTGCGCGGCGATCGCAGCTGCAACGAGGGCCCGCCCGGCGTCTACACCAAGGTCGCCTCCGACCCGCTCAACCGCTTCATCCGCGAGCGTGTGCCGCAGGTGGAGATCGACATGAGCACCGCGGTGCCGGTGCCCGGCGGCACCGTCACCTTCGAGGCCGACCCGCGCGCGCCCGGCGGCTCCGGCCCGTTCGGCGGTTACGACACCCTCAGCTGGGACCTCGAACGGCGACGGCAAGTTCGGCGAGCGCCCCGGGCGGCGGACGGTCGACGTGCGCGATCCCCGCGGCCGGCGTGCGACGGTCGCCGCGCTCGGGACGACGAACGGCGGCGACGCCGAGGTCCGCACGCTGAAGGTCGTGCCCGCAGCCCAAGAGCGCGGTGTCATTCGCCAGCCGCAGGCTGTCGGTGCGCGCGGGCCGGTCGGTGACGGTCCGCGTCGCGCGTGTCGGCACCGGCGGCGGACGGGCGACGCTCGCCGTCTCCGGCGGCAGCGTCACCCCGAAGCGTCGCGTCCTCACCTTCACGGGCAAGGAGGGCGCTCGCTTCGTGAAGCTGCGCGCCGGCCGCGGCGGCGCCCGCACCGTGAGGCTCCACCTCCAGCGCTTCGGCGGCGATCTCGTCGCCGGCCGGCGCACCACCGCGAAGCTGAAGGTCAGGCCCTCTCAGAGATAACGGGCGATCACGAGGCGCTGCACTTCCTGGGTGCCCTCGTAGATCTGCGTGATCTTCGCGTCGCGCATCATGCGCTCGACGGGGTACTCGGTGACGTAGCCGTAGCCGCCGAGGACCTGGACGGCCTCGACGGTCACGGCCATCGCGCAATCGCCCGCGAAGACCTTGGCCATCGCGGAGTACTTGCCCTTGTCCTTGTCGTTGGCGTCGACCTTCACCGACGCCTTGTAGAGCAGCTCGCGGGCGGCGGCCGTCCGCGTCTCCATCTCGGCCAGCTTGTGCTGGATCGCCTGGAAGCTGAAGATCGGCTTGCCGAACTGCTCGCGCTCCTTGGCGTAGGCGACCGCGTAGTCCGTGGCGCCCTGCGCGATGCCGACGGCCTGGGCGGCGACGCCGAGGCGTGAGTGGTCGAGCGTGCCGAGCGCGACGGACAGGCCGCGGCCGACCTCGCCGATCACGTTCTCCTGCGGGACGCGGACGTCCTCGAGCACGGGCGAGCCGGTCGGCGAGCCCTTGATGCCCATCTTGTGCTCGAGCTTGCCGATCGAGAACCCCGCGCGGTCGGCCTCGACGAGGAAGGCGGTGATGCGGCGGCTCTCGCGGTCCGTCACCGCGAAGACGACGTAGAAGTCGGCGACGGAGGAGTTGGTGATCCAGTTCTTGGCGCCGTTGATGACCCACTCGTCGCCGTCGAGGACGGCGTTCGTGCGCATCCCGCCCGGGTCCGAGCCGGCGTCTGGCTCGGAGAGGGCGAACGCGCCGGTCCACTCACCCGTCGCGCAGCGGGGAAGGACGCGTTCCTTCATCTCGTCGGAGCCGAACAGCTTGATCGGCAGCGTCGACAGCTCGTGCACCGCGAGCATCAGCCCGCTTGAAGCGCAGGCCTTCGAGATCTCCTCGATGGCGACGTTGAGCATCAGCGTGCCCGTGCCCGTGCCGCCGTACTGCTCGGAGATCGGCAGTCCGAACAGGTCCAGCTCGGAGAACAGCTTGCGCAGGTCCCAGGGGTACTCCGCCTTCGCGTCGATCTCGGCGGCCCGCGGAGCGACCTTCTCGCGCGCCATCTGGCGGATCGTGTCGCGGAAATCCGTCTGCTCCTGGGTGAGGCCGTACTGGATGGGGGCGGGCGCCGTCGTCATGGAAGTGATCGTACGTGGGTACGTCCGCACGATGACAATCGGAACCTCTCTGCTCCTGCTCGCCGTGGGCGCGATTCTGAAGTACGCGGTCGAGGACAATGTCGACTCCGTCAACCTGGGCACCATCGGGGTGATCCTGATGATCGTCGGGATCATCGGCTTGATCCTGTCGCTCTTCTGGATCAACCGGGACCGCGGGACGGTCGTCGAGCGCGAACGCGTTCGCGATCCGCGTCTCTAGAAGCGGAAGCAGGTCATCCGGCCGCGTTCGGGCCGGCGTCGGCCGGGCGGCGCTACAGACCGACGGGGTGGCGGACCGTGAAGCCCTTGGGCGAGCGCATCTCTTCCGTCCAGCGCGTGCCCCCGCGCTCGGACGCGCCGCTCGTGTCGAAGCGCAGCCCTGCCACCACCATGTAGGCGTGACCACCGTGGGCGTAGGTGGTGACCCACGTGCCCGGACCGGGGCTCCCCCACGACATGAAGCCCGTGGAGTCCATCGACGTGTCGAGCAGGCCGGCGCCGTGCAGCGCGTAGGAGATCGAGCCCGAGCAGTCGTAGCCCGAGTCCTTCCACTTGCCGTGCCCGCCGCCGTACTTGTACGGCTTGTTGTAGATCTCGTTGCCCGCCGCGATGATCGCCTTGACCTCGGGCGGGGCGTTGGCCGGCGCCACGGCGCGGCCGTCGTCGGCGACGTAGGCGTTGGTGACCTCGACGTAGCCCGAACCGCCGGTGGTGTCCGCCTTCGGGGCCTCCTCCTCCGGCGCCTCGAGCGTTGAGGGGGCGCCGGAGGAGGACCTGCAGCGCGCGGGCCTCCTTGGGCGTGACGCGGCCGTTGGCCTTGCGCTCGGTCGAGGTCTCCCACGCCTTCACGCTCGCCTTGGTGCCGGCGCCGAAGACGCCGTCGATCACGCATGCGTGGCCGGCGTCGGAAAGCAGTTGCTGCAGCGTCTGCACGTCTGCGCCACGGTCGCCCTTCGGACAGCGTGCGGGACCCGAACGCAGCGGCGTTCGCCGTCGCGGGGACCACGCTGAAGATGACGACGACTGTGACCGCAAGGCGGCGAACTGCAGACAAACCAGCCCAACCCTTCTTTCGAGCGCCTACGGAGTTAGCTGTCGGGCTCGCGCGGAAAGTTCGCGCTACACCGGTAATCACCGGCGACTCGCCCCGGGACCCCTTTATGCAAGGAGTCCTCTGGTTCCCCCGTTCCGGCTGAGCATGGCCCAGTCGAATTCGGCCGTATGGACAACAAACGACTCGGGCAGACTACCCGATCTGGGGGAACTTATGTCCCCCTGCGGCGGAACCGGTTGCCCCCTACCGTGGAGAGCCAAATGGGCGCCTTCGACGACGAGCACATCGAGGTCGCGCCGGAGCGCGCGAAGGAGCTGATCGACGCCGGTGAGGTCCACCTCGTCGACGTGCGGGAGGCCTACGAGGTCGACGCCGGGCGAATCGCCGGGTCCCGCCACATCGAGCTCGAGCGGCTCGCCTCGCAGGCCGACTCGATCGAACGTGACAAGCCGGTCCTCTTCTACTGCCGGGCCGGCGCCCGTTCCGGGATGGCGGCCAACGCCTTCCGCCGCGCCGGCTACGAGGCGCTCAACCTGACCGGTGGGATCACCGCGTGGCACGAGCGCGGGCTCCCGCTCGAACCCGACGACGGCAGCGTCGCGGATCATTAGGCCGCCCGCGCGGCGGCCACGCTTCAGTCCTTGAACGCTGAGGCAGCGCTCGCGGTAGACCAGTCCTTCTCCTTGTCCTGGTCGTACCAGACGATCGCCTTCAGACGGTCCCACTTGCTGGCCGTCTTGAACATCTGCCGGACCCACTTGTACTTCGAGCCGCCCTGCGACGCCGAGCCGATCTCCGTGATCCACACGGGCTTGTTGCTCAGGCGGCTGATGCGCTTGTAGGCCTTCTTGAAGATCTCCTTGAACGGACGCCAGCCGCCCCACTCGGGCACGGTCGAGCCCCAATTGAAGCCGGACAGGCCCATCACGTCGACGTAGCCCGCTCCCGGCCAGTAGCGCTCGAAGTTCGGCGCGTAGCCCGGGTCGTCGACGAGCGGCGACCAGACCCACTTGACGTTCGTGGCGCCCTCGGCGCGGAAGATGTCCACGACGTGGCGCCACATCGCCTTGAACTCGGCCGGGCTGTTGTTGTTGACCGGTCCGCCCCAGGCGTACCAGTCGCCGTTGAACTCGTGGGCGAAGCGCAGGTAGAGCTTCGAGCGCAGGCCGGCCATGCGACGCGCCCAGTGATGCAGCTGCGCGTCGTAGGCGCCGTTGGCGATCGCCTCGTTTGTGTACGCCTCCCAGGGACCGGGGACGATCGGCTCCCACGTCAGCATCGGAATGCGGCCGGAGCGCCGGACGCCCTTCGCCGCACGGATGACGTTGTACGTGAAGTGGCTCTCGTCGTGCGACCAGTCCTGGAACCAGTTGACGATCTTCACCCGGCGCTGCAGGCGATGCTCGAGCTGGTTGACCGTGCGGACCTTGCCGCCGAACGGCGAGCCCGGCGTCCAAGCGCCGAACTTGACGGCGTCGGCGCTGCTCGGGGCGACCGCCGCGAGGGCGGCGAGGGCGAGCAGGAGCGCGAATGTGGGACGCAGGGAAGCGGGCATCTTCGGGACGTGGCGGATCGCTGAAGGGGAGCAGACCCTGCCGAGCGCGGCAGCGTAGCGCGCCCCCCGGCAGCAAACCGTCCGCCGTCGGGTACCCATGGACCCTCGCCGCCAACCCTTTTCGCTCGTATCGCCTGCACCTCCCCGCACTTCGTGGCGAGTGTCAGAGTTCTGACATGGACATCGGACAGCCGTCCACGCACGCTGGTTCCGTGGGGCCACCTGAGAGCGGTCCGTCGATGCAGGCGACGTGTCCGCCCGTCCCCTGCGCATGGCGGCTGCGCTCCTCGCAGCGCTGTCCCTCGCCCCCCTTGCCAACGCCTCCGCGGCGCTCGGAGACCTGCGCTTCGGCGCTCACACCGACGGCGCCGTCTACGACGGCGGCGTCGCCCAGATCGACGCGCTCCAGCGCACGCTGAGTCGGCGCGTAAGCATCGTCAACTGGTATCAGAACTGGGCGTCCGAGCCCGGCAGCGACTGGACGTCGGACATGGCCCAGATGGTCAGCGCAACCGAGCGCGCGCCGCTTCTGACCTGGGAGCCGTGGGATCCCGCCGGCGGCGCCGAGCAACCGCGGTACCGGCTCTCACGCATCGCGCGTGGGGATTTCGACCCCTACCTGCGCGACTGGGCCCGCTCGCTGCGCTCGGCCGACACGAAGATCTTCATCCGCCCGATGCACGAGATGAACGGCACCTGGTACCCGTGGGGCGGGACGGTCAACGGCAACTCCGCCGACGACTACCGCGACGCCTGGCGTCATATGCACGACGTCTTCGAGCGCGTCGGCGCCGACAACGTGCGCTGGGTGTGGTGCCCGCTGAACGTCGACGCGCCGGCCATCAAGGAGAACCGGATGGAGCGCTACTACCCCGGCGCGCGCTACGTCGACGTGCTCGCGCTCGACGGGTACAACTGGGGCTCGAAGTTCCCCGAGTACGGCGGCTGGCAGTCCTTCCGCACCGTGTTCGAGAGCGGCTACAAGCGGCTGAAGGCGCTGGGCGACCAGCCCATCTGGGTCGCCGAGGTCGGCTCGTCGGCGATCGGTGGCGACAAGGCCGACTGGGTGCGCAGCATGTTCCGCACGGCGGACAAGTGGGACCGGCTGAAGGCGATCGTCTGGTTCGACATGGACAAGGAGCAGGACTGGCGCGCGTCGCCGGTCGCCTCCGCCTTCGCCGACTAGTCGCTGCGTCTACCCTCGTTCAACAATGTTCCGGCGCGTGCTCGCAGCCGGGGCGCTGGCATTCCTGACGGCCGCACCCGCGTCCGGCCACGGGTTGCCGACGTCCCTTCCTGAAAAGCGGATCCGGCAGTTGGAGACCCGGCTGCTCGGCGGCGCGCACGCGGCCGAGCACGCTCTCCAGCGCCGGATCGAACGTCGTGCGGCACCGGTGGCGACCGGCGTCCTAGGGGTCGACAACGATTTCGTGGATCCCGACGTCGGCGGCTTCTGGGCGCGCGGCGTCAAGCTGCCGGTCGTCGCCATCAACTCGACGATGATGCGCACGGGGAGGATCCTGATCTTCGCCTATCCGTGGCGGCCCGGTCGCGAGGATCCCGACACGGGCGAGACGCTCACCGACCCCGGCTACGCGAACGCCTACGTGTTCGATCCGACCACCGGGAAGTCGCGCCGGGTGGATCCGCCGATCGACCCGGACACGGGCAAGCCCGCCTACATCTTCTGCGCCGGCACGTCGCTGCTGCCCGATGGTCGCGTGCTGGTGGTCGGCGGCAACGTGGGCGATCCGACGGCGGTCCAGAACAAGGGCCTGAACACGGTCTTCACCTTCGATCCGGCGACGGAGACGTGGCAGACGCACGAGCGCACGCGTCAGGGCCGCTGGTACCCGACACTGCTCGAGATCGCCGACGGCCGGACGCTGCTGTTCGGTGGCATTCCGAAACCGGGCGACCCGGACTGGGAACCGCCGACGGAATACCACCTCAATACGGATCTCGAGGTCTTCGACCCCGTCACCAACGATGTCGCCTACATCCCGAGCCTGCGCGCGGACCAGCAGCCGGGCAACCCGCCGCTGCCGGGCCAGTACCCGCACATGTGGTGGCTGCCGACGGGGCACGCGATCGTTGCCGGCCCGCGCAGGTCGGACACGTGGCGGCTCTTCCCGCCCTCCCCCGGCGTCGACGACGCAAGCTGGTCGGACCTGCCGGACATGCCGCTCCACCGCCAGTGGGCGCCTGGCGTCCTGCTGCCGGACAGCTCGAAGGTGATCCTCTTCGGCGGGGCCGACCGCGACGACCACGCCCCGAGCGGCTACTACCCGGCCAACGGCTCGACGGTGAGCTTCGACGACGCCGCTCCCGAGCTCGGCTGGCAGAAGGGCCAGGACATGCGCGTCGAGCGCGCGTTCCACAACGCCGTGCAGCTGCCCGACGGCCGGGTCGCGCTCGTCGGAGGCGGCTTCGGGGAGGACCCCTCCAAGCGCGACTACCGCTGGGAGTACCGCGACGCCCAGAAGCGCATCGAGGTGTTCGACCCCGAGACCGGGGCCTTCACGCTCGGCAACGCGCAGGCAGAGGGCCGCACCTACCACTCCACGGCGCTGCTGCTGCCCGACGGTCGGGTGATGTCCGCCGGTGACGACATCAACGGCCCGACCGGTGCCGGGTCGGGCGTGGTGACGGACACGGCCGAGATCTGGTCGCCGCCGTACCTCTTCGAGCAGGAGTGCGAGCCGCGGCCGCGGCCGGCGCTCCTCAGCGCACCCGCGTCCGTGGGCTACGGAGCCGGTTTCGAGGTCGGCGTCAGCGGCGTCGTGCGCGAGGCCGTCCTCGTGGCGCCGGGCGCGGACACGCACAACAACGACATGAGCCAGCGCGTGGTGCCGCTTGCGCCCCCGCAGCGGACCGGGAACGTCGCGACGCTGGTCGCTCCGGCGACCGCCGACGACGCGCCTCCCGGCTACTACATGCTGTTCCTGCTCGACGGGCGCGGGACGCCGTCGGTCGCGCGCTTCGTGCACATCGGCGGTACCGAGGCCGGGGTGGCACCGGACGTCGCGGCCGCGCCGCTGCCCGACGCCTGCCCGCCGGTGAAGGTGGCCGCCCGGCGCGTCGCCCGGCGCGGCGGGCGACTGGTGATGCGCGTGACCACGACGCGGCCGGGAACCGTCACCCTTCGCGGACCGGCCTTCCGCAAGCCGGTGTCGGCGAGGTTCGGCCGCGCCGGGACGAAGCGCCTGGGCCTGCGGCTCACGAGGCGGGCGCTCGCGTCCAGGGCCGTCGCGGTGCGGACGATCGCTCGGGCGCGCACCGGCTCCCCTGCGCGAGCGACCGTCCGCGTCCCGCTGCGCTAGTCCTTGCTGACGCTGTCGTCGCTGTCGTCGGCCTCGTCGCCGTCGTCGTCAGACAGTCCGCTGGGATCGTCCGGCGCCTCCGGGTCGGTCGGGCCGCCGGGGATCGGGTCGCCCTTGAAGTCCTCCGGGTTGTCGACCTTCTCGCCCTTGACCGTCACGGACCCGTCCTCGAAGTAGCGCACGTCGGACGGCCCGAGGTGCTTGGTCGGCCCGTCCTCCCACTCCTCGCTGGCGTCGCCGCCCCCGATGGTGCGGTACTTGGCGGGGCCGTCCGGCCAGTCCTCGAGGCGGTCAGGCGGGTTCTCTTCGACCTCTTTCATCTGCTCGTCGACCTCTTCCGAGTCCATCTGGAGCTTGTCGTCGTTGTCCTCGTCCGTCATGTCATCTCCTTCTCTCGTTGAACGGTGGTGACCTCTTCGCGCAGTGGCAGGAACGGCTCCTTGTCGACGGGGCGCATGCCCTCCTCGATCCGCTTGCGGCGTGCGAGCTCGGCGTCCACCTCGGCGCCGAACAGCAGCGCGAGGTTGGCGATCCAGAGCCAGGTCATGAACAGGGGGACGAAGGCGAGCGTCCCGTAGGTCTTGTCGTAGGAGCTGAAGTTGGCCACGTAGACGCCGAACAATGCCGAAGCGGTGACGAGCGCGAACAGGCCGATGGCGCCGCCCGGGGTCAGCCAGCGCAGCTTCGGCTGCTTGACGTTCGGGGCGGCCCAGTACAGGAGCGCGATCATCCCCACGATCACGACGATGAGCACGGGCCACTTGGCGTAGGTCCAGACGTCGAGCGCAGTCGAGCCCAGCCCGATCTTGTCGAACAGGGACTCGGCGACCGAGCCGCTCGCGATGAACGCCACGGCGCCGATCGCGGCGACGAGCAGGAAGACGATCGTCAGCGCGAACTGCGTGAGTTTGAGCTCGACGAAGCCGCGGCCCTCCTCGACGTCGTAGACCGTGTTGGACGCCTTGAAGAACGCGCCGATGTAGCCGGACGCCGAGTACAGCGTCGCCAGCAGGCCCACGCCCAGCAGCGCGCCGGCGCCACCCGAGTTCTTGACGACACCCTCGATCGTGCCGTCCAGCGTGTCCACCGCCTCGGCCGGGCCCACCTGGCGCACGATGTCGAGGATCGCGTCCGAGGTCTCCGGATAATCGCCGAAGATCCCGATCAGCGCGACGAACACGATCAGCGCGGGGAAGATCGAGAGCACCGCGTAGTACGTCAGGCCGGCCGCGACGGTCGGCATGTCGTCCGTGCGGAATTCGGCGAACGCGCGCTTGAGCGTCTGCTTCCAGCCACCCAGTTCGATGTCCGTCGGGCCCTCGGGCATTGCAGGTGACTACCCGAGGGCCGAGTCGAACGAACGTCCAGAACGCCGACTGGACAGGTGTCCAGGATCCTGGACAGCGTGCGGCATGATCGGAACGACGTCCCGATCGAAGGAGGGTGCTCGCCCGTCCCCTTCATTCGGCGGCCACGCTCCTCGCAGCGTCGTGCCTCCTCCTCATCGCCCTCTCGCCGGCCACCGCCGGCGCCGCTGAAAAGCATGCCGACCGTGCGGGTGCCAAGCGTGCCGCCACGATGGTCGCCTCCTTCCAGTCCAAGACCCGCAAGTCGAGCAGGGGCCGCAAGGGCGGCGGCAAGCGCCGTCCGACCGTGAGGGAGACCGCACCGAAGCCGAAGCGCCGAAGCCGAAGTCACCGGCCGCCGCCGAAACGCCCATCACCGGCAGCGGCACCAACGTCCCGCGCTTCGGCGTCTTCACCGACGGCGCGCCCTACGACGGCACCGTCGACAGCGTCAACACGCTTCAGGGCCGGCTCGGCCGCGACATCGAGATCGTCAACTGGTACCAGAGCTGGGGCGGCGGCGAGTGGGTCCAGCAGGTCCAGCCGCACGTCATCAAGGCGGTCGTCGACTCCGGACGCACGCCGTTGCTGACCTGGGAGCCGTGGAACCCGGCCAACGGCGCCGACCAGCCGGAGTACCGGCTCCGCGCGATCGCCGACGGCGCGCACGACGCCTACATCACCAAGTGGGCCGACGACCTCAAGGCGATCGGTTCCGAGATCTACCTGCGCCCGATGCATGAGATGAACGGCACCTGGTACCCGTGGGGCGCCAAGGTCGGCGACAACTCCCCCGCCCTCTACAAGGCAGCCTGGCGCCACATGCACGACATCTTCGTGCAGCGCGGCGCGACCAACGTCAAGTGGGTCTGGTGCCCGCTGAACTCCGACGTCGCCGGCTCGCCGATGGAGGACTGGTACCCCGGCACCGACGTCGTGGACATCCTCTCGGTCGACGGTTACAACTGGGGCTCCAAGCACGCCGACTACGGCGGATGGCTGTCCTTCGAGCAGGTCTTCGGCGACGCCTACAACCGCCTCTCAAAGCTCGGCCCCCAGCCCATCTGGATCGCCGAGGTCGGCTCCGCCCCGGACGGCGGCGACAAGGCCGCCTGGGTCCGCGACATGTGGGCGACCGCCCGCAACTGGGACCGCCTCGAGGGCCTCGTCTGGTTCGACCAGAACAAGGAAGAGGACTGGTCCGTCCTCCCCGTCGCCTCCGCCTTCACGGCGTAGACGACGAGCACGCCGGCAGTGCTGAATTTTGCATCCCCTGGATGCATCTTTCAGCAACGGCGGCCGGGCCGGCGCGGCTAATCGTCGACGGCCTTGAGGTCCAGTGGCGGTGAGAAGCGTGGCTCGCCGCCGATCTCGTTGAGAACGCCGAGGGCCTCGGAGCGCAGGTGGAAGTCGGCGTCAGGGGTGTCGGCGTCGAACCAGACGACGGACTTGACGGCCGGCAGCTCGGCGACGTCCTTCGAGCGCGGAGCCCAGCCAGCCGGCGGGGTCGGCGCTCAGGGCGCTCGTGCCGACCTCGGCGAGCATCACGGGCTTGTCGAACTCGGAGACGACGTCCACCGTCGGCTGGAAGGTCGCCAGGAAGGATCGCTCGGTCGGGTAGAAGCTCTCCGGGCCCCAGTTGAAGCCGGAGAGGCCGATCCAGTCGACGTAGGCCTTACCCGGGTAGTACTCCTTGAGGCCGACGGTGTCGGCGTCGCTCTCGAGCGGCGTCGGCGGGCCACCGGCAAGCGAGTCGATGGAGAAGACCCACGAGACGTTGCGCGCGTGATGCTCGCGGAACAACCGGACCGTGTGCCGGTAGGCGGCGCGGAAGTCGGCCGGCTCGTTGCCGTTGCCACCGGCGCTGCCACGGGTACCAGGAGCCGTTCATCTCGTGCATGAAGCGCATGACGATGGGTCGCGGAACTCCGAGGCGTCCCGCGCCCAGCGGATCAGGAACTTGTCGTAGCGGCCGTCGGCGATGTCGCCGAGCAGGCCCGGCTGCTGGTCGGTGTCGACGACGGAGCCGGGCGGCTTGAGCCACGGCTCCCAGGTGATCATCGGCACGGCGCCGGCGTCGGAGACCTGCTCGGCCCAGTGCGTCGGGAAGAAGCGGTCGTCGCCCCACCACTGCTGGAAGCGGTGCACGATGCGCGGGGTCGCGCCGGCGTAGCGGCGCAGCTTGACGCCGGTCTCGCGCGGGTTCGAAGCCGTCGGCGAGTAGACGCCGAGGTAGATGCCCTGCTCGGGCGCCTCGAGCTTGCGCCGCGGCGGGGGCAGCCGGCTCGTTGTCGACCGTCCCGGTGCCGGTGGAGGCGAGCACGGACTCGACAGGCCCGCCCGCGCCCGGGAACGGCGCCCAGATCGCCAGCGCCACCATCACGCCGCCCACCGCGACGGGAGCGGTGAGGGCGATCCGCGCCGACTGCGCGATGTCCCACTTCATCGAGACCATCGAGTTCTGCGTGCACAGGGAGGCGGCCATGACGAGTGCCCAGGCGACCGCGAACCACTGGACGCCCTCCGACCCTGCGAGCTCGATGCCGACGGCGGCGAGCAGCGTGAAGAACAACGTGTGCTGGACGATCGTGACGTGGCTGACCGTCGCCTGGCGCGACTTCTTGGTCACGCCGGAGAACGCGCGTGCGCGTCGCTTCGGGCTCATGCGCAGGGCGCGCCAGGCCGCGAGGGTGAAGACCGGCGCGAGGAACGACTGCATCTGGATCAGCCGCAGCGCGCCGCGGAAGCCCGCGAACGCGATCAGCATCGCCGCCAGCGGCACGATGAAGAGCGCGAGGTGCCAGACCGTAGGAGAGCACCGAGTCCGGGTCGATCACCTCGACACCGCACGAGCAGCGAGAGCGCCGGACTGACGAGGAAGACGATCTGGAACGCCGTGGCGAGGTAGTAGACGCCCGTCGTCTGGGCGTAGTGGACCTTCTGGCGCCACGTCAGGCCCTTCTTGCGGAAGGGGTTGTCCCAGAAGAACAGGCGCAGGCTGTCCGTCGCCCAGCGCAGGCGCTGCGCGGCCATCTCGGCGGCGGTCGCCGGCGCCGTCCCGGTCGTCACCGGCCGCGGGACGTAGATGCTCTGCCAGCCGCGCGAATGCAGCTGGAAGGACGTGTGCAGGTCCTCGACGAGGTTCCACTCGCTGAAGCCGCCGATGTCCTCGAGCGCCTCGCGCCGGTAGACGACGCCGTTGCCGCACGAGAACGCCGCGTTGTCGGCGTCCTTGGCGGGCTGGATGACGCCGTAGAAGAACAGCTCGGAGTTGCCGAGCCAGTCGCGCGCGTCGATGCGGAAGTCCTGGCGGGTGGCGACGAACGCCACGCGCGGATGGAAGTGGCCGAGCAGGTCGTCGGCGAGGTCGGGCCGCGCGAGGTGGTCCGCGTCGATGACCGCGACGAACTCGCCCGTGGTGTGGCGCAGCGCGTGGTTGAGGTTGCCGGCCTTGCCCCGGGCGCCGCTCGTGCGGGTGAAGCACTGGACGCCGATCCGCTCGGCGAGCGCGTCGATCTCCTCCCAGCCGTCGACCTTCGCGCGGCGGCCGTCGTTGAGGATGTAGGTCTCATGCGGGTAGTCGATGTCGAGCGCGGCCTGCACCGTCGCCTCGACCATCTCGGGCTCCTCGCCGCAGACGGTGATGTAGACGTCCAGCGAGCCGCGCGGCGGCGGCGCCCAGCGGCGCGGGCGCGGCGTCCACATCAGCGGGACCGCGCTGGCGAGGGTGAGGAACGTGAGGATCTCCGCGACGAAGAAGAACCACGCGAACGGACCCAGCCCGGTCAGCTGCGTCGCACGCCAGCTGAGGTAGAGCGCGCCTCCGAGAACGGCGAGCAGCGCGGCGAGGCGCGCCACCCGCACCCGGCGGTGGTCGAGGTACCCCGGGAAGGAGTGGGCCGTGGCCCTAGGGCTGGACACGGACCTGGTTCACCTGCACCGGGTACGAGCCGCCGTACTGCTGCTCGCCGACGACCTCGGCCTGGCGGTCGCCGGCCGCGTTGCGCAGCTCGGTCGGGTCCGTCGGCGGCGAGGACACGACCCAGACGCGGTGGCCCTGGGCGAGTGCGCGGGTGGCCTCGTCGGAGTGGAAGGCGTCCCAGGCCGAGAAGAAGCCCGGCGACTCCCCCGCGCCGTCGGGCAGTTCGCGGTCGTAGTAGCTCATCGCGTCCTCGAAGGCCATGTTCTCGAGGCCGAGGACGACGTCGCCCGGGCGCCAGTCGGCGGCGACGTCCTGCATCGCGGAGCGCACGTCCGGCCACTCGCCCGACTTGGTGTGCGCGGCGCTCACGCCGATCGCGCCGGCGCACAGCGCCAGCACCAGGATGCCGATGCCCAGGGCGCGCGGGACCCGCAGCGCGACGACGGCGATTGCCACGATCATGAACGGCGCGGCGACGGCTGTGTACCGGGTGACGGCGAGCGGCTGCAGGAAGCAGCTGACGAAGAGCACCGCCACGATCGGAAAGACGCAGGCGCCCACGAGCAGCCAGCGCGTCCGCAGCGAGCGGAAGCGGTCGGCCAGGGCCAGCAGCGCGACGGCGTCGACCAGCGCGAGGAACCCGAGCTGGTAGGTGAAGGAGATGCCGCCGAGCGCGCGCCCGTCGAAGGGCGTGGCGAAGAGCCGCAGCAGGCCGATCGGGGTGATCCGCGCGTAGGCGTTGGCCTCCGCGTTGTGGTGCCCCGCGCCGAGCTGGGACAGCAGCAGCGGGATCAGTGCGAGGAAGGGCACCGCCAGCGCGGCGCCGACGGCCAGGCGCGCGAGCATCGGGACCTGTTTCTCGCGCTGCAGCCAGATCCACATCGGGAAGAGGACCAGCGCGGCGGTGTAGTGCAGCAGCACGGCGACGGCGCTGGCGCCGATCGCAAGCGCCAGCCAGCGGCCGCGCTCGGGCTGCTGGGAGAGCTTGACGACCGCGGCCGCGGCGACCGTCACCGCCAGCATGACGAAGGAGTAGGCGCGCACCTCCTGCGCGTACTGCAGCGCAAGCGGGCTGAGCGCGGCGAGCGCGCCGGCGATCACTCCGGCGCGGCGGCCCGCGACGGTCGTCCCCAGCCAGGCCACGGCGGCGACGAAGCCGACCCCGGCGAGCGCGCTGGGCATCCGCAGCATCAGCTCGGACTCCGAGCCGGTGAGCGTGATCCAGCCGTGAAGGATCAGGTAGTAGAGCGGTGGCGTGACCTCCGCCTGCTGGACGGCGGCGGAGATACCGGCCAGGCCGTGCGACGAGGCGTTCCAGCTGAAGATCTCGTCGATGAACATGCTCGACGACCCGAGCCCGGCGAAGATCACGAGAGCGCCGAGCGCGATCACCGCGGCGTAGGGCAACCACGGACGTTCCCGTGCGCGCTCGGGCAGGGCGGAAATACGGTCGGTTGACCGAGCGACGCTGGTGTCGTGAACGGCTGTGCTCATCGGGGCATGCAGGCGCCGATGCCGGCTGCCTGACCCAAGCCGGTCACCTCGCTCCCGCGTTATCGAGCATACCCACTTACAGAGCGCTGGATTCGGCTGTAGGGCGCCACCACTAAACGGTCAGCGGCCCGCGATCCGGGTGGCCAGACCGCCGAATCGCGACGGCCGCCCGGTGTGCTCCTCGCGCCGGTCGGCCAGCCGGTAGAGCGCGTACACGGAGCGCACGCCGATGAAGCGCAGCGGCTCGAACTCCCAGCGGCGCGGGGCATGTTGCGCCCAGGGCGAGCGGACGAGCTCCGAGTCGCGCTCGAGCAGCAGGTCGCGCAGGGTGCGCGCTGCGAGGTTCGCGGTCCCGACGCCGTGGCCGACGTACCCCCCGGCGGAAGCGAGCCCGGAAGCCTTGTCCACCGTGACCGCTGGGCACCAGTCGCGCGCGACGCCCAGGACGCCGGCCCACGCGTGCGCCGGCTCGGTCTCGAGGCCGAACAGCTTGTGCAGGCGCTCGGCGAGCTGCTCGGCGGTCGCGCTCGGCGACCTCCCCGCGGCGATCGGTGCGCGAGCCGTAGCGGTACGGGATGCCGCGGCCGCCGATGGCGATCCGGCCGTCCGCCGTGCGCTGCAGGTAGCAGTAGACGTGGGCGGCGTCGTGGAGGGTCTCGCAGCCGTCCCAGCCGATCCGCTCCCAGGTCGCCGCGTCGAGCGGTGGCGTGACGATCATCGCCGAGTTCATCGGGATGAGCTGGCGCGGCGCGAGTCCGTGCGTGAAGCCCTCGGTCGCGCGCACGACCCAGCGGGCCCGCACGTCGCCGAGGGGTGTCCGCGCGACGCCCGGCTCGATCGCGGTCACCGGCGTGTCCTCGTAGAGCTCCACCCCGGCCCGCACGACGGCCTCCGCCAGGCCGCGGACGAGCTTGACGGGGTCGATGCGCGCGCAGTGCGGGGTGAAGGTGGCGCCGCGCGCGCCCTCGACCGCGATCCGCTCGCCGAGCTCGCCCGCGGTCAGCTCGCGCCAGTCCTCTTCGCCGAAGCCCCACTCGCGCTGATAGGCGATCGCGGCGCGGATCCGCTCGAGCGCCGGCGCACTGGTGGCGACGTCCAGCGAGCCGCCGCGGACCAGGTCGCAGTCGACGCCCTGCGCGCCGGTCCACCCCTCGACCTCGTCGACGGTCGCGAAGGCCTGCCGCTGCGCGGCGACGACCGCATCGCGCCCGAACTCCTTCGCCCAGCGCTCGCGCGATCCGGCCAGCAGGCCCGAGAGCCAGCCGCCGTTGCGGCCCGACGCCCCGAAGCCCGCGTGCTCGCGCTCGAGCAGGACGATCCGCAGCGACGGGTCCGCCTCCTTGAGATACCAGGCGGTCCACAGACCCGTGTAGCCGGCGCCGACGATCGCGACGTCGGCCTCGATCGGGCGGTCGGGGGCGAGTCGGGCCCGGCGCTCCGGCGGCGCGGCCGCCCACCAGTGCGACACCGAGCCGTTCAACACCTAAGCCGTGCCGAAGTCGTACTTGCGCAGGTCGAGGTAGAGGAAGGTCTCGGACCCCGTGACGGACTCGATCGCGCGGATGCGGTTCATCATCTGCAGCAGGTCGCGCCGGTCGCGGGCGACCACCTCGACGAGCAGGTCGTAGCGCCCGGCGACGACGACCACGTAGACGGCCTCGTCCCACTGGCTCAGCTCGTCGGCCACGAGCTCCGGCGGCCCGGAGACCGACAGGCCGAGCATCGCCACCGCGTCGTAGCCCAGCGCCATCGGGTTCGTGACGGCGGTGACCTGCAGCACGTTCTGCTCGACCAGCCGCGCGTAGCGGTTGCGCAGCGTCGCCTCGGACACGCCGAGTTGCGTCGCCAGCGGCCGGAACGGTGCCCGGCCGTTGGCGCGCAACGCCTCGATGAGTCGCCAGTCGAGGTCGTCGAGCGTGGCCGCGCGGAGTTAATTGAGTTTCTGCCACGCCTCTTCCAGGACCTTGCCGAGGATGCCGGCCATCTCGTCGAACTGCTCCTGGTCGGCGATCAGCGGGGGCGAGAGCTGGATGACCGGGTCGCCGCGATCGTCGGCGCGGCAGATCAGGCCCTCCTCGAGCAGGCGCGGCGACACGAAGTTGCGCAGCAGCGTCTCGGACTCCTCATCGGAGAACTCGACGTTCTTGTCGTCCTTGTCGCGCACGAGCTCGATGGCGAAGAAGTGGCCCTCGCCTCGGATGTCGCCGACGATCGGCAGTTCGGCGAGCGGCGCCAGTGCGGCGCGGAAGTCGCCCTCGGTGGCGGCGACGTGCTCGACGATCCCCTCGCGCTGCATGATCTCGAGGTTCTTCAGGGCGATCGCGCACATGACGGGGTGGCCGCCGAACGTGATGCCGTGGGAGAACATGCTGTCGTCCTTGAGGAACGGCTCGGCGACGCGGTCCGTCGCGACGACGGCGCCGATCGCCGCGTAGGCCGACGAAAGGCCCTTGGCGTTGGTCATGATGTCCGGCTTGATGTCGTACTTCTCCGAGCCGAACCAGCTGCCCAGCCGGCCGTAGCCCGTGATGACCTCGTCGGCGCAGAGCAGGATCCCGTGGTCGTCGCAGATCTGCCGGACGCCCTGGAAGTAGCCCTCCGGCGGCGCGAAGACACCGCCGGCGTTCTGGACCGGCTCCATGATCACCATGGCGACCGTGGTCGGGTCCAGCGCCTCGAGCGTGTGCTGGAGATCGTCGAGCAGGAAGGCGGTGAACTCGGCCTCCGTCTCGCCTTCGGGGCGATGGAAGCGGTTCGTGTTGCGGACGTGGCCGACCTCGGGGACGAGCGGCTCGAACTGCGAGCGCAGCGCGCCGATGCCGTTGATCGACAGCGCGCCCATGGTCGTGCCGTGGTAGGCGACGTTGCGGCTGACGGCCTTCCAGCGACGCTCGCCGTTGGCGGTGTGCCACTGGCGCGCGAGCTTCCAGGCTGACTCGACCGCCTCGGACCCGCCGGAGACGAAGAACACGCGGTTCAGGTCGCCCGGAGCGAGCTTCGCGACCTCCTCGGCGAGTTCGATCGCACGCGGATGGGCGTAGGTCCAGTTCGTGTAGAAGGGCAGCTCCTTCATCTGGGTGAGGGCCGCCTCCCCCACCTCTTCGCCGTAGCCGTAGCCGATCTGCACCGCGAACAGGCCGGCGAGGCCGTCCAGGTAGCGCTTGCCGTCGATGTCGGTCAGGTAGCAGCCGTCGCCGCTGACGATGATGGGCAGTCCGCCGCCGGCATGGGCGTCGGACATGCGGGTGAAGTGCAACCAGAGGTGGCGCTCCGCCGCTTGGCGGAGCGCTTCAGGCGAGGTATCGCGCAGCGTCGGGGCGGTCATGTTGCGCAAAGTATCAGCGCAACGGGCGTCTTTCAACGCAATGCGTAATTACTTGCCGAACTTCACCACGCGTTTCGCCTTCGCCGACCGCAGTTCCCCGTTGCCCGTGTAGGTGAAGACGAACGTCAGCTTGCCCTTCTTGCGCCGCAGCACCCGGGTGGTGCGGAAGTTCGACCGGGCACGGAAGTCGCAGGTCGACCGAATCGCCTTGCGCTTGCGCCGCACGACCCGCTTGCCGCGCTTGGTGACGATCTTCACCCTGCCCTCGACACGCGTTCGACGGGTTGGCGCCGGCGGGCAGGCGCAGGCGCCCGGCCGCGCGGAAGCGGAACGGCGCCTTGCGATCACGCTTGGGCGTGACCCGCACGAGCGAGCTTCGGCTTCGGGCCGGCCGCCGGGGTCGGGGTCGCCGTCGGCAGTCGGTGACGGCACCGCGTACGTAGCGGTCGCCGTCGCGGTCGCCGTGCGCGCGTTGAGCGTCGCCGACGGAGACGGAGACGGCGACGGGCTCGGCGCCGGGGCTCGGGCTGACGGCGCACGGAGTCGGCGGCTGAAGCGGCGCCGCCCGCCACGGTCAGGTTCGCGTCCGAGACGTCGAAGAAGTAGTTGTCGACCGCCTCGACCTTGAAGCGCCCCTGCGTCGTCGCGGTGGTCGGGACGGTCACATCCGCCGAGCCGTCGTTGGGCGTGCTCGCGGCCAGCACCGTCGGGAACGTCAGCCCGCCGTCCGTCGAGTAGCTGATGCGCACGTTGGCGGCGGCGATGGGTGCGACGTTCGTGGCCGCCACGTCCCACAGCACCGTCTGCTGCGACGACGGCGCGACGCTCGTCGGGCTCGCCTGAGAGGTCACCCGGAACGGAGCCGTGCCGGCCACGGTGATCGTCGTGTCGGCGGAGCTCACCCCGCCGCCGGTGGGCGCACGGTCGCGGGCGGTGAGCCGGAAGTGCATGGTGCGGGCCGTCGTCGGCAGGAACTCCGAGTAGCAGTCGACGATCGGCACCGCCACCGGGTCCGGAGCCGGCGGCGGCGACGGCGGCGCGAGATCGCGACGGTCGGGCAGGCTGCCGGTCTGCGGCGTTCGTGTTGCCGGCGGCGATCTGGCGCGCATCGGGGAACGTGCGCGTCAGGTCCGCCGGGCCGGCCTGGTTCTCGCCCGGCGACGGGTACAGGAGCGCGCCCGCCGGCGTGACGTCCGCGTAGGTGCCGAAAACCCGGAACAGCGGCCCGTTGGGCTTGGTGTTGTTGACCAGCGCGACGCCGTTCGCGCCTGCCGACGTCGTTCTGCTCCCAGATGTAGACCAGCGTGTCGCCGTCGGCGTCGGTGGCGCTGCCGGTGAGCGTGAACGGGCGTGCGGATCGGGATCGTCTTGGCGACCGGCGCGGTCACGACAGGCGAGCGGTTGGTCGTCGTCGTGACGACGTTGCCCTCCTCGGAGCCGGGTCCACCCCCCGTCACGTAGTCCTGGATCTCGTCGATGGAGCGCTGGGAGAAGTACGGATCCGAGTGTGGCTGCAGGTTGTCCTGGCGGCAGATGCCCGCGTAGGCCTGGATCGACGAGCCGCTGCCCGGCTCCACGGAGGTGTCCTCGTTGCGGTTCCCGCCCGAGCAGTTGTGCTGGTTGCCGTTGAAGGTGTGGTTGCCGCTGAACTGATGACCCATCTCGTGGGCGACGTAGTCGATGGCGAAGAAGTCACCCTTCGGTGTCGGCACGCCGGTGCAGCCGGACGCCTTGGTCGTCGGGTCGCCGACCACCCCCAGCAGGGCGACGCCGCCGCCCGGCTTGCCGAGGATCAGGTGGCCGATGTCGTAGCTGTTGGGCCCGACGACCGCCCCGGCGACGAAGTTGTTCTGCACGATGGTCTGCGCGTCGCACGCCTCGCCCGTGTCCGTGTCCGGGTTGGCGTTCGTGGTCGGATAGCACGGGAGCAGGCAGGGTCCTGCCGGCCCGCTGTACGCCGCCTCGGTGTTGAGGTTGAGGTCGTCGTTGGCCCCGATCAGCTTCAGCGTGATCGCGAGGTCGTCTTCGTAGAGCTGGTTGACGCGGTTGATCAGCGTGACCTTGGCGGAGGTGACGTTGGCGGCGCCGTGGTAGGTCGCGTACTCGGGGTCTGAGATCAGCGCCAGGCGGTACTCCCGGTGGATGACCGCCTCGCCCGGCACGGGCCGCGTCGGCTCGGAGGCGCGGCGCCTCGCCCGCCGGCACGATCGGCTCGGGCTCCGTCGAGCGGGCCGTGCACGTTGCTGGCGTCACGTGCGAAGTAGGAGACGTGAGTGACGTCCTCGCCGCGGTAGTACGGGTCGACGTGCCACGAGCCCCGGCGGCTGCGCACCGTGGCGTGGAAGCCCTCGGCCGTGAGGTCGAACCGCGCGGTCGCGGACGGGTCGTCGATGCCGACCGCGGCGAACGTGCCGGCGATCTCCGGGTGCGCGCGGGCGAGCGCCGGCGCCATCACCGGGGAGTCGACCGCGGCGAAGCGCTGCAGCTCGCCGTCTGGCCCGGGGATCGAGACCGTGACCGGCTCGCCGTTCGTGCCCTCGCGCGGGGCCTGCGCGAAGCGCGGCTCCAGCGCGGCACGATTGAGCGTGTAGGCGGCGAAGTCGGCGGGTCGGGTCTCGACCCGCGCTCCGCCGGCGCTGCGAGCAGCGAGCCCGCCGCCGATCGGCGGTCCACGGCGCCAGCACGGCCGCCGGATCCAGTGGCGCGGCCGCCGCGCTCGGCGGGCAGCACGGCGATGACGAGGAGGATCAGGAGCGGGGAGAACCGACGGAGCATCGGCGAAGTTATACGCCGATGTCCCGCCGTCCGCGTCACCTCAGGCGCTTGACCTTGACCTTCTTGCGCGCCTTGCCGCGAGCCGACCTTGGCCATGACCGCCCCTTGAGCTTGCGCTGCCGGGCCGCCCTCCGCGCCTTCTTGTTGAGCTTGAGCGTCACCAGGCCGACCTGGGCCGCCCCGAAGGAGAAGCGCTTCGCGGCTGCCTTGCGCTGCTTGCCGCCGCTCCTGTAGGTCAGGGTGAGCTTGCCGTCGCAGGTCGCGGGCCGGGTGCCCGCGGTGAGCTGCTTGCAGCGCAGGGAGAGCTTGATGCGGCCCTTGCTGTCCGGCGTCAGCTTCCTGCGCACGAGCGCCAGGTCCGGGGCGAGCTTCGCCATGCCCGGGAACACCGATGGCGCGGGAGTCGCCGTGGCGATGACGGCGTTCGTGGCTGTGGCAGTGGGATGACGTACTCGGGGGTCGATGTCGCGGTCGCGCTCGAGCTCGGCGACGGCGAGGCGCTCGGCGTCGTCGAGGGGCTCGGCGACGGCGAGGGGCTCGGCGAGGGAGACGGGCTCGGCGAGGGCGACGCTGCGCCGCGCGGTCACGCCGGGTGCCACGGGCGCGACGGTCGGAGCGGGCTGACGGGACGGGCGTCGCTGTCGCAGCCGGGGTCGGCGTCGAGCCGCCGCCGAGGGTGACCGTCACGTTGCCGTCGGAGACGTCGTAGAAGTAGTTGCCGACCGCCTCGACCTTGAAGCGGCCCGCTCGTGGTCGCGACGTTCGGAACGGTCACGACCTCCGTGCCGTCGTTGGCGGTGGTGGCGAGCACCTCGTAGCCGAACGTCAGGCCGCCGTCGGTGGAGAAGCTGATCCGGACGGTGGGGGCGTTGAACGGCGCGAGATCGGTGCCGGCCACGTTCCACGTCACCGTCGTGGTGCCGTTGCCCGTCAGCGGCGCCGGCCCGGCCGGACCGGTGACGGCGAACGGTGCGCTCCCGCCACCGTGATGACGGTGTCGTCGACGCTCAGGCCGCCGCCAGTGCTGTCGCGGTCGCGCGCCGTCAGGCGGAAGTTCATCGTCCGCGCGCGCGATCGGGAGGAACTCCGAGAAGCAGTCGACGTTGCCGGCTGGGCAGGTGCCGGCCTCGGCGTTGGTGTTGTCGGCTGCCACCTGGGCGGGGTCCGGGAAGCTGCGGACCTTGTCGATCTTCCTTGGCGATGTTCTGGCCGGGGGCCGGCGACTGCGACGGGTTCCTCGAACGCGCGAACGCGAGAACTGCCGGAAGAGCGGCCCGTCGAGCTTGTTGTTGTCCTGCAGAGCGCCAGGCCGGTCGCGCCGCCGCTGTCGTTCTGCTCCCACATGTAGACGAGCCCGTCGCCGTCGGCGTCGGTGGCACTGCCCGCGAGCGTGAACGGCGTCCGGATCGGGATGGTCGCGGTCCGCCGGCGCGGTCACGACCGGCGAGAGGTTCGCGATCGGTCGTGACCGTGAAGCCGTCCGCCGTCGGATTGGAGGAGGTTGTGACGTAGCCGAGGATGTCGTCGATCGGACTGCTGCGAGAAGTAGGGGTCGGAGTTGTACTGCAGGTTCTCGACGCCGCAGATGCCGGCGTAGGCCTGGATCGAGGAGCCGCTGCCGGGCTCGACACCGACGGCTGCCGGCCGATCGGGGTTGTGGCGTTCGCCGCAGTTGCCGTTGCCGTTGCCGTCGAACGTGTGCGGGCCGCCGAACTGGTGGCCGATCTCGTGGGCGACGTAGTCGATCGCGAAGCCGTCGCCGACCGGCGGGTCGAGGCCGGTGCAGCCGCGGCCCTTGGCTGCTGCCGCCGACCACGCCCAGCCCGGCGACGCCGCCGCCGTTGAAGTCCGAGCCGCCGACGAAGTGGCCGATGTCGTAGTTGCCCGTCCCGATGATGGCGTCGAGCACGACGTCGTTCTGCGTGATGAAGCCGCCGTCGCAGCCGAAGCCGACGCTCGAGTACTGCGCGTTGAACTCCGTCGCCGTGTCGAAATTGAGGAGGTAGTTGTTGGCCACGATCTCCATGCGGATGGCGAGGTCGTCGCTGTAGAGCTGGTTCATGCGGTTGACCAGCACCGCCTTCGCCGTCTCCACCAGGAGATCCGTGCCGCCGAAGTAGGTCGCGTAGGCCGGGCTGTTGGCCATCGCCAAGCCGGTACACGCGCTTGATCACCGGATCACCCGGCGCGCGCTGCGGGGCGCGGCGCTGCCTCACCGGCGAGTTCCTCCAGCGCGTCCTCGGGCTCGCTCAGCGGCGCGCGGCGGTCGATGAGGTCGCCACGGAAGTAGGACATGTGGACGCTGCGGTCGCCCTTGAAGCGCGGATCGACGTACCAGAGGCCGTCCGCGCTCTGGATCGAGGCATGGAAGCCGAGCGCGGTGAGGTCGATCCGTCCGGAGGCGGTCGGGTCGTCGATGCCGGTCGCCGCGTACGTGCGGATGCTCGGGAAGCGCCGCTGGGCCGCCGGCGCCAGGACGGAGTCCTCGACGACGCTGAAGCGCTGCAGCGTGCCGTCCGGCGCGGGATCCTGACGACGGCCGGGCCGACGGCCTCGAGGTCGTCGCGCACGGCGCCCCGGTCGAGCTCGAAGGCCGCGTAGTCGGAGGCCTTGACCTCGACGGGAGTGCCGGGCTGGGCGGGCGCGGGGCGGCCGGAGACGCGCTGCCAATCGGCCGCCGACGCGGTCGCCGGCAGAACGAGAACGAGCAGGAAAAGGACTGCGTGGCGGCGCATCGCCGCGATCGTACGCTCGACTCGCCTGATTCCAGTCGCTGACGGCCAGTCAGCGCTCGGAAGCGAGCGGCTCGCGCATGCCCTGCGTCTCCGGCGCGCGCCGGTACGGGTGCTCGTCCGCCACGTCTTCCTCGTGGTACACGGACTCCGCGTTGACCGCCCAGAGATCGTGGTCGGTGCCGTCGAGGACGTTCTCGACCGCGCGGATCGACGTCAGCATCGAGTGGTCGGAGTTGTTGTACCGGTGCAGGCCGTTGCGGCCGACCTGCTGGAGATTGGCGAAGCCGTCGACCCAGGCGCGGATCGTGTCCACGCGTGCCTTGTAGTCGGCGTCGTACATCGGGTAGGCGAGCGGGACGCGGGTGACGAAGCCGCGCTCGACCTTGTCGGCGCTGGCGAGGCCGAGCTGCTCGATCTCGCGGGTGGCGAGCGCGACGAGGCCCTCGTCGTCCATGTCCCACAGGTCGTCGCCCTGAAAGCAGAAGTACTCGAGGCCGACGGACGCCTTCGTGGGGTCGGGCACCATCCACGGGCTCCACGAGCGGAAGTTCTGGATGCGGCCGACGCGGACGCCCGGCTCGTGGATGTAGATCCAGTTGTCGGGGAACAGGTCCTCGCCGTCGATCACGAGCGCGACCGTCAGGAAGTCGCGGTAGCGCAGGCCGCGCGCGGCCTCCTGCACCGGCTCGGGCGCGGCCGGCTCCGTGATGCCGACCGTCAGGCGCAGCGGCAGGGACGAGATGACGTCCGAGCACGCGACCGGACTCGCCGCCGGCGCGGACGGCGACGACGCGGCCCTCGCCGTCGGTGTCGATCTGCGTCACCGGCGTGTTCATGCGGACCTCGCCGCCGGCGGCGATGATCTCGTCGGCCATCGTCTCCCACATCTGCCCGGGCCCGAAGCGCGGGTAGTGGAACTCGGAGATCAGCGACTTGATCCCGCTCTTGTTGCCGAAGAAGGCGGCCTTGGCGGCGGAGAAGAACGACAGGCCCTTGATGCGCTGGGCGGCCCATTCGGCGCGCAGCTCCGAGCACGGCACGCCCCACACCTTCTCGGTGTAGGACTTGAAGAACAGCTCGTAGAGGCGCTTGCCGAAGCGGTTGGAGACCCAGCTCTCGAGGTCCTCCTCGTCGCCCTTGGGCTTCAGCAGCGCCCGCAGGTAGGAGAGGCCCGCGCGCGTCGAGCTCGATCGGACCGAGCTTGCGGATGACGTCCATGCCCTCGAGCGGGTACTGGAGGAACTTGCCGTTCCAGTAGATCCGCGACAGGCGCGGGCGCAGGAGGAACTCCTCGTTGAGCACCTCGTGCCAGAGGTCGTTGACCTCCTTGGACTTGGTGAAGAAGCGGTGGCCGCCGAGGTCGAAGCGGAAGCCGTCGCGGACCTCGGTCTTGGCGATGCCGCCGACCTGATCCGTCGCCTCGAAGACGATCACCGGCACGTTGCGCTTGGCCAGCAGGTAGCCGGCCGTCAGCCCGGCGGGGCCGCCGCCGAGCACGGCGATCGGGCGGCGGCCGCGTGTCGCGCCTAGGCGGCGAACGCGGTCGAACTCAGCGGTGTCGGATCCGAAAGTGCTCATGGCTACTGCGGGGCTCAGGCTATTGCCCGGCCTGCCGCACGAAGACCGTCGCGCCGACCTCGTGGGCCCGCCGCTCCGGGGTCGTCGGCTGCTGGCTGACTACCCGGAAGCGGGTGTCGCTGCGCATGCGCTCCTCCCAGGCCGCGCTGCGGATCCGGACCAGCCGCGTCCACGGCGCCCGCCAGCGCGCCAGGATGTCGGTGAACGGCCGGACGAGCACGACGCGGCTGCCCGACGGGACGGCGTCGAGCAGCGGGTCGAGGTCGGCCGCGACCGACGTGGCCTCGCAGCCGGTCGACTCCGTCGCGCCAGTCCGTGACGCCGAGGTCTGCGACCGGGCCCGGTGAGCGTCGCGAACTCGAGGCCGTCGACGCCGGCCAGGTAGTAGTGCAGAACGGGGATCTGCTCGGGCTGGGTGGCGACGATCAGATCGCCGGGCGCCAGGCTCGGGGCGATGCCCGTCGCGACGGCGCGCACGTTGGATTTCTGCGACGGGATGTCCTTGGCGACCCACAGCAGGGCGACCAGCGCGAGGACGGCGATGCCGAGCCGCCCGGCGCGGGCGAGGCCGAGCGCCGCCAGCAGCAGCAGCGGGCCGAGCGCGACGGCGGTGTAGCGGGTCGCCCACGCCGGCGACACGGTGCGAGATGCACCCACGGGATCGCGAGCGCGAGGACGCCGGCGATCGCGAGCACCAGCGCCGCGCGGCCCTCGGCGGTCCAGCGCCGGCCCGCGGCGAGCGAGGCGAGGCCCGCGCCGGCGCCGACGAGCAGCAGGTACTGGCCGGTGAAGCCGAGCAGGTTCGCGGGCGCCTCGGTGAGGGTCTCGAAGTCGGGCGGCCGTGCCCAGGGCGCACCGGTGTGCGCGCTCTGGAAGAGCAGGGTCGGGACCCAGGGCGCGTAGGCGACCGCGATGACGGCGAAGGCGATGAGACCCTCGCGCAGCAGGGCGCGGCGGTCCTCGGCGAGCGCGAGCAGCGCCCCGAAGCCGACGGCCAGGCCGGCACCGAGGAACAGTCCCCAGTTGTGCGTGTAGAGCAGCGCCACCGTCGCCAGCGCGAAGCCGACCGTCCAGCGCCGCCCGGGCCGCAGCGCGAACGCGGCGACGAACGTCGCGCACATAAGGAGGCTCAGCAGCATGACCAGCGCGTACATCCGCGCCTCCTGCGCGTACTGCGTCAGGAACGGGTTCGAGGCGAACAGGACGGCCGCCGATCCAGCCGGCGCGCGGGCGAGACGAGCGTGCGCAGCAGGGCGTAGGCGACCGGGATGGTCAGCACCGCGAAGACCAGCGAGAACGCGTGCAGCGCCTCCTCCGTGCTGGTGCCGAGCGCGTTGATCCAGACGTGCAGCGCCATGTAGTAGAGCGGCGGCGACCCGTCCTGGCGCAGGACGCCGGGGATGTCGAACAGCGGCCGATCGGCGATGCCGACGGACAGGCCCTCGTCGACCCACAGGCCCGCGTTGAACACGCCGATGCGCACGAGCACCGACAGAGCCGCGAGCAGCCCCAGCCCGAGGGGCACGTAGCAACCGCGCGGTCAGGGCGATCCGCGAGGCGGGAAGCGAACGGGCGGCCGAGGTCGCCATCGGCGCGGAGGCTAAGGGAGCTTCAATGCGGCGCGGATAAGGCCGTCGGGCGCGGCGGGGAGCTCGTCGCCGGCCTCCCAGAGCCGCCAGGGCGAGGTCCAGCGCGGCGATCGGCACGTCCGCGGCCTCGGCCAGCGCGGCGGCGCGCCGCTCGAGCAGCATCGCGTCGCCCGAGTTCAGGGCGCGCTTGGCCGCCAGCGTGGTGGCGTCGTCGCCCCTGATGTCGAAGTGCAGGGCGTCGGCCTCGAGGTCGTGCGACGGGCCCGAGCGTGACGAGGAACGCGAAGCGCTGGGCGCGGTCGTGCCGGGCAGGCGCAGACGGTCGAACCAGCGCGCGAAGCGCCGCTGCGGCGTCCACTCGCCGCTCTCCACCGGCGGTGTCCACCCGTCGAGGGCGTTGGCGTCCCCGAACGCGCTCTCGGCGGCCGTGGGCACGTCGACCGGCTCGCGGCGGTCGAGTCGCTCGACGGCGAGCGCGAGCGCCGCCGCGAGGCGCTCGGCGTCGGCGGTCGCCTTGACGCCGGGGACGAGATCGTTGCGGAAGCCGTCGTCGGTCGCGCGGGCCAGCTGCGCTTCGTGACCACGCGCTGCCCGCGGCGCTGGTCGCCGTCGCGGCGCGCGCTTGGCGCGGTGCGCGTGCGCGCCGGCGACGCCGGCGCCTTCGCCGCGCGAGCAGATCGGGCAGCTCGGCTCGAAGCGGTTGTGGCGGCAGAAGAGCTCCGCGTGCAGCTCAGGCCACCGTCCAGGTGTCGCCGGCGTGCAGCAGCGCGTCCAGCTCGGCGCGTCGCCGGCGCCGGTTGCGCGCAGCTGCGCGCGAGCCCGCGCCGTGCGACCGGCCGCTCGACGGCGCGGAAGATGCCGATCGGCGTCGGGCCCGTTCGGGCACGCATGCCAGCCGCGACAGCGCGAAGGCGAGCCTCGGGTCGTCGCGCGTGCGCGTCGTGGACGAGCGGCTCGCCGTCGCCGGCGTCCGTGATCCGCAGCTGCCGTCCGCCGTCGCGCACGACCTGGCGCGTGCCGCCGTTGAAGATGATCGGCTGGCCGTGCTCGAGCCGGATCGCGTTGACCGCGTCCGGCCTTCTTGTCGCGCAGGGCGTCGAAGGCGCCGTCGTTGAAGACGGGGCAGTTCTGGTAGATCTCGACCAGCGCGGCGCCCTCGTGCGCGGCGGCGGCGCGCAGCATCGCGGTCAGGTGCTCCTTGTCGGTGTCGACCGTGCGGGCGACGAAGGTCGCCTCGGCGCCGAGCGCCAGCGAGACCGGGTTGAACGGCCCGTCGATCGAGCCGAACGGCGTCGACTTCGTGACCTTGCCGAGCTCGGAGGTCGGCGACGCCTGGCCCTTGGTGAGGCCGTAGATCTGGTTGTTGAAGAGCAGGATCTTCACCGGCACGTTGCGGCGCAGCGCGTGGATCAGGTGGTTGCCGCCGATCGACAGCGCGTCGCCGTCGCCGGTCACGACCCAGATCGAGAGGTCGTCGCGCGCGGCGGCCAGGCCGGTCGCCAGCGCCGGCGCCGCGGCCGTGGATGCCGTGCATCCCGTAGGTGTCCATGTAGTAGGAGAAGCGGCCGGCGCAGCCGATGCCGGAGACGAACACGATGTTCTCCGGCGGGATGCCGAGCTCGGGGAAGAAGCCCTGGACGGCGGCGAGCACCGCGTAGTCGCCGCAGCCCGGGCACCAGCGCGTCTCCTGGTCGGACTGGAAGTCGGCCTTGGTGCAGGCGTCAGGTCAGACACGCTTGAGGATCTCCTGCTTCGATCTCGGCGGCGAACAGCGGCTGGCCCTGGACCTTCGCGTAGCTCTCGATGTCGACGAGGAACTCCGCGCGCAGGACCTTCGCGAGCTGGCCCGTGTTCATCTCCGGCAGCAGCACGCGCTCGTAGGCGCGCAGCACCTCGCCGGTGTTGGCGGGCAGCGGGTTGAGGTGGTGGAAGTGGGCGACGGCGACGCGGGCGCCGCCCTCGCGGGCGCGGCGGACGCCGGCGCGGATCGCGCCGTAGCTCGAGCCCCAGCCGATGACCAGCAGGTCGGCGTCCACGTCGCCGTCGACCACGAGGTCCGGCACGTCGACGCCCGGCGACCTTGGCGGCGCGCAGGTCGGTCATGCGCTGGTGGTTGGCGCCGTCGTAGGAGATGCCGCCGGTGCCGTCCTGCTTCTCGAGGCCGCCGATGCGGTGCTGCGAGGCCGGGCGTGCCGGGGACGCCCACGGGCCGCGCGAGGCGGTCGTCGCGCGTCGTACGGGCAGGAACGGCTCGCCCTCCGTCGGGCGCCGTCGTCCAGAAGTTCGGGTCGATCGCCGGCAGGTCGTCGGCGTGCCGGGCATGCTTCCACGGCTCGGACGAGTTGGCGACGAACAGGTCGCTGAGGAAGATCACCGGCGTGCGGTAGGTGACCGCGATCCGCGCCGCCTCGATGATCGCGTCGAAGGCCTGGCGCGGGCGAGCTCGGGCGCGATCACCGGCAGCGGCGACTCGCCGTGGCGGCCGTAGAGCGCCTGCAGCAGGTCGGACTGCTCGGTCTTGGTCGGCAGGCCGGTGGACGGGCCGGCGCGCTGGACGTCGATGATGATCATCGGCAGCTCGAGCATCACCGCGAGGCCGATCGTCTCCGTCTTGAGGTCCAGGCCCGGGCCGGAGGTGGCGGTCACGCCGAGCGCGCCGCCGAACGACGCGCCGAGCGCGATCGAGGCGGCGGCGATCTCGTCCTCGGCCTGGATCGTGCGCACGCCGAGGTCGCTGGTGGCGGCTGAGCTCGTGCAGCAGCTCGGAGGCCGGGGTGATCGGGTAGGCGCCGAGCAGCAGCGGCAGGCCCGGAGCGCACCGACGCGGCGACGAGGCCGAGCGCGGTCGCCTGCGTGCCGTTGACGTTGCGGTAGGTGCCGGGCTCGACGTCCGTCGCGGGCGCGACGCGCACCTGCACGCCGATCAGCTCGGAGGTCTCGCCGAAGCTCCAGCCGGCGCGGAAGGCGGCGAGGTTGGCGTCCCGCACGTGCGGCTTGGCGCCGAACTTGTCCGTCGATCCAGCGCTCGGTGACGTCGACCGGGCGGTCGTAGAGCCAGGAGACGAGGCCGAGCGCGAACAGGTTCTTGGCCTTCTGCGCGTCGCGGCGTGGTGACGCCCTCCATGCCCTCGACGGCGCGCTGGACGAGCGCGGTCATCGGGACGCGCTTGACGTGGAAGGCCTCGAGCGAGCCGTCCTCGAGCGGGTTGACCTCGCCGTAGCCGGCCTTCTGCAGGCCGCGCACGGTGAACGCGTCCTCGTTGACGATGATCGTGGCGCCGCGCTCGAGCAGTCGCGATGTTCGCCTTCAGCGCGGCCGGGTTCATCGCGACGAGCACGTTCGGCGTGTCGCCGGGCGTGAGGATGTCGCGCGCGGCGAAGTGGATCTGGAAGGCGCTGACGCCGCCGACCGTGCCGGCGGGCGCGCGGATCTCCGCGGGGAAGTCGGGCAGCGTGGCGAGGTCGTTGCCGAACATCGCCGTCGCGTCGGTGAACCGGCTGCCGGCGAGCTGCATGCCGTCGCCGGAATCGCCGGCGAAGCGCACGATGACGCGCTCGCGCTCCTCGACTGTCTTGGTCTGCTTTGGGGAGCTATCGATTGCCACTGCCGATGCGAACAACCCACGTTAGCCCCGCTGGTGACACCGCGTCAGAGTTCGAACTGGTGCTCGCCGGCGGTCAGCACGGGCGGCTCGCCGGGGCGCGCCGCGATCGAGAGCGGCTCCCCGGAGCGCGTCGCGAACTCGGCCACCGCGACGCTGCGGCCGCCCATCACCCTCGCCAGGGTGGCGACCGCGTCCGCCAGCGCCTCGGCCACGCCGATCGGCGCCTCGATCTGGTCCAGCGCGAGGTCGACGTTGAGCGCCGTCGCGGGAACCGGCTTCGGCAGCTCGATGTGGATCGGCATCACGCCGATGAGGTCGGCGGGCGGGACGATGAAGTTGGCCTCCCCGGCACTGATCGTGAGCGGCTCGCCGGGCTCGGCCTCGATGGTCGGGGCGCGTCGCCGTCACCTCGATCGAGCACGACGGCCACGCGCAGCGCACCCGTACGGTCCGCGAAGTCGCGGACGGTCGCGAGAAGAACGTCGTCTGCCGGCTTGCCTTCGGTCACCCTTCGCGCGAGCGTACCTTGCGGGCCGCCTTCGGAAGGACGATGCGCGAGCGCGTGCCGGAAGACGAGGAAAGAGCCCACGCCGCGCCGGGTTGCCCCTGCTCACAGGACGCTCCGGCGCGGCGGTTCAGGAGGGAAGCTCTGCGAGGAGTATCGGCGCGAGGCCCTCGCTCGCACATAGGGTTGCAACCCCAACCGCACCTGCTCTCAGGTTCAGCGCCAGAAGGAGGTGCGGCCCATCGCGCCCTTGAGCGTGAAGCCGATGTGCACGTGGTCCATGTGGGCCTGCGTGCGGTCGATGCGGGCGCGCTTGGCGCCGTTGGGCTTGAAGCAGTCGTCCAGGCCGGAGAACGTGGTCATCCCCTGGCGCCAGTAGCCGCAGTCCCAGATCAGCTCCTCGACGCCCATCCGGCGCGCGAGCGCCTGTGGCTCGCCGCGCTTGTCGGGCGCGAGCAGCAGCAGGATCAGCCGCTCGGCTTCGCGGGCGTCGGCCTTGTCGGTGGCGTCGAGATGCCAGTCCAGCGCACGGCCCTCGGAATGCAGCGAGGCCCTCGCCCTTGTCCCACTTCTCACAGCGGTACGTGCCCCAGCTGACGCCGGCGAACTCCTTGTCGATCCAACCCGTGAAGCGTTCGACGCCGGGCCGGCGGGCGTGCGGGGTGCACTTGCTGGCGCCGTCGTAGCGGAACGCCTCGATCGGCTCACGGGCGAGCCGGTCGGCCGGGTTCCCGGCGACGGCGGGCAGCGTGTCGGGCAGCTCGATGATCGCCGCAGCAGGGCTCACCACGGCGGCGAGCAACGCCGCCGCGATCAGAAACGGGCGGATCACCGCGACTGCTCCGCGCGGGCGCGGTGTTCGAGGACGCGCAGCCGCGTTGTGGCGTCCGTGCGAAAGGAGCCCTCGGCCTCGCGGAGGATGGCGGCGCGGTAGGCGCTCTCTGCCTCGGCGAGCTCGCCGAGCGCCTCCGCGGCACGGCCGAGCCAGAGCCACGACCACGAGTTGTGGGGAGCGAGCTCTGAGTAGCGGCGCAGCTGCGTGTACGCCTCGTGATGGCGTCCGAGGTCGAAAAGCGTGTAGCCCAGGCCGAAGAGCCCGCGCATGTCGCCCGCCTCAGCACACGACAGCCAGTGGCCGGCGGCGGCCTCGAGGTCGTCGTCGATCTCGCGCACGTCAGCGCCAAGCCGAAGAAGCACACGTCGGCGGTGGAGACCTGAAAGCGCGAGCGCGACGTCAGCACGATCTCGCCGATCGTCGCTGCGTCGAGGCCGAGCAGCGGGACGTGGAAACGCGGCCCGGCGAACAGGTCGAGGCCATCGAGGTCGGTCGTCGAGCATCCGCGCACTGCAAAACCACAGACCGGACCCCCGTCGGTTCGCAGCAACAGGCGGACCTCCTCGTCGATCTCGACCGTCTGCGAGGGCGGGCGACCGTCGATGACGGAACCGAACTCGACGCCCTCGATCCAGTCGTCGGTGACGTTGACACTCAGGTGCAGCGGGAGCTCGGTGGCGGCGAGCTCGCCATGGCGGGGCGGCGGACCCATACACATCCAACGGCACAAACCGCCAGACCTTTCGCTTCGCGAGGCGGTTGCTGTCATCGCTCGAACGTCGGGCCACCTCCGCCTGCTCGCTGCGCGGCCGTCCCAGGGCCGCCCACTTCGATCGTTCCGGGCGCCGCGTCGCTTTCCGTCGCCGGAGTCGTTCGCGGCCGCTCCGCGCTCTGCTCGACCGTGAACGGCTCCGGCGGTGACCGCTCGCCCGGCGGTGGCGTGGCCGACGCCACCGCCGTGGGCGACACCGTACGGTGAGGGCGTCGGCGACGGCGACGGCTCGGGCGTCGGCTCGGCGACCGCGGTCTCTGCCGGGCCGGGGGTTGCAGCCGCCGGCGCAGCGCTCGCAGTCGCCGTGGCGGTCGGAGACAGCGCGGCCGTGCGGACGAGCGCACTGCGCTCGGCCGGCGCCTTGCCCGCTCGAGCGTGGTCGACCACCGCCGTCCCGCCCACCGCCACCGCCGCCGTCGACGCCACCACCGCCGCCGCCTTTCCTGCCCCGGTCATCTCCAGCAACGCGTGCCCGCGCGTGATGCGGTCGGTGAAGTGGATGCCGAGCCAGTCGGACGTGCGTGCGAGCCAGCCCGGAGCGTCCGTCCACCCGACGAGTGGCAGACCGGCTAGGGGCAGCAACCCGGCGAGTGCGGGCTCGGACTCGTACATCGCCTTCAGCAGCGCGCGGCAGGCGGCGCAGTGCCGTAGGTGCGGCCGCAGACGCACATAGTCGTCGGGCGTCGCCTCGCCGTCCACGATCGCCATCAGACGCGGCAGATGCCCGGCGCACGCGGCGCCGGACTCGATGTGCGAGAAGCGCTCAAAAAACGCGCGCCGCCCCTCGCTCAACACCCGGTTGACCTGCCCGTGCGTCCAGCCACAGTGCTCACCGATCTCGGCATACGACGCGCCGTCGGCGCGCAGGAGGATCGCCTGCGCTGCCGCTGGCGAGCACGCCTGCAGCGCCTCGGCCGCCCGCTGCACGCGCTCGAGCGAGGCCGCCCGCTCGGCACCGTCGTGCGGATCGGCGGCCGGCTGCTCGTCCCAATGGCGCGGGTCCGCGGGCGCGACCCGCTGACGGGCGGCGCGCAGCCGCATGGCCTCGTGTTTGCAGACCGTGCGCAGCCAGGCGCCCGCCGTGGCGCCGTCAACCCGGTCGGCGCGGCGCAGGTAGATCTCGAGCGTGCGCTGGTAGGCGTCGGCCGCGTCGTCGTCGCACAGCGAGTGCACCCGAGCGAGGCGCAGGAGCGAGGCCGCGTGTGTGCGCACGACCTCTGCCACCGGATCCTCCGCCACGCTGCCGACCGCCATGTCGGGTAGACGGCATGGCGGCCGTCGACCGGACCCCCTATGGCGACGGGGCCAGCACTGCCGTGGAACCGTAGACGTTGAGGCTCGCAGGCAGCCCGCGTGTCGCCGGGTCGCCCGTCGCGGCGCTGCTGCAACTCGCCGCCTCGCAGCCGAGACTCCATTGGATCGCCCTGGTGGCGGGCGGCAGCTCGAAGCCCTGTCGGCTGACCTCGCCGACGAGATCCCGGGCGAGCACCACGCGTCGCCCGTCCGCGGTGACGGCGGTCAGGCGCAGCGCGTATCCGTCATCGGCCCGCTGGCCGGCGACGCTCGCCGTGTAGGAGATGATCTCCCTCCCACCCTCGCCCGCCAGGGTCGCTCGCGCCGTCGTCCCGCGCGGCATCACGCTCGTCTCCGGACCTGGCACGACGCGCAGTTGCAACCCGTCCATGACCGAGAGCGGTCGGGCCACGGACGGCGCGCACGCGTTCTCGCTCACGTCGATCCTGACCGAGCCCCCGAATCGCGCCGCCTGTTCGGAGAACCGGCCGACTCCCGCGAGGGCGCTGCCGGGCGGAGCGTCGTTGCACGTCTGCACGGCACCGGGCGACGAGTTGAGCGCAACTGCGGCGACGACGGCGATCAGGCTCATCGCTGCTCGTCGAGGAAGCTGAACGCCGCGCGACGCGCGCGCTGCAGATCAGCGAACTCGACCTGGGTGTGCACCCACCAGTGGTCACCGGGGTCGACCTCCACCACACGGGTCCCGGGCACGCGCTCGGCGAAACTCCGCGCGACCGGCTCGGGCACGACCCGATCGCGCTGCCCGGTGGCCGTGAGCAGCAGCACCGGCGGATGCTCGCGCGCGTACAACGGCAGCGGGTCGTAATCGTCGACGTTGGGCGACGGGTCATCTGGCCCGCCGAAGATGGTCGGCAGGTACTCGTCGACGTAGTTGGCGCCGTCAGAGAACCTCTTCCACGTCGTGAAGTCGGCGGGCGCCGCCTCACCGACGACCCCGGCCAGCGGTCGCAGGGCGCCGAGGACGAGTGCCCACTGGCCGCCGGCGGACTGTCCCCACGCGAAGATCGGGAGGTCCGGCCAGCGCGCGGCGGCCTGGTCGTAGAAGGCGACCACATCGGCCAGCCCGGCTTCGTCGGAGGCGTAGCTGGCGCCGATCGTCACGTAGCCGCGGGCCACCGCCGCCCGTTGCACCTCGGAGACCACGCGACCGCCGTTGGGATCCGTGTACCCGCCGTCGGGCTGGTCGTCGCGGATGCGGTCCTCCTCGGGCCCGCACACCCGACCTTCCGGCTCGTCGGCGCCGCACCAGCCGCCACCGTGAAAGACGAGCACGACGCCGCGCGGTCGTTGGGCGGGCGTGCGCACCTCGTAGTAGACGGCCGGCGCGCCGCCCGCTCGCACGGCAGCCGGGTCCGGCTGCGGCAGCGAGACGGCCGCAGCCAGCAGCACGAGCCAGATCACGTCGAAACATCCCCCGCCGCCGCGGCCCGAAGCGCCTGTCGCAGCGAATCTCCCTCGCAGTCCAGGCAGACGTCGATGCGGATACTCGTGCCGGCGTCGTGGCGGACCTCCATCCGGCCGAGGCGCCCGAAGAGCGCGAGCATCGCTCGGTTGGTGGCCAGCAGCGACGCGTTGAACTCGGTGACCCCGACCTCGCGCGCGCGCTCGGCGAGCCGGTCGAGCAGCACCCCGCCGAGGCCGCGGCCCTGCCAGGCATCGGCGACGGCAACCGCCGCTTCGGCGGTCGTCGCGCCGGCCCGCTCGCGCACGAAGCGGGCGATCCCGACGCCCGCGCCTGTGTCCGGATCCAGCGCGCCGATCGCCTCGTGGCGATCGTGGTCGACGTCGGTGAAGTAGCTGAGCTCAGACGGTGACAGCCGCTTCTTGGGCGCCATGAAGCGCAGGTAACGCGACTCCTCGCCGAAGTCGTGCGCGAAGCCCTCGAGCAGCAGCGGAGCGTCCTCGCTCCGGATCGGCCGCAGGATGACCTCACTGGCATCGGGCAGCGTGACGCGCTCGCCGCGCGCAATACCCGTTTCCAGCGTCGGCGCAGCGGCTGCCTCTGCCCCGCGCGCGTACGCGGCCGGCGCGCGCCTGCGCCTCCTCCTCGGTGTCGTGCTCGGACACGGGCGCGTCGACGCCCTCGAGCATGACCCGCCAACCCCCGCGGGCGCCGGGCTCCACCCGGAACCGCATGTCCGCCTAGTGTCCCGAATTCCTGACTCGGGGCACTAGCGCACGGAGCTGCGCAGCATCACGGCGCACACGGCGGCGATGGCGGCGGCGAGCACGAACCAGCCCCAGCTGAAGCTGGAGACCAGCGCGAGAACGAACGCAGCGGCAGCGGCCAGGCCGAACCCGCCGGTGGCGAGCGTGAGCTTGTAGGCCTTGTCGAGACGGTCACGGCGAGAACGGCGGACAGGAGAGCTCATGGTCACCGCTCACAGTACCGCTACGGCCCGATGCCGGTTGGATATGCGGATGCCTTTCGAAGAGATCCGCTACGAGGTCGCCGACCACGTCCTGACCATCACGCTCGACCGGCCCGAACGACTCAACGCGTTCACCCAGACGATGTGCCACGAGCTGCTCAACGCCTTCGACGACGCGGACGCCGACGACGACGTGCGTGCGATCGTCGTCACCGGCGCGGGACGCGGCTTCTGCGCGGGCGCCGACCTCGCCGCGCGGCGGCGACACGTTCGACTGGCGCGACCGCGCGGCCGAGGGCGACGTCCCCCGCGACGGCGGCGGCATGGTCACCCTGCGCATCTTCGACTCCACCAAGCCGGTGATCGCCGCCATCAACGGCCCCGCGGTCGGCGTCGGCGCCACCATGACGCTGCCGATGGACATCCGCCTCGCCGCCGAGGGCGCCAAGATCGGCTTCGTCTTCGCCCGGCGCGGGATCGTGCCCGAGGCGTGCTCGAGCTGGTTCCTGCCCCGCGTCGTGGGCATCGGCCAGGCGATGGAGTGGGTCGCGACCGGCCGCGTGTTCGACGCCGAGGAGGCGCTCGCCGGCGGGCTCGTCCGCCGCGTCCTCGAGCCCGACGAGCTGCTCGACGCCGCGTACGCGCTCGCGCGCGAGATCGCCGACAACACCGCGCCGGTCTCCGTCGCGCTCTCCCGCCGCCTGCATGTGGCGGATGCTCGGCGCCGCCCACCCGATGGAGGCGCACCGCGCCGACTCCCGCGCGATCTTCGCCCGCGGCCAGAGCGCCGACGCCGTCGAGGGCGTCACCTCGTTCCTCGAGAAGCGCCCGGCACGGTTCCCCGACCGGGTCAGCGACGGGCTGCCCGAGGTCTTCGGAGACTGGCAGGCCCCGACGTTCAGTTGAACCGGGCCGTTTGCGGCTCAAGCGGGCGGGCCGGAATGCCGTTGCCTGACCCATGCTCGCCGACCGCCTCGACGCGCTCGCCGCGGAGGATCTCGTGGTCCATCACGACCGCGTCGGCGCGGAGCACCTCGTGGTCGGACGCAGCGGCGTCTTCCTCGTCAACGCGCAGCACCACTCGCTGCACGCGGTCCGCGATGCGCTCGACGCCCGCGGCCTCGTCGCCATGCCGGCGACCGTGATTGCCGATCACGCCGGGCTCGAGAAGACGGTCGGCGAGGACCGCCGCTTCGGCCTGCGCGTCGTCACCCGCGCGTGCGCGGCCCTCGGTGTCCCGGACGGCATCCGCTTCGTCGCCGACGTGCAGACGGTCAGCAGCCCGTCGCCATCCGCAGCGCCTCACACAACTCGCTCAGCCTCGGTTCGCGCAACCGGGTGATCCGGCGAGTCAGCAGGTTCTTCGGAACGCTGAAGATGTCGTCGAAGTTCAGGACGCACTCCGTCGGCATCCCCTCGGTCTGAGACAGCGCCACCTCGTGCGGTAGACCCGAGTCGGCCCCAGAAGCTCAGGCTGCCGTCCTCCTCCCAGGTCCAACGAACGGTACGCCGCGCGTGAGCCCTCTCGGCCACTTCCGGATCAGCGGAAGGTGCGGTGCCCAGCTGCCGGACGTGCAACTCGAGCGCTGTCACCGTCGATTGCAGAGCGACGGCGAGCAGAGCGCTCTCATCCTCCTCCGCGCTCGCCCGAGCCAGCGCGCGACACTGCGAGTACGTCAGCCGACCCTCGCGTAACGCCTGCTGGATCGATGGCCAGGCCTGCAGCCGACGGCCGACGCGAACGTAGTCGCGGGCGGTGCGGGATTCGAGTCGGCACTCGACCTGGAGCCAGTGGGCGGTCGAGCGGAAGCCGAGTCCCTGCGCGGCGCCCAGTTCGTCGAGTTCGGCGATCAGGGCCAGTCTTTGAGCCATGCGCGCGCCCTCATGCGCCTCCATCCCGAGGAGGCGATGCCGGATGACTTGCGCTCGCGTCGGCGTACCGGACACGAACGTATGTTCGCATACCGGCCAGACGGATAGCCGTTCTCCCGACCACTTGGAACACGTGTTCCAGCTGGTCAGGCCGGGATGGGCTCCGGGTACGGCCAGCGGCGCCACTGCTCGCGCTCGAGGCCGCCGGTTGCGCCCGGGCGGTCCCACATGACCTCGCTCCACTGGCCGTCGGGGTCGGTGAAACCGACGCTGACGACCTCGCCCATGTCGACGGCCTCTCCGTCGCCTGCGCCGGCGTACAGGATCCTCTGGCGCAGGCCCTCGAGGTCCTCGAGTGTCTCGGCCTTCAGGGCGAAGTGGTCGATCTTGCCGCGGTCGAACATCGGCTCCTCGTGCTGGACGACCTCGACCCCGGGGATCTCGAACGGGTGCAGCAGCGCACCGCCGCCGAAGTCGATGTAGGCGTGCCGGATCCCCTCCTCGCGCATGTCCCGCGATCGTCGGCGCTCCGATCACGTCGCGTAGAACGCGATGAGACGGTCCATGTCCGCCGTCTTGGTGGCGATGTGGTGCACGCCGCCGTCGTCCGATCGTCCTACCAGACCCGAGCGGTCCTACAGGATCAGCTCGAGCCGCGCCTCGAGGGCGTCGGCCACCGCGTCGCGCAGCGGTGAGTCCTCGTCGCCGAAGCGCTCGACCAGTTCGGACAAGAAGCCCTCGATGACGAGCCGCCGCGCGGCCGCGTCGCCGAGCCCGCGCGAGCGCAGGTAGAAGAGCTGGTCCGGATCGATCTGGGCGATCGCCGCCGCGTGCGTGCAACGGACGTCGTTGGCGAGGATCTCGAGGCCGGGGATCGCGTCGGCGTGGGCGCGCTTGGTGAGC
Source organism: uncultured Solirubrobacteraceae bacterium (assembly GCA_963759945.1). Lineage (GTDB taxonomy): Bacteria > Actinomycetota > Thermoleophilia > Solirubrobacterales > Solirubrobacteraceae > DATLGB01. Next base: position 4,427 of record CAVXBH010000046.1, on the reverse strand, counting down.
AGCAGGTTGCGGCAGTCCTGGAAGCCGTCGGTCTGCTGGGCGCCCGGGTCGACCTTGATCATCCCGCGCCAGACGCTCGACGCGCGGTCGTTGAGGATGCCGCGGAAGGCGAGGTTGGAGACGCAGTTCTCCGCCGCGTGCTCCTGGTAGGTGTCGTAGTCGACGTGCTGGCGGCCGTGCGGCGCGTAGGCGCCGGTGACGCGGGCCTCGGCGCCGGGGCCTGAGAGCGTGGTGACCATCCGGACGTGGCCGGTGGCCGAGCCGAAGCCCAGCACACCCCACTCGAGGCGGCCGTCACGTGCGATGTCCGCGCGCTGGTTGCCGTAGATCAGCGACTTCTCGTTGAGGTCCTGGGCGTTGAGGTAGCGCAGTCGCGCGTTCTGGCCCACGACGATCTCGACGACCGTGTTGAGCAGCGTCGCGGAGTCCGCGTCGGCGGACAGGTGCTGCTCGACGACCTGCGCCTCGGCGCCCTCCTCGAGCACGATGAGGGTCCGCCGATTGAGCGCCGTGCCGTCCATTGCATTGACGGACGTGAGCATGATCGGCACATCGACCTTGATCCCGCGGGGGACCCACACGAAGGCGCCGCCCTTCCAGGCGCGCGCGTTCTCGGCGACGAAGGCGTCGTCGGTGTCGACGACGGTGCCGAGGTACGGCTCGACGAGCTCGGGGTGCTCGGCCAGCGCGACGTCCAGCGGCAGGACGACCGGGCCGTCCTCGACCGCGACGCCCTCGCCGGTGGCGGCGTCGACCTGCAGCAGCTCGATCGAGCCCTCGGCCGCCGGCAGCACGTACGCGGGCGTGACCGACGTGATCGGCCCGCCGACGACGGGCGAGTACGCGTCGAAGGAGAAGTTCTTGGGCAGCGGGGTGAACTCCCAGCCCGGGATCCCCTTGTGGCTGGGGAGCGCCGGCGTCACGGGGTTCGGGTCCGCAAGGGCGCTGGCGCTAGCCAATGGAGCCCTCCATCTGCAACTCGATCAGCCGGTTCATCTCGACGGCGTACTCCATCGGGAGCTCCTTGACGATCGGCTCGATGAAGCCGTTGACGATCATCTTGGCCGCCTCCTCCTCGGAGATGCCGTGCGACTGCAGGTAGAAGACCTGCTCGTCGCCGACCTTGGAGACCGTGGCCTCGTGGGCGACCTGGACGTCGTCCTCGGAGATGCGGATCGTCGGGTAGGTGTCCGACCGCGACTTCTCGTCGAGCAGCAGCGCGTCGCAGACGACGGTCGACTTGGAGCCGGTCGCGCCCTTGGCGACCTCGAGCAGGCCGCGGTAGGAGGAGCGGCCGCCGTCCTTGGAGATCGACTTGGCGAAGATGTTCGACGTCGTGTTCGGCGCCGCGTGGATGATCTTCGCGCCGGCGTCCTGGTGCTGGCCCTCACCCGCGAAGGCGATGGAGAGCACCTCGCCGTGCGCGCGCTCGCCCGTCAGGTAGATCGACGGGTACTTCATGGTCAGCTTGGAGCCGAGGTTGCAGTCGACCCACTCCACCGTGGCGTCCCGCTCGGCGACGGCACGCTTGGTGACGAGGTTGTAGACGTTCTGCGACCAGTTCTGCACGGTCGTGTAGCGGATGCGGGCGCCGGGCTTGGCGATCAGCTCGACGACGGCGGAGTGCAGCGAATCGGAGGTCCACACCGGCGCGGTGCAGCCCTCGACGTAGTGCACGTAGGAGCCCTCGTCGGCGATGATCAGCGTCCGCTCGAACTGGCCCATGTTCTCGGTGTTGATGCGGAAGTAGGCCTGCAGCGGCATCTCGACGTGCACGCCCGGCGGGACGTAGACGAACGAGCCGCCCGACCACACGGCCGAGTTCAGCGCGGCCAGCTTGTTGTCGTTGGGCGGGATGATCGTCGCGAAGTGCTCGCGGACCAGGTCCTCGTGCTCGCGCAGGCCCGAGTCCATGTCCATGAAGATGACGCCCTGCTTCTCGAGGTCCTCGCGCACCTGGTGGTAGACGACCTCGGACTCGTACTGCGCGCCGACGCCGGCGAGGAACTTGCGCTCCGCCTCGGGGATGCCGAGCCGGTCGAAGGTGTTCTTGATGTCGTCGGGCACGTCGTCCCACGTGCGCGAGGACTTCTCGGAGGCGCGGACGAAGTAGTGGATGTTGTCGTAGTCGACGTCGGCCAGCATCGGCGAGCCCCACGTGGGCTGCGGCCGGGCCTCGAAGTACTCGAGCGCCTGGAGGCGGAAGTCGAGCATCCACTGCGGCTCCTGCTTGTGCGCGGAGATGATCTCGACGATCTCGCGGTTGATCCCCTTCGGCGCCTTGTAGGCGTAATCGAGCTGGGAATCGTTGAAGCCGTAGCGCTCCTTGTAATCGGAGTTGATGTCCTTCAGCGAGTCCTGCTCGGCGAGAATCTCAGGCGTAGCCATGGTTCAGTCCACCTCTACTCGGATCATGTCGCCGTCGATGACGACGTCGAAGGTATCTACGGGCACGTAGGCCGGAAGGTTGATCGGGCGCCCGGTGCGCAGGTCGAACAGCGACCCGTGCCGGGGGCACTCGACCGTGCACTTCTCCACGTCGATCGGCCCCTCGAAGAGCAGGCCGTTGTCGTGGGTGCAGCGGTCCTCGATCGCGAAGAGCTCCCCGTTGCAGTTGACGACGCCGATCTCGAAGTCCTCGAACTCCACGACGCGCGAGGCGCCGGGCGGCAGTTCGGAGACGGGGCAGATGTCGACCAGTTCGGGGCTCATCTTCAGGCATATCCGACCGCGTGGGTCGGGAATACTTCAGGAAGTGTAGCGAGGACGCATCGTCTGATGGCCATGTCATTCCGGGCAAAGTCGTGCTCACCGCGTCAGCCGCCGATACGGCACGTGACGCCGCAATCCGCAGCGTCATCGAGTGGGATCGAGGGCTGCGAGACGGGCTCGGACTCCTGAGAGGCGGTATGCCATGTGGAGTCCCCGTTATCGGAGGTTGCTGCTCTCCGCCGCCACTCTCGCCGTCCTCGGCCCGACCGGCGTCGCCGCCGCGGCGTGCCCGCTGGTGCCGCCGCCGCCGTGTTCACCCCCGGCCTTCACCGGCAGCGTGGGCTCGCGCGCGGACGCATCGGCTTGTCCCAAGCCCTCGCCGACGTGTGCCGCGACGAACATAGCCGACGCGGGAAGACCGGCGAAACAGGCAAGACCGGTAAAAGACGCCGCGGCAAGGTCGGCGAGGCCGGCAAGCGAGGCCGCAACGGAGCGGACGGCGGTCCGACCGCAGGGCGCCACCGGCGAGGCCGGCGCCACAGGTCAGGCCGGCGCCACAGTGAGGCCGGGGCGACCGGAACAGCCGGGGCACAGGGTCTTCAAGGCGTGCAGGGCACCACGGGCGCGGCTGGGTCCACGGGCGCGACCGGCGCCGCCGGGTACCGGGGCCGCGGACGCGACGCTGCAGGCGCAGGGCGCCGCAGGGCCGCAGGGCGCCGCCGGGCACCCAGGGCGCGCGGCGCGACCGGCTCCGCCGGCCGGGCTCCAGGGTGTCCAGGGTTCCACGGGCGCGGCAGGCACCAACGGCATCGATGGCGCGGCCGGGCCCACCGGATCCACGGGTTCGACCGGTTCCACGGGTTCGACCGGCTCAGCCGGTCCGACCGGTGCAACGGGCCCGCACCCGGGCGCGGACCGGCCCGACGGCAACGACGGGCGCGGGGGTGACGGCACGGCGCGCCGGGCCGACCGGCGACTCGGGCCCCAGGGCCCCGCCGGAACGAACGGGCTCGCCGAGTACGGCTACGTCTTCAACGAGGGCGCGGGCCGTGGCGATCGAGGCCGACGTGCCGTTCGACTCGAACGGCGTACTGACCGCAGGCATCACGCACGCTCCGGGCACGCCGAACATCGCGGTGATCGCGGCTGGCGACTACGAAGTCAGCTTCTCGGTCTCGGGCGTGGAACCGGGGCAGTTCGCCCTGTTCGTCAACGGCGCCGAAGCCGACGGCTCGACCTACGGCTCCGGCGCCGGCACCCAGCAGGACTCGGTCAGGTGATCCTCACGCTCGGCGCCGGCGACGTGATCACGCTCCGAAACCACAGTTCCGCATCGGCGGTCACGTTGCAGACCCTCGCCGGCGGAACCCAGCAGAACGTCAACGCATCGATCCTGATCGAGAAGATCGGCTGATGCGACTCCCCAGGACCACGTCGGTCTCCTCATGGCTGCGAGCCTTGCGCTCGCGGCCTGCGGGTCGTCCGCTCCGATCACCCTCGACACGGAAAAGGTCGAGCGGGCGATCGAGCAGAGCAGCGTCCAGCAGCGAGACATCCGCCCCCGCGTGAGCTGTCCGTCCGGTGTGGACCAGCTGAAGGGCAACGCGTTCTCCTGCTGGGCAACCGTCGGAGAAGACGAGACCGAGTTCGTGGTCTCCCAGCTCGACGGGGCCGGCCAGGTCAGCTTCGAAGGGCGCTAGAGGCTGTTCACAGGA
>CAVXBH010000045.1:0-30486 GCA_963759945.1 uncultured Solirubrobacteraceae bacterium | reverse complement strand
TCGAAGCGGAGACCGGCCTCAGCCTCGTGGACCGGACGCGGCGCGGCGGCGGCCGCGCCCTGGCGCTGACCGCCGCGGGTCAGGCGCTCGCCGAGCAGGGCGGCCAGGTGGCGGACGCCCTGGCCGAGGCGGAGCGGACTGCCATGACGCTGCGCGGCGAGCGTCGCGGCCCGGTACGCATCGGCGGCTTCGCCACCGTCCTGCGCCGCCTCGTCGGGCCTGCGGTCGCCGATCTGGCGATCAGCGAGCCGACCATCGTGCCGACCGTCACCGAGGTCGACGAGACGACCGGCCTCGCACAGCTGCGCGCCGGCGAGCTCGATCTGCTGCTCATCGAACGGGTCCCCGACGCGCCACCTCCTCGCGCGGTCGTGGTCGAGGACCTGCTGCGCGATCCGTTCCGCATCGTCGTTCCGGCGGGCTGGCCGGCGCAGAGCGCCCACCGGCTGCTCGCTGCGCCGTGGATCGGTGGCGCGCCCGGTACGCCCGCTCGTGAGGCGCTCGACCAGCTGGGCGCGGCCAACGGCGTCCAGCTCGACGTCCGCCACGTCTGCGACCAGTACCCGTCGATGATCGCGCTCGTCGTCGCCGGCCTCGGCGCGAGCGTGGCCACCGAGCTCGTGCTCGACTTCTTCAAGCCGGACGGCGTGCGCGTCGACGCCGGCCCGCTGGACCTCGGTGCCCGCACGATCAGCGTCGTCCACCGCCGCGGCCGCGCCGAGCCAGGTCCGGCGGCGAGCGGGATGCTCGAAGCCCTGCGCGCCCGGGCCTGATCCGGTTCAATGCGCTGATGGCGATCAGTCGGCGGGAACTGCTTTGGACCGGGGCGACGACGGCGGGCGCGTTGGCGCTCGGCCCAGCCTTCCTTCGTCAGGCCCTCGCCGCTCCGGCGGGGCCGGGCCCGTCGCCCTACGGCGCCCTCGGCTCTGCCCGACGCCAACGGGATCATGCTGCCGCCCGGCTTCACGTCGCGGCGCATCGCCGCCGCCCAGCAGCCGGTGGGCAACACGAGCTACTCCCTGCCGATCTACCCCGACGGGCAGGCCACCTTCAAGACCAGCGACGGCGGCTGGTGCTCGTCACGAACTCGGAGTCCGCCGCGGCCGACGGCGGCGGCGTGTCGGCGACGCGCTTCGCGGCCGATGGCTCGATCACCGACGCCTACCGCATCTGTGGCAACACGAGCCGCAACTGCGCCGGCGGGCCGACGCCGTGGGGCACCTGGCTGACCGGCGAGGAGGCCGCCTCCGGGCTGATCTGGGAATGCGACCCGGCGGGCAAGGTGGCTGCCGTCGGCCGGCCCGCGATGGGCGCCTTCGCGCACGAGGCGGCCGCCGTCGATCGCGCGGGCAAGAAGGTCTACCTGAGCGAGGACGACCCGGCCGGCGGCTTCTACCGCTTCACGCCGACCACCTATCCCGACCTTGCTGCCGGCCTCCTCGAGGTCGCCGAGCGCGCCGGCGACGGCACGGTCACCTGGCACACGGTGCCGGACCCGACCACCGCGCAGTCCGGCAAGCCGACGCGGCAGCAGGTGCCGCAGATGACGCCCTTCAACGGCGGCGAGGGCCTGTGGCACGCCAACGGCGTCGTCTACTTCACGACCAAGGGCGACAAGAAGGTCTGGTCCTACACCCCGGCGGCGAACAAGATGGAGGTGCTCTACGACTACGTCGCCACCCCGGGCGCCTCGCTCGACGCCGTCGACAACGTCACGGTCAGCGCGTTCGGGGACGTGCTGGTCTGCGAGGACGGCGGCAACCTCGAGATCGGCCTGATCACGCCGGACGGTTTCGTCTCGCCGCTGCTGCGCATGTCGGGCCCGACCCATGCCAGCTCCGAGCTGTGCGGCGTGGTCTTCAGCCCGGACCAGACCAAGCTGTACGTGACCTCCCAGCGCGAGCTGAACCTGAGCGCGGCGGCCGTCGGCGGGATCTTCGAGATCTCCGGCCCGTTCCGGCTGCCGTCGGGTGGCATCCCCGCCGACTTCGTCTACGGCGCCGCCGGCGGGCGAGGGCCTGCCCGATCCGACCGCCACGCCGACGCCATCCGCATCGCCCGGCGCCGACACGCCAGAAGCCCACGGTGACCGTGAAGGTCGCGCAGCGGGTCGGCCGCAAGCGGCTGCTCAAGCGCGGCCTCGCCGTGAAGGTCACTTCGGACGAGGCGGCCGAGGTCGCCGTGGTGTTCGACAGCCGCGCCATCCGCAAGGTCCGGGCCGTGCGGCCCCCGAACATCGTCCTGGCCCGCGCGAAACGCGCCCACCCGGGCACAGGCGGCGAGATCGAGCTCGTCCTCAAGCTCGGCAAGGCCGCGCGCAAGCAACTCGCCAAGGCGGGCGGTTCCGTCGGTGCCCGCGTGCTGGTCTCGGCGCGCGACGCCGCGGGCAACGAGCGCACCGCGGTCAAGACGGTGACGATCGGGCGCGCAGCGCCGCGCTGAGCGCCTTCATCAGTTCCAGCGTTCGGCCTCAGCCGCCGCTGATCTTCCACGTCGTGCAGGCGTGGCGCGCCGGCACTGCCTCGCCGGGTAGTCCCGCCGAGTGAAAGACGGCTGGGACATCCGCGACACGGGGAACGACCCCGTCCAGATCGTCATCGGCATGCGCTGGTCGGCGCTCTGGCGGCTGGTGGCGCACCCATGGGTGCCGCTCGCGTTCGCGGGCATGGTCCGGCCGGCACGCCACGAGGGCCTACTGGTCAGCCGCATACGCCTGACGCGAGCCGGGCCCGCGGTTGCCCAGGACTGGCGCAGTCGCGCAGCGCTCGACGGCTGGTCACGGACAGCTGGAGCAGGCCACCTGGAACCGTGGAAGCGATTCGCCCACGAGGCAGGCGGCACGGCCGAATGGGGCATCTGGCACCGTGTAGGCGCGAAGGTCTAGAGCGCTTCGTCGACTGCGTCGTGCTGCTCACGCACGGACGAGCGCGCTGCGGTCGAGGTCGCGAGAATTCGCGACCCCGGCGATGGCGAGCGTGATGTCGAGCTCGGCCTGAAGGGTGCGCAGCATGTGCTCGACGCCGTCCTCGCCGCCCAGCGCCAGGCCGTGCACGTACGGGCGGCCGAGCATGACGGCGTCCGCCCCGAGCGCAAGCGCGCGGTAGACGTCGACTCCGGTGCGAACGCCCGCGCCGAAGAGGACGGCGACCTTGTCGCCGACGGCGTCCGCGATCTTCGGCAGAGCGTGGATCGTGCCCGCGACGCCCGGCCCGCGGCGGCCGCGCTCGTTGGAGACGACGATGCCTTCGAAGCCGCGGCGGACGGCCATGCGTGCGTCCGCCACGGTCTGGATGCCGGTGAGGACGATCGGCCCATCCCAGGCCTGGCGGATCGACGCGAGCGGCGTCCAGCTCTTGCCGGGCTGAGGCGGCGAGAGGACGAGGTGGGTGCATCCAGCCGAGCGGGCGGCGCTCAGCGGCGCGAGGTCGGGTGCGGACGTGTCCGGCCAGTCCAAGGCGAACCAGCGCGAGCCGGCGGGCGCGGCGACGGCGACGGCCTCGACCGACATGCTGGACCGGTCGGAGTGCACGTAGGTGAGCCCCTGGGCCATGGCGGCGCGGGCGCTCGCGGCCTCGGCGTCCGGGTGGGCAAGACCCTGGTTGCCGACCGGGCCGAGGATCACCGGGGTGAGCATCTCGTCGCCGAGCACGTTCACGCCGAGGTTGCGCCGGGCCCGGTCGATGAACATCCGCGGCACGATCCGCCAGGCCCGCAGCGCCTTTGCGTTCGCGCGCACAGCAGCGGCTCCGCCCGCCTCCGCGAGCAGGTTCCGCCGGGCGGCGTCGGACAGCACGTTCGCCGCAACGGCCTCGAGGTCGGAGAGGTTCGTCGTGAAGATCGGCGTGACGCCGGTGGACATCCCGGTGATGTAGATCTCGGACTGGTAGCTCGAGTAGGGCGCACCCGGTCCGACCGGCAGCGGCGACTGCCTTCCGACCGCGGCGCGCGCGGGTGCCGTCCGGGCCGACGCGAGCGCGGACGGAGCGAGCACGGTCACCGCCGCCGCCGTGCCGGCTGCTTCCAGGAACTGGCGACGCGTGGTCTCGGTCATCGGGTCAGGGAGGAGCGGGAGAGCTTGCGATGGCTGCGGTGGCCTGCCTTGCGGACTTCGTCGGCGAGCTCGTCGACAAGGCTGCGCATGACGGTCCGGGTGCCGGTCTGTCCGTCCAGCGCGAGGCCGTAGATGTACGGTCGGCCGATCAACACCGCGTCGGCGCCGAGTGCCAGCGCCTTGAAGGCGTCGCGGCCCGTGCGGATCCCGGAGTCGAAGAGCACGGGCAGCTTGCGGCCGACCGCTTTGACGATCGGCGGGAGCGCCTCGAGCGACGCGATCGCACCGTCGACCTGCCGGCCGCCGTGGTTGGAGACGACGATGCCGTCGATCTTCTCCTCAACCGCGCGCCGCGCGTCGAGCGGGCTCTGGATCCCCTTGAGCAGGATCGGCCCGTCCCAGTTCTCGCGAATGAGCGGCAGCCGGTCCCAGCTCAGGCCGGGGTTCTGGAAGACGCCCGCGAAGACGATGCCGGTCGGCAGCGGCGCGAGCTCCGCGGGTACGGGCATCTTGCGCTGGAAGACCGGGTCGCTCGTGTAGTTGGCGATGCCCTTGTTCTCGAGGAACGGCGAGTACCCGCGGTCGAGGTCGAGCGGCCGCCAGCCGAGCAGCGTCGTGTCGAGCGTGATGACCAGGTGCGTGTAGCCGGCCGCCTTCGCGCGCTTGAGGAAGGAGGCGGTCAGCTCGTCGTCCGTCGGCCAGTACAGCTGGTACCAGCGCTGGCCGTCCCCGTTGGCCTCGGCGACGTCCTCCATCTTGTAGGTGGCCTGCGTGGAGTGCACGTAGGTCAGCCCGAGCTCCTGCGCCGCGCGGGCGCTGGCGAGCTCGCCCTCGGGATGGGCGAGCTTCTGCACGCCGACCGGCGCGAAGATCACCGGCGCGGGCATGCGCGTGCCCAGGATGGTCGTGGAGAGATCGACCTTCGCCGGCTTGCGGCCCTTGCGCTTCTTGATCTTCCAGCGCTTGCAACGCCGCGGCGTTCGCACGGGTGGTGTCCGCGTCGCCCGGCCCCGGCGAGGATGTAGGCCAGCGCCTCGGGAGCCAGGACCTTCGCGGCCTGCGCTTCGAGCTGCGAGAGGTCGTCGGGGATCGTCGATGCGGCCAAGGACGGCGGTTATAGCGCCAATGCCCTTCGTCGGTGCGTCAATATGCATGGCCGTGACCGTCTACGTCACCGGTCACCGCAACCCGGACACCGATTCGATCGCCTCGGCGATCGCCTACGCGGAGCTCTACAACCGCCTGGATCCGTCCGACGACTACGTCGCGGTCCGGCTCGGCGCCCTCAACGCGCAGACCCGCTGGGTGCTCGAGCGGGCGGACGCGGAGGAGCCGGAGCTGCTGCCGCATCTGTTCCAGCGCGTGCGCGACGTCATGGCCCTCGACCCGCTGGTCGCGTCCCAGAGCGCGCCGGTGCGCGAGGTGGGTCTGCTGATGGCGCGCGAGGGGCTCGAGCTCGTACCCCTGGTCGACGACACGGGCAAGCTGACCGGGGTCATGACCGAGCGGGCGCTCGCGCACCGCTACATCCGCGAGTCGCGCGAGGCATCGCGGCTGGACGCGCCGACCCGGGCCGACGCGATCGCGCAGGTGCTCGGCGGCGAGGTGCTCGCCGGCGATGCCGAGCGCGAGGTGGACGGGCGCGTGTGGGTGCTGTCCATGGCCGTCGCGTCCCTGCCGGACATCACCTCGGGCGACGTCACGGTCGTCGGTGACCGCGAGGACGCCCAGCTGCGCGCGATCGAGCTCGGAGCCGGCCTGATCGTCGCCTCCAACGACACGCGACCGACCGCGGCCGTGCTCTCCGCGGCGGAGGACGCCGGTGCCACCGTGATCTCGTCTCCCCTGGACAGCTACGTCACCGGTCGCATGGTGACGCTGTCGGAGCCATCGCATGCGCTCATGGACTCAGAGCCCCTGACCGTGCGCCGCAACGACCTGCTGCACGAGGTCGGCGAGGACATCACCGGCATCCACTACCAGGCCGCGGTCGTCATCGATGGCGGCGGCCGGCCCGTCGGGCTGGTCACCCGCGCCCACCTCGTCGACCCCCCACCACGGAAGGTCATCCTCGTCGACCACGCCGAGCAGGCCCAGAGCGTGCCCGGCGTCGAGCGCGCAGAGATCGTCGAGATCCTCGACCATCACCACATCGGATCGATCGAGACGCGCGTCCCGGTCCGCGCCACGTTCGATCCCGTCGGCTCGACGGCCACGCTCGTGATCGAGCGCTTCCGCCAGAACGGCCTCGAGCCGAGCCGCTCCACCGCGATGCTGCTCGTCGGCGCGGTGATGTCCGACACCGTCATCCTCAACTCCCCGACGGCGACCGCCCGCGACCGGGCGGCGATCGAGCACCTCGAACGCGTGCTCGCCATCGACGCCATGGACTTCGGCCGGGAGATGTTCGAGGAGACCTCCGCCGCCGCCGACACGCCGGCCGAGGAGATCGTCACGCGCGACGCCAAGGGCTATTCCGTCAGCGACGGCCAGACGATCTCCATCGCCCAGGTCGAGACCGTCGGCAGCCGGCTGATCGAACGCCGCGAGGAGCTGCTGCGCGCGATGGATGCCGTTCGCGAGTCAAACCACCAACCCGTCTACGCACTGATGGTCACGGACATCGTGGCCCGGGGGACCAAACTGCTCGTGTCGGGCAACGTCGGCGCCATCGAGCGCGCCTTCGGCGTCAAGGCCGAGGGCGCGATGCTCGACCTGCCGGGCGTGATGAGCCGCAAGAAGCAGGTCGCGCCCGAAGTGCTCGCAGCGCTCTGAGCGTCACCTGGCCTTGCGGACCGTGATGGTCGCGGTGGCCGGTGTGAACCCGGCCCTGGCGGCCGTCGCCGTCACCGTGCCGCGGCGCACGAACTTGCGAGTGATCGCCGCGCGGCCGTCATCGCCGCTCAGCGACTGTCGGTTGCGCATGGAGACCGTCGCTCCGCCGACCGGGCTGCCGTTGGAAGTGACCGTGAAGGTGAAGGTCTTGCGCTTGCGTGCCTTGACCCTCGCCGGCCTCACCGAAAGCGCGAGTGGCTGCTCCGTCGTCGGCCCGGTCGGCCCGGACGGTCCACTCGGCCCGCTTGGTCCGGTCGGCCCGACGGGCGTGGCTGCGGGCGGGTCGCTCTCACAGATGGCCAGGACCTTGTAGTCCTGAGGAGCCCCACTGACGTTGAGGATGGAAGCGCGCCACCCGCGCGCGGTCGCGCCGGTGGTGAGGCTGATGTCGGTCCCGACTGCGTCGACCGGCCCGTCGTCGGCGACGATCGAGAGGATGGCTCCGAGGCCACTCCCCTGCGGCTTTGGTGCTGTTGTGCTGGCGATGCCACCTCCTGTGGCGTGCCGGCCCGCGGGGCACATCGCCGTGGCGGAGCCCTTCTGGAATCCTCCGATCCCGACGATGCGGGCGTACTTCAGCGTCGCATCCGACGTCGGCGAGCACAGGGCGAAAACCCGGAAGCTCTGCCGACTCTTGCTGCTGTTGTAGACGGAGGCGTGCCAGAACTTGGCGACATCACCGTCGTCGGCGTTGGTGATGGAGTTGGTGTCGTCGTACGGGCCATTGATCCCGACGTGGTTCATATCGCCCGTGCCACTGGAGATACCGCCACCGAGCGCGCGGGAGGTGGACGGACAGCCGACGGAGATCTCGGCGGTCTCGTCGGCGGCCAGTGACGAAGTCGACATCCGGATGGTCGCGTCGGAGGTCGCCGAGCAGAGGGCGTAGACCTTGTGCTCGGACGCGCCAGAGGTGGGAACGACGCCGGCCTGCCACTGCCGCGCGACGTCGCCGTTGGCGATGTTGGCGGCGAGACCGGTCTCGTCCAGCGGGGTGCTGAAACGCTGAGCGCGTGTCTGCGTATCCGAGCCGACGAGCCCGCCCCCCGTCGCGCGTTGACCGTCCGGACATTGCGCGATGGCCGAGGTGGAGGTCGGCGCGACGAAACGGGTCACGGCGACACTCGAGTCGTTGCCGGCCGCCCACGCCGTGATCGCGCCGGCAAGGACCGCGAGGACGGCAAGCAAGGGGGCGAGACGTCTGACGCGCGCATGACTCATGCGATCACCTTCTCCCGCTTCGCGCGAGCGGGCTAGGTACCCCAGGGATGAACGCGGCCATCCCCGGTGCTTCAGCTGCGCGCGCCTCGCAGGCGCTCCTCGCAACCGACAACCCGGTCCTTGCCGTCGGCGCGCACCTTATCGCGTCCCGGGCCGCAGTCGTCGGCGTCGACCGCCTTGCGGATGGATCGCAGCAGGTCGCGGCCGGCACCGCCGCTGAGCCGGTCCTTCCCGCGGCCGCCCTCGATGCGGTCGTTGCCCGCGCCGCCCTTGACCCGGTCGGGGCCGCCGCCCGCGCAGACGCGGTCGTTGCCACCCCGGCCGTCGATCCGCTCGCCGGCGGGGCCGCCGATGATCACGTCGTCACCCGGGGTGCCGTCGATGCGCACCCGACCGGCGCTGACGATCGTCGCCGGGCGCCCGAAGCACAGTTGCGCCGCCTTCACGGTGACGGTGAAGGAGCGGGCGGCCACCGCACTTGCGTTGCCCGCCCCGTCGAACTGCAGGACGGCGAAGGAGTGCGCGCCCGGGGTGAGCTCGGAAAGGGTGACGGGCGACGTGCACGGCGTGACGCGGCCACCGTCGACCGAGCATGCGAAGAACGCCCCCGGCTCGCCCGTGAAGACGAAGGCCGGTGATCGCTCCGTGGTGGGACCCTCTGGGCCTGCGGTGATCTCGGGCGCGGCGGGTGCGGCCGTGTCGATGACGAAGGTCGCCTGCGCCGGGGTGGGGTCCGACGCCCCGGCCACGACGGCTCGGACGGCGAAGCGGTGCTCGCCATCGGTCAGCGGCTGCGCCGGCGTGATCGGCGAGGCGCACGCGGTGAAGGGCGCGCCGTCGAACGAGCACTCGAAGATCGCGGCCGCGATCGGCGAGGAGAACGCGACCGCCGGTCGCGCGTCCTTACCGAGCGTGGCGGGCGCACGGTCGATGATCGTGTCGGGCTCGGCGATCCTGACGGGCCTGGACGTCTTCGGGGCCTCCGCGTTGCCGATCGCGTCGACACTGAAGTAGCTGATCTTCTCCCCATTCGTGAGCAGCGGCTTGCTCTGCGGGTCGTAGACCGCGGACGCCGTCGTCGGCACCGCGGGGCTCGGTCGCCCTTCGTGAAGTACGTCTTCGCGACGCCCGAGCCCGACGCCATCGTTCGCAGTCGAGAGCCACGGCCACCGCTCCTGGGTAGGGCTGGTCGCCGACATCGTCACTCGTCGTCGGCGGCGCCGACGTCCACCTTTGCCGCCGCCGACGTCTTCGGCGTCTCCGCGTTCCCGACCGCGTCGACGCTGAAGTAGCTGATCTTCTCCCCGTCGGCGAGCACCGGCTTGTGGGCCGGGTCGTAGACCGTGGACGCCGTCGTCGGCACCGCGGGCGCGGCCCCCTTCGTGAAGTAGGTCTTCGCGACGCCCGATCCTCCGCCGTCGCTCGCTGTCAAGGTCACCGTGACGGGCCCGGCCCGGAATTCGGAGACGAGGTCGTCCGAGGTCGAAGGCGGTGTCGGGTCGGCGCGGAGGGTGAAGTCATGCGTCGTCGGCTCGGTGACGCCGTTGTCGCTGCGAACGGTCACCGAGAAGTCGCCAGCCGCCGTGGCGGTCCCCGAGATCCGCCCGCTGGCCGGGTCGAGCGTCAGCCCCGCCGGAAGCGCGCCGGCGCTGATCGAGTAGCGCGCGGCGGGCCGCGCCGCGGACGCGACTGTGCCGAAGCTGTAGGCCGCGCCGTTCACGAACGGCGCTGCCCCCGCCCAAGTGGTGGGCGCGGGCAGCCGGATGCCGCGGCCCCAGCAGACCACGTAGCCGTCGGTCTTCACCGCGCAGGTGTGTTCATCCCCGGCCGCGATCTGCGTGACGGTGGAAAGGTCCGCGGGGATCTGCGTCTGCCCGTCGTTGTTGTAGCCCCAGCAGACCGGCGTGCCGTCCGTGCGGATGGCGCAGGCGTGCAGCGCACCGGCGCTGATCTCGGTGACGGTGCCGACCCCGGCAGGGACCGCGGTCTGACCCACGTTGTTGATGCCCCAGCACGCCGGCGTTCCGTCCGCCTTGATCGCGCAGGTGAAGTACCTACCCCCGGAGACCTGCCTGACGATGCCCGTCCCTGCGGGCACCGTTACGCCTCCTCCGGAGAAGGCGGTATCCCCCCAACAAACGGGAAGGCCCTCCGTCTTGATGGCGCAGCTGTGGAAGTAGCCCGCCGTGATGTCGCGGACGGTTCCGGTTCCGGCGGGAACCGCCGCCGCACCACTTGCGTTGTTGCCCCAGCACACCGGCGAGCCGTCGCCCTTGGTCGCGCAGGCATGCGTGGTCCCGACGGTGATCTGTCCGCGCGCAAACGTGCCGGCCGGGGGCGTGCTCTGGCCAAAGGTGTTCTCTCCCCAACAGAGCGGTGCGCCGCTCGTACGCACTGCGCAGCTGTTGGCCGTGGCCGTGATGTCGGTGACGCTGCCGGTGCCGTCGGGCACGGTGGTCTGTCCGTTGGTGTCTTCGCCCCAGCAGGCCGGCGTGCCGTCCGTCCTGACCGCGCACGAATGGGTGAAACCGCTTTCCACCTGCCGGTGGCCGTACGAGCCGGCGGGCACCTGGGTCTCCCCCTCCTGTGAGCGGCCCCAGCAGACGACGGTGCCGTCGGTCTTGAGCGCGCACGTCACCCCGTCACCGGCCGCGATCTGGGTGACGGTGCCGATCCCTGCTGGGATGTCGTTTTGCCCACTCAGGTTGCTGCCCCAACAGACCAGCGTGCCGTCCGTCTTGATCGCGCACGTCGACCGGTAGCCCACGCTGAGCGCGCTGACGGGCCCGATATTCGCGGGGACTGTGCTCTGGCCGAAGGTGTTGTTTCCCCAGCACACCGGCGTGCCGTCCGCCTTCACCGCGCAGGAGTGCGTGACGCCGACTCCGATCTCGGTGACGGGCCCGATGCCGGCGGGAACGACCGTGTCCCCGGAGGAGTCGTTGCCCCAACAGGCAGGGGTGCCGTCGGCCTTGATCGCGCACGCATGCAAGTTCCCGGCCGCGATGTCGATGACGGCACCGAGGCCGGCGGGCACGTCCTCGATGCTCGGGTTCGCGGGTTGGACCGGCCAGCACACTGCTGTGCCGGTCAGCCTGGATCGCGCAATTGCCGCTTTGGCCGGCGGAGACCTTTCCGACCGGGCCGATCCCGGCCGGGACGGTGGCTCGGCCGTCCGCGTCGTAGCCCCAACAGACAGGCGTGCCGTTCGTCTTGACGGCGCACGTGTGCGAGTAGTTGCCGCTGAGCTGCGTGACCGTGCCGGTGCCCGCGGGGATGCTGGTCTCGCCGTAGGTGTTGTCGCCCCAGCAGACGGGCTCGCCGTTCGTCCTGATGGCGCAGGCCTGCTTCTGCCCGACCGACAGCGACTGCGTGATCGCCGGGCCGTGACCCGGGCCGGGCTCGGCCGCCGCCGGCCCCGCAGCGCACAGAAGCGCGATCGCCACCGCGCGGTCATCAAGGACCTGCTCACTGCAACCACCCCGTCATGTCGATGCCGGCCGCGTCGAGCACGGCGAGGCGGTTGGGCACGGACTGCTCGATGGTCCGGACGACCGCCGGGCGGACGCTCTCCGGCCGGAAGCGCGCGATCAGCCATGGCACGAGCGTCTCCGCGAGGTCCTCGCTGTTCGGATGCTTGCGCGCGTAGTCGGACAGGTAGGTCGGGTCCGCCGCCTGTGCCGCCTTCCATTCGTCCGTGTGGAGAATGACCTTGTCCAGCGTCGCGTGCCCGGACTCGTGGGCGATGGCCTCCTCGAGCTGCCCGTCGCGCTGGTAGTCGAGCGCGCCGTCGGTGGAGATGGTGACGTCGCCGGCCTCGTCGGCGGCCGGAGCAAAATCGCCGCGGTTGATCGTCAGGGTGAAGATGCCGGCCCGAAGCCCGGCCGGCAGCTGGCCGATGATGCGGGCGTACTTGAGTGACTGGGCCTTCGCCTTGCGCTGGTTGAACTCGGGGTTGACGCGGCTCGTGACGGTGCGGCCGTCGCTGTACGTGGCGGTGAAGGTCCACACCTTTCGGCGCACGTTGCCGTCGTTGCGGAAGTCGAAGATCTCGGTGGACCGGCGGCCGATGAAGGTCAGTCCCGTCAGGGCGGTCGGATCTGCGGGCGTGATGAGCTCCGAGGTGATGAACACCGTGCCGGCGCCGAACGGCGTCTTCGCCTGGGCAGGAGTCGCGACGGCGAGCGCACCGAGCGCCCCCATGAGAAACGTCATTACGCGGGTCATCGGCGAGTTGTACGCGCACGGCAGCGCGCCGACCATTGGGGACGACCCCTAACCCGGCCGAAGTCAGGGGTGGTTCCCTAT
Source organism: uncultured Solirubrobacteraceae bacterium (assembly GCA_963759945.1). Taxonomy (GTDB): domain Bacteria; phylum Actinomycetota; class Thermoleophilia; order Solirubrobacterales; family Solirubrobacteraceae; genus DATLGB01. The sequence goes on along the minus strand of CAVXBH010000045.1, from coordinate 18,071 downwards.
GGACGTCCGGCCGTCCGAGGGCCAATCTACGACGCATGAATGCTCTCGCCCTGCTCGGTTCGGTACTGGCCCTCGCGTCAACTTCCGACGATGGCGCGCTGGCGAAGGCATGCGCGAGGGTTGACATGTCGACCGCCGTCCCTACCTGCACGAAGCTCTTCCGCGGAGAGCGCGGCCTGCGGCTCCCTGCGACGGGCCCGCTCCTCGGCGGGCTCGGGCGTAGCAGGCCCGCGCTGTTCACCGTCGACGGACGCCGCATCCCACTGAGCGAAGCGGTCAAGGCCGACCTTGCCGTGAGCGTCGATTACGCGAACACCGTCTACGAGGGGACCGTCGCCGACGGCAAGGTGACCGCCCTGGCACCTCGACTGCGGATCACCGAGGAGGCCGTCCTCGACCATCTCTTCGCCTCGCGGCTGCTCATCGGACGGGTCTCCGGCCGCGATTCCACGGATAGCTTCAAGAGCGCCCCGAGACTTCCCGTCCTCGTCGAGCTCTCCCGCAGGAGCGCCCACGGGCGACTCGCCGGCGTCATCCGCAACGCGACGCGGGCGGCCCGGGTCGGTGGGAGGTGCTACCCGGCGCTGAGCGACGCAGCCGACGATCCGCTCGGCTCCTCCGGCTTCACCCGCAAGATCTCCATCAAGCGGATCCCGAGCATGCACGTGCCCTTCGAGGACGAGCTGATCTTCGCGTGGACCCGCAACTCGAGCGGCATGGGATCGCAGTACTACGCGAGCGTCGCGACGCTGTTCGGGCGCGACCCGATGGGCGACACGTGGCACATCACCCAGCACGGGAACCCGTCCAGCGGACCGCGCCTGGTCGTCAGAGCGGCCGACGGTCGCGTTGGGGGCTGCTGACCGCCAGGATCGTCTCGGCGACGAGCGCTGGGTCGTCGTACATCGGCGCGTGACCGCAGCCGGGCAGGGTGACGTGCTCGGCCTGGGGCAGCATCTCGAGCCAGCCGGAGCCGTAGTCCGCGAAGGGCAGCTGGCGGTCGCACTCACCCCACGCGATGCGGAGCGGTAGCCCGGCAGGCAGGTCGGCCGCGTAGGGCTCGACGTTCTCCATCCACGACGCCAGCTCGCTGAGGACGGTCGTGCCGATCATGTCGTCGAGCATCTCCGCGGCGGCTTCGGAAGACATGCGCTCCGGGTGCTCCATCCCGCTGCGGTAGAAGAGGCGGCGCAAGCCGGGCCGCCGCAACGCCTGCACCAGCCGCTCGCGGTGCGGGGCCAGGCGACCGTCGTAGAGACGGAGCGTGCGGGCGATCCGGCGAATGTGCTTCGGGCTGCGGAAGCTGCCGAGCGGGGAGAAGGCGACGACGCTCTCCGCCCGGCCGCGGCGCGCCAGCTCGATGGCCGCCCAGCCGCCCAGCGAGCTGCCGACCAAGTGCGCCCGTTCGACGCCCGCCTCGTCGAGCGTGCGCTCGAGCGCGTCGCACAGGGCCGGCACACCGCCGTCGGCCGGCTCGAGCGGCGGGCCGCCGCGATGACCTGCGAGTGTCGGCGCGAGCACCTCGTGGTGGCGCTCCAGCATCCCGATCACCGGCTGCCAGATCCGCGGCGAGACGGCCAGACCGTGGACCAGGACGAGGTCGGTCACGCCTCGGCGCCGAGCGCAGAGGTGAGCTCGCCGCGCGTCCGGATCCCGAGCTTGCGGTAGGAGCTCGAGAGGTGCACCTCCACCGTCTTCGGGCTGAGGTAGAGCTCCTGCGCGATCTCGCGATTGCTGCGCCCGGCGGCGGCGATCTCAGCCACGCGGCGCTCGCTCGCCGTGAGGGCGTCGACGCCGCTCCCCGCGACGGCACGCGGGCGGCCGCCTGCCGCGCCGAGCTCGTCCCGCGCCTGCCGGGCCAGCCCGTCCGCTCCGCATCGCGCAGCCATGTCGTGCGCGTCGCGCAGATGCGCGCGGGCCTCGCTCGGACGGCCGTCCTGACGCACCGCGCGGCCGAGCGCGAGCAGGGCCTTCGCGTGCTCCAGGCGGGCGAACGGATCGATCGTGATGGCGACCGCCTCCTCCAGCAGATCGACGCGCCCTTCCAGAGCGCCGAGCAGCGTCAGCGCGCGCCCGATCGGTCCCGGCGTGCCCCAGCGTCGTGCCAGCTCGAGCTCTTCGGAGACCTCGTCAACGGCCTCGTCCAGTCGACCCAGGCGGGAAAGCGCCTCCGCCCGGAGCGAGCGCCACGGCGCCCAGCACGGGTTGAGGACGGTGCGCAGCTGGTCGATAGCTGGTTCCGCGGTGTCGAGCACCGCCTGATGGCGGCCCTGCGCGGCCAGCAGCCGGAGTTCCGCGTTCACGCCCTGCAACGCACCTTCGTTCTCGCCATCCAGGTGGTCCGGGATCAGGTCGAGCGCAGCCCGCGCCCCGGCGAGATCTCCGCGCTCGACGAGGACGTCTGCAAGGCACGCGAGCGTGTGGGCGGGCACGGTCTCGGTTCCAGGGCCCCAGGCCCGCGGGCCTTCGATCGCCGCGCGCATGGCCGCTTCCGCCTCGGGGAGGCGGCTGAGCCGGAAGTGCATCAGTCCGTTCCACACCCCGCCCGCGATCACGGCGTGCGCGCGCCCGACGCGCAGCGCCTCCGCGTACCAGCCGTCCCAGAACGTCTGCGCCCGGGGGTCGTCGGCGAGGATCAGCACGCTCGAGGCGATCATCGCCGTGAAGGTCGGGTCCTGGGTCGCGGAGGCGGGCCGTTGCGCTTCGAGGCCGAGCACCTCGGCGGCGAGCGCGGCGCACTCGGTTGCGGTCCCGCCGCTGAGCGCCAGGTCCCACGCCTGCACGGCGCGCAGCATCCGCCCGCGCGGGGTGTCGGGCACCTCGTCCGGATACGGCTCGGCGACGACCCGGCTGCTGAAGCGCCCGGCCCATTGCTCGAGCGCCACCAGCCCGGCGCGCATGTCGTACGCGTCGTCGGGCAGCTCTGCGCGCGTCTGGCGTGCGGAGGTCAGCGCCTCCCCCGGGTCGTAGAAGACGAGCAGCCGAGCGATGATCTCGCCGAGCCGCACGCGGGTCTTCTCGTCGGCCGCCACGGACCGGGCGGCGCGCAGATGCTCGATCGCCGAGCGCGGGTCGATCGGCGCCTCGGTCATGGCGAGACCGAACAGCAGGTTGTAGTCCGGGTCGCCGGGCCGCTCGGCGAGCGCGCGCCGCAGGAACGTGATCGCGCTCTCGACCGCGCCGCGCTGAACGGCATCGGTGGCCGCGGCCTGCAAGGCGTCCTTGATCCACCGCTCGCCCCGGGGCTCAAGGAGCAACAGATGCGCCCCGGCCAGGTCGGGCTTCGCCGCGCGGGCGAGCAGGAGCTCGGCGGCGCGCAGGTGGCGCCGGTCCCGCTCGTCGGGCGCGAGATCGCGGTAGATCGCCTCGCGCACGATCGGATGGACGAACCGCAGCGGGGGCTGTGGGTCGACGATCTCGCTCTCGATCAGCGCCTCGATCCCACGTGCCACCGCGTCCTCGTCGACACCGGCGAGCTCGGCGAGCAGCGACGCCTCCGCGCCCGTCCCGAGGACGGCGATCGCCTGCGCGACCGCGAGCGACTCTCCCGGAAGGCGGCGCAGCCGCAGCAGCACGATCCGCGCGAGCGCGGACGGGCCGACTGCGTCGATGGCATCGACGTGGGCGTCATCGGGAGCGATCCGCTCTGCACGCAGCGCGCGCACGAGCTCGACGAGCAGAAGCGGATTGCCGCCGGTGGCTCGCCGGCAGGCGGCAGCGAACCGTTCGGCCGGCCGCTCGCCCAGGAGCTCCTCGGCGAGTTCCGCTGCCGATGTCTCCGACAGCGCGGCGGGCCGCAGCACCTCGCTTGCGGGGCTCGCGGAGAGGTCGACGAACGCGTCGGTCTCCGCCGGCCGGCCGGCGATGACGAGCAGGACGGCCATGCCCTCGAGCCGACGAATCAGGAACTGCAGGAAGCCGACCGAAGGCCGGTCGACCCAGTGCAGGTCGTCGATCACCATGACGAGCGATTCACCCGACGCGACGTTGGCGGTCAGCCAATACAGGCCGTTCAGGGTCGCGAACGGCGCGGCCTCGACCGTCCCGTCGGGGACGAACACCGTCGACGCCGGAGCGGCCGGGCCGTCGAGCAGCGATGCCGATCCGGGATCGAGCAGCGCCGCCTCGAAGAGCTGGCGGACCACCCCGAAGGGGTACTCGCGCTCCATCTCGCCGCCCTGCGCACTGAGCACGTCCAGACCGGCTTCGACGGCGAGCGCGCGGGCCTCCGCCAGCAGTCGGGTCTTCCCGGCGCCCGGCCCGCCTTCGATCAACACGACCGAGCCCTCACCGGCCAGCACTCGGTCGACGGCGTCCGAAAGCGCGGCGGTTTCCGCCTGTCGGTCGAGGAGCAGCCCCGCCTGGGTGCTCCTCGGAAAAGTCTCCTGATCCGTCAAGAACGCGTTCCCTTGCTGACCAAAGGTTACGCCAGAGAGGCCCCCGTGAACACCCCTGCGAGAGGATGGCGCACTCGATGCACCCGCAGCTGGTTGCGAACAGCCATCCCGAGCGGACCGCCGTCGTCATGGACGACGGTGAGACGCGCACATACGCAGCGCTGTCGGCGGCATGCTGGCGGATCGCCGCTCTGTTCGACGGTCTCGGGCTCAGACCCGGCGACCACGTCGCGCTGCTCATGACGAACGGGCCCGAGATGCTCGAGGTCCTCTGGGGTGCGCACTCGGCCGGCCTGCTCTACACGGCGTGCTCGACCGAGCTGACGCCGGGCGAGGTTGCGTTCATCGTCAACGATTGCGACGCCCGCGTTCTGATCACCTCGGCGGGGCTGACCGACGTCAGCGGATCGACGCCGAAGGTCCGCCACCGGTTCTCCGTTGGCGGACGGATCGAGGGGCACGAGCCGCTCGAGGAAGCGGTGGCGAAGCTTCCCGCGACGCCGCGCGACGATGCGGTCGCAGGCGCCTCGATGCTCTACAGCTCGGGCACGACGGGGCGTCCGAAGGGCATCAGGCCGGGCGATGCGCGCCGGCCTCTCTATGCCTCAGACTTGATCACGGAGGCGACGCGGCGGGCGTGGGGCTTCGAGGACGGTGACGTGTACCTGTCGCCGTCGCCGCTCTACCACGCCGCGCCCCTGTGGGCCTGCATGTCGGCACAGCGGATGGGCGGAACGGTCGTGTTGATGCGGTCCTTCGACCCGGAGACCACGCTCGCGCTGATCGAGGCCCACCGGGTCACCCACGCCCAGTTCGTGCCGACGATGTTCAACCGGCTCTTGCGCCTGGACGAGGACGTGCGCGCGGCGTACGACGTCTCGTCGTTGCGATCGGTGATCCACGGTGCCGCTCCCTGTCCGGTTGAGATCAAGCGGGCCATGATCGAGTGGTGGGGCCCGATCATCGGCGAGTACTACGGAGCCACGGAGGCCGTCGGCTCGACGTGGATCACCAGCGAGGAGTGGCTCGCGCACCCCGGCTCGGTGGGGCGCGCGTCGGTCGGGAACGTCCACATCGTCGACGAGGCGACCGGCGAAGAACTGCCGCCCGGCGAGACCGGAACGATCTACTTCTCCGGCGGTCCGTCGTTCGAGTACCACAACGACGCGGCGAAGACCGCGAGCGCGTACAACGGCGAGGGCTGGGCAACGGTCGGCGACATCGGCCGGCTGGACGAGGACGGCTACCTCTACCTCAGCGACCGCAAAGCGCACCTGATCATCACGGGTGGCGTCAACGTGTACCCGCAGGAGACGGAGAACGTCCTCGCCACCCATCCGCTCGTGCTCGACGCCGCGGTCTTCGGCATCCCGGACGACGACTTCGGAGAGCAGGTCAAGGCGGTGGTGGCGCCGGTCGAGCTGCCGGCGGATGACGCTGCGGCGACCGCGCTCGAGGCGACCCTGATCGCCCATTGCCGCAGCCGCCTCGCGCGCTACAAGTGCCCGCGCAGCATCGACTTCCGCGCCGAGCTGCCGAGACACGAGACCGGCAAGCTCTACAAGCGCGAGCTCGCCGCCGAGTACCGCGCCTGATTCAGCCGGTTTCCTCGCAGCGATCGCCCTCCTGCTGCGAGGCCACCTCGAGCAGAGCGTCGATGGCCGCGTTGAACCCGATCCAGCCCGTGAAGCCCCGGGGAGGCTCGCCGTCGAGGGTCACCCGGCCCGAGAGCGTTTCGGCATATGGGTCGAGTTCGAGGCGCATCTGCACAGCCATTGCGACAAGCTAGATCCGGGTCGGCAGTCGCACCATTGGGGATGACCCCTAACGCGACGCGTGACGTTAGGTGGCCTCCCCAATGGTGCAGGTCGCAATCCGTGCGTAGCGTCCGGCCGACCATGAAGACACGCCTGTTCGCACTCGTCATCTCGGTCGCGGCGCTGTGGCCTGCGACGGCGCATGCTGCGCGATGCAGCGTCGCCCCGAGCGGGACGCTGACGCTGCACTTCGTCGCGTCGGACTCCAACAACTTCGGCTACGTGCTGCGCAAGGTCGACGGCCGCTGGGGGCTCGGGCAGAACCCGTGCCCGAACCCGTCGAACGTCCGAGTAACCGCCATTGAAGTCACGGAGGACCCCGGGGTCGCCATGCACCCAGCCTTCGAGCTCTCCTCGATCGTGGACGGCACCCCCATCGTCCCGGTCACCATCCTGGCGAATGGAGCCAGCCCGAGCGGTGTTGTCGACGACCTCCTGATCACGGGCACCGCCGGCGCCGACGAGCTGGCCCTGAAGGCGGACCAGTCCATCTCCATCGGCGGCGAGCGGTGGATCACCAGCCGCGGGCTGCGCAGGGTCCAGGTGGAGTCGGGCGGGGGCGACGACCGCCTGGTCGGCGACGGCTTCCCGGCCGTCCTGAGGCTGTACGCGGGCGACGGTGACGACACGCTCGGCGGCGGCAGCAGCGGCGACGATCTCCGAGGCGAGGCGGGCAACGACCAGTTCATCGGCTCGGGCGGAGGCGACTACATGGACGCCGGAGCGGGCGACGACCTGATCAACACGTTCCAAGGGCCGTCGCGCGACGTGATCGAGGGCGGCCGCGGCAACGACAGCATCAGCTACGAGGACCACGCCGCCGCCGTGATCATCCAGGACCAGGACGCGGTCAGGTTCGGCTACGGCGGCGCGCTGCCCGCCGGCCCGCCCGGCACGGAGGACATCATCGGCGGCTTCGAGCTCATCCTGGGCTCGCCGTTCGTCGACACGATCGTCGGCGACGAGGGGCCCGACAACCTCCAGGGCCTGGCCGGCAGCGATTCGCTTCGCGGCGGGCCGGGCACGGACCGCCTGTTCGGCGGGACCGGCGATGACCTGCTCGACGGCGGCGACGACGCGTTGGCCGACTTGGTCAACGGTGGCGCCGGCTCCAACCGCTGCCGCAACCAGTCTCCGGACACGCTGCTCAACTGCACTCCGTTCAGCGGGCCGCCCGCGGCCGCGCCGGGCGGCGGGCTCCGGGTGAGGCTCAGCGGTCGGCGCCGACAGAAGCTCGGACGGGTGCGCGTGTCCGTGCGCGTCTCCGAAGCGGCGAACGTGAAGCTGATGCTCGTCTACACGCCGCGGGGCGGCAGACCGCGCGCGCTCCCGCCGACCCTCGAACAGCTCCGCGCGAACCAGCGGGCCGTCCTGACGCTTCCCCTGCCGAAGCAACCCGGGACGGTCACCGTGCGCGCGGCCGCGAAACGCGTCGGTGCGACCGCCCGGTCGAAGCCGCTGCGCGTCACGGTCCGCCCCTGAACCAGGCCCGCGAGGTTAAGGGTCGTCCCCAATGGTCGCTGCGCGGGACCCGGACGTAGCTTCCGGCCGACAGGGGTCCGCCATTCGTTTGGCGGCCGAGCCGGACCGACAGAAAGCAGGCGCATGATGAGTAGAAGCTTGGGCGGGAGGATCGCGATGGTCATCGCGGCCGTCACCGCAACCATGGCGTTGGCCTCCCCCGCGAACGCCGCACCGCGGTCCGTTTCGGCCGCCGACCTCATAACCTGCGCGGTCAACTCCGCGAGCGGCGTGAGGTGCTGGGGCACCAACGCGGAGGCCCCTCCGAACAACCTCGGGACCGTCAAGGCCGTCTCGACCGCCAACCAGTCAGCGTGCGCGATCAAGACCGACGGGACACCCGTCTGCTGGCAGGACGTGAACCTCCCCGCCAAGCGCTTCCCCGTCCCGGCGAACATCGGCACCGCCACCGCCCTGGACATCGCCGATCAAGAACGGCTGCATCATCAAGGTGGACGGCACGCTCGCCTGCTGGGGCGATCCGGCGACCGGCATCAACGCCGCGCCGGCCGGCACCTTCGATCGCATCTCCGTGGGCGGTGACGCCGCATGCGCCACGAAGACCGCTGACGGTGCCCTGGTGTGCTGGGGCGGCGCGAACGCACCCGCGCCCGACATCAAGCTCGACGAGGTCGACGTCGACACTGCCGGCAGTATCTGCGGCGTCATCACCGGCACGCACAAGGTCTGGTGCCTGGACCCGGCCGACAACCCGTCGGCCGATCCCGGCGAGGTCACGGAAGTCTCGGTGCTCCCCGGCTTCGGCGTCGGCGGATGCGCGGTCAAGAAGGCCGACCAGGCGCTCGTCTGCTGGGGCTCCGACACGGAGGCCGCGCTCAAGCCGCCGGCCGGCATCGGCAAGGTGACCGACGTCGAGCTCGGCTTCGAGTTCGGCTGCGCGATCAAGGTGAACGGGTACGTCGCCTGCTGGGGCACGCCGCAGGGCGGAGGCCCCAAGGGCGCATCGCCCGCGACGCCCGCACCGGCTCCGGCCGCCTCGGGCAAGGTCGGGTCGAGCTACGACGAGTCGACCTTCACCTCGGACATCGGTACGCCCGGCGGCGAGTTCAAGGTCGTGGCGGGCACGCTGCCGCCCGGGCTCGAGCTCGCGCGCGGCAACACGATCGAGGGCGTGCCGACGAAGGCCGGCACCTACACGTTCACCATCGCAGCCGACAACGACGTGTTCGAGCCCGGGGTCAAGGAGTTCACGATCACCATCACCGGCGGCGCGGGCCAGGACACGGAGAAGCCCGAGCTGACCGAGTTCCTCTTCTCGTCGACGAAGCCGAAGAAGGGCAAGAAGGTGACGGTCCAGTTCGTCGCGAGCGAGGCCGGCACGTTCGTCGCGACCTACGCCAGGTGCACGGGCAGGGGGACGACCAACGCCAAGCGGTGCAAGAAGACGACGAAGGCGGTGAAGCTCGCGGGGTCGCTCACCGCCGTGGCACCGGGAGCGAACAGCTTCACGTTCTCGACGGGCAAGCTGCCGGTCGGCGTCCTGAAGCTGAGCTTCGCGATGGTCGACACGGCGGGCAACGCCAGCGCGGTGTCGAACTTCGCGCTGACGGTCAGGAAGAAGCGCTGATCGAACGGGCGGCCCGCGATTTCGAGTCGCGGGCCGCCCGGTCTTCAGGGCCTGACGAGGTTGTGCGCCTCGGTGACGATGATCGCTTGCGGAGGCCCCTCTGCGGTGCGGGGGAGACCCTGGCCGTCGCGCGAGTTAGGGGTCGTCCCCAATGGCGGTCGCGCGGAGGCGCGCGTAGCTTCCGCGTCATGAACACAAAGAACCGCGGGAGGTTCGTCGTCCTGGCCGCCGGCCCCGTGCTTCTCGCAGGCACGGCGCCCTCGGCCATCGGCGCCGTCGCCAGCACCGAAGACCAATGTCAGGGCGGCCACGGCGGCCAGCCAAAGGTGTGCGACGTGCTCCTGCGACCGACCTTCAAGGCGGCCCCGGGCGAGGTGAACCAGCTCGTCGTCACGCGCTCGGGCAAGTTCGGCGTGTTCCGTGACGCCGGAGCGCCCGTGACCACGCAAGGACGATGCATGCAGGTCGACACGCACACGGCGCGCTGCCCGCTCGGCACCAGCGATCCGCTCGTCCTGCTCGACGACGGCAACGACACGCTCGCCCCGAGCTTGGACGTCGACGCCTTCGGCGGCGAGGGCAACGACACGTTCACGGGCTACACCGGCGCCGACCAGTTCGCCGGCGACGGCGGCGACGACGTCATCGACGGGGCAGCGGGCGACGACACGCTCGAGGGCGGTGCCGGGCGCGACACGCTCACCGCCGGGCCGGGCAGCGACTTCCTCGTCGACGGAGAGAAGGACGGCGCCTTCGCTCCGGACACCTACGACGGCGGCGAGGGCGTGACGTTGTCCGAGCCTCTCCCGGACACGCATTCCCGCGGGGACACGATCAGCTACGACGACCGCACGCAGCCGGTCGTCGTCGACCTCGCGACCGCGTCGGCCGGCCCCGACGGCGACACCTTCGCCGGCATCGAGAACGTGCTCGGCGGCGCGGGCGCCGATCGGCTGACCGCGCCCGTGGCAGGCGGCATCCTGCTGGGCGCCGGCGGCAACGACACCCTCATCGGCGGTCCGGGGCCCGACACGCTCACCGGCGGCGACGGCGCCGACAGCTTCAGCGGCGGCGACGGCGACGACGTCCTCGAGACCACCGGCCCGGCGTCGCTCGGCGAGGCCGTCCCCGGAACGTTCGTCGACAACGACACCTCGTCGCCCCCCTACGTCAGGGAAACGCTGAACTGCGGCACCGGCAACGACGCCATCACCACCTGGTACGGCAACACGGTGGCAGGCGACTGCGAGTCGTTCGTGGTCTCCTACGACGTGGTCGCCCTCCGACCGACGATCAGGGCCGACGTCGCCACCTTCCGGTGCAGCCCGTGCAGCAGGTCCTTCAAGCGCATGGCGGTCCGGCTCGGCGAGTCCGGGAGCTTCGGCAAGGCGCGGTTCAAAAAAGGACGGGCGAGCGTCCGCCTCAGCCAGGCAGCGCTCGCCGCCATTGAGGCGCGGAGCCCGATCAAGGTGCGCTACATCGGCCATCTCGGTTACACCACGCCACTGTTCGTGCCGTAGTACAGAACACTCACCACAGGAGAAGAAAATGGATCAGCAGATGATGCAGGAGCTCATCGATCGGCACATCGAGGCGGAGATGCGCGGCGACGTCGACACGGCGACTCAGCGTCTACACGGACGATGTCGAGCACGACGTGGTCGGCTCACCCGCAGGCCCCTCCCGCGGGCAGGCCGGCGCGAAAGGGTTCTACGACCAGCTCACGAGCGACCTCGACATCGAAGAGATGGATCTCAAGAGCGCGCAGTACGGCGAGGACTTCTGCGTCGCCGAGCACGAGGCCACGTGCGTGGTGAACGGATCGTTCCTCGGCGTCCCGGGCAACGGCCGCCGGGTCACCTTCCGGATGCTGCACGTCTTCGACTTCACCGAGGAGAAGATCAGCCGCGAGCAGATCTGGCTCGACGGCGGCTCGATCGTCGCCCAGCTCACCGCTTAGGAAGAGCCTCGGACCGGCATCCTCGCTCAGCGGCGGCGCCAGGTCGTGCAGACGGTGCTCTCGGCGTAGATCGAGAATCGGGCGGTGGTCAGGCACACCTGGTACTTGCCCCGGGCGAGCCTGGGCGCAGCCGCCGGGATGCTTTCGAAGGTGAAGCTGCGCGTCTTGACCACCCGGCCGTTCTTCTTGAACACCAGCTGGGCGGGCACGGCCCCTTCCGCCTGGCTGAAGATGGAGATGCGACCGCGCTTGTTGAGCCGCACGCCGTTCTCCGGGTCGACCGGCGGCAGCACCTTGAAGGCGGCGGACGCGGACTCCGTACGGCCGCCGGCGTTGGTCGCCTCGGCGAGGCAGAGCACCGACCGGCCGATCGCGGCGTCCGGCAGCACGGACGTCACGCCAGTCGCAATGATCGCGCCCGTCTGCGCGTCGAGCACCATCGACTTCACTGTCGGTGCGCCCGAGAACGCGGGGGGCGTGCACGTGACGGTCGCGCCCGCGACCGGTCCCGCGGCGGTGAACGACGCGCTGACCTTCGCGGTGCTGGTTGGCGCTGCCGTGTAGGGCCGGCCCGCCACCCAGTTCGCGATCTCGGGCGCGCCGAGGTCGGTGTAACCGCTGAGCCGGTACGCGGCGCAGGGCTCGCCCTGCGAGAACGAGCTCAGGCCCACGAGCACCGGGGCGGGCCCGCTCGTGACCAGGCCGCCGCCGCTGTCGCCGCGGCAGGACGCGCCCAGCGGGCTGAAGCCGCACAGCAGCGACGGCTTGCCGTCCGCGCACGCGTAGGAGCGGGTGGTGAAGGAGTCGAGGTACCGCTGCTGCCCGTCAACCGAGACGGTGCCGCCGTCGTTTGCGTTCGCGCCGTAGCCGTACAGGCGCACCGCCGACCCGGGCGCCGTTGTCGCGCTCGTCAGCTTGATGGGCTGGACGTACGGTCCCGACAGGTCGAGTGGCGTCTCCAGCGTCATGATCGCGACGTCGCGGCGTGGGAAGTCGTAATCGGGATGGTGCATTGCTTTCGCGACGACCCGCGTCTGCAGGTGCGACTGGTCCGCCTCCTTGCGGACGTCGACGATGCCCGCCCGCACGGTGTACTTGAAGAACATCGGGCTCGGCGGTCCGTCGGAGCCGTCGTAGAGGCAGTGGGCCGCCGTGATCACGCGATTGGCGTCCAGGATCGAGCCGGAGCAGCGGCCCCCACCGCCGCTCTCCCGCTCCGCCTGGATGTTCACCGTCCAGGGCGCCTCCCGTGAGTCGGTCATCGTCTGACCGCCGACGATGCGCGGGGCGGCGGCGGCCGAGGTGGTGATCAGGCCAGCCAGCAGACAGGCGGCCCACGGGAGGGTGCGCACGAGGTTCATGAGCGAAGCCTGCCGTGCCGGGCGCGAGAGCACCATTGGGGACGACCCCTGACTTGATCGCGAAGTTAGGGGTCGTCCCCAATGGCGCAACGGCGGATTGCTCCGTAGGTTCGAGCCATGAACAGGGGACGTGGTTTTGCTGTGGCGCTGGCGCTCGCGATGCTCGGCGCGGCGCCGGCCTCGGCGCAGACGGTCCTGGCTGACTTCGACGCGCGTAGTGACGATCGCGCGCCGGTGCGTTCGGCGGTGGACGCGGCACGTGACCGTCTCGATGCTCGCCTCGGCGATCAGGGTGCCGTCGTCACCGATCCGCGGACCGGGGCGGTCCGATCGCTCTCGAGCGTCGACGAGCCGCTCACGGGCGCGCGGGACGGCGACGCCGCCGACGTGGCGCTCGACTACGTGCGCGCCCACCTCGGCGCGCTCGGCATGGACGCGTCCGACCTGGACGGGCTGCGCCTCGCCGCCCGCTACACGGACGTCAACGGCATCACCCACGTCACCTGGCACCAGACGAGCCACGGCCTCGTCTCCTACGACTCGAACCTGAGCGTCAACCTCGGCCTCGGCAACCGGGTGCTCAACGTCACCGGGTCGCCCGTACACGACCTCTCGGTGCCGAGCCCGACGCCGCAGGTCACGGCGCTCGAAGCGCTGTCGGTTGCCAAGGAAGCCGTCGGCGGCGAGATGACGCCGCCCGCCGCAGACCGGTCAGCGGGCGTGGACCGTCCCACGACGTTCGCCAATGGCGACTCCGCTCACCTGGTCGTTCTCGCGGACACGAACGGCGACCGACTGGCCTGGTCGCTCACCGCGGCCGGCCCGGATCCCTTGCTCTACGAGGTGGTGGTCGACGCCGTGACGGGTCGTGTGCTCGCACGGCGCTCGCTCACCGAGTTCGCCAACCAGGCGACGGTCTACGACAACCATCCGGGCACGGGCCAGTTCGCGCCGCACACGGTGGACCTGACCGGACCCGACGGCACATGGCTGAACAACTCGGCGGGCTCGACGCGCCTGTGGGGCGCCAACGCGCACGCCTACTCCGACGAGGACGGCTCCAACGGCGCCTCCGCTGACGAGGAGGTCCCGGCGGTCGGCGGCAACTGGAACTTCACGCAGCAGTCCGTCACCTGCAGCGCCACCGACCCGGTGCAGGTCGCTTCGAGCTTCTCGGGTCTCTGCACGTGGAACGGCAACGACGTCGCGACGGCGGCGACCAACCGCGCCCAGGGCACGACGCAGCTCTTCTACTTCGTCAACAACTTCCATGACTGGCTCGAAGCCGACCCGATCGGCTTCACCCCCGCCTCGCACAACTTCGAGGGCGACGACTACGTCCGGGCCGAGGCGCAGGACAACGCCGCCGGAGGCGACTTCAACAACGCGAACATGAGCACTCCGCCCGACGGTGTCCTGCCGCGCATGCAGATGTACCTCGACCGCAGCACCGCGACGGGCCAGGGCCGGCCGGCGGTCTCGTCGGCCGACGACGCCTCGATCGTGTACCACGAGTACACGCACGGCCTGTCGAACCGGCTGGCCAACAACGGCCTGGGCGGCGGGCTCGCCAGCAAGCAGGCGGCGGCCATGGGCGAGGGCTGGAGCGACTTCTTCGCGTCGGACTACCTCGTCGAGAAGGGCTACGAGACCGACTCGGCCGCCGACGGGGACGTGCTGCACGGCGACTACACGAACAACGACACCGTCGGGATCGGTCGCGAGATGGCGCTCGATTGCCCCGTGGGGTCCGTGAGCACGCGGTGCGCCGGCACCGCCGGCTCAGGCCCCGGCGGGTTCACCGCCGGCGACGTCGGCAGGATCAACCGCTACGTCACGAACGGCGGCGAGAACCCCGAGTTCCCCTACTACGAGGAGCACTCGGACGGCGAGGTGTGGGCGCAGACCCTGTGGGACCTGCGCGCTGCGATCGGCGGCCCGGCCGCGCGCCGTCTGGTTGCGGAAGGCCTCCGGCTATCGCCGATCGGGCCCTCGATGCTCGACGAGCGCGACGCCATCCTGCTCGCCGACGCCGCTGCCGGCGGGACGTTCCACGATCAGATCTGGGCGGCGTTCGCCAAGCGCGGCTTCGGCGTCGGCGCTTCGACGAGCAGCCCGAGCTCGACCCGCATCGTGCCGGACACCGCGGTGCCGGCACTCGCGGCGAAGGCAGGCGTGCCCGTCGTCAGCGACCCTGCACCCGGCGGCGACGGTGATGGCGCCGCGGAGCCGGGCGAGACGGTGCGGATCCAGGTCCCGTTGCGCAACCTGACAAAGGCGGCGTTGCCGGTCAGCGCGGCGCAGCTGTCGTCGGCGCAGGTGGGTGTCGTCGTCGGCACCCAGACCGTCGACTACGGCTCGATCGCCAGCGAGAAGACGGTGACGCCGGCGGGGACGTTCAGCGTGACGTTGCCCACCACCGCGACGTGCGGCGTGGCCGTTCCCCTGAGCCTCAAGGTCACGCCCAGCACCACGCTGGCGCTGTCGCTCCCGACGGGCGCGCGTATGGCCGGCGCCACCACCGCGGCGACCGGCCTGCCGAAGGCGATAGCCGACAACACACGCGCCAACGCGATCACCTCGACGGTCAACGTCCCGACGTCGGCTGCCGTCAACGGCCTGCGCGTGCACGTCACCGTCGACCACTCCGCCGTGGGCCAGCTCAACGGCCGGCTGACCGGACCGGACGGCACACAGGTCCTGCTGTTCGAGCGTCCGGGCCTTCGGGTCGACGGCACGCTGGGCGACGACATGGATGTCGACTTCGACGACCTCGCAACGCAGAGCATCCAGGCCCGGCCGAATGCCGAGAGCACGGTCACGACGGGCGCCTTCCGCCCGGTCGAACCGCTGTCGGCCTTCGCAGGCAAGCCGCTGAACGGGACATGGACGCTGCGCGTCTACGACGCGGCTGCAGGCGACACCGGCTCGCTCACGGCGTTCTCCATCACACCGCTGTCTCCGGCGTGCTCGAACGACGTCGCGCCGACACCGAGCGCGACAGCGACCGCACCGACCGCGACACCCACGCCCAGCGTGACGCCGCCGATCGCACCGTTCGTAAGCGGCCTCGGTGCCCAACTCCGCTTCTCCAAGAAGCGCAAGGGCACGCTGGCCTTCACCGCAGGTCCGGCCGGAGCGCCGGGCACGGTGGCGATCAAGGCGCGCAAGGCCGGTCGTCGCAGGGCGTTCGTGGTCGGTGGCGGCACCTTCGTCGTCCCGGCCACCGGAGCGGTGAGGGTGGCGCTGAAGGTGAGCAGGAACGTGTACCGCAAGCTCGGCCTTCGTCCGAAGCGCAGGGCGGCGGCAGACGCGGTCTTCCTGCTCGGCGGGCAGGTCTTCAAGTTGCCGGTGACGGTGCGCCGCTGACGCCCGCGCGGGCCCTCTGTTGCGATCAGGACTCAGCGCGCTCGATGCGCGAAGGCTCCTCCGAGCCTTCGGGGTGCAGCAGGAAGGTCTCGATCGAGAGGCCTTCGACCTCGGTGTCGATGCCGCTGATGAACGCCCGCACGCGGCGGCCGGTGAGCCGCTCGATGGGCTCGCAGAACTCGCGCACGCTGGCGTACTGAAAGAACATGCGCATGTCCCGCAGTCGCTGGTGCTCGCCCATGGCGACGAGGTTGCGCTCGGCTGGCGTGAGCGTGTCCTCGAGGATGACCGTGATGGCGTTCGCGTTGCACCAGTCGGTCCTGACGGTGGTCGGCCCACGGCCGAACTGCTCCTTGTAGAGCCGCGTCATCTCGCGGCTTATCTCGGCCAGGACCGTGCTCGGTCCCTCGGCCTGCGCGCCCCTGTCGGTCACGCTCATCTCGGTCCTCGTTCTCGCTCCTCAGGAAAACGGGCTGCCCGTAAGGGAGAGGAGCGGGAAGGACCGCACGTGCAGCTCCCGGGACCCTATTCCTGACTGGCGCCTTTTGCCAGTTCAGATCCAACAGGGCGGGCGGGCGGAGTCCGGACGCGTGCCCGCCTCCTCCAGGAGGCTCGTCGAGCCGTGCGCCAGGCGCCAACCGGCACCGTCGAGCTTCTCGATCGCGCCCGTGCCCGTCAGTTCGCCCAGGGCCAGGGAGATCGTCGGACGCTTGGCGCCGACCAGGCGACCGATGTAGTCGTGGGTGAGCGCCATCGGCACGAGGACCCCTTCCGGCTGCACACGACCCCAGCGCTCGGCCAGGTGCCAGAAGAGCGCCAGCACACGGTGCTCGACGCGCGAGAGAGAGGCGATCGCCACCCGCAAGGCGAGTCCGCCCGTCTGCTCCATGAGTCGCCGGCGGACCACTGCGGTCAGTCCGGGCCACTGGCGCTCGGCGCGCCGGAACGTCCCGTCGAGTACCGCGATCGTCGCTCCGCCCTCTCCCACGGTCCACTCGGGAGCGACGCGCAGCACGCTCGACAGCGGCTCCCACGGCTGAAGCAGGTCGCCCGGACCCCACAGGTAGGCCGTCGCCGTGCCGACCAGTGCGAGCTCCATCGCGACCAGGCCGTCAAGCACCAGCGCGATCGCTGATCCACCATCCGCGCCGGTCAGGAATTCCGGCCGCCACGGACCGGGCGGCAGACGGTGCGCTTCGACGACGACGACGCGCTCGGCGTCCGCTCGCTGATCGGACGGGACCGCTTCCGCGAACTCGGCGTCCGCGCGCAGCAACGCGATCCTGCCGATCTGGGGAGCCTGGGCCGAACCGTCGATCTCCGCCGTGCTCACGGTCGGACCATCTGACGTCGGCAGATGGAGAAGTGCGGAAATGCGGCAGGCGGCATTGGACGGATGAACGCGAAGCGATCTCCGTGGCCCCGTCGGCGCTTTGACGCCTCGTTGCCTGAACGGCCCTGCCGCGCCGAGCTGACGTGCCTGTCAACGTCGGCTGGGGCGAGCTTAGAGAATTTCCGGACCCATTTCAGCATTCGCTGCGGAACGGAGACGGACCTCGACGATCTCGTCCAGGGCGACGACCTCGTCTCCAATGCCGAACCAGCGCGCGAAACCGGTGTCGTCCACCCCGTCCCCCTCATCCTGATGGGGAACGGGCACCCCGGAGTACTCGCGGCCGTCGGACATCACGATCTCCATGGGGAGCTTGGCCAGACGTGCACCGACGCCGAGCTGGCCGACGAGAATGAGGAAGTGCGCTCGTAGAGGGTCCACTGGTCAGGCCCTCGCGAGAGCGACTGCGCCCCGCCGCGAGAAGGAAGGGAGGGCGGGGCGCAACCGGTTCTAGGAGGGAGTCACCTGCACTACCCGGACGCTCGTCTCTCCCGCTCGGGCTGGTTGACTGCCAACCGCCGGCGGCGGCCAGCTCGCCTGGATCACCGGCAACGCGGACGACGACACGGGGTCGCCGGCGATGCGAGGCGTATCCTCGGACACCGTGCCCCGCTTTCTGCTCACCGCCCTGCTGACGCTTCTGCTGCTGCCTGCTCTCGCAGGCG
>CAVXBH010000044.1:0-66679 GCA_963759945.1 uncultured Solirubrobacteraceae bacterium | reverse complement strand
GCCCCAAGACGATGGTCTGCCCCGCGTTCCAGGTCGTCGTGGGCGTCGGCTTCATGTTCTACGGCGTCAACGACAACCTGATCGCCGACAACTGGATCTACGACCAGCACCGCAACGGCATCCGGCAGTTCGGGGTTCCCGCGGTCGCCCGCGGCGAGATGGACCCGGCGAAGCTCTACGACACCTCCAACGGCAACCGCTACATCGGCAACCACTTCGGCGTGCGGCCGGACGGCACCCGCGACGCCAACGCGGTCGACGTCTTCTGGGACGAGCAGGGCGTGCGCAACTGCTGGGAGGACAACCGGACGGCGGACGGCGTCGCCCTGACGTCGGACCCGGCGACGTTGCCCACCTGCGCCGAGGGCGGCTCGGCGAACCCGGTCGGCAACGTGACCAAGCTCGCCCAGGAGCTGCCGTGCATCAGCTGGAACCCGAACACCAACCCCAACCCCCCGGGCTGCTCGTGGTTCGACACCCCGCCGGATCCCGGCAACGACGGCAGCGGCGCCCGCGCGGCGGCTTTCGCCTCCTCGTCGCCGTTCGCCGCGCGCACGGACATCGTCCAGGCGCCGGGTGAGTCCGCGCACGGAGGCGTCGCCTGGGAGGGCGACCCGCAGCTGATCGTCCAGCCCGAAACGCCCGACGACCGCATCCTCGCGGGCCGCCTGCGCAACACCTCCTCGCAGCCGCTTCGCCTCGACGGCGCGAACGCCGTGCTGCGCGACGACGCCGGCCGCGAGGTCAGCGGCATCGTCTCCTACGCCCAGGGCTTCAGCCACGGCCTGTACTCGCCGGCCTACGCCCCGAACGAGGGGATGCCCGACTTCCTGACGACGCGCCTCGGGATGACGGCCGTGCTCGCTCCTGGCGCGAGCGTGCCGTTCACGGTCTCGTGGCGCCGCGGGGCCGGCCACGGCTCGCCGGTGAGCGCCGAGCTCGGCGCCGCGACCGTGGCGCTGCCGCCGACGCGCTGATCCTTGAACCTCAGTCGCGCTCGGCGACGTGGTCCGCAAGGACTGCGACCACCTCCATGACGGCCTCGAC
This sequence comes from uncultured Solirubrobacteraceae bacterium, assembly GCA_963759945.1. Lineage (GTDB taxonomy): Bacteria > Actinomycetota > Thermoleophilia > Solirubrobacterales > Solirubrobacteraceae > DATLGB01. The sequence goes on along the minus strand of CAVXBH010000044.1, from coordinate 65,632 downwards.
CACGGCAGCGTCGTGGACGAGCCCGTCGTCGCCGATCATCTGGCGGCTGATCGGGAGGCGGACGCACGCCGGCTCCACGACCTCGGCGTGCACGTAGCCAAGGACCTTGCGCAGCGAGTCATGGGCGTCCGCGCCGCCGGTTGGCGCCGCGACCCCCGCGGCGTTGATCCAGGCGACCGGCTTGCGGTAGAGCCCGGTGCCCCCGACGGTCCACTCGAGCAGATTCTTGAACGAGCCAGGCAGCGCGCCCGCGTACTCGGGGGTCGATACAAGCACCGCGTCGGCCGCGTCAATCCTCGCACGAAGCTCCGCTACTGCTGCTGGCGGGCCACCTTCCACGTCGTCATCCGGGTTGAAGTGCGGTAGCCGGTCGGCGTCGGCGTAGAGCTCGGTTGAGATCCCCTCGGGTGCCGCAGCGGCAGCCGTACGGAGCACCGCGGTGTTCGTGGAGCCCTGGCGGAAGCTCCCGGATATCAGCAGCAGACGCATGAGCGCGTCACCGTAGACCGGACGGCATCGGGATGTTCTCCGCCGCCAATACCCGACCCTCCAGGATGCGTGCGGGGCGCGCTGCGGGGCGCCAAGCCCGGAGGAGGAACATCAGAGAACCCGCCGGGCTGGACGACTTCGTCGTCGCTGATGAAGGCCTCCGTCGCACCCCTCCACGGCTGAACTACTGTCGATCGCGTGAGCCTCTCCGTACCGCTCTCGATCCTCGACCTCGCCGCAGTCGGCCCCGACCGCCAGTGGCGGACGCCCTGCAGGGCAGCGTGGCGCTCGCCCAGCGGGCCGAGGCAGCTCGGCTACCGAGCGGGTCTGGTACGCCGAGCACCACAACATGGCCTCGATCGCGTCGTCGGCGACCGCGTGCTGATCGCCCACGTCGCCGCGCACACCGACGACGATCCGGCTCGGCGCCGGCGGCATCATGCTGCCCAACCACTCGCCGCTGATCATCGCCGAGCAGTTCGGCACGCTCGCCGACGCTGCACCCGGGCCGCATCGACCTCGGCCTCGGCCGCGCGCCGGGCACCGACCAGAACACGATGCGCGCGCTGCGCCGCGACCGCGACGTCGTCGGACCGCTTCCCCGAGGACGTCCTCGAGCTGCAGGGCTACCTCGGCGGCGAGACCCGCGATCCCGGGCGTCGAGGCGATCCCCGGCCGCGGGCACCGACGTGCCGCTGTACATCCTCGGCTCGTCGCTGTTCGGCGCCCAGCTCGCCGCCGCGCTCGGCCTGCCGTACGCGTTCGCCTCGCACTTCGCGCCGCAGGCCTCGCTGCACGACGCGGTCGCGCATCTACCGCGCGCGAGTTCCAGCCGTCCGCGCAGCTCGACGCAGCCGCTACGTCATCGCCGGCGTGAACGTGATCGCCGCCGACAGCGACGACGAGGCCCGCGCCCAGTTCGACCTGCGCCGGCGAGAGTTTGCGCGGGCGATCTTCAGTCGCCCCGGCCACCGCCTCGACGACACGCAACTGGAGGCTGTCCTGGCCTCACCGCAGGCCGGCATGGTCGACCAGATGCTCCGGCACGCCGCGCTCGGCACCCCCGACGCGGTCGCCGCCTACCTCGACGAGTTCCGCGCCCTCACCGACGCCGACGAGCTCATCACCGCTCACCAGGCCGACACGATCGAGGGCCGGGTGCACTCGCTCGAGCTCCTGGCACAGGTCACCGGCCTCGTCGCCGCCTGAGCGCGCGGGCGTGCTGCAGACCTGCCTGTCGTAGGTGTTGCGTAGGGGGAACCGAGCCGAGTCCTTTTCTGGTTGTCACACCGGTGTCCTTCGCTTGTCACACCGGTGTAGGTTAGGTCCATGTCGATCGCCACCGCGCCGGGCCGGACCGCCGACTACGAGGCCATGCTCCAGACGCTCTCCGAGGGCTCTGTCCACACGCACTTCGATCCCTACGAGGACATCGACTGGGACGCCCCGGAGATGGCGGTCGACCCGCGAGGACCCGCGCTGGGTCCTGTCCCCGACGCTCGACCCGCTCGGCGCGACCGACTGGTACCAGGCCCAGCCCCGCGACCGGCAGATCGAGATCGGCCGCTGGCGGATGGTCAACGCGATCAAGGTCGGCGGGGCGTTCGAGAGCATCCTCATCCGCGGGCTCATGCACTACGCGATGAGCCTGCCCAACGGCTCGCCGGAGTTCCGCTACTGCCTCCACGAGATGACGGAGGAGTGCAACCACATCCAGATGTTCCAGGAGCTGGTCAACCGCTCGGGCACCGACGTCCCCGGCATGCGCCCGCTGTTTCCGGCCGGCGCGCCGCTGTTCGGCCTCGCCGGCGGCTACCTCCCGCGTCATCCTGATGATCGGCATCCTGGCCGGCGAGGAGCCCATCGACCACTACCAGAAGGCGCTGCTGCGCGAGGGCGACGACCTGCCGCCCGCGGTGCTACGGGTGATGGAGATCCACATCGCCGAGGAGGCACGCCACATCTCCTTCGCGGACGAGTTCCTGCGCCTGCGCATCCCGCGTCTGTGCCGCATCCGAGCGCGCCTGCTCGCGCGTCGCTGTTCCCGGTCATCATGCGCTGGCTCGCCGGCGAGATCATGACGCCGCCGCGCGCCTTCGCCAAGCGGTTCGACATCCCGGACGACGTCTATGCGCGAGGCGTTCTGGACGAGCCCGACGTCGCGCGCGCATCATGGCCTCCTACTTCGGCGACATGCGCGCGCCTCGCGACCGACACCGGCCTGATGACCGCGCCGCCGCTGCGGCTGTGGAAGCGGATGGGCATCGACGGCGAGCCGTCGCACTACCGCGGCGAGCCCGACCGCACGGCGCAGCTGGTCGCCTGATGCCGCACGTCGTCACGCAGTCGTGCGTCGGCGACGGGTCGTGCGTCTACGCCTGCCCCGTCAACTGCATCCAGCCCACGCCGGACGACCCGGCGTTCGAGCTGGCCGAGATGCTCCACATCGACCCGGCCACGTGCGTGGACTGCGGCGCCTGCGTCAGGCCTGCCCGGTCGACGCGATCAAGCCGCACACGCAGCTGACGACGCCGAGCAGGCCTTCGCCGGCATCAACGCCGCCTACCACGCGGGCCCGCGCCGGCGCGGCCGCTGCTGGCGCCGGTGCGCGCCGCCGCTCGTCGTGCGCCGCGGCCAGGCGCTGCGGGTGGCGATCGTCGGCTCCGGGCCCGGCGGCCATGTACGCCGCCGAGGAGCTGCTCACCATTCCCGGCGCGCGGGTCGACATGCTACGAGCGCCTCCCACTCCCTACGGCCTCGTCCGCGCTGGCGTGGCGCCCGACCACCGCCGTACTCGGCGGGTCACCCGGCAGCTCGACCGCATCGCCGACCATCCGCGGCTCACGCTGCACCTCGGGTGTCGAGGTCGGCGTCGACGTCTACCCACGACGACCTGCTCACCGACCACCACGCCGTCATCTACGCCGTCGGCGCGGCCTCGGACCGCCGCCTGGACGTCCCGGGCGCCGAGCGCCGGGCGTCGTCCGGCCACCGCGCTGGTCGGCTGGTACAACGGCCACCCCGACCACGCCGACCGAACCTCGACCTCTCGCACCGCGCGCGCGGTCGTGATCGGCAACGGCAACGTCGCCCTCGACGTCGCCCGCATCCTGACCGCGACCCGGACTCGCTCGACGACACCGAATCGCCCCGGCGGCGCTGGCGGCGCTGCGCGCGAGCCGCGTCGAGGAGGTCGTCGTGCTCGGCCGTCGCGGGCCCGCAGGCCTCGTCCTTCACCCTCCCTGAGCTCGTGGGCTTGTCCGCCAATCCGAGCATCCGCTTGCGGGCGGAGTCGGACGAGCTGACGGGCAGCGACCCGAAGCAGGTGCTTCTACGGGAACTCAGCGGCGGCGGCTCCGGACGGGCGATCGTCTTCCGGTACCGGAGCTCCGTGAACCGGATCATGGCCGACGGTGTCGAATTGGTCAGCGGCGAACGGCTCGCCGCGGGCTTGGTCGTCACCGCGATCGGTTACCAGGCACAGGGCGCGCCCGGGCTGCCATTCGACCCGCACTCCGGCTGCGTGCCGAACGCTGACGGCCGCGTCCTGGACCCCGCAACGGGCGCTCCGTTACCGCGCACCTACGTCGCCGGGTGGATCAAACGAGGTCCGACCGGCTTCATCGGCACCGACCGCCGCTGCGCCCAGGACCCGTGGCTGCGCTCGTCGACGATCACAACGCCGGCCGACTCCTCTCGCTCCCGCCCCAGCCGTCGCTGGCATGACCTGAACGACCTGCCTTCCGCAGCGAAGCGCTGCGCAGAGCGGAATGGTCTACAGCGGAGGGGGAGGGATTCGAACCCTCGGTACGTGGGTTACACGCACAACGGTTTTCGAGACTCCCGGTGCCCGTGTTGATTTGGCTTGCTAGAGCCGAAACTCGACTCTTCAGAGTGAGTGCGGGGCGCACTGCGGGGCGCGGCAGTGTCCCACCCGCGCATCGGCGACGCCTCCGAACGATACGACCTCATATCTACAGTCCTTGAATATGAGAGCGAAGTTGTGATAGCTTCGGCGAATCGCATCTACGAACGTTGATATGAGCCCTTCGCCCGTCGCGGCTGCCCCAGCTGGGCCAGCCGCGGACAACTGCTGGCACCTGCGGCTGGACTGAACGCCGCGCTCGATACTGATCGCATCGCAGCAGTCGCCAAGGCGCTGAGCGAGCCGGTGCGCGTTCAGATCCTCGACGTCCTGCGTCGAAGCGACGAGCCGGTCTGCCAGTGCGAGTTCATCGCGCTGTTCGAGATCAAGCAGTCGCTGCTGTCCCATCACCTCCGCAAGCTCGTCGAGCCCGGCTGGTGACCGTCGAACGGCGGCACCGCTGGGCCTACTACTCGCTCAATCCCGACGCTCTCCAGGAGCTGATCACATGGCTGAACTGACGACCCCTTACCGAGACCGGGCTCATCCTGCTGCTCGACCGGGCGCAGGCGGACCTGCTGCGAACCGAGCGACAAGGCTGCATGCTGCGGCACCAGCGCCGCCGGCGGATCGTGCGGTTGCGCGGCCGGTCAGGCCGAGCCCGCCGCCGATATCCGCGAGACCGTCCGCGAGAAGTACGCCGCCGCTGCTCGCGCCGCCGCCGCCCAGCAGGCCGCGCCGACCTCGTGCTGCGGCCCGGTCCCGACCACCGACGCGACGGGGGCGGAGGTCTTCGGCGACGCGCTCTACGACGCCGACGAGGCCGACTGCCGCGCCGCCACGGCGGTCGACGCGTCGCTCGGCTGCGGCGTCCCGACCGCGGTCGCCGATCTGCATGAGGGCGAGACCGTGCTCGACCTCGGCTCGGGCGCCGGCGCCGACGTGCTCATCTGGCCGGCCGCGTCGGCGAGACCGGCAGGGCGATCGGCCTGGACATGACCGACGAGATGCTCGACCTCGCGCGCGCCAACGCCGCCGCGGCCGGGCGTCGACAACGTCGAGTTCGTCAAGGGCTACATCGAGGACATCCCGCTCGCCGACGCCACGGTCGACGTCGTGATCTCCAACTGCGTCATCAACCTCGCCGGCGACAAGAGCCAGGTGCTCGCCGAGGCCGCCGCGTGCTGCGCCCCGGCGGGCGCTTCGCGGTCTCCGACGTCATCGCCGACCCGGACATGGACGACGCCACCCGCGCGGACATGGCAGAGTGGACCGGCTGCATCGCCGGCGCCCTCACCGACGCGAGTTCGCATCGGCGCTCGCCGACGGCCGGGCTCGACGACGTGGAGATCCGCGAGACCCACCGCGTCCACGAGCACGCCGGCGCGGCGATCATCCGCGCCACCAAGCCCGAGGCCGCGCCACGCGTGAACCCGATCCGCGTCGGCATCAACGGCTTCGGCCGCATGGGCCGCCTCGCCCTGCGCGCCGGTTGGCGGGCGCCGGAGATCGAGTTCGTCCACGTCAACGAGCTGCACGGCGACGCCGGCGACCGCGGCGCACCTGCTGACGTTCGACTCGGTGCACGGCCGCTGGGACCGCGACGGCCGACGGCGACGGCGACGCGCTGCGCGATCGACGGCGCGACGTCACCTACAGCGACCCGCCGACACCCGGCGGGTGCCGTGGGACGAGCTCGGCATCGACGTCGTGCTCGAGTGCACCGGGCAGGTTCCGGACGCTCGACGCGCTCGCGCCGTACTTCGAGCGCGGCGTGCGGAAGGTCGATCGTCGCCGCACCGGTCAAGGACGACCGGCGCTGAACGTCGTCATGGGCGTCAACGACGACCTCTACGACCCGGCGCGCACGACGTCGTCACCGCCGCGTCGTGCACGACCAACTGCCTGGCGCCGGTCGTCAAGGTCATCCACGAGGGGCTCGGCATCCGCGCGCGGGTCGATCACGACGCTGCACGACATGACCAACACGCAGACGATCGTCGACGCGCCGCACAAGGACCTGCGCCGCGCCCGCGCCGCGGGCGTGTCGCTGATCCCGACCACGACCGGCTCGGCGACCGCGATCGGCCTGATCTTCCCCGAGCTGCAGGGCAAGCTCGACGGCCTCGCCGTCCGCGTGCCGCTGCTGAACGCCTCGCTCACCGACGCCGTCTTCGAGGTCGCGCGGCCGACGACCGTCGACGAGGTCAACGAGCTGCTCGCAGCCGCCGCCGACGGGCCGCTGCGCGGGATCCTCGGCTACGAGGAGCGGCCGCTGGTCTCGGTCGACTTCAAGGACGACCCGCGCTCGGGCATCGTCGACGCGCCGTCGACGATGGTCACCGACGGCACGCAGGTGAAGGTCCTCGCCTGGTACGACAACGAGTGGGGCTACGCGAACCGGATGGTCGAGCTCGCCGCGCATGGTCGCGCGCTCGCTCGCCGGCGACCGTGACCGCGGCCGGCGCACCGCAGCGCCGTGCGGGCGACCTGCGCAACTACGCGCTCGTCACCGGCGCCTACTGGGCGGACACGATCACCGACGGCGCGATCCGCGATGCTGGTGCTCTTCTACTTCTACGAGCTGCGGCTACAGCCCGTTCGAGGTCGCCTCGCTGTTCCTCTTCTACGAGGTCTTCGGGATCGTCACGAACCTCGTCGGCGGCTGGCTCGCCGCCCGCCTCGGCCTGCAGCGTCACGCTGCTCGGCGGGCCTCGGCACGCCAGCTCGTCGCGCTGGCGATGCTCGCCGTCGTGCCCGAGTCGCTGGCTCGTCGTGCCCTACGTGATGGCCGCCCAGGCGCTGTCGGGGATCGCCAAGGACCTGACGAAGATGAGCTCCAAGAGCGCGGTCAAGCTCGTCGTGCCCGAGGACGACGCCGGGCGCGCTCTACAAGTGGGTCGCGATCCTCACCGGCTCCAAGAACGCGCTGAAGGGCGTCGGCTTCTTCCTCGGCGGCCTGCTGCTGACCGTCGTCGGCTTCCAGCACCGCGCTGCTGGTCCTCGCCGGCCTCGTCGGCGCCGCCCTGGTCGGCGTCGCTCGCGCTGATGCGCGGCGACCTCGGCCGGCCCGACGCGCAAGGCCAAGTTCCGGCAGATGTTCTCCAACAACCGCGCGGTCAACGTCCTGGCCGGCGCGCGGATCTTCCTGTTCGCCTCGCGCGACGTCTGGTTCGTCGTCGGCCTGCCGGTCTTCCTGCGCACCGAGCTCGGCTGGAGCTTCTGGCAGGTCGGCACCTTCCTGGCCGTCTGGGTGATCGGCTACGGCATCGTCCAGGCCACCGCGCCGCGCTCGCGTCCGCGGACGCCCGACGGCCGCACCGCCGCGCGGCTCGCGCTTCGTCCTCGCCGCGTTCCCGGCCGGCATCGCGCTCGCGCTCGGCGCCGGCGTCGGACCCGACGCGTCGTGCTCGTCGCCGGCCTGATCGTCTTCGGCGTCGTCTTCGCGCTGAACTCCGCCGTCCACTGCTACCTGATCCTCGCCTACGCCGACGGCGACAAGGTCGCGATGAACGTCGGCTTCTACTACATGGCCAACGCCGGCGGCCGACTCGCCGGCACGGTGCTCTCCGGCGCGCTCTACCAGTGGCAGGGACTCGAGGCGTGCCTCTGGGCCTCGGCGGTGTTCGTCCTCGCCGCCGGGGCGGCATCGATCGCACTGCCGAGCGCGGCCCCCTCCCCCATAAACGGCGCAATGTCGCGGACGTAGCCCTTGAGCCGCCCACGGCTGATGCGCGTTGCGAGCACGATGGTTTCCGAGACTCCTACGTGGTCCGTGTTGATTTGGCTTGCTGGAGCCGAAAACAGCGCGCCCCGACCGAGTGCGGGGCGCGCTCCGGAGCGCGACGCGTGTCAGATGCAGGGGCGCGACAGGTGCGGAACCTGACGACCCTTCGATAGCCGCCACCTGCGGCTCGCCGGAAGACCCGGTCGCGATGAGCCGGGCCAAGGAGACAGGGGCGACAGGCACCGTGCCGGCCTACGCGGGTACAACAGCGCGGCGGACGCGTGTCGTGTGCCCGGAATTACCGGCTCGCCACCGAGATCCCGGCGACGCCGGCCGGGCTGTCATGCAGTGCACCCAGGGCCCGAATCACGAAGGCTGCCTCCAGCACGAGGCAGACGATCCCCGAGAGCTCCCATTCGCTCTCGTGAAAGCCGGGGAGTCCGGTGGTCCTCGAAAGGACGAAGCCGACCCCCATGCCGGCCATCGCCAGGGCGCCGAGCAACCATGCCGGAACGTCCTCCGAGCGCCAGAGTCGGGCGGCCAAGGCGATCAGGAAGACGCCACCGAGCAGGAACAGCACACCGATGTAGGCCTGCTCGTCGAAGTACTCAGGCGTGAGGACGAGGTGGATGACGCCGACGATCGCCAGCGCGGTGGCGGCGAGACGCCGCGAGATGGGTGAGGTAGACATGACGACACCGTGGCGGTGCTGCCCGAAGCCCGCGCACGAACCTGGCAAAGGTTCGGTATAGACACGGGACGCGAACGTACGCTTTCAGCATGCCGAGCCTGCTGGTGGTCGAGGATGACGAGGCGATCGCCATCCCCCTGGCCCGGGCGCTGGCGCGCGAAGGCTTCGCAGTCAGCCACGTCGGCACCGGAGCAGAAGCCCTCGCCGCGCTGGAGGCAGGAGGCATCGACGCGGTCGTGCTTGATCTCGGTCTCCCCGACATGGACGGAGGACTCGTCTGCGAAAAGGCCAAGCGCCGCCACCCGTTGATCCCCGTGCTGATGCTCACCGCTCGCAGCAGCGAGCTGGATGAGGTGATGGGGCTTGACGCCGGCGCCGACGACTACCTGACCAAGCCGTTCTCGCTCGCGGTCCTGATCGCCCGGATCCGCGCGCTTCTGCGACGCACAGAGACACCCGAAGCACTCGAGTACGGGGGCGTACGCCTCGAGCACGAGGCGCGTCGCGTGACCCGCGACGACAGTGAGATCGAGCTGACGCCCACCGAGTTCGACCTCCTCGAACTGCTTATGCGCAACGCCGGACTCGTGGTTCGCCGAGAAGCGATCATGGAAGGCGTATGGGGGCCTGGATGGTTCGGGTCCACCAAGACGCTTGACGTCCACGCCGCCGCGCTCCGACGGAAGCTCGGCGAGCCGGAGCCGTTCACCACGGTGCGCGGCATCGGGTATCGCTTCGAGCGCAGCTGATCGATGCGCCGACGACTCCTCCGCTCGACTGCCCTGATCGCCCTGGCGGCAGTCCTCGTCTTCGGCATCCCGCTCGGCATCGTCGGCAGCCGCCTCGTAAGCGCCCAGGCCGAGCAGCGACTGGAGCGCGAGGCCGACGTCGCCGCTGCCGCGCTCGTCGGCAACGACCCAGCGGCAGTCACACCGCAGTTGCTGTCCGACCTCGCTGGGAAGGATCGCCGGCTGGAGGTCCGCCTGCCCGACGGCAGCGTCGTTGCCGGCGGCGACCGGCTCGACTCAGACGACGGCGTGCTCCGCGTGGCTGCGGGCGAGGACCGCGGCGACGTCGCCGTCACGATCGCGGCGGCGGCGGGTTCGGTGCGCGGGCAGCAGGGCGGGGTCTGGCTCGCCGTCGTCGTCCTGTCGATCATCGCCGTTGCCGTTGCCGTCGCCCTCGCACGGCTGCAGAGCCGGTCCCTCGCCCGACCGTTGGAGCTGCTGGCTGAAAGGGCTGACGCGATCGCGGCCGAGCCGCGCGCGTTGGTTGCCGCCGATGCGGAGCCCAGCGAGATCGCACGGGTCGAATCAGCACTCGAAGGGGCCCGCGCTCGCGTGGATGACGCACTACGCCGAGAACGCGAGTTCTCGGCGAACACCTCCCACCAACTGCGTACGCCGCTGACCGGCCTGCGCATGCGCCTCGAGGAACTCCTGTCGGTCTCCGGGGATGCCGTGGCGCGCGCCGAGGCCCAGGCCGCGCTTGCACAGGCTGATCGTCTGCAGGCGACGATCGAGGCGCTCGAGGAACACGCCCGGACGCGCGGAACGACCGCACACGGATCCAGCGAGGTCGCCGCCGTCCTCGCGACCCACGCCCGCGACACGTGGGACAAGCGTTTCGGCGGCAGCGGCCGAACGTTGCGCATCGACGGCCTCGAACAAGGCGCAGCACGCTTCACGCCCGAACTGTCCCGTCAGCTCGGCGACGTGCTCCTCGACAATGCCCTTCACCACGGCCGCGGCGACGTTCGCCTCCACGTCAGCGAAGACGAGAGCTGGCTGCGCATCGCCGTGGAGGACGAGGGCGCCGTCACACCGGAGGACCCGTTCGCACGGGGCGTCAGCACCGGTGCGAGCAGTGGCATCGGGCTTTCCGTCGCCAGGGAGCTGGTGCGCGCCGCCGGCGGCGAACTGCGACTGGCCTGCAACGCCCCGACACGGTTCGAGGCCCTGCTGCCGCGCTGATCGTCTCTGGTGAGCCGGGCGGGGTCAGTTCGGGAAGGTGAGGGGTGGCGCTTCGGAGGGCGTCGCAGGTCGGGCGCCGCGTCGCTGGGGGCGCTTGACCTGCATCTGCTCTGCCAGGAAGTACGAACCCACGACGAGCAGCAGCGCGAGCGCCTGCGCCGCGAGCGTCTCCCAGGTCGAGTACATCTCGAACCAGGCGCCCATCCACTCAGGGACGGTGAATGGGGTGGCATGGCGAGGCAGCCAGCCGAGATCCTGGAAGCTCAGCGCGGTACCGCCGATCATCACCACGAGGACCAGGGCAACCAGGACGCCGGTGAGGATGAGCATCCGGCGATATGGCAGTTTGTGGTGAAGCCAGAACGTGAGCACACCCACCACCGTCGTGGCGGCAAGACCGATGAGCACGCCCTCGAGCACGACGGTCGACCCGGCCTGCAGCTCGAGGTTCTGCAGGAAGAGAACGACCTCGAAGCCTTCCCGGTACACGCTCGTAAAACCGAGTGCGACCAGCCCCAGGGTGGCTCCGATGCCGGTCCGAGCGAGGAGCTTGCGTCGCTGTCGATGATGGCGGCCGATCCACTGCGACCAGTAGACCTTGTGCACGAACCAGTTCAGCACGAGGAGCAGGACCACCACGGCGAGGAACCCTGTGATCGCCTCAAGACGTGGACCGAGCGGAGACGCGGCGTCGAGCAGCGCCTGGACCAGGAACCAGGTCACCACCGAGAGGCCAAATGCGCACGCCGCCCCCAGCACGACAGGTCGACGCCGAGACTTGTTCGCGCCGAGAAAACTCGCGGTGACCGCGGCGAAGATGAGCACCGCCTCCAGGCCCTCCCGGAAGACGATCGTCGCGGCGTTGAAGACCACCGTCGCGTCGCTCTGCGGATGAGTGACCTCTGTTGGATCGACGGGGCCGGTGCTCGCGGTCGCCATCAGGTAGACGAGGCCGGCGACGACCGCCAGGCCGCCGGTCCACCAAGCAAGGCGAGTCACGTTCGGTAGACGGACTGCTGCTGCACCCGTGTCTGCCATCGTTAGGCAACCCTAACAGGATGCGACCCGAGCGACGACCACCCGGCCAAGGTGTCCCGGCTCCCGCGGCTGCCTTTCATCCCTGTCTCATCGGACTGGACTAGTCATGAGTCCGCCGCCGTGTCACTCCCGCTGATCACGATCACCACCTCCGTCACCGACATGTCTCCTGCGATCCTGTCCGGGATCGTGGACAAGGTGGGCCGGCGGTGCTGACGGTCGGTGTCTGCGAGGACGACGACGAGCTGCGTGGTGTGCTGCGCTCCGCGCTCGAGCGTGACGGCTATGCCGTTCGCGCGACCAACTCCGGAGGTGAGGCGGTGCGCATGTTCAGTGCCACTCCGCCGACAGTGATGATCCTCGACGTCGGGCTGCCGGACGCGGATGGCAGGGACGTCTGCCAGGCGCTGCGCGCCCACGGCGTCGACGCTCCGGTGCTGTTTCTCACTGCCCGCGACGCGCTCACCGATCGGCTCAGTGGCTTTCACGCCGGCGGCGACGACTACCTGACGAAGCCGTTCGCCGTCCCCGAGCTGCTCGTGCGCTTGAGCGCCCTCGCGCGCCGTCACAAAGCCTCCGCGGATTCGTCGGGGCTCGCGCTCGACCCGGCGGCGCACGCAATCTGCTTTGGTGCGGCCCAGGCCGACCTCACGCCAACCGAGTTCCGCATCGTTGCGGCGCTTGCCGCGACGTCGGGAGTCGTTGTGCGCCGAGCGGCGCTCGTAGCGGCGGCATGGCCCGACGGGGCGATCGTGGCCGACAACACCCTCGACGCATACGTCGCGCGTATCCGGCGGAAGCTCGAGCTGATCGACTCGCCGCGAGCAATCAAGACGATGCGTGGCGTCGGCTACCGGTTTTCGTGAGCTTCCGCACCCGGCTCATGCTCGCGTCCCTGTTGACGCTCGCGATCGGACTCACCGCGCTCGTGGTGATCGGGAACATCGTGCTCGGCAACCGCATCGACCAGCAGGCGGCCGACGTGCTCCGCGAGCGCGTACAGGCCGAGGTCGCCAGTCTGTCGATCACGCCGGATCGGATTGTTGTCCGCGAGACCCCCAACGACGCCGCGCTCGACCGGTCCTCTTGGGTGTTCGAGGGTTCCCGCATCCTCGAGCGGCCCCCTTCCGTCGACCCGGTTCTGGACCGCTCGGTGATGACCCTCGGTCGCGACGCGCTCACCGTGAGGGAGGTCGATGGGCCGGGTGATGTGCGGCTGCGGGAGCAGCCTCTGCGTGTGGGCGGAGCGCAGCCGCCGGTCGGCGCGGTGGTTGTGGCCTACGACGCATCGGACCTCGAGCGAGTCGAGCAGGAGGTGTTGATCGGCTCGATCATCGTCTCGCTGCTCGTGCTGGCGGCGGGCGCCGTGGCGATCGTGACCGCCGTATCGGGCGCGCTTCGGCCGGTGGCCGAGATGACCACCACGGCACAGGCCTGGAGCGCTGCCGATCTCGACCGGCGCTTCGACCTCGGGCCCGAACGCGACGAGTTGACCAGGCTCGCCGCAACACTCGACGGACTCCTCGCCCGGATCGCCGCCTCACGCCGACACGAGCAGCGGTTCGCGAGCGAGGTCGCTCATGAGCTGCGTACGCCGCTGGCGGCGTTGCGCGCGCGAGCCGAACTCGCGCTCGCCGCGGACGGAGATGACAGCGAGGCTGAGCGGACGCAGGCGCTGCGGACGGTCGTCGACCAGTCGGACCGGCTCACCGCCGCCGTTGATGCGCTGGTCGCGATGGCAAGACAGGAGACCGACTCGTCCGGTGGAGACGCCGACCCGGTCGCGATCGCGATGGAGTTCGAGCTTCCCGTCTACGCGCCGGACCAGCTGCCGCGCGTCGAGGGTGACCCGGAGCTGTTGCGCCGGATGCTGGCGCCGCTCATCGACAACGCCCGCGCCTACGCGTTGTCGCACATCAGCCTTCGGCTGCGATCGGAAGGCGCGAGCGTCGAGATCTCGGTGTGTGACGACGGCCCCGGCTTCGCGTCGTCCGGCGACCTCGACGTGTTCGAGCCCGGTGTTCGCGACGCCGCCCGCAACGGGGCGGGCCTGGGGTTGCCACTCGCCCGGCGCATAGCGCGCAGTTGCGGCGGCGACGTCATGATCGGACTCGGTCCAGGCGGCGAAGTCGTGATCACGCTGCCGAGCGTCGCGCCGCAGTCAGGTTGACGCAAGGTGGCCGGCCACATAGTGCCGGCATGACAGCCGTCACTTCCACAGCGCAAGCAGGCGCGCGCCCATCTCTGAGCCGCGCCGTGCTCAACAAGGTCCCAGAGGTCACTCTCTACTTCTGGCTCATCAAGATCCTCTGCACGACCGTCGGCGAGACGGCTGCCGACTACGTCAACGACACGCTCGGCTTCGGGCTCACCAACACGACCGTCGTCACCGGCGCCCTGCTCGCCGCGCTGCTCGCGGCGCAGTTCCGGCTCCCGAAATACGTGCCCGGCGTCTACTGGTCCGCCGTCGTTGTCATCAGCGTCTTCGGCACCCTGATAACCGACAACCTGACCGACGAGATCGGTGTTCCGCTGACCGTCAGCACGCCCGTGTTCGCTGCACTGCTGGCCGGGGTGTTCGCGTGGTGGTACACCGCGGAGCGCACGCTCTCAATTCACACGATCGTGACCGCTCGTCGCGAGGCCTTCTACTGGCTTGCCGTGTTGTTCACCTTCGCGCTCGGCACCGCCGCCGGCGACCTCGTCGGCGAGAAGCTGAGCCTCGGCTACGCGGTGTCGATCCTGATCTTCGCTGGTGTCATCGGCGTTGTCGCGTTCGGCCACTACGTCATGAGGTGGAACCCGGTCACGACGTTCTGGCTCGCCTACATCATGACCCGCCCGCTCGGCGCCTCGATCGGTGACGAGATGTCACAGAACGACCCGACCTTCGGTGGCCTCGGCCTCGGCGCGACCGTCACGAGCTACATCTTTCTCGGGCTGATCCTCGCGCTGGTCGTCTACCTGACCGTCACCCGACGCGACCAGACACCACAGGAGAAGATCCTCGAGGCGGAGCCGGAGCTCGTCGCAGCGGGACGCTGAACCACACGTCCGCGCCACCGCCCGCGCGATCGGCGATCCCGGTCGACCCCCCGTGGGCGGTGGCGATGGCGGCCACGATGGCGAGCCCCAGTCCGGCACCGCCGCCCTCGCGAGCGGCGTCGGCGCGAGTGAAACGATCGAACGCCGCGCCCCACATCGCGCGCGGGACCCCGGAACCAGCGTCCAGGGCATGCACACGGACCCAGTCCCCGACCGTCTCAGCCTGCAGTTGGACGAGACCGCCGCCGTGGCGGAGCGCGTTGTCGGCGAGGTTGCCGACGGCCTGCTGCAGTCGCACCGGATCGGCGACCACTACGAGGTCCGCCGGGCAGTCGACCGATCCAAAGCGCTCGAGCAGCTCCGCGAGCGGGACGTCCTCGGTGCGCACGGGCAATCGTCCTTCGTCGGCTCGTGCCAGCACGAGGAGATCGTCCGCCAGCCGGGCCAGCGCATCGACGTCGCCCGCCGCTGAGCGGACCGCCTCGCGCAGCTCGGGGATCGTGCGACCGTCGGCATCCGCCAGCTCGAGCTCGACCTTGAGCCGGGACAGCGGAGTGCGCAGCTCATGGCTGGCGTCGGCCACGAACGAGCGCTCGCGGGCGAAGCTCAGCTCCAGCCGCTCGAGCATGGCGTTCAAGGTCTCCGCCAGCCGCCGGGCCTCGTCCTGTGCCGTCGGCACGGGGAGCCGTTCGGAGAGCTCTCCGGCACCGATGGCCGCCGCCCGGGCACGAATGCGCTCGATGGGTCGCAGCGCGCCTCCCGCGACCACGAAGCCGGTCAGGGCGGCGAGGGCCAAGGCGATCGGGACGCCGAGCAGCAGTAGCCCGTCCAGGTCCTGGAGCGCCTCATCGCGCTCCTCCAGCGCAGCTCCGACCACCACGACGCGGCCGCCCGCTGGAGCCGCCACGAGTGCGACCGGCCCGTCGTCGTTCGCCACCCGGGTTCGCTCGATCAAGATCGGACCGGCCGAAGCGGCGGCGATCTGATCGCGCGACAAGAGTGCGTCGTCCTCGAACCCGGTCGCACCGCTCACCACACCGCCATCAGAGGAGACGATCTGGACAATGTCATCCCCGCGCTCGACCAGCTCGTTGCCCGCCACGGTGTCAGGCCCACCTCTGCGCACCTGAGCGGCGAGGTCGCCGGCGCGGCTCGTGAGGCCCGCACGCAGCGAGTTGTCGAGTTCGATCGCGAGCTGCTGGTGCAAGAACAGGCTGAGCGCAACGAGAACGACGCCAGTGGCGAGAATGAACCCAAGCGTGATCCGCAGGCGAAGCGGCACGCGCGTGAGGCGGCTCACCCTCCGCGTCCTCCGTCCCTGCGCAGCCGGTAGCCCGTCCCTCGCACCGTCTCGATCGAGGTCACCCCGAACGGACGATCGACCTTCTCGCGCAGGTAACGCACATAGACATCGACGACGTTCTGGCTGCGATCCTCGCGGCCGCGCCAGGCCGACTCGAGCAACTGCCCGCGCTCGAGAATCTGGCCCGGGTGGCGCAGGAACGTCTCGAGCAGCTTGCGCTCGGTGGTCGACAGGTCGATCTCATTCTCGCCGCGGTGCACCTGCAGCGTGGTCGGGTCCAGACGGAGATCGCCGGCCTCCAGCACCACCGCCCGTTCGATCGGCCCGCGACGCCCGAGCGCGAGCAACCGTGCCGCCAGCTCGCGGAGCGAGAACGGCTTGGCCATGTAGTCGTCGGCGCCCTTGTTGAGGCCGTCGATGCGGTCGTCGACGTCGCCCCGCGCGGTGAGCATCAAGATCGGTGTCGAGACTCCGCGGCGGCGCGCCTCCTGGCAGAGGCTCATGCCATCCATCCCCGGCAGCATCAGGTCAAGAACCACTGCATCGAACGGTGTCTCGGTCAGCGTGGTCAGGGCGTCGTCGCCGCGATGGCGCATGTCGACCCGCATCCCGGCCTCGGTGAGGCCACGGCTGATCAGCTCGCCGAGCTTTCGATCGTCCTCCACTATGAGCACGCGCATCGCGAGTAAGTGTGGCGGGTCGTCCTGATCAGAAGATGAGAGCGCCAACGCGCCAGTCTTCTGGACTTCAGACTGGTCTCAGCGGACCTTCTTAGCTTCCGCATCGTCCAGTCCGTTCCAGTTTCAAGGAGACGACAGATGCAACGGTTCAAGAAGATCCTCATGGGGCTCGCGGCACTCGCCGCGCTCGCCTTCGGTGGCGCACAGATCGCTGACGCGACCAGCGGCGGCTCCGACAACGACAAGACCGATGAAGCCGATCAGGTCATCACCGGCAGCAAGGCCGACTCGGCCTCCGCTGCGGCCGTCAAGGCAGTCGGCGGCGGCACGGCCGAATCCGTCGAAGCCTCAGACGAGGACAACGGCACCTACGAGGTCAAGGTCGACAACGCCGGCAAGATCATCGAGGTCACGCTCGACGACGGCTACGGCGTCATCAGCCAGAAGGCCGACGACGACCAGGACGAGGCCGACGAAGGCAACGAGGCCGATGAGGGCAACGAAGCCGACGAGGGCCCCGAGGACGACGGCGACGGCGAGAATCCCAACCAGTAATCGAGGTACGGGGATGGTCTTCGCCGGCGGACCCCCGGGAGATCGTCGAGCGGAGGTCCATCCTGGGGACAACGTGGGACATTGATACCGCCGCGGAGCGGTTTCCAGCGGTCTTGAGCGGCGGTTCGCCCGCCCGTGAGCGACGACGGCCGAGAGCCCAGACTCCGCAGCGCACAGCGGAATTGGCTCTCTAAGCGGAGGGGGAGGGATTCGAACCCTCGGTACGTGGGTTACACGCACAACGGTTTTCGAGACCGCCCGATTCAACCACTCTCGCACCCCTCCGAGGATGATGCGACCGGTCAGGCTAGCTCAGGGAATAGACCTTCAGGCCCTGCGCTTCGAGGCGCTCGGCCTTGGCGGCGTCGTCGGCCTTGGCGGTCGGGTTGTCGTGTGGGCCGCCCTGGATCTCGATGACGACGCCGAGGTCGCGGTAGAAGAGGTCGACCTCCTCGCCGAAGACCTTGGCGTTGATCTCGGGTTCGCCGCCGTGGCGGAGGACCTCGAGGACTTCGTCTTCGAAGATCGATCGTGTCGGGGAGGGGCCGTCCTGCAGCTCAGCTCGGAGCCGGGCGTTGCCGCGGGCGCCGGCTGAATAGGCACTGAAGGCGAGGAGTCGGGCGTGGGTGGTGAACTTGTCGACCTGGGCCTGGCGGACGATGCGGCGGTAGGCCTTCTTGGACTTGATGACGGTGGCGCAGTCGAGGATCGTCTGCTCGGGTGTGGTCACCGGGATGTGGTCGATGATGCGGTAGTGGGTGATGCGGGAGCGGTGGTGCGGGCGGATGCCTTCGCGTGGGGCGCGCTTGGTGGGCGTGATCACGTGGAGTTGGCTGGAAGGGGTACCGGGGCCAGCCGTATAGCTCGGCTGCTGCGGTGTGCGAGAGGACGGTTCGGTTGCCGAAGGTGAGGACCGCGGCCATCCAGCGCTCTTTGTCCGTGCGGGGTGGTCCTCCGAGCGAATAGACCCCAGCGAAGACAGGATGAAGCCGCCCCTTGGCTACTCGGTCACTAACAACGCGGTCACTCCCACCCGACCGCGTGCAGTTGCTCGATCGTGACCTGCCGCTGCTGCCTGAGTCCGACCCGCGCCAGGATCTCCTCCGGCCGAAGTCGTCGATCCTTACCGCATAGGTACGCGTTGGACGACTTCGGCGGATCCGGGCCAGGGGCGCACCCCGCCAGCGTGGCGGGGGGCCGGTTACGGATCTAGACCTGCGTGTTGCGGAAGTGTGCCTAGGCGAGCGCGGCTTTGGCCGTCTTGATGACGTACATGACCGAGAGCGCGAAGAACACGGCGCCGATGAGGCCGCGGACCTGGTCCTCGCTCAGCGGGGTCTTGTCCGAGGCCGCCGGGGCGACGCGGTCGGCGAGCTTCTCGCGCCAGCCCTGGAGGCCGGCCTGGCCGACCGCGGTCGGGCTAGGCATCGGCGTCGGAGTGCTGGTCGGTGTCGCCGAGCTCGGTGTCGGAGTCGCCGGGGCGCGCCGGGCGGCGTGTCGGCGTCGGAGTCTTCGTCGGAGGCGTACTCGCGTTCGGGATCGTCGCTCATGGGCGGACGACTACCCGCCGGGACTTCTTGCGCACCACCCGGCCGTCGACCTTGGCGCGCACGACGGCGCGGTAGCGGCCGGCCTTCTTCACCTTGAAGGTGACCCGGAACGCGTTGACCGACGTCAGCGAGCGACGGACGCGGACGGTCCGAGCGCCCCCACCCTTCAGCCGCCGCAGCTTGATCGCCAGCTTCACGCCGACCGGCGCGTCGCCGAACACGGTGAGCTTGCGCGCCTTGCGCGCGATCCGGACGCGCAACCGCTGGGACACCGGCGTCGTCGGGGTCGGCGTCGGCGTCACGGCCGGGGCGTCGGTCAGCGCGCCCGGGAGCTTGAACGAGGCGCTCTCGCCCGCGACCAGCGTCTCCGACGGCAGCTCGAACGGCGCGTCCTCGAGCCATTCCTCGAGCCGCACGGCGGGCGTGCCGGGCAGCGTCTCCGGCCGCTTGTAGCGTGAGGAACGGCAGATCGATCGTGCCGGACTCGAGGGTGATGGTCTCGGGCGTCGGCGCATGCAGCCACCACTCGGAGTGCGAGCCGTTGACCAGGACGCCGACGCGGTGACCGGCCGGGATCTTCCAGTCGTTGCCGTAGAGGTCCATCGTCACCTTGCCGTCCGCCGGGACCGTCGAGGCGTTGCGCGAGAGCAGGATCGCCTTGCGGTCCGGCGCGATGTCGTAGGTGGCGACGACGATGTCGCTGCGGCCGGCGCCGGTGACCGGCGCCTGCAGGGTCACGCGCGGGACGCCGGCGTACCAGGCGTCGTGCGCGAGCGGCGGTGAGATCGTCCAGAGGCCGCCGCCACCGCCGGAGCCGGTGCCGACCTGGTTGCCGTCGTCCGTTGTAGGTGCCCGGCTTGAGGTCCGTCGTGAGCATCTGCGTGTCCTTGGGCGGCCACGCCTGCTCCGAGCGCCACGAGCCGTCCGAGGTCTGGACGACGACCGGCGGGTCCTTGTCCGTCGCCGCGTCGGCCAGCGGCACGTCGCGGACGTAGTGGTCGAAGAAGCGCATCGTCTCGTCGAAGAAGCCCTTGCGGCCCATCAGCAGCCGGCCCTCTTCGTCGTTGTCGTTGCCGCGGACGTGGTCCCACATGCCGAACCACGCGCGCTTGGGCCCGGTCAGCCCGTTGAAGAAGTCGAAGGCGCCGTCGGGCTTCGTGTTGTTCTCGAGGAAGCCCTGCGTGAGGAACAGCGGCACCTTGGACGGCTTGATCAGGTTGCGCGCCTTCCAGTAGTCGGACTTGTGGTCGGCGTCCTGCTGCGACGCGTAGTTGGTGGCCAGGCAGTCCGGCGTCGTCAGGCCGCCGAGGTTGTACAGCGGGTTGTCGAGCAGCGGGCCCGGTGACGCGGCGATGGCGTCATACAGCGCCGGGGTCCCGGCGGAGTTGGCGAAGCGCACGCCTTCGGAGAAGAGGTAGCGGTACATGTCGTAGACCGGCTCCTGGGCGACGACGGCGTCGAGGCCCGGCACGTTCTGGATCGCGCCGGCGAGGCCCGTGACCGCGTCGTAGGACTTGCCGTACATGCCGACGTGGCCGGTCGACCACGGCTGCGACGCCGCCCACTCGATGGCGGCCTTGACGTCTGACTGCTCTCCCGGACCCATCCAGTCCAGGCAGCCGGCCGAACCGCCGAAGCCGCGCAGGTCCACCATCACCCATGCGTAGCCGCGCTCCATCAGCTTGGCGCCCTCGACGAAGTCGTTGAAGCGGCCGGACGGGCCGCGGAGGGGCCGACCGGGTCGATCGGCGCGCCTTCGACCGGGCCGATGGCGCCGACCTCGCCCGAATGGTTGAAGTACGGGCCCACGGACAGGATCACCGGCACCTTGGCCGAGTCCGGCAGGGACTCCGGGCGCAGGATGTCGACGTGCAGCGACGTGCCGTCGGCCGACTTGATCGTCGACTCCGTCCATTTCGCGCCCTTGGGGATGTCGGCCGCATGAGCGGTGGCAGGGAACGGCGAGCAGGATCAGCAGAACGAGCAGACGGCGCATGTGGGCTGAAACGGATGCGCTTCAGCGGATCTGGCGGCGCGCGGCGAAGAAGTCGCGCAGCAACCCCGCGCATTCGTCCGCCCGCGGACCACCGAGCACCTCGGGCCGGTGGTTCAGGCGCGGGTCCGCCAGCACGTCCATCACCGACCCGGCCGCCCCCGCCTTCGGGTCCGTGCAGCCGTAGACCACGCGCGGGACGCGCGCGAGGACGATCGCGCCGGCGCACATCGCGCAGGGCTCCAACGTCACGTACAGCGTGCAATCGAGCAGGCGCCAGTGGCCGACGACCGCCGCCGCGCGCTGCAGCGCCAGCAGCTCCGCGTGGGCCGTCGGATCCTGCCGCAGCTCGCGCTCGTTGCGCCCCGTGGCGATGACCTCGCCCTCGCGGACGACCACGGCGCCGACCGGAACGTCGTCGTGCGCGAGCGCCGCGCGCGCCTCGGAGACGGCGGCCGCCATGAAGTCGTCGTCCACGGCGTCTATCTTGGCCCATCCGGAAACCTGGGCAACTTCTGAAGCCCACCCGGGTTCAACCTCTCGCAATGCGCCGTCCGCTGTCCGCCCTCGTCGCGGCTTCCACGCTGCTGGCCGGCGCGAGCGCGCACGCAGCCGACTACGTCCCCGGCGAGGTCGTGGTCCGCACGGAGAACCACGGGACCAAGGTCCACCGCATCGGCGACGGCTCGACGGTCACCGACAAGGCCGCGGAGTTGGCCGGCAAGCCCTACGTGAAGTCGGCGACGCCCAACTTCATCGCGCGCGCGAGCTTCCTCCCCGACGATCCCGGCCGCCGGCCGGACGTGCCCAGCGGCTGGACGCGCCTGCAGTGGAACTTCCTCGACACCGTCGGCGGCGTCAACGCCATCGACGCGTGGGACAACCTGATCGCCGCCGGCGCGCCCGGCGGACGCGGCGTCACGGTCGCCGTCGTGGACACCGGCGTCGCCTATCGCTCGAGCGGCCGCTTCGTGCGCTCGCCCGACCTCACGCGCCGGATCGCCAAGGGCTACGACTTCGTCGACAACGACAAGCTCCCGCTCGACCACAACGGCCACGGCACGCACGTCGCCTCGACGATCACGGAGACGGTGGACAACGGTGTCGGGCTGACCGGACTCGCCTACGGCGCGACGCTGATGCCGATCCGCGTGCTCAACCGCCGCGGCCGTGGCGACGCCGTCGCGATCGCCAACGGCATCCGCTACGCGGCAAGGCGCGGCGCCGAGATCATCAACCTCTCCTTCGAGTTCCCGGGTTACGTGAAGGCGAGGGGCATTCCCGGCATCCTCTCGGCGCTCGACTACGCCCGCAGCCAGGGGTCGCTCGTCGTCGCCGCGTCGGGCAACGCCGGCGTGCGGGCTGTCGCCTATCCGGCGCGGGCGATGGACGTGCTGTCCGTCGGCGCGATCACCGAGCACGGCTGCCAGGCCGAGTACTCGAACCGCGGCCCGGGCCTCGACATCACCGCCCCCGGCGGCGGGCAGGACGCGATCATCGCGAGCGACCCGAACTGCAAGCCGGAGGATGCGCCGGGCCGCGACGTCTTCCAGCTCACGCTCGCCGGCTCGGTCGGCCGCTTCGGCATTCCCGGCGGCTACGAGGGGACGTCGATGGCGGCGCCGCACGTGTCAGCCGTCGCCGCGATGATCATCGCTTCCGGCGTGATCGGCAAGAGCCCGCAGGCCCGCCGCCATCGAGCGGCGCCTCGAGACGACCGCCACCGACCTCGGACCGGCCGGCCCGGATCTCCGCTACGGCGCGGGCAAGGTCGATGCAGCTGCCGCCACGGCGCCCGACGCGACACCCACACCGACGCCGAGCCCGACAGCCACCGCGACGTCGACGAGCACGCCGACGCCGGTCCCGACGATCGTTCCCTAGGTCGTACGGACGATCAGGACGCTGCAGGGCGCGTGGTGCGAGATCTTGTTCGGCACGGAGCCGAGCAGGAAGCGCTTCGCGCCCGCCATGCCCTTGTTGCCGACCACGATCAGGTCGGCGCCCTGCTCCTCGGCGACGTCGAGGATCGCGTCGGCCGGGTCGCCCTCGCGCGCGTGCGTGTTGACGTCCTTGACGCCCGCATCCGATGACCTGTTCCTTGGCCTCGGCGAGCATCGAGTCGACGTCCTCGCGCGGCGTCACCTGATGCTGGATGTCATCCGGAGCCTGGCGGGCCTCCTCGCGCAGGCGCTGGTTGGAGACCGGAACGTACGCGGAGACGACGTTGATGGCCGCCCCGACGGCGGCGGCGAGGTCGGCGGCTTCCTTGACTGCCTTGGCTGCGGTGTCGGAGCCGTCCGTACCGACGACGATGGAGCGGATCATGCGCGGACCTTATAGAAGCTCAGAGCTTCGTGGCGGCGATCACGATGCCCGCGATCACAAACAACACGATCACGATCTGCGTGTAGAAGAGCAGGCCCCGCACGGGCCTCAGGTTAGGGCGGACGCAGCCTCCCGCCCGGTGGCCGTGACGACCGTCACGGGCAGCCCGAGCCCGGCCGCCTTGGACGGCAGATCGAGATGCAGCCAGCGCGACACGCGCGTCGGCAGCGTCGAGATGATCATCTCGTCGAAGCCCTCGAGGTTGATGGCGTCGTGGATCGCCGCGAGCGGCTCCGCGTCGCCGATCAAGCCTTCCACCTGACTGCCGGCCGCGTCGCTCATGAGCGGGAGGGCGAGCTCCAGGGTCGCGCGTGCCTCGCTGTCGTCCGTGTCCTCGGGGTCCACCAGCTTGTGCAGGCCGTGCGCCGCCGCCGGCACCAGCAGGGCGAAGGTCGCGGGCGACCGCTGCGCCCGTTCTCGCACCGCCTCCAGCAACGCGGGGGTCGCGGCGGTGCGGTGGGCGACGACGAGGACTCGAGCGGACATGGGCTCCTCCTTTGACCTGCGGGGTGCCAGCATGATCGCGCGCGGCGCGTGCAGGTTCAAGCCCAGGCGTCCGGCTGTCGAAAGTTAGGGTGATGCCCATGAAGCACGCAGTCGTTCTGGCAGGCGGGCTCGGGATGCGCCTGCGTCCGTATACAGCGGTTCTCCCCAAACCGCTGATGCCTGTCGGCGACCGGCCGGTGCTCGACATCGTCATCCGCCAGCTGCGACGCCACGAGTTCGACCACGTGACGATCGCGACGGGCTACCTCGCCGAGCTGATCGAGGCCTTCTTCCGGGACGGCCAGGAGTACGGCATCCCCATCGAGTACCACCGCGAGCACACGCCGCTCGGCACCGCGGGAGCGATCGCCACGATCGAGGGCCTCGACACCGAGCCGTTTCTCGTGATGAACGGCGACGTCCTCACCGACCTCGACTACACCGCGCTGATGGAGCAGCACCTCGAGACCGAGGCCGCGGCGACGATCGCGACGATCACCCGCGACATCCAGGTCTCCCTCGGCGTCCTGCACTTCGCCGACACCCACCAGCCCGACCGCCTCACCTCCTACGAGGAGAAGCCGCACTTCGAGTTCGAGGCGTCCATGGGCGTCTACGCGTTCTCGCCGCGCGTGCTCGCCTACATGGAGCCCGAGGAGCGCCTCGATTTCCCCGACCTGATCCGCCGCCTGCTGAGCGCGGGCGAGGTGGTCCGCGCCTTCCGCTCCGACTGCTACTGGCTCGACATCGGCCGCCACGACGACTACGAGCAGGCGCTCGAGGAGTTCGAGACGATGCGCCACCGGCTGATCCCGGAGGACGAACCGCCCGACCGGCGCAGCATCGAGGACCGCCGTGCCGATCCGCTGCGCCGCCTGGACGGCGACCGCCGCGGGCGTGTCGAGCGCCGCTCGGGTGACGAGCGCCGCAAGCTGCCGGCCCCGCCGGCGGCAGGTCCGGCTGCCCGAGCCCGGTGCGCCGCTGCCGATCGTCGGCGAGCGCCCGCTGCTCAGGCGCGTAGAGCCGTAACCACAGCGTCCTTCGGGACGCCGGGCTCCAGGAGCACCAGCCGCGCCGCGGCGGCTGTCGCCTGCGGCAGGTCGGCCAGCGGCACGTAGCGCTGCGCGCCGATGCCGGCGTCGGCGAGCGCCGCGATCGCGGCGTCCGGGTCGTCGACCTCGATCGCCTCGACCGTGTCGCGGCCCTCGGTGAGCCCGGCGAGCTGTGAGGAGCCGAGCGCGGCGCGCGGCTCGTCCATGCGGAAGTTGAAGCCGACGTCGACGACGTCGTAGGAGTCCGAGTGGCCGCGGTGGCGATCCCACGTCCCCGAGGTCATCGCGTGCTGGCGCAGCAGCTTCGCCCGCGCGGCGATGTCCTCGTCCGTGGTGGTGAGCATCCCGCCCTCCCCCATTCCCAGCGGCCGGCCGTCGGCGAACGACCAGCAGGCGACCACGCCCGCCCGGCCCACGCCGAGCCCCAGCGCCGACCGGCAGTCCTCGATCACCGGCGTTCCAAGGGGCCTGCCCCCTTGGAACGGGCGGCCGAAGGGGTGGACGAGGACGACGGCGTCGGCGTCGGTCGGCGGGTCGGTGTCGTAGACGAGGACCTCGCCGCCACTGGAGCGGACCGCGGCCGCGGCGGCATCTCCTCCGAGGGCGGGGACCGCCACGCGACCGGCCGGCGCGACGGCGCGGACCGCGAGGTGCAGCGCGGCGGTTCCGGACGAGACCGCGACGGCGTACGGGACGCCGACGAAGGCGGCGAACTCGGCCTCGAAGGCCTGGATGCGCGGTCCCATCGTCAGCCAGCCGGAGCGCAGGGCGTCGAGGACGGCCTGGACGTCGGCCTCCCTCATGCCAGGGCCTCGGCGAGCGCGGAGACCACGCGGTCCTGCTGCTCATGGGTCATGAAGCCGAACAGCGGCAGCGTCACCTGCGAGCGCGCGTAGCGCTCGGCGCGCGGCAGCGAGTAGCCGCGGTCGCGGTAGGCGGTGAACTCGTGGACGGCCGGATACAGCAGCGAGGTCTGGATGCCGTGCTTCTCGCGCAGCTCGGTGCGCACCGGCCGCTGGCGCTCGGCGTCGGAGAGCACGATCGGCATGACGTAACAGGACGACTGATCGACCTCGTCGTCGCGGTAGGGGACGACCACGCCCGGCACGTCGCGCAGGAGCGACCGGTAGCGGTGGGTGAGCTCGCGGCGGGCGGCGACGTCGGCCGCCATTCGCGTCATTCGCGACCGCAGGAGCGCTGCGCGCGGCTCGTCGATGCGCAGGTTGAAGGCGCCCGAGCGCTCGGCTCGCACGCGCTCGGCGACGGCGTCGTCGTTCGTCGCCACGAGGCCGCCCTCTCCGACCGCGAGCACCTTGTTGGAGAAGAAGGAGAAGCACGAGGCGAGCCCCCACGCACCGGCCATGCGACCCGCGCGCGACGCGTCCGGCGAGTGCGCGGCGTCCTCGATGATCGCCGGCCCGAGTGCGCTGAGCCGTTCCACGTCGGCCGGATAGCCGCCGTAGTGCACGGCGCAGATCGCCTTCGTGCGCTCGGTGATGCGCGACGCGACGTCATCGGGATCGACGCCGATGTCGTGCGGCCCGCTCACGTCGGCGAAGACGGGCTCGCCGCCGCAGTAGATGACGGCCGCGGCGCTCGCAGCGAAGGTGATCGCCGGAACGATGACCTCGTCGCCCGGGCCGATGCCCGCGGCCAGGTAGGCGAGGTGCAGGGCCGCCGTCCCGCTGGAGACGGCGATGGCGTGGCGGACGCCCAGGTGCACCGCGAACTCGCGCTCGAACGCCTCGACCTGCTCACCGGCGCGCAAACGGCCGGAGCGCAGAACCGCCGCCACCGCCTCCAGGTCCTCCTCCGAGATCCGGAGGTCGAACAGCGGTATCGCCGGGGCGGTCACACCGTGTACGTGTCGGGCCGATAGCGGTCGAGGTGGCGGCCGAGCCACTCGATGGTCGCCGTGAGGCCCTCGTCCAGCGTGTGCTGAGGCGTCCACCCCAGCAGCTCGCGCGCGAGCGAGTTGTCCGACAGCAGCCGCTCGACCTCGGACGCCGCCGGCCGGTCGCGCTGCGCGTCGTGGTCGACGTCGTAGGACTTGTCCATCAGCCCGTGGATACGCGCGGCGAGGTCGCCGATCGAGATCTCCTGCCCCACGCCGAGGTTGATCGTGCGTCCGACGGCGGCCTCCGACTCGCCGGCGGCGACGAAGCCGGCCGCTGTGTCGCTGGCGAAGGTCAGGTCGCGGGTCGGCGTCAGCGCACCGAGGGAGACCGTGCGCCCGGCCAGCAGCTGGGTGATGATCGTGGGGATCACGGCGCGGGCCGACTGGCGCGGGCCGAAGGTGTTGAAGGGCCGCAGGACGACGACCGGGAGCCCGTAGGCGGCGTGGAAGCTCTCGGCGATCTTGTCCGCGCCGATCTTCGAGGCCGAGTACGGCGACTGCCCGACCAGCGGGTGCGACTCGGCGATCGGGACGGTCTGCGCGGTGCCGTAGACCTCGCTCGTCGAGGTGTGCACGACGCGCCCGACATCCGCGGCGCGCGCTGCCTCGAGGACGTTCGTCGTTCCCTCGACGTTGGTGCGGACGTACGCGAGCGGCGTCACGTACGAGTACGGGATCGCGATCAGTGCGGCGAGGTGGAAGACCACCTCGGTGCCGTCCATCGGCGCGGTCAGCGTCTCCGGATCGCGGATGTCCCCGGCGAAGACCTCCATCTCGGAGGCGAGCTCGGAGGTGTCCAGCCAGCCCCACCCCCCGAAGCTCGTGTAGCGCACGAAGGCGCGCACGTTCGCACCACGGCGAACGAGCTCCTCGGCCACATGCGAGCCGATGAACCCGGCCGCTCCCGTCACGAGCACCGTGCGGCCGCTCCAGTCCATGGCGTTAGCCTACGTGGCGATGCGCCTCGCGCTCGAGTTCGTGCTCACCTTCGGGCCGCTCTGCCTCATCCTGGCGCTGCTGCTGGTGCGCTGCTACCCCGGCGAGGCGCACATCCTCAAGCACCGCTTGAAGACGAAGCTGCGGTTTCCGCGCATCCGGTCCCGCTGGCCCCGCCGCGCCCGCCCCGCCGTGCGACACGCCGCGCTGCTCGCCCGCTCGCCGCTCTCGCGCCGCGGACCGCCGCTATTCGCGTAGCGCCTCACGCCCGCGACCACTTCCCAGTACACAGGAGGGCCTCCACCCCCATGCCCCGCTGCATCGCCGTCCTGGTGGCCGTCGCCGCGCTCGTCGCCGCGACACCTGCCCCCACCCACGCCCACAACGGCAACCCGAACTACCTGTCAGAAGTCGAGAGCGCCCCGGAGGGGGTGACCGTCGACGTGCTCAACCGCGACGACCGGCTGCTGTTGACCAACGCCTCCGATGAGGACATCGTCATCGAGGGATACAACGAGGAGCCCTACGCGCGCATCGCGGCCGACGGCACCGTCTCCGTCAACCGCAACTCGCCGGCGTACTACCTCAACGAGGAGCGCTTCGGCGGCGCCGAGGCTCCCGAGGAGGTCCGGGAGAACCCGCAGGCCGAGCCGGACTGGGAGCGCATCGACGGCAGCGGGCGCTTCGAGTGGCACGACCACCGCGCGCACTGGATGGGCTCCGAGCGCCCCGCCCAGGTGAAGGACCCCGGCCAGCGCACCGCTGGTCTTCGACTGGTCCGTGCCGACGAGCCGCGGCCCGATCACCGGGACGCTCTTCTGGACGCCCAGCCCGGGCGCGCCGATCGCCTTCATCATCATCGGCTCCGCCGTGGTGCTGATCCTGTGCGCGGCGGCGATCGTCGTGCGGCGGCGCCGTGACGCCACGGAGCGCACGCCCGAGGCCTGGTGAGGCGCACCCTCGTCCTCGCGCTGGTGCTCCTGGCGGCCCTCCCGGCCGTCGCGGGCGCCCATGCCCAGGTGACGCAGACCGTAGCCCGCGCGCGGCGCGCAGCTCGACGGCGCGCCGGAGCAGGTCGTCTTCCGCTTCTCCGAGGACGTCAGCGAGGGCATCGTGCGCGTCTACGACGCGGGCGGACAGGAGATCCAGGACGGCGACACCTTCCAGCCCGAAGGCGACCAGCTCGCGGTACGCCTGCCGGCCGACCTGCCCGACGGCGGGCTGACCGCGACGTTCCGCGCCATCTCAGCCGACTCGCATCCGGTCAGCGGCGGCTTCTCCTTCGTGGTGGGCGAGGGGGGCGGCGGCGCGCAGGCAGTCGACCGCCTGCTGCAGGGCACCAACAGCGGGCCGGTCACCGCGACGGCGCTCGGCGTCGCCCGCGCGCTGCAATACACGGCGATCACCCTTGCGGTCGGCACGCTGCTCTTCCTCGCCCTGTGCGCGCCCGCCGCGGCGCGCGAGGCGATCGCGCCGCGCGTGTCCGGCGCGCTGGCGGTCGCCGCCGTCACCGGCCTGGTGGCGTCCGATCGCCGGCCTGCTGCTGCACGGCGCGCAGGCGGCGGGCGAACCCGTCTGGTCCTTCGAGCTCTCGCTCGGCACCCAATTCGGCGAAGACGTGGCTGCTGGCAGGCGGCGGCTGGATCCTGCTCTTCGCTCCTTCGCCGCTCGGGCTGGGCGACGCTGCCCGCCGGCGCGCTGTGCGCCGTTCCCGCCGCGGGCGGCCACGCCAGCGTCGAGGGGCCGCTGATGCTCGGCGCCAACCTCGTCCACGTCGTCATCCATCGCGGGCTGGATCGGCGGCCTCGCCGCACTGATCTTCGTCTTCCGGCCCGGCACCCGGGACCTGCCGGACCGCGAGGCGCTGCTCAAGCAAGGCGTCGCGGTCGTTCTCGCGGCTGGCGACCGTCCTCGTCGCCGTCGTGCTGGGCACGGGCATCGTGCAGTCGATCGTCGAGCTGAGCGCCTGGAGCGAGCTCGTCCACACGGGCTACGGGCGGGCCATCCTGATCAAGCTCGGCCTGTTCGTCGTGCTGCTCGGCTTCGGCGCCTACCACCGCCGTCGCGCGCTGCCGCCGCTTGTCCACGCTGCGGATCGAGCTCGGTGTCGCGATCGTGGTGCTCGGCGTGACGGGCGCGCTGGCGACCTACGCGCCCGGCAAGGCGTCGTCGCTCGGCCCGTTCGCGGACAGCGCGGTGCTCGGCCCCGCGCGCATGGAGCTGACCGTCGACCCGGCCGCCCCCGGCATCAACGAGGCGCACCTGTACTTCTTCGACCGCCAGACCGGCGCGCAGTGGGACAAGACCAAGGAGCTCACCGCGCGCGCGTCGAGCGGCGACGAGGAGCTGCCGCTCGACTTCATCAAGGCCGGCCCGGGCCACTTCGTCGCCCAGCAGGCGACGCTGCCGACGCAGGGCGACTGGATCGTGCGCGTCGAGGCGCGCGTGTCCGACTTCGACCAGTACGCGGCCGAGGTCGAAGTGCCGGTCCGCTAGCGGCTTCTTGGCGGTCGGGCGCCGCGCACGGCCTCGCGAGCGGCGCGCGCGGACCTTGGCCGCCCGTGATGCCGCCGAAGGTGGTGGTGAAGGTGGCGCCGGAACCGGAGCGCGAGCGCGGGTTGCCGGTGACGACCCCGAAGCCGATCTCCTTGTACTCCGGGCGCAGGATGTTCTCGCGGTGACCGGAGCTCTTCATCCAGGCCGACACGATCGACTTCGGCGTGGCCAGCGAGCCGGTGCCCCAGGCGAGGTTCTCGCCGACGGTCCAGGCACCGATCTTCGGGATGTAGCCGGCGGAGCGGATGCGCGCGACCGGGTCGCTGCCGTTGGGTGCGACGTGATCGAAGAACTGGTCCGCGACCATGGCCTTGGACATCACGGTGGCCGCCTTGGCGAGCTTGGGGTTCTCCTTGAGCGGACGCAGGCCGGCGTCGCTGCGCTCACCGTTGAGCAGGCAGAGCGTCGCGGTCTCTGATCGCCGTCAGGTTGTCCTGGGCCGGCATGAGGTCGGTGTCCTCGCACGCCGCGCCGGCGCCGACGCCGGTCTGCGTGTTGGGCGCGCCCGGGACGGGGTCGCTGGGAAGGATGGTGACGCCGCCCTGCGAGCCGGTGGCCGCGTCGCCGATGCCTGAGCCGGCGGCGCCGACGCTGAGCTTGCCGTTGCTGCCGCTGGGCTGGCTGACCGCAGCGAGTGTTCGGGGAGGACGAGGTGTCGGTCGGATCGCTCGAGCCACCGCACGCCGCGAAGGGCAGCGTCAGGGCGAGCAGCAGGAAGGGGCGGGGGTCACGCATGCACTTCTCGCATCGGCCACCCGGGCACATTCCTTTAGGCGTCCAGCCGAGATCTGGACACTTCTGGGGTCTGCACCCCAGTGCCCGCTAGATCTCCGTCGCCAGGGCGTGCCAGGTGTCGACGCCGAGAGCCTCGAACGCGTCCACCACTGCCGGGTCGAACTGGGTCCCCGCGTTCGAGCGCAGCTCCTCCGCGGCGTCCTCGCACGGACATGCCCTCCTTGTAGGGCCGCTCGTGCACGAGGATGTCGAAGACGTCCGCCACCGCCACGAGGCGGCCGGCGAGCGGGATGTCCTCCCCGGCGAGGCCGTCCGGATAGCCCGTGCCGTCGAACCGCTCGTGGTGGGAGCGGCAGATGCGCTCCGCGATGCGGAAGAGCGGCGCCTGGGACTCCTCGAGGATGCGCGACGCCGAGCGCGGCGTGGGTCTTGACGACCTCGTACTCCTCCTCCGTGAGCCGGTCGGGCTTGAGCAGGATCGAGTCCGGGATCGCGATCTTGCCGAGGTCGTGCAGCGGCGCCGCGGCGCGGATCAGCTCGACCAGCGGGTCGTCGAGCCCGAAGCTGCGCCCCAGCCGGGCCGCCAGGGCGCCGACGCGCTGGGTGTGCTCCCACGTGTTGTCGTCGCGGTACTCGGCGGCGTGCAGGAGGCGGCTCAGCGCGTCGCTCTGCGCCTCGACAGCGCCGCGATGGCTGGCGACCGCGTCCGAGGCGAGTACGGCCTCGAGGTCACGCGTGCGGGCGCGCAGGCGATGGAGCTCGAGCTGCATCGAGAGCCGGTCGAGCACCAGCTCGTCCCCGATCGTCGCCCGCCGGCAGCCCGCGCAGGTCGTCCAGGGAGACGATCGGCGGGCCCGCGCCGGTGCCCAGCGGATCCAGGCGGCAGTTGCAGCTCGTCACCGAAGCCCGGGAGGGCGAGGATCGCGTCCGGGCTGGCGCAGAGGCCGTCCGCGCGACGGCCTCCTCGGTGTCGATCGCGAGCTCGACGGCCGCCGCGCCGCGTTCGGCGAGCTGGGCACGCAGCCGTGCCGCCGTCGCCGGCGTCGGGCCCGGCCACCAGGATCCAGGCGCCCTGTAGGACAGCGGACTGGGAACGATCGTCCGCGCGTGACTCGCGGTCTGCGGCGTCTGCCATGCTGACCATGATGCCGGACCAAGCGCAAGACCCCCGTCCAGGGGACGTCGTCGCCGGATACCGGATCGAATCCCGGATCGGTCGCGGCGGCATGGGCGTGGTCTATCTCGCCGAGCATCAGACCCTGCGCCGGCGCGCTGCGCTGAAGATCATCGCGCCCGATCTGGCCGAGGACTCGGACTTCCGCCAGCGCTTCCTGCGCGAGGCGCGCATCGCCGCCACGCCTCACCCACCCGAACGTCGTGACGGTCTACGACGCCGGCGAGGTCGACGGCCTGCTGTACATCGCCATGCAGTACGTCCCCGGCCCGGACCTCTCGGCGATCCTGCGCGAGGAGCGCCGCCTCGGGCCCTATCGCGTGCTCGACATCGCCCGCCAGATCGCCGCGGCGCTCGACGCCGCGCACGGCCACGGCCTGATCCACCGCGACGTCAAGCCGGCCAACGTGCTGATCGACGGCCGCCACGCCTACCTGACGGACTTCGGCCTGACCAAGGACCGCGGCTCGGCCTCCGGCGCCAGCCTCACGCGCGCGGGCGAGGTCGTGGGCACCACCCACTACCTCGCTCCGGAGCAGGTCGACGGGCGCGAGGTCGACGGCCGGGCCGACGTCTACGCGCTCGCCTGCATGATCTTCCACACGCTCACCGGCGAGGTCCCCTTCCCGCGCGACAACGACATGGCGGTCCTGTACGCGCACCTGCACGACGACCCGCCGAAGCTCACCGAGCGCCGCAAGGGCCTCCCGCCCGGCCTCGACGCCGTCATCGAGAAGGCGATGGACAAGCAGCCCGAGCGCCGCTTCGGCTCCTGCGAGGAGCTGATCATGGCCGCGCGCGTGGTGATCGACGCCTTCGGGCCGCTGGCCGAGTCCTCCGCCTCCTCGCGGCGCCCGTCGTCGGTGGCGCGCCGGATCCCCGCCAGCGGCGATCCGGGCTCGATGCCGACCGATCCGCCCGGCAGCACCGGCTCGGTCCCCCCGGCGGCGACCACTCGTCGATGTACACGCTCACCGGCGTCATCGGGCCGCACGGCCAGCGGGCGATCGTGCTGCTGGCGGGCCTGGACGCCGGCTCCCGTGCCGCGGCCCGCGTGGCGATCGCCAACCGCTGCGAGATCATCGAGGCCGAGACCGCCGACGAGGCGATCGAGATGGCCCGCGAGCGCCGGCCGGACGTCGTGCTCGTCGCCGCCACCGCCGCGGCCCAGATCGCGCCCGCCATGCGCGGCGATGCGGTCACCCGCGACTCGAAGATCGTCCTGCTCGGCCCGGGCCGCGACACCGGCCGCCGCCAGGTCGCCGCGACCGGCGCCGACGACGCGCTCGCCACGCCGTTCTCGCCGCTGCAGCTGCAGGTGAAGCTGCGGCGCCTGCTCGGGTCCGGCGCCGTAGCGGGATAAGGGGTGGCCCGCTGATGTGGCTTCACGTCACGTCCGGGCCTGACGCGGGCACCTCCGTCGCGCTGCCCGACGAGGGGACGTTCGTGCTCGGCCGCCAGCGCGGCTGCGATCTCGTCGTGCGCGACCAGCGCGCGTCGCGCCGGCACCTGGAGCTGACGTGGACGGGCGAGGAGCGCTACGCGCTGCGCGACCTGGATTCGGCCAACGGCACGTTCGTGGACGGCAGCCGGGTCGAGGAGACCGTGCTCGAGGGTGGCGAGGACATCCGCATCGGGGACGTCGTGCTCTCCGTGCGTCGCGGCGCGCCCGCCCCGACCGCCGAGCCCGTGCCGATGGTCACCAACCGCACGCCGGCCGGGGAGACCGCGATGGCGCCGCGCGTCGCCACGCAGTCGATGGTCATGCGGCTGGTGGACGCGGGCACGAAGCGGGCCTCGCGGACCGGCCTGCTCGCCGGCGCCGGCGCGCTCGTGGCGGCGGTCGCGGTGGTCGTCGTCCTGCTCGCGACGGGCGTGATCGGCGGCGACGACGACGTCGTGCCCGAGGTGGTCGCGAAGGTCGCGCCCGCGACCGTGCTGATCGCCGCCGAGCGCGACGACACGCTCAACGGGACCGGTTCGGGCTGGGTGCTCGACGCCGCAGAGGGCCTGATCGTCACCAACGCGCACGTGGTCAACCAGGGCACGACCTTCACCGTGGCCGCCGACGGGCGCTCGCGGCCGGCCGAGCTGGTCGGCTCGGCGCCGTGCGAGGACATCGCCCTGCTGCGCGTGCAGGACACGGACGGCCTCGAGACGGCGCAGCTCGCGTCATCGGGCTCCGTCTCGCAGGGCGAGACGCGTGGTCGCGATGGGCTTCCCGGCCGACGCCGCCGCGGGGGATGCGGTCGCCGCCACGCGCGGCGTCGTCTCCCGCGTGCAGACGGAGTTCACCGAGCCGGGCCCGGACGTCCCCGCCTACGCGAGCGTCCTGCAGACGGACACGCCGCTGAACCCGGGCAACTCCGGCGGCCCGCTGGTCGACCTCGAAGCGCGCGTGGTCGGCGTCGACGCCGCGGCACGCACGACGCGGCGAGGACGGCCGCGCGCTGCAGAACGTCAACTACGCGATCACGATCGACCGCGCGCGTTCGGTGATCGCCGACCTGCGGGCCGGCAAGGCGGCGGCGTGGACCGGGCTCACCTTCGACTACCCGGCCTCGCCGACCCCGGGCGAGCCGGAGGGGTTGCGCGTGACCGGTGTCCAGCCGGGCGCGCCGGCGGCCGAGGGCGTCGAGGTCGGCGCGCTGCTGGTCGGCGTCAACGGCACCGAGACCGGCGCGACGCTGAGCGGCTACTGCGCGGCGGTCGGCGCCGGGCGTCAGCGGCGACGAGGTCGTGCTCAACCTCGACAAGCCGGGCACGGACTCAACGCGGGTCGTACGTACGCGTCTCGCCTGACGGCGTCGGCTGCGGCGCCGGCTCGTCCTTCTCCTTCGGCGGCGCGAGGATCGCGGCCATCATCGCGATGATGAACAGCGTCGTCCCGATCATCAGGAGGGTCTTGCGGTCTGGGGGCTCGATCACGGGGTGAGGGAGAAGTCGAAGGCGCTCTGCACGTCGGGTGCCTCGTCCACTATGCCGACTCGGGCGTCGAAGGCCGACCACGCGTCCAGGATCGTCGCGGTCGAGGCCGACGTCCCAGGCGCCGCTGATCGCGTCCACCTGCGCGCGGATCAGGTCGACGTCGCCCGCGCCCTCGGCCTCGGCGATGCGCTCGGCGGACGCCTGCGGATCGGCGCGCGCGGTCTCGATGCCGTCCTGGATGGCCTCCAGCACCGGCTCGAGCTCGTCGACCCGGTCGGGCTTGGCGATCAGCACGAGCTCGGGGTAGCGCGGCGCGCCGTAGTCGTCGACGCGGAACTCGCGCAGGTCGAGCCCGCGGCGGCGCAGGATGACGCCCTCGACGTTCCAGAAGATCGGCGCCGCGTCGACGCGACCCGACAGCAGCCGGGTGACGGCGGTGAAGCCGATCGTGACCTGCTCGACCTTGGACGGGTCGCCGCCGTCGTCGGCCACCACCGCGTCGAGGAAGGCGGGGTCCGACGGCAGGCCGGAGACGCCGACGGTGCGGCCCTCGAGGTCGCGCGGACGGGATATGCCCCCACCCGCCCGCGCGGCCAGCGCGGCGAGCGGCCGGTCCACCAGCGCGCCGAACGCGACGATGTCCGCGCCCTCGGCGCGCGCGATCGCCAGGTCGTGGATGTCGAGGACGCCGACGTCGGCGCGACCGGAGAGCACGAGCTTGAGCGAGTTCGGGCCCTGGCCGGGCACCTGGATGTCGAAGGCGCCGGCGTCCGCGGCGGCGTAGAGCGGCGCGTGGGCGGCGTTGGGCGTGAAGTCGAGCGCGAGCGTCAGCTTGTCGGGCGCGTCGTCACCGCCGCCGCACCCGGCGAGGAACGCGATGGCCAGCGCGGCGAGGGCGCGTCTCACTCGATGCCGGCTGCGGCCTGCACCCGCGGCGGCGCGACCTCGAGCAGCGGCGCGGCGAGCTCGGTGAGCACCGGCTCGGACTGCACCTTCTTCACCCATCCGGCCAGCTGCTCGTCGTTCATCGCAGTCAGCGCGGCGGCGAGGCGGCGGAACTGGCGCCGCTTGAGGTAGGAGGCGAGGTCCAGCAGCTCGGGTACGAGGTCGTGTTCGGCGGCGGCGACCACGAAGTCGTTGAGCTTGTCCTGGGGGACGTGGCGCATGGCCTCGTCGAGCGTCGGGTCCTTCTCCTCCATCACGAAGCTCGTGCGCAGCAGCGACTCGGCGTCGAGCGCCTTGGTCGCGGCCTCGAGGCCGTTGGGCTTGAGGTGGCTGACGAAGGCGCCCATGACCACGAAGTCGCGGCGCTGAGCGAGCAACGCCGTGATCTCGGTGACCGTGGCGGGCGACAGCTTGCGGATGATCGGCGCGAGCTTGCGCGCGTCCGCGTGACCGGCGATTTCGGCGAGGAACTCCGGCGGGAGGCGCTTGATGAACGCCTCGGCCGTCTCCGGCGGCAGCAGGTTGGCGGTGCCGGCCGCGAGACGCGGGCCGAGTGCCCGGCGTGCGAGCGTGGCGGCGAGGCCGGTCGGTAGCCGCTTGGCGAGCTTGACGATGCCCTCGAAGTGGCGCCGGTCCGCGGCGAACAGGTCGTCCGCGATGGTCTCCCGCAACGTGCGCAGCTCCGCGGGCGGCACGGTCTCGAGGAAGTTCAGCTCCGACGGGTCGACGCCGAGCGTCCGGCCGAGCTTGACCTGCTCGGCCCGGGTCTCGAGGGGGACCGTGCTCATCGGCCGACCACCTTGCGGACGACCCCGCGCAGCGGCTTCGGGACGATCTTCAGCGTCTCCTCGAGCGCGCCGGCGAGTTCCTGCTGCTGACGCGCAGCGCGCGTCAGCGACGAGCTTGTCGAGCTTGGCCTCGGCGTCGGGACCGAGCGCCTTCACTCCGGGCGGCAGCTGCATCAGGAGCCGCCCGTGAGCCGCATCATCAGCTGGTCGGCGTAGCACCAGCTCCAGTTCTCGCCGGGCTCCACCGACCGCGCGATCGGATGCCCGGTCCCGGTCGCGTGCTTGGACGCGTGCTGGGCCGGCGACGAGTCGCAGCAGCCGATCTCCCCGCAGGTCTGGCACATCCGCAGGTGCACCCAGCGCCCACCGTCCTTCAGGCACTCCGCGCAGCCCGCGACCTCCCCCTCAGGGGCGAGGTACTCCACCTGATCCAGGTGCGTGCACTGGTCCGCCGACACGCCGCTCACCTTATGGTGCCCAAGGTGACCGAGGACGGCATCAGCTTCACCGACGCACCCGACCAGGAGCGCTACGAGCTCCACGTCGACGGCGAGCTCGCCGGCTTCATGGAGTACCGCGGCCGCGGCGACAACCGCGCACTCGTCCACACCGAGATCGACCCGAAGTTCGAAGGCCGCGGCCTCGGCGGCCAGCTCGTCCGCCTCTCCCTCGACGAGGTCCGCGCCCAGAACCTCACGATCGTCCCGATCTGCCCCTTCGTCCACAAGTTCCTCGCCGAGCACGAGGAGTACCGCGATTTGATGCTCCCCTACATCAGGACGGCCTTCCACCTCTGACGTGAAACAAGCGGCCTGCCCACTTGTTTCACGGGTGGTCGTCTGCACGCTGGCGTGTGCGGCGCCGACGAGCGCGCAGTCAGAGCTGGTGAACACCGCCGCGCGGTGGACGCTTGCTACGCCAAAGCGTGCGTTGACGCCGGATACGAAGAAGGTGCGGGTCCGATTCGCCTCATGCGGTCTGCTCAAACGGATCGACCGCCGCCGGACCGCTGAGACGATTGTCATCACCGTCATCGTCCGCAGGTCGCGGATTGCCGCGCCATACTCGATGCCATGCGCGGCGCCTAGGACGGAGCGGACGGTGTCGCTGGGCGGGCACCTCGGGAAACGCCGTCTTCGCGAGGGCTCGATCGTACCGTCGATCTCCTTCTTGACCGTCGGACAGGCCTAGGAGGCACTGCGATTGACGTCGTATCGCGTCGCGATCCCAAGGCCTTGGGCCGTGGGCGCGTCCATGGACTGCTTGGTGGTGACGAAGACGAAGCCGAAGGCCGGCAGGATTGCGGACCGCGGCTCGACGGTGCGACTCATGGACTTCACGGGCTGTCCGGTCTACAGCTTTGGCACCACGCCCGACAGCTACCGCGAACGCACTGTCCCGGCCCTGACCGGACTGAGCCCGGACGCTGCCGAGCGAGCTACAGGTGGCTTCCGCGTCGAGCGCCAGTACGCGCCGCTGCCACCGTCGGCGCTGCCCACGCTGGATGCGAATTACGTGGTGCGGTCACAGTCCCCCGCCCCTGGAACCTTGATGTCGCCGTTCACAGAGGTCCCCTTCCGTCCCAATCCCATCGTCCTCGACATCGACCCTCGCTGATTTCAATCAGGGGGCCTGGCCCCCTGATTGATCGTCCACAAGACGGTCGGAATGGTCCGGCCCCGGAGGGTGACGGTGCCGGCTTCGACGAGGTCGGCTGGGCGGGTGAGGGCGGCTCGGTGGAGTCGGCGACGTGAAGGGCGTGGCCGGTCTCCTTGGTGTAGGCCTCGAGGCGGGCGGCGGTGTTGGTCGTGTCGCCGACGGTGGCGTACTCGACGCGGCGGGCGGAGCCGACGGTGCCGGACATGACGGGGCCGGAGGCGAGGCCGACGCCCATCGCGAAGGACGTCCCGGCACGGGCGTTGAACGCGGTGAGGCGCTCGCCGAGCATGTCGCGGGCGGCGGCGAGGGCGCGATCGGCGTGGTCGGGCTGCTCGATCGGGGCTCCGAAGACGGCCATGATCCCGTCGCCCATGAAGGAGACGACGGTGCCGCCGTTGTCGAGGATCGCGTCGCTCATGGTGGACAGGTAGTCGTCGAGCAGCGCGATGACGCGCTGGGCGCCGAGGGCTTCGGCGGCGCTGGTGAAGCCGCGCAGGTCGGAGAAGAGGACGGTCGCCTCGAGCTCGACGCCGGACAGGGAGGAGCGGTCCGTGAGCGCGTCGATGACGCTGGGCGGCGCGAAGCGGGCGAACTCCTCGCGCAGGCGGCGGCGCTCGCGCAGGTCGGTCGAGTAGGCGACGACGAACGTGCCCGCCGTGCCGGCGAACGCGGCGACGAGGCCGGGAACGAATGGCGCGATGCGGTCGCCGTTGAACAGCAGCTGCGCGGCGACAGGCCAGACGGCGAGCTCGACGACCGCGACCGGCAGCCAGCGCAGGCCGGTGAGGAAAAGCGCCGCGAGCGGGACGAGCAGGCCTAGCGCGACGATCAGGACGTAGGACCAGGCGGACCTCAGCTCGCGCAGCGGCGCGCCGCGCAGAAGGGTGTCGATGGCGGCGGCTTGGATCTCGACGCCCGGCCGCGTCCCGATCGGGCGTGGCGTGGTTGTCCTGTCCGATCGGGATCGACATTGCCGACGACAACGATCTTGCCGTGAGGTCGGGCAGCCGGCCGTCGATGGCATCGAGGAACGGATGATGGTCATCCCGCGGTAGTCGATCCACGCGCTCGCGAGGACGGCCGGAGACGACGGCGGCGAAGGTCGGCGCTCCCTCGATCGGGCCGTGACGCGGCGGAAGCATCGCCTCCGCGATCGTCGGAGCCCGGCGTAGCCGACGCGCGGCGTGCGCGGCGCTGGATGCTCGCGCGGCCCCCGAGGACGCCGACCTCGTCTGCCATCCAGCACGAGGGAGCCGAGCACCACGTTGCCGCGCGCGCCGGATCGCGAGGAACAGCGCGTTGTCGTCGAAGAACTTCGTCTGGACGCGGAACTCCAGGTCGTAGGCGATCGTCTTCGCACCAGCCGCGACCAAGGCGTCGATCGCGCTCGGCGTGGCGGCGACGCGGGATGGGCGGAGCGGCCGAAACGGCCGAAGGTGTCGGGGTCCATCCCGAGCACGACGACGTCATCGGGGACGGTGTCGTCCGAGCGGATCTCGAAGCGGGCGTCGATCGTCGCCTCCTCGAGCGACTGCAGCACGTCCGTCGCGTGCACCAGCGCTCCGAGTCCCGCCGCGAACAACGCGGCGACGAACAACAAGAGTCGCCGCCGCTGGGCCATGGCGGGACACTATGTCGCGAGCGTGACACTTCCAATGTCATCCGGCGAGCGGACGGGAGGGCGGCGCGGCGCGAGCATGCCCAGCATGAGCCTGCACTGTGCCCGTACGTCGCGTCGCCTTGGCCTGACCGCCCTTGCACTGCTCGCCCTCAGCCCGTCCGTCGCCTTCTCCCAGGCGACGGACGGCACCATCTCCACGCTCGCGCAGATCGCCGACCCGGCGGATGTCGCCTATGCGGGCGACACGCTGTTGGTCGCGGACCGCGCGAGCAACTTCGTCCGGGCCGTCGCACCCAACGGCACCGTGACCACCGCCGCCGGCACCGGCGACCCGGCCGACAACTGCAACGACGGCAACGGGGACCTGACGCGGCCCCGTGGCGTCACGGCCGGCGCGCCCGGCGGCGGCTTCCTCGTCACGAGCGGCAACTGCATCATGCGAGTCGAGCCCGACGGTGACGTCTTCCGCTTCGCCGGCGCGCAGGACGGCGGCGCCGGCCTCTCCGGCGACGGCGGCTCCGCCCGCGCCGCGCGCCTGCGCGGGCCCGCCGACACCACCGTCGCGCCGGACGGCACCGTCTTCATCACCGACACGCTCAACAACCGCGTGCGCCGTGTGGCGCCCGACGGCTCGATCTCCACCGTCCCGACCGGCGACCTCTCGCTGCCCCGCGACGTCGTGGTCGCCACGGACGGCAGCCTGCTGATCGCTGACCTCGGCAACCATCGCGTCCGCCGCGTCGCGCCCGACGGCTCCGTCACGACCGTCGCGGGGGACGGCGCCCAGGGCTTCAGTGGCGACGGCGACCCCGCCACGACGGCAGAGCTCAACGCGCCCGTGGGCCTTGTCGCCCTGCCCAACAACGGCTTCCTCGTGGCCGACGGCAACAACGACCGCGTTCGCCGTGTCACCCCGCTCGGCGCGATCTTCACCGTCGCAGGAGGCGGGGCCGGTGGCGACGGGGGCCTGGCCAAGGACGCCGACCTCACCCGTCCCGAGGGCATCACCGCCCGGCCGGGCGGCGGCTTCGTCATCGCCGACACGAGCGCGAACCGCGTCCGGGCGGTCACCGGCGTCGGCGCGATCCCCGGAGCCACCGCCGGCCGCTCCTTCAACGTCTTCCCCGCCGTCGGGGCGGTGACCGTGCGCCCGTCGGGTCAGCCCGCCTACCTGCCGCTTGCCGAGGAGGACCTCGTCCCGCTCGGTTCGCAGGTCGACGCGCGCGACGGCGAGCTGGACGTCGTCGTCCGCCGTGCCGCCGGCAACCTCGAGCCCGCGCGCGTCTATGACGGCCTCTTCAAGCCGATCGCGCTCGCCGACGATGTGACGAGCCTCAACCTGACCGAGCCGCTCGGCTGCTCGCGCCGGCGTGCAGCGCGCAGCTTGCTCCAGAAGACGCCAAAGCCCAAGCGCCGCCTGTGGGCGAAGTCCAAGGGCAAGTACCGCATCAAGGGCCGCTACGTCGGCGCGCTCGAGCGCGGCACCTTCTGGCGCGTCACGGAGACCTGCGACCGCTCGACGGTGAAGGTCTTCGAGGGCAGCGTGCTCGTGGTGGACCTGACCGACGGCAGCCGCCACATCGTGCGCGCGGGCAGGTCGTTCACCGTGAGCGTCGGCTGAGCGCGTCGCGGTCGAGCACGACCGTCCGCCCGCGCGAGAGCCGGACGACGCCGGCCTCCTGCTCTGCACGCAGCACGCGGTTGACCGTCGCGCGCGAAGTGCCGGCGAGGTCGGCGAGGTGCTCCTGGGTCAGCGGGATCTCCGTCTCGGCGACGTCCTCGCGCTCGTAGACCGCGGCCACGTCCTCCAGGCGGCGCAGGACGCGCTTCTCGGCGGGGACGTGCAGCGCGTCCAGCACCTGTCCCGTGAGTCGCCGGACCTGCCCGGCCAGGATCGCGACGAGCACCTGCAGCACCCCGGGATGTTCGCGGCACAGACGCTCGAAGTCGATGCGGTGCACGCTCGAGGTCTGCGCCGCCTCGAGCGCAGCAACCGTTGCCGAGCGCCGGCTCTCGGACCCGCCGACGAGGGCGATCTCACCGAAGCACTCCCCCGGCCCGAGCACGGCAAGGATCGCCGAGTCGCCGAAGCGCGTCTGGGTGCGCACGGCAAAGCGTCCCTTGACGATCAGGTGCAGCGTGTCCGCCGGATCGTCTTCGTGGAAGACGACCTCGCCGCGCGCGAAGCGGCGGCCGCGGGCAATGGACAGCAACCGCTCCACCTCGGCCTGCGGCACGCCCTCCAACAGGGCCCAGCGGTTCACGGCGCGAAGCCTACGTGTTCAGTCACACTTGACCGCATGAGGCCACGACTGATTCTGGCCGGCGCACTGGCGATGTCCGTGATCGCTGCGACGCCGGCCGCTGCGCTCGAGCCCGAGGACGGCACCACAACGATCAGGCTCGACAAGAACGCGGCGACGATGTTCGGGTTCGCCAAGCCGCAGCTCAGCTTCCAGATCGCGGGCTTCAGCGGCGCGCAAGTGGAGGGCCTGGAGGGCGTGTTGCCTCACTACGGAGGCCTGAAGCTCAGCGCCGGCAGGCGGAGCCTCGTGCTCGCGGAGCCCGAGTTCGTGCTCGCCAAGCGCTCCTTCGTGCGCGTCTCGGTCGGCAAGGGCGCACCGCTCAAGGCGTTCACGATCGACACGGGCGCGGCGAAGGTCGACGAGGACGTCGTTCACTCGCGGATCACCGGGCTCAAGCTCGAACTGTCCAGAGCGGGAGCCAAGGCGCTCAACGCCGGCCTGAAGACCACGGCGTACAAGGCCGGGATGGCCGTCGGGAAGGCGACGGTCGACGCCCGCGACCCGGGTGTGGACTTCGTAGGCGGTCACAGCGACCTGGCGTTCAGCGCGGCGGCCGCGACGGCGCTCGAGACGGCCGGCATCATGGTCGCCCCCATCGGGGCGACGACCGCCGGCGCTGACGGCTCGTTCGGCCTGCCCGTCGACAGCGGCGTCCTGCTGTGGGAGTACCCGGCCGGTTTCGTCTATCACGGCGAGTCCGACGGCATCGAGCTGACCAGAGGCGCGACGAGC
This sequence comes from uncultured Solirubrobacteraceae bacterium, assembly GCA_963759945.1. Lineage (GTDB taxonomy): Bacteria > Actinomycetota > Thermoleophilia > Solirubrobacterales > Solirubrobacteraceae > DATLGB01. The sequence continues at coordinate 22,520 of CAVXBH010000044.1, read as the reverse complement.
CTCGCGCTGACCAGCTTCGTCGGTGACTACAAGCGCCGGCGGCTCAATGCGATCGCGGACGGCGCCGAGAAGTCCACGATCCTCGCCAGCCTTTTCACCGCCGCCGAGGACGTCCACGCAGGCAGGACGAGCCTGCGCGTCGGGCCGTCTGACATCAAGTTGACCAAGGCGGGCAGCAGGCTGCTCAACACCACCTTCGCCACCACCGCGTTCAAGGAGGGGCTGGTCCTTGGCACGCTCGACCTCGTAGGGATCGCACAATGAAGACTCTCGTCACCCTCGCCGTCCTTGCTGCAACCGCCGTGGTTCCCACGGCAGCGTCCGCCTTCACCATCGGTGATGGCGCCACCATCGTCTCGCTCGACCGGGGGGCCGCCAAGGCCCTGAAGTCGCTCGGCGTCACCGCCGAGGCCACGGGCAAGGCCGAGGCCGGCAAGAAGGGCGTCGTCTTCCCCGTCACGGGCGGCAACCTCATCGGCCTGTCCGGGGCCGTGCGACACGGCGGCGGGCTCAGGCTCTCCGACGGCAGGCGCTCCGTGACGCTCTCGAGCCTCCGTGTGGTGCTCGAGGACCATCCGTTCGTGCAGGCGCGGGTAGGCGACGCGAAGCTCAAGGCGTTCACGCTCGACGTGGACGACGCCGAGGTCGTCGACGACGTCACCGGCTCGATCATCACCGGCGTCGAGATCGACCTCTCAAAGCAGGGCGCGAAGGCACTGAACGCGGTCTTCAAGACGACGGCGTTCGAGACGGGCACGAAGATCGGCGACGTCCTGCTCACCGCATCGGCCCGGGCGGTGCGCTTCACCGGCGGTCAGACCGATCTCGCGCTGTCGGAGGGCGCAACGGACGCGCTGAGCACCCTCGGCATCGCGGTCGCGCCCGCCGAGGGCACCATCGTCAACGCCGACGGCTCGCTCGGCTTCCCGATCTCGGGCGGCGTCCTCGCCGGCAAGGGCGGCTCGATCGGCCACACCGGCGGCATCGTGCTGACCAAGGGCCAGACGACCGTCGCGCTGACCGACTTCGTGATCCGGATCGGCAAGACCGACCAGCTGTTCGCGCGCGTCAACGGCAGCGTCAAGCGCGTTGCGATCATCAACCTCGATGACAACGACGCCGACACGAGCGCCAGCGACGACACCCTCACCATCGAGGACGTCACCGGGCGACTGACCAAGGCGGCGGCCGACGCCCTCAATCAGGCGTTCGGGACGAGTGCGTTCCAGGCCGGGCTGACCCTCGGCATGACGACTGTCCGCGGCAAGGCGACGAGCTAGCTAAGCGGGGCGGACGCCGAGCTGGGCCTCGGCGCGCTCGATCAGGTCCTTCGCGTCGCGACCGGCGCGCAGGACCCGCTTGAACGCGCCTGTGGTCGCCGCCTCGCGAGCGTCGTTGAAGACGTTGCGGTGCTTCCAGAGGACCTTGATCTTCTTGGGGACCGTGTCCGCCGCCAAGTACTCGGTGGCGACTTTCGCCGCCAGCAGCTCGACCAGCGCCGGGCCGGTGCCCTCGAGCGACTTGGCCGCGGCCTCGGGATCGTCGGTCAGGCCCCACAGGACGACCATGTGCCCGCCGATCTGCGCGTCGCTCAGCGTCAGGTCGTGCAGCTCGACCAGGTCGACCACGGTCGCCGTCTCCGAGTAGAGGTCGGTCAGCTCGCCCGTCATGCCCGCGAAGGGGCCGGTCGCGAAGGCGGCGATGCCGAGCCGGCGCTGGCGCTTCTTGGCCGCATGGCGGATCTCCTTCGCGGACTGCTCGTCCTCGTCGTCGTCGGCGCGTGCGGAGCGGACGATGGCGAGGATGAAGCCCTCCACGCTGGGCTGCTTGAGGAGCTTGCGGATGTCGATCACGCCGACAGGACCGCCATCGCGGCGTTGCGCCCGGGGATCGCCGACACACCCCCGCCGCGCCTCGCGCCGGCGCCGCAGACGTGGATGGTCGGGTCGTCGGTCTCGGTCCCCCAGCGGCCGATGTCGGCCTCGTCCTCGGCCCACGGCCAGGTGAGGTCGCGGTGGAAGATGTTGCCGCCCGGCAGCCGCAGCTCGCGCTCGAGCTCGACCGGAGTGCGCACCTCGATGCACGGGCGACCGTCCGCGTCCGTCATCACGCAGCCCGCGATCGGTTCGGCGAGGACCGAGTCCAGCGAGCGCAACGTCGCGGCCAGAGCGGCGTCGCGCGCCGCATCGTGGTCGTCGCCGCGGAACAGCCGGGCCGGCATGTGCAGCGCGAAGATCGTCAGCGTGTGGGCGCCCGCCGCCTGCAGGTCGGCGCCGAGGATGGTCGGGTCGCCGATCGAGTGGCAGTAGGTCTCGCACGGCGTGGGGTCGGGAATGCGTCCGGCGGTCGCCGCCGCGCGCGCGATCTCGAGCTGCTCCATCGTCTCGTTGACGTGTAGCGTCCCGGCGAAGGCCGTCTCCGGAGCGACACTCTCGTCGCGCAGCCGCGGCAGCCGCGACAGCAGCAGGTTGACCTTCAGCTGCGCGCCCTCGGGCTGCTCGCCCGGATCGCGTCCCCGCAGGCGGTCGAGCTCCGCGGGCGCGCAGCCCGCCAGCACGTGCCCCGCGCCGACGCGGCCGCCCGTGTGCTCCACTTCGCCCGGCCCGATCGCGGTCACCTCGGTGCCGGTGACGATCTCTGCACCCGCCGCCAGCGCCGCGTCGCGCAGCGCACCGCTGACCGCGCCCATGCCGCCGACCGGCAGGTCCCAGTCGCCCGTCCCGCCGCCGATCACGTGGTAGAGGAAGCAGCGATTCTGACGACCGTCGGCGTCGTGCGCCCCGGCGAACGTCCCGATCAGCGCGTCCGTGAGCACGACGCCCCGCACCACGTCGTCCGCGAAGGCCTCCTCGATCGCCTCGCCGACCGGCCGCTCGACGAACGCCTCCCAGTCGGACCCGCACAGGTCACGCATCGCGTCCCGGCTGCGCAGCGGCTCGAGCAGGGTCGGGAAGACGCGCTCCGCGAGTGCCGTCGTGCGCGCGTAGAACGGCGCCCAGGCCGCGTGGTCGGCCTCCGCGCCGAGCGCGGCGAACGAGGCACGGGTCGCCGCGTCGTCGCCCGCGTCCACCAGCAGGCCGCGCGTGCCGCCCGCGCGCGGGTCGGGCGTGTAGGAGGAGACGCGCCGGCGCGCGAGGCGGAGCGGCAGGCCGAGCTCGTCGACGATCGCCCGCGGGAGCAGGCTCACCAGGTACGAGTAACGCGACAGGCGCGCGTCCATCCCTGTGAACGGCCGCTCGGACACCGCCGCACCGCCGACCTCGTCCTTGCGCTCCAGCACCAGAACCGAGCGTCCGGCGCGCGCAAGGTAGGCAGCGGCGGTCAGGCCGTTGTGGCCGCCGCCCACGATCACCGCGTCATAGCTGTCACGCATGTGTTGCATCATGTCGTGCAGGGCGGGCAGCTGACGAACGATCCGGGGTCGCGGACCCCCAACTCCCTCTAGCTTGGGTCGTCGTATGCCTGCGGGATGGACAGAAGCACACGTGCGGCGCCTGTTCTGGCGCGCTGGCTTCGGCGCCACGCCGGGGCAGGCTCGTCTGTGGGCCCGGCGCGGCAAGAAGTCGACGCTCGACTACCTGCTCGACTCGACGGAGGCGATCCTCCGCGGCCCCAAGCCGACGGACTACGGCACGCCGTTGGATCCGCTGAACGAGTTCGGCCACGACAAGCTTTGGTGGCTGGACCGCATGGTCCGCACCAACCGGCCGCTGCAGGAGAAGATGACGCTCTTCTGGCACGACCACTTCGCGACGCGGTCGCAGCCGACCACGCTGATGCTGCGCCAGAACGAGACGCAGCGCTCGTTCGGGCTCGGCGCCTTCAGCGGCCTGCTCTATGCGATGACGTTCGACCCGGCGCTCGCGCGCTTCCTGTCGCTGATCAGCAACACCGCCGAGGCGCCGAACGAGAACTACGCGCGCGAGCTGATGGAGCTCTTCGCGCTCGGGTCGGGGTACTCCGAGGAGGACATCCGCGAGGCTGCTCGCGCCCTCACCGGCATCCGCCCGCAGCGCGAGAACGGGCAGCTCGTCGGCCTGTACTTCGACTCCTCCCAGCACGACGGCGGCGTGAAGACGATCTTCGGGCAGTCGGGCCGATGGACGGCCGATGACGTGCTGCGCCTGTGCCTCGAGCATCCCGCCCACGCTCCGTTCCTGGTCGGCAAGCTGTGGGCGTTCTTCATCACCGAGCCGTTGCCCGACGCCACCCGCGCCCGCCTCGCCGCGAGCTACGTCGCCTCGGGTCTGCAGCTGCGCCCGCTCGTCCGCGCGATCCTCGCGCACCCCGCGCTGTACGCGAGCCTCGGCGCCGACGAGATGGTGAAGTGGCCGGCCGTCCTCGTCGCGGGCCAGCTGCGCACCATGGGCGCGCCGGTCGACGTCTCCGACTGGAACGTGCTGATGGCGAGCATGGGCCAGACGCTGTTCTCACCGCCCTCGGTGGCCGGTTGGGACCATGGGACGCGCTGGCTGTCCTCGAACGCGATGCGCGCGCGCTTCGGCGTCGCCAACGTGCTCACGCGCTACGACGGCGCGGCTGACATCGGCAACGAGGTGCGCGTCGGAATGACCCCTGACGAGCACGTCGACCTCGCGCTGTCGGTCGTGGGCGTTCCTGCGATCACCCCCGCCACGCGGCGGGTCCTCAAGCGCTTCGTCGCCGGCTACGGCCCGCGCCCGGGCATCGGGCGCGCAGAACAGCTGCAGCGCGCGCTGCGCCACCTGCTGATCTCCGGACCCGACAACCAGCTCTGCTGATCGGAAACTGATGGCACGCATCAATCGACATACCGCTTGCGAGGACTTCCATCGGACGGCCGCCACCGCTCGGCATCCGAGCGTCGGCGTCAGCCGCCGCCATTTCCTGGGGCTGGGTGCGGGCGCCGGGATGACGCTCTACACCGCCCGCGCGCTGCCGCTGCAGCACTGGCTGGACGGCGCCGAGGAGGCCGCGGCCCAGTCTCCCGGATCGCGCGCGCTCGTCTCCGTCTTCCTGCCCGGCGGCCTGGATCTGCTCGACACCTTCAACGACGTATCGCAGTACCCGCGGTACTCCGAGGCCCGCGGCGACGCAGCGCGCCCGCTGTCGACAGTGCTTCTGCCGGGCACGACGCTGTCGCCGCACCCGTCGCTGTCGGCCGGCCAGGGTGGCGGCATCGCCGGCCTGTACGCCGCGGGCAAGATCGGCCTGCTTCCGGGTATCGACTACGCCAATCCGGACCTCTCGCACTTCCACTCGCGCGCGTTCTGGGAGACGGGCACGATCACGCCCAACCAGACCACGGGCTGGCTCGGGCGCTGGCTGGACCAGTACGGCAGCTCGAGCAATCCGTTCCAGGGCCTCTCGTCGGGCTCGCGCCTGTCGCCGACCCTGCTGACGAGCTCGGCCCCGGTCTCCTCCGTGGAGAGCTCGCGCCGCACCGGACTGGTGATGGCGGACCTCGATCGCTTCAACCGCGACGCGGCGATGGCGGCCTACTCGCAGCTCGCAAAGGCTCGGCCCGGCGACGGCACGAGCCGCGCCGCCGCCCGTGCTTCCGCCCGCTTCGCCAAGAAGGTCTCCGACAGGCTCTCGCCGTTGTCGGACAACGGCCCGGCCGCCCCGCCCGCCGGCGGCGACGTCGACTCCGTCATCCCCGTCACCTCGGAGCTGACCGGCTACCCGAAGGGCTCGGCCTTCGCGTCGAGCCTCAAGCAGGTCGGCTTCCTGCTCTCCAAGCCGCTCGGCACGCGCGTCGCCACCGTCGACGGCCGCGCCGACTTCGACACCCACCAGAACCAACCGGACCGCCTCGAGCGCGCGCTGTCGGACGTGTCCGCATCGCTGGCCGCCTTCCAGTACGACCTCGAGGCGCGCGGCATCGCCGACCAGGTCCTCACCTTCGTGTGGACCGAGTTCGGCCGGCGGCCCGAGGGCAACAAGTCGATGGGCACCGACCATGGCGCCGGCGGCATCGCGATGATCATGGGGACGCAGGCCGCGTCGGGCGTCCGCACCGAGTACCCGTCGCTGACGTCGCTCGACAGCCACGACAACCTGAAGGTGACGGTCGACTTCCGCGGCGTCTACGCGTCGCTGATCGAGCAGTGGCTCGGCACGGGCGCCGACGGCATCATCCCGGACGCCGGGGCCTTCCCCCGCATCCAGCTCGTCCGATGAGGCGCGTGGCCCTCGCGCTGGCCGTCTCGGTACCTTCGCGGTGGCGGCTCCCGGTGCCGCGGCTCCGGCTCCCAGCACGGCGGTCGGCATCGGCCTCTCCGAGTGGGAGGTCAGCGTCTACCGGACCAAGGTGCCGATCGGGACCGTCCGCTTCAACATCACGAACCTCGGCGAGGACGGCCACAACTTCGTCGTGCGTGGCCCGGCCGGCAAGACGCTCAGGACCGTCGAGGAGCTGCCCTCAGGCGGGCAGCTCCGGGCGCCGGTCAAGCTCACGAAGGCCGGCCGCTACACGCTGCTGTGCACGCTCAGCGGCCACGAGGAGCTCGGCATGAAGTCCTACCTCAAGGTCACGCGCCGCGGGCGCTGACGATCTTCTGCTCCTCGATCGTGGTGACGATCGGGGCGCCGGACAGGCCGTCCTCGAACTCGCGCAGCTCCACGAGCCGCCCCGCATCGGTGTCGATCAGCAGGTCCAGCGCGAAGGGCTCGGGGTCGACGGACAGCTCACGCGCCTCCTCGGCGGTGAAGCGCAGCTCCAGCCGGATGCGGATGACGGCGTCGCCCTGCGCGCTGCGATCCTGGCCCATGTTGCGCGTGGTGAGCGGCGTCACGGACGTGCCTGGAGCCGTCCAGTCCGGCGCGGTGGCCAGCAGCTGTAGCAGCGCAGCGCGCTGTTCCGCGGTGACCGGCGCGTTGGTCGACAGGTAGTAGATGACGGCCACCACGCCGAGGTCGTGACCGAAGACGCGCATCGCACGGTCGTTGCCGCTCGCCTCCCGGACGGCCGCGCGCAACGCCTCGAGGAGCTCCGCCGGGTCGGTGGGAAGGGCTTGGACCTGGGCCGGCGTGAGAGTGTCGCGCCAGCCCTCGTCTTCTGAGCCCCTGATACGGATGGAGCCGTCGGCGGCAGTCCAGCTGCGGGTCAGGTCGACCTCGGTCTGTCCGCCACCGAGCGGGATCGTCCGGCGCTGCTGGACGAAGAGCTCTTCACCGGGGCCGGGCGCGCCGAGGTCGGCCTCGCCGGCGGCGGCCAGCAGGACCGTCGCGGCGGAGGCGGTCGAGAGCGGCGCGTCAGCGCCACCGGGGACCAGGGCGATCGCGACCGTCGCGGCGACCGCGGCACCGGCGGGGACCGCGAGCAGCCGCCAGCGGCGCCGCGGGCGGGCAGGCGTCTCCAGGCGCTGCATCAGGTCTCCCCAGGCGGCGTCGCGCTCGGCGACGGTCATCGGGGCAGGCTCCAGCAAGGCGCGGGCCGTGCGATCGAGGTCGTCGTCATTCATCGGGTGCTCTCCTGTGCGACGAGGGGTTCCAGGGCAAGACGCAGGCGCGCGCGGGCACGGTGCAAGCGCACGCGCGCGGCGCCGGGCGAGATATCGAGCGCCGCGGCCACGTCGGTCGCGGGCAGTTCGGCAACGGCGAAGAGAAGGAAGGCGGTCCGCTCACCGGGCGGCAGGTCGGCCAGCGCCTCCCGCAGCGCCGGCGCCAGCCGCTCGGCATCCAGCCTCGCCGGCAGATCCACCAGCCGGTCGTCATCAATCAGGGGGCCAGGCCCCCTGATTGACGCTTCGGTTGCGGTGCCGTGGCGGCGGATGCGGTTGGTGGCGATGCCGAGGAGCCATGCGCCCGGAGTGCCGCGGGCGGTGTCGTAGGACCGGTGCGCCTTAACCGCCTCGGCGAACGTCTCGGCGACGATCTCCAGCGCGACCTCGCGGCCGCAGCGGCTCGCGGCGTAGCGGAAGACGACGTCCGCGTGTTCGTCGTAGAGCTGCGCGAGCCAGGCGCGGCGGTCGGGGCTGAGCTTCCTCATGACCCGTATTGCCCGGACGAAGCCGGTTCGTTACATCGGGGGCAGGAACACCGGGGTCCCGTCACGAACAGAAGGTCGATGACCGTCGACATCCCGCTCAACTGGCTGACCGTCCTCGAAGCGCTGCGCAATCGCAACGTGCAGTTCCTGATCTCCGGATCGGCCGCTGACGCGATCGTCGAGGGCAACCCGGAGACCGCACCTGCGCTCGTGGTCGCCCCCTCACCCTTCCTCCGCAACCTCGAACGCATGGCGAAGGCGCTCACGGACCTCGGGGTCGCGGACGCCGAGCGGATCGTGAACCACCCCGCGGCGCGCCGGCGCTTCGACGTCTCCGACCTCACGCTGGACGTGATCGGCTCCGCTGTCGGCGACGGCGAGTTCTCCATTCGCGTGTGGCGCACGAAGGCGGTCACCCTCGTCGCGGGCGACAGCTCGCTTCAGTGCGAGGTCGAGTTCGCAGACGAGTTCGTCCAGTCCGGCACCCTCGCGTAGTCCCCGTGCCCGCCGAGCGGGCAGAAGAACGGCGGTGGCCCGGCGGACGCGGGACGGCTCGCGGCCTGGTCGACCTGCCACAGCACCCCGAGCCCGCCGAGCGCGGTGATCGCGATGCCCACGAGCCAGCTCCTCACGCCGGCACCAGCGCCGGCGCGCGGCGCTCGACGATCGGGAGATGGATGAGCGCGGCGAAGATGCCGAGCGCGACGCTGACCCACCACATGCCGTCGTACGAGCCGGTGGCGGACTCGATCGCCCCGCCGAGCCAGACGCCGACGAACGCGCCGACCTGATGCGACAGGAAGACGAAGCCGAACAACGTCCCCATGTGGCGCACGCCGAAGAACAGCGCGACAAGCGACGAGGTGAGCGGCACCGTGCTCAGCCAGAGCACGCCCATCGCCGCCGCGAAGATCAGCACGGACGCGGCCCCGGTCGGCGCGAGCAGGAAGAGCGTGATGACGACCGCGCGCGCCGCGTAGATGCCGCTCAGCAGCAGGCGCGGGCTGTGACGCGTGCCGAGCACACCCGCGCCGTATGACCCCACGATGTTGAAGAGGCCGACGAGGCCGATCGCCAGCGCTGCGATCCCCGCCGAGAGGCCGATGTCGTCGATGTAGGGCGGCAGGTGGACGGTGATGAAGGCGACGTGGAAGCCGCATACGAAGAAGCCGGCCGCCAGCAGCAGATAGCTCGAGTGCCCGAAGGCCTGGCGCAGCGCGTCGCTGACGGAGAGCTCGGGCTCGGCGTCGGCGGCGTCCTTCGGCGCATCCTCGCCGCCGAGTGCGATCGCCAGCACCGGCACGAGCGCGACGAAGCTCGCCAGCAGCACGAGCGCCGTCTGCCATCCGTAGGCGGACACGAAGCCCTGGCCGATCGGTGCGAACAGGAACTGCCCGAGCGAGCCCATCGCGGTCGCCAGCCCGATCGCCCATGAGCGCCGGTCGGCTGGGACGAGCCGGCTGAACGCCGCGATCACGATCGTGAAGGACGCGCCGGAGAGACCGAGCCCGATCAGCACACCGCCGGTCAGGCTCAGCGTGGTCGGGGTTGACGCGACCGACATCAGCGCCGTGCCCACGCCGTAGAGGACGGCGCCGCCGGCCAGCACGCGGCCCGGACCGAAGCGATCGGCGACCGCACCCGCGAACGGCTGCCCCAGCCCCCACAGCAGGTTCTGGATCGCGATCGCGAGCGCGAACACCTCGCGGTCCCACCCCTGCGCCTCGGTCAGAGGGGCGGTGAAGAGGCCGAAGCTCGACCGCACGCCGAAGGTGACGAGCGAGATCAGGCAGCCGCACAGCACCACCAGCCCCACTCGCGAGCGCAGCCGCGCGACCATGCGGTCAGGCTAGGTGCGCGGGCAGTACCCGGGCGGCTCGGAGAGCGGGTCGGCGGCGTCCAGCGCTGAGGTGCCGATGACGCGGCCGGGCGTCGGGCCGGCGGGGTCGCCCCACCAGTTGCCACGAGCGCTGACGGGATAGCCGATCAGAGTGGCGGCGAGCGGGCCGCCGTCGAGGCAGCTGCCCGTGACCGTGATCGCCGCGCTGCCCGTCGTTCCGAGCTCCTCCACCACCAGGTTGCCGGGCGACGAGGTCGAGGCTCCGGCGTTCGACAGGTCGGTGTCCCCGACCGACACGCGAAGCTCTCCGAGCGCCGAGAGGTTGCCGACGCGCACGTTCGCTCCCTTGTTGTGAGTGATCACCGAGTCGTCGATCGTCGCGTGCAGTGCCGTCGTCGGCCCGGTGCCGTTGGCGACGGACGAGCCGATCGTCACGCCGTTGTTCGCGCAGTTGGTCAGCGTCGAGTCACGCACCTCGGTGATGACGGTGTTGCGCGCGCCGCCGCTGGCGGCGAGCAGGCAGTCGCCGTTGTTGCCCGGGATGACCACGGTGTCGCCGAAGCCGCTCTCGCCGAAGCCGGTCGAGTCACGCGCCACGACGTCGTCGAGCGTCAGGTGCATGCGGCTGTCCGTGCCGAGCGCGAGCAGCTCGAGCAGGTCGCCCGGCGTGCCCGAGAACTCCGAATCGCGCACGTCGACGCGTGACACACTGCCCGACCCCATGCTCACGTACTCGAGGCCGTTGGCCGAGAAGCCACCGCGGCCCGCCGTGTGCGTGTAGGTGTTGCCGACGACCGTCGCGCGCAGGTGCGAGCGGCCAGTCGGGTTGACGAAGATCCCTTCGGAGTCGGCGCCGGTCGGTCCGACACCGGCGTCCTCGTCGTTGCCGAGCCCGGCCTGCCGGTTGCCGGCGATGCTCGCGCGCATCCGCGCGGTGTCGCGCGTCTGGAGCCCGATCGCCAGCACCGACTCGAAGGCTTCGTCCTCGCGCAGATCGCGGACGAGGTTGCCGGCGATGCGCACCCGCATGCGCGCGGTGCGCGACGCACGGATGTCGATGCCATCGCCGCAGTCGGACCCGAGGATGCGATTGCGCTTGACGAAGGCGACGGTGCGGCCGCGCACCGTGTCGAGCTGGATCGCCGCCCACGCGTTCGCCAGGCCGTCTGAGATCGGGACGCCGACGCCACCGACGAGAGAAGGCACGACGAACGGCGGAATCAGGAAGCCGGCGGAGCAGCCCGTGTTGTGGTCGCGCACGACGTTGCCGCGCACGGTCACCCGCTCGATGTTGCGGCCGTAGATGGCGCCACGTCGAGGGCGCTCGATGCGCAGGCCGCGGACGACGGTGTCGTCGGCGAGCCGCACGGCGTCGCCCTTCAGCCGCTCGGTGGTATTCGTGACCACCGGCCTACCGCGCCCGATCAGCCGCTGGCCGTCCTTGAGCTTGATGCCGCCGTTGTAGGGCTCGGCGCGGCGCTCGAGCACGATCTTGTCGCCGGGCTCGGACCTCGCCTCTGCCTGTGCGAGCGACTTCGCGCGGATGGTGTCGGCCTCGGCCGCCGGCGGGGCGATCAGCACTAGTGACAAGGCCGCTGACCAGATAACGTGACCCACGTGGCGACGGGACGCACCTACGGACGCAAGACGGCCGATGAGCGCCGCGGCGACCGCCGCGCCCGACTGCTCGAGACGGCGACCGACCTGTTCGGCACGCAGGGCTACCGCGCGACGACGATCGAGGCGCTCTGCGCCGGCGCCGGTGTCTCCACCCGCAACTTCTACGAGGAGTTCGGCTCCCGCGAGAAGCTGCTGATCGCGGTCCACGACGACATCAACGCGCGCGTCTTCGCCGCCGTGGTGGAGGCGCTCGCCGAGGTCGAGCCGGAGGACCTGTGGGGCCGGGTCCGCTCCGCGACCCGCGCGTATTTCGACGTGATGACCTCCGACCGGCGCTGGGCGCGCGTCGCCGTCGTCGAATCGGTCGGCGTCGGTCCCGATGTCGAGGCGGCCCGCCGCGCGGCGATCGACGGCTTCGTCAACCTGATCGAGCTCGAGAGCGAGCGTCTCGCCGAGGCCGGCGTGATCGAGCGGCGCCCGTTCGGACTGACCGCGGTGGCGCTGGCCGGCGCGATCAACGGACTGCTCAACACCTGGGCCGGCGACGTCGACTGGGACGCACAGGTCGACGCGATCGCCGGGGAGGCCGCACGCCTCGTCGTGCTCGGTATGTCCGGTTAGCACCCGCATCCCCTTTGTCTGGAAAGCCTCCTGACCAGATACGGTAACGCATCCGATTGAGTTAGCTTCAGATCACCGATGCGGCTCGTCACCTGGAACGTCAACTCCGTCAAGCAACGGCTGCCGCGCCTGCTGCCCTGGCTGGATGAGCGCAAGCCCGACGTCGTCTGCCTGCAGGAGACCAAGCTCGCCGACGACGCGTTCGCCGCTCTGCTGCACGAGGAGCTCGCCGCCCGCGGCTATGAGGTGGCCGCACACGGCGAGCCGGCTTGGAACGGCGTGGCGATCATCTCCCGTGTCGGCCTCGCGGACGTCGTCCCGGGCCTTCCGAATGGTCCTGGTTTTCCCCACCCCGAGGCGCGCGCGATCACGGCGACGTGCGACGGCGTGCGCGTCACCTCGGTCTACGTCCCCAATGGCCGCGAGCCCGACTCAGACCACTACCGCTACAAGCTCGAGTGGCTGGCCGCGCTACGCGACCAGGTCGCACCCGACGCCGAACGCGCGGTCGTGGCCGGCGACGTCAACATCGCCCCGACCGACGCCGACGTCTTCGACCCCGGCGCCTACGTGGGGTCGACCCATGTCACACAGCCCGAGCGCGACGCGCTTGCACAGCTGCAGGCCCTCGGCCTCCACGACGTCGTCCGAGACCGCTGGCCCGATACGGAGCGCGTCTTCAGCTATTGGGACTACCGCGCCGGCATGTTCCACCAGGACCTCGGCATGCGCATCGACCTCGTCCTCTGCGGCGATGCGATCGCACCGCGCGTGAAGGCCGCGTGGATCGACCGACAGGCGCGCAAGGGCAAGGGCCCGAGCGACCACGCCCCAGTGATCGTCGACCTCGACGAGGCGCCGGACGGCGACATCGGTCCGGTTGTCCCGCCACCGTCGAACCCGCTCACCAAGCGCGGCGCGAAGAAGCTGCCGCAGTCGCCGTAAGCTCGCGCCGATGGGTGTCTACAGCCGCTTCATGCTGAGCACGATCAAGCGGGCGCAGGCCGTACCGGTGATGCACAACGTGCTCGTGCCGCTGGACCGCATGATCTTCCGGGCGACGAAGGGGCGCGCCTCGCTGGCCCACATCGGCGCCAACAACCATCAGACGATGCAGAACCTGCTGCTGACCACGGTCGGCCGCAAGTCGGGCAAGAAGCGCGACAACCCGCTGCTGTTCCTCGACCACGACGGCGGCTGGGTCATCGTCGGGTCGCGCTACGGCACGGACACCCACCCGGGCTGGACGTACAACCTTGCTGCGGATCCGCAGGCGAAGGTCATCGTGCGCGGCTCCGAGCACGCCGTCGCCGCCCGTCGCATCACCCAGGACGAACTCGACGCGTTGTGGCCGAGGCTCGTCGAGATCTACCCGGCCTGGCAGGACTACCGCGAGCGTACGAACCGCGAGTTCCGCGCGTTCCACCTCACCCCGACGAGCTAGGAGCAACACCACCATGCGCAAACTGCAGAGCCAGGGCGTCCACCACATCACGATCACGGGCGCGGACCGCCAGACGTCGATCGACTTCTGGGAGGGCGTGCTCGGGATGCCGTTCGTCTTCGAGCAGCCCAACCTCGACAACCCGGACGAGAGTCACCTCTACTTCGAGCCGGGTGACGGACGTCTGATCACGATCTTCACCAACGAGTCGCGCAGCGCCGTCCACGAGCGCACGCCGATGGACCCGGGCTGCGTGCACCACATCGCTTTCAACGTCTCGAACGCCACGTTCCGCCAAGCGGTCGAGCGCCTCGACGAGGCCGGCGTGAAGCACTCGGGCGTCAAGGACCGCGGCTTCATGGACTCGATCTACTTCACCGAGCCGCTCGGCCTGTTGATCGAGCTCGCGTCCTATCGCTTCGAGCCGCCGCACGGCAAGACACACTCCGACGTGCTGCTCGCGGCCCACCGCCTGCGGGTGGAGCGGGGCGACTACAACATCGACCCGGTCCACCTTGCAGACGCGATAGAGCAGCTCACGCTCGCGTCAAGGGACTCCCTGTCCCGCTGACCCAACCTAAAGGGATGGAGTCTCGGCACCGGACACGGTGTCCGGTGCCGAGACTCCATCCCTTTAGGTTTCTTTAGGGTGGCTCGGCCCATCCTCGCAAAGGCGCGGGAGGATGGGCCGTGGACATGCGCCTATTCGACGACCTTGACCGTCTTGACCATCTCCGGGTGCACGGCGCAGAAGAACGTCAGGCGCGAGCCGACTGGCGCGATGACCTTGCGTGTCTGGGTGCCGCCCTCCTCCTCCGTGTAGAAGGAGTCGCCCTTGCCCTCGAGCGACTCGAAGGACGTGTCCCACGCCTTCTTGCGCCCGACGTCGACGCTGGGCTTGTTGATTCTTTCCGTCTTGGGATCGAACTTGTGCGCCACGGCGATGGTGCCGCACAGGCCCTCCGAGAAGCACGCCTCGCCTTCCTTTCGGCTCCGGACGACAGGGACGATGCCCTTGTCGACGAGGCTGATGGTGTGCGGCCCGACCTTCTTCGGAACGGTCTCGTTGACGAAGGTCAGCTTCGCGCCGCGCTGCACGGTGGACGGGCCCTTGAAACTCAGCGACTTCCCTTGGAGGTGGGCCGTGAGCGTGACCGGATCCTTGGCCCCGGCGGAGTAGCCGGCCTGCGATGGAACAGCCACGACGAAGCCTGCCACCACGATGGCGAGCGCGCCACCGACCTTCTGAGCCTTACCGAGCATCTGCGTCCTTTTCTTCAGGTTTTGACCCTACGGGCGCAAACGTACAGAAAGACCGGCTGGGTGGGTCAATTTTCTAGGTCGGCCGCCAGCGACGGCAAAACCGCTGCTCCTAGCCAGAACTGCTCCACCCGCTGCATGAGGTCGACGAGCGCGCCGTAGCTGAGCGGCTTGCGCAGGTACGAGTTCACGTGCAGCTCGTAGGAGCGCGAGACATCTGTCGGCGCGATGGACGTCGTGAGGACGAGCACAGGGATCGCGCGCAGCTCGGGATCCTCCTTGATCTGCGTCAGCGCCTCGGTGCCGCTCAGGCGCGGCATGTTGAGGTCGAGCAGCACGATGTCGGGGCGCGGGGCGTCGCGGTACTCGCCCTCCCGGTGCAGGAACCGCAGCGCCTCTTCCCCGTCGGGCACATGATGCAGATCGACAGGCGTGCCGCTCTCCTCCAGCGCGAGCCGGGTGAGCTGGGCGTCCCCCGGGTTGTCCTCAGCGTGAAGGATGCGGAGCGGACGATCCATCTGAGGGCGCCTCCAGTCGTGGGTTTGCGATGGTGAAGACGAAGCGGCTGCCGCGTCCGGGGTGCACGGGCTCGACGCGGATCCGACCGCCGTGGCGCTCGACGATCCGCTGGCAGACCGACAGCCCGATGCCGGTTCCGTCGTATTGGTTGCGGTGGTGCAGCCGCTGGAACATCTTGAAGATCTGCTCCGCGCGCTCCGGCGGGATCCCGATGCCGTTGTCCTGCACGGAGAACTCCCAGCTGTCGGCGAGTTCGCGGCCGCTGACCCGGACGACCGGGTGCTCCTCGCCGCGGAACTTGACCGCGTTGGCGACGAGGTTCTGGAAGACCTGCCCCAGCATCACCGGGTCGGCGGAGATGATGGGAAGCTCGTCGTGCTCGATGCGAGCGCCGGAGGACTCGATTTCCGCGGCGAGGCTGCGCATCGTCTCGTCGACGATCTCCTCCGCCGGCACGGACCGGCGCTCGAGCGTGGTGCGACCCATACGCGAGTAACGCAGCAGGTCGTCGATCAGTCGGCGCATGCGCGCGGCACCGTCCTGCGCGAAGGCGAAGAACTGCTTCGACTGCTCGTCGAGCTCCGTACGCCTCTCGATCAGCTCGAGATAGGAGCCGATGGAGCGCAACGGCTCGGCGAGGTCATGCGAGGCGACGTAAGCGAATTCTTCGAGCTCGCGGTTGGATCGCTCCAGGTCGCGGGCGTGAGCGGCGAGCTGGAGCCGCAGCAGTTCAGCGGCCCGCCAGTTGACGATGTTCGCCACGCTTTGCGCAGCGATGAAGCCCGCATGGACCGCGGCCCACATCCATGGGTCACCCGTGTGTGCGAAGACGTAGTGCTGGGCGACGAGGCTTCCCAGCGCATGCTGGAAGAGCACGTATCCGATCGCCAGCAGATACGTGCTCCAGTCCTCGTACAGCGAGAGCACCGAAACCATCACGAAGTAGTGGAAGTGCGCCTCGATCGCGCCGTTCATGATGTGGACGAGGGTCGCCGAGCAGGTCAGTAGGCCCACCGCCACCAACAGCGCCTGCGGGCGCCGCGGACCGCCGTGCAGCAGCGTCGCCGGCAGAGCGAAGGCGGAGATCAGAGCGCCCTCGACGAGCGCGTGCCCGATGTGGTTGCCGTAGCCGAGGGCGAGCAGCGGCAGCAGGACCGCATGGGCCCACAGCAGACGGATCATCCCCCGGTGCCGGGCCTCCCACTGCGTGTCGGGCAGCGTCGTCCCGCGCGGGAGCCACTCCCGACCGGAGTCCACCCAACCTCTTAGTGCCACGCCCGTACCCACAACCAAGCGAATCGGCCATTCGTCCGTTTTGCTTTAGTCGAACTCAAGGTGATGGAATGGCTCCGTGATCAGCGCCGAGCTCTCCGACTTCGTCCATGGCGCGATCGCGATCGTGCTCGCCACCGCCGATGACGAGCTGCGGCCACAGATTCGCCGGGCCTGGGGACCGCTCGTCGACGCGGACCGAGGCGTCGTCACCATGTGCGTCGAAGCCGGTCGCGAGGGGGAGATCGTCCCTGGAACGCGGATCGCGGTCACGTGCGTGCGGCCGAGCTCCTACCGCGGCATGCAGTTCAAGGGCGAAGTCGTCGCGACTGAGCCGCCGACACCGGAGCAGCTGAAGCGTGTCGAGGAACATGCGATCGCGTTCGAGCGCGAGGCGGCGCCGCTCGGGCTCGCGGATGCGCGCCGCATCGTCCGGGGCGAGTTCGTCGCGACCTCCGTGGTCGTCGACGAGCTCTTCCGTCAGACTCCCGGCCCCGGCGCGGGCGAGCCGCTGTGAGCGTCCCGCTCGACTCGATCCGGGCGTGCCTCGAGGGCGTCATCCCCACCGCGGTCGCCTCATGCGCGGCGGACGGGACCCCGAACGTCACCTACATGTCGATCGTCGCCTACGTCGACACCGAGCGCGTCGCGCTGTCGCGGCAGTTCCTCAACAAGACGCGGGCGAACCTCGACGCCAACCCCTTCTCGCAGGCGCGTGTGGTGGACCCGGACACACTCGACGAGTATCTGCTCGACCTCACCTTCCTGCACACGGAGACCGACGGGCCTCGCTTCGACTCCATGAGCGCGAACCTGCAGGCGATCGCTGAACAGTCGGGGATGGGCGGCGTCTTCCGCCTTCGCGGAGTGGACATCCACGCGGTGCGGGACTGCCGGCCCGTTCACGCGGCGGCCGCCGCACCCGCCGCCCGCCGGGAGGTGAACCCCGTCACCGCGCTCGACGAGCTCACGCGGCGGCTCGAGCGCTGCGACGCGTACGACGTGGCGACGCGCGTCGCCCTCGAGGCGCTCGATGACCTCTTCGGCATCCGTCACTCGATCCTGTTCGCGGCCGACGAGCGCGGGGATCGGTTCTTCGCCGTCGCAGAGAACGGCTACGGGCAGGGCGCCGCCGGGGCGGAGGTCCCGACCGACTCGGGTCTCATCGGCGCGGCCGTCACGCGCGGACAGGTGGTCTGCGACCCCAACACCGCTCGCAGCGCGGTGATGGCCGCCGCCGTGCAGGCGAGCGCGGAGGGAGCGCATCCGAGCGTCCCCGAGATCCCCCTGCCAGGCCTGGACCGTGTCCTGTCGGCGGCGGCGGTGCCGCTGATGGTCCGCGGCCGGCTGACCGGTCTGCTGTACCTCGAGAGCGCTGAGGCGGGTCGCTTCGGCGCCGGCAACGAACGGCTCCTACGGGTCATCGGCGCTCAGATCGCGGTGCTGCTCGCCTTGCTCGAGGCTCGACCCGGCCTCGATGACGAACGCGCTCCGGCGCCCGCACCCGCGACGGCGGCCGGCGCAACAGTCACCTACTACCAGGCCGACGACAGCGTCTTCATCAACGGCGAGTACCTGATCCGCGGGATGCCGGGACGGATCCTCTGGCGGCTGCTGAACACGCACGCCGAAGAGGGGCGGTCGACCTTCACCAACCGCGAGCTTCGCCTCGACGAGCGGCTCGGCCTGCCCGCGGGCGCCGACAACCTCGAGGCGCGCCTGCTCGTCCTGCGCCGCCGGCTGGCGGGGACAGACACTCCGATCACGCTCGAACGCGTGGGGCGCGGGCGCCTCGAGCTGCGGGTCGCAGGCGAGCTCACCCTGGCCGAGATCGAGACGACTGGACCCATGCGCCACGCGCATAAGGAAAACGGCACGACTACGTGAGGAACTCCTACGAGACAGGCTGATGGCGGGCTGGGACCGTTGCCTGCATGCTCACCACCTACAAAGTTCAGGCAGACGAGGGACTCGAAGCGGTCTGGTGGAAGACCGGCCGCATCTTGAAGAAGACGGGGGCGGCCGAGACCGGCGGTCGCTTCTCGCAGGTCGAGGTCATCGATCCCCGCGGTTCGGCACCGCCGATGCACATCCATCACGCGGAGGACGAGACGTTCTACGTGCTCGAAGGCTCGGTCACTGCCGTGGTCGGCGACGAGGAGGTGGAGCTCGCCGCGGGCGACTTCGCCTTCTGCCCGCGCGGCGTCCCCCACTCCTACGTCATCACCTCCGACGAGGCGCGCATGCTCGTCACCTTCAGCCCGAGCGGATTCGAGGAGGCCTTCTTCGCGCTCGGCGTCCCGGTCGCCGATCACGACCAGCCGGACGACTCCGTCTTCCCGCCGCTGGACGAGGTCGTGCGCACCCTCGGTGCCTACGGCTGTGAGGTGGTTGGGCCGCCACCCGCGCTGTAGGAGGGCGGATAGGTTGCGTCCGATGCGGGTCGTCATCACGGGAGCGGCGGGCTTCATCGGGCGCACCCTCGCGGCGCGGCTGCGCGCGGACGGCCACGAGATCGTCGGGGTCGACCGCGAGGCCGGCCCGGACATCGTGGCGGGCGACATCGCCTCACCGGGCGGGTGGCAGGCGGCGGCGCGGGGCTGCGACGTCCTCATCCACACGGCGGCGCTGGTCGGCATGCCCAGCGACGTCTCCGCCTTTTGGGCGGTCAACGTGCGCGGGACGCGACTGGCGATCGAGGCCGCCCGCGACCACGGCGTCAAGCGCGTGGTGCACCTGTCGTCCGTCGTGACGTTCGGGCTCGATTTCCCCGACCTGGTCGACGAGCGGTGGCCGGTGAGGCCGACGGGTGTCGCGTACGTCGACACGAAGATCGCCGCCGAGCAGGTCGTGCTGATGGCACACGCGAGCGGCGAGCAGGAGTGCGTGGTCATCCGGCCGGGAGACGTCTACGGGCCGGCCTCCCGGCCCTGGACGCTGCTGCCGCTCGAACTTCTCCGCGCGCGCCAGCTCGTCCTGCCCGCGCGCGGCCGCGGGATCCACAGCCCGATCTACGTGGACGACCTCGTCGAGGGCGTCGTGCGCGCCTGCACCGAGCCCGCGGCGGCGGGGCGGGTGATCACGCTCAGTGGTGGCATCGGCGTGCAGACCCGTGAGTACTTCGCGCACTTCGGCCGCATGACAGGAATGCCGGTCCCGGCCGTACCGACGCCGATCGCGCTGGCCGGCGCGGCCGCGATCGCGCGGGTGGCCCGGCTACGCGGACGCTCGAGCGAGCTGACGCCCGACGGCGTCCACTACCTCGCCGACCGCCGCGGCACCTACGGCATCCGCGCGGCCCGCGAGCTCCTCGGCTGGACGCCCGCTGTCGGCCTCGACGAGGGCATGCGCCGGACCGAGGCCTGGCTGCGCGAGCAGCGCCTCGTCTAGATGAGAACGAGCGCAATGGCGAGTCCCACCGCACCCACCGCGCCGGCGGTGACCAACGCTCCGAGCGAGACCCGGGCGGGACCGCTGACGGTCGCGGGCGTCCCCTGCCAGCGCGGGTGATGACGGGCTGCGAAGTCCGGACTGACCGTCCCGCGCGTGATCGCGCCCATCGAGCCCGGGGTCGAGCGCGTCTTGCCGATGTGCCCGAGCACCAGCACGACGGCGATCAGCGTCGCGAAGTCATGCAGCGGAAGCGACCCGGGCAGACGCAGCGCATTGTTGGCCTCGCCGGCCAGCAGCAGGGCACCCGACACGTAGAAGAGGACCAGCAGCGCTGCCTGGACGACCGCGTGCACCTTCTGGCCGCCGTTGAATCGCCCGGGCCGCGACGGCCGGCGACGCAGGAACAACAGGTCGTCCTGGTCGAACCGCTCCAGCTCGGCCCGGGTCCTGCCGAGCGAGCGGCGGTCGCCGACGAGGGCGACGACGACGAGCGCGGTCACCCAGGCGACGGCGAAGAACAGGTGGATCCCCTTGATCAGTGGGCGGTCGGCGAAGACCCGCGACAGCGGGGGCGCGTAGAGGACCGCGCCCGTGACGAACATGACCGCGAACGCCGCCGCGTGAACCCAGTGCAGCCAGCGCTCGGTGCGCGTGAAGCGCTGGAGCTCAGCGGCCATTGGAGTCGTCGATGTAGGCGTCGCGGTCGTAGCCGCGCTGCTGCCAGTAGCCGTCGACGACGCGATCGGTGACGGCAATGCGCTCGACCCACTTGACGCCCTTGTAGCCGTACATCGCCGGCATCACCACCCGCACGGGCGCGCCGTGCGCGCGCGTGAGGGGCTCGCCGTCCATCCCGTAGGCGAGCATCGCGTCGGCCGCCAGCGCCTGCTCGAGCGTGAGCGAGTCGTCGTACGGCCTCTCCGCGGACACGAAACGCAGCGCTTTCGCCGACGCCACTGGGCCGACCGCGGCGAGGAGGTCTGCGAAACGCACGCCCTCCCACCGCACGTCCTGCACCGACCAGCCGGTGACGCAGTGGAAGTCCGAGGTCTGCTCTGCACGCGGGAGCGCCCGCAGGTCCTCGATGCTCAACGAGACGGGCCGAGCGACAAGGCCGTCGATGCGCAACCGCCACGTCGCCGGGTCGAAGGTCGGATACGGCGGATTGACCGCGTAGATACGCCATCCCTCACCGAACGGCAGGAACGACCGGAGGCTCTCGGGGACGAGCAGCGTCGCGCGGTTGACGAGATCGAAGGCGCCACCGCCCCACGCCAGCGAGGTCGCACCGACGCCCACCATCCCCAGGAACGCCCGCCGGCCGAGCAGGCGTCCTTCGGGCGGCGGAGGATCAGTTGGAGCGCTCAGGCCTTGCAGTCCTGCCGCGCTCCCGCGGCGTTACGAGATCCGTTGGTAGCGGATATGCGTCGCCAGCGGCGAGTGCAGCACCTCGACAGGCTCCATCCCGAAGGATTCGACGCCGTCGAAGATCCGTTCGCCTGAGCCGAGCAGGACGGGCGCGACGTCGAGCGTCAGCTCGTCGATGACCCCGGCGATCAGCGCCTGCCGGACGGTGGAAGCGCCACCGGCGATGTCCACGCCCTTGTCGCCGGCCGTCTCCTGAGCTTGCGCGTAGGCGGCGTCGAAGCCGTCCGTGACGAAATGGAAGACCGTCCCGCCCTCCATTTCGATCGGATCGTGAGCGTGGTGGGTGAGCACGAACACGGGCGCGTGGTAGGGCGGCTCGGGGCCCCACCAGCCGGTCCAGTCCTCGTTCCACTCGCCGCGGATCGGCCCGTACATGTTGCGGCCCATGACGTAGGCGCCGCGGGGGCGCATCAGCCAGCCTGCCGCCGTCCTGTCGGCTTCGGTCTCGCGCTCGTCGCCGAGATGCCAGATGTGAACCTCGCGTCCGCCCTTGCCGAGCGGGTTGTCGCGGCTCTGCTCGGGTCCGGCGACGAAGCCGTCGAGCGAGATGGACATGTGGCAGGTCGTGTTCAAGGTGCGCCAGACGGTATTCGCCTGCCCGCGATGGGCATAGCCTTCGGCGGGCGGCATGGCTGACGATCGCGAGCCCTACGAGCCGTTGTGGGCGACCGGCCTCACCCAGCAGCCGCCGGCGGCCGCGATCTTCCCGAACCGGCGCCGACGCCCGCGGCGCCGACGCTCCTGGCACGACGGTCCTTCGCCGGCCCGGCGGCCCTGGCCTTCGGCGTCCTCGCCCTTGCCTGGTACGCCGCCGTCATGGCCGCGGTATCCGACGAGATGACGATCACCAAGGTGGACTCTGCCTGGGGGCCGGTGCCGATGACCTGCTCCACGCTGCGGGTGCAGAGCCGCGCGGGCACGCTCGAGGCGTTCCGCTGCCGCGCGCTCCCCACTGCGTCGCGAGATCTGCCCGCCGGCGTCTTCGCCTCACCGGAGACCCTGTGGCGCTCCGATATCGACCGCCGCACCGCGCGTGCGCATCTGATCACGATCTCACCGTCCGGCGAACTCGTCGGCCAGGCGATCTACGCCCCGTGACCGGGGCTTTCTTCATGCGCCAGAAGGGATTCGAACCCCTGACCTTCGGTTCC
>CAVXBH010000043.1:0-19035 GCA_963759945.1 uncultured Solirubrobacteraceae bacterium | reverse complement strand
ATTCGCCCCGCTTCGGAAACGAACCCGCTCCTAAAGGGACGCCGTCCCGACACCGATCAACTCCGTATGCCGACCGTGCGTCCCGGGCAGGACACCGTGCTCTCGTGGCCCACGGGAGCTGTTGACTGCCGCGTCGTCGCCGCGGCCGGCAGCTTCGTCCTGCTGCGCCCCGAGCGCTTCAACGCGCAGTCGGACCGCGTGCCGGACGGCCGCTGCGCTCTGACCTTCCTCGACGGCTTGATCCCGATGGGCTGGGACGGCACCGTCGAACCGAGCTCCGCCGAAGGTGAGTGGCGCTTCCGCGTCGCCAACGACGGCGGCCAGGCCGACCGCCGCAGCTCGGTCCGCCTTCCCATCCTCATCGGCATCTCCGTGCACAGCGGCGGCCGCGACCTGGACTGCCAGCTCCTCGACGTCTCGGCCGGAGGAGCGCGTTTCCGCTCGCCCGTACGGCTCACGCTGGGCGCGCCGGTTCGCGTCCGCGCGACACTCGGCGACGATCTTGAGCTCGACGCCGAGGGCATCGTGCGCTCGTCCGAGCCGAGCATTGCCGCCGTGGAGTTCACCCAGCTGCACGGGATCAGCGCGCAGGACATCGGCGCGTGGACCGTGACGAAGCTACGCGCGTCGCTGGCCGGCCACGGCTAGTCCCGGCAACACGCGCTCGCGGATGACGGCGTCGACCGCATCGGGCGTGAACGGCTCGAGCAGCTCGGTGGCACGCTCGGCGTAGCCGGGCGACGGGTCGTCGAGGGCGACCCGCAGGGCGGCGGCGAGATCATCGCCGACCAGCCGCGAATCGAGCTCGCGGGCCAGCGGCAGCGCCGCGTAGGGGCCTGGCGCCTCCGTCGTGACCAGCGCGCAGCCGGCCGCTAGCGCCTCGAGCTGCACGAGTCCGAAGTCCTCCCGCCGCGGCGCACAGCAGAAGACGCGTGCGCGCGCGAGTAATGCCCCCATCTCTTCAGACGGCAGGAGGCCCGCGTAGCGGACCCCCTCGGTGTCCGTGCCTCCCAGGCCGGCGACCACCAGGGTCTCGCCCGGCCGCCGGGCCGTCTCCCAGGCGGCCAGCACGCGGTCGAGGCCCTTCTTCTCCGGGTTCGCGCCGTAGGTGACGACCTCGAGGTCCTTCTCCGTGGGAGCGGGCGTGCTGATGGGCACCGGCACCTCGCTCCAGGGCAGCCGCAACGGAGCCTCGCGCAGTCGCCGTCGCTCCACCCGTCGCTGCCACAGGCCGTGGCGACCGGGCCGGTTCTCGGCCATCAGCGCGTCGTAGCGGATGGCTCCCGGGCGCGGCCACAGCAGCGCCGCGCCGACGGAGGAGTAGATGATCGATCGCGGCTGCCACCGCTCGATGCCGGCCCTGGCGGCCCGGCGTGCGGCCAGGGCCCAGACGAGGTCGGTGAGGGCGAAGGTCCGCACCTGCCGGGGCGGCTCCGCACGTACCTGCTCCACCGAGCAGCCCGCTCGCCGCAGGCCTGCGACCAGCGCGTCGTCGGCCACCCGCAGCCCGCCGGTCGACCCGAGCGAGACGACGAGGACGTCCACGCTCACGGCTGTTCGGCCGCGGCGCGCTGCTCGGGCTTGAGGAAAGCTCCGCCGAACCCGGGCGTGCGCACCAGCCGGATCGGCTCGAACGGCGAGGTCTTGTCGACGTAGAAGCGCGCGGCGTCGCGCTCCTCGATCGCCTCCACCGCGTTGCCCTGCCGCCGCCAGGCGATCGCCACGAGCAGCGCGAAGCCGGTCGCGACGCTCGGGATCTCCGGCGCGAAGACGCCGATGACCCCGGCGACGACCGTCACGGTCAGCAGCAGCCACAGCCGGTTGATCAGCGTCAGGCCGGGCCGCAGCTCGGGCAGCGTCGTCTGGTGGCGCGCCGTCCCCATCAGCCGGGCGATGCCGTCGTGCGCGCGCTCTTCGAGGCGCAGGCCGATGACGGTCGCCACCATCCACCAGCCGACGGAGACGAACACCACGACGTCGTCGTACTCGCGCGCCGCGGACAGCACCACGATGGCCGCCATCGCGGTGGCCGACCCCGCGCTCAGCAGGACCGCCGCTCGCAGGAACTCAGAAAACCGCACTTACCCCGCGAGGGTCTGCAGCAGCTCGCGGACGCCGGCCGTGCCGTCGACCATGTGGTCGGCCTCCTGCTCGAGCTGCGGCGGGCCCTCGTCGGAGCGCACGCCGACCTTGATGGCCACTCCCACCTGCCCTCCGGCAACCAGATCGTCCAATCCGCGGAACGCGTCCACGTCGGTCAGGTCGTCGCCGACGTAGACCGCGGCGGCGAGGTCGGCGTCGCGCAGCAGGCGCGCGATCCCGGCGCCCTTGTCGATGCGCACCGGCGGGCGGATCTCGAGCACCTTGCGGCCCCAGTGGGTGACGAAGCCCGCGTCCTCGGCGGCGCGCGAGACGCCCTCGATCGCCCGCTGGGCGTCCTCCTCGTCGGGCACGCCGCGCCAGTGCAACGCCGCGATCGCCTCCTTGTCCTCGAGGCGGATGCGCAGCCGCCGGAGGTCCTCGTCGAAGGCCTGGTCGGCGAAGGCGCGCACGCGCGCGGTCCACGCCTGAAGCTCGCGGTCGAGCTCGGGAGCGATCGTGCCGGCCCGCAGGATCTCCGACCCGTGTGAGCCGAGGTAGGAGATCGAGCCGAGCGACACGATGCGCCGCGCATCCGAGGCGCGCCGGCCGGAGACGCAGGCGACGACGCCGTAGCGCTTGGCGACCTCGATCAGCGGGCGGCGCGTCGTCTCGGGCATGTGCGCGTCGTCGGGCTGTTCGACGATCGGCGCGAGGACGCCGTCGACATCGAGCAGCACGGCCGAGCGCGCCGGGTCGGCGGTCAGCGGAGCGAGCAGCTCGTGGAGGGTCGTCGCGCCAGGCACCCGGCCTAGTATGCCGCCCGATGCGCCGAACCCTCCAGCTTGGCGCCGTGGGTACGGCGGCTGGGCTGTTCAGCGGTCTGTTCGGCGTGGGCGGCGGCATCGTCATCGTCCCCTTGCTGGTGCTCTACATGGGCTACGGGGAGCGGGAGGCGACCGGCACGTCGCTGCTGGCGATCAGCGTCGTCGCCGCCGGGGGCGCCGCGGTGCAGGCGTTGTACGGCAACCTCCACCTGGAGGAGGGGCTGCTCGTCGGACTCCCGGCGCTGGTCGGCGTCGTCGGCGGGACCGCACTGCAGCAGCGCGTCCCGGAGGAACGGCTGTCGCTGCTGTTCGCCGTTGTCCTGGTGGCCGTCGCGATCGGCCTGCTGGTCTGACGATGGAGGACGTGCTCGTCGCCATCGCCATCGGGGTCGCGGCCGGAGTGGTCGCCGGCATGCTCGGCGTCGGCGGCGGCATCCTCTTCGTCCCCGCGCTGAGCCTCGTGCTCGGCCTCGGTCACCTCGACGCCGAGGCCACCTCGCTGCTGGCGATCGTGCCGGTCAGTCTCCTCGGCGCCTACCGCCAGCAGGGCTACGGCAATGTCCGGGTACGCGACGGCATCCTCATCGGCCTGCTCGCGCTCGGCGGAGTCGCGCTCGGGGTCGTGCTGGCCAACGCACTTCCCGAGCGCGCCCTGGAGATCGGCTTCGCCCTCCTGATGCTGTTCACGGCCGCGCGCCTCGCGCGCAAGGGCCTCAGATCGCGTCCGGCGTGACCTGGGCCGTGCAGAACGCGCAACGCCGCGCCTTCTGCGGGATGTCGGACAGGCACTCGGGGCACGCGCGGGTCGGCTCGTCGACGGGCTTGCCGGGCCGCAGGCGCTCCATCAGCGTGTTCATCGGCTGCACGACGAAGAAGTAGATGACCGCAGCGACCGCGACGAAGGTGATCAGCGCGTTGATGACGCTGCCGTAGAAGAACTCGGAGTCGCGGATGGTGAAGGTGAGACCGCCGAAGTCCGGCTCGCCGATGATCGCGCCGATCAGCGGCGTGATGATCCCTTCGACGAGCGCTCCTACAACCGCAGCGAAGGCGGTGCCGAGGACGACGGCGACGGCGAGGTCGACGACGTTCCCCTTGAGGATGAAATCCCGGAATCCTTTGAGCATGAGCGCGAAACTATCGTCTTGCGTGTATGGCCGCTGACGAGCCGCTCCACGTTCTGGTCGAGATTCCGAAGGGATCGCGCAACAAGTACGAGTGGGACGAGGAGCTGCGGGCGATCAAGCTCGACCGCTACCTGTTCTCGTCGTCGGTCTATCCCACCGATTACGGCTTCATCCCGGAGACCTGGGCGCTCGACGACGACCCCCTCGACGCCATGGTCTGCGTGACCGAGCCGACCTTCCCCGGCTGCGTGATTCCCGTCAAGGCCATCGCGCTCTTTCGCATGACGGACGACTCAGATCAGGACGACAAGGTCCTGTGCGTCCCGCACAACGACCCCAACTGGAACACGCTCGATTCCCTCGACGACCTGCCTGACCGCCTCCAGGCCGAGATCGAGCACTTCTTCTCGATCTACAAGCAGCCGGAGGGCAAGGACGTCACCGTCGACGGCTGGTACTCCCGCGAGGAGGCACTCGAGGAGATCCGGCTGGCCCGCGAGCGCTGGACCAAACGCGAGTCCGAGAAGTGATCGTCGGCTTCGGCGGCACCGCGCGCGCCGGCTCATCGTCCGAGCGCGCCCTGCAGGCCGTGCTCGACGCGACGGGGGAGGAGACGGAGCTCTTCGCCGCCACGGACCTCGACTTCCCGCTCTACACCCCCGGCGTCACCCTGCCCGACGAACGCGTGGAGCGCTTCCTGGACGCGCTGCGCCGCGCCGACGGGATCGTGATCGCGTCTCCCGGCTACCACGGCGGCGTCTCCGGCCTGGTCAAGAACGCGATCGACTGGGTGGAGGAGCTGCGCGGCGAGGAGCGGCCCTATTTCGACGGACGCCCGGTCGGCCTGATCGTCGTCGCCGACGGCTGGCAGGCGACGATCACGACGCTCACCTCACTGCGGTCGATCGTGCACGCCCTGCGCGGCTGGCCGACGCCGCTGGGCGTGGCGATCAACGCCGCCGAGCCCGACGTAGACCCGCAGCCGCAGCTCGCTCTGCTCGCCGCGCAAGTGGCGTCGCCGTGGCGCACTGCGCAACTCCCACGCAGCTGAGCTGTGCGTCGAGCTGACGCTGGAGCGTCCGCCGCTCGCCCGAGGTGAGCTCCGCGTAGATGTTGCGGTTCTGGAACGGGTCGCGCGGCAGGTCGTAGAACTCGTGCTCGCCGGTCTCATATGCGACGTAGGTGGCGTCCGCGAGGCGCAGCGCGCCGTAGCTGGGCGGGTTGCCCGCGCCGCGCGGCTGGTCGTCGGGGTCTGAGGCCTTCGCGTCGGCGGGCCGGCCGCGGTGCTCGACCAGGGCGGCCGGGCGCCAGTCGGCCGGGACGGCCTCGCCGCGCATCAGTCCGACCAGGCTGCGCCCGTCGAGCTCCGCGCCGGGCTCCATGCCGGCGAGCTGGGCGAAGGTGGGCGCGAGGTCGGTGTTCTGCACGAGCGCGTCGACCTTGAGTCCCGGCGGGGATGCCCGGGCCGACGGCGATGAACGGCACGCGGATGTCGGAGTCGAACGCGGTCCCCTTGCCCGGCAGCAGCTGGTGGTCGCCCATGTGGAAGCCGTTGTCGGAGGCGAACACGAAGACGGTCCGGTCGGTCAGGCCACGCTCGGCGAGCTTCGCGCGGATGGAGCCGACCATCTCGTCGACGGAGACGACGGAGCGGATCCGCTTGCGGTAGCGCGCATCGATGAGCTGCACCGCTTCCTGGCCGAGCTTCGAGCGGTTGTCGAGCCAGCTGCGGCGCGTCGGACACCGGCCGATTGAAGGCGGTCGTGCGCGGCACCCGCGCGTTGGGGACGAGCCCGATGTGGCGCGGCGCCGGGATCGCCGGCAGGTGCGGCGTGAAGGTCGACAGCTCGAGGAAGAACGGGCTCGGGTCGGTGAGGGCCTTGTCGATGAACGTCGCACCCAGGCGGGCGAGCACGTCCGTCATGTAGTCCTGCTCCTCCTCGCCGTACTGGCGCGGCTGACCGTTGACGTTGAGCGTGTAGTCGAAGCCCTGGTAGGCGCGCGCCGTGGCGGCCCAGTCCGTCCAACCAGCCGCGACACGCCCGTTGCCGGCGCCGTAGCCGTTGAGATACTTGCCGTACAGCGCGGTCCGGTAGCCCCGGTCGCGCAGCCAGACGGCGAACGTCTTGTTCTCGTTGCCGTTCTTGTTGAACGCCTTGATCCCCCCGCGCGGGGGCGAGTTCGTGAACACCTTCGTGTTGTGCGGCAGCAGGCCCGTGAGGATCGACGCGCGGCTCGGGCAGCACAACGAGTTCGAGACGATGAAGCGATCGAAGCTCACACCCTCGCCGATCAGCGCCTGCGTGTTGGGCATGTACTTGAGCAAGTTCGTGGACAGGTCGTCCGTCAGCACCAGCACGACGTTCGTCCGGTCCAGGCCGACCTGAGCGGGCTTGCGGTCGCTGTTGCCGCAGCCGGCCACCAGCATCACGGCAGCGAAAAGGGGGAGCAGTGCCCTGCGCACGACGGGCAACCTAGCCTCGACTTCTAAAGCCATGGCCTACGTAACAGCCGAAGCCCGCCAAGAGTTGCTGGACACCATCGCAGAAGCGGCCTCGGAGCTCGCGAGCGCCCTCGCCTCGCTCGGCGTGGCCTACGAGCAGCTCGACGACGCATCCGGCGATGCGCTCGAGGAGGCGCTCTTCGGACCGGTCCAGGTGACGCTCGGCCGAGCACGCATGACGGCGTCCGCCTTCGCGGGCCGCCACCAGCTCCCGGTTCCCGAGGTCACCGAGCGCCCGCCCGGTCTGCCCTCGCAGGGCGTCAAGGCGTTCATCGAGGACGCCGCCGCCGCCGTCGAGCAGTCCGAGGCGATCCTCACCGAGCTGCAGGACTCCCTCTCCCCCGTCGAGGTCGGCGACGCCGAACTGCGCGCGGGCCTCGCCGACGTCCGCGCCCGCCTCGAGCCCCTGCCGGCTCGCGCCGAAGCGTTCATCAGCCGCTACGGCCGCTGATCTCACACTTCTCTGCTTCACGCAGGTAGCGTTGCGCCGTGCACCTCCGCTCGCTCGTCTGCGCCCTCGCCCTGCTCGCTCTGTCCGCCGCGCCCGCGGCCGCCGCGCCTCCTGCGAATGACGACCGCTCGGACGCCGCGGCGCTCGAGCTGGACACCACCGTGCGTGGCACGGTCCGGGAGGCGACCGTGCAGTCCTCGGACCCGGAGGATTGTTCGGGCGTCGACGCGAGCGTCTGGTATCGCTTCACACCCGAGGACGGACGCGACCACATCGTCGAATTCGACGCTGGTGGCAATCTGGACGCCGCGATAGCGGTCTATGAGCGGGTGCGCTCGCAGCTGGTTTTCGAGGACTGCGAGACCACGGACCGTGACGGACAGGCGACGCTCGAGCTGGGCAGGCTCGACCCCGGCTCGGACTACCTGATCCAGATCGGGCGCCAGACGGGTTCCGACCCGGCGGACTTCAAGCTGGGCGTGCGGCTGGCCAGCCCGCCCGCGCGACCCCCGGGAACCGCCCTGCCGGCCGCGGGGATCCGCGACTCGGTGGACCGCGTGGTCAATCCGACGGACGCGTACAACGTGCAGCTGGTCGAGGGCGTCAGCTACCGCGTCGCGTTGACGTCGCGCAACTGCCTCGGCATCGCGATCTTCGCGCCCGGTACGCGCGACTTCGAGCGCGACGAGCCTGAGCGCTCGAGCGGCTGCGGCCGCTACGGCCTCTTCACCCCCGATCGCACCGGGCGCCACTTTCTCGTGGTCGCCGCGGCGCGCGGCCGAGGCGCCCAGCGCTACCGCCTGCGCCTGGCGCCGGCCGGTGCCGACGACACGACCCCGGGTCGCTTCATCCGCAACGACGTGCGCGTCCGCGGCCACGTCGACGGGCGCCTTGATTCCGTCGACCTCTATCGCTTCGACGTCGTCCGTCCCTCGACGCTGACGCTGAAGATCAGCGGTGGACCGGATGTGTCCCTGCTGCGCGACGACGGCCGGCGCCTGGACTCGGGGCCCGTCATCGAGACGCAGACGAAGCCCGGCCGCTACTTCGCCGCGGTGCGCGGCGCCGGCAGCTACAGGCTCCGGCGGATCTCGCGCGTCACCACGCGGTCGACGACCCGCTTCAACGGCCGCGCCAAGACGCACGCCTTTCCCGGATCGACGGTCGCGCTCGCGCTCAACGTCGCGCCTGCCTCATCGGGACCCGGTGTGATCGTGGTCGAGCGCAAGGATCCGATCGACGGATGGCAGTTCCTGCACCGCTACCGGGTGCAGGTCTCGGGCGGCCGGGCGGTCGTCAATTTCCTGCCGCCGAGCGTCGGCCGCTATCGCGCCTCCTCCATTTACCTCGGCTCCCGGATCGCCAGCCGGTCGGCGACGAAGCTGGTCAAGTTGCGTGTCTCAGGCCCGCTCGAGGAGTAGGTTGGCGCCGATGTGCCGGCTCGGAGTGCTCGTCGTTCTGCTGGTCGCTGCCTTCGGGGTGTCCGGTTGCGGCACGACGGACGACATCCGCGCCGAGACGAAGAAGCGGGTCGAGCAGGCCAAGGAGGAGATCCGCAAGGGCGTCGACGTCATCGAGCGCGAGGCGGACAAGCTCAAGGGCAGGGCCGAGGCGATCAAGGACGACATCGAGGCGCGGGTCGACGGGATCCTCGCCGACCTCCGCGGCGTCGTCCCGCAGGCCGACGAGGACACGGTGGTCCCGCAGCTG
This sequence comes from uncultured Solirubrobacteraceae bacterium, assembly GCA_963759945.1. Classification (GTDB taxonomy): domain Bacteria; phylum Actinomycetota; class Thermoleophilia; order Solirubrobacterales; family Solirubrobacteraceae; genus DATLGB01. Next base: position 10,338 of record CAVXBH010000043.1, on the reverse strand, counting down.
GTCGCCGCGAACTCCTTCCAGAGCTTCATGGGCGACGTGTTCAACAACGTCAACGGCTACTGGCGGCGGACGTTCACGGCCAACAACATCTCCATGCCGAAGGTCAAGCGCGTGTTCATCAGCCCGGGGCGCCGCGTGCGGACGGCGTGCAACGACGTCGCCGACGACCAGGCCGCCTTCTACTGCCCGGCCGACGACACGATCTACGTCGGCGAGGGCATCGCCCGCGACATCAACGACAACCTCGGTGACTTCGGCGTCGCGTACGTGCTCGCGCACGAGTACGCGCACAACGTCCAGCAGGAGCTCGGCTGGTACGCCAACGGCGCGCGCTTCACCACGGTCGCGCCGTTCGAGCTGCAGGCCGACTGCATGGCCGGCGCCTGGGCGTTCGCCGTCTACCGCGAGGGCCTGCTCGACGACGCCGACGTCGAGGAGGCGGTCCAGACCGCGTACGCCGTCGGCGACTTCGACTTCAAGAACCCGCAGCACCACGGCACGCCGGACGAGCGCGCGAAGGCCTGGAAGCGCGGCTACCGGACGGGCGACCCGTCGCGGTGCCAGAAGTTCACGCGCGCCTGACCGGGTTTCAGGAACCGGCGTGCCGGTCAGCGGAGAGCTCAGTGCTAGCGCACATCGGACCCCTCCCACTTGAACCGCTGCTGCTCGCGCCGCCGTTCGTGATCGTCATCCGAGCGATCGTGCGCGAGGTGCGGCGGACCCATCCCAAAGGAACCCAATGAGTCATACCTCCGGTCACACCACGACTGATGAACGCACGCCGGCGCAGCTGTATGCGCTCACCTTCGGCGCCGTCCTGCTGCTGGCCGGCATCCTCGGCTTCATCGCCGACTCGTCGTTCGACAATGGCGACAACCTGCGCGGCGACGAGCTCGTCATCTTCCTCGTCAACGGCTGGCACAACCTGGTGCACATCGCATCGGGCCTGCTGGGTCTCGCGCTCTTCCGTCGTGCTGACACGGCGCGCGCGTATGCGCTGGGCTTCGGCGCCGTCTACCTGATCGTCACGATCTGGGGCTTCGCCGACGGCAACGACGTGCTCAGCATCGTGCCCGTCAACACGGCGGACAACTTCCTGCACCTGGCCATCGCAGGGCTCGGCATCGCCGCCGGCCTCGTGTCCCCGACGGATCGCCGCGACGTGCAGGTGGCTACGACGCGCTGACGTACGTGACGGAGCCGGGCCGCACGTGGACGGGCTGACCGTCCGGCCCGGCTTCTCCGTAGCCCAGCTGGCGGGTGAAGGACGGGAGCGCCGGCGTGTCGGGCGTGTGGCCCTCGAGGGCGGCGACGACGTCGGCGAGCTCCTCGGCGACGAGAATGGACTCACCGCCTGCGAATGCGATGCGGGTGGCCATCGGCAGGACTCTACGTAGGCGCGACGAACGGCGCCGTCATGCGTTTCCTCTTCGTCGCCCTGCTCGTCCTACTGCTCGCGCCGGTCGCGCTCGCCGCCGGGGAGTTCGAACTCGTGATCAAGAAGGTCACCGAGCCGCCGGCGACCGTGGCCGCCGGCGACGACTTCCTCGTCAAGGCGAAGATCAAGAACCTCGGCGACAAGCGGGTCAACGGCACGGTCACGATGCGTCTCACCGGGGGAACCGGGGACTACGCGCTGCCGCGCAGGATCGGCAAGTTCAAGACCGGCAAGATCGAGCCCAGGTTCTTCAAGCGGTACACGGTCCGGCTGACCGTCCCGAACGACCAGGGCGCCGGTCGCTACGTCCTCCAGACGTGCGTCAAGACCAAGCGCCGGCCGCTCTTCTGTTTCGCCTCGAAGCGCTTCCGCATCACCAAGTAGACCCGCCCTACCGTGGGCGTATGCAGCCGTTGCGCTGGGAACGCCGACCCGACGGGCTTCGCGCCCCGGCGCTGGTGGCTGCCTTCGAGGGCTGGAACGACGCCGGGGACGCGGCGTCCTCAGCCCTGACCTTCGTCGGCAGCGCCCTGCGCGCGGAGCGCTTCGCGACAATCGATCCCGAGGAGTTCTACGACTTCCAGGCGACGCGCCCGACCATCCGCTTCGTCGACGGCATCAGCCGCGCGGTCGACTGGCCGGAGGTCGAGATCCACGCCGCGACCGCACCCGGCGCGCCGCGTGACCTCGTCCTCGTCTCGGGTCACGAGCCGAGCTATCGCTGGCGTACGTTCTGCGACGCGATCGTCGACCTCGCCGAGGCGCTCGGCGTGCAGTCGATCATCACGCTCGGCTCGCTGCTGGCCGATGTCCCGCACACGCGGCCCGTCGGCATCACCGGCCTGGCGTCCGACGAGGCGCTGATCGAGCGCGTCGGCCTGCACCAGTCCTCCTACCAGGGGCCGACCGGCATCGTGGGCGTCCTGCACGACGCCTGCCAGCGCCGCGGCATCCCGTCCGTCTCGCTGTGGGCGGCCGTTCCGCACTACGTCGCCGTCTCCCCGAACCCCAAGGGCGCGCTCGCGCTGGTCCGCAAGCTCGAGGGCGTCGTCGGTGTCGCGGTCGACGCGACCGAGCTCGAGGAGGCCGCCGGCGAGTACGAGCGCCAGGTCAACCGGGCCGTCGAGTCCGACCCCGACGTGCAGGCGTTCGTGGAGCGCCTCGAGCGCGCCGCCGCCGAGGAGGAGCAGGAGCCCAACCCGGAGGATCTGCCCTCCGGTGACGTCCTCGCCCGCGAGTTCCAGCGCTTCCTGCGCCAGCGCGGCAGCGGCGGCCGCGGCCCGTCAGGGCCAAGCTTCCCGGCGTGACGTCGGCAACCCGTCGGCTGATCGTCCTGATCAGCGTCGCGATGGTGGTGGACACGGCGGCGTACGCGACGATCACGCCGTTGCTGCCCGATCTGGTCGACGACTTCGGGCTCTCCAAGGCCGGCGCCGGCGCACTGTCGGCGGCCTACCCGGTCGGGACGCTTGTGCTGGCGCTGCCCGCGGGCCTGCTCGCGGCCCGCATCGGCGCGAAGCCGACGGTGCTCATCGGGCTGTCGACGCTGGCGGCGGCGAGCCTCGTGTTCGGCCTCGCCGAGTCCGCCGTCGTGATGACCTGCGCCCGCGCGCTGCAGGGCGTCGGCGCCGCTGCGGTCTGGGCAGGCGGCCTCGCGTGGGTGGTCGGGGCGGCGCCGCGCGAGCTGCGCGCCCAGGCGATCGGGACGGCGATCGGCGCCGCCATCGCGGGCTCGCTCGGCGGACCCGTCCTTGGGGCGATCGCCGACGAGGTCGGTCGTGTCGTCGTCTTCGCGGTCTTCGTCGCGCTGCCCGCCGGCCTGCTCGTCGCGCTCTCCCGCATCCCCGGCCCTGCCGCCGTGCCGACCCCGGGGCTGCAGGCGGTGCGGAGCGCATTCACGGACTCGGCGCTGCGCCGGGGCGTCCTGCTCATGGTCGTGCCGTCGATGGGCTTCGGGATGATCAACGTGCTCGTCCCGCTGCACCTGGACGACCTCGGCGCGGGCGCCTCGGCGATCGCCGCGATCTTCCTCGTCGCCGTCGGCCTTGAGTCGCTGATGTCGCCGCTGGCGGGCCGCCTCGCCGATCGTCATTCACCGCTGACGCCCGCGCGCGTCGGGCTGGCCGCCGGCGGCCTCGGCTTCATCGTGCTGCCGCTGCCCGACTCCGCGCTGCTGCTCGCGGTGGCGACCGTCTATGCGGCCGCCGTGCTCGGCCTGCTGTGGGCACCGGCGATGGCCTCGCTGTCCGACCGAGCCGACGAGCTCGCGATGGACGTCGCCTTCGCCTTCGCGCTCGGCAACCTCGCGTGGGGCATCGGGACCGCCACCGGCGGTTACGGCGGTGGCGCCCTGGCCGACGCCACGGCGGATGCCGTGCCGTATCTCGTGCTCGCAGCATTCGCGCTGCTGACGGCTGCGACCGTCCGCGATCGCCGGGCTGCCGTCCCCGTGCCCGCGGTGTGACGGTCCGCCGCCTCTTCCTGCGCTTCCTCGGCTCCGGCGCCGGCCGCTGGCTCTCCCGGCACGTCGTGTGGCGGCTCGACCCGCTGCTGCTGCGCGCGACCGGTGGACGCTTCGGGCTGGGTCTTATCCTCCGCGACCGCGCTGCTCGAGACCCGCGGGGCGCGTAGCGGCCGCGTCCGCCGCAACGGCGTCATCTTCTTCCGAGACGGCGATCGGGTGACGATCGTCGCCTCCAAGTTGCGCTTCCGCCTCAAGCTCGGCCGGCGAATCCTGCGCTGCCCGCGTCGCCTTAGGCAGGTGAAGGGGGAGCCGCACGGTCGCGTGCGATCCGGCCGCCGCGAGCGCAGTCGAGGGGGCCATGACCCCGCCAGGTGCGCCCCGCGTTCGATGGGGTGCGTCCGGTTTCCTCCATTAGTTGCTCATCCGCGCGCGCTCATCCCGAGGCGAGCGCCGGCGCTGAGCGCGCCGCGCCCTCAGCGCTCAGCCGCCGGGCAGGCGATGCGGTAGTCGCACATCGAACAGGCGCTGAAGCTCGGGCTGGGCTCGAAGCCCTGGCTCGAGATCCCGTCGGCGACCTCGAGCACCGTCTCGGTGATCCACTCGCGGTCGTCGGCCGCGTAATCGACGGGGACCTTCGCGTCGTCGAGGACGTAGTAGTAGGCCTGGCGGGCAGCCTCGAGGTCCCACGCCTTCTCGGCGGCGACGGAGTAGAGGGCGAGCTGGACGTCCTCGCGCAGGTCGGCGGCCTTCTTGGGACGGCCGGTCTTGTAGTCGATCAGCTCGTAGCCGCCGTCGGAGAGGCGGTCGACGCGGTCGACGCGGCCGCGGACGGTGTGACGGCCGAGCGCGAAGGAGAAGGAGCGCTCGAACCAGACGGGCTCGGCGTCCTCGGCCTGGAAGCGCTCGTGGTAGCGGATCAGGGCGCTCTCGGCCTTCACGCGCAGCTGCTTCTCCTGTTCGCCGTGGTCACCGAAGCCGCTCCGGCGCCAGCCGGCGTCGAGCAGCCCGAGCAGTCCGGCGAGCGAGGCCCCGCCGGCGATTCCCTCACCGGCGTGGAAGCGCTCGAGCACCTGGTGGACGAGGATGCCGAAGCGCTGGTTGATGGTCGGCTCCTGTGGGATGCGGAAGACGCGCGCGAACTTGTACTTCAGGGGGCACGTGCGGTAGGTCTCGATGTCCGAGGCCGAGAGCAGCAGCCCGTCGCCACGGCGAGGGAGGAACTGCTCCAGCGACGGTTCGGCGCGGCGCGCGACCACCGCGGCGCGCGTCCGCTCGTCGCGTTCGGCGTCCATCAGGTACTCGTCGAGCGCGGACGTGCCGAAGATCTCGCGTTGCTCGCGGGTGACGGCCTGCAGCAGACGGGCGTTGATCTCGGGCAGCGCCTCGGCCACGGTCTGCCCCGCGCGCGTGCGCTCGAGCAGCGCGCTGAGCTTGACCACCTCGAGGTAGCGGACAACGGCGTGGGAGACGTCGAGGTCGGTGTCGAAGCGCAGCTCGCCGAGCCGCCCGCCGACCTCGGACACCGTCGTCATCAGCTCGTCGCGCAGGACGCGGAAGGTGGACTGCAGCGTCTCGGCCGGGCCGAAGAGCTCCTCTTCCTGCGGCAACCAGACGCCGCCCGCGGCTTCCCGCGCCTCCTCGGCAAAGGGCGACGGCTGCTGCGCCGTACCCCGCTCGGTCAGCTCGGGATAGGCGAGCACGAGCCGCGTGCGCGCGCGGGTCATCGCGACGTGCAGCAGGCGCCGCTGGCCGGCATCGTGATTTGACTTGGTGTCCGCGGGCAGCGCGCCGCCCTCCTTGAGCAGCGCGTCCGGGATCGGCTCGAGCGCGCGACGCCGCGGGCCCGGCATCCGCGCGGCGAACAGCCCGAGCACGTAGACGTGGTCGAACTCGAGGCCCTTGGCGGCGTGCATCCCCATCACCTGCACCCCGCGGGCGGAGGTCTCGGCCTCCTCCTCGCGTAGCCCGGCCTCGGCGACGGCGGAGACCGAGCGGGCGAAGTCGCGCGCGGTCGCCTGCGGCGCGCGCCGGGCGTAGGTCGCGGCGAGCTCGCCGAACTTGGCGAGGTTGACCAGTCGTTCGGCGACCTCGGCGCTGGCGGCGAACAACAGCTGCCGGCGCAGGCCGAGCCGCTCGATCATGCGGTGCACGAAGAGGTCGGCCCGCGTCGAGTCCAGCGCGCCGGACGCCGAGCGGTACAGCTTCAGGAAGGCGAGGATCCGCTCGCGCGCCTCGGGCGGGATCTGCGGGGACTCCATCGCCGCGCCGAGCGCGCCGACCATGTCGAGCTTGCGCCGGCGCGCGATCTGGGTGACGCGGGCGAGGTCGATCGACCGCAGCTCCACCGGCGGTCGCGCCAGTGCGCGCACCACCGCGCCCGCGTCGCCCGGGTCGACCAGCAGTCGCAGCCACGCCAGCAGGTCGCGCACCTCCGCGCGCTGGAAGAAGGCGGCGGCGCCGGCCACGCGGTAGGGGACCGCGCGCTCCTCGAGCGCCACGGCGACCGTCTGGCCCTCGCCCTTGACCGAGCGCACCAGCACGGCGATGTCCTCCGGCGCGACGCCCTCACGGGTGACGAGGCGCTCGATGTCGGCAGCGACGGCCTGCGCCTGCGCTCGCTCGTTCGACGCCCTCCAAAAGGCCACCGCGCCGTCACCCTCGGCGTCCAGCGGCTTCTCCAGCCGGTCGGCGATCGGCTCGACGACGGCGCGGGCGGCGGTGGCGATCGCGCCACCGCCCCGGTGCGTGCGCTCGAGCGTGATGGTCCGCGCGCCCGGCTCGGCGGCGAACTCGCGCAGGTTCTTCGCCGCGGCACCGCGGAAGCGGAAGACGGTCTGGTCGTCGTCGCCTGCCACGGTCACCTGGGAGCCCGTGACGAGCAGCTTCAACAGCAGGTTCTGCGCGAAGTCGAGTTCCTGGAACTCGTCCACGAGCACGTGGCGGAAGCGCTCCGTGAGGCGCTGGCGGACGTGCGGCCGCTCGCGCAGGACGCGGAAGGCGTGCAGGATCAGGTCACCGCGGTCCAGGGCGCCCGAGTCGGTGAGCATGCGGTCGTGGGCGGCGTAGATGGCGGCGAACTCGCGCTCTCGGATCCCTTCGTCGCCGAGCGTCGCCGCCCAGGCGGCGTAGTCGCTGGCGGTCACCAGCTCGGCCTTCAGGCGGTCGATCCGCCCGATCAGCGACCCGAGCAGCGCACTCGGATTGCCGCGCAGGTCGTGCTGGGCGAGCGGCAGGTCGTCGAGGCGCTCGAGCAGCATCGCCAGCCGGTCGGCCGCGGTCACGGGGGTCGCGAACGGGTCGACGCCCGTCTCGGCGGACTCGTCGCGCACGAGCTGCGCGCACAGGTCCTCGAACGTCGTGACCGCGAGCTCCTCGAACGCGTCCAGCGCGAGGCGTGCCTCGACCCGTTCGCGCAGAGCGGTGGCGGCCGCGGCCGAGAAGGTCAGGCAGAGGATCGACTCGGGCGCCGCGGGTGGGTGGGCCGAATACACCAGGTGCGCGAAGCGCTCCACGAGCACGAGCGTCTTCCCCGTGCCCGCTCCGCCGATCACCACGAGCGGTCCGCCTGAGTGCGTCACCGCCGCGTGCTGGGCGTCCGTGAGCACCACGTGCGTAAGGATATGCCCGACATGGAAGGCATTGACTGGATCGGCGCGGCACGCAGGGCGACGGAGGCGGTGCAGGATCTGCTCGTCGCCTCCACCGATCGTCTGGAGATGACGGGCGACATCGGCGAGGGCGGCGACCGCACGCTGGTCATCGACGCCCAGGCCGAGGACGCGGTCTTCGCCGAGCTCGACAAGCTGCACGAAGCCGGCGCGCGCTTCACCGCCGTCAGCGAGGAGCGCGGCGAGGTCGACTTCGGCTCGCCCGACCTCCTGGTCGTGATCGACCCGATCGACGGATCGACGAACGCCAAGCGCGGGCTGCCGCCCTACTCGCTGTCGATCGCGGTCGCTGACGGGCCGACGATGGGCGACGTCTTCTTCGGCTACGTCTACGACTTCGGGCCGCAGGAGGAATGGGTGGCTCGGCGTGGCGAAGGCGCGTGGCTCGACGGCGTGCTGCTCGACCGCGAGGCCGGCGAGCGCGCGAGCGAGGACGGTCGCCTCGAACTCCTGGGCATCGAGTCCTCCGACCCGAAGCTGCTGCTGGCCGCCGGCGAGGACCTGGCCGCTGCCGCTCACCGGATCCGGGCGTTCGGGACGATCGCGGTCACGCTCTGCCAGGTCGCCGCCGCGCGGCTCGACGCGATGGTCACCCTGCGTCGCTCGCGGGCCGTCGACGCCGCCGCCGGGCAGCTGATCGTGCGCGAGGGGGGAGGCGTCGTCGCCTTCACCTCCTACGACGATCCACTTGGCGCGCCGCTCGACACCGCGCCCCGGTCGCCGATCGTCGCCGCCCGCTGTGCGGAGACGGCGGCACGGCTGCGAGGCCTAGCCTCGGAGGGGTGATCGACTGGCGGCTGGCGGAGCGGGTCTCGCGCGCCGTGACCGACAAAGCCGGTCCGCGCACGGAAGCACCCCCGTCGTTCGCCGCCGAGGTCGAGGACTTCGCGGCACGCAGCGCAGAGCTCGTCTCGGCGTACACCGGGCTCGAGGTCGCCGGCAGGCTGCCGGACCCCGAGACCATCGACCGCGCGGAGTGGGCGGAGATCAACCTCGGCTCGATGCGGACGGTGCTCGAGCCGCTCGTGGAGCGCCAGGGCGAGGGCCTCGGTCCGCTCGGCGGCCCACTGCGGGCGCTGACCGGGATGGTGCTGGCCGTCGAGGTCGGCGCGCTGAGCGGCTTCCTCGCGAGCCGCGTTCTCGGCCAGTACGAGTTCCCGGTAACCGACCCGGAGCGCCCGGCGCGGCTGTTGTTCGTCGGCCCGAACCTCGCCGGTGCCGCTCGCGCACTCGAAGCCGGCGACGAGGACCTCGTCCGCTGGGTGGCGCTCCACGAGACCACGCACGCCTTCCAGTTCGGCGGAGTTCCGTGGCTTAGGTCACACATGGCGGATCGGATCCGGGGCCTTCTGGCGTCCATGACCGTCGAGGTCGACGCCCGTTCGCTGCTGCGTCTTCCGAAGGCGGACGACCTGCGCGCGCTCGCCGACGCCGTCCGGGCCGGCCGCCTGGTCGACTTCGTCGCGGGCCCTGAGCGCCGCGTCCTGCTCGACGAGCTGCAGGCGACCATGGCCCTGCTCGAGGGCTACGCGGAGCACGTGATGGACGTGACCGGCGAGGCGCTGCTCCCGGAACTGCCCCGTTTGCGGGAAGGTTTGGAGCGGCGCCGCAAGGAGCGGTCGGGCCTGATGCGGATGTTCGAGCGCCTGATCGGCCTTGATCTCAAGCTCAAGCAGTACGAGCAGGGCAAGGCGTTCTGCGACGCGGTGGTCGCCGCCGGCGGCATCGACGCGCTCAACCGTGCGTGGGTGTCCCCGGATGCCCTGCCGACGCTCGCCGAGCTCGACGCGCCGGAGCAGTGGCTCGAGCGCACGGCGAACGACCGTTCGCATTTGTAACCGTTCGGTAGACGCGGTTTACAAACACTTGTTCGTGGGCAATACTTGCTCAGAACCAATTAGAACTAATATCCTTACTCCACGAGGGAGCTGAAGCCAAACTCATGGCCGACACCACGACCACCACCCGAAAGCCTGCCGCCAAGACCGCTGCCGCCAAGCGCCGTCCTGCTGCTCGCAAGTCCTCTGCCACGCGTCGCACCACCACGGCGACCCGGCGCACCACCACCTCCAACGGTTCCACGACGCCGGCCGCCAAGGCTGCTCGTCGCAAGACGACCGCCAAGGGTGCTCGCACGCGTGCCGCCAACACGGCGCAGACCGCTGCGGAGACCAACGCCAACGCCGTGAAGGCGACCGCCCTCGAGGGCCGCGCCTACGCCGAGCGTTTCGTGCTGACCAGCGTCGGCGGCGTGCTCGTCTACCGCGACACCGTCCAGGAGCTCTTCCAGGACATCGTCAAGCGCTACGGCTCGGTCTCGACCGCGCAGAAGGAGGTCACGCGTGACCTCAAGAAGTTCGAGCGTCGCGGCGTCACCGCCCGCAACCGCCTCGAGCGCGACGTCCGCAAGGCCCGCACGCGCGTCGAGCGCGAGCTGCGCACGCGCCGCCGTGCCGTGGAGCGCACCGTCAAGACCAACCGCCGTCGCGTCGCCGACCAGGTGAAGTCACTGGTCTGAGGACCCCTTCACCCGCCGGGCGCCGAGGAGACGGCCCGGTCCGGGAAAGATCCGCTCGCCTCATAACCCGCGAGCGGATGTAGCACCCTCTCCTCCCTCAACCGTCGGCCCAGCGCAAGCTGGGTCGTCGGTCTTTAAGGGAGGCCGAAGGCCGCCGCGAGAGTGTCAGTCTGGTCGTCCGCCTCCGCCGGCGGGCGCAGTGAGCGGGGTCATGACCCCGCTGGATGCGCCGGCGGCAGGCGAGCCCGAA
>CAVXBH010000042.1:0-203857 GCA_963759945.1 uncultured Solirubrobacteraceae bacterium | reverse complement strand
GCGCCAGTCGCGACCCGCACCAGGACTAGGCGACTTCGTATCCGGCCCGACCTACCGGCGGGTCAGGGTCCATGCGGGCTTGCGCTCCTGCCTCAAAGCGCAAGCGTCGCCGGATCCATCGAACGTCGCTGAATCCGTCCCTATACGGACTGAGCGACGTTCGGTGAATCGGGCCGGGATGCTGGTCCCACCTGAAAGCGCAAGCGCGACCAGGCCGGCTAGCAGCCGCAGTCGCGGGGAGCGAGTCTTATGATCTGGCCTCGACCTGGACGCGCTGCAACCGGCCGAACGGACATTGCAGGACCGCCGCTCAGAACTGACTGCCCCGCGGCCGCGTCAGAAACGTGTCCCGAAATATGTCCCCAACTCGGCAAAAATGACCTTCTCGGGACACGCGCAATAGGCCCGTTCTTGGCTCTAGCTAGCCAAACCAGACGCCGACTGAGGCAATGGTAAGGAAGGGGTCACCGGTTCGAGTCCGGTGGAGGGCTTCGGTCGCAGAGCACGATCGTGCTCACCGCGTGGCGCGCGTAGTCTTCGCATCATGTTCCGCATGACCGTCGAAGACGCCTTCGTACTTAAGCGCCGCGGGCTGGTCGTGACCGGGACGATCGAGAGCGGGACCGTGCGGGTCGGCGACGAGCTTTACCTCGACGGCATCCGCACGACGCGGGTCCGGGAGATCGAGATGTTCCGCAAGCTCCTCGACTGGGCCGAGCAGGGCGACAGCGTGGGTCTGGGTCTCGACGGGGTCGAGAAGGAGGACGTCCCGCACGGCACCGTCCTCAGCGGCGCCGCTGAGGGCTCGACCGGCACGTAGGCAAACGTTCGTCCACGGTGCGCACAATCGATGATCGTCCGTTATACGGTCCGTCGCATGCGCATCCGTCATCTCACCGGCCTCGCCGGAATCCTGCTCGCCACCGCTGCCGCTGCACCAGCCGCGGGAGCCGCGAGCACCGAGTGCTCGAGCTCGGGACGGGTGCAGGACGTCATGGCCACCGGGACGGGATGCGCGCAGGCCAAGAAGGTCGTGAAGGCCTACCGGAATGGCGACAAGACGCCCCTCAAGTTCACCTGCAAGCGCGACCTCGTCACGGAAGGCGACATCATCACCGAGTGCCGGAAGGACAACAAGCGCGTGAGCTGGCACGAGGTGGGCGGGCAGTAGCCCGTCGCCTGACCAGACTCAGCTAGCTCCCAGGCAAGTCCCGGCTGGATCTCGGGAGGCGGGCCGAGCATGGTGGCATGTCCATCATCAAGAAGTCCATCGCCGCCGTCGCCGCCCTCGGGGCGATCGCGTTCGGCGCCGCCACCATCGCCGACGCCGCGAGCAAGAACAGCGGCCGCACCCAGACAGCCGCGCCCGGCTCGGGTCCGACGGGCCCGATGGGAGGCCCGCCGCCACCGCCGGGGATGCCGCCCCGTGAGGAGCTCTCCGCGGAAGATGCCGCGAAGGTGAAGGCCGCCGCGCTGGCGGAGGTGCCCGGCGCGACCGTCCTGCGGACGGAGGCCGGCGGCCCGTACCCCACGCCCTACCACGCCCACATCAAGACCGGCGGTAAGCGCAAGGTTGTCCTCGTCGACGAGAGCTTCGAGGCGACGGGCGTACAGGCCGATCGCGGGCCGGGTGGCCGCGGCGGTGGGCCTCCGCGTGGCGGCATGCCTCCCCGCGGCGGATTCCGCCCGCCCGGCGGACCCGGCATGCGCGAGGAGGCGCTGACTGGCGAGACCAAGGAGAAGGTCGAGGCCGCGGTGCTCGCCGAGTACCCCGGCGCGACGATCCTGCGCACGGAGACCAACGGTGACGAGTCCGCTCCGTACGAGTCGCACATCACCACCACCGACGGCCGTGAGCTCGAGGTGATCGTGAACGAGGCCTTCGAGGTCGTCGACGCGCACGAGCACCCCTCTCACCCGTAGGCGCTACAACCGCCGGGTGCGCACACCGTCACGATCCGTTTGGACCGCAATGGTGTGCGCGCTCGTCGCGGCCGCGGCCGGCTGCGGGACGAGCGCTCCTGAGCGCGCGGCCGTTCCATCCGCGACCGCTGAGCCAGGGCGCAAGATCACGATCGAGGAGATCGAGGCGCGCGCGAAGGACAGGGCCGCGCCGACGCCCTCGCCGTCATCATCGCCCGCGCCCTCACCGATGACCCCGACCGGCCGTTGAGCCGCCCGCGATCGTCGATGCGTTCATCCCCTTCCCACAGCCGCGCAAGGACGAGATGGCCGCCTACGCCCAGCTCCACTACGGCTTCTCCTCGTATCGGCTCGAGGACCCGCGTGTCATCGTCGAGCACTTCACCGTCACGGACACGGCCGCCGAGGCGATCGCGATCTTCGAGCCCGATCGGCCCGATTCGGAGCTCGGTGAGCTGCCGGGCACGTGCGCACACTTCATCGTCGATCGCGACGGCACGATCCTGCAGCTGGTCCCGCTGTCGATCATGTGCCGCCACACCGTCGGCCTCAACTACACGGCGATCGGGATCGAGCACGTCGGCCGCAGCGCGGAGGATGTGCTCGCCAACGACGCGCAGATGCGAGCGTCCCTCGCCCTGAACCGCTGGCTGCAGTGCCGCTATGCCATCGCGAGGGACAACGTCATCGGCCACAACGAGAGCCTCGAGTCGCCCTACCACCAGGAGCAGGTGGCGGAGCTGCAGACGCAGACCCACGAGGACTTCACCGAGGAGGAGATGACCATCTACCGACAACGTCTGGGCAACCAAGCGACCAGCTGTCGCGGGTAGCGTGCCGCGGATGCTCCGCTTTCTGGCCGCCGCCTTGGCGCTCGCCGCCTCACTGAACGCCGCCGCTCCCGCCCAGGCCGTCGTGCAGCGGCCAATCGTCTACGTCGTCGTCGTCGACGCGCTGGATGGCGACGCGGTCGACGCCGGGCAGGCTCCGTTCGTGTCCGGGCTGCTTGCGGGGGAGGACGCCTTCGCCACCTACTTCGCCGAGTCGCGCAGCGTCGATCCCCGCCGAGACGAACCCCAACCACACCGCGATGATGACCGGCGCCTACCCGGGCGCCTCGGGAATCGCAGGCAACGCCTTCGCGCTGTACGCGCCGCTCGAGAACGAGGACAGCTGCAAGGCGACGGGACCCGTCGACTTCTCGAAGGCGCCGACACCCACGAGCGGTGAGTCGGCGGGCTGCGTGTCCGCCGAGACCGTGTTCGCGGCGGTCAAGCGCCAGGGCAACCCGGACCACCTGCTGACGGCCGCGGTGTTCGGCAAGCCGAAGCTCGGCCGCATCTTCGCCGGCCGGACGGTCGACGAAGACGCTCGCGACGTCGACCACCTGTGGGCGCCGTGCGCGGACGGACCCGACGACGACAGCTACTGCGGTCCGGTACCGACCAACCCCGTCACGGGCTACGCGCTCGACGACGCGACGGTGATGGACGAGGTCGTGCGCACCGTCGAGGAGGGCATCGGCCCCGACCAGCGGCGGCCGGACTTCACCTTCGTGAACCTGCATCAGGTCGACTCGGCCGGGCACGCCTCGGGCCGCAGCCCGCTCTACGACGCGGCCGTCGGAATGGCCGACGCGCAGATCCAGCGCCTTGTGGCACTGCTGAGGGCCCGGGGGGAGTGGGAGCGCACGGCCCTGATCCTGCTGTCGGACCACTCGATGGACACCACCTTGACGAAGCTCTCGATGGCCGATCTCGTTCGGAGACGCGGGCATCGCAGAAAGCGACTACGTGGCGGTGCAGAACGGCAGCCTGGACAGCATCTACCTGGCCGACCGCACCAGCCCCCAGCGTCACGAGCTCCTCAAGCGCATGCGGGCCGCCGCACTCGCCACCGACGGCGTCGCGGACGCGCTGTACCGGCGACCGAATCCCGCCGATGGCGGGGCGGCCAACACGATCGACGCGGTGCATCCAGGCTTCCACACCGCCGGCCGGCGGTCAGGGGACCTGATCGTCACGTCGGAGCCCGGGCGTGGCATTCTCCGACCCGTCGGCATCGTCGAATGCGCTACCTGGAAACCACGGCAGCCCACTGACCCGGGACAACTTCCTCGCCGTGATCGGCGGCGGCGACTTCGTCCGCCAGCAGGTGGTCGGCGGCATGGCGCTGCCGGGCTTCGACGACACGCTCCTCCTGCCCGCTCAATCGGAGAATGTCGACGTCGCCCCGACGGTCATGGGTCTGCTCGGCCTCGCCGCGCCGCGTGACAGCCGCGGTCGCTATCTCGGCAACGCGCTCGTGCGGGCGAAGCTGCCGGGCGCGGGACGGCCCAGCGGCCGCGCGAAGGTCTCCGTCGACGGGCGCTGCCGCGCGGCGCTGGGCCCGCGGGGCGCGCGCTTCGACGTGCAGGTCCGGCGGCGGGGCGGCTTCCGAACGCTCCTGCGCAACACGCGAAGGACCCGCGTCAAGATCAGGGGGAGCGCGGTGCGAGTCCGGTTGCGGGCGGCCGGCGGAGCCACTGGCCGCTTCGTGCGCAGGGGTGTCACGTGCTGAAGCGCGCGGCGATCTTCCTGACCGCGCTGGCCGCGCTCGCCGGCGGTGCGATCGCGGTCGCACAGCTCTCCAAGTCGACCGGCCGCATCGGGCCGAAGTCCGGCATCCAGCCATCCGGGCGCAAGCTCGTGCCCGCGGGCAGGCTGGCCAAGCTCGGCAGCCTGCCGGGCGGCGCGGTGCTGACCCCGGACGGGCGCTTCCTGTGGACCGTCTCGGCCGGCCGCGGCCGCAACGGCGTCCGGATTCTGTCGGTGCCTAAGAAGGCGCGCAAGCGCCCCCGCCTGCGTCAGGCCATCGAGCTTCCCGGCGCAAGCGGCGGAGTGGCCATCGCCCCCGACGGCCGGACCGCCTACGTGTCCGGCGTGGGTGAGGCGGGCGACCCCAACCTCAAGTCATCCGAGGGCACGCCCGGCAAGGACGGCGACGTGCTCCACGTGTTCAAGATCGACCCGCGCAGGGGCACTGCGACGCGGGACGGGCTGATCGAGCTGCCGCCGCCTGCCGCCGCTCCGGCGGTGCAGGCCTTCCCGCCCACGCCGACGACGAAGCTGTCGTGGCCGCGCGACATCGCCGTCAGCTCGGATGGTGAGACCCTTCTGGTGGCGCTCAACCTCGCCAACCACGCGGCTGTGGTCGATACCGCCTCGCGCGCGGTGCGCTACGTGCCCGTGGGCAGCTATCCCTACGGCGCCGCCATCACGCGCGACGGCACCACCGGGCTCGTCTCCAACGAGGCGGACGGCACGGTCTCCGTGATCGATCTCGCCGCCGCGAGAACGACGCGCGAGGTACAGGTCGGCCCGCACCTCTCCCATCCCGAGGGCATCGCAATCGACCCGCGCAGCGATCGCGCGTACGTCGCCGTCACCCATCAGGACCTGATCGCGGTGCTCGACACGAAGACCTTCGAAGTGACCGACACGCTGTCCGTCGGCCGCCCGGCCGGCAATGGGACCGCGCCGGTGGCCGTGAGCGTCGACCCGCAGGGCTGTCGCCTGCTGTCGGCCGACTCGGGCGAGGACGCCATCGCCGTCTTCGCCCTGGACCCGACGCGGCGCTGCTTTCCCAAGCCGGCCGCAAAGGCGCGGGCGCGCGCCGAGTCCGTGCTCGCCCATGAGGGCCGCATCGGCGTCGAGTACACCGAGAACGCGGCCGAGGAAGCCGCGGAGCTCTACGGCGACGAGGCCGAGGAACTCGCCGAGGTGGCCAAGGCCAGGCGTCCCGCGACGCCGCTACCCAAGCGCTTCGAGCTGCTCGGGCGCGTGCCTGTCGGTTCCTATCCCGTCTTCGCGGCCGCCACGCCGCGCAGCCGCCGCCTCGTATGGGTCGCGGCCAAGGGTCTCGGTGTCGGACCGAACGACCGCTCCACCAGCCGGACGCCGATCCCCAACGATCCCGGCTCGGCGACCAGCGGCCGCCCCCAGTCGCAGCGCTTCCGCTACCTGCCGACGATCGTCGAGGGCCTCGCAGGGGTGTTGCCGTTTCCAGGCGCGAAAGCACTCAAACGCCTGACTCCGCGCGCGGCGCGCCAGATCCGTCCCGTGAACACCCGCAAGGCGCCCCCGGGCAGCCCGGTCGCTGCCCCCGGCCCGAGCGACAAGATCAAGCACGTCTTCTACATCGTGCGTGAGAACCGCACCTACGACCAGATCCTCGGCGATGACCCTCGCGGCGACGGCGACCCCAAGCTGACGCTGTTCGGCGATGAGATCACCCCGAACGCGCACGCACTCGCGCGCCGCTTCGGGCTCCTCGACCACGTGTACGCGAACTCGGAAGCCTCGATCGACGGGCACTTCTGGACGAGCGCCGCGTCCGTCTCGGACTATGTGGTCAAGAACTGGCATCAGAACTACGCGGGCCGCGGGCGGCCCTACGACTTCGGCGTCTACGCCGTCACCTGGCCCTCCCAACGGTTCCTGTTCGACCGTGCCGAGCGCCAGGGCATCTCGTGGTTCAACTTCGGCGAGGCGGTCGCGGGTACCGTCCCGCTGACCGACAACGACCGCACGGCCGAGGAGACGCAGGAGGTGCTCGGCAAGTTCGAGAAGTCCGACCTCGGCCAGAACGGCTGCTTCCCGAATGACGCCTCCTCAGGCGGCGTCGACGTGGTGCTTTCCGCGGCCGGCCCCGAGGTCGAGGTCTACGACTCCTCTCTGCCGCCGGGAGCGCCGCCGACGTCGCTGTCGCGTTTCGACTGCCTTCGGACACGCTTCAACACGTGGGTCGCGCGCAACTCGGTGCCGCAGTTCACCTACATCACGCTCGCCAACGATCACACCGCCGGGACGACCCCGGGCCGTCGTACGCCGAACGCGATGGTCGCCGAGAACGACCTCGCCCTCGGGCAGACGGTCGAGCTGATTTCGAACTCCCCGATCTGGGATGAGTCGCTGATCCTCGTGGTCGAGGACGACTCACAGGACGGTGCCGACCATGTCGACGCGCACCGCATCCCCGCGTTCGCGATCAGCCCTTACTCGAAGCGGGGCGCCGTCGTGCACACGCGCTACGACTTCCTGTCGGTCATCCGCACGATGGAGACCGCGCTCGGCATGGAGCCGCTGAACCTCTTCGACGCCGTGGCCGTCCCCATGTACGACGTCTTCACGAGTTCGCCTGAGAACGCCGAGCCCTACACCGCGATCCGGCCCGATGTGAATCTCACGGAGCGCAACACGGAGGACTCGCCCAACGCCCGCCTGTCCTCCCGGCTGCCGCTGGACTTCACCGACCGCACACCGCAGCGCTACCTGGATCGCATTCTGTGGCAGTACGTCCACGGGACCGGATCCGAGCCGCCCCCTGCCGGGCCGAATGCCTCCGGCCTCGACGAGGAGCGCTGGCGCAGCGGTGGTGCGATCACGCCTGAAGAGGCGCTTGAGGCGCTGCTCGAGGAGTCCGGCACGGAAGCCGTCGACGAGGACGAATAGCGTTGCGGGCGTCCGGACACGCCGGTACAACCGAAGAGTGAGCGCACCCGAACCGTTACGCATCGGCCCGCAGTCCGCGGCGATGGTGCGCGCCCTGGGGCTGCTGTACATCGGGGGCCCCAGCGTCGCCGTGGCGTGCCAGTTGCTGCCGCACTCGCCGGCGACCGACGAGACGGCGATCTGGGTGATGGCCGTGGTCGCGTACTCGATGGTGCCGGTGCTGTTCACCCAGTACCGGCGGCTGCCCCCGGTCGCCGTGTCGGCGATCATCGCGCTCGCCAACACGCTCGTCACCGCCGTCGTCTTCTTCAACCACGAGGCGTCGAGCTACTACGCGTTCCTCTACCTGTGGGTGACGCCGTACGCGGCGATCTTCTTCAGCGCGCGCCATCTGGCCGCGCATCTCGCCTATCCAGCGGTGGCCTACGCCGTGGTGCTCGCGGTGCACGCCGACGCCGGGCACGGGACGCCGGGCGACGCCGAGATCGGCCACTGGCTGCACGTCGCCGCCGCGGTCGGCGTCACGGTGCTGCTGGTGCGCTCGCTCACCCAGGCGATTGGTCGACACCCGGCTCAAGGAGGAGATCAGCCGCCGCCGCAACGCGATGGAGATCAACGACGACGTCGTGCAGCGGCTCGTCGTCGCCCGCCAGGCGTACGCGGCGGGCGACGACGCGGAAGGCGCGGCGTCCGTCGACGCCGCGCTCGACCGCGCCCGCGCGATCATGGCCGGCCTGGTCGGGCCCGACGGTGTCACGCCCGGCAGCCTGCGCCGGGACCGACCGGCTACGGATGACGCTTGACGTAACCCTTTCCGCTGCGCCATTCAGGCCGCCAACGGGGGCCTTCCTCGCCGGCGCCTGAGGTGTCGAGCCGCAGGCCGGCGACGATCATGTAGGCGTGGCCGGCATTGGCGAACACGGTGATCCATGGACCGCGGCCACGCCTGCCGTAGCGCATCAGGCCACCTGACGCCATCGGCGTCCTGAGCAGCCCGGCGCCATGCAGCGCGTAGGAGACGGTCCCCGAGCAGTCGTAGCCCGAGTCCTGCCAGCGACCGTGGCCGCCGCCGTAGCGGTACGGCTTGTCGACGATCCGGTTCGCGGCGGCGATCACGCGCTGGACCCGCGGCGGTGCGCCGCGGGGGATCAGTGCGTGGCGGCCGTCGGGCCCCAGGCGCGCTCTGTCACCGGCGGTGAAGCGCTGGGGCACCGGCGCGCTGACCGCCGCTCGCACCTTGCGGGTGATACCCCGCGCCTGGAAGCGCGAGACGCGGCCGTCGACCCACAGGTCGGAGCGGCGCTCGTAGCGCTGCACCGAACGGCGGGTCCCGGGGCCGAAGGCGCCGTCGACCGTCGTCCGGATCCCGAGCCGCGTGAGGTGGCTCTGCAGGGTGCTGACGTCCGGGCCGTGCTTTCCCTGCGCTGAGCGTGCGGTCGCCGAAGGCGGCCTGGGCTGTCGCCGGCGCCGCCATGAGCACGGCGGCGCAGGCCCCTACTGAGGGCATGTCTGGACTGCATCGACTTCTCGCTTTCCACCTGGCTTCCGAGGTGAGCTGACGGGCTCACGCGTGGAGTGCGTGCCGCCGGATACACCGGCAGTTCGCCCCGCGCGCCGCCCGATGAGAGGCGGCGCAGTTGGGTCCCCCGGCCGCCCGCACACGGGGCACGAGCGGTTCAGCGTTGACTGCTTACCGCGCGTTCTCAACAGCCGCGCGGCCCTCGAGTTGCGCCGCGGTGGTCTGCATCGGCCGGGAAGAACGACTCGATCGAAAGCTCGGCGACGGTCACGTCCAGCGCGGTGCCGAAGCTCCTGGTCGCCGTCCCGCAGTCCGCAGCGGCACCGCCACCCAGCACGGCGTCTCCGCGCGGGCTGGTCCGAGACAGCGGCGACCGCCACTCGCCGAGGCTGAGGATCCGGTTCACGAGCCCGTCCGGGTGCAGTCCCAGCCGAAGCGGACGAGGTAGGCGAGCCCGTGAAGCCGGTGACGCATGGAGCGGGTCCGAGGCTGGCGTGGGTCCTGTCTGGGTCATGACCGCACAAAGGACCCTCGCGGAGCCAGCGTGTGCACTTTCGGGGCAGCGCCAGCGCCGCCTCCCTTATCTGCCCATCCGCGCGTGCCCGGCCCGGGACGAACGGTCGCGCTGAGCGAGGACCGGCCTAGACGGGGTCTTCGAGGAGCCGCGACGACTCCTCGTCGGCGCGCGGCACCCACAGCGACGTGCAGGGGATGCGGTCGCGGTTGCAGCGGTCCATGTAGCGCTGCGCGATGTCCGTCACCTCGGACAGCAGGTCGTCCTGCAGGCGGATCGGGTCGAGGCCGAGCTCGAGCAGATGGTCGTTGGCGACCAGCAGGTCGTTGTGGCTGGCCTCCTTGCGCGGGTTCTCGACGAGGTCGATCTCCGCGCCGGTGATCCGCGCGATCAGGCCGGCCAGGTCGATGACCCGGTGCACCTCGGTCATCTGGTTGAAGATGCGGACGCGCTCGCCGCGCTCCGGGGGCGACTCCAGCGCGAGCTGGATGCACTTGGCCGAGTCGCGGATGTGGATGAAGGCGCGCGTCTGGCCGCCCGTGCCGTGCACGGTCAGCGGGTAGCCGATCGCCGCCTGCATGAGGAAGCGGTTGAGGACGGTGCCGTAGTCGCCGTCGTAGTCGAAGCGGTTGATGAGCCGCTCGTCGAGGTCGGTCTCCGGCGTCTGGGTGCCCCAGACGATGCCCTGGTGCAGGTCGGTGACGCGGACGCCGTCGTTCTTGGCGTAGAACGCGAACATCAGCTGGTCGAGGGTCTTCGTCAGGTGGTAGACCGACCCGGGGTTGACCGGGTAGAGGATCTCCTCCTCGACCTCGCCGCCGTCCTCGGCGTCCATGCGGACGGTGAGGTAGCCCTCGGGCAGCCGCGTGCCGGTCGTGCCGTAGCCGTAGACGCCCATCGTCCCGAGGTGGACGACGTGGGGGTCGACGCCGGACTCGACGATCGCCGCCAGCAGGTTGTGCGTGGCCGAGGTGTTGTTCTCGACCGTGTAGCGCTTGTGCCACGACGACTTCATCGAGTACGGGGCGGCGCGCTGCTCGGCGAAGTGGACCACCGCGTCGGGCTTCTCGGCCCGCAGCAGGGCGAGCAGGGCGTCGTAGTCGCCGGCGACGTCGATCTCGTGGAAGCCGATCTCGCGCCCCGTGACCTCACGCCAGGCGGCGATCCGGACGTCGAGCGGCTGGATGGGCGTCAGCGACTCGGCCTGGAGCTCCTCGTCGGCCCGGCGGCGCGCGAAGTTGTCGACGATGTCGACGTCATGACCACAGGCCGACAGGTGCAGGCTGGTGGGCCAACCACAGAATCCGTCGCCGCCGAGAATGAGGACCCGCACGGCTCGACAAGCTAGTGGTTCCGTGCAGATGAACGCCGGAGCGACTGCACGGAACCGGCCAGGACCAGCAGCTCCGCCCCGATCGTCACCAGGCGCAGGACGACGGCTCCCGCCGCGGGCTCGCCGGCGCCCAGCACGCCCGACAGCAGGCCGACGTAGACGACCTCGCGCACGCCCAGCCCGCTCGGGGCGATGACCACGACGAGGCCGACCGCCCAGGCCAGGCAAGCGGCGCCGGCGACGAGCAGCGCGTCGTCGAAGCCGGAGACGGCGGCCTGCGCCAGGATCGCCGCGACGGCGTAGGCCGCGAAGGCGCCGACGTAGGTCGGCACCGTGGCGGGCGAGCCGGACGGCAGCAGGTTCACGCGCACGAGCAGCGTCGGCAGGACGACGACCAGCACGAGCGGTGCCCACGCCCAGCGCCCGCCGGCGGCCAGGCAGACGCCGCCGATCGCGAGGCCTGCGACGAGCGCCCCGACGTTCTCGGCCGCCACGGTGCGCAGCCGGTCCGGCAGCCCGCCCTCGGCGACTGCGAGGCGCGATGCCGGCGCCCAGAAGCCGCCCGGCAGGTAGCGCAGCGCCTGCGTGCGGCACCAGACCGCGGCGTCGTGGAGCACCCAGCGGCCGCGCATGAGCAGCGCCCAGCCGCGCGCGAGCAGCACCCACCAGACCAGGCTGGCCGCGACCGCCGCGGCGATCAGGCCCCAGTCGAGGTCGCGCTCCGGTGCGTCGCGGATCGCCTTCGCGGCGACCAGCGCGACGATCGCCAGCGACGCGACGAAGCCCAGCGCCCGCGCGATGCCGATCAGCCGAGCGCGCCGATCGGAGGAGCTGCCGCGACGGTCAAGCGGGCTGCGCCTGGCGCTCGCGGCGCCGCGACCCGCCGCGCTCGCGCCACCAGGTCTTCAGGATCACGCGCGCGTAGCGAAGGCCGTAGAGCACGTTGTGGCCCTTCTTGGACTCGCCCGCGACGCGTTTGCGCATCACGATCGGCCGCTCGACGATCCGGTAGCCGGCGAAGATCGCGCCGATCAGCAGTTCGGACGTCTGGTACTGCACCTGGGTCTGGCGCACGGTCTGGGTGACCTCGGTGCGCAGCGCGCGGAACCCGCTCGAGGTGTCCGTCACGTGGACGCCGGTGAGCAGCCGCACGAGGCGGGCGAAGACGTGCACGCCCGCCTGGCGGAAGGCGTCGTCGGTCTCCGCCGCGCCGAGCACGCGCGAGCCGATGCAGAAGTCCGCCTCACCGGACACGACCGGCTCGAGCACGTCCTCCATCTCCGTCGGGTTCCACTGGCCGTCGGCGTCGAGGGTGACGATGTACTCCGCGCCCATGTCGTGGGCGAGTCGGTAGCCGGCGCGCAGGGCGACGCCGTGCCCCTGGTTCTGCGGGAAGGAGTGGACGTCGACGCCGGCCGCGCGGGCCACGTCGGCCGTCGCGTCGGTGGACCCGTCGTCGACCACGATCGTGTGCACGTCGAGGCCGCAGACGGTGTCGGGCAGCTCCGCCAGCACGGTCGGAAGCGAGGCCTCTTCGTCGAGGGCGGCGATGACCACTGCGACCGACGGCACGCGGTCATCGTAGGTTGGGCGCCCGGCGAGCGTCGGTTTGACAGGCTCCTGCCGTCGTGTGCCCCGCCCTCGCCGTGCTGCACCGCCCTCGCCGCGGCCTCGTTGCTCGTCCTCCACGAGGCGACGTACGACCCCACGGCGTGGCTGATCTGGGGCCGCCAGATCACGGAGGGGACGCTCGACACCGTCGCGGGGCCGATCGTGGAAGCCGCTGCCCGTCCTGTTCACGACGCCGTTCGCCCTGGCCGGGCGACGAGGGGGCGATGAACCTGTGGCTCGTGGTGGGCCGGGTCGGCGGGCTGCTCGGTTTCGTGCTCGCCTACCGGGTCGCGACGCGCCTCGGCGGCAGCCGCGTGGCGGGTGTCGTCGCCGTCGTCGCCCTCGTGCTGTCGGCGGAGTACAACCTGCACTGGCTGCGCGGCAACTCCGAGGGGCTGCTCGTGCTGTTCGCCCTGCTGGCCGTCGACCGCCACCTGGCCGGCCACGAGTGGCAGGCGTTCGCCGCCGCCGCGGCCACGTCGCTGATCCGCCCGGACGTGTGGCCGCTCTTCGGTCTGTACGGCCTGTGGCTGATCCACGAGCACCGCGACGCGCGGACGGCGACGATCGTCGTCGCGAGCGGGGCGGGCGTGCTGCTGGCGTGGCTCGTGCCCGAGTACATCGGCTCGGGTGACTTCTTCCGCGGGGCCAAGCGCGCGCAGGAGATCGTGCCCGGCTCGCCGGGCGCCTCGGGCCGGCCCTTCTTCGGCGTCTTCGACAATGCCAAGCAGGCGCTCAGCTACGGCGTCTACGCCGGCGGCTTCGCGAGCCTCGCGGTCGCCCGGCGCGACCGCCGCGTCGCGGCGCTGATCGCGGGCGCTGAGCTGCTGATGATCGTGACCGCCGCCATGGCCGCGGGCGTCGGCTTCACCGGCAGCCTGCGCTACGTGGCCCTGCCCGCGGCGCTCGTGTGCGTCCTGAGCGGGATCGGCTGGGCGTGGGCGGCGCGCACCATCCGGCCCGCTGTGGCTGCTCGCGCTCCTGGTCGCGGCGACCATCCCGGGGCTCGTGTCGCCCGTCGATCGGGCGGGGGAGAACCTCGACCACGCCTGGCAGACGGACTCCCGGCTGCGCGACCTTGCGCGGGCTTCATCGAGCGCGCGGGCGGCCGGGAGGCCATGCTCGCCTGCGGCGACCTCTACACCGGCCTGTTCTCGACGCAGGTGATCGCCTACGAGCTGCACCTGCGCCAGCGCGACGTCGGCGTGCACCCCGCACCGCCCGGCACGATCATCGACGCAACCGGATCACCACTGGCAGGAACGCCCGGTTTCGTGAGGAAACTCCAAGAAAGGCAGTGGACACTGTCGTCGACCTGTTGAGATGAGGCCATGAATCGCTTTGCACGTATGGCGCTGGCGGGCGTCGCCGTCGCGCTCCTTGCGCCGGCGACCGCGCTCGCGGCTCCGCCCACCGCCACCACGAAGGCCGCCCGCGACGTCACCCAGACGACCGCGCAGCTCGTCGGCAGCCTCAATCCGAAGGGCAACCGGACCTTCAGCTTCTTTCCAGTACGGCACCACGAAGCTCTACGCCGCGCAGACCGCGCAGATCGACCGCGGCTCGGCAAGACCAAGGCCTTCGACAGTCGGTCCGCCGACATCGTCGGGCCTGACGCCCTTCACCGTCTACCACTACCGGCTCGTCGCCCAGGACGGTCACCGGCGTCACGTTCGGCAAGGACCGCACGTTCAAGACCAAGCGCCAGCCGCTCGGCGTCACGCTCGCGGCCAACCCGACGACGGTGAACCCCAACGGCACCGCCGTCATCTCGGGCAACATCTCCGGCACCGGCAACGGCGGACGCGAGCGTGCATCCTGCAGGCGAATCCGTTCCCCTTCAGCGGTTTCGTCGATGTCTGCAACGCCCAGATCGCCGACACCGCCGGCAACTTCTCGTTCCCTGTGACTCGACGTCCCGGTGAACACGCTGTCTCCGTGTACGCCTGCCCGACGAGCCGAACCTGATCAGCCCGGAGGTCCCGGTCAACGTCCGGATCAACCTCCAGGCCAGCGCGCCGCACAAGGTGACCCAGGGCAAGAAGGTGACCTTCAAGGGCAAGGTCAGCCCGGCCAACCAGGGCGCGCCCGTCGAGATCCAGCGCAAGTTCCGCGACGTCTGGGTGACGGTGCGGCGTACGCAGCTGACCAACTCCTCGACCTTCAAGCAGAAGCTCAAGCTCACGCGCAGCGGCAAGTTCCGCGTGCTCGTGACGCCCGGCCCGGCCTACGTCGCCGACGCCAAGACGATCGGCAAGATCAAGGTCGTCAAGCCCAAGAAGAAGCGCTGACGTAGGATCGCGCCCGTGGCCTACTTCGTCACGGGCGCGACCGGCTTCATCGGGCGGTTCCTCGTCCGCCGCCTGCTCGACGACCGCAAGGGGGACATCCACGTCCTCGTCCGCGAGGGCTCGGAGAAGAAGCTCGAGCAGTTCGGCCGCACGAAACGGGTGAAGGCGGTCCGCGGCGATCTCGGCGAGCCGGGCCTCGGCATCGACCCGGCCTGGATCTCCGAGCACGCCGGGACGATCGACCACATGTTCCACCTCGCGGCGATCTACGACATGACCGCCGACGAGGAGACCAACGAGCGCCTCAACAACGGCGGCACGCGCCACGCGGTCCAGGTCGCCAACCAGCTCGTCGCCCGTCACCTGCACCACACCTCCTCCGTCGCCGCCGCCGGCCTCTACAAGGGCACGTTCACGGAGGAGATGTTCGACGAGGGCCAGCCGCTCGACCATCCGTACCACCGGACGAAGTTCGAGTCCGAGCGCATCGCGCGCGAGGAGTCCGAGGTGCCGTGGCGCGTCTATCGGCCGGCGATGGTGCTCGGTCACTCGCAGACGGGTGAGATGGACAAGATCGACGGCCCCTACTACATGTTCCGCGCGCTCAAGCTCGGGGCCAAGCTGCCCGGGATCCTGCCGCTGGTCGGCCCGCGCCTGGGCGCGACCAACGTCGTGCCGGTCGACTTCGTCGCGGACGCGATGGACTACATCGCCCACCAGCCCGGGCTCGACGGCAAGGCCTTCCACCTGGTCAACCCCGAGCCGCAGCCGACGGTCGACCTGCTCAACGTCTTCGCGCGCATCGCGGGCGCGCCGCGCATCACCGCCGTCCTCCCGCGCGAGGCGATGACCGCCGCGCTCGAGGCGCCCGGCGCCGGCCGGCTGCTGTCGTCGATCGGGATCCCCGAAGGCGTGCTCGACTACGCCGACTTCACCGCGCGCTTCGACGCCACCCAGACCCTGAAGGCGCTCGAGGGCTCAGGCATCGCCGTGCCGCCGATCGAGGACTACGCCGAGCCGCTCTGGCGCTACTGGGAAGAGCACCTCGCCTAGTCTCGTAGAATCGCCGCTTGGGCTTCGTGTAACGCGAGCCCTTGCGGGGCTTGAAGCGCTCGCCGTCCCAGACGTACTTCGTGAAGCGGAAGGCGCTCGGGCAGCAGTTCGCGTCGCTCTTCTTGTAGATGGGCTGCTGGACGTCGAAGCGGCGCTCGTTGACGACATCGACGGCGACCTTGTAGCCGTCCTCGAGCAGGAGCAGTCCGCCCTTGCTGGTGATGACGCCGAACTGCGTCGGGCCGGCGGTTCCGCCGCTGAGGACCGTGAACACCGCTTCGCGGACGCCGTCGCCGGTCACGTCAGCGCACTCGATCTGGTTGATGCCGGCGCCCGCGTTCTCCTCGTTGGCGGCGAGCACCTCCACGACGCCCTTCTCCGTGCAGTAGGTCGGGCTTGGCGGCGGAGGCCGTGGCGGGGACGAACGCCAGGGCGAGGGCAGCGAGAACGAGCGAGCGCGTCATGGCGCGGAAACTAGCGTGGCGCGCCGTGCTCATGTTCGTGACGGTGTTCGCCGTCGCCGCGTTCGCCGGCGACGTCACGATCCGACGCGGCGCGCCCGCATTGACCGGGGCCGTCCGCTGGATCGCGTGGGCGCTTGCCGCCACGACCGTCCTGCTGCTCGTGCACGGCGTGCCGCTGGCGCTCGGCGTGCTCTCGAAGGGGACGGTGCTTGCGGCGACCGCGATCGCGGCGATGGCCGCGGCGCCTCCTCGTCGCGCGGCGCGCGGGTGCACGGTGCCGAGCCGGCGCCGCCCGGATCCAGGCGCCGCGGACCGGTGCTGCTCGGCGCCGCGGCGGTGGTCCTCGTCGTCGGCGCGGCCCTGGGCCTGATCCGTGCCGAGGGGTCTGACCCCGTCATCTCCTTCGACGCCCTCAACTACCAGCTGCCGCAGGTCGCGCGCTGGATCCAGAGCGGCTCGATGTGGCAGCTCGACCAGATGTTCCCGGACTACTCGAACGCGACGTATCCGCACCACGGGAACCTGCTGCTGCTCGCCGTGATGCTGCCCGTGTCCGACGACACGCTGGCCCGGTTCGTGCCGATCCCGTACGCGGGCCTCGGCGGACTGGCCGTCTACGCCGCCGCGCTCGAGCTGGGCGCGTCGCGCGGGTGGGCGCTGCTGGCGTCCGCCACGCCGCTGGCGATCCCGATCTTCGTGCGGGTCGCGCTCGAGGGCACGCAGACCGACACGCCCTTCTACTTCTTCTTCACGGCGGCGGCCCTGTTCCTGCTGCGCCATCACCGCACCGCCGCCCGCTCGGACCTCGTGCTCGCGGGTCTCGCCCTCGGCCTCGCGCTCGGAACCAAGTGGTACGCGCTGACCACCATCCCGGTGCTGCTGATCGTGTGGGCGCTCGCGCGCTGGCGCGGCCGTCTGCGCTGGTGGCGCGACGGCCTGCGCCTCGTGGGCCTGATCGCCCTCGGCGGCGGCATCTGGCTCGTCCGCAACGCGGTCGAGACCGGCAACCCGCTCTATCCGCAGCCGCTCGGCCCGCTGCCCGCGCCGCCCGGACCCGCTGCGCGACCAGCTCGGCTGGACGCTCCTGCACTACGTCACCGACCTCGACGTCTGGCGGACGTACCTGATCGACCAGTACACCGACTTCATCGGCTGGCCCGGCTACCTGCTCGTCGCCGCCGGGCTCGCGGCCGCGGTGCTCGCCTGGCGCCGTCGCGACGGCCGGGCGCTCGCCGTCTCGCTCGCCGCCCTCGCCTGCCTGCTCGCCTACGCCGCGGCGCCCTACAGCGCGTTCGGCGAGGAGGGTGAGCCGGTCGTCGCCTACACCTCGATGCGCTACGCGGTGCCCGCCCTGATGCTGGCCGCGATCGCGCTGGCGTGGCTCGGCACGCGCGCGCCACGGCTGATCGGCGCGGGCCTGGCCGCTATCGCGGCGCTCGCCGTCGTATCCGGATTGTTGGCGTCCTACGACATCGACTTCGGCATCGTCGCCGCCAGCACCGCCGGATTCGCCGTCGCCGTGTCGATCGGCCGCCGCCTCGCCCCCCGCACTGCGGTCGTCGCCGCGGTGGCGATCGTCGGCGTCACGACCCTGCACATCCGCGATCACGCGCTCGACGACAACTACGCGAAGTGGGACCCCGCCTACACGTGGATCGAGGCCAACGCCCCGCGTGACGCGAAGATCATGCTCGCCGGCATCTGGCCGCTGCGCGCCGTCGCGCCGGGGTGGCCGGCCTTCGGCCCGACCCTCGACAACGAGGTCGTCTACGTCGGCAAGTTCGTCGACGGGATGCTGCGCGCCGAGAAGGACCCCGCCGCCTTCGCCCAGCAACTGATCGACGAGGACGCGGACGCCCTCATCGTCGGCCGCGGCCAGGCCGGCGGCGGCGTGTCCGTCCCCGAAGAGGAGTGGGCAGGCTGCCGCCGGCTTCGAGCTCGTGACGGCCTCGGACGGGCTGGCACTCCTCGCGCGCCGGCCCTGACGCGCGCTCATCCGTCCAGCGCCATCGCTGGCTCCGGGCCGATGCGCGCAGACGAGCAGGTGAGGGGGCGAGCGGGGCCGGCGAGGGCGCCGTCGGGGTCATCACCCCGGCCAGGACCCAAGCGCGGCCAGCGTGTGCACTTGCGGGTTGATCACCCCCGCAACTGCACACGCCAGCGTGCGGTCGAGCTACTTCTTCAGTGAGCGCAGCAGGCCGAGGTTGGCCAGCGTGAGCAGGATCGCCGACCAGAGGCCGATCCAGATGCCGAACGCGCGGCCGATGTCGACGCCGTCGGCGCCGAAGGTGTCGAACGGGTCGAGCAGCATCCGGAACAGGATCGCGACGACCGCGATGCGCGCCGCCGACCGCGACCGCGGTCGGGAGCTGCTTCGGGAGGTCGTCGGCCGAGATCGGGCCGAGGCCGAGCGACGCGGCGCCGGCGACGATCGCCGCGACGCCGACGACGAGCAGGAGGATCGGCACGATGTCGAGCGCGTCGAACGCGTTGAAGTTCCCGCTGCCGCCGAGACCGCCGGCTCCGTCGATGGAGACGCGGTAGTAGGGCAGGAACAGCGAGATGATCAGCAGGACGCCGGCGGCGATCAGCACGACGCCGACAGCGCTGCCGGGCAGTGAGACGTCCTTCACCGCGGCTGCACTGCCGCGCAGGTCGGTGAGGCCGAAGACGACGGCGCCGACCCAGACCACGAACCCGATCAGGAAGAACAGGAAGCCCATATGGGAGATGACGACGGCGGCGAGCGTCGCGACGAGCAGCCCGGCGGCCAGCGGCACCTTGTCGGTGCCCATGTAGAAGTGGCCGGAGCCGGGGACCGCCGCGGTGAGGATCGTGGCGAGCTCGGGCGAGCGCGACTGCAGGACGTCCTGGGCCGCCGCCTTGGCGTCCGACGTGGTCGTGGACGGCTGGGTGGCCGCCGGGGTCGGGCTCGCGGCCGGCGTCGCCGCCGGGGTGGGCGTCGGCGTCGGCGTGGCGGCGGCGCCGGGGGGTGCGGTCGAAGCGGTCGGCGGAGTCGACGCCACGACGGGCTCCGGCTCGCTGACGACGGGCTCCGGCTCGACGGGCTCGGGCTCCGGGCTCCGGCTCCGCCGCGACAGGCTCGGGCTCGGGCTCCGGGTCCGAGACCACCGGCTGCACCTCGGTCGCGTCGGCTCGACGCGCCGGACTCCGCCGAGAAGATCTGCGACTTCTCCGCGTCCGACGCCGCCGGAGCGGTGTCGGCGACCGGGTCGGACGAGACCTCGCCCTGGTCGGACACGTGGTCCGTCCACTGGCTTCCGTCCCAGTAGCGATATTCGTGCCGGCCTCTGGGGTCCGGCTGCCAGCCCGCGGGGATGTCGCTCATGATGCTCCCTTATTCGAGTTACTTGGGTTATGTCCTGGCCGGGCGGGCCCGAGGTCGCGAGCGCGCGCGAGTCCCCGTCCGAAGGACAGCGGCTGCGCGCCCTCGAGCGCTTCGTCGGCGTGGATGACGTGCATGACGGCGTTGATGAGGGCGAGGTGCGTGAAGGCCTGCGGGAAGTTGCCGAGATGGCGACCCGATCGGGGGTCGATCTCCTCGGCGTAGAGACCGAGCGCTGACGCGTATGACAGCAGGCGCTCGCACATTTCGCGGGCCTGCACGATCTCCCCGATCTCGCACAATGCGGAGACGAGCCAGAAGGAGCAGATCGTGAAGGTGCCCTCCTCGCCGTGCAGGCCGTCGTCGGTCTCGTCCGTGCGGTAGCGCAGGACCATCCCGTCCTCGGACAGCTCGTCGGCGATCGCGAGCACGGTCGCGCGCACGCGCTCGTCCGTCGGGGGCAGGAAGCGCACGAGCGGCATCAGCAGCACGGAGGCGTCGAGCGCCTCGGTGTCGTAGTGCTGGGTGAAGACGCCGCGCTTGTCGATCGCGTTCTCGCAGATGTCGGCGTGCATCTCGTCGGCCGCCGCCTGCCACTCCGCCGCCTGGTCCCAGTCCTCGCGCAGCTCGGCCAGGCGTGCCCCGCGGTCGGCCGCGACCCAGCACATCAGCTTGGAGGAGGTGAAGTGCCGCGGCTCGCCGCGCACCTCCCAGATGCCGCGGTCGGGCTCGCGCCAGTTGGCGAGGGCGGCCTCGACCTGCTGGGTGAGGATCGGCCACAGCCGCTCGGGCAGCGAGTCGCGCGACTTGGTGTGCAGGTAGATCGAGTCCAGCACCGCGCCCCAGACGTCGTGCTGGTCCTGGTTGTAGGCGCCGTTGCCGATCCGCACCGGCCGCGCGTTCTCGTAGCCGGAGAGGTGGTCGAGCTCTGACTCCTCGAGCTCGGAGCGGCCGTCGATGCCGTACATGATCTGCAGACGGCCCTCCTCGGACTCCGCGCAGTCGGCGACGAAGTAGAAGAAGTCGTTGGCCTCCCAGTCGAAGCCGAGCGTGTACATGCCCCACAGCGCGAAGGTCGCGTCGCGGATCCACGTGTAGCGGTAGTCCCAGTTGCGCTCGCCCTGGGGCGTCTCGGGCAGCGAGGTGGTGGACGCGGCGATGATCGCGCCGGTCGGCGCGTAGGTCAGGCCCTTGAGCGTCAGCGCCGAGCGCTGAAGGTACGTGCGCCACGGGATGGTCGGGGAACTGCCCGCGGTTGAGCCAGTGCTGCCAGTGGTGCGCGGTCCACGTGAGCCGCTCGTAGGCGTCCTCGTAGTTGCGCGGCGGGTCGTGCTCGCTCCAGGCCAGCGCGCAGAAGATCTGCTCGCCCTCCTTCATCATGTGGCGTGCGGTCGCGCGCGGGCCCTCGAGGCCGAGGTTGAGGTCGGTGACCAGCCGCAGGTTGAGGTCGCCGTGGGAGATGCAGGCCTCGTGGTAGCCCTCCTGCCCGTAGCTCCAGCGGCCGCGCTCGCGCCCGTAGTCGAAGGCCGGCTCGCAGTCGAGCGTCACCTGCACCTCGCCGTTGACGCAGCGAACGGTGCGCAGCAGCACGTGGTCGGCGTCGTAGTCGGTCGGCGTGCGGCGGTGCGTGTGCGAGCGGTCGTTGTCGTGGTGCCACGGACCGACCAGCAGGACGTCGCGCACGATCAGCCAGCCGCCGGCCGTGTCCCAACTCGTCTCGAGCACCATCGTGCCGGGCAGGTAGCGGCGAGCGGCCGGGACGCGAACGTCCGCCGGGCCGATGCGGAACAGGCCGGCGTCGCGGTCGAGGATCGCCCCGAAGACGCTCGGCGAGTCCATGCGCGGCAGACACATCCACTCGACGTTGCCGCTGGGGGCGATCAGGGCCGACGCCTCGCAGTCGGACAGGAAGCCATAGTCGGCAATCGGGGGGAAGGGACTGCGCTGGCGGTCCTGGGCGGCGGCGAGTTGTCTGATTCGCGCAGAGTACGGACCGGCGCGTTAGGTGCCAACGTCTGCCACGGACGTTCCGATGATCCAGTTGTCGGGTACCCGCCCTAACAACACCGCGTCAGTGGAGAACGCGATGTTCACGAGGGGAGCGGGATGACGACGAAGGAAGCACGTGGCGGAGCGGGCGGGATCACACGCCGCCGCATGGTCGGGTACCTGATCGCGGGGCCGACACTCATCACGAGCGCTCGGTTCGTCGGGCCGTCGCAGGCGCAGGCGCAGCTGCCCACCGTGCAGCCCGCTGACGACGTTCGACCTGTCCGACCTGCTGCGCGACTCGACGCAGGCGACCGTCAACATGGTCGTCCTCGAGGGTCAACGAGGACGGCACGGTCACCTACGAGCTGCCGCGCTCCGAGAACGGCCAGGGCATCACCACGGCGGCGGCGATGCTCGTCGCCGACGAGATGTCATTGCCGATCGACCGCGTCAAGGTCGTCCTGGCCGACGCCGAACCCACCTACGTCTTCAACCAGTTCACCGGCGGCTCGGTCGCCATGTTCACGCTCTACCGGCCGATCCGCACCGCGGCCGCGGCCATGCGCGAGCAGATGGAGGCGGCCGCCGCCAAGCGGCTCGGCGTCCCGCGTTCGCAGCTCACCGTCGCCGACGGCGTGATCTCGGGCGGCGGCTCAGTCGCTGACCTACGGCGAGCTCGCCACCTACGCGGCGGTGACCAAGACCCGCGCGCTCAAGGACGTCCGGCTCAAGCGGCAGTCAGAGCTCAAGTACACCGGCAAGGACCAGCGCCGCATCGACGCGCGCGCAGGCCGTCACCGGCGAGAAGCAGTTCGCGATGGACCTCCAGATCCCGGGCGCCCTGCCGACGATGCTCTGCCGCGCGCCGACGATCAACGGCATCCCGATCCGGCTCAACAACGAGGCCGAGATCAAGACGATGCCCGGCGTCACCGACGTCGCGCTGATCCCGCACACGGCGAGCGCGCAGAACGGCGTGATCCCGGGCGGCGTTGCCGTGCGGGCCAAGACCTTCGGGCAGTGCGTGGACGCCATCCGCGCGATGGACGTCGACTGGGGCCCGGGCGAGGTCGCGCAGATGGGCCTGACGGTGGAGAAGATCACCGAGGACCTGCGCGCCGCCCAGCTGCCGATGACGCCGGCGCTGCCCGGCGAAGTCATCGAGGACGAGTTCGTCTTCAACTTCCGCCCGGGCGACCCGCTCGAGCCCAACTGCGCCGTCGCCGACGTCCGCGAGGACGCCGCGATCATCTACGCGCCGCTGAAGGCACCGATCTGGGCCAAGGAGCGCATTGCGCGGCTGCTCGGCCTGCCCACGGTGCAGGTGCAGATCAAGGTCATCCAGGGCGGCGGCTCGTTCGGCCGGCACCTGTTCTGCGACAACGCCTTCGAGGCCGCGGCCGTTTCGCGCGCCTTCGGCAACAAGCCGGTGAAGCTCATGTGGGCGCGGTCGGACATGCCGCGGCAGGGCCGCTGCCAGCCGATGAAGGTCGTGCGCAACCGCGCGACCCACGACGGCACGCACCGTCTCGAGCTTCTCCCAGCGGATGGCGAGCGTGCAGACCGACTTCACGCAGGGCCTGGGTGAGGTGCTCACCGCGGACGCGGCGACGCCGCCGCTGCAGAACTTCCTCCAGTACTCGCAGACGGTCTACAACCTGACCGCGAACGTCCCGTACAACTTCGGCCCCGTCGACATGCTGTTGAACGAGATCTACGAGTACAACACGTTCAACACCTCGAGCGTCCGCAACATCTACAGCCCGGAGGTACGCACGGCTGTCGAGTTGACGGTCGATCGCCTGGCCGGCGAGCTGGGCAAGGACCGGATGGACTTCCGCATCGAGCACGCGCGAGACCCGCGCATGATCGAGGTGCTCAAGGAGCTCAAGGCCAAGAGCCAGTGGGGCAGGTCGCTGCCGGCCGGCGTGGCGCAGGGCGTCGGCATCCACCGCGAGTACAAGGGCTTCGCCGGCTGCGTCGTCGAGGTCGACACCCGCCCGAAGACCGTCAATCGCAAGAAGGTCGGCGGCAAGACGGGCCCGCGCGTGACGCGCGTGACCTACGTCGTCGACGTCGGGCTGCCGATCAACCCGCTCGGCCTCAAGGCGCAGATGATGGGCGGGATCATGGACGCCATCGGCCAGGTGTTCACCTACGGCCTGCACCTCAAGGACGGCGCCTTCCAGGAGGCCAGCTGGGACAACGCCTTCTACACGCGCCAGTGGAACGTCCCCAAGCGCGTCGACGTGCACGTGATGGCTCCCAACGCCGACCCTGGTGGCGCCGGCGAGTTCGGCGTCGCCGCGTCGATGGCGGCGACGGCCTGTGCCTACGGCGCGGCCGTCGGGAAGATGCCGACGAAGTTCCCCGTCACCTTCGACGATCTCGGCTTCAAGCCATATCCGCAGTCGCCGCCGATTCCGGAGTCGCCGAAGAACGGGCTCAAGTACCGCAACGCACCGAAGCAGCGCTAGGAGGAGACAGGGAAATGGCCAAGCGCAGCTTCATCCTCAACGGCAAGAAGGTCAAAGTCGACGTCCCCGGGGACGTCCGGACGCTGTGGGTCCTCCGCGACGTGCTCGGCGTCACCGGGCCCAAGTACGGGTGCGGCATCAACGTCTGCAAGGCGTGCACCTGCCACATCAACGGCAAGGCGTTCAACCCCTGCTCCGTGCCGATCTCCAAGATCAAGCCGACGGACGAGATCACGACGATCGAGGGCCTGCCCAAGACCGTCGGCAAGAAGAACGGCGAACTGCACCCGATGCAGGAGGCATGGCTCGACCTCGACGTCGCGCAGTGCGGCTATTGCCAGCCCGGGCAGATCATGCGGGCGGTCTCGCTCGTCAACGAGATCCGCCGCAAGGAGGGTCGCCGCTCGATCACCGATCGCGACATCGAGCAGATCCGCAACGTCTGCCGCTGCGGCACGTATCCGCGGATCCGCCAGGCGATCCGCGCCGGCGCGAAGCAGATGCCGAGCCCGCCGAAGCGGAGCAAGAAGCGCAAGCCGAGGGCGACGGAACTCGAGCCCGAGGCGACCGTCACGGCGACGGCCACGCCCGAGGCCACGGCGACGCGCAACGGTGGCCCCGGAGGCCACGGCAACGGCGACGGCCACCGCAGCCCCGGCGGTGCCCACGATCGACCTGGGCATCATCCAGCGCTAGTCACACGCGTAAGCTCGGCGCCGCCATGGCGCCGAGCACGTATCCGCACGTCCTGGAGATCCCCACCCGCTGGAAGGACAACGACGTGTACGGGCACGTCAACAACGTCGAGTACTACTCGTACTTCGACACGGTCATCAACGAGTACCTGATCCGCGCCGGCGGCCTCGACATCCACGCCGGCTCGGTGATCGGGCTGTGCGTCGAGTCGCACTGCTCCTTCGCGGCGGCGCTCGCCTTCCCGGAGACGGTCGAGGCCGGCCTGCGCGTCGCCAAGCTCGGGACCTCGTCCGTCCGTTACGAGATCGGCCTGTTCGGCGAGGAGTCCGACGACCCGGCCGCCGAGGGCTGGTTCGTGCACGTGTTCGTGGACCGCGCGACGCGCCGTCCCGCGCCGATCCCGGACTCCGTTCGCGCCGCTCTCGAAAAACTGCAGCATTGAGGAAGCCAGTCCGGCGGTGGCGCGTGTGCATCCATGGACGCGTTATCCGCCAGCGTGCGCAAGTTCAGGCGCTCGGGCTCGTTCTCGATGACATGGGACTGATGAGGGGTTGCCGCGCTGGCCGCTGCCGCGCTGACGATGATGGCGGCCACGGCCGAGGCGAAGCCGGTCAAGATCCAGGTGCTCTCGAGCCGGGCCGACCTGGTCTCGGGTGGCGACGCGCTCGTGCGCATCACCGGTGCGAAGGCGAAGGGGCTGCACGTGCAGCTCGGCAAGCGCGACGTCACCAAGCGCTTCAAGAAGCGCCCGAACGGCAAGGTCGAGGGCCTCCTCAAGCGCATCCCGAACCGGCGCGTCGCGCTGGTCGCGCCAGTCGGGCTCCAAGGGCGCGCGGATCGTCCTCACCGGCCATCCGAACGGCGGCCCGGTGTTCGCCGGCCCCCAGGTCGAGCCGTGGGTCTGCCAGGAGTCGGCGGTCGACGCCGACTGCAACCAGCCCGCGAGCTATCAGCTGCAGTCGCCATGACGGAGGACGGCTTCACCGCCTACGACCCCGAGTCGCCACCGTCCGACGTCGCGCAGACGACGACCACCGAGGGCGAGACGGTGCCCTTCATCGTCCGCACCGAGACGGGCTACCAGGACCGCGACCAGTACCGGATCGCGACGCTCTTCGACCCGGAGAAGTCGTGGAAGCCGTGGCGGCCGCAGGCGGGCTGGAACAAGCGCATCGTCTTCACGCACGGCGGTTCGTGCGGGACGGACCGCAAGTCCGGCAACGCGCCGAACGTGATGAACGAGGAGCTGCTCGGCAAGGGCTTCATGATGGTCTCGACGGCGCTGAACAACCTCGGCCACAACTGCAACCCGGTGATCATCGCCGAGTCGGAGATGATGGCCCGCGAGCGCATCGTCGAGCAGTACGGCCCGGTCAAGGCGACGCTCGGCACGGGCTGCTCGGGCGGCTCGATCGCGCAGGTGATGCTCGCGCACGCCTACCCCGGCTTCTACGACGGGATCACCGACGCAGTGCACGTTCGCCGACCTGCTCACGACGGGCAAGCACGGCGCGGCCGGCCACCTCTTCACGAAGTACTTCAACGTCGCGGGCGTCAAGGACGGCGAGGTCTTCACGCCGCTCGACCAGGCGGCGGTCAACGGCTCGCCGCTGGCCACCGGCGACGACGCGCTCTTCGACGGCGCCTTCTGGTCGAACATCACCGGCGAGACCGGCTGCGACGGCCTTCCGGGCGACGTGCCGCGCTGGAGCCCCGAGAACCCGGACGGCGAGCGCTGCTCGGTGCTCGCGGCCAACATCAACGTGATCGGGCCGGGCGCGAGCGGCTACGAGGGCATCCCGCTCGACAACACCGGCGTGCAGTGGGGCTTGAAGGCGCTGGAGTCGGGCACGCTGACCCCGTCGAAGTTCGTCGCCCTCAACACCGGGCTCGGCGGCATCGACACCTCGAGCTACGAGGACGTCCCGCAGCGCACCGTGGCGGACGAGTCCGCGCTCATCAACGCCTACCGCTCCGGTTACGTGGCGATCGGCAACACGCTCAACCAGACGCCGTTCCTCGAGGGCCGCGGACCCAACGAGACGACCGGGCACGTCACCTACCCGTCGCTGGCGCTCAACGCGCGCCTCGATCGCATGCACGGCACGCACGCCAACCACGTGCTCTGGCAGGGCCCTGTCCCGCTGGTCGGATCGGCGGACTTCGCCAACCGCATGGTGCTCGCGATGGACCGCTGGGTTGCGGCGATCCAGGCCGACAAGAGCAAGCGCGCGAAGGCCGAGAAGATCATCGCCAACAAGCCGGAGGACATCACGGACCACTGCGAGCTGCCCGGCGGCGCCTCGCAGCCCGGCACCGACTGCCCGGCGATCAACCGCTTCTACCCGTCGCCGACCGAGGTCGCCGGAGAGTCCCGGCGCAACGACATCCTCAAGTGCCAGCTCAAGCCGCTGCGCCGCGAGGACTACACGGCGACCTTCTCGGACGCCCAGTGGGCGGCGCTCGAGGCGGTCTTCCCGACGGGCGTCTGCGACTTCTCAAAGCCTGGCGTCGGCGAGCGCGCCACCGTCCCGTGGATGACCTACCAGGACCGCGAGGGCAAGGTCATCTACGGCGGTCGCCCAATGGGCAAGGCGCCTCGCTCTAAGCCGCTGCGATAGGGAGCACGACGCCAGGATTGAGGATGCCCCCGGGATCGAGGGCATCCTTGATCGCGCGCATCGCGGCGACCTCTTTCGGGCCGCGGGCGAGCTCGAGCCAGCGCGCCTTGGCGACGCCGACGCCGTGCTCGGCGGAGATGGTCCCGCCAAGGGCGAGCACCATGCCGACGACGCCCTCCTCGTCTGGCGCGTCGCCGACGAGGTTGACGTGCACGTTGCCGTCGCCGAGGTGGCCGAAGAGGTAGGGGTCGGCGGTCCCGCAGACCTCGGGCACGGCCTCGAGGAACTCGGCCAGCCGCGCGAGCGGGACGCCGACGTCGAGTTTGACCGGCGTGCCGAGGTGCTGGATGCGCTCGGGGATCGACTCACGCAGCCGCCACAGGCGATCGTCGCCGACGAGCACCGCGCGATCGCCGAGGATCTCGGCCACCTCGTCGGTCGGGTCGCGCACGTCGCGCCATTCGGCCAGCAGGTACAGCGGCGCCTCGACCTGCATCTCGTCGACACACTCGCGGGTGAAGAAGTCGCACGCCTCGAGCGCCGGCCCGCGCAGCGAGGCCAGCACCTCGGTCGCCTCCTTCACGGACGCGACGGGGATCAGCGCGGTCACGCGCTCGGTCAGCCGCGGCACGGTCTTCCAGACGACCTCGGTGATGACGCCGAGCGTGCCCTCGGAGCCGATCAAAAGCGACGGGATGTCGTAGCCGGCGTTGTCCTTGAGCAGTCCGCTCAGGCGTTGCACGACGGTGCCGTCTCCGAGCACGGCGCGCATCCCCGCGACCCGTGCGCGGGCGGTGCCGTGTCGCAGCGCGCGCGCCCCGCCCGCGTCACAGGCGACGATGCCGCCGATCGTCGCGGTGTCGCGCGCGCCGAAGTCGAGGCCGGCGTCGGGAACCGCGGCCTGCAGCGTCGCGAGTGTCGCGCCCGCGCCGACCCGCACCAGGCCGAGGGCGGGGTCCAGCGGGCCGACCGAGTCGAGCCGGGTGAGCGACAACACGACCTCGCCGCCGCGCGGGAACCGAGCCGCCGACGAGCCCCGTGTTGCCGCCCTGAGGCACGATCGCCACGTCCTCCTCGCCGCACGACGCGGACGACCTCGGCGACCTCCTCGTGATCGGCCGGCCGCACGACCATGCGCGCGGTGCCGCCGAAGCGACCGGTCCAGTCCGTCTCGTAGCTCGTGTGAGATCGGGGTCGTCGAAGGCGTGCGCATCGCCCACCACTCCGGCCAGGGCGCGGCGCAGGTCCATGCGGGAACGCTACCTATCGATGGCCACCGAGACCCTCTTCACCGTCGAGTCCACCCCCTTCAAGTTCGGGCCGGGCGCCAGCGCCGACGCGGCCTGGGAGCTCGAGCGCATGGGCGTCCGCCGCCCGCTCGTCGTCACCGACGCTCGGATCGCCGCGCTCGGCCTGCTCGACCGGATCCTCGACGGCATCCCCGACGCGGTCGTCTTCGACGGATCGCGCGTCGAGCCGACCCTCGACTCCCTGCAGGAAGCGGCGGACTTCGCCCTCGAACACGAGGTCGACGGCTTCGTCTCGATCGGCGGCGGGTCGACCATCGACACGGCCAAGGTCGCCAACCTGATCCTCACCCACCCCGCGCCGGTGATGGCCTACGTCAACGCGCCGGTCGGGGAGGGCCGCAAGCCGCCGTCACCACTCAAGCCGCACCTCGCCATCCCGACGACTTCCGGCTCGGGCAGCGAGGCGACCACCGTCGCGGTGCTGGACCTCCCCGACCTCGGCGTGAAGTCCGGCATCAGCCACCGCTACCTGCGCGCCACCCAGGCGATCGTCGACCCCGAGCTCACGCGCACCCTCCCGCCGGAGGTCACCGGCAGCTGCGGCCTCGACGT
This sequence comes from uncultured Solirubrobacteraceae bacterium, assembly GCA_963759945.1. Taxonomy (GTDB): domain Bacteria; phylum Actinomycetota; class Thermoleophilia; order Solirubrobacterales; family Solirubrobacteraceae; genus DATLGB01. The sequence continues at coordinate 174,663 of CAVXBH010000042.1, read as the reverse complement.
CGTCTGCCACGCCGCCGAGTCCTTCCTCGCCCGCCCGTTCCACACCCGCCCCGCACCCGACTCACCCGCGGACCGGCCGCCCTACCAGGGCTCCAACCCCGTCGCCGACGTCTGGTCGGCGAAGGCGCTCGAGTACGGCGGCCGCTACCTGCGCGCCGCCGTCGAGGGCGACGAGGAGGCCCGCGGCTACATGATGCTCTCGGCCACCATGGCGGGCGTCGGCTTCGGCTCGGCCGGCGTGCACATCCCGCACGCGTGCGCTTACCCGATCGCCGGCCTCAAGCACGTCTACGACCCGCCCGGCTACGACGCCGACCACCCGTTCATCCCGCACGGGCACTCGGTGATCGTCACCGCCCCGGCCGCCTTCCGCTTCACCTACGACGCGATGCCGGAGCGTCACGACCACGTCGCCTCGCTGCTCGCAGGCGAGCCGGTCTCCGGCCCGGACGCGCTACCGGAGGCCCTGTCCGCGTTGATGCGCGACGTCGGCGCCCCGACCGCGCTCGGAGAGCTCGGCTACGACGCCGACGACATCGACGCGATCGTCGAGGGCGCGCTCAAGCAGCAGCGACTCCTCAACGTCGCCCCGCGCGAGCCCTCCGCGGACGACCTCGCCACGATCGTCCGCGCCTCCCTCTAGCCGAGCCACCGAACGTCGGTGAGCGCACCACTAAGCGGGGGACTCACCGACGTTCGATCGGGTAGGGCGGCTAGAGCGCGTCCTTGACCTTGTCGACGCGCAGTTCACGCGCTCTGGCGCGCGAACGGTGAGCGGGTTGCCTTCCAGCTCGGTTTCGAGAGGAGAGGAGCTGCGCGTTCTGCCCACTAATGACCCGACCTCATAGTCAAGTTTGACTAGTCGTTCATCCGATACTCACCCGCTCTGATGCGGTGCTGGAGCTTGATCGTCCATTCGAGCTCCGCCTTGCGGCGAGCCACCAGGAACTCGAGGATCTCCCGCACGTGCTCCGGAATGCCGCCGTCCTCGCCGGTGGCCCCCTTCTTGATCTCCTTACGCCTGAAGGACAACGACTCGAGCTCGGACTTCAGCTGCGCCACGCGCGCTCCCAGCGCGCTCACGAGCTCTGGCCGCGACATGAAGGGAAACATCGTCAGCGCTGGGATCAATGGCTCCGCAGGGTGGCGCACCTTCCACCAGGACTCCCGAAGGAGGAGCTGGAACGCCTTCTCCCCCTCGCCGGTGATCACGTACATGGTCCGGTCGGGCCGGCGGTCGTCGCTCTCGCGGCTGTGGACGGCGATGCAGCCGTCCTTCTCGAGCGTGTTGATCGCGCCGTAGATCGAGCCCGGCTTGACATTGGCCGTCTCCTCGAGCTGCCACGACACCAGCTCGCGACGGACCTCGTAGCCGTGCACCGGCCCGAAGGAGCGGATGGCACCGAGCACAAGCAGGCGCGTCGCCGACACGTCAAGCTTGAATATACAGCCGACGGGCTGTCAATATCCAGGCATGCGCGCCGCCGACTATGTGATCGTGGGCGCCGGGTCCGCCGGCTGCGTCCTCGCCAACCGCCTCTCAGAGAACCGCGACGTCAGGGTCGTCCTGCTCGAGGCCGGCGGCAAGGACCGCAGCCCGAACATCAAGATCCCGGCCGCCTTTCCCGAGCAGTTCCACACCAAGCTCGACTGGGACTACTACACCGAACCCGAGCCGCACTGCAACGACCGTCGGCTGTACGTCCCGCGCGGACGCTCCCTCGGCGGGTCGAGCTCCATGAACGCGATGCTCTACGTACGCGGCCGGCCGCTCGACTACGACCTGTGGGCGAAGGCCGGCGCGGAAGGCTGGGACTGGGAGAACGTGCGCCCGTACTTCCTCAAGGCCGAGAACGACGAGCGCGGTGCGACGGAGCACCACGGTGTCGGCGGCCCCTGCAACATCCGTGAGGCGAGCGATCCGCGCCCGATCAACGCCGACCTGATCAGGGCGGCGAACGCCGTCGGCATCCCGGACGCCGAGGACTACAACAGCCCCGAGCAGGACGGCGTCTCGATGGCGCAGACCTTCCAGAAGAACGGCCGCCGCTGGAGCTGCGCCGACGCCTACCTGCGGCCGGCGATGCAGCGCGACAACCTCGAGGTCGTCACCAACGCGCAGGTGGACTCGCTCGAGTTCGACGGCGACCGCGTCGTCGGCGTGAGCTTCACCCGCCGCGGCCGCCCGCACTCCATCCGCGCCTACCGCGAGGTCATCGTTGCCGCGGGCGCGATCAACTCCCCCCAGGTCCTGATGCTCAGCGGCATCGGCCCGGCGGACGAGCTGCGCGAGCACGGCATCGAGGTCCGCCACGAGCTGCCGGGCGTCGGGCGCAACCTCCAGGACCACCCGTTCCTCACGATGATGTGGGAGACGAGCGACACGAACACGCTCTATGGGGCGGACGCGCCGAAGTACCTGCTCCAGTGGCTCGCGACGCGTCGCGGCCCGCTCACCTCCACCGCCGCCGAGTCGATGGCCTTCGTGCGCACCCGGGCCGGGCTCCCCGCGGCCGACATCCAGCTGCACATGGGCCCGCTGTACTTCGAGAAGCACGGCGCCGAGGAGTACGACGGCCACTGCTACGTGATCGGGCCGACGCTGCTGACCCCGAAGGCCCGCGGCACGGTGACCCTGCGCTCGGGCGACCCGCTCGACAAGCCGCGCATCCAGACCAATGCCCTCTCGGAACCGGAGGACGTCGCATCGATGGTCGCGGGCATGAAGCTCGCGCGCGAGATGGCCAACTCGGAGCCACTGCGCTCGAAGACGATCAAGGCGCTGCTGCCGCCCGACGACGTCTTCGCCTCCGGGCACGACGAGGACATCGTGGAGCACCTGCGCTCACGCGTCGAGCTGATCTACCACCCCGTCGGCACGTGCTCCATGGGTGCGGCAGACGACGACAACGCGGTGGTCGACTCCGAGCTGCGGGTGCGCGGCCTCGAAGGCCTGCGCGTCGTCGACGCGTCGGTGATGCCGGTGATCCCGGGCGGCAACACCAACGCCCCGACGATCATGGTGGCCGAACGCGCCGCCGACCTCATCAAGGGCCGCGTCGCCGCACCCGTGTCGTGAAGGTCATCGTCGTCGGTGCGGGCATCGGTGGCCTGGCCGTCGCCATCGAGCTCGAGCAACACGGCTTCGACGACGTCGAACTGCTCGAGGCCTCGGACGGTCTGGGCGGGACGTGGCACTTCAACACCTATCCCGGCGCGGCGTGCGACGTCCCGAGTCACCTGTACTCGTTCTCGTACGCCCAGCGCCGCGACTGGTCGCGGCTGTGCTCGCCGCAGCCGGAGATCCTCGACTACGTGCGCGGCGTCGCCGCCGAGCACGGGGTGGACCGCAAGGTCGTCACGAACGCGCGCGTGACCGACTGCACCTACGACGCGAGCGCCTTCCGCTGGACCGTCACCACCGAGGACGGCGCCCGCCGCGAGGCCGACGCCGTCGTGATCGCCACGGGCCAGCTGCACCAACCCGCCTTCCCGCGCGTCCCGGGTGCCGAGACGTTCAAGGGCCACGCCTTCCACTCGGCAGCGTGGGACCACGACTACGACCTGACCGGCAAGCGGGTCGCCGTCATCGGCACGGGTGCGAGCGCCGTGCAGTTCGTGCCCGAGATCGCACCGCACGTGCAGCAACTGCACGTCTTCCAGCGTTCGCCGAACTGGTTCATGCCACGCCGCAACCGCCCCTATCCGGGTCTCGTCAAGCAGGCGATCCAGCGGCTGCCCGGCGTCCAGGAGTTCCGCAGGCGCTTCGTCTTCAACTACGGCGAGTCGCTGACGCTGATGATCCGCCACCCGCGCACGTGGGGCCGGATCGGCGCGCTGCGCAGCCGGGCGTTCATGCGCTGGCAGCTGCGCGACCCGGAGGTGCGCCGCAAGGCCTGGCCGGACTACACCTTCGGCTGCAAGCGCGTTCTGTTCAGCTCGCACTGGCTGCCGGCCCTCCAGCGTCACAACGTCGAGCTGATCACCGAGCCCGCGGCCGGAGTGACCGAGACAGGCGTCACCACGCCCGACGGCATCCACCGCGAGGTCGACTGCATCATCTGGGGGACCGGCTTCCGCACCAACGACTTCATGCTGCCGATGGAGGTCCGCGGCGCCGACGGACAGACACTCGCCGACGTGTGGGCCGGTGCGCCGCGCGCGCACCTCGGCATATCGGTGCCGGGCTTCCCGTCGTTGTTTCTCATCTACGGCCCGAACACCAACACGTCGGGCGGGTCGATCATCGCCTATGAGGAGGCACAGGCCGCCTACGTGCGCCAGGCGCTCGAGCACGTGCGCGACAGCGGCGCGAGCGCGATCGAGGTGCGGGAGGAGGTCGCCGCGACGTCAGACCGTGAGACGCAGGAGCGCTTCAAGGGCACCGCCTGGACGCGCTGTGACTCCTGGTACCGCCAGGACGGCGACGGCCGCATCGTCGCCAACTGGCCTGGCTACATGCGCGAGTACCTCGAGCGCACGGCGACGCTCGACCCCGCCGAGTACCGCCTGCACGAGCGCAGCCGCGCAGAGGTGCCGACGCCCTAATACGTTTCCCGGCGTGCCGAGCTGGACGATGCCTGCGACCTCGAGCGCCGTGCGCCTGCTGCGCGGCAACGCGGTGTCCTACGCCACGGCAGCCGGGGCGTCGGCCGGGATGTCGCAGGCGATCGCGCTCGCGGTGTCGGAGGCCGTGACCAACGCGGTGCTGCACGCCTACGCCGCCGGCGAGCCCGGCCCGGTGACCGTCGACTGCCGGGAGGCCGACGGGGACATCGTGATCGAGGTCGTCGACCTCGGGGCGGGCGTGGCGCCGCGTCCCGATTCGCCGGGACTCGGCCACGGGCTCGCGATCGTCGGGAGCCTCGTGCAGTCGCTAGAGGTCACGGACCGCGCCGACGGGCCGGGCACGGTCGTTCGAATGCGATTCGGCGATGCGTCGCTCGAGACGGAGGTCCCGTCGCTGGTGCCGCTCTGCGCACTCGCGCTCGAACGCGTGGCCGACGTCTCGTGCCTCGACGTCGTCGGCGACGGCGTCCTGCGCCGCGCCACCGCGGCCGTTGCGGGCGATCCGGCGCTCGAGGCATGGCTGCGAGGCGCCACCCCGCCGGTAAAGCCCGGAACGGCGACCTGGGCGGCCCTGCGCGACGGCGGCGCGCGCCTGGTCGTCCATGATCCCGCCGTTCCGCGCTCGCCCGGCGGCACGGGGGAGCGTCTCGGGCTCACCTGGTGGCTGTCGGTGCCACTCGACGGGGCGATGTGGGGCCTCGGGGGGCGCGACGGCGGCCGTCCCGTGCCGTCGGACGCCGTGGTCCGCGCACTCAGGGACGCGGCGGGCACCGACCTGACTCGCCACGCGCAGCGCGCCGCGCTGCGAACGAGACTCGCCTACGCGTGAGACCGGACCCGCGGCCCCGCGGCGAGTAGGGCCGCGGAGCCGGGGTTTGTGGTCAGTGGGCTACTCGGAGCCCGGGATCGTGTAGGAGCCCGCGAGATCGGACTCGATCTCGTCGACGAGCTCCAGGCCGCCGGGGACATCCGCCGGCTTGGCGATGAACGACGCCCGCGTCGACGGCTGGCCGACCTCGGAGTAGTTCAGGGCCTCGCCGGGGGTGACGCCACCCGTGTCGACGTCGTCGATCGAGCGCGCTGCCTTCAGCACGCCCTCGCGGGTGAGGTCGCCGTCCTCGCACGCCTTGTCGAGGGCGGCCTTCATGATGATGCCGGAGGCCCAGCCGAAGCCGACCGTCGCCTTCGTGACGTCCTTCGGGTACTTCTTCTCGAACGCCTCGGCCGAGGCCTTGAGCGCCTCGCCCTCGGCGTTGTACGGGGCGATCGGGCCCATGATGATGGCGTTGGCCTTCAGCGCGTCGGCGGCCGGGGTCTCCAGCAGCGCCGGGTCGTACGTCGGGCCCTGGCCGAGGATCGGGACGTTGAAGTCCTGCGCGGCGGCGATGCCGGCGGCGGACGCCATCTGCGTCGGCGCCGTGGTCAGCAGGATCGCCTTGACGCCGTCGCTCTTGAACGAAGAGATCTGGCCGGTCATGTCCTCGTCCGTGGGCTCCACCTTCTGCTCGACGATCTCGATGCCGTTCTCCTCCGCGAAGGCCTTCGAGCCGGCGAGACCGTTCTCGCCGTACTCACCCTCGAAGTAGATGTGGCCGACCTTGTCGCCCTCCTTGATCTTGCCCTCGTCCATCAGGTAGGAGAGGCCGTTGATCATCTCGACGTCGTACGGCGGGCCCGATCTCGATGATGAAGTCCTTCTGCAGCAGCGAGGACGGCCACGCGACCAGGATCGAGGTCATCGAGTCCTGCTCGAGCGTCGGCAGCAGGGCCGCCGTGATCGGCGAACCGAGCAGCTGCTGGAGCGCCACGACGTCGGGCGCCAGGTCGCGGTACTGGACGACGGCCTTCTGCGGGTCGTAGCCGTGGTCCTTGACGATCAGCTTGACGTCGCGGTCGCAGACGCCGCCGTCGGCGTTGACCTGCTCCCAGTACAGCTGCGTCGCCTTGACCGCGGGGTCGCCGAGCGGCGCGAAGACGCCGGACAGGTCGGTGAGCAGGCCGAGGCTGATCTCACTGTCGGTGACGCCGGGCCCGGTCTTGACGGAGCCGCCGCCTCCGCCGCCGCCGCCGCCCTCGTCGCCCTTGCCGCCACAGCCCGCTCCCACGAGCGCAGCGAGCACGAGGCAGCAAACTGCCCAGCTCGAGATGGACCGGTTCGGAAGACTCATGCGGTGCTCTCCTTGGTTTGGACTGCTGCCTGGTACTTCTGGGGCCCGGCCCCGGAACCGCGCGGCGATGCCCGCCAGCCCGCGCGGCGCGAAGATGAGGATCAGGACGACGGCGGCGCCGTAGATGAAGCGCGCGGCCTCGGCCGACTGCAGACCGTCGGCCCCGGGCGCCACCACGAGCGGCAGCGACTCGGCGTAGTGATCGAGGATCTGCGGCAGCGCGGTGATCAGCACGGCGCCCGCGATGGCTCCGCCGATCGAGCCGATGCCGCCGATGACGATCATCACCAGGAAGTCGATCGAGAACAGGAAGCCGAAGGACTCCGGGACGATGCGCTGGTAGGCGAGCGCGTACAGGACGCCGCCGAGCCCGGCGTACATCGAGCTGATCGTGAAGGCCGCCGCCTTGTAGAGCGGCACGTTGACGCCCATGACGGCGGCCGCCACCTCGGAGTCACGGACCTGCTGCATCGCCCGGCCGGGCCGGCTGCGGACGAGGTTGCGCGCGAACCACCACGAGAACAGCACGAGCACGAGCCCGAGGTACCAGAGCCGCTCGAGCTGCTCGAAGGGAACGCCCAGCACCTCGATGGCCGGGTCGGCGTTGGTGAAGTTGAAGCCGAACAGGTTGAAGGGCGCCGCGTCGCGACCCGTGAAGCCGCCGGTGACACCCTCCGCGTTGAACATGATGCGCTGGCCGATGAACACGAGGCCGACGGACGCGAGGCCCAGGTAGATGCCGCGCACGCGGCCGGCGATCGGGGCTGAACAGAGCGCCCGCGACGCCGGCCAGCCCGACCGCCGCGACCATCGCCACGGTGGTCGGCAGCCCGAGGCCCGTGGGCTGGCTGGACAGGCCCTCGAGCGGCTTCTCGCCGGCGAAGAAGCAGTAGCCGTAGGCGCCGACGGCGATGAAGAAGGCGTGGCCCAGCGAGAGCTGGCCGGTGATGCCCACCAGCAGCGTCGAGTCCCGATCGCGCCGCGATCGCCGCCGCCATGGCGAACAGCGCCGCCTGCAGCCAGAAGCCCTCGAAGAAGTACGGGGACGACGCAGCAGGAAGACGACTGCCGGCGACGAGTCAGCGATCGCGCCTAGACACGGGTCGCCTCCTGCGTCCCGAACAGGCCCCACGGCCGCCAGAGCAGCAGGACCACGAGCAGCACGATGTACGGCACCACCTCGTTGAGGCCGCGGCCGAGGAAGGAGAGCTCGTCCTGATAGCCGGAGGTGAGCGTGACCACGGCGCCGACGATCAGCCCGCCGACGACCGCGCCGAAGGTCGAGTCCAGGCCGCCGAGGACCGCCGCGGGGATCGCCGTCAGCGCGACCAGGTAGGTCGCGTTGGTCACGCCCGGCGCGGGGAAGGTGACGAAGAAGGCGCCGGCCGACCGCGGCGAGCACGCCGCTGACCGCCCAGGCGCCCATGGCCACGCGCGACAGGCGGATGCCCATCAGCGCCGCCGTCTCGGGATCGTCGGCGGTGCTGCGCATCGCGACGCCCCAGTCGGAGTACTTGAACGCCGCGGCGAAGACCGCCATGAAGAGGATCGCCGTGACGGCCGCGGCGACGCGCGTCTGCTGGACGGTCACCCCGAGCAGCTCGGTGGTGTCGTTGCCCCACGGCGCGCCGACGTCGGGATCGGTGTCGGCACCGACGCGCCGCGTCGAGCTCCGTCGCGAGCACGATGTTGAGGCCGATCGTGATGATCGCCAGCGCGTCTATGCCGCCGCCTCTTCGTCGCAGCGGCCCGACCACCAGCAGGTCCAGCAGCGCGGCGAAGATGCCGCAGGCGACGGCGGCGATGCCGACGGCCAGCAGGAACGCTGATGTCCTGGTCGCGGTTGAGCTTGGCGACGATGAACGCGCCCAGCATGAGCACGGAGACGTGCGCGAAGTTGACGACGTTCGTGGCCTTGAAGACGATCACGAAGCCCATCGCGATGAGCGCGTAGACGCAGCCGAACGAGCAGGCCGCTGACCAGCAGCTCGAAGAAACGGGTCATGCTAGGCAGCGTCCTCTTTCTTGGAGCCGAGATAGGCCTCGAGCACGGCGTCCGGATCCTGCTGCACCTCGTCCGGCGTGCCGTCGGCGATGCAGCGGCCGAAGTCGAGCACGGTGACGCGCTCGGCGAGGCCCATGACGAAGCGCATGTCGTGCTCGACGAGCACCAGCGACAGGCCGAGCGCCTCGCGCAGCCGGCCGATCGCGTCGGCCATGTCGCTGCTTCTCGTCGGCGTTCATGCCGGCCACCGGCTCGTCGAGCAGCAGCAGCGACGGCTCGGCGGCGCAGCGCCCGGCCGAGCTCGACGCGCTTGCGGTCGCCGTAGGACAGCGACGCGCACCGGGCTGGTCCAGGCGCTCCTCGAGGTGCAGCAGCGCGGCGATGCGATCGATCATCTCGGCCTGCGCGCTCTCCTCGCTGCGTGCGCTCGGCAGGCTCGAGGCCGGCGGACACGAAGCCCGTCTTCGTCAGGCGGTGCCGGCCGAGCAGCAGGTTGTCGCGCACGGTCATGTGCGGGGACAGCGCGATGTTCTGGAAGGTCCGGCTGATGCCGAGCGCCGCGATCTTCGGGCGGGCGCAGCCCGTGAGGCTTGGTGTCGCCGTAGCGCACCGTCGCCGGCGGACGGCGCGGTAGACGCCGGTGAGCACGTTCAGCAGCGTCGACTTGCCCGCGCCGTTGGGTCCGATGACGGCGTGGGTGGTGCCCGGCGGCGACCGTCAGCGAGACGTCGTCGAGCGCCTTGAGGCCGCCGAAGCGCACCGTGGCGCCGCTCGACCGTGAGGTCCTGCGGGTCGCGGCGCTTGGGCGTGCCGCGCCCCGTCGGCTCGAGCTTCTGCGGCGGTGATCTCCGCCTCGTCGCCGACGCCGAGGTAGCGGGCCTGCACCTCGTCGGACTGCGGCGAGCTCGTTCGGCCGGACCGTCGAGCGAGACGTCGCCGACCTCGAGCACGTAGGCGTGGTCGGCGACGCCCGAGCGCCATCGCCGCGTTCTGCTCGACGAGGACGACCGCCGTGCCGTGGCGGCGATCGTCTGGATCGTCGTCCCCGATCATCTCGACGATCTGCGGCGCGAGGCCGAGCGACGGCTCGTCGAGCAGCAGCAGGCGCGGCTCGGCCATCAGCGCGCGGCCGATGGCGAGCATCTGCTGCTCGCCGCCCGACAGCAGGCCGGCCTTCTGCTCGCGCCGTTCCTCGAGCCGCGGGAAGAGCTCGAAGACGCGCGCGCGAGCGGCTTCCTTGGCCTGGCGGTCGCGTTGGGGAGAGCCCGCCGGCGCGCAGGTTCTCGTCGACGGTCAGGTGCGCGAACACGCGCCGGCCCTCGGGCGCCTGGGCGATGCCGGCGCGGACGATGTCGCGCCGGGTCGCGGCCGACGAGGTCCTTCCCGTCGAAGCGGATGCGCGCCCTCGTCGACCGAGCCGCCCATCAGCTGCAGCACGCCGGAGAGGGCGCGCAGCAGGGTGCTCTTGCCGGCGCCGTTGTTGCCGAGCACGGCGACGATGCCGTGCTGGGGCACGGTCAGCGAGACGCCGCGCAGCGCGCGCACGCCTCCATAGGAAGCGTGCAGACCCTCGACCTCCAGCAGCGCGTCAGCCTGCGCCGACGCGTCAGCAACCCGCTCGGTCACCCGAACCCCCTCTCTCACGGCGACTTCTACCGCATAGCGCGCCTCGGTAGTCCCGGGATCGGTCCATTGCGCGAACCCGCTGGTCGCGCGACGCGGCCGCCTCCTCAGCGCGCGGTCCACCCGCCGTCGATGACGACCGGAGCGCCGGTCATGAAGCGCCGGTTCGGTCCCGCCAGGAAGACGGCGAGTTCCGCGACCGCCTCCGGCTCGATCAGCTGTTTGACGGCGTGCGGGGCGAGGATCACGTCCTCGAGCACCTGCTCCTCAGAGATGCCGTGCGCCTTCGCCTGTGCCTCGACCTGGCGCTCGACCAGCGGCGTGCGCACGTAGCCGGGGCAGATCGCCGAGGTGGCGATGCCGTGCTCGGCGCCCTCCAGCGCGAGCGTCTTCACGAGGCCGAGTGCGCCGTGCTTGGCGGAGACGTACGCGCTCTTGAACGGCGAGGCGGCAAGCGCGTGGGCGGACGCGACGACCATGAAGCGCGCGTCGCCGGACGCCTTGAGGTGCGGCCAGCCGTAGCGGGCGAGCAGGAAGGGGCTGGTCAGCAGCAGCGCGACGATGCGGTCCCACTGGTCCTCGGGGAAGTCCTCGATCTGCGCGACGTGCTGGACGCCGGCGTTGGCGACGATCACGTCGAGGCGGCCGAAGCGCTCGTGCGCGGCATCCACGGCGGCGCGGTTGACCTCGCGCTGCGTCAGGTCCCCCTCGAAGTCGGCGTCGTGCAGGTCGACGGTGAAGACGTCGTAGCCGTCCGCCGCGAAGGCGGAGGCGATCGCTTTGCCGATCCCGCTGGCTGCTCCTGTGACGAGGGCCGCGCGCCGCACGTAGTGAGCCTATGAAGACCATCCTCGCCGCGGTCGCCACGGCCGCCTGCCTCGCGCTGCCGTCCGTCGCCGCCGCCCAGGACACCGAGCACGTCATCTCCGTTCTCGGGAACGGGCAGGTCGAGCTCAAGCCGGACCGCGGCAGCTTCTCCGTCGGCGTCGACGCACGTCGCGACGAGGGCGGACGACGCGCGGTCGAAGGCGAACGCGGTCATGGCGAGGATCGTGCGCGGGCTGCGCGCGGCGGGAGTCGAGAAGGACGGGCTGACGACGACGCAGGTCTCCATCAACCGCGAGCGCCGGCGCAGGGGCAAGGACGGTCCCGTCGTCTTCCGCTTCCGCGCGTCGGTCGGCCTGCGTGTCTCCGTCGAGGGCCTGGCGCTGGTCGGCCGGGCGATCGACGTCGCGTCCAAGCGTGGCGCCACGGACGTCTACGGGCCGCAGCTCGGCTTCTCCCCGGAGCGCCGCGCGGACGGAGAGGCGCGCTCGGCGGCCGCCGCGCTCGACGACGCGCGCTCGCGGGCGGACGCGGCCGCCGCTCACGAGGGCCAGCGGATCGTCGACGTGCAGTCGATCGAGCTCGACCCCGGCCAGGGCCAGTATGCGCCGTTCGCGTTCGAGTCGGCCGGAGCGTCCGCCGACCGCTCGGTCGCGTCGCCCGACCAAGATCCTCAGCGCCAAGCGCAAGGTCACCACGCAGGCCCGCGTGACGTACGTGATCGAGCCGATCGCATAGGACTGGCGGTACCGTCGCGCGTCGATGGACGTCGACGCGCTGCTCGAACTCGACCGCCGCCACGTCTGGCATCCCTACGGGCCGATGCCGGGCGAGCAGGCGCCGCTGCCGGTCGTCTCGGCCGAGGGCGTCCGGCTGCGCCTCGCCGACGGGCGGGATCTGATCGACGGGATGGCGTCGTGGTGGTGCGCGATCCACGGCTACCGCCACCCGGCGCTCGACGCGGCGGTGCGCGACCAGCTCGGCCGCATGGCGCACGTGATGTTCGGCGGGCTCACCCACGAGCCGGCGGTGCGGCTCGCCGAGCGCCTCGTCGCGATGACACCCGAGGCGCTCGAGCACGTCTTCTTCTGCGACTCGGGCTCCGTGTCGGTCGAGGTCGCGCTGAAGATGTGCCGCCAGGCGCGGCCCGGCCGGCACCGCTTCCTCACCGTGCGCGGCGGCTATCACGGGGACACGTGGGGAGCGATGGCGGTCTGCGACCCCGACGGCGGGATGCACTCGCTGTGGGCGGGCGCGCTGCCCGAGCAGGTCTTCGCCGACCGGCCGCCGGCCACCCTCGACGACGCGTACGCCGCGCACCTCGCCGAGGTCGTCGAGCGTCACGCGGACGAGCTGGCGGGGGTGATCGTCGAGCCGGTCGTCCAGGGCGCGGGCGGCATGTGGTTCTACGACCCGGCGGTTCTGCGGGTCCTGCGCGAGCTCTGCGACGCGCATGGGCTGCTGCTGGTCTTCGACGAGATCGCGACGGGCTTCGGCCGCACCGGCGCACTGTTCGCGATGGACCACGCCGGCGTCGCGCCGGACATCCTCTGCGTCGGCAAGGCGCTCACCGGCGGCTACATGACGCTCGCGGCGACGCTCTGCACCCCGGACGTCGCGGGGTCGCTCACCGGCGGCGCGCTCATGCACGGGCCGACCTACATGGCCAACCCGCTGGCGTGCGCGGTCGCCCTGGCGTCGCTCGACGCGCTGGCGTGGGAGCGCGACGTGCCGCGCATCGAGGCCGGCCTGCGCGCCGGGCTCGGCGACCGCGGTCGCGTCAAGGGCGCGATCGGCGTCATCCAGCTCGACCACCCCGTCGACGTGGCCGCCGCGTCGGCTGCGGCGATCGAGCTCGGCGTCTGGCTGCGCCCGTTCCGCGACCTCATCTACGTGATGCCGCCCTTCGTCATGGACGATGACGATCTCGTACGTGTGTGTGAGGCGATGCACGCGGCGGCGGACGCCGGATGATCGTCGTCACGGGCACCGACACCGGCGTCGGCAAGACGATCGCCTGCGCGGCTCTCGCGGTGATCACCGGTGTTCCCTACGTCAAGCTCGTGCAGACCGGCGACGAGGACGACGCCGCCGACGTCGCCCGCCTCGCCGGCGTCGCGACCCGCACCCTCGCCCACTTCCCCGAACCGCTCGCGCCCGCCTCCGCCGGCTCGACGCTCGCGCTGGAGGACCTCGACGTCCCGGACGGCATCGTCGAGGGCGCCGGCGGGCTGCTGGTCCGGCTCGGGATCGTTCGACCTCGCGGACGTCGCCGCACGGTTCGGCGCGCCGGTGATCGTGGTCGCGCGGGCCGGGCTCGGCACGCTCAACCACACGGCGCTGACGTGCGAGGCGCTTCGCGCGCGCGGGTTGGAGTGCCTGGGCGTCGTCATCGGCTCGTGGCCGGACACGCCCGGCCTGGCCGAGGAGCGCAACCTGGCCGACCTGCCGCTGTACGCTGGCGTCCCGCTGCTCGGCCGCATCCCTGAGGGTGCCGGCCGTCTCGACCCCGCGGCCTTCGCCGCCCGAGCTTCCGACTGGATCAAGATCAGCCTGTGACTCCCGACATCCTCGCCATCGCCCGTGACCAGGTGCTCGAGCAGGGCACCGGCCTCGACGAGGCCCAGGTGCTCGAGGTGCTCCGCCTGCCCGACGACCGGGTCCCCGAGGCGCTCGCGCTCGCCCATGAGGTCCGCCTGAAGTGGTGCGGCGACACCGTCGAGGTCGAGGGCATCGTCTCCATCAAGACGGGCGGCTGCCCGGAGGACTGCCACTTCTGCTCGCAGTCGGGTCGCTTCGAGACGCCGGTGCGCGCCGCGAAGCTCAACATCCCCGAGCTCGTCGAGGCCGCTCGCGAGACCGCCGCCACGGGCGCGACGGAGTTCTGCATCGTCGCCGCCGTGCGCGGGCCGGACGAGCGTCTGATGGCGCAGGTTCGCGACGCGATCATCGCCATCCAGGCCTCGGTCGACATCAACGTCGCCTGCTCGCTGGGCATCCTCACCGAGGAGCAGGCGGACGAGCTCGCCGCGCTCGGCGTGCACCGCTACAACCACAACCTCGAGGCCGCTCGCAGCCACTTCGGGCAGGTCGTCACGACCCACTCGTGGGAGGAGCGCCGGGCGACGCTCGAGCTCGTGCGCGACCGCGGCATGGAGGTCTGCTGCGGCTGCATCATCGGCATGGGGGAGACGCTCGAGCAGCGCGCCGAGCTCGCCACCCAGCTCGCCGAGGTCGACCCGCACGAGGTCCCGATGAACTTCCTCGACGCGCGGCCCGGCACGCCGTTCGCCGACATGCCGCCGGTGCCCGCCGCCGACGCGCTGCGAGCGGTCGCCGCCTTCCGGCTCGCGATGCCGCGCACCGTGCTGCGCTTCGCCGGCGGCCGCGAGCTGACCCTCGGCGACGAGGGCGCGCGCCAGGGCCTGGCCGGTGGCATCAACGCGATCATCGTCGGCAACTACCTGACGACGCTCGGCCGCGACGCGCAGGACGACCTCGACCTGCTCGCCGAGCTCGAGATGCCCGTGCAGGAGCTGCAACGCACACCCTCGCCGACGTACTGCGATGGGTGCGGTCGCCCTGCCGACGAGGGCGACCACACCCGCTGCCGCGAGCGCAGGGCGGCCACGGATCCGCCGCGCTTCTGCATGGTCTGCGCGCGCAAGCTCGTCGTGCAGGTCCTTCCCCGGGGCTACACCGCCCGTTGCGTCAAGTGCGGCCCGGTCTAGACCGAGCTCCGCGCCGCGGGGATGCTGCGCGAGCTGCGCCGCGTGGAGAGCCCGCCCGGCCCGCGCATCGTGCTCGACGGCCACGACGTGCTGCTGCTGTGCTCGAACGACTACCTCGGGCTGGCGGGCGACCCGCGCGTGCGCGCCGCCGCGGCCGAGGCCGCTCAGCGATGGGGCGCGGGTTCCGGCTCATCGCGGCTGGTCAGCGGCGCGCTCGCACTGCACGAGGAGCTCGAGGCTGAGCTCGCGGACTACCTGGGGACCGAGGCATGCCTGCTGGCGGGCTCGGGCTACCTCGCCAACCTCGCGGTGCTCACCGCCCTCACCGAGCCCGGTGAGCGTCATCCATTCCGACGCGCTCAACCACGCCTCGATCATCGACGGCGTGTCGGCTGTCGCGAGCAGAGGTCGAGGTCTACGAGCACGGGACCGTCCCGAGTGGGCGCGACCACGATCGTCACCGACGCGGTGTTCTCGATGGACGGCGACATCGCCGACCTCGGCGCGCTGAGGTCGACCGGCGCCCGGCTGATCGTCGACGCCGCCCACCACACCGGCGTCGTGCCCGGCCGAGTCGATGCGGACGTGATCGTCGGAACGCTCTCGAAGGCGCTGGGCAGCTACGGCGCCTACATCGGCTGCGACGCCGAAACGCGCGAGCTGCTCATCAACCGCGCCCGGCCGATCATCTACTCCACCGCCCTCCCGCCCGCGGCGGTGGGCGCGGCGCGCGCCGCGCTGGCGATCGTGCGCGACGAGCCGGAGCGCATGGCCACCCTGCACGCCAACGCGCGCGTCCTGCGCGCGGCGCTCGGTGCGCCGGCCGACGACATGCCGATCATCCCGCTCGTGCTCGGCGAGCCGCAGGCCGCGCTCGACGTCAGCGAGCGCGCGCTCGAGCAGGGCGTCTTCGCCCAGGCCATCCGTCCTCCGACCGTCCCGGAGGGCACGGCCCGCCTCCGCCTCACCGCCCGCGCCGACCACGACCCGGAGCAGCTGCGGGCCGCCGGTGAGCTCCTTGCGGCTCTATCGGCCTGAGCCGACCGTCGCCTTCGGGCGGCTCGACGCGTTGCGGCCCGGCTACGAGGCCGCGGTGGACGCGGCGCGGGCGCACGGCTTCGCCCCGCTCGATCGCGAGCCCGGCGGGCACGCCGTCGCCTACCACCGCGGCTCGCTGGTGCTCGAGCTCGAGGGGGAGGGCGGCCTCGACGGCATCCACGCGCGCTTCGAGCAGACGGCGGCGACGATCGTCGCGGCCCTCGTCGGCATCGGCGTCGACGCGCGGCTCGGCTCGGTCGTCCGGCGAGTACTGCGCCGGCGACTACAGCGTCAACCTCGCCGGCCGCGCCAAGCTCTTCGGCCTCGCCCAGCGGGTGCGCGCGGGGCGGTGGTTCCTCGGCGCGTCGCGTCGTCTGCGAGGACCCGGAGCCCGTGCGCGCGGTGCTCGCCGACGTCTACGCCTGGCTGGAGCTCGCGTTCGACCCGACGACGGTCGCGGTTCCAGGCCCACCGCTCGATGCGGTCGAGGCCGCGCTGCTCTCAGCTTTCTCCGAGGAACCTCTCGCACAATGACCGTGTGAGCGACTCCGTGACCAAGGTCCTGGTCGTCGACGACGAGCCGAACATCGTCGACGTGATCTCGATGGCGCTCCGCTACGAGGGCTTCGACGTGGCGTCCGCCGGCACCGGCGCGGAGGCCCTCGCCCAGGTCGAGACCTTCCGCCCCGATCTGATGATCCTCGACGTGATGCTGCCCGACATGGAGGGCTTCGAGGTCGCCCGGCGCCTCGGCGCCGACCGCGCGCAGGTGCCGATCGTCTTCCTGACCGCGCGCGACGCGACGGCGGACAAGATCCGCGGCCTGTCCACCGGCGGCGACGACTACGTCACCAAGCCGTTCTCGCTCGAGGAGCTGATCGCGCGCATCCGGACGATCCTGCGGCGGACCGGCGCCGAGGGCGGCAGCAGCCTGCTGCGCTTCGAGGACATCGAGATGGACGAGGACACGCGCGAGGTCACCCGCGCCGGCGAGCTCGTCGACCTCACCCAGACCGAGTACCGGCTGCTGCGCTTCCTGCTGCTCAACCCGCGGCGCGTCCTCACCCGCGGGCAGCTGCTCGACCACGTCTGGGACTACGACTTCGGCGGCGACGCCCGCGTGCTCGAGACCTACGTCTCCTACCTGCGCAAGAAGCTCGCGGTGAACGGCGCGCCGCAGCTGATCCAGACCGTGCGCGGGGTCGGCTACGCGCTGCGCGCGCCGCGCGGGTGAGCTCTCTCCGCGCCCGGCTGCTCGCGCTGCTGATCGCGCTCGCCGGCGTGGGGCTGCTGGTGATGGGCGGCGTCAGCTACGCGGCGCTGCGCGACTACCTCTACGACCGGGTCGACAAGCAGGCGTTCAGTGCGCTCGTTCGAGATCCCGCGCGAGCTCGACGACTTTCGGCCCGGCTTCGGTGGCCCCCCTGGCGGCGGTGCACCGCCGGAGGCTCGGATCCCCGGCGGCACGTACGGCGCGGTGATCGAGGACGGCAAGGTCATCGATGAGGTGACGATCGGCGACACGCGCGGACGCGACGAGGAGCCGAACCTCCCGGACGACCTGCCGCTCACCACCGACTTCGACGACCCGAGCTGGTCGACGTCGACGGCTATCCGCGTGATCGCCGCGCCGACGACGTCCGGGAGCACCGCTCGTCGCCGCCGTGCCGCTCGACGAGGTCCAAGACACGCTCGGCCGGCTGACCACCATCGGCGTGATCGTCGCCGCGGCGGTGCTGGCCGCGCTCGCGGCGGCCGCCTTCTGGCTCGTCCGCGTCGGGCTCGCCCCGCTGCAGCGGATGGAGGTCGCGGCGGGCGCAGATCGCCGCGGGCGACCTGTCGCAGCGGGTCGAGCCCGCGACGGAGCGCACCGAGGTCGGCCGCCTCGGTCTCGCGCTCAACGCGATGCTCGGCCAGATCGAGGGCGCCTTCGCCGAGCGCACCGCCAGCGAGAACAAGCTGCGGCGCTTCCTCTCCGACGCCTCCCACGAGCTGCGCACCCCGCTCGCCTCGATCCGCGGCTACGCCGAGCTCTACCGGATCGGGGCCGCCCGCGAGCCCGCCGACCTGGAGAAGGCGATGACCCGCATCGAGTCCGAGGCCGCCCGCATGGGCGTGCTCGTCGAGGACCTCCTCACGCTCGCCCGCCTCGACGAGGAGCGCGAGCTCCAGTTCGAGGAGCTCGACCTCGCCGAGGTCGCCCGCGAAGCCGTCGACGCCGCCCGCGCCGCCGCGCCCGACCGCGACATCACCCTCGAGGCCGGCGACCCGGTCACGGTCACCGGCGACGCCGGCCGCCTGCGCCAGGTGGTCGACAACCTGCTCCGCAACGCGCTCACCCACACCCCGGACGGCACCCCCGTCACCGTCAGCGTGGACAAGCGGACAGGGGGCCAGGCCCCTTGGTTCGCTGGCGGTCTGCGACCGGGGGCCGGGGCTTCCGCCGGGGGATCACGACGGCGCTGTTCGAGCGCTTCTGGCGCAGCTGAGGGCGGGCGGGTGCGCGGCAAGGCGGGGGCCGGGCTCGGCCTGGCGATCGTCGCCGGCATCGTGGAGGCGCACGGCGGCACCGTCTCCGCGGGCCAGAACCCCGGCGGCGGCGCGCGCTTCGAGATTCTGTCTGCCGGTTGCTAACAACCGGGAGGCGCCGTCGTCGTACAGGCATGACCAACCCCATCCGCATCTGCGTGAGCGGCGCTGCAATCGCCGCACTCGCACTTCCCAGCGCCGCCCTCGCGGGCGGCAAGCACCACGGCGACCGCGGCTTCGATGCCTCGGCCCGCACCGAGAAGCGCGTCGAGCGCGTCGAGCTGTCGCTCGAGAAGGCCGTCGACGCCATCGACGACGGTGACGACGCGAAGGCCGCGACGAAGCTCGCCGCCGTCGACAAGAACCTGGCTCGTGCCGCCAAGGCGGCCGCCCGCCAGCTCGACACCGACAAGGGCCCGGGCTCGTTCGGCCTGGTCGCCGACGCCGCCGACGACGTCGCGCTGACGACGGCCGACGCGATGGACGGCGGCGAGCCAGGCGCTCACCGACTCGCTCGAGGGCTCGCTCGACAACGCGCTCAACACGCGCGACGGCATCGTCGCCGTCGTCGGCGCCGACGAGGAGTACGAGGACGTGCTCTACGACGTCGCCGACTCCTCCGACGAGGAGGTCGAGTCCTTCGACGAGGGCGTGGCCGACGACGAGCTGACCGACTCCGGCAAGACCGCGCTCACCGACGCCTCCGCGCAGGCGGCAGCGACCTCGACGGCGGCCACCGCCGCAGCCGACGCGTTCGAGTCGGCGCGAAGAGGAGGAGGGCACCGAGGAAGAGGACGGCGAGGACTGCCCGCAGGGTCACGGCGGCGGTAGCCGACCGGTCCGACCGGCCCCCGCGGCGGTCGCAGCTAAGTCTCAGGAAAGCCCCAGCCTCCCGGAATAGGTTCGCGCGCACATGGCTCCGTCGACCACTGACGAACCGGCCCTGGCCGGCGCCCGCTGGGCGCCGGCCATGCGCGCGCTGGGCGACGAACGCCTGGCGCGCATGGTCGAGAACGGCTCGGAATCGGCGTTCACGGCCATCTACGGGCGCTACGCCCCGCTGCTGCACGGCTACTGCCGATCGCTGCTGCGCGACGACGAAGAGGCGGGCGACGCCCTCCAGAACTCCATGCTCAAAGCCCTTCAGGCGATGCGCCGCGCGGGCCGGACCGGCCCGCTGCGGCCGTGGCTCTTCCGCATCGCCCACAACGAATCCGTGACGATCATCCGCCAGCGCACACGCCGGCCCGGCCCCTGGACGACTCGATGATTCACCCATCCCGCCCCGACGACGCCTTCCGCCGTGCGGCGGCCCGCGAGCAGCTCGCCGCACTGCTCGACGACATGCAGAACCTCACCGAGTACCAGCGCGGCGCGCTGGTCATGCGCGAGCTCGGTGGCCTCACCTACGACGAGATCGGCTCCGCGCTCGAGACGACGCCGCTGGCCGCGCGCCAGGCGGTCTTCGTCGCCCGGCGTCGCCTCAGCGAAGGCCCCGCCGGACCGCGCCGCCTGCGTCCGGCCCTGCTCGGCCTCGTCGCACCGGCGCCCGCCGGCTTCGCCCTGGCGAGTGCGCTCGGCGGCGCGTCGGCCGGCCTCGGCGCCAAGGCGCTGGCGACGACCGCCGCGGTCGTGACGCTCGGTGTCGGCTCCGTCGAGATCGTCCAGCACGCAGACCCCGCCCCGCCCAAGCGCGAGGTCGCCGCCACCAAGTCCCAGCCGCGTGCCCCGCAGCGCGAGCGCGCCGCGAAGGCGACGCCGAAGGTCGCTCCCGCAGCGCGAGTCGGCGACCACGGACGCGTTCGCACGGTCGACGACGCGGCTGCGGCCGCCTACGCCGGAGCCCGCATCGACGGCCACCGTCCGCTTCGTCGCGGCCACCCAGCCGCAGGGCGCGACGAAGACCGAGACGGTCGCGGAGGAGCCCGAGGCCACGGCGACGCCGGAACCCGTCGCCACGGCGGCCCCGACGACGACCCCGCCGCCCCAGCGCCATCGCCCCGAGCGTCGGCCCGTGGCGACGCCGCCTCCCGCCGTCGCCTCCGAGCCTGAGCCCGTGGCGACCGCGGCGCCGGTCGAGCACCAGCAGCGACCGACGTACGGCAGCTACGCAGCTCGCCAGGAGAGCGCACGCAACTGCCCGCCGGGCACCCAGCAGCCCGCGGCGGCGGAGCCCGCCGCCGTCGACCCGTGCGGTAGCGTCCGGCCCGCTATGGGTCTCGCAAATCCCGCCGTGGCCGCCGTTCGCGGCCTCGGCGCCGCGGTCGACCGTCTCGACCGGATCCTCTCCTCACTCGAGACGCTCGGCGGCTCCATCGCCTCGATCGAGAAGGACATGCGCGGCATGCGCTCCGACCTGCAGGAAGCCGTCGCCGGCATCGATGCGCTGCGCGGCGACGTGCGCAGCCTCGAGGGCTCGGTGCACCGGCATCCGCGACGCGACCATGTCGCTGGAGAACAAGGTCGACGAGCTCGGCTCCTCGCTGAAGCGCATCGATGCGCTCGTGCCCCGCATCACCCGCCGCTCGCGCCAGCTCGCGCGACGCGGCGTCAGACGCGGCGTAGAGGGTGCGCAACCGACTGCTCACCACCGTCGGGCTCGCCGGAGCCGGCCTCGGCTCGATGCTGATGGCCGACGTGCTGGACCGTCGGAAGATCGAGGCCGACCCGCTGTGGGAGCCGCTCAGCACCGCGCCGAAGGGCAAGTCCCTCATGGTCGACGGCGCAGGCGGCGTGCCGCTGAACGTCGAGACCTACGGCCCGCGAGGACGCGCCGCCGATCGTGCTCCTGCACGGCTGGATGTGCACGCTCGAGTTCTGGCGCCTGCAGGTCCACGACCTCGCCAAGGACCACCACGTCGTCGCCTACGACACCCGCGGCCACGGCCGCAGCGGCACGCCGAAGGACGGCGACTGGTCGCTGGACCGGCTCGCGGATGATCTCGAGGCCGTCCTCGTTGCCGCCGTCGGCGACGACCGGCCCGCCCTGCTCGCCGGTCATTCGATGGGCGCGATGACGATCGCGGCCTGGGCCGGCCGCTACAACGACTCCGTCGGCCCGCGCGCCAGCCGGGCGGCCTTCATCAACACCGGTCTCGGCGACCTGATCGTGGAGTCGCTGCTGGTCAAGACGCCCGGACGCGCATGGCCGTCGCCGCGGCAGGCGATCGGCTCGATCCTGCTGGGTGCCGGCGTGCCGTTCCCGAGCCGCCCGGACGCGCTCTCGCACAGGATCGTCCGCGCGGTCGCCCTGTCCCCGTCGGCGTCGGCGGCCGCCGTGCGCTTCAGCGAGCAGATGGTGCTCGCCTCCAAGCCGCGCGTCCGCGCCGCCTGCGGCCGCGAGCTGTCACGCATGGACCTTCTCGATCGCGTCGAGCACCTCAACGTCCCGACGCTCGTGATCGCCGGGGAGAAGGACAGGCTCACCCCGCCTGCCCACGCGCACCGCCTCGCCGAGGCGGTCCCGCAGCTCGCGGGGCTCGAGATCCTCGAGGGCTGCGGGCACATGGGCCCGCTCGAGCGCCCGGACGAGATCAACCGGGCGCTGCGCGAACCTCGTCGACCGCTTAGCGGTCGCCGTAGATGTGGTGGATCCCGAGGGCGTTGCCGTCGGGATCGGAGAAGTACGCCTGGTGACAGGTGCCGCTGTCGATGATCTCGGTGCTGAACTCGACGCCGCGATCCTCGAGCTCGCTCTTGGCCGCCTGCACGTCGTCGACGCTCAGCACGATCGCGGTCGGCGACGGGGCGAACTCGCGGCCCATCTTCTCGACGTCGATGAAGGCGAGCGTGGTGTCGCCCGTCTCGATCTCGAACCCGATGTCGCCCCAGCGCGGGCCGAGCTCGAGCTCGAGCACGTCGCCGTAGAACCGCTCCGTCCGGTCGAGGTCCTGCGAGAGGATGAGGACGAAGTCGGTGCCGGTGATGTTCATTACTTCAGTTCAGCAGATGTCTTCTTCAGCAGCTGGCGGGCGACGATCAGCAACTGGATCTGCTGCGTGCCCTCGAAGAGATCGAGGATCTTCGCGTCGCGCGCCCACTTCTCGAGGAGCTCCGACTCGCCGAGCCCCGTCGCGCCGCACAGCGCGACGCAGCGCAGGCACACGTCGGTGCCCATCCGGCCGGCCTTCGCCTTGGCCATCGAGGCCTGCAGCGAGTTGGGCTTCTTGTTGTCGGCCATCCAGCACGCCTGCATCGTGAGCAGGCGCGCGGCCTCGAAGTCCGCCTCCATGTCGAGCAGCTCCGCCGCCGCCGCCGACTGCGCGTTGGCGGGACGGTCGGGGTCGATCTCGACGCCGGCCTCGGCCAGCGCGTCGCGCGTGTGATCGAGCGCCGCGCGGGCGACGCCGATCGCCATCGCGGCCACCAGCGGACGCGTGTTGTCGAAGGTCTGCATGACCCCGGCGAAGCCGCCCTTGGGCTTGATCTCGGGGTCGCCGAGCAGCGCGTCCTTGGGGACGCGGCAGTCCTCGAGGATGAAGGCGGCCGTGTCCGACGCGCGGATGCCGAGCTTGTGCTCGAGCCGGTCGAGCTTCATGCCGGGATTGGAGCGCTCCACCACGAACGACTTGATGGCCGCGCGGCCCTGGTTGCGGTCGAGCGTCGCCCACACGACCACGAGGTCCGCCCGCTCGCCGGAGGTCACGTAGATCTTCTCGCCGTTGAGGACGTACTCGTCGCCGTCGAGGACGGCGGTCGTGCGGATCGCGGCGGAGTCCGAGCCCGCCTCGGGCTCCGTGATCGCCATGGCGGCCCACTTGTCGCCGTAGGACTTCAGCTGCACCTCGTTGGCGACCGCGGCGATCGCCGAATTGCCGAGGCCCTGGCCGGGCATCGAGAGCAGGAGGCCGACGTCGCCCCAGCAGAGCTCCATGATCGACAGCGCGGAGGCGAGATTCGCCCCGTTGCGGTTGCCGGCCTCGCCGTTGGAGCCGTTCGTCTTGGCTCCGGCGGCCGCGCCCGCACCGCTGGCCCCGCCACCGTCGTCCATCCCCTTGATCAGGGCGGCGAGCATGTCGAGTTCCTTGGGGTAGGCGTGCTCCTCGCGGTCGTACTTGCGAGAGACCGGCCGGAAGACGTTGACGGCCACCTGGTGGGCCTGCTCGACGAGCGGCGCGAGCTTCTTCGGGACTTCCAGATCGATGCTCATACGAGCAGCCCTCCTTCCATGACGCCGGCGGCTCGCAGGTCGCGGAACCAGCGTTCGACGGGGTACTCCTTGACGTAGCCGTGGCCGCCCAGCAGCTGGACGCCCTGGGAGCCGATGGTCGCGCCCTTGGTGGCGACCAGGCGACGAGCGACCGCGGCGGGATGGCCGAAGTCCTTGCCCGCGTCGGCGAGCGCCGCGGCGCGCCACAGCGCGAGCCGCATGCCCTCGAGCTCGATCGCGATGTCCGAGACCGCGAAGGCGACGGCCTGGCGATGGGCGATCGGCTCGCCGAACGCCTTGCGCTCGTTGACGTAGGGGATGACGTAGTCCAGGACGGCCTGGGCCGTGCCGACCCCGATCGCGCACCAGGCGAGGCGCGCACGCTGCACGCACTCGGTGTAGACGGCCGGGTCGGCGTCGCCGAGCAGCGCGCGGGCGGGCAGCGTGACGTCGTTCGAGGGTCAGCGTCGCGGTGGCGGCGGCGCGGACGCCCATCGCCGGCTCGGCCTCCGCGCTGACGCCCTTCGCGCCGGACTCGACGAGGAAGAGCGCCGGGCCGCGGCCCTCGAGCTCGGCGGCGACGACGAACAGGTCGGCGTGCACCGCGTTGGGGACCAGCGCCTTGACGCCGTCGAGGACGAAGCCGCCGTCGGTCTCCCGGGCGGTCGTGGTCAGGTCGAACGGGTCGAAGATCGCGCCGGTCTCGAGGATCGCCAGCGCGGCGGCGGGCGGCGCCTCCTCGCCGACGAACGGCGGCAGGTAGGTGGCCTGCTGGTCGGCGTCGCCCCACAGCGCGAGCGCGGACGCGACTCCGGCGGGCGCCAGGATCGCGGTGGCCAGGCCGGCGTCGCCGTGGGCGAGCGCCTCGGCCACGAGCACGGCGGTGACCGCGGAGCGCTCGGAGACGACGCCGCCGAGCGACTCGGGCACGCCGAGCTGGGTGAGCCCGAGCTCCGCGGCCTGCGCGATCAGCTCGGCCGGAGCAGCGCAGTCGGTGTCGGCCTGCTGGGCGACGGGCCGCAGCTCGCCGGCGCCGAACTCCTTGAAGGTGTCGCGCAGCATCTGCTGCTCGTCGTCCGGGTTGCAGGTCGAACAGGCCGCGAGGGCTCGTCGTCTTCAACCGCTCCGGCTTGCCGCTGCCGGTGATTGCCGTGAAGGTGCGACCAGCCGTGCCGGCGGCCTTCACCGAGTCCCGGGTCATCCGGTACACCAGCTTGGACGCCGGGCCGCGCATGCGGTCCGATCCAGCCAGTGCGTTGAGGCCCTTGAGGGCGAGCCCCATGCCGCGATCTGCCACGCTCATGGAGTGGATATTACTCGACCGTAACTTGTCCTTGTGTGACTCTCGAGCACGGGAGCACGAACTCGTCGAGACTTCCCGTATGCGTAAGTCTGGATCGGCGGCGCGCTAGCGGCGGCGTGCGCCGAGGAAGGCCGAGCCCCAGTAGCCCGAGCCCTTGATGCCGTGCTCCATGACGCCGCCGGAGCTCGTGGCCGAGATCGCGCGGTTGACGGCGATGGCGATGCCGACGTGCGAGGCGCCGGAGCCGTCCGTCGACCAGAAGACGAGGTCGCCGGGCTGGATGGCGGCGGGCTCGACCGCGCGGCCGGTCTCGAACTGCTCGAAGCTCGTGCGCGGCAGCTTGATGCCGGCCTTCTTGAAGGCCCAGGTGGTCAGGCCGGAGCAGTCGAAGCCGGAGGGGTCGGTGCCGCCGGAGACGTAGGGCGAGCCGAGTGCCGACTCGGCGGCGGCGACGATCGCCGAGGCCTTCGGCGAGCCCTGCGACTGCTTGGCCTTCGCGCCCGCCTCGGCGCCGCCGGGGCTCCCCCCGTGGGGCATCGCGACAGCGGTGGTGGGCAGCGCCAGCACGACGGCGGTGAGCAGCACGGACTTCGACAGCACGAACGGTCCTCGATTCACTTCAGCGTTGACTTCGCCTACGAGGTGAGCTGACGGGCTCGCGCTTCAACTGCGCTACCGGGCCAGCAGGCCCGGATTCGCCCCAACGGATTGGGTCCCCCGCTCGCGCCACCAGGTGGCGGCACGACTCGGCAAGTCGGCGAGGTTAGCGAGGTAGGGTCCGTGCGAATGCGCACAGCACTGGTCACCGGCGCCTCCAGCGGCATCGGCGAGGCGACCGCCCGTCGCCTCGCCTCCGACGGCTACCGCGTGGTCGTCCTGGCCCGCCGCGAGGACCGGCTGCGCGGCCATCGTGGCGGAGCTGCCCAACGCCTCCTACATCGCCGTCGACCTGCTCGCCGACGACGCGCCGCAGACCGTCGCGGACGAGCTCGGCGACGAGCCGCTGCACCTGCTGGTCAACAACGCGGGAGCGGCGTGGCGGGCGACCTTCGCCGACGGTGGCTGGGAGAACGTCCAGAAGCACATGGCGCTGAACTTCGACGCCCAGCTGCGGCTCACCGAGGTCCTGCTCCCGCGCCTGCGCGCGAGCGCGCCGAGCGCGATCGTCAACGTCTCCTCGACCGCAGGTCGCGTGGGGCGTGCCGGCTCCGGCGCCTACTCCGCGGCCAAGTTCGCCTTCGCCGGCTGGACGGACTCGCTGCTCTACGAGGAGGCGCCCAACGGCGTGCACGTCGGCCTCGTGCTGCCGGGCTTCGTCGCCACGGAGGGCTTCCCGCAGCAGTCGCTCGTCGACAACCCGAAGACGCGCTGGATCGTCTCGACGCCCGAGAAGGTCGCCGACGCGATCGTCGAGTGCGCGAACGGGAAGGCCGAGCGCTACGTGCCGCGGGCCTACTGGATCGCCGCCGCGGCACGGATCGTGGCGCCGCGACTCATCCGCAGGGTGAGCGGCGGAGCATCGCTCTCGCCCGCGACGACGGCCAAGTAGCAAACCAACGCAGCGCGGCGTATTGTCGCGCCGACATGGCCGCCACCGTGCCCGACGGCTCCGCTGAGCCCACACTCAAGACAGGAGCGCTCGGGTTCGTCTCGAGCCTCGTCATCGGCGTCGCCTCGACGGCGCCCGGCTACTCGCTCGCGGCCTCGCTGGGGTTCGTCGTCGCCATCGGCGGCATCGGCCTGCAGGCGCCGGCGACGCTGCTCGTCGCGTTCATCCCGATGCTGCTGATCGCGTCGGCGTACTACTACATGAACCGCGCGGACCCGGACTGCGGCACGACGTTCTCCTGGGTCACGAAGGCGATGGGGCCGTACGCGGGCTGGATCGGCGGCTGGGCGATCATCGTCGCCGACGTCATCGTCATGGCCAACCTCGCCCAGATCGCGGGCCTCTACAGCTTCCTGCTCGTCGGGTGGGACGGAGCGGCGGCGTCGACGGCGGCGGTCACCGCGATCGGCGTGATCTGGATCGGGATCATGACCGCGATCTGCGTGATCGGGATCGAGCTGTCCGCGCGCACGCAGGTCGGCCTGCTCGGCGCCGAGGTCCTGACGCTCGCGCTGTTCGCGGTCGTCGCGCTCGTCAAGGTCGCGACGGGGGACGCCGGCCCCGACGCGGTCGACCCGAGCCTCTCCTGGCTGAACCCGTTCGAGATCTCGAGCTTCGACGCGCTCGTCAGCGGCGTGCTCATATCCGTCTTCATCTACTGGGGCTGGGACTCGACGGTCACCGTCAACGAGGAGTCCGCGAACTCGAACGAGGGGCCGGGCAAGGCCGCGCTGATGGCGACCGTGATCCTGCTGGCGATCTACATCATCGTCGCCTACGCCGCGCAGGCCTACGGCGGGCCGCAGGTGCTGATCGACAACGCCGACGACGTCCTGTCCGTCCTCGGCAAGGACGTGTTCGGCGAGCCGCTGGACAAGATCCTCATCATCGCCGTGCTCACGTCGGCGGCGGCCTCGACGCAGACGACGATCCTGCCGACGGCGCGCACCAGTCTCTCGATGGCGCGCAACGGCGCCGCGCCGCGGTTCTTCGGCAGGATCCATCCGCGCTTCCAGACGCCGCACAACTCGACGATCTTCATGGGCGTCGCGTCGATCGTCTGGTACGTCGGCCTGACGATCGTCAGCGAGAACATCCTCTTCGACTCGATCGCCGCGCTCGGCCTGATGATCGCCTTCTACTACGGGCTCACGGGCTTCGCGTGCACGATCTACTACCGCAAGGAGATCACGCGCAACGTCAAGACGTTCTTCCTGATCGGCGTGGGGCCGATGCTCGGCGGGCTGATCCTCTTCGCGATCTTCGTGAAGTCCTGCGTCGACCTGTCGGACCCGGCGAACTCCGAGTCCGGGGACTCGTGGCTCGGGCTCGGGCCGCCGCTGATCATCGGGATCGGCGCGCTGCTGTTCGGCGCCGTGCTGATGCTGATCTGGAGCGGCAAGGCCCCGGAGTTCTTCCGGCGCAAGCCCGAGCTCGCAGACCCCGCCCTGCTCGACCGCGGCCCGGCGGGCACGTCATGAGCGCGCCGCTGCTGATCGGCTACGACGGGACCGCGGGCAGCGAGGCCGCGCTGCGCGAGGGCCTGCGGCTCGCCGCGGCGCTCGGCGTCGAGGTCGTGCTCGCCTACGCCGTCCGGCTCAACCCGGCCGGCGGCGAGGTCAAGGACTTCGCCACCGCGCTCGAGGAGCACGCGCAGACCGTGCTCGACCAGGGCCTGGCGCGGGCGCGGGAAGCCGGCGTGCGAGGCCCGTGGCGAACTCGTGCGCGGCCGCGTGCGCGACGCGCTCTCCGCGCTCGCGGTGACCACGGGCGCTCAGATGATCGTCGTCGGGCCGGCCCCGCACCGGCTCATCGCGTCGTCGTCGGTTCCAGTGCTCGCCGTCCCTGCTTGAGGCGGTTGCGCCGCACGCCGGCGAGCATCGCGACGAGGACGACCAGCAGCAGCGCGGTGGCGATCACGTTGACCTGCGGCGGCACGCCCTGGCGCGCCGCGCCGTAGATGAACAGCGGGAACGTGCTCGTCTGGCCGGCGTTGAAGTTGGTGATCACGAAGTCGTCGAAGGACAGCGCGAAGGCGAGCAGCCCGGCGGCGCCGACGCCCGGCGCGATCAGCGGCAGCGTCACCTTGCGGAAGGTGGTCCACTCGTTGGCGCCGAGGTCGGCGGCCGCCTCCTCGAGGTGGGAGTCCATGCCCTCGAGCCGCGCCTTCACGGTCACCACCACGTAGGAGACGTTGAACATCACGTGCGCGATCACGATCGTCACGAAGCCCGTCGCGAGGTTGAGCGTCAAGAAGAGCCCGAGCAGCGAGGCGCCGAGCACGACCTCCGGGGTGGCGAGCGGGAGGAAGACGAACAGGTCGACGGCGCCGCGGCCGCGGAAGCCGTGGCGCACGAGCGCGAGCGCCATGAAGGTCCCGAGCACGAGCGCGATCACCGTCGAGACCGCCGCGATCAGCAGCGAGTTGCGCACCGCCTCGCCGATCCCCGGCACGTCGAACGGGTGCAGCCAGTGGTCGAAGGTGAAGCCCTCCCAGGTGAGGTTGAAGCGCCCCTGGTTGTCGTTGAACGAGAAGATCGCGACGATCGCGATCGGGACGAACAGGTAGACCAGCGCGAGCGCCGACCACGCGCCGAGCAGCCGGGTCCGCAGGCGGTCGCTCATACGACGGCGTCCTGCAGGCGCTGGGCGCCGAGCAGGCGGACGTAGATCAGCACGATCACGAGCAGCACGCCCATCAGGACGAAGGACAGCGCGGCGGCGGCCGGGTAGTCGACGACGGCGAGGAACTTCGACTGGATGACGTTGCCGATCATCGACTGGCGCGAGGTCCCGAGCAGCTGCGCGTTGATGAAGTCGCCGACGGCCGGGATGAAGGTCAGCAGCGAGCCGGCGATGATGCCCGGCAGCGCGAGCGGCAGCGTCACCTTGCGGAAGGCGGTCGCCGCGCGACGCGTAGAGGTCGGTCGCCGCCTCGATCAGCCGCCGGTCGACCTTCTCGAGCGACACGTACAGCGGCAGCGCCATGAACGGCAGGAAGTTGTAGGTGATGCCCGCGATCACGGCCGTGCGCGTGGCGAGCAGGCGGCCGTCGTCGGCGAGCAGGCCGATCGACTGGAAGAAGCTCACGACGGCGCCGTCGTCGGTGAGGATCGTCTGCCACGCCACCGTCCGCACCAGGTAGGAGGTGAAGAACGGCAGGATGATCAGCATCAGCAGCAGGTTGCGCCAGCGGCCGGCCTTGAAGGCGATGAAGTAGGCGAGCGGGAACGAGATGACGAAGGCGAGCAGCGTCGCCACGGCGGCGTAGCCGAGCGAGCGCAGGAACTGCTCGTCGTAGGTCGAGATGACGTCGCCGTAGATGCCCCAGTTCCAGGTGAAGGCGTACCCCTTGCTGAGGGACCCCTCCTGCAGCGACACGTACAGCTGGTTGAGCGCGGGGACCGCGTAGAAGACGAGCAGCCAGAGCAGGCCGGGCGCCAGCAGCGCCAGCGGCCACAGCGTCCGGCGCCGGCGCAGCGTCACGCGCCGATGACCGCCTGGTAGGCCTCCGTCATCTGACGCTCCTCGTCCTCGGTGAGGGTGACGAACGGGTACAGGTTCGCGAGCGTGTCCTCACTCGGGAAGATCAGCTCGTTTTCGGCGAGCTCGGGGTCGCTCTTCGCGAGCACCTGCTTGGCCCCGACCACCGGCGTGACGTAGTTGACGTAGGCGGCGATCTTGGCGGCGACCTCGGGCTCGTAGACGTAGTTCATGTACGTCTCGGCGCCGTAGGGTCAGCCGCCCCCGCCGGGATCAGCATGTTGTCCGACCACAGCGTCGCGCCCTCCTCGGGGATGATGAACTGAGGTCGGGGTTGGCCTGCTGGAGCTGGATGACGTCGCCCGAGTAGGCCTGCGCCATCGCCAGGTTCCCGCGCGTGAGGTCCTGCGTGTAGTCGTTGCCGGTGAAGCGCCGGATCTGACCGTCGCGGTTGAGCTTGTCGATCTCGTCGATCGCCGTGAGCACGTCGTCGATGCCCGCCTCGCCGGGTCGATGCCGTCGCGCAGCATGATGAAGTTCACCGCGTCGCGGGGGTCGATGAACATCGAGATGCGGCCCTTGAACTTCGGGTCGAAGAAGTCCTGGTAGGAGCTGATCGGGCCGCCCGTCTCCTTCGTGTTGACGCCGATCGCGGTCATGCCCGACTGCCACGGCAGCGAGTACTGGCGCTCGGGGTCCCACACCGGGCCGCGCAGGCCGGGCTGCAGGTTCTTGAAGTTCGGGATGTTGTCCTTGTCGATCGGCTCGAGGTAGCCGAGCGTCAGCATCCGCGCGGCCATCCAGTCCGTCAGCACCATCAGGTCGCGCCCGATCGGCTCGCCGGATGCGAGCGGCTGGCGGACCTTGCCGAAGAACTCCTCGTTGTCGTTGACGTCCTCCGTGTACTTGAAGTCGCCGACGTCGAACTGCGCCTGGAAGTCCTTGTTGGTCTGCTTGTCGATGTAGAGCGGCCAGTTGGAGATCGACAGCTCGTCGATCGGTCCCTTCGGGTGGTTGACCGACGTCGGCGCCTTCGTCGGCTTGTTGGCCGAGCCCTCGATGCCGCCGCAGGCGGCGAGCAGGCCCGGGGTGGCGAGCAGGATGGCGCCGCCGCCGGTGCGGCGCACGAACTCACGGCGGGAGAGGATCGGTCAAACACTGGGGGTCCTCCTCGACGACGAATGTGTGCTCCGGGCGCCAGGCGACCTGCACCTCGCTCCGATGGCAGGGGCGGGACCGGCATCGCCGCGTTCTGCTCGATGACGGCCAGCTCCTCGCCGGCCGTCGGTCTCGACGATGTACTGGAGCGCGGTACCGAGGAAGCTCGCGATCGGTCAGGCGTGCCGCGGAGCACGTTCACCGCGCCGGTCGGGCGCGGCTGCCGTCGCGGACGAGCGTCAGCTTCTCCGGCCGCACGCCGGCGCTGACGAGCGGGCCGGAGCGTCGTCGGGGCATCTGCAGGCGCTCGCCGGAGCCGGCGACGAACGTCTCGCCTCTTCCCCCGCGCTCGCCGGCGATGAGGTTCGACGTGCCGAGGAAGCGGGCGACGAACGCCGTGCGCGGATGCTCGTAGAGCTCCTCGGCGCTGCCGCGCTGCTCGATGCGCCCGCCGTTCATGACCGCGATCTCGTCGGCCATCGACATCGCCTCCTCCTGGTCGTGCGTGACGTGCACGAAGGTGATGCCGACCTCCTGCTGGATGCGCTTGAGCTCGAGCTGGAGCTGGCGGCGCAGGCGCAGGTCCAGCGCGCCGAGCGGCTCGTCGAGCAGCAGGGCCCGGGGGCGGTTGACGAGCGCGCGGGCGAGCGCGACGCGCTGCTGCTGGCCGCCGGAGAGCTGCGCCGGCTTGCGGCGCTCGAAGCCCGTCAGCTGCGCGAGCTCGAGCGCATCGGCGACACGCGTCTTGCGCTCCGTGCGCTCCACTCCCTTGCGCTCGAGCCCGAAGCCGACGTTGGCCTCGACGTCGAGGTGCGGGAACAGCGCGTAGGACTGAAACACCGTGTTGACGTCGCGCCGGTGCGGCGGCTGCTCGGTGATGTCCTCGCCGCCGAGGCTGACGACTCCCGCGGTGGGCTGCTCGAAGCCGCCGATCATGCGCAGCGTCGTGGTCTTCCCGCAGCCGGACGGGCCGAGCAGGGCGTAGAACGCGCCGGCCTCGATCCCGAGGTCCAGGTCGTCCACCGCGGTGACGTTGCCGAACCGCTTGGTCAGCCCGCGAAGCTCGATATCGGCGCTCAAGCGGCGAAGTATGGCGGAGCGGTGAAGGAGCGGGCCTGAAGCCCGCTCCCGACCGACCGACATGGACCACCAGAACTACATACGTCCCCGGGTTGAAACGTGTCAAGCCGGGGCGGCTAGACACTCCTGACCCACAGGCGACACGCACGAAACGGCGCCGGTGAGGCGGTCAAGTAGGCAGTCCGCCGGCACCGTCGAGGGTACTCTCCGCAAACGATGGGTGAAGAGGTCGAGGCCCGGCAGTTCACCCGCGAGGACCGGCAGCGCTACCGCTCGAAGGTCAAGCGGTGCCTCGACGTGTTCGCACGGATGCTCGCGGAGTCGCGCTTCGACGCCGACCACCGCTCGATCGGCCTCGAGATCGAGCTCAACCTGACCGAGGCGGACGGGATGCCGGCGATGCGCAACGCCGCCGGTGCTCGAGGCGATCGCCGACCCCGACTTCCAGACGGAGCTCGGCCAGTTCAACGTCGAGATCAACATCCCGCCGCGGCTGCTCGAGCCGAGCGTGTTCTCAGACCTCGAGGCGACGGTCCGGGCCGACCTCAACGCGGCCGAGGAGAAGGCGCGCCTGGCCGGCGGCCGGATGGTGATGATCGGGATCCTGCCGACGGTCGACCAGTCGCACATGGGCGCGGAGACCTTCTCGGACAACCCGCGCTACGCGCTGCTCAACGAGCAGATCTTCGCGGCGCGCGGGGAGGACCTGCACATCCAGATCGACGGGGTCGAGCGGCTGTCGACCTACTGCGACACGATCCTGCCCGAGGCCGCCTGCACGAGCGTGCAGCTGCACCAGCAGATCGACCCGCACGCTGTTCGCCAACCACTGGAACGCGGCGCAGGCGATCGCCGGCATCCAGCTGGCGGTCGGCGCCAACTCGCCGTTCCTGTTCGGGCGCGAGCTGTGGCGCGAGACGCGCATCGCGCTCTTCGAGCAGGCGACGGACACGCGCCCGGAGGAGCTCAAGGAGCAGGGCGTGCGCCCGCGGGTCTGGTTCGGCGAGCGCTGGATCACGGGCATCTTCGACCTCTTCGAGGAGAACGTCCGCTACTTCCCGGCGCTGCTGCCGCTGACCGACGAGGAGGACCCGGAGGCGACGCTCGAGGCCGGCGACACGCCCCAGCTCGCCGAGCTGCGCCTGCACAACGGGACGATCTACCGCTGGAACCGGCCGGTCTACGACGTCGTCCGCGGCCGCCCGCACCTGCGCATCGAGAACCGCGTCCTGCCCGCCGGCCCGACCGTCGCCGACATCGTCGCCAACGCCGCCTTCTACTACGGCCTCGTGCGCGTGCTCGGCGCCGAGGAGCGGCCGGTCTGGTCGGCCATGTCGTTCTCGGCCGCCGAGGAGAACTTCCACGCGGGCGCCCGCGACGGCCTCGAGGCGAACGTCTACTGGCCGTCGCTCGGCGAGGTCCCGGTGCACGAGCTCGTCGTGCGCCGCCTCCTGCCGATCGCCCACCAGGGCCTCGAGGAGTGGGGCATCGACGTCGCCGACCGCGACCGCCTGCTCGGGATCATCGAGCGCCGCTGCATCACCCAGCGCAACGGCGCGTCCTGGCAGGTCGCCGCCTTCCGCCACTTCTACGAGGACCGCAAGCTCGACCGCGCCGACGCCCTCCGCGAGATGACCCTCGCCTACCGCGAGCACATGCACGCCAACGTCCCCGTCCACGAGTGGCCCGTTCCATAAAGGGATCGAGTCCCGGCACCGGACACGTGTCCGGTGCCGAGACTCGATCCCTTTAGGTTGGGTTGCAGGCGGTGGCGATCATCGTCGGCCAGGAGACGAAGGGCCGGAAGAACTCGAGGTTCCAGACGTCCTTGGTCGGCGCGAAGATCGCGTGGCACTGCAGCTGACGGCGTAGCGAGCGGCGGTGGGGTGCGAAGCCGCCCGCCTTGCGGACGGCCTCGCGGAAGGCGCGGCCCGGGCGCTCGTCGGCGGTGCGCCGGCCGCAGCGTGTCGGGGCGACGACGAGCGTCTCGCCGGACCAGTAGGCGCTGGCGATCCGCGGGCCGCAGCCGGCGTGCGCCGGGGCAGCGGCGACGCCGAGCAGGAGGGCTGCCGCATAGCCTGCGACGAGGACGTGCCGGACCTTCGAGATCTGACGACACTACGGCTCGGCGGGCCGGCGCATGCGTACGTCGAGGCGTTCGACGAGGAGGAGATCGTCGCGGCCGTGCGAGCCGCCGAGTCGCCGCTGCTGGTGCTCGCCGGCGGGTCGAACCTCGTGGTCGCAGACGACGGGCTTCCCCGGCACGGTCGTGCACGTCCGCTCGCGCGGGATCGAACGCGACGGGACCCGCCTGACCGTGGCCGCGGGCGAGCCGTGGGACGACCTCGTGGCCTTCTCCGTGGCGGAGGGCCTCGCGGGCATCGAGTGCCTGAGCGGCATCCCCGGGTCGACCGGCGCGACCCCCATCCAGAACGTCGGCGCCTACGGGCAGGAAGTCGCGCAGACGATCGCCGGCGTGCGCGTCCTCGACCGCGAGCACGACTCGGTCGTCGACCTCACGCCCGAGGAATGCGGCTTCGGCTACCGCGCCAGCCGCTTCAAGTATCGCGACCGGTTCGTCGTCGTCTCGGTGACCTTCGAGTTGAGCGAGACGCCGGCGCCGATCACGTACTTCGAGGCGCCGGACGACCTCGCGGGGCGACGCGAGGTCGTGCTCGGGCTGCGGCGCTCGAAGGGCATGGTCGTCGACCCCGCCGACCCGGACTCGGTCAGCGCCGGCTCCTTCTTCACCAACCCGATCCTCGACCCGGACACGTTCGCGTCGCTCGAGGCGCAGGGCGCGCCCGGGTGGCCCGAAGCCGACGGGAAGATCAAGACGTCGGCCGCGTGGCTGATCCGCGCGGCGGGCTTCGACCGGGGCTACGTCCGCGGGCGTGCCGCGCTGTCCTCCAAGCACGCCCTGGCGCTGACCAACCGCGGCGGGGCGACGACCGAGGAGCTGCTGGCGCTCGCCCGCGAACTGGCCGACGGGGTGCACGACGCCTTCGGCATCGACCTGCATCCGGAGCCCGTGCTCGTGGGGGTGGACTGGTGAACGCGACCGTGGTCGGCCGCGCGCTCGCCGAGGCCTTCTACGAGGACCCGCACATGCGCTGGGTCTTCCGCGACGACGACCGCCGGCTCGCGCAGCTCGTCCCGCGGCTATCCGGTGTTCATCGAGCGCTTCTGGGCGCGACACGGCGAGGTGCACTTCGACAGTGCCTGAGGACGGCGCGGCGATCTGGCTGCGGCCGGGGGAGTGGCACATCGGGGTCCTCGATCAGCTGCGCGCGACGCCCGTCGATCGCCCGCATCGCCCGCCGCGACCTCGGCCGGCTGCTGAGGGCTCGACCTTCATCGAGCGCCGCCACCCGAAGACGCCGCACTGGTACCTGCCGATGATCGGCGTCGCTCCGCACGCGCGCGGCCGCGGGCTCGGCTCGACACTGCTGACCCGCATGCTCGACCGCTGCGACGCGGACGGCACGCCCGCCTATCTCGAGGCCTCCAGCGAGAAGAACCGGCCGCTGTACGAGCGGCACGGCTTCGTCGTCACCGATGAATGGCGATACGCGCCGGACGCCCCGCCGCTGTGGCCGATGTGGCGTGAGCCCGGCGCAGGCGCTCCGGCGTCTCGTCACTGAAGTCCGCGAAGAAGCCGCCGACCTCGTCCGTCAGTTGGCCGAGCGACGCCGCGCAGAAGAGGACCGGTTGGTAGTGCGTGATGTCGTACTCGATCGTCCCCATCTCCAGGAAGTCGATGGGCCGGACGTCGGCGGTGCGGAACTCGTCGATCTCGCCGTAGCTGGAGAGCAGGCCGGCGCCGTAGCAGCGCAGCTCGCCCGCCTCCATGATCACGCCGAACTCGCACGTGAACCAGAAGACGCGGGCGAGGAAGTCGAGCGCCTCGCGGGTCTCGAGCCGTCGAGCGGCCTCGCCGGTCAGGCGGTGCAGCTCCGCGAACTCCGGCGCGGCGAGCGCAACGCCGTGGCCGATCACCTCGTGCACCAGGTCGGGCTCGGGCGTGTACAGCGGCTGGGAGGGATGGCGCAGGTACTGCGTCGAGTGGAACACCCGGTCGGCCAGCGAGCCGTAGAACTGCTGCAGCGGCACGAGCCCGGGGGCGGGATCGAAGGTGAAGCCGGTGCGGGCGGACACGCGTTCGGAGACCTCGTTCAGCGACGGCACGCGGTCGGTGGGCAGCGCCACGGCGTCCCACGCCTCGAGGTAGGCCGAGTGCGCGAGCGCGCGGTGCTTGACCGCCAGTTCGCGGCAGACCGTCCGCCACACCTCGTGCTCGGCGTCCGTGTAGGCGATCTCCGGCGCGGGCGTGCCGGCCTCCCAGTCCAGCGCCGCCCGCGCGATGGTGCCGCGCCGCGTCAGATAGACCGGATCGTCGACCCCTGGATGGCTCGGCGCGAGGTGCACCGTGACCGTCCCGTCGTCGTTCTCGGTGACCGGCGAATAGAGCTGCCCCTCCTCGAACATGTCAGTCAAGATGCCGCTTGAGGCCCGACATGACAAGTCCAAAGCTGGTTCACTGCGCAATATGACCAGTCTGGACCGCAATCGACGCGGGCATCGTGGAGGAGCTGACGGTCAATCCGCGCATCGGGCTCGTCGAGGTCGCGCGGCGGCTCGGCGTCGCGCGCGGGACCGTGCAGGCGCGCCTGGCCAAGCTCGAAGGCGCGCGGAGCGCTCACCGGACCGGGCGTCGACCCCGCCGAGATCGGCTATCCCGTGCTGGCCTTCGTCTTCCTGGAGATCGTGCAGGGGCGCCTCGACGAGGCGGTCGCCACGCTCGAGGACATTCCCGGAGATCCTCGAGGCGTTCGGGACGACCGGACCGCGCGATCTGATCTGCCGCGTCGTCGCCCGCGACAACGGCCATCTGCAGTCGATCATCAACGCGATCCTGCACGCCGGACCCGTCCGCCGGTCCACCTCGTACATCGCGATGTCCACGCAAATCGCGCCGCGGGCGCTGCCGTTGGTCCGCGCGGCATCCTCCGGCCAGTAGTTTTCCGGCCGTGCTGATCCGAATCTCCGCCCTGCTCCTCCTGATGCTCGCCCTGGTCGCCGCCGGGTGCGGCGGTGACGACGAGCCCTCGTCGGGCGGTGGCGATGACGCCCCCGCCGCGGGCGAAGCCCTCTCCAAAGAGGACTACATCGACGAGATCAACCAGGCGCAGACGACGTTCGTGACGGCCGCCGGCGAGCTCCCGCTGGCCAACCCGAAGTCGCCCGAGGACTTCGCCAACTCGATCGAGACGCTCAGCGGCAGCGTCGACGAGCTGGCCGCCGACCTCGAGGGCATCACCCCGCCCGAGGAGATCGCCGACCTGCACCAGCAGCTGGTCGACGACATGAAGGGCTACAGCACCGACATCACCGACAACCTGGACGGGCTGCGCTCCGGCGACCAGGCCGAGCTGCAGAAGGCCGCCCAGAACATCGGCGAGTCCTCGACGAAGTTCTCGACGGACTTCGGCGACCTCGTCACGCAGATCAACGAGCAGCTCGGCGTCGGGTAGGCGCCGGCCGCCCATGAGCGGGCTGCCGTTCGTCACGATCGATCCACCCGGCGCCCGCGACCTCGACCAGGCGCTCCACATCGAGCGCCGCGGCGACGGGCACCGCGTCTCGTACGCGATCGCCGACGTCGCCGCGTTCGTCGAGCCGGGCGACGCGGCGGACGTCGCGGCCTGGAAGCAGGGGGTGACGATCTACCACCCGGACCGTCAGGAGCCGCTGCATCCCGACGATCGTCGAGCACGCGTCGCTGCTGCCCGGACGTGGAGCGTCCCGCCGTGCTGTGGACGCTCGACCTCGACGCCCGCGGCGCCCTGACCGAGGTCGACGTCCGCCGCGACACGATCCGCTCGACCGCCCAGCACACCTACGAGGACGTTCCCGCGCCCGTGCGCGAGCTGCTCGGCGAGGTCGGCGAGCGTCGACTCGCCCTCGAGCGCGAACGCGGCGGCGTCTCCCTCCCGACCCCCGAGCAGGAGGTCGACGCCGACGGCACGCTGCACTACCGCGCTCCGCTCGACACGGAGAACTGGAACGCCCAGATCTCGCTGCTGACGGGAATGGCCGCCGCGGACCTGATGCTGCGCGCCGGCACCGGCCTGCTGCGCACCCTGCCGCCCGCGGACCCCGAGGCGATCGCCCACTTCCGCCGGGTCACCGCCGCCCTCGGCCACGACTGGCCCGCCGAGATGGACTACGGCGACTACATCCGCGACCTCGATCCCTTCGCCCCGCGCGACGCCGCGATCCTGCGCGCCGCCACCCGCGTCCTGCGCGGAGCGGGCTACGTCGCCTTCGACGGCGAGCCGCCCGCCGAGGCCCGCCACGCCGCGCTCGCCGAGGAGTACGCCCACGTCACCGCGCCCCTGCGCCGCCTCGCCGACCGCTACGCCACCGAGTGCGCGCTGGCCGCCTTCGCCGGCACGCCCGTCCCGGACTGGGTCCGCGAGAAGCTGCCCGACCTCCCCGCCGTCATGCAGGGCGCCGAGCGCCACGCCAACGAGATCGAGCGCACCGCCGTCGACGCCGCCGAGGCCCGCGCCCTCGCCGGCCGCATCGGCGAGACCTTCGAGGCCGTCGTGATCGGCGACGGCGTCATCCAGCTGCCGCGACCCCGCCGTCCGCGCACCCTGCGACGGCGAGCCGCCGCTCGGCGAGACCGTCCAGGCCCGCCTCGCCGAAGCGGACCCCACCACCGGCAGGGTCCGCTTCGAGGCGTAGCCCTAGCCGTTGGGCTTGTTCTTGCCCTTCGTGGCGACGAAGCTGACGCAGTCGCCCTGGTTCTTGAAGGTCGAGGCCGTCCAGTTGCACCCTCCAGCCGCAGCCTTCTTCGTGTCGGCACCTGCTCGCGCCGTCCAGATCGCCGGGCGCGCCTCGAAGTCGTACGTCGTACGTCGTCGAACGTGAAGCGCGTCGCGTGCTGTCGTCGATCAGGCCGGGGTTGCCGCGAGCCCTGGTTGATGCCGACGCCGCCGAGGACGGTCGCGTTCGGGGTTGCGCCGCGAGGAACGTCGCTCCACGTGAGACGTAGCACGTCGAAGGCGCAGAACGTGCCCGTGGCATGTCCTTGGTCGACCACCGAGCCTCGCCCCCGGCGTACGGCGTCCCACTTCTGCCACTGGCCGCTGTCAACGATCGCGCCCTGGTCGGTGTTGTAGACCGGCTCGAAGACGAGGGTCGTGAAGCCGACTGCGCCGTTGCCGTCGCCGTCGCACGTCGACCTGAACGGTTCAGCGCGGCGACCTGCATGAGCGTTGCCTCGCCGGCGAGCGGTACGTCGAGTACGCGATCTCATCGACGTCGGCGAGCCGCGTTCCGATGTGGTCGATAGTTGAACAGGGTGACCTTCTCCGACATCGGTCACCGTGGTCGTCTGGAACGAGCCAGTGCCGAGCGGCGGCGTGGCCGGGACCGTTCACGAAGGCGCCAGCGGTGGCCGGGGTCGCGGGTGGCTCGGACGGGCGCGGGTGTAAAGCACCCAGTTGTCGGTGGGCGGCGTGTCCTCGATCTGGCGGGTCACGTCGGCTTCGGTGACGACTTCGGTCGTGGCGGCGACCGCCTGGCCGGCGAGGGCCAGGGAAAGGACTGCAAAGGTGGCCGTGAGGAGCGCCAGCAGGCGCTTCACGGGATGGATGAGCTGCAACTCGACCTCCGATTGATGGGTGAACCAGCTGTCTGGGGACAGCTGAAACAAAACAACGGACCGAACTACAGAGAACCGTCGCGGTGGACGAAATCTCCGCTGGCGGCACGCGCTATCCTCGTCCATCGACCTCGCGCCGTGGCGGGGTTTTCCTTTGCCCGGCGCCTGTAGACCCTCGAACCCCCGGAGCTAGCCAAGTGGCCCGCGGAGATGTCCGGATCGCTGTCACCCTCGCGTGCGAGGAGTGCAAGCGCCGGAACTACCAGACGAATAAGTCCAAGCGCAATAACCCGGATCGCATCGCCCTGCGGAAGTACTGCAAGTGGTGCAAGCAGCACACCGGGCACCGCGAGACCCGCTAGGGGCCTGAGATGGCCCGCGATCGTCAGCGCTCAAAAGCGCGCCAGCGCGCCCGCGCCTCCGGCGACCAGCCGCGGGGCAAGCGTTCCCGTGCGCGTGACATCGGACTCGACGATCCTGCGATCGACGAGGCGGGTCTGACCGACGACGCGCCTGCGCCCGATCCGCTGAAGAACGCCATGCCCGACGTCGACCAGGCCAAGGCGGCCGAGACGGCGCCGGACCACGAGCTGCGTGGCCCGGCCGGCGAGGAAGTCGACCTGGACTACGAGGGCGAGCAGGGCGAGGACTTCGAGCGCGGCGCGGACGAGCTCGAGCTTCCGCCGGACATGGTCGGCGGCGACGGCGGCCGGCGCGGCGGCGGCGGGCTCCAGACGACCGAAGACGATCTTCCCGCGGGCGAGCCGAAGGACCGCGGTCGAGTACTCACTTTCCTGCGCGCGTGCGTCGACGAGCTGCGCCGCGTCCAGTGGCCGGACCGTAAGCACGTGTTCCAGGCCACGGCGGTCGTGCTCGGGTTCTGCCTCATCGCAGGCGGATACCTCGGGCTGATGGACGCGATCTGGCAACCCTTGATCAACGCCCTCCTCTAGAGAGACGAAATGTTCCGCTGGTACGTCATCAACACCTACTCGGGTCACGAGAACAAGGTCAAGCAGAACCTCGAGCACCGCGTCGTGTCGCTCTCGCAGCAGCGCGCCGTGCGTCAGGTCGTGGTTCCGACCGAGACCCAGCAGGAGGTCAATCCTCAGGGTCAGAAGATCGCGGTCGAGAAGCGCACCATGCCCGGCTACGTGCTGGTCAACATGGACCTCAACGAGGACAGCTGGTCGCTTGTCAAGAACACCCCCGGGGTCACCGGCTTCGTGGGTGCGACCAACGAGCCGATCCCGCTGACCCAGGTCGAGGTCGACCGGTTGCTGCACCGCGAGGTCGCCGTTCGCGCGCCGAGCCGCGCCCAGTTCACGATCGGGGAGACCGTCAAGGTCATCTCCGGCCCACTGTCCGACTTCTCCGGCGAGATCGCCGAGATCAACGAAGACGCGGCACGCCTTAAGGTGCTCGTTTCGATCTTCGGTCGCGAGACCCCGGTCGAAGTCGGCTACGACCAGGTGAAGAAGGTCTAACTCATGGCGAAAAAGGTTCTTACAGAGATCAAGCTGCAGGCCCCGGGCGGCCAGGCATCACCGGCTCCGCCGGTGGGTCCCGCGCTGGGTCAGCACGGCATCAACATCATGGAGTTCGTCAAGGCGTTCAACGCCGCGACCTCCAACGACATGGGGACGACCATCCCCGTCGTGATCACGGTCTACGAGGACCGCTCCTTCACGTTCGTCACCAAGACCCCGCCGGCCGCGGTGCTCATCCGCCAGGCGATCGGGATCGAGAAGGGCTCGGGCGAGCCGAACCGCACCAAGGTCGGCTCGATCAGCCGCGACCAGCTGCGCGCGATCGCCGAGAAGAAGCTCAACGACCTCAACGCGCACGACGTGGACCAGGCCGAGAAGATCATCGCGGGCACCGCCCGCTCAATGGGCGTGGAGGTGAAGGCGTAGTGGCCAAGCACGGCAAGAAGTACCTCGAGGCTCGCGCCCGGGTCGATCGCAATCGCGAGTACGACCCCGCCGACGCGATCCGCCTGGTCAAGGAGATCAAGTCGTCCAAGGGCGACGAGACGCTCGAGGTGCACCTGCGCACCGGGCTCAACGTCCGCCACGCCGACGAGCAGCTGCGCGGCACCATCGCGCTGCCCCACGGCCTCGGCAAGGACGTCAAGATCGCGGTCTTCGCCCGCGGCGACAAGGCCAAGGAGGCCGAGGAGGCCGGTGCGGACTACGTCGGCGCCGAGGACCTCGCCACCAAGATCGAAGAGGGCTTCACGGACTTCGACGTCGCCATCGCGACGCCGGACATGATGCCGGTGGTCGGCCGTCTCGGCCGCGTCCTCGGCCCGCAGGGCAAGATGCCCAACCCGAAGGTCGGCACCGTGACGATGGACGTCACGAAGGCCGTCACGGAGTCCAAGTCCGGCAAGGTCGAGTACCGCACGGATCGCACCGCGATCGTGCACCTCTCGCTCGGGAAGACGTCCTTCCCCGAGGAGCAGCTGCTCGAGAACTACCAGGCCGTGATGGACGAGATCCTGCGCGCCAAGCCCGCCGCGGCGAAGGGCAAGTACCTCCGCACGGTGGTCCTCGCCTCGACCCACGGGCCCGGCGTCAAGGTCGACCCGAGCAAGGTCAAAGACCTCATTCTTACCCCGGCGGAGGAGGCCGCGGTCGACGCTACCGCGTAGCCCCTCCGCCTCCACAGACCCCGGGCGACCCCTAAGTCCCGGATAGGAGGAAGCAGTTGGACAGAGCCCAAAAAGCTGCGGTGATCGAAGAGGTCGCCGCTCAGATCTCAGAAGCCGACGCCGTCTACGCGGTCGACTACCGCGGCATCTCCGTGCCGCAGGCGGCCGAGTTGCGCACCAAGTTGCGCGAAGCGGACACGACCTTCCGGATCACCAAGAACACGCTGACCGAGCGCGCCGCCGAACAGGCCGGTGCCGAGGGCCTCAAGGAGCATCTGAAGGGCCCGACCGCGCTGACGCTCGTCCGCGGGGACGCGGCGGCCGCCGCCAAGGCGATCGCCGACTTCAACCGCGCGAACGGCATCCTGACGTTCAAGGGCGGCTGGATGAACGGCCAGCCGCTGTCGGCGGACGAGATCATCGCGATCTCCAAGCTGCCGTCCCGCGAGGTCCTGTACGGGCGTCTCGTCGGCATGATCGCTTCGCCGCTCACCGGCCTCGCCGCCGGCATGAGCAACCTCATCTCCGGCCTCGGCCGCCAGCTCGCGCAGATCGCCGAGCAGGGCCTGGTTGGTGGAGATGCCGCTCCGGCGTCCGCGCCGAGTCCTCCGAAGCCCCCGCTGAGGAGCCCACACCTGAAGCAGCCGAGGCCGCGACCGACAGGGGAGGCGAAGCCGGTGATCCGGCGGAGCCGGAGCCAAGCGTCGCCGCGGCTGACGAGACCACAGAGGCCACGGGCGACGCCCCGGCCGAGAACACTGACGAAACCGAGGAGTCCTAGACATGGCCACCACTGCTGAATGGATCGACGAGCTCA
This sequence comes from uncultured Solirubrobacteraceae bacterium, assembly GCA_963759945.1. GTDB lineage: Bacteria > Actinomycetota > Thermoleophilia > Solirubrobacterales > Solirubrobacteraceae > DATLGB01. The sequence goes on along the minus strand of CAVXBH010000042.1, from coordinate 131,245 downwards.
AGGCGATCTCCGTGCTCGAGCTCTCCGAGCGCATCAAGGCGCTCGAGGAGGAGTTCGGCGTCTCGGCGACCGCAGTCGCCGCGGCCGCTCCGGCCGCCGGTGGCGGCGGCGGTGACGCCGCCGCGGCCGAGGAGGAGCAGTCCGCGTTCGACGTCGTCCTCACGGGCGCCGGCGACAAGAAGATCCAGGTCATCAAGGTCGTGCGTGCCGCGACCGGCCTGGGCCTCAAGGAGGCCAAGGCGCTCGTCGACGAGGCCCCCAAGCCCATCAAGGAGGGCGTCGACAAGGACGAGGCCGACAAGCTCGTGGCCGAGCTCCAGGAGGCCGGCGCCTCCGTCGAGATCAAGTAGCAGTCCGCGTTCGGACGTTGCCGCGCCTTCGGGCGCGGCTTCGGCCGCCCCTGTCTCCCTTAAGACCTCCTTTTATGGTTGGATGGCTGATCGACTCGATCGCGTCTCGCTGGCAATAGACTCGATCGTTCGACCGTCGCCCGTCAGCGTCTCGGCCTCGACAGATCCCAATGGAGGGAGCATCTTGCTTTCAGGAAGCTCCGCCATCCTGGCGACCGCCATCTCGATGGTCGCGCTGTTCGTCTAGTCTTGCCGGCGGCGCTGTCGCCGCGAAGATGATCACCGGCAAGCAGATCAAGAACAACTCCCTTACTGGAGTCGATATTCGGAAGGGCAGCGTGGGCGAGGATCGGCTCTCGGGCAAGGTCCGCAGCAAGCTGAACACCGTCGGCACCCCCGGCGCCACAGGCGCCACGGGCGAGACCGGCCCCAGGGCCCGGCGGGCCCGCGCGGTGCGGACGGCGTTGCCGGTCCGACAGGCCCCGCCGGCGTGGGCGGTCTGAAGGGCGACACCGGAAACACCGGCGCCACCGGGCCGCAGGGCGCCAAGGGCGATACCGGCAACACCGGCAGCCAGGGTCCGCAGGGCCCGGCAGGTGCCACCGGACCGACCGGCGGCAACGGCCAGACCGGCCTTCCTGGCACGGGCTACGTGAACATCACGCCCGGCAACGCAGCGGCTGCCGGCTTCGTCGCCAGCAATCCGAGGTCCAGTTCACCAACACCGGCGTCAAGTGGGGTCCGTACTCAGACTCCGGCAATGAGGGCGGCACCGTCCGCTACACCGCGCTCCGCGGTCAGGGCTTCACGCTCAAGGACATCGGATCGCTGGCGTACACCGCTCGCTACACCCATGACAACAGCATGGGTCCGGACAACGGGGATGCGCCGTACCTGCGTGTCTTCCTGGACAACAACGGCGACAACGTGGTCGATCACGACGTGATCTTCTCGCCCTCGACGCAGCCGGGTGCGTGTGCGAGTTTCACCGGTCCGGTGGATCCGCTCCAGGACCAGTGCAACGATTCGGGCCGCACCAAGCTGTTCGAGGTCCACAAGGGGACGGTGCGTTACGACGATGACGCCGGAAACGTTCCGGATTCGCCGTGGAACTCGATCATCAACGACAACAAGAACGACGTGATCATGGACATCCTCGTGAGCTACGGCTTCTCGCTGCCGGGCGGCCTCGCGGCGGAGCTCAACAGCCTGAGCTTCGAACTGCGCGGTCGCGGGCCGCGGACGTTCTACTTCGGCCAGTAGGTCCGAACGACAGCGTTACGAGTTCGTGGCGGGCGGCCTTCGGGCCGCCCGTCGTCGTTACGGTCGCCGTCGGCCGAGGTGACGTTCTCTTATTAGAGCAGAGCGTTGAACCGGTTCAGCGTCCCGAGGCGGGGTAGGTCCCCGCCTGAATCCAAATGAAGGGGCATTTTGCTTCAGGAAGATCCGCCAACCAGGCACCGCGATCTCGATGGTCGCGCTGTTCATCAGTCTTTCCGGCGTGGCCGTTGCCGCGAAGCTCATCACCGGCAAGCAGGTCAAGAACAACTCCCTGACCGGTGTTGACGTTCGCAAGGGCAGCCTCGGCGAGGCTCGTCTCTCGGGCAAGGTCCGCAGCAAGCTGAACACCGTAGGCACGCCCGGCGCGACAGGCGCGACCGGCGCGACCGGTGCAACCGGCCCCCAGGGCCCGACAGGCCCGCGCGGTGCTGACGGCTCAGACCGGTCCCGCCGGTCCCACAGGTCCGGGCGGCTGAATGGCGACACCGGTGCCGCCGGAGCCGTCAGGCCCCAAGGGCGACACCGGCAGCTCAGGGTCCCTCCGGCCCCAAGGGCGACACAGGCAACCAGGGCCCCGCGGGTCCCGCTGGTCCGGCGCGGTCCTCCCGGTTCGAACACCGTCGCCTACCAGAACCCGAACTGGAGCATCAACTTCCGCAACACGATCGGCTCGCCGAGCATCACGCTCGGCAGTGGTCCGAACTCGGGTCCGGCAACGGCCACGAGCCGGCCGCCGTTCGGTATCGGCAGCCTGCAGTTCACCGTCGATGGCGGTCCGCGTGTGACGCCGACGACCAGCGCCGACAAGGCAGCCTTCGGCAACGAGGTGAACTTCGCCGGGGCGAACTTCAACGGCCTCGACAAGCTGGGCTTCCACGTCTTCCAGACAGGGGAGAACAACGGTTTCGGCAACCCGAACATGCCGTCGATCCAGATGGAGATCGACCCGAACCTGGCCGTCGACGGCGAGCAACTTCTCGACGCTCACGTTCACAGCCGCAGAACTCGCCGTCGAATCAGTGGAGTGGTTACATCGACGCCACCACCGCGCCTGCGTGCCGGTGCCGGCTATGGCTTCACCCTGTCCGGTGCTGCCGGAACCGGCAACCAGTTGCAACCTGCGCGACCCCGTGCACGTTCTCGCAGGTCAAGACAGCCTGGCTGACGGCAACGACGCCGCCACGGTCTTCTCGGTGTCGGTGGCCAAGGGCCGCGACTTCCAGTGGGCCGGCGCGATCGACGGTCTCCGGGTCGGCGGTCTCGGCAACGGTGACCAGACGTTCGACTTCGAGCCCTTCGGGACGAACGTCATCACCAACTAGTTCGCAGTGAGCAGTAACCAGAGTGTGGAAGGGCGGCCATTGGCCGCCCTTCTGCGTTCCGGGGCCTTGACGGCTCCCCTACTATTTGACCCTGATCGGCCGATAGCCGCAGCCGTCCGCCACTCGGCTCCCCGCCACATACGGGGACGCCCAGGACGGGGTCCGTGAGCGCCGATCCGCCCGCCTAGGGGTACGGGGACTCCTGTGCTACATTGCTTGGTCGCGCTTTCATCGCGCCGAGCCAGGCCCGAGCGTCCTCTTACACAGTCCCGTTTCGCGCCTCCAGCTAGGAGTCGCCCAGCCTTGGCTTCCCCCGATGCTCTCCGTACGCGCCGTTCCTTCGCGCGCCTCGAAAAGGTGCTCGAAGTCCCGAACCTCATCGCGATCCAGAAGAAGTCGTTCGACTGGCTCGTTGGACACCGAGAAGGGAGGGCCTGCGCGAGACCATCGACGACATCTCCCCGATCGAGGACTACACGGGCAACCTGGCCGTGCAGTTCGGCGAGTTCACGTTCGACGAGCCCGTCGCGAACCTCGACGAGTGCCGTGAGAAGGACCTCACCTACGCGCGGCCGCTGACCGTCACGGTCGGCTTCATCAACCGCGAGACGGGCGAGATCCGCGAGCAGTCGGTCTTCATGGGCGACTTCCCGTGGATGACCGAGCGCGGCACGTTCGTCATCAACGGCACCGAGCGCGTCGTCGTCACGCAGCTGGTCCGCTCCCCGGGCGCCTACCTGATGGAGCCCAAGGACGCCGAGAAGCAGGTCTTCGTCGGCAACCTGATGCCGGCCCGCGGCTCCTGGCTCGAGCTCGAGATCGACAAGAAGGGCAAGGTCTTCGTCCGCATCGACCGCAAGCGCAAGCTGCCGGTCACCGTGCTCCTGCGCGCCATGGGCTACGAGTCCGACGAGGAGATCCTGAACCTCTTCGACAACTCGCTCTACCTGCGCAACACGATCGAGGCCGACACGGAGGTCACGCGCTCCGAGGACGGCGCGCTGATCGAGCTGTTCAAGAAGCAGCGCCCGGGCGAGCCGCCCTCCGTCGACAACGCCAAGGCGCTGCTGCACCAGCTCTTCTTCGACCCCAAGCGCTACGACCTCACGCGCGTCGGTCGCTACAAGCTCAACAAGCGCCTGAACCTCGACATCGACCTCGACACCCGGGTCCTCACGCACGACGACATCATCGCTCTGATCAAGGAGCTCGTCGACCTGCCCAAGCGCCTGGGCATGCCCGAGGACATCGAGACCGAGGGCGTCGTCCGCGACTACGCGGCCGAGGCCATCACGATGCCGCGCGAGCCGATCGCCGACCACCTCGACGAGTACGAGCACTTCGGCAACCGCCGCCTGCGCACCGTCGGCGAGCTCATCCAGGAGGCCTTCCGCATCGGCCTCTACCGGATGGAGCGCGTCGTCCGCGAGCGCCTCACCACCGAGGACGCGGACACGATCACGCCGCAGACGATCATCAACATCCGCCCGGTCGTGGCCGCGCTGAAGGAGTTCTTCGGCTCCTCGCAGCTCGCCAGTTCATGGACCAGACGAACTCGCTGTCGGGCCTCACGCACCGGCGCCGCCTCAGCGCCCTCGGCGCCGGCGGCCTCACGCGCGAGCGCGCGCCGATCGAGGTCCGCGACGTGCACCCGACCCACTACGGCCGCATGTGCCCGATCGAGACGCCGGAGGGCCCGAACATCGGCCTGATCGGCTCGCTCTCCTCCTACGCGGAGATCTCCGAGCACGGCTTCGTCACCTCGCCGTACCGCGTCGTCAAGAACGGCAAGGTCACCGACGAGGTCGACCACCTCGACGCCAACGTCGAGCAGGAGGTCGTCATCGCGCAGGCCAACGCGCAGCTCGACGACAAGGGCAACCTGGTCGGCGAGATCCTGTGCCGCACGCAGGCCGGCACCTACGCGCTCTACCCGCCGGCAAGGAGATCGACTACATGGACGTCTCGCCGGAGCAGATCTGGTCCGTCGCGACGGCGATGATCCCGTTCCTCGAGCACGACGACGCCAACCGCGCCCTGATGGGCTCCAACATGCAGCGCCAGGCGGTGCCGCTGCTCAAGACGGACGCGCCGGTCGTCGGCACGGGCATGGAGCGCCGCGCGGCGCTCGACACGGGCGACGTCGTCCTGGCCCGCAACGCCGGCGAGGTCGAGTTCGTCGACGCGACCCGCATCGTCGTCGCCACCAAGGACGGCCGCGACGAGTACGAGCTGCAGAAGTTCATGCGCTCCAACCAGGGCACGCTCATCCACCACAAGCCGCTGGTCGTCACGGGCGAGAAGGTCGAGGAGGGCGAGGTCCTCGCGGACGGCTCCGCCACCGACAAGGGCGAGATGGCGCTGGGCAAGAACCTGCGCGTCGCCTTCATGTCCTGGGAGGGGTACAACTTCGAGGACGCGATCATCCTCTCCGAGCGCCTCGTGCAGGACGACGAGCTCACCTCGATCCACATCGAGGAGTACGAGATCGACGCGCGCACGACGAAGCTCGGCGACGAGGAGATCACGCGCGACATCCCGAACCGCTCGGAGGAGTCGCTGCGCAACCTCGACGACCGCGGCATCGTGCGCATCGGCGCCGAGGTCGGGTCGGGCGACCTGCTGGTCGGCAAGGTCACGCCGAAGGGCGAGACGGAGCTGACGGCCGAGGAGAAGCTGATCCGCGCGATCTTCAAGGAGAAGGCGCGCGAGGTCCGCGACACCTCGCTCAAGGTCCCGCACGGCGAGGGCGGCGTCGTCATCGACGTCAAGACCTTCTCGCCGCGCCGACGGCGACGACCTCGCCCCGGGCGTCAACGAGCTCGTCCGCGTGTTCGTGGCCAAGAAGCGCAAGATCGCCGAGGGCGACAAGCTCGCCGGCCGTCACGGCAACAAGGGCGTCATCTCGCAGATCGTCCCGCAGGAGGACATGCCCTTCATGGAGGACGGCTCGCCGGTCGACGTCATCCTCAACCCGCTGGGCGTGCCGAGCGCGCATGAACATCGGCCAGATCCTCGAGACCCACCTCGGGTGGGCCGCGGCCGAGGGCTGGTACGACGACGGCACGAAGGCCTTCAAGGACCGCGCGTCCGACAAGGGCAAGGTCTACGTCTCGACGCCGGTCTTCGACGGCGCGACGCTCAAGGACGTCGACGAGGCGCTCGTGCAGTGGCAGAAGGAGCACAAGGGCGCGATCAAGATGGACGATCGACGAGACGGCCGTCCCGGGCGAGCGCGCCACGGGCAAGATGACGCTCTACAACGGCCGCTCCGGCGAGCCGTTCGAGCAGCAGGTCACCGTCGGCTACATGTACATCCTGAAGCTGCTGCACCTCGTGGACGACAAGATCCACGCGCGCACCACCGGCCCGTACTCGCTCGTCACCCAGCAGCCGCTGGGCGGCAAGGCGCAGTTCGGCGGCCAGCGCTTCGGCGAGATGGAGGTGTGGGCGCTCGAGGCCTACGGCGCCGCGTACACGCTCCAGGAGATGCTCACGATCAAGTCCGACGACACCGTCGGGCGCGTGAAGGCCTACGAGGCGATCGTCAAGGGCGAGAACATCGCCGAGCCGTCGATCCCGGAGTCCTTCAAGGTGCTGCTCAAGGAGATGCAGTCGCTGGCGCTCGACGTCAACGTGGTCTCCGAGGAGGGCACGCGGGCCGAGATGGGCGACGAGGACGACGACCTGCTCCGCGCGGCCGAGGAGCTCGGCATCGACCTCTCCGGCGTGCGCGCCGGCGAGCCGGTCGCCAACTCCGAGGACGCGGAGCCGGCGAGCCCGAGCGCAGACGCCGAGGCGGCCGCAGCGACCGCCGCCGGCGGAGGACGACGCAGCAGACGCGATCGTCGCCGAGGGCGACCTCGGCATGACGGACGACCCGGTGGCGACGGACGCGCAGTACGCGAAGGAAGAGGAGTAACCGAGCATGATCGACATCAACAACTTCGACGCCATCGAGATCGGGCTGGCCAGCTCGAAGCAGATCCGGTCCTGGAGCTCGGGCGAGGTCACCAAGCCGGAGACGATCAACTACCGCACGCTCAAGCCCGAGAAGGACGGCCTGTTCTGCGAGCGCATCTTCGGTCCGACCAAGGACTGGGAGTGCTACTGCGGCAAGTACAAGCGCGTCCGCTACAAGGGCATCGTCTGCGAGCGCTGCGGCGTCGAGGTCACGCGGTCCAAGGTGCGCCGTGAGCGCATGGGCCACATCGACCTGGCCGCCCCGGTCAGCCACATCTGGTTCTTCAAGGGCGTCCCGTCGCGCATCGGCTACCTGCTCGACATGGCTCCCAAGGAGCTCGAGAAGGTCCTGTACTTCGCCGCGTCCATCGTCACGTGGGTCGACGACGAGGCCCGCGCCAAGGACCTCGACGAGCTGCAGAACAACGTCAACGAGACGCTGGACTCCTACGCCGCCGAGAAGGAAGAGCGCGTCCAGGAGCTCAACGAGTCCCGCGAGCGCCGCCTGGCCTACCTGGCCAAGGGCACGCAGACAGGACTTCACCGACGACGACCACCTGTGGGCCGAGGCGCTCGACATCAACGTCAAGAAGCTCGACGACGACGAGCGCGAGCGGCTGGTCAAGGACGTCAACAAGTCCATCGACGCCGACGTCTCCGACACGGAGGCCTACATCGAGGACGCCGCCGAGCGGCTGCGCCAGGTCTGGGAGCTGTTCGGCTCCATGGACCCCAAGCAGGTCGTCAACGACGAGACGCTGTTCCGCGAGCTCAAGGAGCGCTTCGGCTCCCCCTACGGGTGGGGCGAGTACTTCCGCGGCGGCATGGGCGCCGAGGCGATCCGCGACCTGCTCGAGCAGATCGACCTCGACGCCGAGAAGGACGAGCTCGAGGAGCAGGTCCGCACGGCCAAGGGCCAGAAGCAGCAGCGCGCGGTCAAGCGCCTGAAGGTCGTGTCCGCCTTCCTGAAGAAGGAGGGCGGCCGCGCCGTCAACACGCCGGACATGATGATCCTCGAGGCCGTGCCGGTGATCCCGCCGGAGCTGCGCCCGATGGTCCAGCTCGACGGCGGCCGCTTCGCGACCTCCGACCTCAACGACCTCTACCGCCGCGTCATCAACCGCAACAACCGGTTGAAGCGCCTGCTCGACCTCGGCGCCCCGGAGATCATCGTCAACAACGAGAAGCGCATGCTGCAGGAGGCCGTCGACGCGCTGTTCGACAACGGCCGCCGCGGCCGGCCCGTCACGGGCCCGGGCAACCGTGCGCTGAAGTCGCTGTCGGACATGCTCAAGGGCAAGCAGGGCCGGTTCCGCCAGAACCTGCTCGGCAAGCGCGTGGACTACTCCGGCCGTTCGGTCATCGTCTCCGGCCCGTCGCTGAAGCTGCACCAGTGCGGCCTGCCGAAGCTGATGGCGCTCGAGCTGTTCAAGCCGTTCATCATGGCCCGGCTCGTCGAGCGCAAGGCCGTCCAGAACATCAAGGCGGCCAAGAAGATGGTCGACTCGATGATCCCGGAGGTCTGGGACGTGCTCGAGGAGGTCATCCACGAGCACCCGGTGCTGCTCAACCGCGCGCCGACGCTCCACCGCCTGGGCATCCAGGCGTTCGAGCCGGTGCTGGTCGAGGGCAAGGCCATCCAGGTCCACCCGCTCGTCTGCACGGCGTTCAACGCCGACTTCGACGGCGACCAGATGGCGGTCCACCTCCCGCTGAGCGCCGAGGCGCAGGCCGAGGCCCGCGTGCTGATGCTCTCGTCCAACAACATCCTGTCCCCCGCGCACGGCGCGCCGCTGGCGACCCCGTCGCAGGACATGGTGCTCGGCACCTACTACCTGACCTACGGGTTCGAGGCCGACGAGCTCGAGCGCCGAGAAGAAGTGCGCGCTTCCGCACCGGCCCAGGACGGCCGAGCTCGCGTTCCGGACGGCGCAGGAGGCGAGTCGCGTACGACACGGGCATGGTCACGCTGCACACGCCGGTGCAGTACCGGCCGGACTGGTCCAGCGCGGGCCACGTCTTCACCACGGTCGGGCGCATCATCTTCAACGACCGCATCGAGCGGGCGCTGGAGGCGACGCTGGGCGAGGACGAGTTCGACCGCACGCAGTACGAGTTCGTCAACCGCGCGCTGAAGAAGCGCGACGTCGTCAACGCTGATCGACCAGCTCATCCAGGCCTACGGGGCCGGCGCCATCGCGACGGTGCTGGACACGTTCAAGGACCTCGGCTTCCACTACGCGACGCTCGCGGGTGTGACCGTCTCCAAGAACGACGTCATCGTGCCGCCGTCCAAGGAGCGCGATCCTCAAGGAGCTACGAGGACGAGGTCGCCGTGGTCCAGGAGCAGTACGACGACGGCCTGATCACGCAGGAGGAGCGCCACCTCGCGGTCACCGACAAGTGGAACGAGGCGACGGACGTGGTGGCCGAGGCGATGATCGACAACATCGCGGACGCCAACCGCGCTGAACCCGATCTACATCATGGCCAACTCGGGTGCCCGTGGCTCCTTCAAGCAGATCCGCCAGCTGGCGGGCATGCGCGGCCTCATGGCCAACCCGAAGGGCGAGATCATCGAGCGGCCGATCAAGTCCAACTTCATCGAGGGCCTGGACGTGCTCGAGTACTTCATCTCGACGCACGGCGCCCGCAAGGGCCTCGCCGACACGGCGCTGCGCACCGCGGACTCCGGCTACCTGACGCGCCGTCTGGTCGACGTCGCGCAGGACGTCATCATCCGCAAGGCCGACTGCGGCACGGAGGAGTGGCTCGACGCGCCGCTGTTCAAGGCGAAGACGGGCGAGCCCAACGAGATGCTCATCGGCCGCATCGCGGCCGAGGACATCGCCGTGGGCAAGGGCAAGAAGGCCGAGGTCCTGGTCGCCAAGGGCGAGGAGATCGACCGTCACCACCTGCCGCTGCTCGTGGAGGCGTTCGCCGACGAGCCCGACAAGACGTTCGCCGTCCGCTCCGTCCTCAAGTGCGAGGCCCCCACGGGCCTGTGCCAGGCGTGCTACGGCCGCTCGATGGCGTCGGGCAACGTCGCCCAGATCGGCGACGCGGTCGGCATCATCGCCGCGCAGTCGATCGGCGAGCCCGGCACGCAGCTGACCATGCGTACGTTCCACACCGGCGGCGTCGCCGGCGCGGACATCACGCACGGCCTCCCGCGCATCGTCGAGCTGTTCGAGGCGCGCAAGCCGAAGGGCCTGGCGAAGATCGCCGACGTCGAGGGCGTCGTGACGGTCGAGGACACGGATCGCAGCCGCACCATCGTCATCACCGATGACGCCGGCGAGGAGCACCGCGAGACGTTCCCGCGGCGCACGCGCCTGCTCGTCGACGAGGGCCAGAAGGTCACCGTCGGGCCAGCAGCTCAACGAGGGCAACCTGTACCCGCACGAGCTCCTGTCGCACGGCGGCGAGACGGCCCTGGAGCGGCGCACCCGCACCGAGACGTACATCGTCGACCAGGTGCAGGAGGTCTACAAGTCCCAGGGCGTGGACATCAACGACAAGCACATCGAGGTCATCGTCCGCCAGATGCTCAAGAAGGTCCGCGTGGACCAGAAGGGCGACACGGACTACCTGCCGGGTCAGTTCATCGACCGGCACGAGTTCCGCAAGGCCAACGGCGACATCGAGACCGCGGGCGGCGAGCCGGCGCAGTTCGAGCCGATCATCCTCGGCATCACCAAGGCGTCGCTGGCGACGGACTCGTTCCTGTCGGCGGCCTCCTTCCAGGAGACCACCAAGGTGCTGACCGACGCCGCGCTCGAGGGCAAGATCGACCGCCTGGCCGGCCTCAAGGAGAACGTCATCATCGGGAAGCTGATCCCGGCGGCGACGGGCCTCAAGCGCTACCGGACGATCGAGATCGAGCCGTCCGAGCCGCTGCCCCGCGGCATGGACGACGTCGGGCTGCTCGAGGGCGACGACCTCGCCGCCGAGCTCGGCCTGACCGACGGCGACGGCCTCGGCGGCTTCGGCCCCGCGTTCGACACCGCCGAGCTCGACGAGATCAACCGGCTCCTTCGGCTCCGCCGGCGGCTCGTTCGACGACCTCGGCGACATCGAGCTCCCGCCGGACGACAAGAAGCCCTCGTAGTTCCGCTTCGGCCGCCCCCGGCGCTGCACGTTCAGTTCGTGCCGCGCCGGGGTGCGTGCCGTAGCCGATGGGCAGGTAAGGGAGGGAGGAGCGCGACTTACGCGCGGCACCTCGCGGTCCGGCCAGACAGCTTCCGCCGGTTGGTCGCGCTTTCCGCGATTGACGAGCGGAGGCGCGTCCGTCGGTGGGCGGCTCCGCCGGTTCGTCGCGCTGTGAGTTGGCGCAATCTCGCGGGACTTTTGCAACGCCTGCGTCTGGATCGGTAACAGGGGAGTCGGGACGATCGGAGCGTGTCCGTCGATGCCCGAATCGCCGGCCTTGCGCATCGCCAACACGGCAACGTCCAGCACGCGCAGCTGCGCGAGATCGGGCTGTCCAAAGACGCCATTTGGCGCCGGAGACGGCGAGGCACGCTGATCGACCGGCATCGCGGCGTCTACGCGTACGGCTACGTGCGCGAGGATTTCCTCAGCCGGGCGAGTGCTGCACGCCTCGCGGCCGCGGCGACGATCACCGGCATGGCCGCAGCGCGCGTCTACGGCGCGGCCGATGACTACGACGGCTCGATCCAGCTCGTCCGACCGACGCGCGCCGAAGATCGCGACGGACTGAACATCATCGAATCGGACCCGGGGAAGCCGTGGTGGCGACACTTCCTCCCCCTCACCAGCCCATCTCGCACGCTGCTGGAGATCGCGGCGACCGAGCCGGAGGCGACTGTTGTCCGGATCTACAACGAGCTCCAGGTCAAGCACCTCCTCACGCCGTCACAGCTCAGTGTCTTCCTCGCGGATAAGAGCGGTCGCAAGGGCCTCGGGCTCCTCCGGGAGCTGTCGAGCGAGCAGGGCATCAGCCGGTCGACTCTGGAGGATCTCCTGCGGCCATTGCTCAAGGCGGCACGCCTCCCTGTTCCCTCCTTCAATGCTGCAGTTCTCGGCTTCGAGGTGGACGCCGTCTGGGAGCACGTGAAGGTCGTGATCGAGCTGGACAGCCGCCGCTTCCACGACACCGACGTCCGCTTCGAGTCCGATCGCGCGCGCGACACGCGACTGGCCGCCGCGGGCTACCTGGTCCTGCGCTTCACCTATCGCCGCCTGAAGCGCGAGCCGCACGCCGTGGTGGCCGAGATCGCGGCGGTGCTGGCCGTGCGAAAGGTGTCGACGGCGCCGTGAGCGGGCACGCTCTAGAGACTGACCTCCGAGGCGAAATCCAGCAGCACGGCTTCGTGCTCCGGCGCCAGGCCGACAGACGGGTCGCATTCCACGAGCAGCGTCGGTGCCGGCCGCGCCGCCGCCCAGGCAAAGCACGTCGTCGTCGAACGCGTCGTCGATCCACGCGAGTGGACGTTCGCGCCCGGCGAAGGTGTCTATTGCGCCCAGTTTCCAGTGGCCGGCGACGCCGTGGCCCGGACCTTTGGACGCGGCCAGAGGAACGTGCGGCCAGCCGCGGGGCAGGTCCAGAAGCCAGGGGAGGTGCTCGTCTGCGCGCTCCTCCCAGCCGGTGCACCAGACGCACTCGTATCGCGGCGCCACGCCGCGCAGCACCGCCGCTGCGGCGTACGAGAGCAGGTGCGGGACGCCGTCGATGAGCGCCCCCCGGCCAGGGGGCGGCGCCGCGGCGTCGAAACCGAACACCGAAAGTACGCCGTCGATGTCGACGAGCAGCAGTGGCTGAGCAGATGACACCGCGTAAGCATCTTCTAAAACAAGCTGTCCAGGCTCCCAAGCGCTTCGTCAAGTGCCTATGTTCGGCCGCCGATGGGAATGGTGTCCAGGCCCTAGGGCCACCGCCTCACTACCACTCCCGCTTCCTCGCATGAGCTTCTACTTCGGAATCATCCTGGCGTTCGCCTGCGCCGCCATCACCCAGCTGGGTTTCCTCTACAAGCACCGTGGTGCGCACGAGGCCCCCCGGGTGGAGATCGCGCACCCCCTGCGCTCCGCGAAGGCGCTGTTCGCGTCCAAGTGGTTCGCGATCGGCTGGACCGTCGCCCTCGGCGCCTGGGTCCTGCACGTCGTCGCCATGGCGCTCGCCCCCCTCTCGGTCGTCCAGGCCGTGCTCTCCACCGGCGTCGTGATGCTCGCCGTGCTGGCCGAGCGGGTCTTCGGCTTCAAGGTCGGTCGCCGGCAGAAGATCGGCGTCGCCCTCACCGCGCTCGGCCTGGTGCTGCTCGTCGTGACGCTGCCGCACGCGCCCGGCTCGCACTCGAAGTTCTCCCTGCCGGCCATGATCGCCTTCGAGGCAGGCATGCTCACCCTCGGTGCGCTGCTGATCTCGGGCAAGCGCTTCGGCGCGCCCGACCATCACCACGGTGTCCTGCTCGGCGCCGCGGCCGGCATCCTCTTCGGGGTCTCCGACGTCTCCATCAAGGCGCTCACCGGCCTCGACGGAGCCATGTCGATCCTCGTGTCGCCCTGGCTGGCCGTGACGATCATGGCTTCGGTCATCGCCTTCTACGCGTCGGCCCGCGGCCTGCAGGACGGCGAGGCCGTTCCGGTGATCGCCGCGACCTCCACCGCCGCGAACGTGTCGGCGATCGCCGGCGGCATCCTCGTCTTCGGCGACCCCATGCCTGCCGACGCGCTCGGCATCATCGTGCAGATCGCCGCCTTCGCCCTGGTGATCATCGCCGCGGCGCTCGTGCCGCCGCCGGTCCGCGCGGCCGCCGCGAAGTCCTAAGCGGCCGCTGCGCGGATCGTCTCGGCGACCAGGGCAGGGTCGTCGAACATCGCGAGGTGCCCGCAGTCGGGCAGCGTGACGTGCCGCGCCGTCGGAAGCCGCTCTCGGGCTCGGGCCGACTGCGGCTTCGTGAGCAGCAGGCGATCGAACTCGGCCCACGCGACGGTGACCGGACAGGGCAGGTCGGATACCTCCGGGCAGCGCCAGATCAGCGCGTGGCGCGAGGGGCCCCAGTAGTCCGACGCCGCGCGCAGCCGCTCGAACGCCTCCACGTAGAACTCGGCGGTCAGTCGTTCGCCGTGCTCGTTGAACTGCCGGACCAGCGCCCGCCGCACCGGGGCCGACCGGCCGATCGTCTTCATCAGCGCCACGGTCAGTGGACCGGCCGCGCCGGCGTTCCAGATGCTCAGCTGCAGGTAGTAGCGCTCCCAGCCCTCGGTGAAGCCGATCGGAGAGAGCGCGCACGCCGACAGCGCCCGTCCTTCGAGCGCCAGGTGCAGGGCCACGCCGCCGCCAGTGGAGTTGCCGGCGACGTGGAAGCGCTCGTGGCCGAGGTCCGCCATCAGATCCGCGCAGGCGTCTGTGAGCGCACGCAACGTGGGGGTGCCGGTGACGGGCGCGGAATCGCCGAAGCCGGGCAGGTCCACGGCGACGACCTCGAAGTCCGCGGCGAGCCGCTCGGACACTCCGGCGAAAGCGTGATGGCTCGTCCCGTACGGGTGCACGAGCAGCAGCGGCGGGCGGGCGGGGTCGTGAATCAGGCGGACGTGACTCAGCACTCGCGGAAAGGTACGGTGCCGACATGCGAGTCGGCGTCCCCACTGAGATCAAAACCGATGAGTACCGCGTCGCACTGACGCCGTCGGGAGTCCGCGAGCTGGTCGAGCACGGCCACGAGGTGGTGGTGCAGAAGGGCGCGGGTGAGGGATCGGCGATCGCCGACGACGAGTACACCGGCCAGGGCGCGAGCATCGCCCCGGACGCCCGGTCGGTCTTCGACCAGGCCGACATGATCGTCAAGGTCAAGGAGCCGCAGGCGGTCGAGGTCGCGATGCTGCGCGAGGGCCAGACGCTCTTCACCTACCTGCACCTGGCGCCGGACCCCGAGCTGACGAAGGGTCTCGTCGACAGCAAGGCGACCTGCATCGCCTACGAGACCGTGGAGGATCGCAACGGCCGGCTGCCGCTGCTGGCGCCGATGAGCGAGATCGCCGGCAAGATCGCCACGCAGGCGGGTGCGTTCATGCTCGAGAAGCCGCTCGGCGGCCGCGGGCTGTTGCTCGGCGGCGTGCCCGGCGTCGCAGCCGGAAAGGTGATGGTCATCGGGGGAGGCGTGGTCGGCCAGAACGCCGCCGAGGTCGCGATCGGCATGGGCGCCGAGACCTACGTGTACGACCGCAACATCGACCGCCTGCGCGACCTCGAGTTCATCCTCAACGGCCGCTGCTCGACCTGTTACGCCTCCACCCTCGAGGTCGAGGCCCGCCTGCCGGAGATGGACCTCGTGATCGGCGCGGTGCTCGTGCACGGCGCGAAGGCCCCGCACGTGGTGACTCGCGCGCAGCTCGGCATGATGAAGAAGAACGCCGTGCTCGTCGACGTGTCGATCGATCAGGGCGGCTGCTTCGAGACCAGCCGGGCCACGACGCACTCCGACCCCACGTACGAGGTGGACGGGATCACGCACTACTGCGTCGCCAACATGCCGGGCGCCGTCCCGATCACTTCGACCTGGGCGCTGACCAACGCCACGATGCCGTTCGTCATCAAACTGGCCGACCGCGGGCTCGACGCCCTCGCGGACGATCCGGGCTTCCTCGCCGGCCTCAACGTGGCCGCCGGCCGGGTCACCTACGAGCCCGTCGCTCGCGACCAGGGTCTCGAGCACACGTCTCCGCAAGACGCGCTTGCGCTCGTGAGCACCGCGCCGTAACAGTCAGAAAATCTGACACGGGTAGCCCGCCCCCATGAGAAGAGGCGGGGTTGTCCTGATGATGGGCGTCGCGATGCTCGCGCTGCCGGCTGCTGCACCGGGTGTCACGGTCAAGCACGGCAAGCGTCTCGGCGCGCGACTGTTCCCGAGCGACGCCTTCACGGTCACCGACAAGCGCCAACTGACCGGGCGCCGGATCGCCTTCAAGGCCGGCAGGGACTTCCCGGTCGTCGACGGCAGGGTGCGAGGTCGCTGCACCAAGCGGAGACCTACGTCTAGACCGACATCGACGCCTTCGCGATCTCGAGTTCATCCTCAACGGTCCTGCTCGACCTGTTACGCCTCGACGCCGGGTCGAGGCCCGCTTCCCGGCCGATGGACCTCGTGATCGGCGCGGTGCTCGTGCACGGCGCCAAGGCGCCGCACGTCGTGACCCGTGCGCAGCTCGGCATGATGAAGAAGAACGCGGTGCTCGTCGACGTCGCGCGCGACCAGGGCCTCGAGCACACAACGCCGCAGGAGGCGCTAGCGCTGGTGTCCGCACAGCGCTCAGATTGTTAGGTGCTGGCACTGATGACCTGAGCCTGGCCGCGATTTAGCGTTCGGCGGGTGCGGCGGGCACTCGTCATGACGGTGGCTTTGCTGGTGGTGGCGGCGCCGTCGGCAGGCGCCGCGACTCTCGGTGATCTCGGGTTCGAGGCCTGCCTCACCGCCGAGTCCGGTCCGGCCGAGTGCGCGCTCCCGATGCCGGCGAGCTGTTCGATGTGACCGAGGCCGGCCGCGGCGAGGTCGCCGTCAGCCCGGACGGGCGCCACGTGTACTTCAGCGCGGCCGCGGGCATCGGGCTCCTGCGCCGCGATGCCAAGGCCCGCACCCTGACGCCCGTCGGCTCACCGGTCCGTGCGACGAGGTCCTGGCGCCGCGTCGGCGTTCCTGCAGGTCTCGGCGGACGGGACCACGGTCGCCGCGGCTCGGCGCGAGGGCGTCGCGACCTTCGACAGGAACCCCAGCACGGGCGCGCTCACGTTGCGGGCGTGCGTCGAATACCTGCCTGGCAACAGACCCTCGGGCTGCCTGGGCAATCGCGCGCTGGTGCCCAACATCTCCGGCTTGGAGCTGTCTCCCGACGGCGCGACGGCGTATGTGGCGGACTTCAGCTCGATCGGCGTGCAGGCCCTTCGGCACACGACGCCCGGAACGCTGACCCCCGACGGGGTCACCGGCGTCGCCGGCGGACCGCGCGACCTGGTGCTGTCCGGCGAGTTGTTCGTCCTCACCGACGCGGGCCTCCGATCGTTCGTCGACACCGGCACTTCGCTCGCGCCCGCGCCATCCTGTCGAAGACGGGGTTCGCCGGGTGCCAGACGGCCGACGTCAATCAGGGCGCGCAGGCCGTGGGCCTGGTCGCCACCGCGACGGATGTCCTCGTGTTGAGCCGCGACGCGCTGACCACCGTGCCGCGGGCGCAGCACGGTGTCGATTTCCCGTCGGGGTGTGTCGACGAAGCGGCAGGGCCGTGCGACAAGCACGTCGCGCGCCTTCCGGCTCGCGACTTCGTCTCGAGCGCCGACGGGCAGACGCTTTACGGCCTGGACAGCGACCAGCAGGCAGGCACCACCCAGGACCTGGTGTGGCTACGCCGGTCGAGCACGGGAGCCATCACCGACGGTGGCTGCGCCGGAGCCGGTGTGGGCTGCATCTCCTATCCGGCGCCGTACGCCAGGCTCGGGTTGACTCCCACTCCGGACGGTCTCAACGTCCTGCTGTTCGGCCAGGTCCGGTTGAGCGCGGAGTTCGTGATGGGCGCGCCGGGCGTCTGGACGTTCGCACGTGCGGCGCCCCGGTGTGCGCGGATCGTGCGGCAGTGGCCGGGACGGCGGTCGAGACCGCGCTGGACGCCTCGCGCGCGACGCCGCTGGGGCATCCGCAGACAGGCGTCCTGATCGACACGCCCCCCGCGCACGGCACGCTCGGGACCCCCGGCCCGCGCACCCTTCGCTACACCTCGGCGGCGGGGTACGTGGGGGCGGACAGGCTGGCATTCCGCGCAGTCAACGCCTACGACATCTTCGTCGCCCGCAGCGCTGAACGTGGACGTCCAGGCGCAGACCGGGGCCCCGGCGTGTCCCGACCGGACGGACAGCGTGGCCATCGGGCAGGAGCTACGCATCCAGCTGACATGCACGGCTCCGTCCGGGCAGCCGCATGCCCTGACGTACGAGCTCGTGAGCCCACCGATCCCGCGCGGGAGCCACAGCTTGAGCCCCTCCGAGAGCACGTCGACCGGGCCGCGCCGTGGGCGGACCCGACGCGTTGAGCTACCGGGCGGTCGGTGTCGGAGGCCCGTCCGCGCCGGCGACGGTGGCGATCGACGTCCCACGGGACACGACTCCGCCCGATACGACCGTCACGGACGGTCCGGGCGCGTCGACGAGCCGCTCGGGACGGCCGACGGCGAGATCCCCGAAGTGGCCTCGAACGACGGTGCGAGCTGGAGGTTCGAATCATCGGACCCGGAGGCCACCTTCCTATGTCGGGTGACACAGTTCCAGCAGCCGCCTCCGGCGTACGCGGCGTGCCGATCCGGTTTCACCTACAAGCCACCCGACGACGGTGCCGTCGGGATCGACTTCCAGTCAAGGCAAGCGGCCCGACTGGCCACGAGGACCCCTCACCGGAGATGCGCAGCTTGATCTGGGCCCGGCCCGTCCTCGACACGCGCTTCGTCGGTGCGCCCGGCGCAGACGTCGCGCTGCGCAACCCACCGCTGCTGAGTGTTGCCTCAGAGACGCCCGGAGTCACCTTCGAGTGCCGGGTTCTGCGGGAGGCCGACGGCCGTCAGAGCCCGTCGGTCAAGGAGCAGATCACCTGCGCACCGGGCCTTTCCGGCCTGGTCACCGGGCGGGCTTCTACACGTCGAAGCTCGGGCGCTGCGGGCGGCGGCAACTCCTCGTCGAGCCGACGCCCGCGTCAGCGCTTCTACTACGTGCCGGAGAGGGACCAGATCCACGCCGACATACGCGTCCTGCGGCATCGACGTATTCCAGGTGGTGCAGCCGAACTCGGGCGCCAAGATGTTCGGGTACCCGGCAGGCGCGTTCAGGGACTTCCCCGGCGCCACGACTGTCGGCGTGTCCGCGGCGATCTCGCGGACCAGCTCGAGCGGTATCCCGCCCGACCCCTCAACGGCGGCCCCGGCCGTCGTCTACGTCGCTTCACGGAGGACCTGCCGCTGCACCCTGCCGAGCTCGTGCAGGTCAAGGTGACCATGTACGCGCGCGGCCGGGAGATCTACAACGGCACGAAGGTGGTCGACGGCCTACGCCACGGCGCGAGCGCCTTCGTCTCCCCGCAGGAGCGCGACGACCCGCGGTACGGCGTCCAGATCGAACTGCCGCCGCCCTTGGCGGTCGATGCAAGCAAGGGGGCGGACTCCATTTACGCTGGTGGCCGAGGCGAAGCTGCTCGATCGCGACGTGGCCGAATGTGTTGTCGCCTGTACGGCGAACAATCGCTTCGAACTGCGCAACGTGGGCATCACGCGGGAGCCGCTCGGGCCGGTGTACTTCCACTCGATCAAGCTCACCTCGACCGCCAGCGCTGCCGAGCCCCGGGAGCCTGCCCAAGCCCTCGCGCGAGCGCGCGCGCTGTTTCCGGGAGGACAAGGACTGATACCGGGTGGTTACCGGGCGACGCTCAACGTCAGCGTCGAAACGTCGAGGACAGCCGCCGATAAACGGTGCCAGCCCTACCTGTCAGCAGCGAATCCGACTTCGGCGTGTCGGAAGGACGCAGTCAAGAACCGCGTCGTTCAGTACCTGCTCGCCAATCCGGCGCGTCTCAGAACGGCCGCCGGCACTATCGCAGCTACGACATGCTGCTCGCCTTCCATGACGATCCCGGACTGCGCTCCTTTGCGCTCGGAAACATCCGAGAGGTCACCAAGGCCACGCCCAGGGCTGGCAGCACGGCCCCATTCGCCGTGCTGCGGGGCCGCACCCGGCCGCTCACCACTACCGCGCACGAGATCGGGCATCTGATGGGTGCCCCCCATGCGGGCACCCAGTGCGACACCGCCGCTGATGGAATCAACGAACCCTGGCGCGACGACGACCGCGGTCGTCTGCAGGGCACGAAGTTCGACGCCTCAAAGCCACTGCCCGTCGATCCGGTCGTCGACGGCGTCACCGAGATGTACGACCTCATGTCCTACTGCTCCGGAGACACGTCGGACACGGACGCCGCAGACGGCCCGAATTGGGTGTCCGCCTACCTCTGGAACCGGATTTCGCGCGAGCTCCTGGCCCTGCACGCTCGGGTCGGCAGCGCGATGCTGTTCCCGTCGACACGGGCGTATGCGGCGGCAGCGGATGAGCAGCAGGCGGTCGCCGTCGGCAACGTGGCGGACGGGACGGGCAGCATCGACCGCGTCATAGAAGCCACGCCACCGCCGAACGTTGCTGGTTCACCGGTGCGGCTGCGCTCGCTGGCGGCAGACGGGGTCGTTCTGCTTGACGCCGGCGCCACCCTGGAACAGGCAGCGACGGACGGCGACTCGGCGAGCCGCACGGTGACCGGTGCCGTGGCGCCGAATGCGGCGAGTCGTCGAACTCGTCGCGGGCGACGTGGTGCTCGACCGCCTCGAGAAGCCGGGCGGCGGGAGCGTTCGTATACAGAAGCCGACACCCTCGACCCGGGTGCCGGCCGACCGCGACCTCCTCGTCCGCTGGCAGAGCGTCGCGGAGGGACCGCGTGACGCCCTGGCGTCCGTGGACTACTCCGCCGGCAACGGCCGCACCTGGCAGACGGTCTACAGCGGGCCGGATACCGGGCGGGTCAGCATTCCCGGTGCCTACCTGACGGGTGGCAGGCGGGCGCGTGTTCGCGTGTCGGTCAACGCCGGCTTCGGTGACGCGACTGCGGTGTCGAAACCCTTCCGTGTGGTGGGGGCGCCGCCGGTGGCGGTGATCACGGCGCCGACGAAGGCCACTCCGTTGCGCGCCGGCGTTCCGGCTGTGCTGGCGGGATCGGCGTCGGACTCGGCCGGCCGGCCACTGACCGGACGGGCCCTCACCTGGTTTGCCGGCAGGTCCAGGCTCGGCCGAGGTGCGACGCTCGTCACCACCAAGCTTCGCCGGGGACGGACACGCTTGCGCCTGGTGGCGCGAGACGCCGCCGGCGTGCGCGGCACAGCCACGCGGACCGTGCGGGTGAGCGGCAGCCGCTAGCCTGTCCCGTTCGTATGCCCACGACCTCGCAGCTCGTCCGCAAGGGACGCACCCCGAAGACCAAGAAGCTCGCCACGCCCGGTCTCAAGACCGGCAAGGGCCGTAAGAAGAAGACGGCCGCTCCGCAGAAGCGCGGCGTGTGCACTCGCGTCTACACCACGACGCCCAAGAAGCCGAACTCCGCGCTGCGCAAGGTCTGCCGTGTCCGGCTGACCAACCAGATGGAAGTCACGGCCTACATCCCGGGCGAGGGTCACAATCTTCAGGAGCACTCCGTCGTGCTCGTCCGCGGCGGTCGCGTCAAGGACCTGCCGGGTGTGCGTTACAAGGTCGTGCGCGGGACGCTCGACGCGGCCGGCGTGTCCGACCGCAAGAAGGCCCGCTCGCAGTACGGGGTGAAGGCCAAGTAATGCCGCGCCGCGCTGCTGCCCAGATCCGTCCGGTCGATCCGGACCCGGTCCACCGCTCCAAGCTCGTCCAGCAGGTCATCAACAAGGTGATGCTCGACGGCAAGAAGTCCACTGCCGAGCGCATCGTGTACGACGCGCTGGCGATCATTGCCGAGCGCACGGGCTCCGAGCCGGTCGAGTACCTCGAGCAGTCCATCAAGGCGCTCACGCCGCAGCTCGAGGTCCGCTCCCGCCGCGTCGGTGGCGCCACCTACCAGGTGCCCGTCGAGGTCCCCAGCTCGCGCGCCCGCACCCTTGCGGTCCGCTGGCTCATCCTCTTCGCGCGTCAGCGTCGCGAGAAGTCCATGGCACAGCGCCTCGCCAACGAGCTGATGGACGCCCAGTCCCAGCAGGGCGGCGCGTTCAAGCGCAAGGACGACATCTTCCGCATGGCGCAGGCCAACAAGGCCTTCGCGCACTACCGCTGGTAGGGACCGACGCGTCTGGGCGCCCCTGACGGCGTCCTCGGGGATGGCCCGTGCTGGCGCACTGTGCCACCCCCTGCGTCCTGGTCAGGAACGACCAGCCGGGCCGCTCCCACCAGCGGTTGGCTATCGGCCAGGCCGTGGGCCCAGCACGCTCGGAAGCACCGAACGTCGGTGAGCACACCACTAAGAGTGGGCTGACCGACGTTCGCTGATCGGAAGTTCAGCTTTCGGCGAGCACGATCAACCGGTCGCCGCGGCGGGGCGCGTAGCGGTCAGCCTTCGGCGGGTTGATCACGACCTGCTCGCCGCTGCGGTAGCCGATGGCGGTCTCGCCGCGGCGGGCGGCGGCGGTGATGAAGGTGGCGAACGTCGCGGCGCCCGTGCAGTACGAGAGCGCGTCGCGCAGGTAGACCTCGGAGCCGGTGGCGCTGAAGAGCTCGCCGAAGACCTCGGCGAGGTGCGGGTTCTCGGCGATCTGGGTGAGCAGCAGCGAGATCAGCTGGTCGGAGACGATGACGTCGTCGACCTTGGTGACCTGGGCGAGCTCGCGGTTGCCGTCGTCGAGCATCTCGGAGACGATCGGGACCGTCAGGCCGGTGCGGTCGGCGATGTCGCGCAGGTGCAGGAGGGTGACGAGCGTGCGGGCGTCGGCGCGCTGGGCGTCGAGGTCGTCGCCGTAGGCCATGACGATCACGTGGTCGAAGGCGGCCAGGCCGATCGCCTCGAGCGCGGCGCGGTCGGTGGTCGACGAGCGGCGGATCTCGACCGTCAGGTTCTTCAGGCCCTCGACGGGCGCGGCCGGCCGGTCGGCGACGAGGACGACCTTCGAGCCGGGCTCCACGTACTCGTCGAGCTCGCGCAGGACGGTGCGGGTGCGGGCGTTGTAGCCCAGGATCAGCGAGCGCTGCGGGCCCTCGCTCGGCGAGGAGCCCTCGAGGATGACGCCGGCATCCACCGTCGGCGTCGGAGCGGGTGGCCGCGTGCAGCTGCGCGTCATCCTCTGCGACCGCGATCACCTGGGCGCCCGGCGGCAGGACATAGGCCGGCGGCGGGTTGAGCTGCGAGCGGCCGTCCACGTGGACGCCGATGACCGAGCAGTCCGCGTAGGCGAGCAGCGCGTCGGTGTAGGGCCTGCCCACCAGCGATTCGTCCGCGCGGAAGTAGATCTCCTCGCCCGCGAAGTCGAGCAGCTCGGTGTAGACCTGGGCGGCGCCGGACTGGCGAGCGGTCTGGACGATGATGCGCGCGATCGTCTCGGCCTTGTCGATCAGCCGGGCCTCGTCGCCGCCGACGAGCCGCGCCGCCTCGAGGTTCGAGGCGTCCTGGATCTCGGCGACGATGGAGTACGGCTCCTCGCGGCGGCCCGGGCGCGCGCACCACCGCGAGGATCGTCTTGATCACGCTGGCGTCGGGCTCGGGCTCGTCGGGGGAGAGCACGATGATCGATTTGGCCGTGTCGGGCCGCGCGATCGCGAGGTCACGCAGGTCGATCACGCTGCCTGTGCGGCAGATGACCCGCGTGCCGCGCAGATCGGGCAACCGCGTGCGGATGGCGTCCTCCATCTCGACCTTGTCGCGGTCCGCGAGGATCACGACGGCGGCGTTGCGCTCGCTCTCGTTGGCGATCGACAGCTCCGAGAGCACGGTGAAGACGAGGTCCGACCAGCCGAGCACCAGCGTGTGGCCGGTCTCGAGCACCGGCGAGCGACCCTTGCGCAGCTCGCCGAGGCGCTGGTCGACCGCGGTGGCGATCACGCCGATGAAGGCGCTGAAGATGATGATGCCGGCGAACGTGAGCGTGAGCTGGAGAGCGATGAAAAGCGCGTTCGAGGTGTCGTCGGCGGTGACGGTGCCCGCGTCGATGACGTGCAGCAGCGCGTTGTAGATCGCGTGCACGAAGCCGTCCGTCGGGCCGAGGCTGAGCAGCAGCACCAGCAGGCCGAAGAGCGACCGCCAGCACGAAGACGATGAGCCCGAGGTAGCCGATGAGCGCGGACGGGCCGCGCGCGAGCGAGTTGTCGAAGCGGTAGCGGAGCCGGTCGCCGAGCGACGCGTTCATGCCTGCGCGGGGCGGCCGCTGAACACGGCCGTGATCACGCCGGTCGCCAGCAGGAGGATCGCGCCGGCGGTCTCGAGGTAGAAACCGCCCGCCTTGACCGCCTTGGCGCCCTCGTAGTCACGGCCGAAGAGCCCCTCGCGACCGACCTCGGGGAGATCGATGATCAGGACGACCAGGAGCGCGGCGAGGCCCAGGATCGCCACCGCGAAGGCTGCCGGCCGCGCGCCGCGCAAGGCGCCGAAGGCCATGATCGCCGCCGCCCCGGCGATGATCGCCAGCGCGTAGTTGTGGTTGGAGCCGACCTTGATGCCCTTCTCGGTCACCGTGAGGATCTCGATCTCGTTGAGCATCGAGAATTCTGCGGCCACGAGCAGCCCGCAGGCGACGAGGGTGAGCACGAACAAGGCGGAACGGAGCACGGCGGCGCAAGATACCCTTCGCGCGCATGCTCGCCTACCTCGATGCAGGCAGCGCTTCGGCGATCGTCGCGCTGATCCTCGGCGGCGTCGCCGGAATCGGCGTGGCGATCCGGCATCGCTGGCACCGGCTCCTCGTGGCGCTGAAGCTGCGCAAGCCGACGCCCGACGAGTAGCGATGGCCTTCGAGCCGGGCTCGTTCCGCGACCCGGACAGTCGCGTGGTCATCGAGGACGGCCGCGTGTTCCGCGAGCTGTCGCCGCGCGGGGTGGAGGGCTACGAGGCGTTCGCGGCGTCGAAGCTCTTCGGCGACCCGCGCATCGTGGGCACGGAGCGCGTCGGGCCGACGCGCCTCGAGCACGAGCGCATCCCGTTCGTCTCGTACCCGTACGAGTGGACCTTCGGGATGCTCAAGGCGGCCGCGCTGCTGACGCTCGAGCTCGTCGACGCCGCGATCGGCGAGGGCCTGATGCTCAAGGACGCGACGCCGTACAACGTCCAGTTCGTCGGGCCGCGACCGGTGTTCGTCGACGTCGGCTCGTTCGAGCGGCTGCGGCCCGGCGAGCCGTGGCCCGGCTACCGGCAGTTCTGCACGCTGTTCCTCTATCCGCTGATGCTGACCGCCTACCGGGGCGTCGCGTTCCAGCCGTGGCTGAAGGGCTCGCTGGAGGGCATCGAGCCGGCGGAGGCGGCGGCGCTCCTGCCGCGGCGTCGTGGCGTGACGGTGAACGCGCGGCTGCTGGCGCGGCTGGAGCGGCGCGGATCGGGATCGTCGTCGGATGATCCGAAGGTGAAGCCGGAGATCGTTCGCGCCACCGTCCGTCGGTTGTCCCGGCTGGTGCAGCGACTCGAATGGGACGCGGCGACTGAGTGGCGCGAGTACGACAGGGACTACACCGCTGAGGATCTGGCATTGAAGGAGGAGTTCGTGAGGGATGCGGCCGCCCGCGTGGCGCCCTCCCTGACTTGGGACCTGGGTGCGAACGATGGCCGCTTCTCACGGTTGGTTCCGGGACTCGTGGTCGCGATGGATGCTGATCCCGGTGCGGCGGACGGGTTGTTCGCATCGCTGGGTGAGGGAGAGTCGATCCTGCCGTTGGTCGTCGACGTCTGCGACTCCTCGCCCGCCCGGGGATGGGCATTGCGGGAAAGGGGGACGCTGCTCCAGCGTGGTCGACCCGAGTTGACGCTGTCGCTCGCGTTGATCCACCATCTCTGCATCACTCGCAACGTGCCGCTGCCGGAGATCGTGGCGTGGCTCGCCTCATTCGGCGGGACGCACGTGATCGAGTTCCCGCACCGAGAAGACGCGCGCGTCCAGCAGCTCCTTGCGGCGAAGCGCCCTGGCGACGACCGCCCCGATTACACCGTCGAGGCCTTCGAAGCCGCGTTGCGTGCGCCTTTTGGAGTGTTATCGCACGCGAAAGTGCGCACGCGGTCGCTGTACGAGGTCGTAGCGAAGTGAGGTTCGTCCACCTGGCGGGACTGTGGGCGCTGGCCGCGGTCCAGCCGCTGTTCGCCGTTCTCGCCGACGAGCCCGCCTTCTTCGTCGCTCGCGACAACACCGCCGGCGACATCCTGATCTTCGCCTTCGGCTGGACGCTGATCCCGCCCCTGCTCGCGTACGGGCTCGTGAGCGTCCTCGGCAAACCGGCCCACCTGACCCTGATCGGCGCCCTCATCTCCATCCTCTCGTTGCCGCTGTTCGCGGCCTTCGCGCCGCCCCTGGCGTTCGCGCTGGCCGCCATCGTCGGGGCGGCGGGCGCAACGCTGTACGCGAAACGAGAGGAACCGGCGCGCACCTTCGTCTCCATCCTCGGCATCGCGCCCGTCGTCGTCCTCGTCCTGCTGTTCGTCTTCTCGCCCGGTCGGCGACCTGGTGGCCGCCGGCGGCAACTCCGCCGTCCCGGACGTCGCCCCGGCGAAGAACCCGCAGCCCGTCGTCCTGATCGTCTTCGACGAGCTCCCGATCACCACGCTGATGACGGCCGACGAGGAGATCGACGCGAGGCGCTACCCGAACTTCGCGCGCCTGGCCGAGAGCTCCACCTGGTACCGCAACGCCACCAGCGTCGCCGACGGGACCTACGTGGCGGTGCCCGCGCTCCTCACGGGGGTGCGCCCGCAGTCCGAGCTGCCGACCGTGCACCGGTACCCGAAGAACCTCTTCGCGCTCGTCGGTCCCGAGTACGACCACCACGTCTACGAGCCGCTCACGAGCGTCTGCCAGCCGCGGCTCTGCGGCGCGGAGGACCTGCCCTCCCAGGGCGAGCGCCTGCGCGACCTCGCGCACGACCTGAGCATCGTGGAGCGGCGCCTGCTGCTCCCCGACGACCTCGCGGACGACCTGCCCGCGGTGGACCAGGACTTCGAGGACTTCGAGGCGGACGCGGACGTGCCCGAGGAGCGGCTGGAGGCCGGCCGGGCGATCGTCGACACCATGCGCCCCGACGACAAGGGCATGTGGATGGTCCACTTCGTCGTCCCGCACGTGCCCTGGCGCTTCCTGGGAGACGGCACCCAGTACCCCGTGCTCGGCCCCGCCTACCCGGGCCTCGACGAGACGACGTGGGGGGACGACCCGTTCCTGCTGGCCCAGGCCGAGCAGCGCCACGAGCTGATGACGCGCTTCGCCGACGAGCTGCTGGGGGAGACGATCGACCAGATGCAGCGCACGGGCCTGTGGGACGACGCGCTCGTGATCCTGGTCGCCGACCACGGCGGCAACATCGCCCCCGGCGAGCTGCGCCGCAACGTCGACGAGGAGAACTTCGCCCAGACCGCCGGCATCCCGTTCTTCGTCAAGCGCCCGGGGCAGACGCAAGGGCGAGGTCAGCGATGCCTTCGTGACCTCGCTGGACATCGTCCCCACCGTCGCCGAGGAGCTCGGCATCGAGACGAGCTGGGACATCGACGGCCTGCCCGTCGACGAGCCGCGCGACGCCGAGCTCCTGCAGCAGCGCAACGGCCCCGACGCCGAGCTGATCGGCAAGTCGCCCGAGGAGTACCTCGCTCAGCGCGCGCAGGACCTGGCCGACCGCATCGAGCGGCTGCCCTCGCTGTGGGCGGTCGGCCCGCGCCAGGACCTCGTGGGCGAACCGCTCACGAAGCTGCGCCGAGCCGACCCCGGCGACTGGCGCGCCTTCCTCAACAACGCGCCCCTCTACGAGGACGTCGATCCGGCCTCGGGGCAGCTGCCGGTCTACGTCACCGGCGCCACCACGAACGTGCCGGCCGGCACCGACCTGATCGTGGCCGTGGACGGGCGGATCGAGGCTTCAGGTGAGGCCTACGTGGACCGCGACGATCCGCGCTTTTCGATGCTCGTCCGACCCGGCGTGTTGACTGCAGGAAGCCACCGCATCGAGATCCTCGCCGTGGAAGGCCAAACGGCCCGTCCGCTGGTCGCCAGCGGCTGATCGACGCTGCTACTCTTTCCCGTCGGTTCGGGTGCCTTGCGCCTGGTCCGCCTCTCGTCATGACGGAGTCCCACGGGACATAGCGACCGCCAGGGAACACTCCGTGTTTTGACGAGGGCCCCCTGGGGCCCTCTTTTCTTGCTTCAACTCCCGCCGCAACCCCACGCCCATGCCACGTAACTTCACTCTCGAAAAGACCCGGAACATCGGGATCATGGCCCACATCGACGCGGGTAAAACCACGACGACCGAGCGGATCCTCTACTACACCGGGCGCTCCCACAAGATGGGCGAGGTCCACGAGGGCGCGGCCACCATGGACTGGATGGAGCAGGAGCAGGAGCGCGGCATCACGATCACTTCCGCGGCCACCACGGCTGAGTGGAAGGACCACCGCATCAACATCATCGACACGCCCGGGCACGTCGACTTCACCGTCGAGGTGGAGCGCTCCCTGCGCGTGCTGGATGGCGCCGTCGCCCTCTTCGACTCGGTGGCCGGCGTCGAGCCGCAGTCCGAGACCGTGTGGCGTCAGGCCGACACCTACCGCGTCCCGCGCATCGCCTACATCAACAAGATGGACCGCATCGGCGCGGACTTCGACCGCGGCGTCCAGACCATGATCGACCGCCTGGGCGCGCACCCCGTGCCGATCCAGCTGCCGATCGGCGCCGAGTCCGAGTTCCTGGGCATCGTCGACCTGGTCACGATGAAGGCCATCACCTACACGGACGACCTGGGCAAGGACGTCGTCGTCGGGGACATCCCGGAGGACCTCCAGGCCGAGGCCGAGGCCGCGCGCGAGCACCTGCTCGAAGAGGTCTCCCACTACGACGACGAGCTCGTCGAGGCGATCCTCGAAGACGCCGAGGTCCCCGAGGCGCAGCTCATGGCGGCCATCCGCGCGGCGACGCTCGACATGAGCATCACGCCGGTGCTCTGCGGCTCCTCCTTCAAGAACAAGGGCGTCCAGCCGCTGCTCGACGCCGTGCTCGCGTACCTGCCGAGCCCGCTCGACGTGCCCGCCATCAAGGGTGTCGAGCCGGTCAAGGGCGGCGAGGGCATCGAGTCCGATCGCCCCGCCGACGACAGCGGCCCGTTCTCGGCGCTGGCCTTCAAGGTCATGTCCGACCCGCACGTCGGCAAGCTCACCTTCTTCCGCGTCTACTCGGGCAAGCTCGAGGCGGGCTCACGCGTCCTCAACGTCAACACGGGCAAGACCGAGCGCGTCGGCCGCATCCTGATGATGCACGCCAACAACCGCGAGGACGTCGACGAGGTCTACTCGGGCGACATCGCCGCGGCCGTCGGCATCAAGCAGGTCTTCACCGGTGACACGCTCGCCGCGCCCGACAAGCCGATCCTGCTCGAGACGATGGTCTTCCCGGAGCCCGTCATCTCGGTCGCCATCGAGCCGAAGACCAAGTCCGACCAGGAGAAGATGTCCGTCGCCCTCGGCCGCCTGGCCGAGGAGGACCCCACCTTCCAGGTCAAGACGAACGAGGAGACCGGCCAGACCGAGATCTCCGGCATGGGCGAGCTGCACCTCGAGGTGCTGGTCGACCGCATGATGCGCGAGTTCAAGGTCGAGGCCAACATCGGCCGCCCGCAGGTCTCCTACCGCGAGACGATCTCGTCGACCGCGCAGAAGGTCGAGGGCCGCCACGTGCGCCAGACCGGTGGCTCGGGCCAGTACGGCATCGTCTACTTCGACATCGAGCCGGCGCCGGGCGAGGGCTTCGACTTCGTCAACAAGATCAAGGGCGGCTCGATCCCCACGGAGTTCATCTCCGCGGTGGAGAAGGGCGCCGAAGAGGCCCTGGGCGACGGCGTGCTCGCCGGCTACCCCGTGGTGGACGTCCGCGTCACGCTGACGGACGGCAAGTACCACGACACGGATTCTTCGGAGATCGCCTTCAAGATCGCCGGCTCACTCGGCATGCGCGAGGCCCTGCGCCGCGCGAAGCCGACGCTGCTCGAGCCGATCTTCAAGGTCGAGGTCGTGACGCCGGAGGACTACCTCGGCGACGTGATCGGCGACCTCTCGCGCCGGCGTGGCCGGATCGAGGGCCAGGAGCCGCGCGGCAACGCGCTCGCGGTGACGGGCACGGTGCCGCTTTCGGAGATGTTCGGGTATGCGACGGAGATGCGCTCGATGAGCCAGGGCCGGGCCACCTACACGATGCAGTTCGAGAAGTACGACGAGGTCCCCGCCACGGTGGCGGCCAAGGTGATCGAGGAGCGGACGGGCCGCGCGGACGCCGCGTAGACTGCCCCGCCGACAAATTTCGAGATACAGCTGAAAGACGAAGGAGCAGACACATGGCAAAGGAGAAGTTCGAGCGCGGTAAGCCGCACGTCAACGTCGGGACCATCGGTCACATCGACCACGGCAAGACGACGCTGACCGCTGCCATCACCACGGTCCTCGCCGAGAAGTACGGCGGGCAGGCCTCTTCGTTCGCTGATATCGACAACGCTCCGGAGGAGAAGGAGCGCGGCATCACGATCGCGACGTCGCACGTCGAGTACGAGACGGAGAACCGTCACTACGCGCACGTCGACTGCCCCGGTCACGCCGACTACGTCAAGAACATGATCACGGGCGCCGCCCAGATGGACGGCGCGATCCTCGTCGTCAGTGCCGCCGACGGCCCCATGCCCCAGACGCGTGAGCACATCCTGCTCGCCCGCCAGGTCGGCGTGCCGTACATCATCGTCTTCCTCAACAAGGCCGACATGGTCGACGACGAGGAGCTCCTCGAGCTCGTCGAGGTCGAGGTCCGCGAGCTGCTCTCCGAGTACGACTTCCCGGGCGACGACATCCCGTTCGTCATCGGTTCCGCTCTGAAGGCGCTCGAGGGCGACGAGGAGTACAAGCAGAAGATCATCGAGCTCGGCGAGCAGCTGGACTCCTACATCCCGCAGCCCGAGCGCGAGCTCGACAAGCCGTTCCTGCTGCCGGTCGAGGACGTCTTCTCGATCACGGGCCGCGGCACGGTGGCCACGGGCCGCATCGAGCAGGGCATCGTCAACACGGGTGACACCGTGGAGATCGTCGGCATCAAGACCGAGACCTCCAACACGGTCGTCACGGGCGTCGAGATGTTCCGCAAGATCCTCGACCGCGGTGAGGCCGGCGACAACGTCGGACTGCTGCTGCGAGGCATCAAGCGCGAGGAGATCGAGCGCGGCCAGGTGCTGTGCAAGCCGGGTTCCATCACCCCGCACACGCACTTCAAGGCCGAGGTCTACGTCCTCAAGAAGGAGGAGGGTGGCCGTCACACGCCGTTCTTCACCGGCTACCGCCCGCAGTTCTACTTCCGCACCACGGACGTGACGGGTGTCGCCCGTCTGCCCGAGGGCACGGAGATGGTCATGCCGGGCGACAACATCCAGATGGAGATCGAGCTCATCCAGCCGATCGCCATGGACGCCGGCCTGCGCTTCGCCATCCGCGAGGGTGGCCGCACCGTCGGCTCCGGCGTCGTGACGGAGGTCATCAAGTAGCAATCGCCGCCACGGCGCGTGCCAAGGGGCCTGCCCCCTTGGAACGCTCCTGGGTCCGCTTCCTGCTGAGACTCCCCATGGCCACGCCCCAGAACAAGATCCGCATCCGCCTCAAGGCGTACGACTCCTCCGCGATCGAGACGGCCGCGAAGGAGATCGTGGAGACGGCTCAGCGCACCGGCGCGACCGTCGCCGGCCCTGTGCCGCTGCCCACGGAGAAGAACGTGTACTGCGTCATCCGGTCCCCCTTCAAGGACAAGGACTCACGCGAGCACTTCGAGATCCGCACGCACAAGCGGCTCATCGACATCCATCAGCCGACGCCCAAGACGGTCGACTCGCTTCAGCGACTCGATCATCTGCCCGCGGGCGTCGACATCGAGATCAAGCTCGCGTTCGCCTAGTCCGATGGCTGCGATTCTCGCCAGGAAGCTGGGCATGACCCAGCGCTTCATGGAAGACGGCAAGGTCGAGCGCGTCACCGTGCTCGAGGCCGGCCCCTGTCCGGTCACGGCCATCCGCACCGACGAGGCCGACGGCTACAACGCCGTCCAGCTCGGCTTCGGCGGCGTGCGCGAGAAGGCGCTCACCCGCGCCGAGCTCGGGCACCTCAAGAAGGTCGACGCCCCGCCGGTGCGCAAGATCGTGGAGTTCCGCGACGAGGCCGGCGAGCTGACGGTCGGCGAGACCGTGACCTGCGAGGCCTTCGAGGTCGGCGCCAAGGTCAAGATCGCCGGCGTCTCCAAGGGCAAGGGCTTCCAGGGCACGATCAAGCGCCACCGCTTCGCCTCCGGCCCGAAGTCGCACGGCTCGCACAACGTGCGCGCCCCCGGCTCGATCGGCGCGTCCGCGACGCCGTCGCGCGTCTTCAAGGGCCGCAAGATGCCGGGCCAGATGGGCTCCAAGCGCGTCACCCAGCGTGGGTTGACCGTGGTCGAGGTCATTCCCGCCGACAACCTGCTGCTCGTCCGCGGCGCCGTTCCCGGCTCCAAGGGCCAGATCGTCGAGGTCCGCACCGATGGCTGACGCGCCCGTCCTCGGCTCCACCAAGAAGGTCGACGCTCGACGCCGACGTGTTCGGCGCCGACTTCAACGGCCCGCTCGTCCACGAGGTCGTCGTGGCTGAGCTCGCCGCGCGCCGTCAGGGCACGCACGCCACCAAGACCCGCGGCATGGTCCGCGGCGGTGGCGCGAAGCCGTGGCGCCAGAAGGGCACCGGCCGCGCCCGCGCCGGTACCTCGCGCTCCCCGCTGTGGACCGGCGGCGGCACCGTCTTCGGCCCCTCGCCGCGTCACTACACGGTCAAGGTCAACCGCAAGGCGCGCCGCGCCGCGCTGCGCAGCGCGCTGTCGGCCCACGCCGGCCGCGGCTCCGTCGCCGTGCTGGACACGGACGGCTTCGACGCCCCGTCGACCAAGACCGCCGCGAAGCTGCTCGACGACCGCGCCGGCTCGGTGCTGCTCGTCCTCGGTGGCGACCAGGACGTCGCCGCCAAGTCGTTCCGCAACCTCGAGCGCGTCCGCGTGCTGCCGGCCGAGGCCGTCGGCGTCGCCGATCTCGTCGGCGCGGCCCAGCTCGTCGCCTCCGAGGCGGCGCTCGACGCGCTCACCGTTCGTGGAAAGGCGAAGGTCTGATGGACGCCACGCAGATCATCATCGAGCCGATCGTCTCCGAGAAGAGCTACGTGCTGGCCACCGCCGGCAAGTACACCTTCCGCGTGCACGAGAAGGCGCACAAGACGCAGATCAAGCAGGCGATCGAGGAGCTCTTCGACGTCAAGGTGCTCGGCGTCGCGACCCTGTCCGTCAAGGGCAAGCCCAAGCGCCGCGGCTACACCGCCGGCTACCGGCGGTCCTACCGCAAGGCAGTCGTGCAGGTCCGCGAGGGCGACAGCATCCCGATCTTCCAGGGCCTGGAGGCCGATCTCTAATGCCGATCAAGAAGGTCAAGCCGACCTCTCCGGGTCGCCGCTTCGCGACGTTCTCCGACTTCGCCGAGGTCACCCGGACCACTCCCGAGAAGTCCCTCACCGAGGGTCTCAAGAAGTCGGGCGGGCGCAACGCGACCGGCCGCAAGACCGCCCGCCATCGCGGCGGCGGAGCCAAGCGCGCCTACCGCAAGATCGACTTCAAGCGCAACAAGGACGGCGTGCCGGCCAAGGTCGCCACGATCGAGTACGACCCCAACCGGACGGCGTACATCGCCCTGCTGCACTACCTCGACGGCGAGAAGCGCTACATCGTGGCGCCCAACCGGCTGCGCGTGGGCATGACCGTCGAGTCCGGCCCCGGCGTGGACATCACGACGGGCAACTCGCTGCCGCTGGCCAACATCCCGGTCGGCACCGTGGTGCACGCCGTGGAGCTGCAGCCCGGCCGCGGCGCCCAGCTCGGGCGCTCCGCCGGCTCCGGCATCCAGCTGATGGCCAAGGAGGGCGGGCTCGCGACGCTGCGCATGCCGTCGTCCGAGATGCGCCAGGTGCGCATCGAGTGCCGCGCGACCGTCGGCGTCGTCGGCAACGCCGACCACCAGAACATCGACGTCGGCAAGGCCGGCCGCAAGCGTCACATGGGCGTCCGCCCGCAGACGCGCGGCAAGGCCATGAACCCGGTCGACCATCCGCACGGCGGCGGCGAGGGCGGCGGCTCCCTGGGTAACCACCCCCAGACCCCGTGGGGCAAGCCGACGCTCGGCTACCGCACCCGTAAGAAGGACAAGGCTTCCGACCGCTACATCGTCCGCGGTCGCAGACGAGGAAAGAAGGGCTCCCGATGAGTCGCTCGAGCAAGAAGGGCCCGTTCGTCGAGGATCGCCTCTTCGATCGCATCGAGGCCATGAACAAGTCCGGCAGCAAGACCATGATCCGCACCTGGTCGCGGACGTCCACGATCTTCCCCGAGTTCGTCGGTCACACGATCGCCGTGCACGACGGCCGCAAGCACATCCCGGTCTTCGTGTCCGAGTCGATGGTCGGCCACAAGCTCGGCGAGTTCGCCCCGACCCGCACCTACCGCGGTCACGGCGACGACGCCCGGAAGGCACGGAAGCGATGAGCGACGATCCGGTCGCCAAGAAGGCCGCGGCGAAGCCGAAGGCCAAGGCCAAGGCGAAGGCCAAGGCCAAGCCGGCCGCCAAGGACGCTGCGAAGGCGGCGCCGAAGGCCAAGGCCAAGCCGAAGGCTGCCGCGAAGCCCAAGGCTGCCGCGAAGCCGAAGGCCGCCGCGAAGGCGAAGCCCAAGGCCAAGCCCGCCGCGCGCCGCAACCGCGATGCCCCCGAGGGCCTCGTGGTGCGCGCCCACGCCCGCTACGTCCGCTCGTCCGCCCGCAAGGCGCGGCTGGTCTGCGACAACATCCGCGGCAAGTCCGTCGACGAGGCCCGCACCATCCTCGCGTTCTCCCCGCGCCACATCGCCGAGGCCTGGCAGAAGCTGCTCGAGTCGGCCGTCGCCAACGCGGAGAACAACCACGACCTCGACGGTGCCGATCTGAAGATCTCGTCCGTGTTCGCGGACGAGGGCCCGACGATCAAGCGCTTCCGCCCGCGCGCCATGGGCCGCGCGACGCCCATCCGCAAGCGCACCTCGCACCTGACCATCCATCTGACTCCGAAGGGGAGCTGACCATGGGCCAGAAAGTCCATCCCGAGTCGATGCGTGTCGGCTACATCCACGACTGGAAGTCGAACTGGTTCAACGAGAAGCACTTCTCGGACTACCTGCTCGAGGACATCCACATCCGGGATCACATCCAGGCCAAGCTCGCCCACGCGGGCCTGTCGGACATCACGATCCGCAAGGACGCCAACGAGGTGGAGGTCAACATCCACACGGCGCGTCCGGGCATCGTGATCGGCAAGTCGGGCTCCGAGGTCGAC
Organism: uncultured Solirubrobacteraceae bacterium; assembly: GCA_963759945.1. Lineage (GTDB taxonomy): Bacteria > Actinomycetota > Thermoleophilia > Solirubrobacterales > Solirubrobacteraceae > DATLGB01. The sequence goes on along the minus strand of CAVXBH010000042.1, from coordinate 96,224 downwards.
GCGCTGCGTCGCGACCTCAACCGCCTGACGGGCAAGTCCATCAAGGTCAACATCCTGGAGATCAAGCGGCCCGAGCTCGACTCGAAGCTCGTCGCGCAGTCGATCGCCGAGCAGCTGCAGAACCGCGTCGCCTTCCGCCGCGCGATGAAGCGCGCCCTCACGAGCGCCATGCGCTCGGGCGCCAAGGGCTGCAAGATCCAGGTCGGCGGTCGCCTCGGCGGCGCCGAGATGGCCCGCACCGAGTCCTACTCCGACGGTCGCGTCCCGCTGCACACCATGCGCGCCGACATCGACTACGGCTTCTACGAGGCCCGCACGACCTTCGGCCGCATCGGCGTGAAGGTCTGGATCAACAAGGGCGAGATCATGCCCGCCGGCTACACCGGCGCCGATCTCACCTCGCTGGACGAGCCGGCGCAGCCGCAGGACGACAACCGCCGTGGCGGTCGTGACAACCGGGGTGGCCGTGGTGGCGACCGTGGCGGTCGCGGCGGTGGCCAGGGCGGCGGCGGGCGTGGCGGCAACGATCGCGGCGGACGCGGCGGCGGCCAGGGTGGCCGTGGCGGCGGACGTGGCGGCCGTGAGCGTCCCGACCTGTCCGGGGGTATCAGCCGCTGATGCTGTCTCCCAAGCGCGTAAAGCACCGCAAGCAGCACCGAGGCCGCCGCGGCGGGCTCACCCGTGCGCAGCCGACCGTGCAGTTCGGCGACTACGGCCTGAAGGCCCTCGAGGCCGGTTGGATCACCAACCGCCAGCTCGAGGCTGCACGTATCGCCATGACCCGCAAGATCAAGCGTGGCGGCAAGGTGTGGATCAACATCTATCCTGACAAGCCGGTGACCAAGAAGCCCGCCGAAACCCGCATGGGTTCGGGCAAGGGCAACCCGGAAGGGTGGGTCGCAGTTGTCAAGCCCGGCCGCGTGATGCTCGAGCTGGCCGGCGTGGACGAGACCCTGGCCCGCGAGGCCATCCGTCTCGCCGGACGCAAGCTTCCGATCAAGACCAAGTTCGTCCTCCGTGAGGACGGCCAGTAATTCCTATGACTGCCAAAGAGCTCAGAGACCTCGAAGACGACAAGCTCGAAGAGCACATCGCGACCGCGCGTCGCGACCTCTTCGGCCTGCGCATGCAGCACGCGACGGGCGAGCTCGACAACACCGCCCGCCTCGGCGCGGTCAAGCGCGACCTCGCTCGCTCCCTGACCGTCGCCCGCCAGCGCGGCCTCACCCTCCACGCACACACCACTTCTATGAGCGACGATATTCAGCCCGAAACCACGGAACCCTGAAGAGACGCCCGCCGAGGCCGTGGTCGAAGAGACCGCCGCGCCGGACGAGGCTCCTGCCGCCGAGGCCGCTCCCGCGGAGCCCGAGGTGATCCTTTCGCCGAAGGAGCGCAAGCACGCTCGCCGCTCGGCCGCCGTCGCCAAGCGTGGGCCGCGCCGTGCGCGCACCCAGGAGGAGCGCGACGCCGAGCGCAAGCGCAAGGCCGACCAGCGCCGCCGCTACCGCGCCAAGCAGAAGGCCAAGAAGGCCGAGCAGCCCAAGGGCGAGGCGCCCGAGCCCGCTCCCAAGGAGAAGGGTCTGCTCAAGACCCGTCAGGGCATCGTCGTCTCCGACAAGGCCGACAAGACCATCACCGTCCGTATCGATGTGGCTCGCCGCCACCGTCGCTACAAGAAGACGATCCGGTCCTCGAGCACCCTGCACGTCCATGACGAGCGCAACGAGGCCAACGCCGGGGACACCGTCCGCGTCGTCGAGGCCCGTCCGCTGTCGCGCCTGAAGCGCTGGCGCCTCGTCGAAGTCGTGGAGCGTGCGCGATGATCCAGAACGAATCGCGCCTGCGCGTCGCGGACAACACCGGTGCACGCGAGCTGCTGTGCATCCGCGTCATGGGTGGCTCGCGCCGTCGCTACGCCGGCGTGGGCGACGTCATCGTCGCCACGGTGAAGACCGCCACCCCGCAGGGCACCGTCAAGAAGGGCGAGGTCGTCAAGGCCGTCGTGGTGCGGACCCGCAAGGAGTTCGGCCGCGACGACGGCACCTACATCGCCTTCGACGAGAACGCTGCCGTGATCATCGACGCAGCTGGGCAGCCGCGCGGCACGCGCATCTTCGGCCCGGTCGCCCGCGAGCTGCGCGACGGCGGCTACATGCGCATCGTCTCCCTCGCCCCGGAGGTCCTCTGATGCCCCATCCCATGCGTATCCGCACGAACGACACCGTCGTCGTCATCTCCGGCAAGGACAAGGGCAAGACCGGCAAGGTCCTGCGCGTCGATCGCCGCCGCGGCAAGGTCTTCGTCGAGGGCGTCAACATCGTCAAGCGTCATCAGGCCCCCACGCCCGGCCGCCCGAACGCGCCCGTCGGCGTGATCGAGCAGGAGGGTGGGGTCCATGTGTCCAACGTGGCCATCGCGGAGAAGGACGGCACGCCCTCCCGCGTGCGCATCGAGCGCCGTGAGGACGGCCGCCGCATGCGCGTCACCAAGAAGTCCGGGACGGAGCTCGACTGATGCCTGACGCTCGAATGAAGACGCGCTACCGCGAAGAGATTCGCGATCGGCTGATGGAGCACTTCGGCTACAAGTCCGTCATGCAGGCCCCCAAGATCACCAAGATCACGCTCAACATGGGCGTCGGCGAGGCCAAGCAGGACCGCGGCATGTTCGAGAAGGCCGAGGAGCAGCTCGCGACGATCGCCGGCCAGAAGCCCAACACGCGCCGGGCCAAGAAGTCCGTGGCCCAGTTCAAGGTGCGCGAGGGCATGCCCGTCGGCCTGTCCGTGACGCTGCGCGACAACCGTGCCTATGAGTTCCTCGACCGCCTGACGTCGGTCGCCATCCCCCGTATCCGTGACTTCCGCGGGCTGAACCCGCGCTCGTTCGACGGCCGCGGCAACTACTCGATGGGCGTCAAGGAACAGATCATCTTCCCCGAGATCGACTACGACACGATCGACATGGTCCGTGGCCTCGACGTCACGATCACCACGACCGCCAAGACCGACCGCGAGGCGTTCGCGCTGCTCGAGGCGATGGGCATGCCCTTCGCTCGCGACGGCCGCCCCGGCGAGTTCGAATCCCTTTCTTCCACTAACGGAGCCGCTGAGTAATGGCCAAGACCTCTCAGTGGGTGCGCCAGCAGCGCCCCGCGAAGTACAAGACCCGTGAGTACACGCGCTGCCGCCGCTGCGGTCGTCCGCGTGCCGTCTACCGCAAGTTCGGCCTGTGCCGCATCTGCCTGCGCGAGCTCGCGCACGACGGCATGGTCCCCGGCATGACGAAGTCGAGCTGGTAACCCGTATGTCGATGACAGACCCCATCGCCGACTTCCTGACGCGTATCCGCAACGGCATCACCGCTGCGCACGAGACGGTCGAGATGCCGGCCTCCAAGCTCAAGGCCGAGGTCGCCCGGATCCTGGTCGAGCAGGGCTACATCCGCTCCTACGAGGTGCGTGACAACGAGAGCGCCGCCGGCGAGACGCTGGTGGTCGAGCTCAAGTACACCGAGGCGCGCGTCAGCGTGATCTCCGGCCTCAAGCGCGTCTCGCGCCCCGGCCGCCGCACCTACGTCGACTCCAAGCACGTCCCGAAGGTCCTGGGCGGCATGGGCACCACGATCCTGACCACCTCCAACGGGGTGATGACCGGTCACGACGCGCGCCGCGCGGGCGTCGGTGGCGAGGTCCTCGCCCAGGTCTGGTAGCGCCGTGTCCCGAATCGGCAAGAAGCCCATCCCCGTTCCCACGGGCGTCAACATCACGGTCGAGCCCGAGGTGGTCCGCGTCGCGGGCCCCCGCGGCGATCTCGAGGAGCGCAAGTCGGTCGACATCGAGGTCCGCATCGAGGGCGAGGAGTGCCTCGTCTCGCGGCCGACCGATCGGGCGGAGCACCGTGCCCTGCACGGCCTCACGCGTTCGCTCGTGGCCAACATGGTCGAGGGCGTGACGTCCGGCTTCGCCAAGACGCTCGAGATCCAGGGCGTCGGCTATCGCGCGACGCTCAAGGGCGCAGACCTCGAGCTCGCGCTCGGCTACTCGCACCCCGTCAAGATCCCGGCTCCCAAGGGGATCGAGTTCGAGGTGCCGCGTACCGACCCGCGTGATCGTCAAGGGCAACTCCAAGCAGCAGGTCGGCGAAACCGCCGCCATCATCCGTAAGCAGCGGCCCCCGGAGCCCTACAAGGGCAAGGGCATCCGCTACGAGGGCGAGTACGTCGCCCGGAAGGTCGGCAAGCGCGCATGAGCGTCCGCACGAAGGAATCCGTCCGTCTCAAGCGCCGCCGCCGCGTGCGTGCGAAGGTCGTCGGCACCGCCGAACGGCCCCGCATCGCCGTGTTCCGGTCCAACCGGGGCGTTTCGGCGCAGGTCATCGACGACGCCGCCGGCAAGACGCTTGCGCACGTCAATTGGACCGAGGCCGACCTCAAGTCGCTCAAGCCGATGGAGCAGGCCAAGCGTGCCGGCGAGGTCCTCGCCGAGCGCGCCAAGGCTGCCGGAATCGAGACCGCGGTGTTCGACCGCGGCGGCTACCAGTACCACGGTCGCGTCAAGGCGCTGGCCGAAGGTGCGCGAGAGGGTGGGCTGGCCTTCTAGGCTGGCCGTCGCTTCATGGCTGCTCCAGATCGCTCAGTTCCCCACACCGGCCTCGACCTCCAAGAGAGGGTCGTCGAGATCAACCGCGTCGCCAAGGTCGTCAAGGGCGGCCGGCGGTTCTCGTTCACGGCGCTCGTCGTCGTGGGTGACGAGAGCGGCATCGTCGGTGTCGGTTACGGCAAGGCCAACGAGGTCCCGCTCGCCATCCAGAAGGGTGTCGAGCGCGCGAAGAAGAACCTCTTCAAGGTGCCCCGCCACGGGTCGACCATCACCCATCAGGTGACGGGGATCTTCGGCGCCGGCCGCGTGCTGCTCAAGCCCGCCTCCCCCGGTACCGGCGTCATCGCCGGTGGCGGCGTGCGCGCGGTGCTCGAGCTCGCCGGCATCCACGACATCCTCTCGAAGTCGCTCGGGACGCAGAACCCGATCAATCTTGTCCGCGCCACCGAGGCCGGCCTGCGCGAGCTGCGCAAGCCGGAGGAGATCGCCAAGTTGCGCGGCCTCTCGATCGACCAGGTGCTCGGCCTGACCCCCAAGGAGCGCAACGGCGCCTCCGAGACCATCTCCGCTGACCCGGTGGGCGAAGCCCAGGCCGAGGCGGCCTCCGCGCCGGCCGGCGCTGACGAGGCCCCCGCCGACAGCCCGGTGGGCAAGGGCTCCGCCGGAGCCGGAGTCTCGACGCAGACCGAGGAGCCCGCGGCCGCCGAGGCGACCGAGGCACCCGCCGCGCCCGAGGCCGAAGCCGCGCCTGAGGCCGAAGCCGCGCCCGAGGCTGAATCGGATGGGCCTGCGACCGCCGCCGTGGAGACTGCCGCGGAGGCCGTTCCCGATGTGGTCGCCGACGCCGTTCCCGACGTCGTCAAGGGCGCCGCAGGTGGTCTGCTCGGCGCAGTTGCCGGCGCCGTCGACTCCGCCGTCGAAGCCGTCACCGGCGACGACGACGATGAGAAGAAGGCCGAGGAGGACAAGTCCTGATGGCCACGCTCAAGATCAAGCAGGTCAAGTCCGCCAACGGCACCGACAAGGCTCAGCGCGCGACGCTCGAGTCCCTCGGCCTGCGTGGCATCGGCAAGTCCGTCGAGAAGGACGAGTCCCCGCAGCTGCTGGGGATGGTCCATCGCGTCCGTCATCTCGTGAAGGTGGAGGAGAAGTAATGGCCGACGAGCGCGAAGAGATCAAGCCGGAGGACATGAACCTCCACTCGCTCAAGCCGGCCGAGGGGTCCCGCAAGGACCGCAAGCGCGTCGGCCGTGGGCACGGGTCGGGCATGGGCAAGACGTCCGGCCGCGGGCACAAGGGCTACGGCTCCCGCTCGGGTGCCAAGGACCGCGCCCGCTTCGAGGGCGGCCAGAACCCGCTTCACATGCGGATGCGCAAGCTGCGCGGCCCGAACAAGAAGATGTCCATGCCGTTCGAGCCGTTCCGCACCCACACCCAGGGCGTGAACCTCGACGACCTCGAGCGCCGCTTCGACGCGGGCGCCGAGATCACGCCGGAGTCGCTGAAGGCTGCCGGGCTGGCGACACGCCGCGACATTCCCGTGAAGATCCTCGGCCGCGGTGAGCTGACCAAGAAGCTCACGGTGTCGGCCCACGGGTTCTCGAAGTCCGCTCGCGAGGCCATCGAGGCCGCGGGCGGCTCCGCCAACGTCCTCTAGCCTGAGGCCGTAGTGCTCTCGACGATCCTCAACTCCTTCCGGGTCAAGGACATCCGTCGGAAGCTGCTCTTCACGGCGGCGATCCTTGCGCTCTACCGCCTCGGCGCGTTCATCCCCGTCCCGGGCGTGGACACCGAGGCGATCAAGGCCTCGCAGAACCAGTTCGCCGACGGCGGCATCCTCAACCTGCTGAACACCTTCACGGGCGGCGGCCTGTCCCGAGTGGCGCTCTTCGCGCTCGGGATCATGCCCTACATCACCGCGTCGATCATCCTGCAGCTGCTGACGGTGGTCTCACCGTCGCTCGAGAAGCTGCAGAAGGAAGGCGAGGTCGGCCAGGCGCGGATCACGCAGTACACGCGCTACCTGACCGTCGCGCTCAGCGCCGCCCAGGCCGTCGGCTACGTCTTCCTGTTCCGCTCCCAGGGCAGCGGCTCGGCGCCGCTGATCCCGAACTTCAGCGTCGGCAACGTGCTGCTGATCGTGATCTGCCTGACCACGGGCTGCGTGCTGCTGATGTGGATGGGCGAGCTGATCACCCAGCGCGGCATCGGCAACGGCATCTCGCTGATGATCTTCGCCTCGATCGCGTCCGGCCTGCCCAACGGCATCAACGCCTGGTACACGAACTCCGACAAGGTCTTCGTCGTGATCATGCCGTTCCTCGCGCTGGGCATCATCGCGGCGATCGTCTTCATCCAGGAGGGTCAGCGAAGAATCCCGGTCCAGTACGCCAAACGGGTCATCGGCCGCCGCATGTCCGGCGGCGGGCAGACCTACCTGCCGCTGCGCGTGAACATGGCCGGCGTGATCCCCGTGATCTTCGCCGCGTCGATCATGGCCTTCCCGCCGACGATCGGCCAGCTCGTCCCCGCGCTCGACGGCCTCGCCGTGTTCTTCAACCCGAGCGGCTGGCAGTACATCGTCGGCGAGACGGTGTTCATCGTCCTCTTCACCTACTTCTACACCGCGGTCACCTTCAACCCGGTCGACCAGGCGGACAACCTGCGCAAGTACGGCGGCTTCATCCCAGGGGTGAGGCCAGGGAGACCGACGGCCGAGTTCCTGGACCGCATCCTCGCGCGGCTCACCTTCCCCGGCGCCCTGTACCTCGCCGCAGTGGCCGCTCTGCCGACCATCCTGATCAACCAGACGTCGGCGAACTTCTACTTCGGCGGCACCTCGATCCTGATCGTCGTGGGCGTGGCCCTCGACACCATGAAGCAGCTCGAGGCGCAGCTGATGATGCGCAACTACGAAGGATTCCTGAAGTAACACCGATCACGCCCGAGCTCCTGGCGAGCGCGGGCAGGCGGGTCTCCTTCCTCCAGGCCGACGGCGATGAGCTGTTCTGGCAGGAGGGCCGCTCCGACGGATCCACGGCACTGGTGCGCCGGCGCGTCGACGGCGCGATCGAGGACGTCGCGCCCGAGGTCCGCTCGCGGGTCTACGAGTACGGGGGGCGCGCCTTCGCGGCGCGCGATGGGCGCGTGGTGCACCTGCAGGAGGGCGAGCGCGCGGCCGACCACTTCCTCACGGCCGAGCATCGCTGCCTGCGCGTCGAGGAGCACGGTGACGATGCGGTCATCACCCGCGACGGTGGTGTGGTGGTGAGCGGGCGCGACTTCTACGGCGCGCCTCGCGAGCAGGACGGCCGGCTCGCATACCTCGCCTGGGACCACCCCGACATGCCGTGGGACGCGGCGGAGCTGTGGGTCGACGACCGCCGCGTGGCCGGGGGCGACGGCGTCTCCTGCCAGCAGCCCGTCTGGGGGCCTGACGGCTCGCTGTACTGGATCGACGACCGCACGGGCTGGTGGAACCTCTACCGCGACGGCGAACCCGTTGCGCCGATGGACGCCGAGTTCGGTTATCCGGCCTGGCAGCTCGGCTACCAGTCCTACTGCCTGCTCGAGGACGGCGGGCTCGCCGCGATCGTGCGGAGCAACGGGTTCGAGCGCCTCGTACTGATCAGGGACGGAAGGGTTGAGGAGGTGCAGCTCTCCGAGATCACCGAGCTGGACTGGGTCGTGCCGTTCCGGGACGGCGTCGCGTGTGTGGCGGGCGGACCGGGTCTGGACCGCAGCGTTGTCGCGATCTCGCTGCCCGGCGGCGCAGTCGAACTGCTGCGGCCGGGCCTCGATGTCGAGGTCGCCTCAGAGTGGATCTCGCGGCCCGAGCACGTCTCCTTCGCCTCCGCCCACGCCCTGTTCTACCCGCCCTCATCTGCCTCGGACGCGGACGATCGGCCGCCCGTCATCGTGCTGTCGCACGGCGGGCCGACCGCACACGCGAGCTCGGCACTCGATCTCGACATCCAGTTCTGGACCTCGCGCGGCTTCGCGGTCGCCGACGTCAACTACCGCGGGTCCACCGGCTACGGCCGCGAGTTCCGCGACGCGCTGCGCGGGGTGTGGGGCATCGCCGACGTCGAGGACTGCGTCGCCTGCGTGGAGCACCTCGCGGCAGGCGGGCCGTGTCGACGGCGCCCGGGCGGTCATCCGTGGCGGCAGCGCCGGCGGCTACACGACGCTCCAGGCGCTGACGACGACGGACGTCTGGGCGGCCGGCTCCTCGCACTTCGGCGTCGCCGACCTCGGGGCGATGGTCGAGGACACCCACAAGTTCGAGTCGCGCTACCTGGATCGCCTGATCGGTCCCTGGCCCGACGCGCGTGACGTCTACGAGGACCGCTCGGCGCTCAACCACCTCGACGGCTTCTCGGCGCCTGTGATCCTCTTCCAGGGGCTCGAGGACAAGGTCGTCCCACCCGACCAGGCACGGCGGATGGCCGCCGCGCTGGCCGAGAAGGGCCTCGATCACGAGCTGCATCTCTACGAGGGCGAGGACCACGGGTTCCGCCGCGCGGAGACCAAACGTGCGGTCGCCGAGGCCGAACTGGCCTTCCTGGAACGGGTGTTGGCGGTAGGCTCCACCGCCTCTTGAGCGAGCTCAACCTCATCCTCATCGGACCGCCCGGCGCGGGCAAGGGTACGCAGGCCGACCGCATCCGCGACGAATTCGAGCTGCCGTACCTGGCGACGGGCGACATGATGCGCGCCAAGCGCAAGGAGGACTCGGACCTCGGCCGCAAGATCAGCCAGATCATCTCCGAGGGCGGTCTCGTCGACGACGACATCGTCTGCGAGGTCCTGATCGAGCGCATCGAGGCCGAGGGCGAGGACGGCTTCCTCCTCGACGGCTTCCCCCGCACCCAGGGCCAGGCGGACATCCTCGACTCCGCACTCGAGGGCCGCGGCCGCGCGATCACCGCGGTGCTGCTCATCGAGGCTCCCGACGAGACCATCGAGCAGCGCATCACCGGCCGCCGCATGTGCCCCGACGGCCACGTCTACCACGTCGACTTCAACCCGCCCGAGAGCGAAGGCGTCTGCGACATCGACGGCAAGCCGCTCGAGCAGCGCGACGACGACAAGCCGGAGACCGTCCGCAAGCGCCTGGCGACCTACCACGAGCAGACCGAGCCACTCGTCGCGCGCTACGACGGCGAGGGCCTCCTGCGCCGCTTCGACGGCACCGGCGCCCCGGACGACGTCTTCCGCCACATCCGGAAGACCATCACCACGCTGCGCCTCGAAGACTCCGTCTGACGCCAGGTTGCGCCATTTGGAGGGTGATCACCCTCCAAAAGGCGCACGCTTCGCGATCTCGGCCTTGATTTCCGCAGCTACGCGTTGCCGGTTCGTAGCGAACCTCGGCCCACGTGAAGCGCAGCAGGTGGTAGCCGCGTGCCTTGAGCTCACGTTCTTTTCGTCGATCGTCTAGGTAGGCCCAGTCGTTGTCGTGCCACTCGCGGCTGTCGCACTCGATGACCAACCGCGCGTCCTCGAAGACGAAGTCCGCTCGCCGTCGCTTGAACTTGACTTGCGGCGCTGGCCGGGGCATTCGGTACCGAGCGCACATCTCGAGGAACAGGGCTTCGAGCTCGCTCTCGGTGAGCTCGAGCAAAGGGTCGAGCAGTCGGACGATTGGATCCAGCCGCCTGTAGCCACGCAGCTGCTGAAGATCGGTGCGGTGGATGCGCGAGGCCTGGCGAACTGCGGCATTGAGAGGAAGGGATGGGAGGCCGCTTCGGGAGAGGTCGATGAGCGTGCGCAGCACGGAGGTGACGCGAATGGCATCCACGTCATCGATTTCTTCCTCGGTGATATCCGAGGATCGGCGGACGTGTATCTCCCGCCGCTTCGCGCTGCAGCCGGTGCGCACGATGACCTCGATCCGAGGCCCCTCGTGTTCGAGAAGTCGATGGAGGACAGCAGCACTCCGATGGCTCAGCGCGGCACGGTCCGAGCACGCCAGCACGGCCGCCATCCATCGGCCCTCCCTCGTGACGTCAGGTCGCCCGACGGCGTAGACGTTCCGGAAGACAGGGAAGAGACGCTTGGAGTCGACCATCCACTCGATCGCGTCCTTCGAGTAGCCGAGACCGAGCAGCTGCTCGGTAGAGATCACGTGATGTTGCCGCGCGGCGAGGCGCGCGTGCGCGTTTTGGAGGGTCATCACCCTCTATAGGGCTCACGCTGGCAATCTCGTCGGTCCAATTACAATGGCCGGGCCGTGATCATCCGCAAGTCACCCGCCGAGATCGACGCGATCGCCGCCGCCGGCGAGATCCACACGCAGGTTCTCGACCTGCTGAGCCGCAAGATCCGGCCGGGCGTGACGACCGGTGAGCTGGACGCCGCGGCCGAGAAGCTGATCCGTAGCCACGGGGCGATCCCGTCGTTCAAGGGCTACAAGGGCTTCAAGGGCTCGATCTGCGCGTCCCCGAACCACATGGTCGTCCACGGGATCCCGGGCCGCTACAAGCTCAAGCGCGGGGACATCCTGTCCGTCGACGTCGGAGTGACCAAGGACGGCTGGGTCGCCGACGGCGCCATCACCTTCGCGGTGGGGGAGATCGACCCCACGTCCGCTCGCCTGCTCGACGTCACGCGCGAGTCGCTGCACAAGGCGGTCGAGCAGTGTGTCCCCGGCAATCATCTTGGCGACGTCGGGCACGCGGTCCAGCGCCACGTCGAGAGCGCCGGCTTCTCCGTCATCCGCTCGCTGGTCGGTCACGGCATCGGCCGCTCGATGCACGAGGACCCGCAGATCCCCAACTACGGCAACCCCGGCAAGGGCGTCGAGCTCAAGGAGGGCATGGTGCTCGCGATCGAGCCGATGACCTGCGCCGGCCGCCACCAGGTGCGGATGGGAGACGACGGCTGGGCGATCTACTCCCAGGACGGCTCGGCCACCGCGCATTTCGAGTTCACGGTCGCCATAACCGGCGACGGACCGCGTATCCTGACGCCCTGGCACGAGACCGTTCTGGTCGCCGCCGCGACCGTTTAGCAGGCCCTCCGGCGGCTGCTACGCTAGATCGTCGCGCCCGGTGCGGGAAACCGGCCGTGCGCGATGAGACTTCTGAGCGCGTGAGTAGCGGCGGCCGCACCGGCCTCCAGAGCCACGTTCGCTGAGTACAGACCCGAAAGGATCCATGAAGGTCAGACCGTCGGTGAAGCCGATGTGCGAGAAGTGCAAGATCATCCGCCGCAACGGCCGGGTTCTCGTCATCTGCTCCAACAAGCGCCACAAGCAGCGGCAGGGTTAGCCCCATGGCTCGTATCTCCGGGGTAAATGTCCCGCTCAACAAGCGCGTCGAAATCGGCCTGACCTACATCTACGGTGTCGGGCAGGCCACCTCCCAGGACTTGCTCGACAAGACCGGGATCGACCGCAACACGTACGTCCGCGACCTCACCGAGGACGAGATCTCCAAGCTGCGCGACGCCGTCGAGGATCTGACGGTCGAGGGCGACCTGCGCCGGGAGATCAACCAGAACATCAAGCGCCTGATGGAGATCGGCTGCTACCGCGGCGTCCGTCACCGGCGCAATCTTCCCGTCCGCGGGCAAAAGACCAAGACCAATGCGCGCACCCGCAAGGGCCCGAAGCGCATGCAGGTCGCGGGTAAGAAGAAGGCGGCGAAGAAGTAATGCCCGCTCCACGTAGGCCGCGCTCCGGCCGCCGCCGGGTCAAGAAGAACATCCCGATCGGCCAGGCGCACATCAAGACGTCGTTCAACAACACGATCGTGTCGCTGACCGATCGTGAGGGCAACGTGATCGCGTGGGAGTCCGCCGGCGGCGCCGGTTTCAAGGGCTCGCGCAAGTCGACCCCGTTCGCCGCGCAGGTGACCGCCGACGCGGCCGCCCGAAAGGGCATCGAGCAGGGCCTCCAGAAGGTCGAGGTCTTCGTCAAGGGCCCTGGTTCCGGGCGCGAGACGGCGATCCGCTCGCTGCAGGCCGCCGGCCTCGAGATCACCGGCGTCAAGGACGTCACCCCGCAAGCTCACAACGGTTGCCGCCCGCGCAAGAGGAGGCGTGTCTGATGGCCCGCGACACAGGCCCCCAGTGCAAGCAGTGCCGCCGCGAAGGCCAGAAGCTCTTCCTCAAGGGAGAGCGCTGCCTCACGGACAAGTGCGGCGTCGAGCGTCGCTCGTACCCGCCGGGCGACCACGGTCGTGGCCGCCAGAAGCAGTCCGAGTACCGCGTCCAGCTGCGTGAGAAGCAGAAGGCCCGCCGCTACTACGGCGTGCTGGAGAAGCAGTTCCGCACGTACTACGAGAAGGCTTCGCGCCAGCAGGGCATCACGGGCGAGAACCTCCTCAAGCTGCTGGAGTGCCGCTTCGACAACGTCCTCGTCCGCCTCGGCTTCGCCGCATCGCGCCGGCAGGCCCGCCAGATGGTCCGCCACGGCCACTGGACGGTCAACGGTCGCCGCGTCGACATCCCGTCCTACCAGGTGCGTGAGGGTGACGTGATCACCTTCAAGAACCCGGCAGACGACGAGGGTGCCGCGCTGGTCATCCGCGAGGCAACTGAACTGACCGCACAGGTGCCGGCCTGGTTGCAGGCTGACCACGACGGACTCACCGCGAAGGTCCTGCGCCGTCCAGAGCGCACGGAGATCGCGGCACCCGTGCAGGAGCAGCTCATCGTCGAGCTGTACTCGAAGTAATTCTGCGCCCGCCTTTTCGGAGCGCCACCCTCCCCGACACCAGGAACTCGCATGCTTGACTTCCAGATTCCGCGCATCACCGCAGAGACGGTCGACGCCAACCGCGGCTCGTTCGTGGTTGAACCGCTCGACCGCGGCTTCGGCTACACGTTCGGCAACTCGCTCCGGCGGGTGCTGCTGGCGTCCCTCGGCGGCGCGGCCGTGACGTCGGTGCGGATCGAGGGCGTCGCCCACGAGTTCTCGACGATCCAGGGCGTCAAAGAGGACGTGACCGACATCATCCTCAACCTCAAGGGCGTCGTGTGCAAGATGCACTCGGACGCGACCGAGATCGAGGCCCCGCTGGTCGTCACCGGCCCCGGCGAGATCACCGCGAAGGACATCGACCTGCCCTCGGGCGTCGAGATCCTCACGCCTGACGCGCCGATCGCCACGCTCGAGAAGAAGACCAAGCTCGAGATGTACCTGACGATCGGCCGCGGCCGCGGCTACCGGCCGGCCGAGGAGAACAAGACGGCCGACCAGCCGATCGGCGTCATTCCGATCGACTCGATCTTCTCGCCGGTCCGGCGTGTCGCCTACAACGTCGAGCCCGCTCGCGTCGGCCAGCGCACGGACTTCGACAAGCTGACGCTCGACATCGAGACGGACGGGTCGATCGACCCGCAGGCCGCGCTCCGCGAGGCCTCGGAGATCCTGATCTCCTCGCTGTCGATCTTCACCGACGAGGACCGCATCGAGGAGCTGCGCCAGGGTCCGGCAGCGCTCGGCGGCGTCGACCAGACGACCAACGGCCTCGGCGGCGGCGGCGTGCTGCCCGGCGGCGGCGGTCGCGGCGGCTCGCCGATGGACGACATCCTCATCGAGGAGCTCGAGCTCGGCGTGCGTTCGTACAACTGCCTCAAGCGGGCCGGCATCCAGACCGTCGGCGACCTGATCTCGAAGTCCGAGGGCGAGCTCAACGCGATCCCCAACTTCGGCAAGAAGTCGATCGACGAGGTCGTCGAGACGCTCAACCAGCGCGGGCTCAACCTCCGCGGGGACTGACGAACGATGCGCCATCAGAAATCACGCGGAAAGCTGTCCCGCGACTCGGCGCACCGCAAGGCGCTGCTCGCGAACCTGTGCATCGAGGTCATCGACCACGAGCGCATCAAGACGACCGAGGCGAAGGCCAAGGCCGTCAAGCCGGAGATCGAGAAGCTGATCACCCTTGCGCGCAAGGGTGACCTGCACGCGCGCCGCCAGGCGATCGCGACACTGCAGAGCCCCGACAAGGGCGTCATCTACAAGTTGTTCGACGAGATCGCTCCGCGCTACGTGGACCGTCCCGGTGGCTACACGCGCATCCTGAAGCTCGGGCCGCGCCGCAGCGACAGCACCGAGATGGTCTATCTCGAGCTCGTCTGAGAGCTCGACTCCTCCTCGAATACGACGGCAGCCGCTTCGCCGGCTGGGCGGCTCAGCCCGGCCAGCGGACGGTCGCCGGTGAAGTCTCGCGCGCGCTGGAGACCCTGCTCCGCGCGCCCGTCCGGCTGACGGTCGCGGGTCGCACGGACGCCGGCGTCCACGCGCTCGGCCAGGTCTGCTCCTTCGACGCCCCTGAGCTCCCGCGCCTGCGCTCCCTCAACGCGCTGCTGCCCGACGACGTCGGCGCGATCGCCGTCGAGCAGGCCGCCGACGACTTCGACGCCCGCCACGACGCCCGCGCCCGCTCGTACGCCTACCGCGTCCACACCCGCCGCGCCGGGCCCTCGCCCTTCACGCGCGGTCGCGAGCTGTACTGGTCGCATCCCGTCGACGAGGAAGCCCTGCACGCCTGCGCCGCCCTGCTGCCCGGCACGCACGACTTCACCGCGTTCACGCCGACCGACACCGAGCACGTCCGCTTCGAGCGCGACGTCGAGTCCGCCGGCTGGACCCGGCCAGAGCCCGAAACGCTTGTCTTCGCCATCACCGCGGACGCCTTCATGCGCAACATGAACCGGATCCTCGTCGGCACGATGCTCGACGTCGCCGCAGGCCGCCGCACCGTCGACTCCTTCGCCTCCCTGCTCACCGGCGCCCACCGCCGCGACGCGGGACCCACCGTCGCGCCCCACGGCCTGTACCTCGTCGGCGTCCGCTACTAGAGCGGCCGCTCCTCGGCGGTGAGGTCGCCGCCGGCGTCGCCTGTGTTCGGGGTGCCGGTGGGCTCGATCAGCATGACCAGCGCCTCGTCGACGGCCTCCGGACAGTGTTCGACGCCGCGCGGGACGACGAAGAGCTCCCCCGCGTCGAGCTCGATGTCCCGGTCGCGCAGGTGGATGGTCAGGTGGCCCTCGACGACGAGGAAGAAGTCGTCGGTGTCGTCGTGCTTGTGCCAGACGAACGGGCCCTGGGCCCGGACGAGCTGGATCTTGTGATCGTTGATGTGACCGACGATTCCGGGGTCGTAGGCGTTCGTGAGCAGTGCGAACTTCTCGGCGAGGTTGACCTTGGCGTCCATACGAGTAGGGATAGCCTGGGCCGCGTGCGGGTCCTGCTCACCAACGACGACGGCATCGACGCCGAAGGGCTTCAGGCCCTGCGGCGCGAGCTGCTGAAGGTGCCGGACATCGAGCTGGCCGTGATCGCGCCGGACGGCAACCGCTCCGCCACCGCGCGGTCGATCACCATCCGGCGGCCGCTGTGGGTCGAGGAGGTCGACTTCGACGACGGCACGAAGGGCTACGCGACCGACGGGACGCCCGTGGACTGCGTGCGGTTCGCGACGCTCGGCCTGATCGAGGGCTTCGAGGCGGAGCTGATCGTCTCCGGGATCAACCACGGCTCCAACCTGGGCGACGACATCACGTACTCCGGGACGGTGGCCGCGGCGCTCGAGGGCGTGGTGCTCGGGCTGCCGGCGATCGCGGTGTCCCAGCAGTCGCTCGCGCGCGAGCTCGACTTCCGCACCGGCCGGGAGTTCGACTTCTCGAGCGCCGCGCGCTTCGTGGCGGCGATCGTCGACCGCATCGACGAGGTGCCGTTGCCCAAGGGCACGCTGCTCAACGTCAACGTCCCGGGCGGCGAGATCCAGGGCGTCGACGTCGCCAAGCTCGGCAAGCGCGTGTATCGCGACGAACTCAGCCTGCTGGAGACCGAGGGCGCGCGGCGGCGCTATCGCATGTACGGTGCCGCGCCGGACCACCTGGAGGACGACGGGACGGACCTCGCGTCGGTGGCGGCGGGCCGCATCGCGATCACCCCGCTCCATTTCGACCTGACCGACGAGCCGGGCATCGAGACGCTCGGCCGTTACGACCTCGCGCGGCTCCTCGCGCCGGCGGCCGACGAAATCGAGTGAACCTCGCCGTGGTCGGCGGCGGGATCGTCGGCCTTGCAGTTGCGCGACAGGCCCAGCTCGCGGGCGCCGAGGTGACGGTCTACGAGGCGGAGGGCGAGGTCGCGCAGGGGCAGACGGCCACGAACAGCGGCGTCGTGCACGCCGGCCTCTACTACGAGCCGGGCTCGCTGAAGGCACGCCTGTGCCGACGCGGGGCTGGTCTGCTGAAGGCCTACTGCGCCGAGCACGCCCTGCCCTACGTCGAGTGCGGGAAGCTGGTGGTCGCCGCGGACGAGAGCGAGCGCCGGGAACTCGAGAGGATCGCCGAGCGGGCTGCAGCGAACGGCGTCCCCCGACTGCGCATGGTCGAGCCGCAGTCCGTCGAGCCGCACGTCCGCGGCGTCGCGGCGCTGCAGTCGCCGACGACCGCCATCACCGACTTCGGCGCGGTGGCCCGGTCGCTCGCCGCAGATCTGACGGTCCGCACGAACACGCGCGTGGACGACGTCCGCGACATCGACGCCGACCGCGTCATCGTGGCTGCCGGCCTCGGCACGCCGGGCGTGCGAGCAGTGCGCGGCGAGTACTGGACGGCGCCCGATCGGTTGGTGCGAGGCCTCGTCTATCCCGTGCCCGACCCGGCGCTGCCCTATCTCGGCGTCCACTTCACGCCGACGCTCGACGGCGGCCTGCTCGTCGGACCGACGCCCGGCGATCTCGAGGCGGCGCTCCGACTCGTGCCCGGCGTCGGCGACCTCGAGCCGGCCTGGGCCGGCGATCGCGCCCAGGCCTTCGACGCAGACGGAAAGCCCGTCCTCGACTTCGTCTTCGAGCGCGAGGGCCGCGTCACCTGGGTCCGCAACGCGCCCTCTCCGGCGGCCACTGCTGCGTTCGCCATCGCCGAGTACCTCGTCGATTAGCCTCCGGACAATGGAGCCCGCCGACCGCGCCGCAGAGTTGCGGGAGACCCTCGAGAAGCTCAATAAGGCCTACTACCAGGACGACGAGCCGCTCGTCGCCGACGACGAGTACGACGCGCTGCTGGATGAGCTGCGCGCGATCGAGGGGGAGCACCCGGAGCTGATCACCGCCGACTCGCCGACGCAGAAGGTCGGCGCCGAGCCGGTGAGCCGGTTGGAGAAGGTCACGCACCTGCAGCCGATGCTCTCGCTGGCCAACGCGCGCTCGGAGGAGGAGCTGCGGGCGTGGATCGACCGCATGCGAAACCACCTCGCGCGGGAGGGCATCGAGGACGCCGAGTTCAGCTACGTGGCCGAGCCGAAGATCGACGGCCTCGCGATCTCGCTCGTCTACCGGGACGGCAAGCTCGTTCGTGGCGCCACGCGCGGCAACGGCGAGATCGGCGAGGACGTCCAGCACAACCTCCGCCAGATCGCGACGATCCCGCAGGAGATCAAGGACGCCCCTCCGCTGGTGGAGGTGCGCGGCGAGGTCTACATGAGCCTGCCGGACTTCACCGCGCTCAACGAGCGCCGCGCCGAGGCCGGGCTCTCGACCTTCATGAATCCGCGCAACTCGGCGGCGGGGACGATCCGCCAGCTCGACCCGAGGCTCGCCAAGGACCGCCCGCTGAGCTTCTGGGCCTACGCCGTCGGCGTCACCGAGGGCCTGCGCTTCGCCCGCCACTCCGACGCGCTCGACTGGATGCGCGACCACGGCTTCCCCGTCAACGGCGACATCGCGCTCCTCGACAACGAGGAGGACGTCGTCGCGCGCTGCAAGCACTGGGAATCGCGCCGCGGCAGCCTGGACTTCGAGATCGACGGCGTCGTCGTCAAGGTCGACGACACCGAGCTGCAGCGGCGCCTGGGCGTCGTCGGGCGCGACCCGCGCTGGGCGATCGCGTGGAAGTTCCCGCCGACGACCAAGACGACGACCCTGCTGAGCATCGAGTGGAACGTGGGCAAGTTCGGCGACCTTCACCCGTTCGCGATGCTCGAGCCCGTCCACGTCGGCGGCGTCACCGTGCGCAAGGCGACGCTGCACAACGAGGAGGACCTCGAGCGCAAGGACATCCGCCCGGGCGACGAGGTGATCGTGCTGCGCGCCGGCGACGTCATCCCGCAGGTCGTCTCACCGGCACCGCACGCCGTCGAGCGCCCCGACCGCGCCGCGCCGCCGCGCGCACCCGAGAACTGCCCCGCCTGCGACACGCCGACCATCAAGCCGGAGGGCACCGTCTTCACCCGCTGCCCGAACCGGCTCTGCCCCGAGCGGCAGTGGCAGCTGCTCTCGCACTGGGCGTCGCGCGGCGCGATGGACATCGACGGACTGGGGGAGAAGCAGGTCAGCACGCTCATGGACGCCGGGCTCGTGACAACGGCCGCCGACCTCTACAAGCTCACGCCGGAGCAGCTGATGGAGCTCGACCGGGTCGGTGAGACCTCCGCGACCAACCTCGTGAAGGCGATCCAGTCCTCGCGCGAACGACCCTTCGGCCGCGTCCTGTTCGGCATCGGGATCGAAGGCGTCGGCGAGATCACCGGGCGCAACCTCGCCCAGCGCTTCCGATCGATGGATGCGCTGGTCGCCGCGACCGCCGAGCAGATCGCCGAGACCAACGGCATCGGCCCGATCGTCGCCGAGCTCATCCACGCTCAGCTGCACGAGCCGACGATGCTCGAATTGATCGAGGCGCTGCGCGCACACGTGAGCTTCGAGGAGGAGGGCCCGCCGCCCGGCGAGGGCAAGCTCTCGGGCCGCACCTTCGTGCTCACCGGCACGCTCCCTGAACTGACCCGAGAGGACGCCACCGGGCGGATCACCGCCGAGGGTGGCAAGGTCACCACCTCGGTGTCGAAGAAGACGGACTACGTGGTCGCCGGGGACTCCCCGGGCTCCAAGCTCGAGAAGGCAGAGCGCCTCGGCGTCCCCGTGCTGGACGAGGACGCGCTGCTCACGCTGCTGCGTGAGGGCCCACCGGATGCATCGACCGACTGAGGCACACGGGGCACACGCCCTCGAAGTCCCCGCCGTCACGGCTCGCGGCCATCAGGTGCGTCCCGCAGCGGTCGCAGGAGCAGCGCACCTGTTCTGACTGCGGAGCGCCCGGAAAGAGCGCCAGCCGGCCATGACGCGCAAAGCGCGGTCCCGCGGCTTCCCGAGTCTCCTCGACGTGGTCCCTCAACGACATTGGAATCCCTCCCTACGACAGCGTGGGAGTCTGATTCCCTGCTTAGCGAACCTTTATTCGTAACGCGCGATCGCAGAGACCATCCGGTCCTGCAACAGACGTGCACGATCGATGCTGGTTTCGTTCATCAGGAACGAGAAGGCAAGGATGTCGCCCCCCGTTGTCTCGCAGTAGCCCGACAGCGCGGACACGTCCGACAGGGTTCCGGTCTTGCCCCGGCAGTCCCCGCGAGCCGGGTCGTCCTCGAGCCGGTCCGCCAGGGTGCCGGACACGCCCATCACGGCCAATGAGCCATAGAAGGCCGGGTCGTCGACCATCGCGGTCAGCAGCGCCACGACCTCGCGGGGGTTCGTGCGGTCGCGCCGTGACAGGCCGGAACCGTCACGGATGTGCGGCGTGATCCGGTAGCTGTCGGCGAGCAGCGCCTCAGCCGTCTCGGCGCCGTCGGCGGTGCGGCCGTCGCCCACGACCTTGAGCAGCATCTCGGCGATGTAGTTGTCCGACGGCACGTTCATCTCGCGGATGAGCAACGCAAGGCCGGCGGAGTCCGCGACGCCCAGGACGACCCCGTCGGCCGGTGCCTGTCCCAGCCGGCCGTTGCGTGAGACCTTGACGCCGGCGTCGCGCAGCTCGCGTGCGAGGACCTCGGCCGCGTACTCGGCCGGTTCGGCAGAGCCGCTTGCTCCGCGATCGACCACGAGCGCGCCGAGCGGCCCGCCGACGTCCGCGCCGATGCCGCGGCTGGCCGGGCCGCGGCGGCGATCGAACGCGCTTTCGTCGCCGACGACGCGCCCCGTCACTCGCGTCAGGCCGGCGTCGGCGAGGTCCTGCGCGAGCACCTCGAGGCGGGCGGACGAGAGGGTGGGGTCACCCGAGCCGCGCAGGTAGAGGTTGCCGCGCAGCACGCCGGCGCCGGTCGGCGCCCGCCGGGCCAGCGCGGTGGTGGTCAGAACGGCGTCCGGGCCGAGGGTCTCGAGCGCCGCCACCGTGGTCCAGAGCTTCTCGTTGGAGGCCGGGATGCGGTCGACGCGGTCCCGGCGGCGGAAGATCCGCTGGCCCGTCGTCAGGTTGGTGACGTAGGCGCCGCTGTCCCGGCTTGCCCGGTTCATCTGCGTGGCGAGCCGCTTCGCCAGCGTGGCGCCACCCAAGGCGGGTGCCGCCTCCGGTGCTGCGGCGCCGACGAGGGCGGCCGCGGTGAGCAGTGCCAGCAGGCGACGACGCACGACCCACCCGACCCTATCTACACTGCGTCACCAGGTATGAGCAACGTCGTCAACCTGCGGACGGCTGCGGACAAGGAGCGTCCCGGAAGACCGGCTCGCCGGCGCAAGCGCGCCGAGAAGACGGCACTGGTGCTCGGTGGCGGCGGCTTCACCGGTGGTGTCTACGAGATCGGCGCCCTGCGCGCGCTCGATCTCCTGACCGTCAACCGGTCGATCAACGACTTCGACATCTACGTCGGCACGAGTGCGGGCTCAGTCGTCGCGGCCTTTGCTGCCAACGGCATCACGCCCGAGCAGATGATGCGCGTGGTCAATGACCAGGTGCCGACGCCGTTCGCCGACATCGGGCCGGAACGGCTCCTGCGACTGAACGCGCGCGAATTCGCGACCAAGGCCGTGCAAGCGCCCTGGCAGCTGGCGCGGGTGCTCCGCGAACTGCCGCGCTCGTTGATGATGCTGTCGCCGATGGAGCTGGTCGTCGCGCTCGCCGACCTGCTGCCCTCGGGCATCTACACGGGCACCGGCGTCGAGGAGTACGTGCACGAGGTGCTGACCTCCGACGGGCGCACGGACGACTTCCGCTCGCTCACCAACGAGCTCTACATCGCCGCCACCGACCTCGACACCTGCGAGCGCATCGTGCTCGGCGCCGAGGGCTGGGACGACGTGCCGATCTCCTCCGCCGTCCGGGCGTCGTCGGCGCTGCCGATGGTCTACAAGCCGCACACCGTCAAGGACCGCGAGCTGATCGACGGCGGCATGGTCTCGACCACCAACCTCGACATCGCCGTCGAGGCCGGGCGCCAAGTTCATCCTCGTCGTCAATCCACTGGTCCCCTACGTCAACGACTTCCGCACCGAGGTCGACTCGATGCTCAGCGGCACCCGCCCGCAGCGCGTCTCGGACCTCGGCTTCACGAAGATCGGCTACCAGGCGTTCAAGCTGCTCGCCTACCAGCGCCTGCACGAGATGGCACGGACGTGGGAGGAGCGCTACCCCGGCGTCGACATCGTGCTGATCGAGCCCGAGCCCGACGACCGCCTGATGTTCGAGACGGACATCATGGATTACTCCTCGCGGATCGACATCGCGCGGCATGGCTTCCAGTCCGTGACCATGTCGCTCGCCGACGACTACGAGCGGCTGCACGAGATCGCTTCGCGCCACGGCATCGAGATCTCCGCGACCCGCGTGCGCAAGGTCGTCCAGCACTTCGGAGTCGAGCGTTCCCGGACCCGCGCATGGCGGCGGATCCTCGAGCAGACGACGTCGGCGCTCCTGCGTCAGTCCGCCTCCGCGGACTAGTTGTCGTAGAGGCCGGCGAAGATGTCGGCGTACATGTCGTAGACCACGTTGCGCTTGACCTTCAGGGTCGGGGTCAGCTCTCCGGTCTCCTGCGACAGGTCGTGGTCGAGGATCGCGAACTTCTTGATCTGCTCGACCTGTGCGTACTTCGCGTTGCAGCGATCCAGATGCTCCTGCACCTTCGCGCGCGCCTCCTCGGAGTCGTGCGACAGCCCGCTGTCAGGATCGATGGTGATCAACGCAACGGGGTACGGACGGCGGTCGCCGTACATGACGGCCTGACTGATGACCGGCGACTGCTTGAGGTCGTTCTCGAGGTTGGCCGGCGTGAGGTTCTTGCCGCCCGCGGTGATGATGATGTCCTTCTTGCGGCCGGTGATGTAGAGGAAGCCGTCCTCGTCGAGGCGGCCGAGGTCGCCCGTGTGCATCCAGCCGTCGATGACGGCGCCCCAGGACGCGTCCTCCATCTTGTAATAGCCGCCGAAGATGTTCGGGCCTGCCAGCAGGATCTCGCCGTCCTCGGCGATCTTGACGTCCGTCCCGGGGAGCGCCTTGCCGACCGAGCCGAAGCGGTAGTCCTCCGGCGTCTGGCCCGTGGCGGCGGTCGACGTCTCCGTCATCCCGTAGCCCTCGAGCACGGGCACCCCCGATGCGAAGAAGAACTCGAGGATCTCCTTGGCGATCGGGGCGGCACCGGAGGTCGCCTGCGTGACCCGGCCGCCGAAGATCGCGCGGACCTTCGAGTACAGCGCGGCGTCGAACTGGTCGTAGGCGGCACGCAGTTCGGCGGGGACCTCCTGACCTGCGGCCTCGAGCTCGCGGACCTTGAGGCCGACCTCGGTCGCCTTGGTGATCGTGTCAGGGTCCGTCTGGCCGGCGACCGCGGTGTAGAGCTTCTCGAAGATGCGCGGCACCGACGGCAGGTAGGTCGGGCGGACCTCGGCGAACTCGGGGATGATCTGATTCGGGTCGCCCGAGAAGTAGGCGAGGGGGACGCCGACGTCCGCGCACAGCAGCTGGATCAGCAGCGCGTAGGCGTGGGCGAGCGGGAGGTAGAGGTAGACGACCTCGTCGTCGCCCAGCGTGCCGAGGATGCCCTGCTCCTCGACGGAGTCGACGATCGCCCGGTAGTTGCCGTGGCTGAGCACGCAGCCCTTGGGCGGGCCCGTCGTGCCGGACGTGTAGATGAAGGTGTACGGATCCTCGGGCCGGACGGCCTGGGCCCGGTCGAGCACCTCCTGCGGGTCGCGCGCGCGCCCGCGCTCCCGCAGCGATATCGAGGTCCTCGGTGATGACGATGACCTGCTCGAGGTCGGGCAGATCCCCGCGGACCTGCTCGATCTTCGCCGCCTGCTCCGCGTCCTCGCAGACGATCATCCGCGACTCGGAGTTGCCGGCCACCCACGCGCACTCCTCGGGGGAGTTCGTCGGGTAGATCGGCACGACGACACCGCCGGCGCTCGAGATCGCGAAATCGGCGTACGACCACTCCGGGCGGGTGGTGCACAGCAGGGCGACACGGTCGCCCGCCTCGAGGCCGAGGTCGATGAGCCCGCGAGCGAGCTCGGAGACGATCGTGCCCACCTCGGCGAACGAGGTGTCGACCCACTCGCCGTCTCGCTGACACGGTGGGCCGGCCTGTCGCCGTAAGCGTCTGCTGCGCGCAGCAGCAGATCGGCGATGGTTGCACTGCCGGTCGACCGCCCGGCGTCGACGGCAGTCATGTGGTCAGGCGGCCGCGACGCGCTGCTCGGACTGCTGCGGCTCTTCTGACGCGCTCATGGAGGCCATGAAAAGGGTCTTGTCGATGCGGCCCTGGAATATCGGCACACCGAGCTCCATGCACTTCTCGATCACGTCGCGGCGCTCAAGGCCGGCTTCGCGTGCGAGTTCCGTCGGCGTCAGGTGGTTTGCCATAACGGGTGAAGACCCTCCTCTGTGTGGATTGCCACTACCGGGCACCGTATCGCAGGGTCCCGACGGGCTCAACGGCAATGGACAAAGGGTGGCTAAAAATGAACGGGGCATGGCAACGAACCACGAATGGTCAGGTTCCTTTACAGACCGCTAGTTGAACGGTAAGGTTCAGAAATCGACTGCGACGGGAAGGAACTGAACGTGACGGTGGCAGGGATCGCTTCTGAAGTACGCACGGATGACGAAGGACTCGTCGCGGCAGTTCGTCGCGGCGACGACCGCGCGTTCGAGCAGCTCTACGGCCGCTACCAGCGGCGCATCGGCGCCTACGTCTACGGCATGGTCGGCGATCACGGCCGCTCCGAGGACCTCGTCCAGGAGATCTTCGTCGCTGCACTGCGGCGCATGCGCGCCACCGAGCGCCCCATCGCCTTCAAGCCGTGGATCTACGAGATCGCGCGCAACGCCTGCATCGACCAGTTCCGCCGCACCCGCCGCACCGAAGAGGTGTCCTTCGATGCCGAGGAGGCCGCGGGCTCCTTCGACTCCGGGCGCATCAGCCCCTCCGACGGCCCGGACGACGCCGTTCATGCCAAGCAGCAGCTCGACGACCTGTGCGGCGCCTTCGGCGGCCTGTCGGACTCCCACCACGAGATCCTCGTCCTGCGCGAGCTCGAGGGCCTCTCCTACCGCGAGATCGGCGAGCGGCTCGGCCTCAGCCGTCCTTCCGTGGAGTCCACCCTGTTCCGCGCCCGCAAGCGCCTGACGGAGGAGTACGAGGAACTCGTCTCCGGCGAGCGCTGCCGGCGCGTCTCGGAGATGCTCGGCGCCGGTGGTCAGCAGCTCGGCACACGCGACGAGCGTCGCCTGGCCAAGCACGTCGCCCACTGCCAGCCGTGCCGTCGCCAGGCCTACGCCGCCGGCGTCGACACCGCGGTCCTGCAGCCCCTCCCGCGTCGCGTCGTCGCCCGTGTGGCCGCCCTGCTGCCGATCCCCGCCTTCCTGCGCCTGCAGAACGTCGCCACGGTCGCCGAGCCGGCCGCCGGCTGGACGAAGGCCGCGGTCGCGGCCGCCGTGATCGTCGCGGGTGGCGCCGGCGTCGCCGGCCAGAGCCACGCGCCGCTCATCGAGAAGTCGCCGGTGGGCAGCGCGCCCGCCCAGGTCGAGCCCGTCTCACAGCGCGCTTCGAACGCGGTCCGGCGCATCACCACGGGGCGTCTGGCACCCACGACCTCCGCTACCGCGAAGCAGACCCCGGCCTCCGCGCCGCGTCAGCAGCAGCAGCGTCAGGCCGTTGCCCCGGCGCTCACCGACCCGGCGAAGAACGCGTTCGAGGGGACGCCCGCGGCCAAGCCCGTCAGCGAGATCGTCGGCGACGCCGCCCCGCCCGCGCCGTCGGCCCGCGAGCTGCCCCGGTCGTCCGATCAGGCGCCTGAGGTCAATTTCGACGACCCGCTCTTCACGCCCCGAGCGAACCGCGCGACGTCGAGATCACCCTTCCGCAGACGGTCGAGCAGGCCGCGAACCAGGCCTCGAACCTCGTGACCTCGGCCAGCGGCCCTGGCGGCGACGTCGTCAAGTCGGCCACGGAAGCCCTGGGCGTCCAGGGCTGACAGACTCCGGGTCGGTGGACGCTGACGCCGACTTCCTGGAGTCCCTGATGGACACGAGCCTCTACTCGCTGGGGGCCGCGTTCCAGGACGACCATCCCGAGCTCGTCGACGGCGTCATCGCCCAGGCCGACGAGATCGAGTCCGAAGGGCTCGAGCACTGGGCCACCGCTCAGTCGGTCCCGCTCGAGAGCGCCTTCCAGACGCTGCTCACCGGGCTGGCGCTGCGCTATTACCGCGCCCTCGGCGCGTAGTCATCCTCCTATACTTCCCCGTCGCATTCGGGGCGTGGCGCAGCCTGGTAGCGCGCACCGTTCGGGTCGGTGAGGTCCCCGGTTCAAATCCGGGCGCCCCGATGCAGATGAACCCGTCCATCCACCGATACATCCTTGGTTGGATCACGTCGCCCGCGGGCCTCTGGCGCAAGGGCGACCCGATGGACGTCCCGCTGCGCTTCCCGGTACCCGCCTACCTGATCGAGACGGACACCGAGCGGGTGCTGGTCGACACGGGGCTCAACCCCGGGGCGATCGCCGACCCCGACGGGCACTACGCGGCCGGCGGGCAGCTCTCGTTCTTCGCGCTCGAGCAGGAGGCGAGCCTGGCGGAGCAGGTCGACCTCGCGACGATCACCCGCGTCGTCATGACCCACCTGCACTTCGATCACGCCGGCGGCCTGGAATTGCTGCCCCCGTCCGTGCCCGTCGTGCTGCAGCGACGGGAATGGGCCGCTGCGCGTGACGACGCGGCGGTGGCGCGGAACTTCTTCCGGCCGTGTGACTATGCAGGTCTGAGCCGCAGCTGATCGACGGCGAGCACGACCTGCTCGGCGACGGCTCGATCGTCCTCCGCCCGACGCCGGGCACACCCCCGGACACCAGTCCGTCTGGGTGGGGGACATCGTGATCGGCGGCGACGTCGCGCACTTCGAGCGCACGTTCGACGACCTGGTCCTACCGCTGTTCGCCGATGACCACGACGCGCAGGAGACGTCCGTGCTCGAGCTCCGCGCGCTGCGCGACGCCGGGTCCACGGTCCTGCCGGGCCACGACCCGGAGGCGCTCCTGCCAGGGATACTCAGCTGATGCGCTCTCGAAGCCGTTCTCATCACCGGCTGCTCGACCGGCATCGGCCGCGCGACCGCCGAGCACCTCGCCGCGCAGGGGACATGGTCTACGCGACCGCCCGGCGCGCGGAGCGATCGCCGACCTCGAGGACGCAAGGGCTGCAGGACGCTGGCGCTGGACGTCACCGACGAGGCGTCGATGAGGGCGGCGGTCGAGGTCGTGGCGGCCGAGGGCGCCGTCGGCGCGCTGGTCAACAACGCCGGCTACTCGCAGTCGGGGGCGGTCGAGGCCGTGCCATCGACGACCTCCGGCGCCAGTTCGAGACCAACGTCTTCGGCCTGACCCGCATGTGCCAGCTCGTGCTCCCCGGGATGCGCGAGCGGCGCTGGGCGGATCGTCAACATCTGCTCGATGGGGGCGAACTTCGTGTTCCCGGGCGGCGGCATCTACCACGCGACCAAGTACGCGGTCGAGGCGATCAGCGACGCGCTGCGCTTCGAGGTCGGGGCTTCGGGATCGACGTCGTCATCGTCGAGCCCGGGCTGATCAGACCGAGTTCGGCGACACCGCGGGTCGCAGATGGCCGAGGACGACGGTCCCCTACGCGGCGTTCAACGCGCGGTCGCGATGTCGACCAAGCAGGCCTACGAGAGGGCCCGTGCGGCACGGCGGGCGGAGGGCCCGAGACCGTGGCCAAGGCGATCGAGAAGGCGATCACGGCCAAGCGGCCGAAGATCCGCTACCGCGTGACCCCGTCGGCACACGTGCTCATCGGCCAGCGCGCGCTGATGACCGACGGGATGTGGGATCGCTTCGTCGCCACGCAGTTCCCGCGCCCGAAGTAGGCCTCAGCAGGCGTCGTAGACGTAGCGCGGTGAGCCCGGGGTCGTGACCAGGCGGTCGCGCAGGACGACCGAGATCTTGTCGCCGACCGTGTCGCAGCCCTTGTCGAAGTCCTGTGGCGGTACTCGATCTCGATCACCGTGGTTGCCGTAGATGTGGTCGTAGCGCCGCACTCGCGGTAGCGGCCGCACTCCTCCGCCACGGCGAAGTCGAAGCCGACCGCTGCGCCTGCTGCGCGTGACGCCGGCGGTGTTCTTCTGGGCCACCGCCATGTCCTCGCCGTGCGCGTACCTGGTGATCAGCCTGGCGAATGCGAGCGCCTGCGACTTGCCGAAGGGCACCTCTTCGCGAGCGGCGTCCCGTCGAAGCGCGTCCACGAGTCGAGGTTGTCGAACTCCACCGCGTCGAAGCCCTTGCGCGCGCAGCCGTCGATCATCTGCCGTACCCACTCGCAGCTGACCTGCGCTTGGCTGCCGTGCTGACGTCGACCAGGTACTCGCCGCCCCAGTTCGGGTCGTCGCCGAGCTTGGTCAGGACGAGGTTCCGCGGCCAGTTGGACTGCTCGTCGGGGCGGTCCGTGCCGCTCTCATCAGCCTGCGTCTGGAAGGCGTTGACGTAACAGACGGAGTACGCGCCATCGGCGGGCCGGCCGGAGAACCAGTCGCGGGACACGACGGAGACCCCCGCGGGCAGCGGGTAGTCGCCGCCGATCTGGTAGTCGAAGCCGGCGTCGGTCGGCGGGGCGACGAAGGCGAGCGCGGCCAGCAGGGCGAGCATGCGCGGCAACCTAGGCCCCTCGCCTAAAGGGAGCCCGCGAACCACGTCAGATCGGCCCCGTAGTCCGACGCCAATCCGACACGGTTGTCACTGACCGGTCGTCCGCTGACGCGGTTGCTGATCCGCGCAACCGAGTCGGATCAGCGCCGGTCTCGACGAACCGAGTCAGATTCGCCCCGTAGTCCGACGCCAATCCGACACGGTTCGTACGCTTCGGGCTGATGGCATCCGACGCGATCGAGGTACAGGCGGGCGGGCGCGCGGTGCGCGTCGAGTCCGACCGTGTCATTTATCCCGCGACGGAGAAGACCCCGAGGTCACGAAGGCGATGGTCGCCGAGTACTACGCGTCCGTCGGCGACGGCATCCTGCGCGCGCTGCACGAGCGGCCGACGACGCTCGAGCGGTGGACCAAGGGCGTGCTGCCCGGGGATCGTCCTCTCCCAGCGTGGCGAGCGCGGCGGCGACGCCTTCTACCAGAAGCGGGTCCCGAGACGCGCGCCCGACTTCATCGAGAGCGTGCGGATCGCCTTCCCCTCCGGCCGCCACGCCGACGAGATCTGCCCGACCGAGGTCGTCTGTGCCGGTGTGGTGCGCGCAGATGGGCACGATCGTCTTCCATCCCCTGGCCCGTGCGAGCGGGGGGGACGTCGACCATCCGGACGAGCTGCGCATCGACCTCGACCCGCAGCCGGGCACCGACTTCGCCGACGCGGTCCGCATCGCCGGCGGTCGCGCGCGAGCTGTTCGCCGACCTCGAGCATGACGCGCCTTCCCGAAGACCAGCGGCGGCCGGGGCATCCACATCTACGTGCGGATCGAGCCGAAGTGGACCTTCACCGACATGCGCCACGCCGCCATCGCGTTCGGCCGCGAGCTAGAGCGCCACCAGCCCGGACGAGGTGACCACGAAGTGGTGGAAGGAGGAGCGCGGCGAGAAGATCTTCATCAACTACAACCAGAACGCCCGCGACCGCACCATCGCCTCCGCCTACTCCATCCGCCCCGAGGCCCGGGAGCGACCGTCTCCACCCCCGGTCGAATGGGACGAGCTCCCCGCAGATCACGCCGAGCATGTTCGGACCGTCGCGACCGTACCCGGCGCGCTTCGCCGAGCGCGGCGATCTGCACGCCGAGATCGACGACGTCGCACCACTCGCTCGCAGGAGCTGCTCGACGATGTACGACGCGCGACGAGGAGCAGGGCGCGGCGACATGCCCTATCCGCCGGAGTACCCGAAGATGCCCGGCGAGCCCAAGCGCGTCCAGCCGTCGCGCTCCGCGCGACGACACCTGAATCAGCGGACCTGGTCCGCTGATTTCAGCTGAGCGCGTTGCCGAGGACAGCATCAGCGCGAAGCCGGCGGCGAAGGCGTAGACCGCCGGTGAGCAGCGCGCCGGCGGCGGAACGATCAGGTCGAGGACCGCCAGCAGGGCGACCCCGGCGAGGAAGCCGACGGTCACCCAGCCGAGTGACCCGCGATCGAGCGCCGGCACCAGCAGGCTGAAGACGGCGGCGGCCATCATGATCCCGGCCGTCAGGCCCGTGAGACCGTCGAGCAGCTTCTCGCCAGGCCTGCGCAGCGCGAGCAGGGCCAGGCCGCCGACCCCCGTTGCAAGTCCGGGCGCGACCACGCCCACCCGTTCTTCCCAGCCTTCGAGCACGCCGGTCAGTAAACGATGCGGTGCTCGCCCGGTGGGACGACCACCTTGCGCAACTTGCCGTGGCCGACGAGCCGCAGGCGCAGCCGTCCGTCCGTCGTGACCTTCCCGAAGCCGCGCCGCCGCGGGTTGATTGCCCTCCGGCGCAGGTGGAGCGTCACCGCGCGGGTGCCGGTGACGGTGATCGCGAACCCGTTGCGCGCCTTGGGCCGCGCGGCCTCGTCGGTCTTCCACGCCTGGCCGGTCGTTGGTACGGGGCCGGTCTGCCCAGCCGACGTCGGCCCGCCGACCTCCGGCACGAAGAGCGTGTGCGGCGCCTCCGGCCGGGCCAGCGTGCGGCCGTCGAAGCTCGCGACGCCGGCCTTGCGGTCGACCGGCTGCAGCCCCGAAGCATCCCGTAGGCGCGGTCGAAGCGGAAGCCCCAGGCGCCCTGTTTCTCGTTGTTGACGGTGTTGACCGCGCGCTCGAGCGCCATGCTGCGGCTGTAGGTGACATTGGCTCGGGTTGCGGTCGCGCACGTCGCGGTGCTCGAAGGCGGCGCCCTCGGTCCACTCGTCCTGGATCGGCGGGCCGTAGTGCTCCTGGCCCTCGAACAGGTACAGCCGGTAGCGCAGACCGAGCTCCGTGAAGCGCTGGGTCTGCGCGAGCACACCGGGGATCGGCACGAGCTCGTCCTCCGTGCCGTGGTAGATCGCACGCGGGCCGTTGCGCAGGTTGCCCAGCAGCGGCGTCGTCAGCTCCGCGCGGGCACCGCCGCCGTTTGCCTCGATGAAGCAGGCGTCGTCCTGACATCCCCAGCCAGCCGCCCTGGGTCGGCGGGGCCGAGGCGGGGAAGGTCGCGGCGAAGCGATCCGGATAGACCGTCGGCAGCAGGTAGCTCGCCCAGCCGCCCATCGAGTGGCCGGAGATGTACTCGCCGTCGCGGTCGAGCGTCAGCAGGCGGTGCACGTCCCGGTAGACCTCGAGGTAGTCGAGGTGGCTCTTGCCGACGTACCAGCCGCGCTCGCCGCGCCCGTCCGGCGTGATCTACGACGGTGTCGTGAGGCCTCGCCCATGTCCTCGAAGATGCCGAGGAACGACGGCCGCCGCGATGTGCGCGTTGCCGCCGCGGAAGTGGAACCACCACTGGGCGGGGGACGGCTTGCCCGGCGCGGTAGCTCTTTGGGCAGGTAGACGCCGTAGTGCTGGAGGATGCCGTTCTCGCCGCCCTCCTCCGAGATGCTGCGGAGCGGATCGGGAATATGCGGTCGTGGTAGCCGGGGCCGGGGAGGTAGCGCTCGTGCGCGCCGCGCGCGAGCCGGTCCAGCGAAGACGTAGGCGAAGAAGCGGTCGAGCACTGCCGCGGGTCGAGGTCGAGGCCCTGCTGCTTGTCCCACCAGTCGCGCGCGGGCTCGGTGGTGCGAAAGGCGACGTTGGCGACGTTGGGCTGCAGGTCGAGTGTCTTGAGCTCGCCGTTGCCGCCCCGACAGGCCGGCGGCGACCATCACGCGATCGACGCCCCTTGATACGGGAGGCCGGGCCTCGTGGCGTTCTCGTAACCGCGCGGGCGGAAGACCGGCCGCGGGCAGCTTCGCTGCCGTGCCGGTCGCGAGGTCGGTTGCGCTCGCGCCCTCCGGGACCGAGGTAGACGGCGACGTCACCGACGGTCGTGGTGAGCCCGCTGTTGTAGGGGACCTCGTGGGCGGCCTCGCCGGGCGTGGGTGTCGAGCAGGACGAGCAGCGCGGTGCCGGGCGTGTCGCGCATCGTGGTCGTGCGCGCCAGCAGCCAGAGGTCGCGCTTGGCGCTGGTCCCCACCCCCCCGTGCGAGAGGTCGGCCTCGTCGACGTGCGGCACGTCGCCGTAGTGCACGCGCGGGTCCAGCGGCCCGGTCGGGACGCCGAACTCGCCGGGCACGTACTGGTAGGCCGGGTCGAGCCGGAAGAGCTCGGGGATCTCCTCCGCGAGCGGGTCGATCAGCCCGAGCCGGATGAAGTCCTGGCCGTTGTCGGCGCCGATGGCGTCCGAGATGTAGTAGCGATACGTGCGTGCGCCGCGACGGTGGACGATCGCGCCGGCGTACGGCGCGAGGGCCGCCGGGCCAGTCGCGCGCGCGCCCGTCGAGGCGGCGCTCGGGCGCCGGCCGGTCGGCGAGGCGCTGCAGCGACGAACCCGAACCGAACAGCACCTCCGGCTCCGAGCACCGGCGCGGCCTGCGCCTGCCCCCGGTAAGGGCGAGCAGAAACGGGACGTCAGGAGCGGGCGCCTCGGTCGGCGTATCATGGTGCGTCGGCCGCCCCGGGTGCGCTGGTAGGCCCCAGGACATGCCCAGGCGTTCGACGGTGGCCGGGTGCGTCGAGAGGAGCGCGTGGGTGAAGGCGGGCGGATCGACCTCCCAGAGGTTGCGCACCGACAGGCCTCTGCTGGAGCGCGATGAACGGCTCCGGCTCGTCCGTGAGTCGCAGGGCGAAGGCGTCGGCGCGGGCCTCGACCTTGCGCGACAACCCGCAACTCGAGGAGACCCAGGTGACCGACGGTCGAGGCGATGAGGAGGGCAAGGGCCAGCGCGGGCAGGGAGGGAGCGGATGGGGCGAGCAGCGCGATGGCCAATACCCCGAGAGGCGCGATGATGGCGACGTAGAGCAGAGCCACGCGGGACGTCGTCGTGTGCTCGTGCCCGAGCTCGTGGGCGAGGATCGAGCGCGCCTCCGCGCGCGGGAGGTCCTCCACCACGTTGTCGTAGATGACGACCTTCTTGGTCGCGCCGAGCCCGGTCACGTAGGCGTTGGCGGCGGTGGTGCGGCGGCTGGCGTCGAGGACGACCTCGACCTCGGAGACCTGGATGCCGGCGGCGCGCGTCCTGCCGGCCCGACGACGCTACGTAGCGCCCAGTCTCTCAATGGCCGGAAGTCATTGAAGAGAGGGTCGAGGACGAACGGAGGATCGCGAACGTCAGTGCGGCCGCCGCGACGATGACCAGCCCGGAACCGGGGATCCACCATCGGCGTGGGAAGCGCTTGATGAGCGCCAGCGCGAGCACCGCCAGGACGCCGGCGAGGATCGGCGCCGATTGAGGGCGCCCCGGGCGGGATCCGAGACCCACTCGAGCCATGAGTCTGTGCTGAGGCCGACGTCAATGGCTCGGATCCCGCGCGACGATCCCGAACGGCAGCGTCACGAGCGTGATCGCGACCGAAAGCAGCGCTCCGGGGAACGAACCCACCCAAACTCGGGATATGCCCGAGTTTTCGTGCATTGAGATCAGGGCAAGCCACGCCCAGAGCGCGATCTCGGCCGCGAGCGCGGCAAGGCCGATAGGGTTTGCGGGCGCCGGTAGTCCTGACCGCGCCCCACTACTTCCTCGGTGAAAAATCCTTCGGCGCGGCCTCGTCGACGGGAAGCAACTGGGCGTCCGACGGCGCGAACAGCTGCGCCGCCAGCCAGGCGACGAGCAGCGCGGCCGCGAAGGCCGCTATTCCCCGCCGTCTGCCGCGAAGCGCAGAATGGAGGCGTCGACCAGCCACTCGACGGGCGCCTTGTCGTCCGTGTAGACGTCGCCGCCGGTCAGCGGGTCGTCGAGCTCCGCCGCGGCGCGCGCGGTGAGGTCGGCGAGGTCGCCCTCCGGCGCGTTGGCCGCGAGCCGTTCGGCGGTCGGCTCGGTGTCGGAGGCGATCAGCAGGGTGTTCTCGTCCTCGAGCGGCCAGCGGCGCACGTGGTCGAAGGCGGTGCCGATCCCGCCGACAGCACCTCCTCGAGATTGTCCTGCCCCTCGGGGTGCCCGACGTTGATGACCATGGCGCCGCCCGGGTTCAGCCGCTCGTGCACGAGGTCGAAGAACTCCCGCGTCGCGAGGTAGAAGGGGATGTAGGGCTGGCGGTAGGCGTCGACGAAGATCGCGTCGTAGCGCTCGTCCGTCGCGCGCAGGAACGGCCGCGCGTCGGCGGTGTGGGTGGTCAGGTTCGTGGTTGCCTTCGAGGTCGAAGAGCTCGCGGCCGACCTCCGTGACGTCGCCGTCGAGCTCGACGCCGTCGATGCGGGTGTCGGGTGGTAGCGGCCGAACGCACGGGGGACCGTCCCGGCGGCGTCGCCCAGCATCGCCACGCTCGCCGGAGCCTCGTCCATGACCGCCTGCGGCAGCACGAGGTAGCCGTCCCAGTAGCCGCCGGTGAGCACGGTGTCGGGATCGTAGATCGAGTGGGTCGCCTGGCCCTCGTTGAGTTCCAGCCGGCGGCGGCCGTGCTCGTTCTCGAGCACGCGCAGGTACTGGTAGGTCGTCTCTCGCTCGGCGACCACCTTCTCGCCGTCCTCGGCCTCGCCCTTGGTGAGCCCGACGGGCAGCGCGAGCGCGGCGAGCAGCGCGGCGGGGACTATCGCGGCGCGCGGGTGCGCAGGCCGGCGACGCGGCCAGCGCCAACACCGCGCCGAAAACGATGAACGTGCGCTGCGTCCCGATCAGCGGGATGGTCACGAGCGCGCTGACGAACACGCCGACGAGCGAGCCGAGCGTCGACAGCGCGTACAGGCGACCGGCGACCTGGCCCGCGCGCTCGAGATCTGAGATCGCGAGCTTCAGGGCCCACGGGGTGACGGTGCCGAGCAGCAGCAGCGGGACCGAGAGCAGCAGGAGGACGGCCAGCAGCGAGCCGACGAAGGCACCGGCGTCGATGGCGTCGAAGGCGGAGATGACCGCCTCCAGGAACGGGTCGGCGACGAACGGGACGACGGCCAGCAGGGCAGCGGCGGCCAGCACGACCTTGCACAGGGACTGGGCCTCGGGGCGCCGGTCGGCAAGGCGCCCGCCGTACCAGTAGCCCACGCTCAGGGCGACGAGGACGATGCCGATCGTGTTGGCCCAGATGATCGTGCTGGCACCGAAGTACGGGGCCAGCAGCCGCGCGGCGGAGATCTCGGCCCCCAGGCTCGCCATCCCGCCGCAGAAGACGAGCACGAGCAGGAAACGTTCGGAGACCGGGCCGCGCACGCCCGGTGAATCTTAGGCCGGGACCATCAGCGCTTCCTTAGCGGGCACGTTGACGCGCTGCAGTGTCAGCGCGACGGCGCCCGCGAGCAGCGCTGCCACGATCCCGAACAGGTAGGCGTTGTCGGCGGCCCTCAGCGGCATCGGCCAGTCGATGTGGGGTCGCCGACGATCGCGATCAGCATCGCCGTGCCGAGCACGGCGCCGAGCTGGCGGCCGGCGCCGGTGATCGCACTGGCGACGCCGAAGCGCTCGGCCGGGATGTCGGCAGCGGCCGCTGCGCCCGAGCGTTGGAAAGGCGAGCCCGATCCCGATCCCGACCAGGACCTGCCCGGCAGCCACAGTCCGACGTAGTCGGGCTCGAGGCCGGCGCTGCGCAGCACCAGCAACCCAGCCGCGTAGGCGAGAGTTCCGGGGACGATCACGGATCGATGGCCGAAGCGGTCGGCCAACACCCCGGCCGGCCCGGCGATGATCGCCGAGGTCAGCGGGCCCGGCACTACAGCGAGGCCGGCGCTGAGCACGCTGTAGCCCCAGACCGAGGTCAGGAAGAGAATGTTGCCGAGGATCATCGAGAAGAACGCCAGCGGCGAAGAGCAGCGTTCCCAGGGTGCCCTGGCGGAAGGAGGGGATCCGCATCAACTCGGGGTCGATGATCGGCCGCTCGTGAGTGTGGCTGCGGAGCGACGAAGACGGCGATCAGCGCGGCCGGCGTAGGCGAGGCAGCCGAGGATCGGCGGCGCTCCCTCCAGCCCCAGGTGTTGCCCTCGACGATCGCCAGGGCGAGCAGGCCGAGCGAGCCGCGACAAGGCCGAGCCGAGCAGGTCCGGATAGCCGCGTGGCGTCTCGGATCGCGGGTCTCCGCCGAGGCCGCGCGCGGCGGCGGCCAGGACGACGGCGCCGAGCGGGACGTTGACTATGAAGATCCAGCGCCAGTCGGCGATCTCGACCAGCAGGCCGCCGAGCGGTGGTCCGATTGCCGCGGCAAGCGCTGCGCTCGCGCCCCAGATGCCGACGGCGGTGGCGCGGCGCTCGATGGGGAACTGGGGGAGGAGCGAGGGCCAGCGAGGCGGGCGCGAGAACGCCGCCGGCGCGACCCTGCAGGACGCGGGCCGCGATCAGTAGTCTGCGAGCTCGGCGCGATGGCGCATAGGGCGCTGGCGATGACATAGCCGACGACGCCGATCATGAAGACGCGCCTGCGGCCGAGCCTGTCGGCGATGCCGCCGATCGGGCACGAGGAAGCGCGGCGAGCACGATGAAGTAGCCGTCGAGGATCCAGGAGAGCTCGGCGCCGGGAGCTCCCGGAGAAGCGCGCCACGATGTCGGGGAAGGAGACGTTGACAATCGTGGCGTCGAGGAAGCCGAACAAGGCGCCGCCACAGGCGACGAGGAGAGCCACTGTGCGCCGTTGCATTTTGCAACTATCTGCGTGACGTCGATCACGATTGTGTGCGGGCGCGCGCTCAGAGCGAGGCGAGCGCGCGCCGAACCGCCAGAGGCGCCCGGCCGCGCGCCCGCACGAGCGTCCCGCCCGGCGCGGCCTGCAGGCGCACGGCGACGCGGGAGCCGTGCTCGCGCCGGTGCACGAAATCGAGCTCACCGTCGCGCTCACGGTGCATGGCGAAGCCCGCCCGGTCGAGCAGCCCGAGCAGCCGCTCGTGTGCCTCTTCCTGCGTGCCGTCCACCAGGCGGCGGATCTCGAAATGCCGCCGGCCAGGCAGCAGCGGCGCGCCCGCGGTGATCCGGACGTCGGCCTCGACCCCGGGCGGCAGGTCGGCACGCAGCGCCTCGAGCTCCGCCTGGGTGCGCGCGGACTGCGCCCGCTCCACGCGCGCCTCGAACTCGTCCGCGTCGATCCGGCCCGCGACGTGCGCGGAACGCAGGCGCGAGATCAGGGAGTCGCGCTCTCCGTCGGATGCGAGCACCCCTACATCTTGGCGATTGCCGCGCGCGCGGCGGCGTCGCCCGGCACGCCGTGCACCGCTCCGCCCGGGAACGCGGAGGCGCTGCCGAGGTACAGGCCTTGCAGCGGCGTGGTGTAAGGCGACAGGCGCGGGACGGGGCGGAAGACGGTCTGGCGCAGTGAGTACGAGCCGCCGCCGACGTCGCCGCCGAGCAGGTTCCGGTTGCGGCGCTCGAGTTCGGTGGCGTCCATGACGTGGCGGGCGAGGATCAGATCGCGGAAGCCGGGCGCGAAACGCTCCACCTGCGCCTCCATGCGCTCGACGTGGCCGTCGAAGTCGGTCCAGCCCGGCGGGCCGTGCGTGTAGGCCCAGGCGGTGTGCTTGCCGGCGGGCGCGCGGGTGGGGTCGGCGATCGTCTGCTGACCGAGCAGCAGGAAAGGCCGTTCCGGGAGCCGGATGTGGGCCGTCGTCACCGCGTCGAGCAGCTCTGCCTCGGTGCCGACGACGTGCACCGTGCCGGCGCACCGCGCCTCCTCGCTCTCCCAGGGGATGGGGCCGTCGAGCGCCCAGTCGACCTTGATGGTGGACGCGCCGGGCCGGAAGGCGCGCAGCGCGGCGGTGTAGGCCTTCCCGAAGTGCTCGCCGGCGAGGCGCGAGCAGGTCGCGCGCGGACACGTCGGCGACCACGACTTCGGCGGGGAGGCGCTCGCCGCCCGCTAGCTCGACGCCGCTGACCCGGCCGCGCTGGGCGTGCACCCGGGCCACGCGGGCACTCGTGCGCACGGTGCCGCCCAGGCTCTCCAGCCGGGCCACCAGGCGGTCGGTGAGGTGCTCGGCGCCGCCGCGTGGGCTCGGCCAGCCGACCGCGTGACCGAGGAGGTTCAGGTAGACGCCGGCGATCGCGGAGCCGCGCCCGGTGGGCAGCACGTCGCCGTGCAGCGCCGCGCCGTGCAGCCATGCGCCGGCGTCGTTGCCTCCGAAGAGCCGCTGGGCCAGGTTCGCCGAGCTCCCTGGGATCAGCGCGGACACGCGCAGCAACGCCTGCGGTCCTGCCCGCAGCAGCAGCTCGAGCGGGCCCTTCAGCGGCGGGAAGCCCGACATCATGGTTGCGCGCACCGCGGGCCAATGGGCGAGCAGCGGCTCGACGAACTCCGCCCAGCGCTCGCCGTCGCCCGGATGCGCGGCGTCGAGCGAGGCGACCGTCGGCGCCAGCGCGCGATGCAGCGCGACGGCCCGCCCGCCGGGAAGCGGATGCGCGAAGCAGACCTCGGGGTGCACCCAGTCGATGCCGAGCCCGGCGAAGACGGTCGACGCGGCACCGGCGGGATAGACCGAGGAGAACGTGTCATGGCGGAAGCCCGGCAGGGTCAGCTCCTGCGTGCGCACGGCGCCGCCAGGCGCGTCCTGCGCCTCGCAGACCAGGACCTCACAGCCGGCCTCGGCGAGCCGGATTGCGGCTGCGAGGCCGTTCGGGCCTGCGCCGGCGACGATCGCCCGGGTGCTCATGACCCGATGTTCCTCGACAGCTGGACGAGCATGCTGCGCCGCTCGTCCGTTCCCCAGAACGCCTGCTGGGCGGCGCGGCCGGCCAGCTTGTAGGCGACGGCGAGCGTGGGCGCCAGCGGGTCCCACACCCCGACGTCGCGGATCCACGCGCCCTCGTCGTCCTCGTAGACCACGAGGCGGCTGGTGCCGGGGCCGAGGAAGTGGCCGTGGTGCGTTGTGAGCTCGACCTCGATGACGCCCTGCGCGCCGTCGGGTACCGCCCCCGGCTCCGGCTCGCCGACGCGCGTCGCCGTGACGTAGCCGCGGGTGTAGACAGGGACCGGCAGTCCGGTGCCCGCCACCACCTCGATCTCGAAGGTCTGGCCCTCCAGGCCCCCGGGGCGCAGCGCAGTGAAGCGTCCCGTCTCCGAAGCGAAGTCCGTCCAGCGCTCCGGCTGCTCGAGCGCCGCGACCGCGGCCTGCGCGGAGGGCAGCGACACCGGGTCGTAGAGATGCGGCTCGCCGGGATCTCGCGGCGGGGTCAGTTCCCCGAGCTTGGCCAGTCCCAGGCGGCGACCGGGGTCGTAGGCCGCGCGCTCCTCGGCGTCGGGGAAGGCGATGCCCCAGGCGCGCCGTTCGGGGTCTGCGTAGGCATCCGGGAACCAGTCGCCCAGCAGCCGCGCGCCCCCGCCCTCGACCGCCGCGCGGTTGAGCGTCCCCAGTCCCTTCAGTCGCGCTGCACCGAAGGCGGCCACGAACGCGGCGAGGTCGGTTGCACGCAGCCGTGCGCGAGTGCGCCGCCACCAGTAGGTGGTCAGGACGCAGGAGGCCAGCCGCAGGTCGTCGACCTCGCGTTTGCGCCGCCGGAAGTAGGCGGCATTGAGGAAGTCGGTGACCCACGGACCGGCGTCGCGACCGGCGATCGAGGAACCGGCCATGGCGGGAAGCGTGGGCATCGCACGGGTAGTCCTACCCGCGATGATGTTCCCGTGACAATCCGCCACGCGGATCCCGAGCGCGACGCCGCGGCCTGCGCCGCGATCTACGCCCCCGCGGTCACCGACGGCTACGCCTCCTTCGAGGACGTCCCGCCCGACGCCGAGGACTTCGCCGCCCGCATCACGGCCGCCTCCGCCACCCACGCCTGGCTCATCGCCGAGTCGTCAATCAGGGGGCCAGGCCCCCTGATTGACGGCTACGCGTATGCGGCGCCGTTTCACTCGCGGGCGGCGTACCGGTGGTCGGTGGCGGTCGCCGTCTACGTCGACCCGGCGGCGCAGGGGCAGGGCGTGGGCCGGGAGCTCTACCGCGCGCTGCTGGGTCTGCTCGAGCGCCAGGGCATCCGGTGGGCGCTGGCCGGCATCGCGCTGCCCAACGAGGCGAGCGTGCGCATGCACGAGTCCTTCGGCTTCGAGCGCGCCGGCCTCTACGAAGAGATCGGCTACAAGGCGGGCGGCTGGCGGCCGGTGGGGTGGTGGCAGCTCGAGCTGGCGACCGATCTCGGCGACCCGCCGCGCGACCCGCTCGGGCCGCAGCGGCTGTAACACTGCGCCTTATGGAAGCTTTGGTCTCGATCTTCGCCCAGGCCGGTGGCGGCTCGTCCGGATTCGGCGGCGGCGGCGGTGGTGGCTTCTCCGGTGGCGGCGGCGGGTTCTCCGGCGGGGGCGGCAGCGGTTCCGGCGACGGCAGTCCCGTGGTCTTCCTGCTCGTGGTGCTGTTCTTCGCCGGCGTCTTCATCGTCGGCCTCATCCAGGCCGCCCGCCTGCGCAAGAAGCGCCGCGACCGCGTCCGGCAGGTGGAACTGGCCTCTGCCGAGGCCGCGGCGGACGACGAGGCCTTTGCCGCCGAGGCGGTCAACCAGGAGGCCAAGGAGCTCTTCATCGAAGTGCAGGCGGCGTGGGACGCACGCGACCAGGCACGACTGGCGCAGCTGGTCGGCCCGGACCTGATGATCGAGTGGGGCCGGCGCCTGGACGACTTCGAGCGCAAGGGCTGGCACAACCGGGTCGAGGTGCTCGAAGGACCGCTCGTCGAATACGTCGGCATGGTCAACCGCGCCGACGACGCCGACGACCGCGTGACCGTCCGGCTCGAGGCCAAACTCAAGGCCTACGTCGAGACCAAGGACGGCGGGCGGATCATGCAGAACAACAAGTCGAGCGAGATCACCGGCCTGACCGAGTACTGGACGCTCGACAAGCGCGACGGCCGCTGGTGTCTGCTGTCGATCGAGCAGGACGCGGAAGGCACGCACCACCTGGACGCATCGATCATCGCGTCGCCGTGGGGCGACGACGAGCGGCTGCAGCAGGAGTCGATCGCCGAACGGGCTGCCGCCGACGCCGCGCCCGCCTCCGTCTCGCCCGGGGAACTGGTCGACCTCGACTTCGCGGGCCCGGTGCGCGGCCAGGTCATGGACCTGTCGCTCGCCGACGGCCGCTTCGACGTGGACCTGATCGAGGCGTCGGTCCGGCGCGCGGTGAGCGCTTGGACGGAGGCGGTCGACGGCGACGACGCCGCCCTCGCCGCCGCGGCCCGGCCGGAGGCGATGAGCGCGCTCCTCGGTACCGCCGACGGCCGGACCCGAACGGTCGTGCGGGGGCCGCGCATCGAGCAGGTGACGATCTCGGCCCTTGACGCGCAGGCGACGCCGCCCACCCTCACCGTCGATCTGCAGGTGCACGGCATCCGGTACGTGGAGGACCGCGACACGGTGGCGGTGGTCGCAGGCTCGAAGACCTCCGAAGCGACCTACATGCTGCGCTGGACTCTCGCGCTCGACGCCGAGGGCGAGTGGCCGTGGCGCATCGCAGCCGCTTAGCGGCCGTAGCCTGAGGTCATGCGCAGAACGCTGGCCGGCCTGCTGACGGGCCTCTTCTTCATCGCCGCCTGTGGTGGGGACACCGACACCACGGAGGGTGCGCCGGCCGCGAAGGGCAAAGGGCTGCGGTTGGTCAAGGTCGGCTCGTTCGCGGCTCCGGTCTACGTCACCTCACCCCCTGGCGACCGCAAGCGCGTCTACGTCGTCGAGCAGGACGGCCGCGTCCTGGTCAAGGGGTCAGGGCGCCCGCGCGTCTTCCTCGACATCCGCGATCAGGTCACCGGTGGCGGCGAGCAGGGCCTGCTCTCCATGGCCTTCGCGCCCGACTACGCGCAGACCAAGCGCTTCTACGTCTACTTCACGCAGAACGATGGCGACCAGGCCGTGGTCGAGTACCAGGCGCGCTCGGCCAAGGCTGCCGACGAGGGTTCGGCGCGGCTCGTGCTCGAGATGCCCGACGCCGAGTCCAACCACAACGGCGGATTGCTGCTCTTCGGGCCGGACAAGCGGCTCTACATCGGCACGGGCGACGGTGGCGGCGGCGGCGACCAGCACGGCCGGACCGGCAACGGGCAGAACCTGCAGTCGCTGCTCGGCAAGCTGCTGCGCATCGATCCGCGGCCGGGCAACGCCGGCGCCTACGGCGTGCCGGAGGACAACCCCTTCTACATGGCCAAGGGTCCGCGCGGCGAGATCTACAGCTACGGCCTGCGCAACCCCTGGCGCTTCGCCTTCTCCCGTTCGGGGGGCCTCGTGATCGGTGACGTCGGTCAGGACGAGATCGAGGAGATCGACTACGTGGAGGCGGGGAAGGGCGCGAGCGCGAACTTCGGCTGGCGTGTCTACGAGGGCGACGACCGCTACTCGTCCGGCGAGGAGGCCCCGGGCCACGTCGGACCGGTCCACGAGCTCACCCACAGCGACGGGAACTGCTCCATCACGGGCGGCGTCGAGGCGCGCGACCGCCGCGTGCCGGGCGCCTTCGGCCGCTACCTGTTCGGCGACTTCTGCAAGGGCCAGATCCTGTCCGCCAAGCTGGCGACGCCTCGTCTCGAGGGCGTGCGCAACACGGGGCTGAAGGTCAACTCGCTGTCGTCGTTCGGCGTCGACGGCCGCGGCCGCACCTACGCGGTCTCGCTGGCCGGGCCGGTCTACCGGCTCGCTGCGAAGTGATCGAGGAGCCCGTCCCGGGAGTCGTCCGGGTGCGGGCTCAGAACCCGAGCGCGTTCACGCTCGACGGGACGAACACCTGGGTGCTCGGGCGCGACCCGGCCTGGGTGGTCGACCCCGGACCCGCGCTGGAGGAGCACCTCGAGGCGGTGGCGAAGGTCGTGCAGGAACGCGGCGGCGCGGGTGGCGTCGTCCTCACCCACTCGCACGCCGATCACTCTGAGGGAGCGCCGGCGCTCGCGGAGCGACTCGGTGTCGGGCTGGGTGACCCCGGGTCGCTCGAGACCGTCCCCCTGCCCGGCCACAGCGACGACCACGTCGCCTACGTCTGGGAGGGCGTCTGCTGTGCCGGCGACGCGATCCTCGGCCGGGGCAGCGTCTTCGTCGCGGGCGACATGGCCGGCTACCTCGACGGCCTGCGCGCGCTGCGGGCCCGCGACCTGCGCCTGATCTGCCCGGGCCATGGGCCGCCGATCACCGACCCGGCGGCGAAGCTCGACGAGTACGTCGCCCACCGGCTCGACCGCGAGCGGCGCCTGCTCGAGGCGATCGAGGAAGGCGTGCGAGGCGACGATGCCCTGCTCGACACGGTCTGGAGCGATGCCCCCGAGGCGTTGCGCGGCGCAGCGGCGCTGACGATGCACGCGCATCTGCGCAAGCTGGAGCTGGAGCGGCGGTTGCCGGAAGACGTCAGGCCGCGCCCGGCATCAGCCGGCGATGGGCTAGCGCCATAGCCGCCGCGAGCGGGGTGATGCCGTCGCGCTGCGACTCGTCGAGCAGCGAGCGGACGGTCTCACCGATCCGGCGGACGTCGGCGTCGGCGCGCGCCTCGTCGTAACCGCCGGGCAGCAGCTCGACGGCGATGTTGACGATGCCGCCCGCGTTGACGACGAAGTCCGGGACCCACAGGACGCCGTGCTGGGCGAGCACCGCGGCGACGTCGCGCATCCGCGAGCTGATTGTTGGCGGCGCCCGCGATCACCTTCGCCTTCAGCGCCGGCACGCCCTCATGGGTCAGCACGCCCCCGAGCGCGCACGGCGCGAGGACGTCGACGTCGGCGGAGACGATTGCGCTCGGCTCGACCCACGTCGCGCCGATCTCCGCGGCGAGCGCGCGGTGGCGCTCGTCGACGTCCGTGACGACAAGCCGCGCGCCGGCAACGGAGAGGCGGCGAGCCAGGTCCCCACCGACGTGGCCGAGGCCCATCACCGCGACACTGCGCCCGGCGAGGTCGGCGCTGCCGAAGACGCGCTCGCAGGCGACCTCGATCGAGACCAGGACACCGAGCGCGGTCCACGGGCTCGGGTCGCCAGAGCCACCGCGTTCGCGCGGCAGCGCGGAGACGTGCGGAGTGACCT
Organism: uncultured Solirubrobacteraceae bacterium; assembly: GCA_963759945.1. Classification (GTDB taxonomy): domain Bacteria; phylum Actinomycetota; class Thermoleophilia; order Solirubrobacterales; family Solirubrobacteraceae; genus DATLGB01. The sequence goes on along the minus strand of CAVXBH010000042.1, from coordinate 52,379 downwards.
CGCTCACGACGACCAGGTCGTCCGGCGTGATGCCGACGTCCTCGGCCGTGATGTAGCGGCCGTCCACCGCCTCCACGGTCTCCCCGAAGTCGAGCAGGGCGTTGCGGCGGCGCTCGCCGTCGAGGCGCTCGCCCGGCGCGGTGGCGATGACGCCCTTGCCGCCGCCCTGCGGCAAGCCCGCGACCGCGGCCTTGAAGGTCATTCCTTCCGAGAGCCGCAGGGCGTCGCGCAGTGCGAGGCGCGTGTCCGCGTAACCCCACAACCGCACGCCGCCCAGCGACGGCCCACGCACGGTCGAGTGGACGGCGACGATCGTGTACAGCCCCGAGCGGCGACCGCGCCGGATGACGACCTCCTCATGGTCGAGCGTCGCGAGGTAGCGGTCCATCTAGTGGTTCCGTCCGTCGGCCGCGGGCGTCATCGGCTCGTGGATTGTCGTTCGTGGCAAGACAGGGAGGGTGCAATGGTGGTGCCATTGCCCCGACCGAGGACGCTGCCACGGGCGGCAAGACGCCCGCCGATGGCGGTCGGGGTCCGCGGACGGGGCCACACTCAGTGTTCTGGCGGCGGACCGGAGGCGGGGGGCGGCGTGGCGACGGGAGGCGCGACCTCGGGTGCCAGCCACGGTCTCCGCCTCGCCGACCACCGGCTCGGGGACGGCGACGGCCGGGTCGACCTCCACCTCGGCGACCGTCTCGGGCGGGGCGGCGGAGGCGCCGGTCGGGCTCGGGTCACGGGTGGGGGCGAGGGGCTCGGCCGTGGCGACCGGAGCGGTCCGCGGCTGCTGTATGGCTGTGACGGGCGCGGCCGAGGCCGCGGTCGACTCGATGTGTGTCGCCGGGGCAGGCCGGCTCCGCGCCGCGGATCGGTCGCGGACGGCTTGTGTGACGGGCGCGACGACCCGCTTCGACACGTCGACGGGGGCGGCCGGCTCCGCGCGGACGGGCGCAGCGGCAACACGCGCCGCCGCCTTGTGCGGGTGAGTGAGCTTGCGCTCCACTTCCACAGCGGTGCCGGTGGCGAGCGCGGCGGTGCAGACGACGGCCGCCACTTTGCCGCCGCTGCTCAGCGAAGCGATCAGCGCGATCGGTCCGCCGAGGCCGGCCGCCGGGGTCAGGGCGGCGAACGAGCGCTTCATCCCGCGCAGGGCGGTCCGGTACTCACGGCAGCCGTCGCACTCGCGCAGGTGCCGGCGGGCGCGGGCGGAAGACTTGACGCCACGGTCGTAGGCGCTCACCAGGTCCTCGCGGATCACTTCGCAAGCCGTGTCGCGGGCCTCGATCGCCTCCACGAGGCCCATGCGGGCGCGCACCAGCAGCGACTTGACCGAGGGGACGGTGACGTCCAGGACACCGGCGATGTCCGCGTAGGAGAGGCCGTCGATCTCGCGCATCAGCAGCGCCGAGCGCTGATGCTCGGGCAGGCGGCCGACGTCGGAGACGAGCCGGCGCAGATCCTCTCGGCGCTGTGCGGTCTCGAACGGATCCTGCAGCGGGCCGCGCGCGAGTTCGAAGACATCCGCGGCGGGCGGCGACCGGTCGGCGCAGCTGGTCGATGCAGCGATTGTGAGCGACGCGGTAGAGCCAGGCACGCACGTGCACGTCCCGCCTGTCGGTCCGCAAGGAGGCATAAGCGCGCACGAAGACGTCCTGCAGCACGTCCTCGGCGTCAGCGCGCGAGCCCACGGCCAGCATCTGGCGGACGTAGGCGAAGAGCCGCTGCCGGTAGCGGTCGTGCAGCGCGGCGAAGGCATCCTCCGACCCGGCGCGGAACAGGCTCAGCAACTGCTCGTCGGAGCGCAGCCGGAGCAGGGGTGTCGTCAGAGGACGGCGCGCGAGTGCTGGAGCTCGAAGCGCTGAAGCTTCCACGGTCAGTCCGAGTATCCCGGATCACCCGGCAGCAGGACCCGGGCGACTTCGCCTTCGACCACGACCTTCGGCTCGACGGGCTCGACCGTGCGGCCGTCCGCCCACTCGAGCAGGGCTTCGGCGGACTCGAAGCCGGCGAGTCCCTCGAGCGTCTTGATCGTGGGGAACGCCAGAACCAGCTCGTCGGCCTCGTAGGCATCGAGCGCGGCCCGCGGGGCGTACCAGCCCCAGTCCACGCACTCGTGACCGTCGACCTCGGGCGCCGCCCCTTCGGGGGCGCGGGCCAGGAAGAAGTGGGTGTCGAAGCGGACCGCGATCTGCCGCGGCGTGATCCAACGGCTGTAGGGAAGTAACGCGTCGGCGTCCGGAAGCGTCACGCCGGCCTCCTCGGCGACCTCACGCACACCCGCCAGGCGATGCTTGGAGTCCTCCTCGCCGTCCTCGGCGTCGACGGCACCGCCCGGGAAGACCCACGCGCCACCCATGAAGCGCTGCTCGGGGTTGCGCTTGACCAGCAGGACCTCGAGCGCATCCGCGCCACCTCGGAGCACGAGCACCGTGGCGGCCTGCCGCGGCTTGACCGGTTCGCCCTCGAGATTGAGCGGCTCGAACGGCCGCTGCCGCTCCTCTTCCATCGCCGCCACGCTACATTGCCGCGCCCATGCAGAAGTACATCTGTGAGTCATGCGGGTTCATCTATGACCCCGAGGACGGCGACCCCGACGGCGGCATCCCGCCCGGCACCGCCTTCACGGACATCCCGTCCGACTGGTTCTGCCCTGTGTGCGGCGCACGCAAGGCCGACTTCTCGGTTTACGAGGACTAAGCACTCTCAGCCGCGTCGGTGCGCGCGCCAGTGGCGAACAAGGGTCGCATAGCGACCAGAATCCGCCATTGCTGAAAGATGCATCCAGGAGATGCGAAATTCAGCAACGCCGCGCGGACTCGCCCGACTCCCCTCCTTACCAGCCAATCGGTAGGCGCCCCGCACTCCCGCACGGCAGGAGCGGGAAGAGGACTCGACGAAGCGGCCTAGTGCGCCAGGATCGCGAGCGCCACGGCGGCGTGGGCGCTCCAGGCGGCGGTGCGCAGCCAGCCGGCCGTGACGAGGCGGCGGGCGGCGGTGGCGTCGAAGCCGTGCTCCAGGCGGCCGTGGTCCGGGACGGCGAGCGCGAAGGTGAGGGCCCACGTTGCCGCTGCGAGTGCCAAGCCGACGATGGCGAGCGCCGTGCCGCGGGTCGCGAGCACGCCGGCTGACACGAGCTCGGCGGTCATGAAGGGCACGACCACGTAGCCGGTCCGGCGGGTGTGGCCGGCGTGATAGGTCGTCCAGCCTGCTTCGCCGACGGCGGTGAACAGCGGGTAGTGGACGACCTGGACGAACCAGATGACACCCGTCATCGCGCACGCGCTCAGGGCGCAGATGAGCTCGGCCAGCATCAATGTCGGTACGCGCTAGGCGGCGCGAGGGACCAGCGGTACGACGTTGCTCGACGCCTGGGCCTCGGCGATCGGGGCCATGGTGCCCGGGCGCAGGCCGCTGCGCAGGGCGGCGCGGCCGAGGACGCGAGCGGCCTCGCGCAGCTCGCTCTTGGTGTGCGTCGCCATCACCGACAGCCGCACCCGGACGTCGGCGGCGCGGACGAAGACGCCCTGCTCGAGCGTCGCCGCGGCCATCGCGTCCGCGTCGTTGCCATCGCCGACGACGATCGGGACGATCTGCGTCGTCGAGCCGGCGACGTCGAAGCCCTCGCGGTGCAGCTCCTCGCGCAGCACGGTCGCGTTCGCGGCCAGCCGGTCGACGAGCTCGGGATGTGCGTCGAGGAGGTCGAGGGCAGCGGTGGCAGCCGCCACGGCGGGCGGCGGTGGGGCGGTCGAGAAGAGCATCGTGCGCGCGCCCTCCATCCGCCGCGCGGTCACCTCGTCGCAGGCGACGTACGCGCCGTAGGAGCCGAGCGACTTGCCGAGCGACCCGACGATCACGGCGACCTCGCGCTCGAGCCCGGCCTCGGCGCAGGCGCCGCGGCCGCCCGGGCCGAGGGCACCGACGGCGTGCGACTCGTCGACCATCACCGGCACGTCGTGGCGGTGCGCGAGCCCGACGATGTCCTCGAGCGGGGCGACGTCGCCGTCGGCGGTGAAGACCCCGTCCGTGACGATCAGTGCGGCGCGGTCGGCGTACTGCTGCAGTCCCCAGGCGAGGTGGTCGGCGTCGCCGTGTTCGTAGACGAAGGTCTCCGCGCCGGCCAGCTGGCAGCCGTCGACGATCGACGCGTGGTTGAGCGCGTCGGAGAACACCACCTGGCCGGGGCCGGCCAGCGCGCCGACGGCGCCGATACTCGCCAGGTAGCCCGAGCCGAAGAGCAGCGCGGTGGGCGTGCCGTGGAAGGCGGCGAGGCGCCGCTCGAGCCGTCCGTGGACGCTCATGGTGCCGGAGACGCAGCGCGCCGCGCCGGCCCCCGCGCCGAACCGCAGCGCCGCGTCCGCCGCAGCCTCGCGCACCTGCGCGTGGTCGGCGAAACCGAGGTAGTTGTTCGAGCAGAGCAGCAAAACGGGCCGCCCGTCCAGCACCACGCGAGGCCCCTGGGGGCCGCTGATCGTCTGCATGGCGGCAAGCTAGAGCCGCCCCCGGACGGCTTACTTCGCGGCGGCTTCACGACCCCCGCTGAGCCGCCTCCGCGGCGCTCCGGTTCGGCCACCGCGGTGAGGGCGCCGCCGGGCGCGATCTCGACCGCCGCAGCCGCGCCGAGCTCTTCGATCGGCGTGAACATCTGGCCGCGGGCGAGCAGGGCGATCGCCTCGGGCATCGTCACGAAGGCCGGCTCGGCTTCGTTGTCTGGGAGTTGCGCTGGGACGCACGCGGTGCGGCGAGCGCCGCCTCGATGTCGAGGCCCCGCTCGAACCGGTTGACGAGGATCTGCAGGACGGTGGTGATGATGGTCGAGCCGCCGGGCGAACCGAGCGCGAGCACCGGCCTGCCGTCCTTCAGGACGATCGTCGGCGACATCGACGAGCGCGGCCGTTTGCTTCCGGCCGGCGAGTTCGCGGTGCCGGGTTCGAACGAGAAGTCGGTGAGCTCGTTGTTGAGCAGGAAGCCGCGATCGGGGACGACCATGCCGCTGCCGCCCGTCTGCTCGATGGTGAGCGTGTACGCGACGACCGTGCCCCGGCGGTCGACGACCGTCAAGTGGGTCGTGTTCGGGCCCTCACGGCTCACCGAGACCGCGGGCGCGGCCTGCTGCGGGCAGGTCCCCGCCGCGACCGGCGAGGTCTGCGCGGTCAGGCCGATCAGCGCGCGGCGCGCGTCGGCGAACGACTGCGACAGCAGGCAGGCCACCGGCACGTCGACGAAGTCCGGGTCGCCCAGGTAGGCCCCGCGGTCCGCGAAGGCCAGGCGCGAGGCCTCGAGGTAGCGGTGGAGCGCCTCGGAGGCGTCCGCGCTCGGCTCACCGAAGCCTTCGAGGATGTTCAGCGCCTCGCCGACGGTGGTGCCACCCGACGACGGCGGGCCCATACCGACGACCTTCATGCCGCGGTACGAGGTGGACGCGGGCGCGCGGCGCACGGCGCGGTAGCGGCGCAGGTCGGCGACCTTCATCAGGCCCGGCCGGACATTGCGGCTGGCGCCCTCGCGCACCGGCGGCCTGCGCACGGTGGCGACGAGGTCCTTGGCGACGGCGCGCCGGTAGAAGCCCTGGCCGACGCCGCGGCGGCCCATGAGCTCCATCGTGCTCGCGAGGTCGGGGTTGCGCAGCGTGGCGCCGGCCTGGATCGGGCGCGCCCCCTGGCAGGTAGAGCTCGGCAGTGGCGGGGAAGTCGGCGAAGCGCTCGGCGTTCTCCTCCGTCTGCTGCTGGAGGGTCTCGTCCACGACGAAGCCCTGGCGGGCGAGCCGCACCGCGCGCTTGAGCACGCGGCCCAGCGGCTGCGAGCCGAAGCGGTTCAGCGCGAGCTCCCAGGTCGCCGGGGTTCCGGGAACGCCCACGCCCAGTCCGCTCGTGACGGCCTCGTCGAAGTCGATCGCCGCGCCGTTCTCCTGGAAGCTCGTCTCGGTGAAGGCGGCGGGCGCCGTCTCACGGCCGTCGATGGTGGCGAGCTTGCCTGCGGGCGTGCGGATGACCATGAAGCCGCCGCCGCCGATGCCGGCGGAGTAGGGCTCCACGACGCCGAGCACGGCCGCCGCGGCGACCGCGGCGTCGACGGCGTTGCCGCCCTTGGCGAGGACGTCGATCGCGGCACGTGTGGCGTACGGGTCCACGGTCGCGGCGGCGCCGCGCTTGCCGGTGGCCGTCGGCTCGGCGGCCGGGGGCTTGACCACCGCACCTGCGGGGGCGGCGAGGACGGCGAACAGGGACGCGAGAAGCAACAGGCGGCGCATGCCTTCAGACCTCCCCGCTGGAGCGCGGTTTCAGTCTGTCCGCTATCGCGGCGGGGGCGGTATGCGGACGTGCAGGTGGTCGTCGTGGTTGACCAGCTCGGTCACCACGTCTCTCGGGCCGGTCAGGCCCAGCGACGGCCCGACGAAGACCTGCTCGGCGCCCGCGGCGACGAAGAGGTCCACCAGATCCTGCGCCCGGCGCCGGTCGACCTCGCCCGGCGCGCGAGGGCTGCGCTCGGCGCCGTCGCGACGTGGGTAGTAGACGTCGGCGTCGAGACCGTTCTGGTGCGATGCGTGACCGAGGCCCCCGAAATTGGGCCCGAACGGCCCAGCCGTTGTGGCGCGAGATGTCACCGATGCCGATCCGCGGCGCGCTCGGGTCCGCCGCCCGGTACTCGCGCAGCACGGCAATCAGCGTCCGCAGCAGCGCGTCGGTCCCCCAGCGCCGCCACGGCAGGTTGGGCGTCGCGCCGCTCGCCGGGTTGAAGGTGAACCAGTCCGGCCCCTCGGCCGGGAGGCGGACACCGTTGACGAGGCGGCCGTCGTTGGTCGCTCCGAGCGCCCGCGAGCGCCGCCACTTGATCGTCGGGTAGAGGACTTCGGTCGCGCCGCGGCCGTCGTCGGTCGGCGGTGCCGGAGCCGGCCCGATACGCGCCACGGGCGGGGCGCTGCGCGGCCCGCGGGCGTCGGAGGGCAGCACCGCGACAGCCGTCCCGACGATGACGCCGAGCAGCACGAGCCACAGTGCGTGCATGGGCTGTCGCCGCCGCTTGTGCAGCTCACTGCCGAACAACACGGAGCGCCGGTCTCGGGCGACACCGCCGCGCATCGAGATGATCGCCCTGGGACGGCGCCGGGCCATGGCGGGAAGTTAGCTGCCGTGCCAGTCGGCTGGGCGCTTTTCTGCGAAGGCGCGGACGCCCTCGAAGAAGTCATCGGACCGAAAACACGACTCACGCAGGGCGATCAGCTCCTGCTCGACGTCCTCCGCCAGTTCGCCCTCGGCGGCGAGCAGCTCCCGCAGGATGCGCTTGTTGCCGGCCAGGGCCAGCGGCGCGAGGGCCGCGATCTCCGTCGCCAGTTCGAGCCCGCGCTCCGCCACCGCTTCGGCGCCGACCACCTCGGTGACGAGGCCCCACGCCTCGGCCCGCGCCGCAGAGATGTTGCGGCCGACGTGGAAGAGCTGGCGGGTGCGCATGACGCCGATCGCGTCGACGAACTTGCGCAGGCCGGTGTGCGAGTAGATGAGGCCGAGCTTGGCGGGCGGCATCCCGACCACGGCGTCCTCGGAGGCGACGATCAGGTCGCAGGAAAGCGCCAGCTCGAGCCCGCCGCCGATGGCGTGCCCGTTCAGCGCGGCGACCACGGGGAAGGCGTAGGCCTCGAGTGCCTCGATGGCGTCGTGGAACGGATGCGCGACCAGCTCCTCGGCCGCCGCGGCGAACTCGTCGCGCGGGAGCGAGCCGATGTCGTAGCCGGCCGAGAAGACCGGTCCCTCCCCGGTGATCAGCAGGCAGCGCGCGGTCTCCGTCCGGGCGACCTCGGCGATGCCGTCGAGGATCGCGTGGTCGAGCGCGTTGCGCTTGTCCGGGTTGGCGATCGTCAGGCGCGCGACGTGCTCGGCCGGGTGCGTCGAGCCGCAGCTTGCCGTCGGCGAGGTCGGTCATCGCACGGCCTGGATCTGGGACACCAGGGCACCGGCGACGTAGGTGTGGATCGCGAAGGCCCGGCCGCGCGCGACGAACGCGAGCGTCCCCGGCGTGGAACCGGGCTCGATCTGCTCGTACGTCGCCGGGCCCGTGAAGACGCCGCAGCCGCCGAGCGTCTCGAAGGTGATTCTGTGGACGTGTCCGCAGACGACGGCCTTGACCTGCGGCGACGCGGAGAGCAGTGCAGTGAACTCCTCGCGGTTCTCCCGGGGGAGGGTCAGTTCGTCGATCGCCGGGATGCCGGTGACGAGCGGGGGGTGGTGCATGGCGATCACCGTCGGGCGGTCGTCGCCGGCCAGGCGCGCGCCCAGCGCCTCCGTGTCGATCCTCCCGGCGTCCGTGCCCGGCAGCGTGGTGTCGCACAGCACGAGCCGCACGCCGGCCACCTCGACCTCGCCCGGATCGCCGAACAGCTCGGCCACGAGCGCGGGGTCGTCGTGATTGCCGGGGATGGCGACCACGGAGTCGCCCAGAGGCGCCAGCAGCTCCTTGACGAGTTCGTAGTCCTCGCGGGCGCCGTCGTGGACCAGGTCGCCGCTGACCAGCACGCAGGGCGGGCGCAGCGGGAGCGCCTGGATCCCGGCGACCACTTCTTGGAGCGCCTCGACGGACGGCTCGCCGTCGGGGCCTGACATCACGTGCAGGTCGGAGATCTGGACGATCACGGCCGGGTCAGACTAAAGCGGTCACGAGGCCGACGCCGACGGCAAGCACCAGCACCGCAGTGAGCACGCGCTCGTAGTCGCCCCCGGCGAGCCGGGCGAACAGCGGGCGGCCGATGAACTGGCCGATCAGCGCGGCTGCCGTCAGCAGGATCAGGTCGGCGTCGAGCGGGATGTCGCCGCCGCTTGTCGCCGCCAGCGCGGCGAGGCCGAGCACGGACTGCGCGATGAAGACCGTCGCGAGCGTGTCGCGGACCTGCTGCGGCGGATAGCCGCGTCCGGTCAACAGCAGCACCAGCGGCGGCCCGGCCGTCGAGAGCGATGTGGTGAGCACGCCGGTCACGAGGCCCGTGCCCGGCGCCGAAAGGCGGACGTCACGACGACTGCGCAGGACCAGCGTCGCCAGGACCGTGATCGTGAGCGCGACCTGCAGGATGCGGTCGTCGACCGAGCGCAGGATCAGCGCGCCGGCGACCATGCCGGGCACCGACCAGACGAGCACGGTGGCGGCGAGCCGGCCGAGGGGGACGGGCCGGCGGCGCTCCAGCGCGATCGCCGCTCCGTTGACGACGAGCGCGAGCGCGTTCAGCGACCACACGGCCTCTTCAGCGCCGAGCGCGGCGAAGAGCAGCGGCGCCGCGAAGAGCGCAAAGCCGAAGCCCGACCGCGGACTGGATCGCGGCGCCGACGAGCACGGCCGCGGCAGCGAGGATCAAGCCCGCGACTTCCGGGCGAAGACATCGCTCGCGGAGACCACACGGTCGAGGAACAGGATCCCATCGAGGTGGTCGACCTCATGCTGCACCGCCCGAGCCTCGAAACCCTCAACCACCCTCCGAAAAGTGCCTGGCACCTGGTTAGCTATGGAAACTTGTTTGGCGCGGCGGACGTTGCCGGTGAGGTCGGGGATGGAGAGGCAGCCCTCGCGGCCGATCTCGGTCTCACGGCCCAATTCGAGCTCGGGGTTGACGAGCACGAGCAGGCCGGCGGACTCGGGGACCTTCGGGTGGCCCGTGCAGTCGACGATGCACACGCGGGCGTCGACGCCGATCTGCGGTGCGGCGATGCCGACGCAGCGGCCGAAGGAGCGCATCGTGTCGATCAGGTCCTCCACGAGGCCGGAGACGTCGCCGGTCGCCGGCGCCGCCCGCCGCTTGAGCCGCGGGTCGGGATAGCGCAGGACCTCGCGGATCACAGATCAGCGGTGTCGGCGAGGCGCAGCGTGACGTCGACGCCCTGCTGCTCGCCCACGGTCTCGAGCGAGGCGCGCACCGCCGATTCGTCCGCGCCCGCGGGCAGCGCGACGTCGATCACCATCACGTAGACGGCGTCGTCGGAGACCAGCCGGGTCCGCAGATCGCAGACGTTGACGCCGGCCGCGGCGAGGCCCGCGGTGATGGCCGCGAGGATGCCGGGATGGTCGGCGCCGTAGACGGAGACGACGTGCGTGGCGACGTCGAGCGCCCGCGCCGAGGAGGCGCCGACCTCGCGCAGGCTGAGCGCCTCGAGGTGGAACTCCTCCGCGGCCGCGGCCAGGTCGGCGCGCAGCGCGTCCTCGTCGACGCGGTCTGATTCGAGCACCAGCGTCATCGCGAAGAAGCCGCGCAGGATGCCCATCTGGGAGTCGGTGACGTTGAGCCCGTGGGCGACGAGCCGGTCGGCGATCGCCGCGATGATTCCCGGTCGGTCGGCACCGACCGCTGACAGGGCGAAGGTCCGCACGCGCGGGAGGGTACGATCCCGCACCACTGTGGCGGAGGACAAGAAGCTCGCCTCGATGAAGGCGCAGGTCTACAAGGACCCGCGGCCCAAGGAGTTCTTCGACCCCTACCACGAGCGCGTGCGCCGGGGCGAGCCGAACTGGGTCTACGAACTCGTGCGCGCCTGCACGAGCCTGTACGCCTGGGTCTTCTTCCGGCTGCGCTCCTACGACAGCTGGAAGGTCCCCGCCGACGGCCCGCTGATCCTCGCGCCGAACCACTTCTCGTTCATGGACCATTTCTTCGCGGGAGCGGGCATCCGCCGGCGCGTGCAGTTCATGGCGAAGTCCCAGATGTTCGGCGGCGCGCTCACGCACATCTACTCGCCCGGCGGCGTCTTCCCGGTCCGGCGCGGCGTGCAGGACGAGGAGGCGTTCATCTCCGCCCACGCGATCCTCGGCCGCGGCAACCCGATCGTCATGTACTGCGAAGGCGGCCGCTCGCGCACCGGCGACCTGTCGGAGAAGCCCAAGCGCGGCATCGGCCGCCTGGCGCTCGAGTCGGGCGCGGTCGTCGTGCCGACCGCCATCCACGGCTCCTCGCGCGTGCGCAACTGGAAGCGCGGCCAGTTCCCCAAGGTCTACGTCAAGTTCGGCGACCCGCTGCGCTGGGACGTGGTGGAGAACCCCACGATGACCAGCAGCAGCAGGTCGCGAACGAGATCTTCAGCGCGATCCGGGCCCTGTACGACGAGCTCGACTCGCGGGTCGGCTCGCGTCTAGCCCGTCATCCCGCCGAACAGGCCGCCCGTGACGTGCAGCGTCTGCCCGTGCACGTAGTTGGCCCACGGCGTGCAGAGGAACATCACGGGCGCCGCCGCCTCCTGGGGTGACGCCGGACGGCCGACGGGGATCATCATCGACGCCATCCCGCGCATCTGCTCCGGGATGCCGAGCTGGACCTTCTCGCCGTCGATCTCCATCGTGTTGTCGTCGACCTTGGCCTGCGTGAGGCGCGTGTCGACGAAGCCGAAGGCGACCGCGTTGACGTTGATCTTGAACTGGCCCCACTCCTTGGCCATCGTCTTCGTGAGGCCGACGATGCCCGCCTTGCCGGCCGAGTAGTTGGCCTGGCCCGGGTTGCCGAAGGTGCCGGAGGTCGAGGAGACGTTGACGATCTTGCGGAAGACCTCGGTGCCCTGCTCGCGCTCCTGCTTGGCCGGCTCGCGCAGGTGCGGCGCGGCGGCGCGGATCACGCGGAACGGGACGATCAGGTGGATGTCGAGCATCTTCTGAAACCAGTCGTCGCACATCTTGTGCACCGGCGCGTCGAGCGTGTAGCCGGCGTTGTTGACGATGATGTCGAGCTTGCCGTAGGCGTCGATCGCCGTCTGGACGAGCTCGTCCGGAGCCGATTCCTTCGTCAGGTCGCCGGAGTGGATCGTGCCGTCGGTCGGCAGGCGGTCCTGCACTTCCTGCGCCTTGTCGCCGTCGAGGTCGTTGACGACCACCTTCGCGCCCTGCTCGGCGAGCAGCTCGGCGGTCGCGGCACCGATGCCCTGTCCTGCTCCGGTGACGATCGCCACCTTGTCATCTAGAAGTCCCATGAGCGCGACAATATTGTCCGCGTGATGCCGACCGTCGCACGCACTGGGGACGGCGACGAGCAGGTCACGCCGCTCGAGCTGTTCTTCGACCTGGTCTTCGTCTTCGCGCTGACCCAGGTCACGGCGATGATGGCCGCCAAGCCGACGTGGGAGGGCCTGGCCGAGGGCATGCTCGTCCTCTCCGTCCTGTGGTTCGGCTGGGCCGCCTTCGCCTGGCTGACCAACACGATCAACCCGGACGAGGGCGGCGTCCGCATCGCGATCTTCGTCGACGATGGCGGCGCTGTTCGTCGCCTCGCTGGCCGTCCCGCAGGCCTTCGGGGACGACGCCGTGATCTTCGGCGTGGCCTACGTCGTCGTGCGGGCCATGCACGTCGCGCTCTACGCGATGGCGACCCGCGACGACCCGCAGCTGCGCCACGCGATCGGCACCCTCGCTCCGACGCTGCTCGCCTCGGGCGTCCTCGTCCTCGTCGCATGCCTCGTGGACGACGGCGCGCTCCGCTACGGCCTCTGGATCGCCGCGCTCGCGATCAACGTCGCCGGCCCGGTCCTCGGCGGTGTCGAGGACTGGCGCATCCATCCCGGCCACTTCTCCGAGCGCCACGCCCTGTTCGTGATCATCGCGCTGGGTGAGTCGATCGTCGCCGCGGGCGTCGGCATCGGCGGCCAGGAGCTCGACGCCGCGCTGGCGGCGGCAGCGGCACTGACCATCGCAGTCACGGCCGCGCTGTGGTGGACGTACTTCGACATCGGGGTCCACGTCGCGGAGCGCAAGCTCAAGCAGCTGCAGGGCGGCGAGCGGGCCCGGATGGCGCGCGACTCCTTCACCTTCATCCACCTGCTGATGATCGCCGGGATCATCCTGTTCGCGCTCGGCGCCAAGAAGACGCTCGAGCACGTCGACGAGCCGCTGAAGTGGGAGGCGGCGGTCGCGCTGTGCGGCGGCCTCGCCCTGTACTTCGCGGGTCAGATCGCCTTCCGGCTGCGCAACGTGCGCTCCTTCAGCCGCCGGCGCACGACGCTGATGGTCGCGCTGCTGGCCCTGATTCCCGTCGCCCACGAGGCCGACGCCCTGATCGCGCTGGCAATCGCCGCCGCCGCGTGCTGGACCCTGATCGCCTACGAGCTGTTGCGCTACGGCGACGCTCGCCAGCGTTACCGCCATACCGAGGAGCATGCCCGCATGACCGCTGTCACCTGCCCGCTGTGCGAGGCCACCTGCGGCCTCGACGTCACCTTCGAGGGCGACCAGGTGGTGCGCGTCGTCGGCGACGCCGAGGACGTCTTCTCCAAGGGTTTCATCTGCCCCAAGGGCGGCTCGCTGGGCGCGCTGCACCACGACCCCGACCGCCTGCGCACGCCGCTGATCCGCCGCGACGGCGAGCTCGTGGAGGCGACGTGGGACGAGGCGTTCGCCGAGATCGACCGCCGCCTGGCCCCGATCCTCGCCTCGGGCGACAAGAACGCCATCGGCGTCTACGCGGGCAACCCGTCCGCCCACAACCTGGCGGCGCTGCTCTACGGGCGCGTCTTCAACAAGGCGCTCGGCTCGCGCAACGTCTTCAGCGCCTCGAGCGTCGACCAGATGCCCAAGCACGTCTCGGCGGGAATGATGTTCGGCGGCGCGCTGACGATCCCGGTCCCGGACCTCGACCGCACGATGCACCTGCTCGTGCTGGGCGCCAACCCGCTCGCCTCCAACGGCTCGCTGATGACCGCTCCCGATGCCCGCGGCCGCCTGCGCGCGATCCGCGAGCGCGGCGGCAAGGTCGTCGTCGTCGACCCGCGCCGCTCGCGCACGGCCGAGCACGCCGACGAGCACCACTTCATCCGCCCCGGCACCGACGCGCTGCTGCTGTTCGCGCTCGTCCACGTGCTGTTCGACGAGGACCTCACCGATCCGCATCCGCTCGCGGACGGGCGTCGACGCGGTCCGCGCGCTCGCGGAGCCGTTCACGCCGGACGCCGTGGCCGCCACGACCGGCATCGCCGCCGACGAGATCCGCCGCATGGCGCGCGAGCTCGCCGCGGCCGACGAGCGCCGCGGTGTACGGCCGCATCGGCACGACGCTGCAGGAGTTCGGCACGCTCGCGAGCTGGCTCGTCGACGTGCTCAACGCGCTGACGGGCAACCTCGACCGCGAGGGCGGCGCGATGTTCGCCGCTGGCCGCCGCCGGTCAGCCCAACGCCGATCCGAACACGCCGTCCCGCGGCTTCCGAACCGGCCGCTGGACGAGCCGCGTGCGGGGCCTGCCCGAGTCGCTCGGCGAGCTGCCCGTCGTCGCGCTCGCGGACGAGATCGAGACACCTGGCGAAGGCCAGATCAAGGCGCTCTTCACGCTCAGCGGCAACCCCTGCCTGTCGACGCCGAACTCCGACCGGCTTGAGGCCGCGCTCGACGGGCTCGACCTGCTCGTCTGCCTGGACGTCTACGTCAACGAGACGAGCCGCCACGCCGACGTCGTCCTGCCCGGCCCGACCCCGCTCGAGCGCCCGCACTACGACCTCGCGCTCTACCAGTTCGCGGTGCGCAACGTGGCCAACTTCACCCCGCCGGCGCTGGAGACCGAGATGCCGCAGGAGTGGGAGACGCTGCTGCGCCTGACCGGCATCGTGACCGGCCAGGGGCCCGACCGCGGACGTAGCCGCGATCGACGCCTTCGTGGCCACCCAGCTGGCCGGCGGCATGGAGCTGCCGGAGGGTCGCGTCGGCCCCGAGCGCCTCGTCGACATCCTGCTGCGCAAGGGCCCGTACGACCTCACCCTCGAGGATCTCGAGGCGGCGCCGCACGGCATCGACCTCGGGCGCGCTCGAGCCGCGCCTGCCCGACGCGCTGCGCACCCCGAGCGGCAAGGTCGAGCTGGCGCCCGAGCCGATCGTCGCCGACGTTCCCCGGCTGATGCAGCGTCTCGACGAGGCCGCGCCCGACGTCGTCCTGATCGGCCGCCGCTCGCTGCGCTCCAACAACTCCTGGATGCACAACGTGCCCAAGCTGGTGCGCGGCAAGGACCGCTGTACCGCGTGGGTGCATCCCGACGACGCGGCGCGCTTCGGCCTGATCGACGGCGCGCCGGCGCGGGTCGCCTCGCGCGCCGGGGCGGTCGAGGTGCCGGTCGAGATCACCGACGCGATCATGCCCGGCGTGGTCTCGATCCCGCACGGCTGGGGCCACGGCGCCGACGGCATGCGGATGGCCGTCGCGTCCGAGCACGCGGGCGTGAACTCCAACGTGCTCGGGGACGAACTCGTGGTCGACGTCCCGTCGGGCAACGCGGTCCTCAACGGCATCCCGGTGACCGTCGCCCCCGTGAGTGGGTAGCCCTACTCAATGATCACCTTGCGCAAGACGCTCATGGTCCTGCTCGCGGCCGGCCTCTTGGTGGGCTCCGGCTGCGGCGAAGACTCCGTCGAAAAGGACATCGACAACGCCACGGAAGACGTGCAGGACGCCGGGAAGGACGCGCTCAACGAGGTCGAGGAGGCCGGGAAGGACGCCGGCATCACCGAGGAGGACGTCAAGGACGCGGCCGATGACGCCGCCGGCGAGATCGAGGACACGGCCGAGGACGCCCAGGACGAGCTCAGCGGCGGCACCGAGGCGCCCGAGGACAACGGCGACGGCGGTACCGAAGCGCCGGAGGACACCGGCGGCGGCACCGAGGCTCCCTGATTGAGCGCGCGGGACTGGACGGGGTTCTTCGGTCTCGCGCTGCTGTGGGGGATCCCGTACCTCTTCATCAAGGTCGCCGTCGACGACGGCATCCCGCCGATCTTCCTCGCGTGGGCGCGCGTCGTCCTCGGCGCGTGCGTGCTGCTCGCGCTGTCGGCCCGCGCGGGCAGCCTCGCCAGCGTGCGCGGCCACGGCCGCTGGATCGTCCTCTACGCCCTCGTCGAGATCTGCGTGACCTTCCCGCTGATCGGCTACGGCGAGCAGCACGTCACCTCCTCGCTGGCGGCCATCCTGATCGCCACGGTCCCGGCGTTCGTGGTGCTGATGAGCCGCGAGCGGCTGACCCGCACACGCACGATCGGGCTGCTGCTCGGCTTTGCTGGCGTGGTCGCGCTGGTCGGCATCGACGTCGCCGGTGACTCCGACGAGCTGCTCGGCGCGGGCGCGATCCTCCTCGCCGCGGTCGGCTACTCCGCCGGCCCGCTCATCTACCAGCGGCGCTTCAGCGGCTTCGACGTCCGCGCCGCGATGGGGTGGACGCTCGTCGCGGCCTCCGTCCTGCTGGCGCCATTCGCCTGGATCGACCCGCCGGAGACGGTGACGACGGACGCGGGCATCGCGATCGTCGTGCTCGGCGTCGCCTGCACCGCCGCGGCCTTCGCGCTCTTCGCCGTCCTGATCACCACCATCGGCGCCTCGCGCACGGCGATCATCACCTACGTCGCTCCGATCGTCGCCGTCATCGCCGGGGTCCTGGTCCTCGACGAGACGGTCGGCCCGGGCGCCATCGTCGGCCTCGTGCTCATCCTCGCCGGCTCGTGGCTGGCGACCCGGCCGTCAGAGCCCCAGGGACCGCCCGATGATCTCCCGCATGATCTCGTCGGTGCCACCGCCGATGGGACCCAGCCGGGCGTCCCGCAAAGCACGTTCGAGTGAAGCCGGCGCGTCCAGGCCCATGAGCCGGACGCACCCCTCCTGGACCTCCAGATTGGCGCGCTGCGTGTAGAGCTTGGCCTCGGAGACCTCGCGGACGATGTCCTCGCCGGCGACCACGCGACGGGCAGCAGCCGTAGGAGATCGCGGCGGCGAGCTCGACCTTGAGACCGAGCTCGGCGACGGCATGGCGGCGCCAGGAGGCGGGCGGGAGCGCCGCGGCCCACTCGACCAGGCGCTCGAAGGACGCGCGCATCTCGCCCAGGGCGGTCAGCGACATCCCGAGCCGCTCGCCCTGGAAGTTGGCCATGATCAGGTAGAAGCCCTTGTTGAGCTCGCCGAGCAGGTGGTCCTCGGGCACGAAGACGTCGTCGAAGGCGACCGTGGCCGTGTCCGACGCGTGCCAGCCGAGCTTGTGCAGCGCCGACGTGGACACGCCCTCGCCCTTCTCGATGACCAGGAAGGACATGCCGCCGTGCCCGCCGTCGGAGGTCGTGCGCACCGCGGTGACGTAGAAGTCCGCGCGCACGCCGTTGGTGATGTAGGTCTTCTCGCCGCTGACCACCCAGCCGCCGTCGACGCGCTCGGCGCGCGTGCGCGCGGAGGCGACGTCGGAGCCGCCGCCCGGCTCGGTGATCGCCAGCGCGCCGATCTTCTCGGCGCGCATCGCGGGCGCGAGCCAGCGCTCCTTCTGCTCGGGCGTCCCGAAGCGCTCGATGGGCGGCGACGCGATGCCCATGTGCGCGCCGATCCCGGCGGCGAAACCGCCGGAGCCGCAGCGCGCGAGCTCCTCGCTGACCACCGCGCCGAACTCGGGTCCGAGGCCGAGGCCGCCGTACTCGGTCGGCATCGTCACCCCGAGCCAGCCGCGCTCGGCGAACCAGCCGAACGCCTCGCCGTCGAACCACCCCGCGGCCTCCCAGCCGTCGATGTGCGGGCGGACCCGCTCGTCGATGAACGCGCGGTACTCCGCGCGGAAGGCCTCCGTCTCGGCGGTGAAGGGGGAGGGGGGCCGGCGGCGACGGTTGCCATCGCCGCCAGCCTAATTCCCCTACCGCTTAGCGCGGTGCCTTGACCGTGATGCGGGCGGTGCCCTTCAGCAGGCGGTACCCGCCGCTGGTCCCGACCGCGACGGCCTTGACCTTGATCTTGCCGCGCTTCTTGAGGGCCTTGAACGCGGCCTTCTTGAGCTTCACCGGCACGATCGTCTTCGCACCCGCACGCAGCGTCTTGCGCTTGGTCCCGACGGTCTTGCCCTTGTACTTGAGCGAGATCGAGACGATGCAACGCGGACCGCGCGGGCGCACGCACTTGACCTTCAGCGGCACCTTGCGGTTACGCAGCGCACGGACCTTCTTCGGCCCGATCGTGATCTTCCCGGGCTGCGTGTACGGCGACGGGGTCACCGTCGGCGTCGCGGTTGCCGTCGGCGACGCGGTCACCGTCGGCGTGGCCGTCGGCGTCGGCGCCACCGGGCCCGTGATGCCGAGTCGCGCCGAGCGAACGGCGCAGCAGCTCGAGGCGGTCGGCCGGGTCGGCCACTGCCTCGAGGCCGAACGTCATCCACACGGAGTCCGCCGTGCCGATCACGGGCGCCTCGTCGAACGCCGCCTGCTTGCGCGCCCAGTCGTCCGCGTTGAACACGGTGCCCTCCGGCGGACCGGAGACGGTCCAGCCGCCGAGATCGGCCTCGAAGCCGGTCTTGGAGAGCTCCGCGGCGCCCGCGGACGTCCGCAGCTCGTCGAGGAACACGCCCAGGCCGGCGACCGCGCCGTCCTGCACGTAGGAGATCGACAGCTCGACCTGCTGGCCGTCGTAGTCCGACAGGTCGACGTTGTAGTGACGCCAGCCCGCCGAGTTGCCCGTGACGGCGTTCCACTCGCCGGTCGCGCCCGTCGACCCGCACTGCGTGTCGACGTCGATGAACGACTGGTAGTTGGCCAGGAACGGGTGGTCGTCGTGCCACGTGTAGCCGTCGCCGCCGCACGAGAACCCGGTGTCCGTGGAGGACACCTCGTTCCCCTGGTCGTCGGTGATCGGCAGCGTCGTCCAGTCGTTCTGGCCCGGCGTGTGGGCCTCGACGAACATGAAGTCGTAGTCGGCCTCCACGTCGAAGGACGTCTGGAAGTCCAGCTTGCCGCCGGTCTTGCCCGTCAGGTCGACCGTCCTCGTCAGACGGCGGTAGGCCAGGTCCGACGCGCCCGAGAACAGGTACCAGGAACCCGCGAACGGGTCGTACGGTGCCGCGCCCGGACGGACGTACTCCGCCAGGCTCTCGGAGGCGAACTGCGGGAACTTGGCGACCGGCAGGACCGAGCTGGTGACCAGCGCGGTGCCCGCGGACGGCTGCGAGTCGGGCAGGAAGTCCCAATCGAGGCCGGCGAGGTCGTCCAGCCCCTTGACGGGGAAGACGTTGCCCTCTTCGTCGGTGCCACCCGCCGGCGGCGTAGATGTAGCCGCCCAGGTAGTACTGGAAGAAGTCGTTGGAGAGCGGGATGCACCCGTCCGCCACCGCCGTCGGAGCCGGCGCAGTAACCCGTCGGCGTGTCCACCGGCTCACCGAACTGGCTGTACTCGTAGGGCGCGAAGAACTGCGAGCCGGACTCCTGCCCGGTCAGCAGCACCTTGCCGCCCTCGTTGAGGTGATCGCGGACGGACAGCACGATGTCGTTGGTCACCTTCAGCGCGCCGGACTGACCCGGCTGGCCGGGCGCGCGCGTCACGGAGTCGTCACCCGTGTACCAGACGACCGCCTCGTAGTGGCTCATCACGCCGAGCGAGTCGGGCGCGGTGAGGCCGCGGGCGTCGACGTCCCAGACGTCGTACTTGATGCCGAGGGCGTCGAGTGACTGCTGTAGGTGTCGAGGTACGCCGGCTTGGTCGGGTCCGCGTAGGCGGGCACCGGGCCGGAGTAGTTCTCCTGGGAGAGGATCAGCACCGGCGCGCCCGTGTCGGACGCGAGGGTGTACGTGAACGCCTGCGACTTGGCGAAGTTGTTCGTGCCGCCGTTGGCGGTGAACCAGACCTTCACCTTGTCGCCGACCTTCGCGCCGGTGACCTCGCCGCGGACGCGGTGGTAGTAGACGTCGCCGGGACCGCCGTAGCGCTCGCCGCCGGTCCACTCCGTGGTCGGCAGCGGTCTGCGTCGGGCCCTGGCCGACCTGCCAGTTGACGGTCACCGGGCCGAGCGAGCGCTTGGCCTTGACCTGCACCGTCTGCGGGTCGCCGTAGGAGACCTGGAACGAGTCGACCTCGAAGTCCGGAGCCTCGCGGCCCGTGTACGAGACGCCCTGGGACGGGTCGGGCGCGTTGCGCGCCATGTCGAGGGAGAACTGCACCTGGTCCTCGAACTCCGCCTGGACGTCGGCCTCGACGTCCTGGAAGATGAAGCCGCCCGCGCCGGGCTCGACGGCGCCGTCGCCGCCCTTGAGCTCCAGGCGTCCACGACAGGGTGTCGTAGGCCTGGTAGGCGTGGTCGTTGGTGTCGCCGTTGGTCGTGTAGAGCTCGGCGCCGACGCCCGGGTTGAACTCCGGGATCGCCGGGTTCTCGTCCGAACCCGACAGCGCGCGGAAGAGCGGGTCGTCCGCCGCGTAGGTGTTCACCTGCCACCCGAACGGATACAGCAGCAGCTGGCCGAACGTGTGGAAGTTGTTGTTGAACTCCGCGTTGGTGCGCGCCAGCAGGGCGTCGAAGGCCTTCGTCTCCGGCTCGGAGCCGGGGGCGGGGCCGCGGTAGGTCTCGCTGTTGATGGTGCTCGACGAGCCCTCGTCGTCGTAGCCCCAGTTCGTCGGGAAGTTGCGGTTCGGGTCGACGCCGTCGACCTGGGTGAGGACGCCGTTGGCGTCGTTGTCGCGCAGGTTCTTGCGCCACAGGCGCGTGTCGGGCGACTCGAACGTGTAGTCGTAGCCGTCGGGGTTGGCAGACGAGCAGGAACCACAGCTCGCGCGTGTTGACGAGCTGGGTGAGCTCGCCGGCGTCGACGCCGGCGACGGGGTTGCCGTCGGTGCCGACCGCGGTGCCGGTCTCGCCGTAGTTGTCGATGTACAGGCGCATCATCCGGCGGTTGGTCTCCGTGGAGAGCCACTCGCGGGCGTGCTGCGTGGAGGAGTAGATGACCGCCGGCTTGGAGCCGTCGGGCTCGGACCGCGCGTCGCGCGAGACCTTGACCGCGTAGATCGGCTTGGGCCGCGCGTAGTCGTCGTCGTCGGTCGTGTTCGGGTCGTTCGCGCGCCGCCGGTCGTGCCGATGCGGACCAGCTTCACGATGCCGGGGTTCTCGTCGGCGAGCTCGCGCATCTGCTGGATGAGGTTCTCGTCGACCGGGTTGCCGGCCGAGGTCGTAGGCCTGCCGCGCGTACGGGCGCCAGACGTCGTAGCCGCCGCGTGGGGCCGTAGTCCGGCGCGACGCGCGCGACGTCCGTGGCCTCGCGGGGCGCGAGGCCCTGCTTGCGCAGCGTCCCGGCCTGGGCGCGGGTGGCGACGACGGTGATGGTGTTGCCGGCACGACCTTCGCTCACGTCGAAGCCGGCGGCGGCGAGGGCCTGGAGGGTCCCCGGCTTGATCTTGACCTCGTAGGCGTTCAGCGGTGCGGTCGCGGCTTGCGCCGCTCCGGCCGTGACTGCCAACGTCAGAAGCGCCGCTGCAACGGCTCGAGCTGACCTACTCATAGACGACTCTCCCCTTGAGTTCGGCCCATCAAAGGACGGGCGCTATTGCTCGCAACGTAGCGAATAACGTGCGCGATCGTGAGCGAACTCTTCGATCTGTCCGGCAAGCAGGCACTGGTCACCGGGGGCTCGCGCGGCATCGGGCTCGAGATCGCGCGCGGCCTCGTCGCGGCGGGCGTCACCGTGACGATCGCCTCGCGCAAGGCCGACGCGGTCACGGCCGCCGCGGACGAGCTCGGCTGCCGCGGCATCGTCGCCGACCTCACCGAGGCCGAGGGCTGCCACGCGCTGGCCGCCGAGATCACCGGCCCCCTGCACATCCTCGTCAACAACGCGGGCGCCTCCTGGGGCGCGCCGATCGAGGAGTTCCCGCCCGACGGCTTCCGCAAGGTGCTCGCCACCAACGTCGAGGCGGTCTTCCACCTCACCGTCGCGCTGCTGCCGCTGCTGCGCGAGGCCGCCACGGAGGACGACCCCGCGCGCGTGGTCAACATCGGCAGCATCGACGGGCTGCAGCCCTCGGCGATGGAGCACTACCCCTACACGGCGTCCAAGGCCGCGGTGCACATGCTCACCCGCCACCTCGCCAAGCGCCTGGCGAGCGAGCACATCACGGTCAACGCGATCGCGCCCGGCCCGTTCGTCTCCAAGATGACCGACTTCATGCTCGGCACGGAGGAGAAGCGCGAGCAGATGGCCGAGCGCGTCCCGCTCGGCCGCATCGGCTCGCCCGGAGGACCTCGTCGGCCTCACGACCTTCCTCTGCGCCCGCTCGGGCGCCTACCTGACCGGCACCGTGATCCCGCTCGACGGCGGGATCACCGGCTGCGCCTGAGCACGCCCGATCGCGCGTCGCATCAGCCGGGCGCCAGGCGACCCACGTGATAGGACCGGAGGTGCGGGTCGCGTCCGACGCGGTTCTATCGATGACGCGTGTTCGAGCCACACGCTTCGCGTGCGTGCAGCCTGGACGGAACCGCCCTAGAGGCGCTTGCGGAGCATCCCGAAGACGCCGCGGATGACCTCGCGCTTGAGCTCGTCCATCGGATCGGCGGGCGCCGGGGCGCGGCGCGCGTCGGTGCGGCGCCGCGGGGCGGGCTCGCGCTCGGCGGCGGGGTGGCGGCGGGCTCGGGCAGCCGCCGGGCGAGGATCTCGCGTGCCGACTCGCGGTCCAGGCGTTCGCCGTAGCGCGGCCACAGCTCCGACGCGCGCGCCGGGCCGTCGATGTCGTCGGCCGGGCCCATGCGGCCGCGGGGCGCGTCGATCTTGGTGTGGGTGACGGGCGAGGGCACGCCGCGGTCGTCGAGGAAGGTGACCACGGCCTCGCCGATGCCGAGCGCCGGCAGCAGCTCCTCGAGGTCGAGCCCGGGTGCGGTCGGGAAGGTGGAGACCGCGGCCTTCAGCGCCTTGGCGTCCTGCGGGGTGAAGGCGCGCAGCGCGTGCTGGACGCGGCCGCCGAGCTGGGCGAGCACGGACGGCGCCACGTCGCCGGGCACCTGGGTGACGAACCAGATGCCGACGCCCTTGGAGCGGATCAGCCGCACGGTCCGCTCGATCGACGCCAGAAAGCCCTTGGTCGCGTCCGTGAACAGCAGGTGCGCCTCGTCGAGGAACACGACGAGCTTGGGGGCCGGGCAGGTCGCCGGCCTCGGGCAGCGACTCGAACAGCTCGGCGACCAGCCACATCAGTGCGGTCGACCACAGCTCGGGGTGCTCCTGCACCGCGGCGAGCTCGACGCACGAGATGACGCCGCGGCCGTCCGGCGCGATGCGCATCAGGTCGGCGACGTCGAACTGCGGCTCGCCGAAGAACGCGTCGCCGCCGCCGGTCTCGAGGCCGACCAGCGCGCGCAGGAGCACGTTGACCGTCGCCTTGGCGAGGCCGCCGATCCCCTCGAGCTCGGCCTTGCCCTCCGGCGTCGCGAGGTGGGTGAGCAGCGCGCGCAGGTCGGAGAGGTCGAGCAGCGGCAGGCCGCGCTGGTCGGCGAAGTGGAAGACGAGCTGCAGCGACTGCTCCTGCGTCTCGTTGGAGCCGAGGACCTTGGCGAGCAGCTGCGGGCCGAAGTCCGACACCGTCGCCCGCACCGGCACGCCCGGCCCGATGCCGCCGATCGACAGGAACTCGACCGGGTTGGCGGTCGCCAGGCCGGAGACGTCGCCCTTGAGGTCGGCGACCAGCACCGGAACGCCGGCCGCCGAGAGGCGCTCGGCCAGCGTCTGCATCGTCACGGTCTTGCCCGTGCCGGTCGCGCCGGCGATCAGGCCGTGGCGGTTGAGCGTCGCGACCTCGACCTCCACGGGCGCGCCGTCACCGACGGCCCGCCCGATGCCGAGGCTCATGTTCCAAGGGGCCTGGCCCCTTGGAACATCACAGTCCGTAGCTTCGGCCGATCACGTCGAGCATGATCTCATCGGAGCCCGCGCCGATGCGGTTCAGGCGCATGTCGCGCCACGCGCGCTCGATGCCGTACTCGACCATGTAGCCCGCGCCGCCGTGGATCTGCAGGCACTCGTCGGTGACCTCGCAGGCGATCCGCGACGCGTACAGCTTGGCCATCGAGATCTCGCGCACGGGGTACTCGCCGTTGGCGAAGCGCCAGGCGGTCGTGTAGGTGAGCTGGCGCGAGGCCTCGATCTTGGTCGCCATGTCGGCGAACTTGTGCCGGATGGCCTGGAACTTGCCGATCGGCTTGCCGAAGGCGACGCGCTCGTTGGCGTACTGCAGCGTCTGGTCGAAGCAGCGCTGCGCGCCGGCGTTGCAGCCCGCGGCGCCGATCAGGCGCTCGCCCTGCAGCTCCCACATGATGTTGTAGAAGCCCTTGCCGACCTCGCCCAGCCGCGCGGAGTCGGGCACGCGCACGTCCTGGAAGGCGAGCAGCGCCGTGTCGGACGCGTGCATGCCGAGCTTCTTCAGGCGCTCCTCCTTGATCACGCCGGGCGCGTCCATCGGCACCAGGAACAGCGTGAAGCCGTCGTAGCCCGCGTCGGGATCGGTCTTGGTGACGAGCACGATCACGTCGGCGCGGTGGCCGTTGGTGATGTAGGTCTTCGAGCCGTTGATGACCCACTCGTCGCCGTCGCGCACCGCGCGGGTCTTGATGCCCGCGACGTCCGAGCCCGCGTCGGGCTCGGTGATCCCGAGGCAGAGGATCTTCTCGCCCTTGATGGCCGGCTCGGCCCACTCGCGCTTCTGCTCCTCGGTGCCGAACGCGAGGATCGGCGGCAGCGCCATGTCGGTCTGGACCGCGATGCCCATCGCCAGGCCGCCGCACGCCGCGCCGGCCATCTCCTCGCCGAGGACGATCGCCGAGAAGTAGTCGCCGCCCTGGCCGCCGTAGGCCTCGGGCTTGTCGAGGCCGAGGAACCCGAGCTCGCCCATGCGCTGCACGACCGAGTCCGGCCACTCGTTCTGCTCCCACTCCTCCGCGTGCGGGCGCAGCTCCTTCGCCACGAAGTTCGCGATCGACTCGCGCAGCTGCTCGTGCTCGTCGGTGAAGATGAAGTGGCGCCGCTTGGCGCCGAAATCGGGCTTGGGAGCGGTGCGCTCGGCCGTGGGCGTGCTCATGGGCGGAGCCTATCGCGAAGTGAGCAGTGGCACTTCCCACTTTCCGCGATAGGGTGCGCGCCCATGGTGCGCTACGAGGCTGCTGACGGAGTCGCGACGATCGCTCTCGACGACCCCGACACCCGCAACGCACTGTCCGACGAGATGCTCGACGGCATGCTCGAGGCCTTCGTCCGCGCACGAGAAGACGACGCGGTGCGCTGCGTCGTGCTGACCTCGACGCACGACAAGGTCTTCTCGAGCGGCGGCAACCTCAAGGGCTTCGCCGCCGACGTCCCGCTCGCCCACAAGCACGCCGCCATCGAGCGCTTCCCGGCGCTCTTCCGCACGATCGGGGAACTCGGCAAGCCGACGATCTGCGCGGCCAACGGGCACGT
Source organism: uncultured Solirubrobacteraceae bacterium (assembly GCA_963759945.1). Taxonomy (GTDB): domain Bacteria; phylum Actinomycetota; class Thermoleophilia; order Solirubrobacterales; family Solirubrobacteraceae; genus DATLGB01. The sequence goes on along the minus strand of CAVXBH010000042.1, from coordinate 27,241 downwards.
GCTCGCCGGAGCGCTCGGCGTCGCGCTCGCGTGCGACCTGATCGTCGCCAAGGAGGGCGTGCGGTTCGGGACGCCCGAGATCAACGTCGGCGTCTTCCCCTTCATGATCATGGCGCTCATCTACCGCAACGTCGGGCGCAAGAAGACCAACGAGCTGCTGCTGCTCGGCGAGCAGATCGACGCGCACGAGGCCGAGCGCATCGGCATCGTCAACCGCGTCCTGCCGGCGGACGAGTTCGACGCCGGAGTTGCCGACTGGGCCGGCCGCCTCGCCGCCAAGTCGCCGCTGCTGATGAAGATGGGCAAGGACGCGATGTTCCGCCAGCAGGACATGCCGCTCGCCGACGCCCTCGACTACCTGCGCGCGCAGCTCGCGCTGGCCTTCGCCACCGAGGACATCCAGGAGGGCGTGAAGGCGTTCATGGAAAAGCGCGACCCCGAATGGAGCGGCCGCTGATGGCTCTCGACGACCCCGTGATCATCACCTGCGCGATCTCCGGCGCGATCGCCAACCGCGATCAGTGCCCCGCGATCCCGTACACGCCGGCCGAGTACGCGGCCGAGGCGCGGCGGATCGTCGACGAGGGCGGCGTCCACATCCACATCCACGCGCGCACGCCCGACGGTGCGCCGTCCTACGAGATCGAGGACTTCGCGGCGATCAAGCAGGCGATCGTCGACGAGGTCGGCGACGCGGCGATCATCAACTTCTCCACGGGCACGGTGGGGGTCAGCGTCGAGAAGCGCGCCGCCTACCTGCGCGAGGTGCGGCCCGATGTGGGCGCGCTCAACATGGGCTCGCTCAACTACGCGAAGTACTCCGATCGGCGCAAGGACTTCGTCTTCAAGATGGTCTTCACGAACCCGTTCGACGAGATCATCGAGCTGCTGCAGATCATGAACGAGCTCGGCATCAAGCCCGAGCACGAGTGCTTCGACACCGGGCACGTCGCCTCGATCTGGCCGCTGATCGACATGGGGCTGCTCAAGACGCCGGTGCACGCGGACTTCGTCATGGGCGTGATCGGCGGGGTTCAGGCGACGGCGCGCAACCTGGCCGCGATGGCCGACAACCTGCCGGAGGGCCACCACCACTGGGGCGTCATCGGCATCGGCCGCGTGCAGTGGATGATGATCGCGGCGGCGCTCACGCTCGGCGGCTCGATCCGCGCCGGCCTGGAGGACAACTTCTACCTGCCCGACGGCACGATGGCGCGCTCCAACGGCGAGCTGATCGCCCAGGCGCGGCGCATGACCGAGGACGTCGGCCGGCGCCCGGCGACGGTGGCCGAGGCGCGGCAGCTGCTCGCACTGTGAGATGACGTCCCCATCCACCCTGCTCAAGATGGCCGAGCTCGCCGAGCGCTCGGGCGTCTCCGCAGGGACGATCAAGCACTACCTGCGCGAGGGCCTGCTGCCGGAGCCGGTGCGCACGTCGCGCAACATGGCCTACTACCCGCCGGACTTCGTCGACCGCATCCGCATGATCAAGCGCCTGCAGGAGGAGCGCTTCATGCCGCTCAAGCGGATCCGCGAGGTCATGGGCGAGAGCCGGCCGCGCACCCCCGCCGCCGACATCGACCTGCCCGCCAACGTGCTCGACCGTCTGGCCGAGGTCGGCGCGGTGACGCCGAACGCCGACGGCTACGACTCCGACGACGTCGCCGTCCTGGACGCGATCGTGCGCTTCCGTGCGGGCGGCTTCGACGAGTCGCTCGGCTTCACGGTCTACGACACCGTCCGCTACCGGGAGGCGCTCGAGCCCCTGGTCCGCGAGGAGGTCTCCGTGCTGATGGAGCGCCTGGGCGGGCACGCTCGCGCGGCCGAGATCATCTCCGCCGGTGCCGAGCCCCTGCGCGAGCTGATCGGCGCCATGCACTCCAAGTTGTTACGGGCGGAGTTGGAGCGGGCGACCTCGGGGTAAGCGCTCCGATGTGCTGGAGCTGGACGGGCTGACGCGGCGCTTCGGTGCCACGACCGCTCTCGACGGCTTGTCGTTCGAGGTCGGAGAGGGATCGCTGTTCGGCTTCGTCGGCCGCAACGGCGCCGGCAAGACGACCACGATGCGGATCGTGCTCGGCGTGCTGGCCGCCGACGCCGGCGAGGCGCGCTGGGGCGGGTCGCCGATCGACCGCTCGATGCGGGCGCGGTTCGGCTACATGCCCGAGGAGCGCGGGCTGTATCCGAAGATGACCGTGCGCGAGCAGCTCGCGTACTTCGGCGGGCTCCACGGCGCGCGGGCCGACGTGGACGGGTTGCTCGAGCGCCTCGGGCTCAGCGAGCGCGCCGACGACAACGTCGAGGAGCTCTCGCTGGGCAACCAGCAGCGGGCGCAGCTCGCCGTCGCGCTCGTCCACGAGCCGGAGCTGCTGGTCCTCGACGAGCCGTTCTCCGGCCTCGACCCGCTCGGGGTCGACGTGCTCGCCGACGTGCTGCGCGAGCGGGTCGCGGCGGGCGTCACCGTCATCTTCTCCTCGCACCAGCTGGAACTCGTCGAGCGGCTCTGCGACGGCATCGCGATCATCGAGGCGGGTCGGCTGGTCGCGTCCGGCACCGTCGCCGAGCTGCGCGCCGAGGGCGGCTGGGAGGTCCAGCTCGAGGGCCAGGCCCGCACAGGTCATCCAGGGTGAACGCGAGTCGGTGCTGGCGGACGCGCAGCAGCGCGGCGCCGTCGTGCGCTTCGGTCCCGCAGCCGCTGGCCGACATCTTCCGCGACAAGGTGGCGCCGCGGTGATCCGGCACATCGCCCGGCGCGAGATCCTGGTCCGCTCGCGCGACCGCTCGACGCTCGTCTCGACCTTCGTGACGATCGCGATCCTCGCGGCGATCATCCTGCTGCCGTCGCTTGTTCGGCGGTGGCTCGGAGGTGACGGTGGCGACCTGCCGATCGCTCGGTGAAGGGCATCGAGGGCGTGCTCGACGTGCGGATCACCGATGACGCCGCGGGTCTGATCGCCGACGACCAGGTGGACGCGGCGATCGTCGATGGCCGCCTGCGGCTCTCCGCCTCCGCGCCCGACGCGACGGAGGCGCTCGTGCAGGAGGCCTCGCGCCGGGCCCGCGCATCCGCGCCCGACCCGCCACCGCTTCCCGTCGACGAGCTCGACTCCGACGCCGACGAACGCAAGGCCTTCGCGATGGTCGCGCTGATCGTCCTCTACGGCCAGCTGATCGGCTACGGCTTCTGGGTCGCCATGGGCGTGGTCGAGGAGAAGTCCTCGCGGATCGTGGAGATCCTCCTGGCGGTGGTGCGGCCGCGGGAGCTGTTGTTCGGGAAGGTGCTCGGCATCGGGGTCGTGGGGTTGGGGCAGCTGCTCGTGATCGCCATCGCGGGCCTCGGCATCGGGGTGGCCGCCGACGAGATAGAGCTCGGCGGGTCCGAGCTGTCGACCCTGCCGATCGTCCTCGGCTGGTTCCTGCTCGGCTACGCGATGTACGCGGGCGCCTTCGCGCTCGCCGGCTCGCTGGTCTCCCGGCAGGAGGACGTCCAGAGCGTCACCACGCCGATGCTGATGATCCTCATCGCGACGTTCTTCCTCGGCTTCCAGGCCGTCGACGATCCCGACGGCTCGTTGGCGGTTGCGCTCAGCCTGGTCCCGCTCTGCGCGCCGCTGATCATGCCGGTCCGGATGATCGCCGGCGACGTCGGCGTGCTCGAGGTGCTGCTCTCCGCGGGCATCGTGCTGGCGACGACCTACGCGGTGATCGCCTTCGCGGCGCGGCTCTACGGCGCGGCGGTCCTGCAGACGGGCGGGAAGGTGAAGCTGCGCCAGCTCACCAGCGGACGCTCTGGCGCTCCATGACGCCGTAGCCGGTCTGGAGTTCGCCGGCTCCGGGGAGCGAGCCCGTGAAGCTGCCGAAGGGTTGCTCGTAGTCGGTTGAGAGGATCAGCCGGTTCTCTCGGTGGACTCGTGTCGTTTCGGCACGAACGGCAGGTCACCGATGGAGGTCAGGTCTTCGCGAAGGGCTGTGGCGGGACGTGGTGCGGCGTGCCGTCGATCCAGACCGTTCGCTCGGAGGCGTCGGGTCGTCGTGGAGGCCGGTGACGAGGTTCCAGGTCACCGCGTTGCCGGTGGCGGTCGTGCCGACGCCGGCGGACCACGCCACTTCGTCTCGCGCTGGTGGTAGCCGGCGGACTCGTCCATCAGCCCGGGCGCGCCCTGCGAGCTCGAAGCGGCGGTCGGCGAGGGTGACGGTGCCGGTGACGGTGATCGGCGTCTTGCGGGTCCAGATCGGTTGTTCTCCATGGAGAGAAATCGTCTCCACTGCGGTGCCGTGGCTGAGGTTCAACTGCATCTGGTGAGGGGGAGCCCGGACGGTCGCCGTCGCTCTGGTGACCTCCACCTGCTTGCGGCTCTTCGACGTGTGCTCGGCCATGGTGCGGGCGTTGCGGTCCCAGATCGCCCACCAGCGGACGGGGATCCCGGCGATGGTCGACTCCGCCACGCACAGCATCACGTCATCCGTGAACGCGCCCGACCCACCGCCACCGCTTCAGCGGCCGCCCACCGCTCAGCCGCTTCGACAGGTCCACCTCCGGCCGGTCCGGCATGCCGGTTCGCCACGCTTCCATCGCTCAATCGTTACAGCTGCGTCTTGTTCCGTTGCGGCGGTTCGTGGATCACTGAGGGGGTGAGCGCGAACGAGAGTGCGAATGGGCCCGGTTTCCGGGCCCAACTGCACTCTGTTTCCGTTCGGCAGTGGGGAATCGCCACCGCCGGCAGCTGCGCGGACGGGGCGTGTCGACATCGGCGATCAAGCGGGCGCTCAGAGCCGGGCGACTCCACGAGATCTATGACGGCATCTACTCAGCCATCGAGCCGGCTCTCTCAGTGCCAGAAGCGCGGCTGGCAGCGGCGATCCTCGCCGGAGGCAAGGACGCGCGGCTCTTTGGGCAATCGGCAGCGCATTGGGCGGATCTCAGCAATGGCGGCCGCCGGTCATCCACGTGGCAACCCGTAACCGACGAGCCGAGATCGAGGGAATCCGCTGGCACAGAGACCCCCTCTCCATCAATGACAAATGGAAGCACCGCCGCATCCGATCACCCACCCGGCCCTGATCCCGTCCGAGGTCGCTTCCTCAATGAGTCTTTGGGACCTCAAAGGAGTGCTGGCCGAGCTGGAGTACCACTTCGGCATCGAGGCAGAGGACGTGATCGTCCGACAGAGAGCCGGCGGCAGCGAAGCTGCGGCAGGCGATCTCTGAGCACACGCCCGAGCTGGCGGCCACCCGAAGCGAGCTCGAGCGAGCCTTCGCGCACTTCCTCGACGAACGCGGGTTCCAGCAGCCGGAGTTCAACCACCCGACCGGGCAGTCGACCGTCGATGCCCTCTACCCAGCCATTGGCATCGCCATCGAGTTCGACGGGGTACGGGGTCACAGCGGCGAGCGGCGAATCCTTCGCGACCACCGTCGGGACCTCCATCGGCGCGCGAGGGCTACACGCCGTTCGTTACCACTTCGCCCAGCTGAAACGCCACGACGGCGACCTGATCGCCGCCGAGCTCATCCGCCTCGGGGTACCCTCGATCGCTTGAGGGAGGACCGCCGCCGCCAGATTCTCGACGCCGCCGTGCGTGTCTTCGCACGTCAGGGGTTCCACCAGTGCCGGGTGTCGGACATCGCCGACGAGGCGGGGGTGGCGTACGGGCTGGTCTACCACTACTTCTCGTCGAAGGAGTCGGTGCTCGACACGCTGTTCCTCGAGCGCTGGGACGTGCTGCTCGAGGCGATCGCGACGGTCGACAAGCGGCGCGGGCAGCCGCGGGACAAGCTGCACGCCGTCGCGGGGTTCATCGTGGACTCCTACCGGGCGGACCCTGAGCTGATGAAGGTGATCATCGTCGAGGTCACGCGGGCGGCGAACTCGTTCGGCGCCCGGCACCTGGCGAAGATCCGCGAGGCGTTCGACGGAATTGCCGAGATCGTTCGCGACGCCCAGCGGGTAGGGGCGTTCCGCGATGACGTCGATGCGGACTTTGCGGCCATGACCTTCTACGGGGCCATCGAACAGGTGCTGACGGGCTGGATCTTCGGCGTGCTCTCCCAGGAGCCGGACGATTTCGAGCAGGCCAAGCGGCTCGTGGTGGACACGATCTGCGGCGGACTTGACGCGGCCCCGCCGACGCGTCTGCTTGACTCCGCGCGGCCATGAGCGAGAACGACCTCGTCAAGCGACTCACCTGGTCCGGCCTGTTGGCCGGCGTGGGTGCGGTCGCATCAATCGCGACGGCGCGGATCGCCGCCGTGATCTACCGCCGCATCTTCGACGAGGATCCGCCCGAGTGAGCGACCAGATCCCCGCTGACGCGCCCTCCCCGGAGGAGCGCGTCGACGCGCCGCCTCCCGTGGCAGCCCGTCCGGTGCCGACGAGCGCTGCCGCGCCGCAGCGAAGACCCGCACCCCGAGTTCGTGGTGGCCGGGGCGTTCGCGGGTGCCTTCCTGTTCGCCAAGCTGCTCAGCCGCATCGGGGGCAAGAAGTGACGCCGGAACCGACTCCCAGCCCGTCCGAGCTGGGCAAGGCGATCCAGCAGGTCACCGAGCTCTCGCAGAAGATCGTCCACGAGGAGATCGAGCTGGCGAAGGCCGAGGTCTCCCCCAAGGTCGCCAAGCTCGCCAAGGGCGCCGCTGTCGGTGCGGCCGCCGGCGTCTTCGTGCTCGCCGGGCTCATCTACTTCCTGCACTTCCTGGCCTGGCTGCTCTTCAAGTTCTTCCGCAACGACAGCGCCGACAACGTCTGGGTCGGCTACCTGATCGTCGCTGTCGGCCTGTTCGTGGTGGCCGGCATCGCCGGCTTCCTCGCCTTCAAGTTCGTCAAGGGCGGCTCGCCGCCGACGCCGCAGATGGCGATCGACGAGGCGCAGAAGGTCCGCGCCACGATCTCCAAGGGTGGATCCGATGCCTGAGCGCACCCCGGAGCAGATCCGCAAGTCGATCGAGGCCAACCGCGAGGAACTCGGCATGGCCGTCGAGAAGCTGCGCGTCGAGGTCGCCGAGCTGACCGACTGGCGCTCGCAGATCCGCCAGCACCAGCGTGAGGTCATGATCGGCGCCGCAGTCGCCGGCTTCGTGATCGGCGGCGGTGTCGCCGGTTTCGTCGGGCTATTCCGCCGCCGTCGCTAGCGGCGATCCGGGGGCCGCGCGCACGAGAGAGGTCGCGCGCCGGTAGGCGCGGTACTCGCGCCAGATGATCTGGATCGTCGCTGCGGCGGGGATCGCCAGCAGCGCGCCGAGGACGCCGAACAGCGCCGAGCCGAACAGGACGGCGATCAGCACGATGATCGGCTGCACGTTGACCGACCGCGCCTGGATGCGCGGCTGGATGACCGTGTTCTCGACCTGCTGGTAGATGACCGACCAGACCACCCAGACGATGGTCACCGTCGGGAAGTCGTTGAAGAGCGTGACGATGCCGACCACGACGGCGCCGATCGTCGCGCCGACGAGCGGGATCAGGTCCAGCAGCGCGATGATCAGCGCCAGCGCCGCGGCGTAGGGCACCCCGAGGATCGTCAGGACGATGAACGACGTGACGCCGGCGATCACCGCCTGGCCGAGCGCGCCGACGACGTAGCCGACCACCGCGTTGGAGATGTCGACCGTCGCGCGGCGCAGCGCGTCCTGCTCCTCCTCGTTGGCCCGTGAGCGGATCGCCGCCTCCACCCAGCGCCCGCCGCTGCCGAGCATGAAGGCGCTGAGGATCAGGATCGTGATCAGCGCGAACAGCGAGTTGACGATCCCGAGCCCGATGTCCGACAGCACCCCCGCCGCGCCGCCGAGCTTGCCGGGCAGCTTCTCCGCCTCCTCCTGGAGCTGGTCGGTGATGTTGTAGTCCTCCTCGAGCTTGCGGAGGGTGTTCGAGTCCTGGATCGTGTCGCGGATGTCCGAGACGTACTCCGGAACCTGCTCGATCAGCTGCTGCGTCTCCTCGACGATCGGCGGCACGAGGATCGCGCCGAACAGCACCGGCACCATGATCAAGCCCAGGTAGACGACGGCGATCGCGGCCCCGCGCCGCTTGAGGCGCTTGTTGAGGCGTTGACGGGCGCCGACAGGGCGACGGCGATGAAGGCGCCGATGACGATCCAGGTGATCGGCGTCCGCAGCCGGTAGATCAGGTACAGCGCGATGACGCTGACGACGACGATCACGACCACGCGCACGATGTTGCGCGTCGTGAGCGTGTTGGCGTTCACGGCGTGGCTTCCACCAGCGCCGCGCGGATGCCCGCGACGCCCAGCAGGCCCGGACCGACGTGCGTGCCGATCACGGGGCCGACCTCGGACACGAAGAGCGGATCCGTGCCGAAGATCTCGCGCCCGGCCTCCACGAGCTCCTGCGCGCGCTCCGGATCGCGGATGTGCTGGATGGCGTAGCGGTCGGCGCCGGCCGCGTGCTGCTCGCGCAGGGCCTCCTTCAGGCGCGCGACGGCGCGGCCGGCGGTGCGCACGCGCTCGATCGGCTCGATCTCCTTGCCGATCGTGAGGATCGGCTTGATCCGCAGCGCCGAGCCGAGATAGGCCTGGGCGGCGCCGATGCGGCCGCCGCGGCGCAGGTACTCGAGCGTGTCCACCGCGAACCAGGTGTTGAGCTCGGCGCGCAGGGCGCGCGCCGCCTCCACGACCTCGCGCGGGCTCGCGCCCCGGCGCGCCGCGGCGGCGGCGGCCATCACGACGAGCCCGAGCCCGCCGCAGGCCGTCTCGGAGTCGTGCACGAGGATCCGCTCCTCGGCCACGCCGTTCTCGATCAGGGCCGAGCGCGCCTGCTGCGCCGCGCCGATCGTGCCGGAGATCCCGCCCGAGAGGTGGATCGAGACGATGTCGTTGCCCGCGTCGATCAGCGGCTCGTAGACCGCGAGGAAGTCGCCCACCGACGGCTGCGAGGTGGTCGGCAGGTCCTTCGCCGTGCCGAGATGCTCGTAGAAGGAGCCGAAGTCGCCCATCGCCGACTCGCGGTCCGTGCCCCCGTTCCAATTGACGTACAGGGACACCAGGTGCAGGCCCTCGCTGGCGACGAGATCCTCGGGCAGGTAGTGAGTTGTGTCCGTTACGACGCTGACCACGGCGCGCGAGGCTACCTACGATCCCGGATGCGTGTCCGCCACGATCCTCTATCGGTGCCGCACCCCGACCGACTGGCTGTGCCCGTGCGGCCGGGCGGCACGGGCCCTGCGACGCCATGACGTCCCCTTCGAGACGGTCCGGCTGACCCGCAACGACCGCCAAGCGGTGATCGACCTGACCGGCCAGCGCCACGTTCCCGTGCTCGATTCAGACCAGCAGGCGATCGCGGATTCGCGCCGCATCGTCGAGCACCTGCGCTGGCGCTCCGGGGCCGCGTGACGACCGTCCTGAAGGCGACCGGGGTGCGCAAGCGCTACGGCACGACGGAGGCGCTCAAGGGCGTCGATCTCGAGGTGAGCGCAGGCGAGGTCGTCGGGCTGTTGGGTCCCAACGGTGCCGGCAAGTCGACGCTCGTGAAGATCGCGCTCGGCCTCGTGCGGCCGACGGAGGGAACGGCCTCGCTGTCAGGATCGCCCGGCTATCTGGCCGAGCTCTTCCGCTTCCAGGAGTGGGCGACGGCGGACGAGGTCCTCGACCTGCACCAGCGCCTCGCCCACAGCACCGGCGGCGCGGAGGAACGGTCGCGGTTGCTCGAGCGCGTCGGCCTCGGCGGCGAGGACAAGCGCCGCGTGGGCACGATGTCCAAGGGCATGCAGCAGCGGCTCGGGCTCGCGCAGGCGCTGATCGGCGACCCGCCCGTCCTCCTGCTCGATGAGCCGACCTCGGCGCTGGACCCCGCCGGGCGCCACCGCGTGCGCGAGGTGCTGGTCGAGCAGCGCGAGCGCGGCACCGGCATCCTGTTGAACTCACATCTGCTGTCCGAGGTCGAGCTCGTCGCCGATCGGGTGGCGATCATCACGCGCGGCGAGGTCGTCGCCGCCGGAACGCCTGCAGAGCTCTCCACGGCAGGCGGGGTCGAGGTCGACACGGCCGCCGGGCTGCGGCACTGGCCCGAGGCCGGCCGCGACGACGCGCCGCGGATCGTCGCCGAGCTCGTCGCCGCGGGCGAGCAGGTCTACGGCGTCCGCGTGATGCGCTCGAGCCTCGAAGAGGCCTACCTGAAGGCAGTCGCGTGACCGTCGTCGCGCGCTTCGCGTTGCGGGAGGCGCTTCGCCGGCGGGTGTTCACCGTCGTCGCCCTGCTCACGGCGGCCTTCCTGGCGCTGTACGCGCTCGGCGTCTGGCAGGCGTTCCGCATCGAGCAGGGCGGCTTCGTCGACGAGGTGATCGTCGGCGCGACGCTGCTCGGTCTCGCGATCTTCGCCACGTTGTTCCTCGGCGTCGTGCTCGCGATCTTCCTGACGCTCGGCGCGATCCGCGGCGATGCGGAGCGCGGCATCCTGCAGCCGATCGTGGTCCGGCCGATCGGGCGGCGCGACCTGCTGCTCGCCCGCCTGCTGGCCGCGGGCGGCGTGAGTGCCGTGTACGTGCTCGTCGTCTACCTGATCGCGACGATCATCACCGGGGTGATCGGCGGCTTCTGGCCGGGCGACGTGATCCGGCCCGCGCTCGGGCTGATGGCCGCGGTGGTGATCATCACGGCGCTGTCGCTGGCCGGCTCGGTCGTGCTCTCGGCCACCGCCAACGGCATCGCCGTCTTCATGGCCTTCGGCGGCGGGCTCGTCGCCGGCCTGCTCGGCCAGATCGGCGAGCTCATCCCGTCGAAGACGCTCCAGGACGTCGCCGAGATCACCAGCTACGCGCTGCCGTTCGAGGCGCTCTACCAGGCCTCGCTGCACTACCTGACGGCCGGCGTCGTCGGCTCCAGGCCGCTTCGTGGTCGAGCTGGGCCCGCTGGGCGGCGCCCAGGACGCGGGCTTTGGCCTCTGGCTCTGGGCGCTCGCCTACCTGGCGGCGGTGACGACCCTCGCCGTCGCCGCCTTCAACCGGTCCGACCTCTAACCGAGGCGGTTCTCGATGGTGAGCGGCGCGTTGTCGGCGGGGTCGCGGCTGCTCCACGCCGAGCTCCGTCGCCAGCTCGCCCGTCTCGTGCATCTCCATGACGATGTCGCAGCCGCCGACCAGCTCGCCCTTGTGGAAGAGCTGGGGGATCGTCGGCCAGTTGGAGATCGACGACAGCTCCGCGCGGATGCGCGGGTCGGGAAGGATGTCGACCGCCGCGTACGGCGCGCCGAGCTCCTCGAGCACGGCGACGGTGCGCGCGGAGAACCCGCAGCGCGGCTCCTCGGGCGTCCCCTTCATGAAGAGGATCACGTTGTTGTCGGCGATCGCCTGCTCGATCGCGGTGCGGATCGGGTTGTCGCTCATGAGGGGGAAGGCTCCGAAGTCGTTTTGAGGGAGAGAGCGTGGATGCGGTCGCCGAGCTCGCCGGCGAAGATCTCGTTGACGAGCTGGTGCTGCTGGATGCGGCTCAGACCGGCGAAGGCGGGGGAGACGATCTCGGCGCGGAAGTGGTGCCCGTCGCCGGTGACGTGCGCGTGCGCGTCGGGCAGACCGCCCTCGATGCGCTCGCGGATCTCCTCCGTCGAAACCATTGGATCCGAGGGTAGCGACCGCTATCCTTTCTGAAGTGTCGATGATCACCTTCACCGAAAAGGGTGCCGAGAAGGTCCGCGAGTTCCTCGCGACGCAAAGCGCCGACGTGGCGACGGCCGGCCTGCGGGTCGGCGTGCGCGGCGGCGGCTGCTCGGGCTTCCAGTACGCGCTCGCCTTCGACAACCAGCGTGACGGGGACGAGATCTTCGAGGACCACGGTCTGAAGATCATCGTCGACAACCCCTCGCTCCCCTACGTGCGCGGCGCGGTCGTCGACTACGTCGAGTCGCTCCAGGGCGCCGGCTTCAAGGTCGAGAACCCCAACATCATCGCCGCCTGCGGTTGCGGATCATCCTTCCGCGTCGCGGACGAAGAAGAAGTCTCAGCGGTCTAGTCGCCGCGCTCGCCCTCACGGGCTGCGGGGGCGATGACGGTCGGCTGGCACTCGGGATCACCGAGCAGAACCCGGCGTTCCTGACCGCGTCGGACGCGCCCGCGTTCGAGCGCTGGCGGCCGGCGCTCGACGAGATCGATCCCGGCTACTACCGGCTGGTCGTCGTCTGGGACCAGTCCGTCGGCGCCTGACGGGCGCTTCGATCCAGAGGTTCCCGCAGTCCGGCTGCATGCGCGACGTCGGGCCGTGCGCCGGCTGGGAGGGGGTCCGGGCGCAGCTCGAGGCGGCGGCGGGGCGCGAGATCCTCGTGGTGCCGATGTACACGCCCGGGCGGCGACCGCCAGGCGCCGCCGGATCTCGACGCCTACCGCGCCCTCGTGCGCGGCGTCAACGACGCGGCCGACCGGGCCGGCGTCGAGATCGGCTACTGGAGTCCCTGGAACGAGCCCAACCACCCCGGCTTCCTCGATCAGGCCCAGGCGACCGATGCCTACGTCGCCATGGCCGGCGTCCTCGCCGAGGAGCTGCGGCCCGGGCAACAGCTGGTGCTGGGCGAGCTCGCCGGTGGCACCGGGCCGGACATCACGCCGTTCGAGGACTTCCTGCGGTCGCTGCCGGACGATCTCGTCTGCGACGCGCCGATCGTCAGCGTGCACGAGTACCTCCCTGATCCCGGAGAACCGGTGGCAGCGGCTCGAGCCGCTGCTGGACTGCGACCAGCGCATCTGGGTCACCGAGCTCGGCTCGCGCCCCGCGGGGAGCTGCGCGGACGAGCACGAGACGCTCGTCGGTTACTACGAGAACCCGCGGGTCGATGTCGCCTTCCACTACTCGCTGCGCGAGGACGACGGCTTCCGCACCGGCCTCGTCAGCACCGACCTCGAGTCGGCGCTCCCGGCACTGGCTCTCTGGCAGGAATGGGGGTCGCGGGAAAGCCCGGAGGCGGCACCGCCCAGAAACCCGTGTTGAGGTCGGAGCGGTAGAGGAATACGATCGCGAACGCGTCCGGCTGGCCATAGGTGTCGGCGGCGCTCGATCCCAAGGATTCACATGCTGCGCTGGCTCGCCGCCCTGCTCGGGCTCCTCGTTCTCGCCGCCCCTGGCACGGCGGACGCTGCCAAGCGCAAGCCCGCGAAGCTGGTCGTCGCCGCGATCTCCAATCCACCGGCGACGACCGCGTCCGGTGAGACGTTCACGGTGACGGGACAGGTGCGCAACAAGGGCGGCAAGCCCGGCGCCGCCCTGGTGACCTTCGAGCTGCGCAACGCCTTCGGCACGAGCTACGGCGTCGGGACGACCAGCCTGTCCGCCATCAAGCCACGCCGGAAGAAGAGGTTCACGGCGACGGTCGGCGTGCCCGCAACGTCATCGCGCAGAGCGTGCCCGACGGCTACGAGCTCGTTGCGTGCGTGCGGTCGTCGCGTGGCGGCACGGCTCGCTGCCGGACGGCCAAGAAGTCGACGGACCTGCAGGGCGTGACCGCTGAACCCACGCCGACCGCAACCGCCCAGCCGACGGCTACCTCGACCGCAACGGCGACGGCGACGGCGACCGCAACGGCAGTCGTGGACGCGACGGCCCCGGTCACCAGCGACAACGTGGGCACGGGGTACAGCCCAAGCCCGGTCGTCGTCACGCTGACGGCCATCGACCCCGGCGGCAACGGCCTCGTGACCACCTACTACACGAAGGGCGCCAACCCGGCCGACCCGACGACGGCGAGCTCCATCTACATCTCGGCCGCCAAGCCGACCCTCGCCGATGGCGAGAAGATCAAGTACTTCTCGGTCGACAGCGTCGGCAACGCCGAGGCGGTCAAGACCTCCGCGACCGCACGGGTCGACGGCGCCGCGCCGACGACCACCGACGACGTCCCCGCCACCTTCCGCAACGCCCCGGTCACCGTCACGCTGACCGCGCTGGACGCCGGTTCGGCAGGTGTCGCGACCATCTACTACACGAGCGGCCCCAACCCGGCCGAGCCGACCGCCTTCTCGAGCCAGTACGACCCGCTGCACAAGCCGACCCTGCTCAACGGCGAGCGCATCCGCTACTTCGCCGTCGACAAGGCCGGCAACGCCGAGGCGCTGAAGACCTCCGCCCCGGCCAAGGTCGACCTCGCCGGTCCGAACACGACCGACAACGTGCCGACCACCTTCCTCCGCGGGGCGGTGCCCGTCACCCTCACGACGACCAGCCTCTCGGGCGTCGTCGCCACCTACTACACGAAGGGCCTCAACCCGGCGGATCCGACGACCGCGAGCGCGGTCTACGACCCGAACGTCAAGCCCACGCTGGGTGCGGGCGAGGTCATCAAGTACTTCTCCGTCGACGCGGCCGGCAACACCGAGCCCGTGCGCACCTCCGCACCCGCGAAGGTCGACGGCGCTGCGCCCACGACGACCGACAACGTCCCCGCCGCGCTGGTCAACGCGCCCGTGACGGTGACGCTGACCGCGGTCGACAGCGGCAGCTCGGGCGTCAAGACCATCTACTACACGAAGGGCGCCAACCCACCCGCCCCGACGATCTTCAGCAGCGAGTACGACCCGTCGAACAAGCCGGTCCTGCTCAACGGCGAGTCCATCAGGTACTTCGCCGTCGACAACGCGGGCAACGCGGAGGCCGTCAAGACCTCGGTCGTCGCCCAGGTGGACACCAACTCGCCGATGACGAGCGACAACGTCCCCAACACGTACCAGAAGACCCAGGTGATCGTGACGCTCAACGCCACGAGCCCCTTCGGGATCTACCGGACCTACTACACGAAGGGCGTCAACCCGCCCGACCCGACGACGTCGAGCCCCGTCTATGACCCGGCCAACAAGCCGCAGCTCTTCGACGGGCAGCGGATCAAGTACTTCTCCATCGACAACAACGGCAAGGTCGAGCCCGTGCGGACCTCTGTCGCCGCGAAGGTCGACGGCCTCCTCCCGACGACGACCGACAACGTGCCCGCCGGTTTCGTGAACCAGCCGTTCGCGGTCACGCTCACGGCGGTCGACAGCGGCACCTCGGGTGTCGCGGCGACCTACTACACGGTCGGCACCGCCCCGCCGGACCCGACGACCGCCAGCGCGGTCTACAACCCGGCCGCGAAGCCGACCCTCGCAAATGGCGAGCGGATCAAGTACTTCTCCGTCGACGGCGCCGGTAACGCCGAAGCGGTGAAGACCTCTGCAGCCGCGAAGGTCGACACGGCCGGTCCGACGACGACCGACAACGTGCCGGCCAACTACGTCAACACCAGCCCGATCACGGTCACGCTGACCTCGACGAGCCTCTCCGGCGTCGTCAACATCTACTACGAGAAGGGCGTCAGCCCGGCGAACCCGACCACGGCGAGCCCGGTCTACAACCCGGCCGCAAAGCCGACCCTCGTCGATGGCGAGGTCATCAAGTACTTCGCGGTCGACAACGCGGGCAACACCGAGCCCGTCAAGACCTCGGGCGTGGCCAAGATCGACACCGTCGTGCCGACGACGACCAACAACGTCCCGGCCGCCTGGGTCAACGTGGCCCCGCGCGTGACGCTCACGGCCGCGGACACCGGCGGCTCCGGCGTCTCGAAGATCTACTACGCGACGGGCACCGGCAACCCGGCCGACCCGACCACGGCGAGCAACGTCTACGACCCGCCAACAAGCCGGTGCTCTTCAACAACGAGGTCATCGAGTACCGCGCCGTCGACGCCGCCGGCAACCTCGAGGCGGTCAGGACCTCGAGCATCGCGCGGGTCGACTTCATCCCGCCGGTCTCGACCGACGACGTCACGACGACGCCGAGCTCGGCGCCGCTGCCGGTCGCCCTGACCGACACCGACCTCGGTGGGTCCGGGCACTACCAGGTCCGCTACACGAAGGGCACGGGCACGCCCGCGGCCCCGACGGCGGCGAGCCCGATCTGGGATCCGCGCAACCGGCCCGTCCTCCTCAACGGCGAGCGCATCCGCTACGCCGCCGTCGACAGCGCCGGCAACGTCGAGACCAGCCATCTCTCGGTCGCGGCCGTCGTGAACCCGGCCTCGATCGACTCCGGCGCACGCTCGCTGAGGGACCCGCTGTTCCCCGCGAACGGCAACGGCGGCTACGACGCGCTGCACTACGACCTCGACCTCGAGTACAACCCGGCCACATTCGTGCTGAGTGGCTCGTCGAAGGCGAGTCTGCGCGCCACGCAGAACCTGAAGGACTTCTCCTTCGACTTCGTGCCCTGGCTGCGGGTGACGAGCGTGACGGTGGACGGCGTCCCCGTCGACGTCCTTCGACCAGGGACCGGACCTCAACAACGCCATCGCCTCGAACAACACGAAGCTGGTCATGACGCCGGCGACGACGATCACGAACGGCTCGACCTTCGAGGTGGAGGTCTTCTACAGCGGCACGGAGCGAGCGATCATCGACACCGACGGCTCCAGCGAGGGCTGGGTGCCGAGCGCCACGCGCGGCGCGATCGTCGTGTCGCAGCCGATCGGCTCGATGGGCTGGTTCCCGAACAACAACGTGCCGTACGACAAGGCGACCTACGAGGTCGAGATCTCCGTCCCCGTGGACGCCAACCCGGTGCCGTGGCAGGTCGTCGCCTCCGGTCTCCCGCTGGCGGGTGACCCGGTGATCGCCGGCGGGCAGCGGACCTACACCTGGATCAACACCGACCAGACGGCGTCCTACCTGGTCGGCGTGATCGTGGGCCGGCTCGACGTCGCGACGACGCCGCAGGCCTCGCCGACGACCCCGGTGCCGTTCATCACGGCGGTCGACACCGCGATCCTCCCGGCGAGCAAGACGACCGCCCCGGCCAACCTCGGCCGGACGCCCGCGATCAACGACTTACTTCGCGGGCTACTGGAACGACCCGTACCCGTTCACGTCGGAGGGCGGCATCATCCCGCTCATCAACGTGCAGTACTCGCTGGAGACACAGTCCAAGCCGACGTACGCGACGAGCTCGAACACGTCGACCACCGGGGCCGGCATCAGCACCATCGCCCACGAGAACGCGCACATGTGGTTCGGCGACGACCTCACGCTCTCCTTCTGGCGCGACATCTGGAACAACGAGGGCATGACGGAGTTCAACTCCTGGCTGTGGCAGGAGCGCGAGAACGCCGGCACCACCCTCGACGCGCGCTACGCCACGAACTACACCAACAGCACGTCGGGGTCGTTCTGGAACGTCGCGCCCGCGAACCCGCTCAACGCGGCCCAGATCTTCACCACCTCGGCCATGTACACCCGCGGCGCCACGACCATGGTCAACATCATGCGGATCATGGGCGAGCAGGACTTCCGCGACATGATGCACGACTGGCTGAATCTCCCGGGCCACCCGTACGGCAACGGTTCGACGGAGGAGTTCATCGCGCACGTCAAGGCGGCCGACCTGGTCGACCAGACGGCCGAAGCGCTACCCGACCGGACGACCCGCTGGACGGAGTTCTTCCGCCAGTGGCTCTACACGCCGTTCACCGGCTCACCCGCCAACGGCAACAAGCCGTCGATCAACAAGGACAACTTCGACACGTTTGTGCTGCCATAGGGGGATGCGCACCCTCCTGATCGCCGTCGCCCTGCTGCTCGCCGCTCCGGCAGCAGCGTCCGCCTGCAAGTGCGTCGTGCCGGGTGACCCGGCGAAGGAGATCGACGCGGCAGGCGGAGCCGCGTGGGCGAAGGTGGTCAAGCGCACGGTGATCGGCCAGGAGGCCGTGCGCTACCGCCTGAAGGTCATCAAGGACTACAAGGGCAACCTGCCCAACCGCATCACGGTCGGCGCCCGCCGCTCCAGCGCGGCGTGCGGGCTCGAGCTCGCCGAGGGCAACAAGGTCGGCCTGCTCCTGACGCCGCGCCGGCGACCGCTGGACGTCGACCTCCTGCCAGGTGCGCACCCGCGCCCACCTCGACGGCGCACCCGCCTACGGACGATCTGCTGTGACGACGGACTGCCCCGCGGCGTAGTCCCGATATGCGTGCACTCCTGATCGCCGGTGTCCTGCTCCTCGCTGCCCCCGCGGCCGCGTCCGCCTGCTCGTGCATCGCGCCGGGCAAGCCGCGGCAGGAGATCAAGCAAGGCGGACGCCGCGGCGTTCGTGAAGGTGACCAAGCGCAAGGTGCTGGGCTCGCCCAGCCCGTACGCGTTCGACAACTCGGTCCGCTACTCGCTACGGGTGATCCGCGACTACAAGAACAACCTCCCGAGGACGATCACGATCAAGACCAACACCTCGAGTGCTTCCTGCGGCATCGACGCCCGGGTCGGTCAGAAGCTCGGCTTCCTCCTGTCCAGGTCGGCCAAGGGCCGGTACTCGGCGAGCCTCTGCAGCATCCGCTCGCGCAAACAGCTCGACGCCGGCGTCAAGAAGAAGGCCGAGGCGGTCCCCAGCGCGTCTGCCGCCGGCGGCTCCGGCTGCACCGCCGCCTAGGCGTTGGCCTGCTGGAGCAGCCAGAGCGCCAGCGAGGTGAAGCCGACCATCACGGCGAGCATCCAGTACTGCGAGCGGACGGCCTCGCGCGCGTCCGGGTAGAGCGTCAGCGCGCGGTCGTGCGCGAGCATCAGCCCGGCGATGTGGCCGGCGATCACGAAGCCGACCTGCAGGTACCAGGTCAGCGTCTGGCCGAGCACGGAGTAGTTGATCGCCCAGGTGGCGGTGCCGAAGATGTTCCAGCCCTCGCCGAGGGGGTCCGAGGCGAGGTAGGAGATCGCCTGGCCCTGGAGCACGAGCGCGGTCAGGTAGTGCGCCATCGCGTAGACGAGGGCGATCGGGACGAGCGAGCCGACGAACGCGCCGCGCAGGCGGGCGGCATCGAGGCCGCCGCCGACGGACTCCGCGCCGCGAACGCCGAGCCAGTAGAAGCCGGCGACCAGCAGCGGGCCGGCGAGCAGGCCGACCGTGTCGGCGAGGTAGACCGCCGTATCTGCCGAGAACGGGCCGGTGAAGAGGTCGTTGAGCGCCTCGCCGAGCCCCGTCCGCCAGACGTCGCCCTGGGTCAGCCCGTCGAAGGTGACCGTCCCGATCATCACGGCGACGACCGCGACGGTGCCGGGCAGCGGATCCAGGCCCGACATGCCCGACAGCCACGGGCGGCGGCCGACGACGCCGTCGCGCGTCTCCAGCGGCGCCAGGCGCCCGAACAGCCCGAAGTAGACGGAGAACGTCTCGCCGCGCTCGGCCCACTTGTCCGTCCCGTAGACGTACATGGCGACCCAGGTGAGGGCGCTGTAGATCAGCGCGCAGATCGCGATCCGGTCGGGGAAGTCGCCGTAGCGGCCGACCAGCTCGGTCCAGGTGAACAGCAGCAGGCCGAGCGCCGCCGGCCAGCGCCCGAGGCGCTCGGGATACGGCCGGATCCCCTTGAAGCGCAGCGCGCGCCACGGGTTGAAGGCGCGGAAGACGTCCCCCAGCAGCAGCGAGGCGAACACGAGCCCGACCCAGAAGATGACGTAGACGAAGGTGGGGGCGAGGTTGGCCTGCGCGGCCTGCTCGCCGGCGAGCCCCGACGACGATCACGAGCGCCAGCAGCGCCACGCCGATCACGCGGCAGACCGGCACCACCGCGCGCGGCAGCCGGAAGAGCGGGCGCCACTGGTCCTCCTCGAAGCGCGGCTTGGGCCACAGCACGGCGAGGGCGACGAAGCTCGCGACGAGGACGGCGGCGACCGCCCACGCGACGACGACGGGCGGTATCGGGATGTCGGCGCGCTGGACCAGCCCGTGCGCGAGGACAGCGGTCACTTCAGGGCGGCCTGCACGGCCTCCCGGAAGGCGCGGATCCCGAACGAGCCTTCAAGGCGCGCCGCGATCCTCCCCTCGCGGTCGACCGTGAACAGCCAGGGCTCGCTCGGCAGGGAGAAGGCCTGCAGCGGCTCGCGGAACCCCTTGTTGATGTCGTTGTCGAGGTACGTCTCCTGGTGGATGAACGTCGCCTCGTCACCGACTTCGGACTTCACCTGCAGCAGCTCGTCGGTCACCGGACCGCAGACGCGCGACCGGCACAGGGCGGGCGTCGAGAACAGCAGAGCGACGGGCTTCTTGCCGACGACGTCGGCGAAGGAGGTCTGGTGCAGCTCACCGGCCGGCGGCTCGCGCGTGTCGAGCAGCTCGAGGTCGCCCTTCACGGTGGCGCGCGTGTCCGTCTCGACCTCCGGCGCCTTCTCGCCCACGTCGGGCACCAGGTCGTCCTCGGCGCTGACCACCTCGGCGGCCATGCCGGACGCGTAGCGCGTGCCGTCGATGTCCGAAACCGTCAGGACCTTGTAGACGCCGGGCTTGGTGAAGGGGACCGTCGTCTCGTAGATCGCGGCGAAGGAATCGTCCTCCGTCGCCGCCTGCTGGGAGCGGAACGCCGCGTCGGTGACCAGCACGTCCGCCGGCGCGGCATACGGCCCGAGGATCTGGCCCTTGCCCGTGTACGGCGCGACGTAGACGGCGGTCGGCCCGTAGTTGAACTTCTGCTCGGCGTCCAGCAGGCCGAAGGCGATGCGGCTCTCCGGCACCCGGTAGACGGACGTGCCGGCGATCGCCTGCGGGCCGCTGCCGTCGAACTGCGCGGCGAAGGCGTCGATCGTCTGCCCGGGCTCGGGCTTCGGGAAGGTGTCGAGGTCGATCTCCTGCGCCGCCTCGACCTCGGTCCGCTGGTCGGCGGAGACGTTGGCGATCGGGTCCCGCTCGTCCCCGTCGGACGACGAGTCGCCACCACAGGAGGCGATCAGCAGCAGGAGGAGGAGTGCCGGTGCGAGCCTCGACATTCGACGGCGCAGAGTAGGAGGCGGGGGTAAAGGTTGGCTAGGAGGCCAGGAGTGCCTGGCAGGTCGCACCGAAGTGCCGGGTCCACAGGATCAGTGCAAGATGCTGGCCCAGGGGCCCGGGACCGGCCCGCCGCAGCCGCGGCGTACGCGCCTTCAACCCGGAGCCGAACGGCTGCAGCAGCGGGAACGTGCGGCTGTCGATCTCGAAGCCGCTCCCGACCAGCAGCCGCTCGTGCGCGGCCTTGTTGGGCGTCCACCAGCGTGGCTCGTCGAAGGGCGACAGCGTCGCGCTCGGCGCGAACGGGCGCAGGATGGTCAGCGGCAGCGAGATCGTCTCGAAGCTGAGGAACTGCCCGCGGGTGACCGAGCGGACGTTGCGCAGCACCCGCCCGGGGTCGGCGAGGTGGAGCAGGACGTTGCCCATGAACACGAAGTCGAACGTGCCGAGCGTGTCGACGCTGACGTCGTAGAGGTTCATGTCGTGGCGCTCGACCTCCAGCCCGGTCGCCCACTTGGCGATCTCGAAGCGCTCGCGCGCGCCCGTCGTCTCCTCGCCGGGCCGGGGACCGGTGACGCCCTGGTAGTCCTGCCCGGCCGCGCTCTCGAGGTCCACGCTGACGACCTCGCCGCCGCGGCGGGCCATCTCGAACGCGAAGAAGCCGTCGGCCGAGGCGAGGTCGAGGCAGCGCT
The DNA here is from genome assembly GCA_963759945.1 of uncultured Solirubrobacteraceae bacterium. Lineage (GTDB taxonomy): Bacteria > Actinomycetota > Thermoleophilia > Solirubrobacterales > Solirubrobacteraceae > DATLGB01. The sequence goes on along the minus strand of CAVXBH010000042.1, from coordinate 5,855 downwards.
TGCCGGCCAGCGACGCCGGCAGCGGCAGCTTGGAGACGACCTTGCGATGGTCGAAGAACGCGCGCGTGACGATGCCGTCCCCGAAGTCGAACGTGTGGTACCAGGGCACCGACTCGACCCGAGCGCGAAGCTCGGCCGCGCTGACCTCGGGGCGTCTCACAGCTGCCCGGGAACGGCGCCGGGAACGCCGGTGTTGGTCGAGTAGGCCGGCTGCAGCCGCTCGTCGGGCCGGATGTGCTGCACGGCCTGCGCGACCGCTGTCGCAGCCTCGGCGAACCCGGTCGCGATCAGCTTGAGCTTGCCGTCGAAGGTGGTGATGTCGCCGCACGCCCAGACGCGGTCGAGCGAGGTGCGCATCAGCGGGTCCACGACGATCGAGCCGCCGTCGAGCTCGAAGCCCCAGTCCTCGAGCGGACCGAGCTTGGTGATGAAGCCGAGCTGCAGCAGGACCGCGTCGCACTCGACGGTGAGCACGTCCTCGCCGGAGCGCAGCTCGACCGCCTCGATCCTCCCGTTGCCGTGGACACGCTCGACAACGTACGGCGTCCGGATCGCGACCTTCCCGGCGTCGGCCGCGCGGCGGACCTCGGACACCGTCGCCTCGTGCGCACGGAAGCGGTCGCGCCGGTGCACGAGCGTGAGCTCGGACGCGGTGTCGAGCAGGTTCACGACCCAGTCGACGGCGGAGTCCCCGCCACCGACCACCACCACCCGCCGGCCCGCGAACGACCGACTTGTCGCCGACCACGTAGTGCGCGCCGCGGCCCTCCCACGGAGCCATGTCGACGTCGGACGCCGGCAGCCGCCGCGGCTCGAAGGCGCCGTGGCCACCGGCCACGATCACGGTCCGCGATCGCAGCTCCCCGTCTGAGGTATGCAGCACGACGTGGTCGTCGGCGTGCTCGATCGTGTGCGCGGTCGTCGACAGGTGCACGGGCACGTCGAACTGGTCCAGCGCCTGCCCGCGCAGCTCCTCCACGAGGTCCTTCGCCAGGATCCGCCGGCGGCCCACGACGTCGAAGATCCACTTCTCCGGATACAGCGCCGTCAGCTGCCCGCCGATCTCCGGCAGCGACTCCACGATCCGCACGCTCGCCTCCCGCATCCCGGCCCAGAACGCCGTCGCCAGCCCGACCGGCCCGGCCCCCAGGACGGTGATGTCACGGACCTCGTCTGACACGTCCTTGAGGGTACGGCTGGTCACGTCCAGCGCGACCGTTGGCGGCGGGCTTTGCCGCCCAAATGGGCAGGTAAGGGAGGGGGAGGAGCGGGACGGGCCACGGCAGCGAGTGCACTTGCGGGTGTCATCACCCCGGTAACTGCACTCGCTAGCTGCGGAGCAGCCGCGCGACGACGGTGAGGACGCGGCGGAAGGACGACTTGCGCAGGCGGAAGGCGCGGTCGCGCGGCGGTGTGGCGGAGGGGGTCGTCCGGGACGCCGAGCTTCATCGCGGGGAGGCCGGCGAGCTCGAGTTCGCGGTGGTCGGAGTTGCCAGTCGTCTCGTCGGCGAACCCAGCGCACGGCGACGTCCGCGCGCTTCGCGGCGCGCAGCAGCGCGCGTTCGACGCCCGGCCGGGGCGCCGCGGCGGGTGAGCGCAGCCAGAAGGAGCGGCCGCGGCCGACCTCGTCCAGCGACAGGCCGAACTCGAGGTCGGCGCGGCGGTCCTGGCGGTCGATGCGGCGGGCGACGGCGAGCGCGCCGAGGTGGTCGTCCTGTCCGGTGTAGATGCGCTCCTCGGCGCCGGTGGCGACGAGCCAGGTGTCGCACCGCGCCCGGCCCAGCAGCGGCGCCAGCGCGACCAGCGCGCCGAGGCCCGAGGCGTTGTCGTGGGCGCCCGGCGAGGGCGGGACGGTGTCCGAGTGGGCCATGACCACCCGCAGGCAGTCCGTGCCAGGAACGTCGCGGATGCCGTACACGTTGCGCGAGCGGCCGATGCCGGGGACGTCGAAGCGCTCGCGACCGAGCTCGAGGCCGGCCGCCGCGAAGCGCCGCTTGACCCGGTCCTGCGCTAGCCGTTCGGCCGCCGACGCGGCAGGTCGCGGACCGCGCGCGGCGAGCCGGACGGCGAAATCGTGGGCGTCCGCCGCCGGACCGGAGAGGGCGGCGGCGGTGAGCAGTACGGCGCCAAGCATGGCTCCCGAAGCTACCCTCGTCGGTCGATGTTCGTCCTCGTCGCCGTGCTCGCACAGCTCATCCCGGGCCTTCCGATCGGACCCCAGCAGCTCCCGTCGGACGATCCGTACTACCCCGCCAAGGTCCGCCCGACCTTGGCGATGAAGGTCCGCCCGAAGGCGGACGCGACCAAGCCCTACCGCTTCACGATGAGCGGGAAGCTGCAGCTCAACGGCGTCGATCCGTCCGCCGGCTGCCGCGGCCGCATCACGATCCGCATGCGCCGCGGCGACATCACCGTCGCCAAGGGTCGCGTCAACCTGGGCTCGGACTGCCGCTTCTCAAAGCGCCTGACCCTCAACACCTCGAAGCTGCCGGCCAAGGAGAAGGTCGGCGGCGTGCTGCGCGTCAGCGGTCGCTTCAGCGGCAACGAAGCACTGCAGGCCGCCTCCGCGCCGCAGCGCAAGGCGGCCTTCGGCACGCGCCTCGCTCTAGGAGAGCGCCGCGGCCTCGGTCAGCGGCGTGCCGTCCAGCGCGGCCAGCGCCCGTCTCGACCGACGTCGACACGCACGTGAAGGTCGGCGTGTCGCGCTTGGTGAAGCGCGAGGACTCCGTCGTGCGCAGGCGCTGCACGAGGTCGAGGAAGTCGCGCGGCTCGTCCGTCTCGAAGGCGACCACGAACTCCTGGTCGTCGAGGCCGAACGAGTACGAGGTGTTCAGATCGATCGTCGGGTACTCGCGCCCGACGTTGATGTGCTCCTGCATGATCCGCCAGCGCTCCTTCGGATCCAGCAGGTACCACTCGCGCGTCTTGACGAAGGGGTAGACGAACATGTACTTGCCCTTCGCCGGGCCGGACCTCGAGGCGCGACTCGTCGGAGTACTCGGACTCCTTGGTCAGCGCCAGGTACGAGTACGGGCAGCGCGCACCAGCTCATCAGCCCGCTCTGCTGCAGGACGACGTGGAACTCGTGGATGCGGTCCAGGTTCGTCGCCTGGGTGAGCAGCAGCATGTCCGCGTCCCCGCGCGTGCCGACCGTCGAGAAGGCGCGCAGCAGCCGCTGCTCGGCGAAGTCCTCGCACGCGGCGATGAACTCGCGCTTGTGCTCGGCGCGCTCGGCGGGGTCGAGCCGCCGCCAGGCCGGGTCGACCTTCAGGAACGTGTACTTGACGAAGTGCCGTTCGCGGGCCATAACCAACCAGGATATGGTCCGCCTGCAGGCGGACTGATCTCAATTTGGCGCGCGCGTGCGTATCATTCGGCGGCAGCGCAGGCTGAGAAAGGAATCGAACCAGGATGGGAGCGGGGACGATGACGAGGCTGTTCCTTGTCGTAACGGTTGGATTTGCCATCGCCGGGCTGTTCGCAGCGCCCGCTAACGCGGCGTGCCCGAACGGCACCAGCGACCCTCAGTACTGCACGCCGTCAGCGCCCGAGGCGACGACGAATCCGGCGACGAGCGTGGCAGCGACTTCGGCGGTGCTCAACGGCGCAGTGGTCCCGAACGGACAGGCGACCACCTACTTCTTCGAGTACGGAACGTCCGCGGGCGCGCTTACGTCGAGCACCTCGCCGGCCAATGCGGGCAACGACTACACCTCGCATCCCGTGAGTTCGTCGATCACGGGCCTGACGCCGAACACCACCTACTTCTTCCGCGTCGCGGCCACGAACGCGAGCGGCACGGTGCGCGGTCAGATTCTGCAGTTCACAACGCCTGCCGGGCCGCCCACGGGCCAGGCCCCGACCGCGACGACGACCGACTGCTCGAACATCACGGCAGCCACCGCAAGCCTGAACGGCACGGTCAACCCGAACGGCTCCGCGACGACCTACTACTTCGAGTACGGCACGACGACGACGTACGGCACCCAGACGACGTCCAGCTCGGCCGGCGCCGGGACGACGGCGGTCAACGTGTCCGCCGACCTGGTCGCACTGACCCCGCTCACGACCTACCACTTCAGGCTGGTCGCCACCAACGGCACCGGCACGAGTCGCGGCGAGGACAAGACCTGCGTCACAGGCGCCCCGGTCCCCGGTTGCCCCACACCCGCGGTGGTCACCGGCACGGCCAACTCGATCACCATCACCAACGCCACGCTCACGGGCACGGTCGACGCGAACGGCGCGCAGACCTATCACGCGTTCGAGTACGGGCTCACGTCTGCCTACGGCACGCGGACCGCTACGCAGAACTCCGGCAGCGGCACTGAGCCTCAAGCCGTCTCGGCGGTCATCACCGGCCTCAAGGCCGGCACGACCTACCACTACCGGGTGATCGCGGCCAACACCTGCGGCCAGGTCGCACTCGGGTCGGACCAGACGTTCACGACCCCGAGCCCGTACGTCATCAAGGGCAAACCGCAGCTGACCATCAAGGCACGTCCCAAGCGGGACAAGAAGAAGCCGTGGCGCTACCGCATCGGGGGTCGCCTCCTGCTGCCCGCGGGCGTGAGCAAGGCCGAAGGCTGCGAGGGTCGCGTGAAGGTCCGCATCGCGCGCGCCAACAAGACCGTGGCGGTCCGTCGCCCGGCGGTGCGGGGCAACTGCAAGTACCACACCCGCATCCGCGTCGCCAACAAGAACCTCAAGAAGCGTCGCGGCCAGCTCCGCGTGCGCAACAAGTTCCCCGGCAACGCCGTTCTCAAGCCCGTGTTCTCCAAGCGCGTGAACGTGTACTACGGCCCGAAGTGCACCAAGCGCACGGGCAAGTGCACGGGCGGCAACGCAACGACCAGTAGTCGCGCTTGGCAGGCGACGAGGCGCAGCCAACGGGGTCCACTGAAGGTGGACCCCGTTTGGGTCGTTGGAGTCTTTAGGCTCCGAACAGAGCAGACTCGGCGGCCCGGGGGTAGACAACTCCTCGCGGCGTCCGTCCTCGGAGAAGTCGAAGAGCGGTGGTGACTGGACCATCACCGAGGCGACCCAAACCGCGGGGCCTCTCGGGCCCACGGGCGATGCGCGGAGACGGACGCCCACTGCATTTCGGCGCCCGTCCGCGCAAACGCTCGCTGCGGGATTCTTGGTTCTCGGTGTCGCTGCGTCCTGCGTCGCCCTGGTTGCAGGCGGTAACAAGACCGAGCCGGCTTCCGGTCCTCCACGCACCGAAGAAGAGACGAGTCCGGCGTCACCGGATGGCGACCGACCCGATCCGCTGTCGGTCATCACTGGAATCGAACAAGTCGGCAGCATCCTTGGCGATCCCGACGACCCTGACCGCCTGACGGTGTACCTCGAGCTCGGCTCGCCGGCACATCAAGCGCTTCGATCAAGACTCTTCGAGCCAGTCGTAGACACCCTGGTACGGCCCGGACGGCTTTCGCTGCAACTACGCACTCTCTCTTCCTCGCCGGAATCGCAGGCGGCGGCGGAGCTCGCTCAGGCTGCCGGCCTGCAGACGAGCTTCTGGGAGGTTGCCCGTCTGATCGCGTCCTCCGACGAATTGAGGGACACCAACCGGCTGCGAAAGAAGATTGCGGGTCTAGATGTCAGCGCCTCGCGATCGATGCTCGCTCTACCCGGGTCCGAATAGCCGTGGGCCGCGCAAACGAGTCGGCCGCCGAGGAAAATGTGGAGGGGGCGCCCGCCTACATACTCACAGCGGGCACGAGCGTCAGTCCATTGCATACCCCTTCGTCGGGCGAACGCCTCGTGGAGCGCATCGAGCGCATCCTCGACGGGCCGTGAGGGTCAACCGTCTGCAGGTACAGCGCGCGATGTCGGATCTTTCTCCGTCC
>CAVXBH010000041.1:0-10155 GCA_963759945.1 uncultured Solirubrobacteraceae bacterium | reverse complement strand
ATCCTTTGCGTCCCGGTAGCTTTGCCGGCGTGGGCAGCGTGTGCCTCTGCATGATCGTGCGCGACGAGGAGGCGGTGATCGAGCGCTGCCTCGCATCCGTCCGCGACGTGATCGACACCTGGGTGATCTGCGACACCGGTTCCGTGGACGGGACGCCGGAGCTCGTGGCGGGCGCCCTCGACGGCATCCCTGGCGAGCTGCACCATCACGAGTGGCGCGACTTCGCCCATAACCGAAGCACGCTGATGGCGCTTGCGCACGGCCGCGCCGACCACCTGCTGCTGATGGACGCCGACTGGACCCTCGAGGTCGCCCCCGGCGCGCTCGGCGAGCTCACGGCGGACGCCTACATGGTGCGCCACACGGGCCACACCGAGTTCCACAACAAGCGCATCGTGTCCGGGCGCATCCCGTGGCGCTACGTCGGCGCGACGCACGAGTACATCACCAGTCCCGACGAACGCAGCTGCGAACGCCTCGACGGCGTCAGCATCCACATCCACGACGTCGGCGGCATGCGCACGGGTCGGTGGGAGCGCGACGTCGGCCTGCTCGAGGGCGCGGGGGACCCGCGGTCGTCTTCTACCTCGGCCAGTCGCTACGGGACCTCGGCCACCATCGCGGCGACCGCGCGCTGCTCGACCGTGCCCGTGCCACCTACGAGCGCCGCGCCGCCATGACCGGGTGGGACGAGGAGACCTACTGCGCGCTGCACGAGGCCGGCGCGCTCGCGGCCGAAGTCGGGAATCGCCGGCGGCCATGGACCTGTACGTGCGCGCGTGGGAGTTCCGCCCGCAGCGACTCGAGGCCGTGTATGACCTCGTGGTCGGTCTGCGCGAGCGCGAGCGCTGGCACACCGCCCTGCGCTTCGCCTCGCTCGACGGCGAGGTCCCCGCCGACGATCTGCACGTGGCGCCGTGGTGTACGCGTCGGCCTGGCCTTCGAGCGCTCGATCGCCCTGTACTGGGTCGGCCACTTCGACGAGTCGCCGGGTGTGCGACGAGCTGCTGGCGCGGGCGGACCTGCCCGAGGCCCATCGTCACGGACGGCAGAGAACCGGCGACTGGCGCTGAGGCTCACGCGGAACGGCTGGCTGCGCCGGTGCTCGAGGAGCTGCGCTCGTGAGGCGGGTCCCGATGATGCTGGCGCTCGCGGTCCTCGTGGGTTGCGGAGGGGACGACGGCGGCGGCGATCCGCGGGCCCCGTCGCTACATCGACCCGGCGAAGGTCGAGCTGGCGATCGAGACCTCCATCCGCGACTCGCGCGACCTCGAAGCCGACGTAGCGTGCCCCGCGGGCGTCGAGCAGCGGGAGGGGCTGAGCTTCGCCTGCCTGGCGACCCTGCGCGACGGGACGGCCAACACCTTCACCGTCGATCAGACAGACGACAAGGGCAACGTCACCTACGAGGGTCGCTGATCGCTCAGAGGCCCTGGGTCAAGGTGCCCTGGATGTTGCACTTCTGGTTGCCCGCCCGGTTGTCGACCAGGAAGTAGAGCGACCGCTGTACGTCGCCGGATTCGCGCCGCCCCCGCCGACCGTGACGATGAACGGGTCGACGAAGAGGCGCCAGAAGTTCGGGCCGGAGATGTCCATAGGGAGCACCGGGACGTACGTCGTCCCGTCGGGCAAGCTGAAGATGTTCACGTCGCCCTGGGTGATGGTGCCCGGGTCGTTGACGTGCCCGGTACCGAGGGTGTGGATCTCGAACGGCCGGCCGGCGGTGCGGACGCCGAAGCGCATCTTCGTGATGTTCGCGCCCTCGCGCGAACAGCTCGCACCGAGCGTGACCTCGCCGAGGGAGGCGATCGGCGACAGATTCGGCGGCGTCACCGTGTCCACGGGGTTCAGATCGGCGTAGTAGACGGTCTCGGCGGCCGGGCCTGGGGCTCCGGTGGCTCCCGTCGGACCTACCGCACCAGTCGGGCCAGTCGGTCCGGTCGCGCCGGCCGCACCCGTCACGCCGGCGGCTCCGGTGGCACCCGTCGCGCCGGCCGCACCCGCGGGCCCCGTCGCGCCGGTGGCGCCGGTCGCCCCCGTCACACCCGCCGCACCGGTGACGCCTGCCGCTCCGCTCGCGCCAGTGGGACCCGTTGCACCGACCGCGCCTGCGGCGCCGGTCGCGCCGGTGACGCCGGCGGCTCCCGTCGCGCCCGTGGCCCCAGGCGGGCCGGCCGGGCCACGCTTGCCCGGTTTGCCGCGCTTGCCGCGCTTGGGCTTCTTGGCGTCCGGCGCGGCCTGAGCGGCCTCGACGGACCGGTAGCGACAAACGCAAGCGTGGTGATGAGCAGCGCCCCCCGACGAGCCATGGCGGAAACCTATGTCAGGTGAAAACCACTTGTCAACACCGCGGTTCTACGATCCGGTCATGAGGAGGTTGGTGCTCGGCTCGGAGTGCTGGCGCTGGCCGCGCCCGCTGGTGCTGCGACGACCACGCGCGACAAGCGCATCGTCCCGCAGAAGGCCAGCGAGCCGGGTGGCGACTTCGTCTATCTGAAGGACGCTCCTGGCGAAGGCGTGATGGTTCGCGAGGATCTCGCCAACGCCGCCCGCGGCCGCGAACGCACCCGGAAGTCGCTGGCGTACTTCGCCCAGCTGTCGGACTTCCAGCTCGCCGACGAGGAGTCCCCCATCCGCGTGGAGGCGCTGGACGAGACCAGCACGACGTTCGCCGCTGCCTTCCGGCCGCAGGAGGCGCTCATGCCGTTCCTGATCGACGCGGCGATCCAGCGCGTGAACGAGCACAAGGACCTGGATTTCGCGATCCTCACGGGCGACAACGCCGACAACTCGCAGCGCAACGAGACCGAGTGGGTGCGCACCCTGCTCGACGGCGGTCGCCTCAACCCCAACAGCGGCAGCGCCGAGGCCGCCGCGTCGTGCATGGGCGTGGACCCCGCCGAGGCGGCGCGCTACACCGGCGTCCAGGACTACGACGACTACTTCGCCGTCGACGACTTCTACGACCCCGACCAGCCGGCCGGCCTGTTCGCGCAGTGGCCGAGCTACCCGGGCCTGATGGACCGCGCCCAGCAGCCCTTCGACGCGACCGGCCTGCGCGTCTCGTCCTACCTCGTCCCCGGCAACCACGACGCGCTCGTGCAGGGCAACCAGGCCGCCAACGCCGCCTTCGCCGCGACGGCGGTCGGCTGCGTCAAGCCGATGGGCTCGGGACGCTCGGGCGGCGTGCAGCCGGCCATGGTGCCGCCGGACCCGGCTCGCGCGCCCGTCACCAAGGCGGAGTACCGCGAGCTGATGAGCGACCACGGCCTCGGTCTGGTCGACGCGGACGAGCTCAAGGCCTCCGGCGGCGCCGCAAGCTACTACAGCTTCTCGCCGAAGAAAGGCGTTCGTCTGATCGGCCTGGACACCGTCGCGACCGGCGGCCTCGTCGGCCCGTCGGCGGAGGGCAACCTCGACGACCCGGAGTTCAAGTGGCTCCGCCGGAAGCTCGACGCCGCAGCGAAGGCCGACGAGCTCGTGATCGTCTACTCACACCACGGCCCGACCAGCCTCACCGCCGACCTCCCGGACGAGCTCGCCGGCGACTGCGCCGTGCCCACCTACGGCCCGGGCTGCGACGCCGACCCGCGCAACTCCGAGCCGATCCACCTCGAGGACGACGTCGTCGACCTGTTGGCCTCCGAGCCGCACGTGATCGCCTGGGTCGCGGGTCACTCCCACGTCAACGACGTCGCCTTTCGAAAGGCGGACGGCGGCAAGTCGGGCTTCTGGGTCATCCGCACCTCAGCCGAGGCCGACTGGCCCCACCAGGACCGCCTGATCGAGCTGATGGACAACCGGGACGGCACGCTGTCGCTGATCGGGACGCTGATCGACAATCTCGCCCCGGCCGCCGCGCCCGCCGCCGGTGACGCGAGCGCCTTCACCGAGCTCCAGCTCGCCTCCCTCGCCCGCACGTTCGGCTACAACGACCCCCAGGCGGGCCTCGCCGCCGGCGGGGACGCCAAGGACCGCAACGTCGAACTGCTCGTCGCGGACCCGCGCCGAGCCGCTGCACCGGGCGCCAAGCTGAAGGTCAAGGTGACCCCGCGCACGGTGAAGATGGGCAAGAGGACCACCCTGAAGGTCCGCGTCACGCAGGCCGGCGCACCTGTCAAGGGCGCCCGCGTCCGTCTCCGGTCCGTGAAGGCCAAGACGAACAAGCGCGGCCGCGCTCGGCTGACGGTCACCCTGCGCAAAGCCGGCGTCATCCGGGCGCGCAAGGGCGCGGCGAAGGGCCGGGCCCGCATTAACGTGGCGCGGCTAGATGCCCACCGTCACGGTCTCGGACCCCCTCCCCAACGGCCTTCCCGTCCACAAGATCGCCCTGCCGGGCACCCGCGCGCTGACCGTCCTGGTCGCGTTCGACGCGGGCGCGCGCACGGAGCGGCCCGAAGAGAACGGCATGGCCCACTTCCTCGAGCACCTGGTCTTCAAGGGCGGGGAGATCTACGACGACTACCGCAAGGTCAACGAGACCGCGGAGCGGCTCGGCGCGGTGCTGAACGCGTACACGTCGCACGACATCGTCGCCTTCCATCTGACCTGCCGGGCGGAGGTGGCGGGCGAGGCGATCGACCTGCTGACGGACTTCGTCGGACGGCCGCGGATCGACGCTGAGGAGCTCGACCGTGAGCGCGGGGTGGTCATCCAGGAGATCGCGCGTGCGCAGGACAACCCGTCCGTCGTCGCCGAGCACCTGATCGACCGCGCGGCGTTCGGGGAGCACCCGCTGGGCCGGCCCGTGCTCGGGCCAGAGGAGCACCTGCGCACGTTCTCGCGGGACGCGATCGTCGCCTTCCGCGAGCGTCAGTGGGCCGGTTCGCGCGGCGGCGCGTTCCTGGTCGGCAACGTCGAGCACCTGCCGGCCGACGATGTGCTGGCCGACGCCTTCGGTCGCTTCCCGACGCTGCGCACGAACGGGGCCCACGAGCCCGCCACTCCGCTCTCGCCGGTGACCTTGGTGGAGGAGCGCGACTCGAACCAGTCGCACCTGCGCATGAGCTACCGCCCGTCGATCGACGTGACCTCGCTGCCGCAGCGCGCGGCGCTGACCGTCTACTCCACGCTGCTCGGCGGGTCGATGGGCTCGCGCCTGTTCGACGAGATCCGCGAGCAGCGCGGACTCGCCTACTCCGTCTATTCGCTCGCCCACGCGTTCGCGGACGTCGGCATCCTGCAGCTGTCCGCCGGCCTGGATTCCACCAAGTGCGTCGAGGCGTACTCGCGCATGCGCGAGATCGTCGACGAGCTGCGTCAGGACGGCCCGCGTGAGGAAGAGGTCGAGCGGGCCCGCGCATTCGCGGCCGGGCGGATGGTGCTGTCCTTCGAGAACACGAACGCGGTCGCGCGCCACGCCGCCGCGCAGAAGGTCCTGTTCGGCCGCGACCTCGACCCGGACGCGGCGATCGCCGCGCTCGACGCCGTCACGCTGGACGACGTCCGCGCCGCGGCGGCGGGCATCTCGGAGGACCTCTCGGTCGCCTGCGTCGGTCCGCATACCGTGGCGGACTTCGCAGACGCCGCGTAGCGCGCCACAATCCACCGCGTGGAGCTCGACGAGCGCGAGCTGGACCGGTACGTACGGCGGGTCGCCGATCGCTTCCCCGTGGAGCGGGCGCTGTTGGGGGCGCGCGCGTCGAGGACGCGGCCGGCGCGGGCCCGCAGCGCGAGCGCGGCCCGGAGTACGTGGTGGTGCTCGTGTCGAAGCACTTCGACGGCGTGCCGTGGCTCGAGCGTGTCCATCAAGCGGCGTCGCTGTGGGACGCCCACACGATGGGCGCTCGTGCCGAGGTGCACTGCTACACGCCCGTGGAGTACCAGCGCCGTGTGCGCACGCTGCCGGTAGTACGTGCGGCTGCCCGGAGCGGCCTCCGGTTGTGTCCCTCTGATTAGCGGTCGATCCGCGGAGTATGTCCCGCCTACTAGCGCTCCTCGCTGCGCTGGTGATGGTCGCCGCCGCCCCGGCTTCCTCACCCGCCGCGAGCCCCACCAAGCACTCACAAGCCGCAAAGAAGAAGCAGAAGAAGGCCAAAGCCAAGGCGAAGGCCAAGCGCCAGGCCAGGGCCAAGGCGCGTGCCCGTCGCAAGCTGAAGGCCAGGCTGCGCCGGACGGCCTCGCTCGACTGGGATCGCGACGGCCTCATCAACAGCTACGAGCGCATGCTCAAGACGGGTGAGCGAGTCGCCGACACCGACGGCGACGGCATCCTCGACGGGCGTGAGGACCACGACGGCGATCAGGTCGCAAACGGCACGGAGCAGCTCGCCAAGACGGACCCGCGCAAGCCGGACACCGACGGCAACGGCGTCGCCGACGGTGACGAGGACCCGGACGCCGACCGCCTCGTCAACCGCAGTGAGTCGCTCCTCAACTGGCACCCGCGCCAGCGCGACACGGACGGCGACGGGCTCGGCGACGGCGATGAGAACCCGGGCATCGTCTCCGCCATCAACGGCGAGATGGTCACGATCGACCTCCTCACGGGCGGTCAGCTGACCGGCACGCTGACGGACTTCACCGACGTGCTGTGCGCCGGCGTGGCCGAGGACCCCGGCGGCGAGGAGGACCCCGGCGGCGAGGAGGACCCCGGCGGCGAGGAGGACCCCGGCGGCGAGGAGGACCCCGAGGAGGAAGAGGGCGAGGAGCGCACCTCTCGCCAGGCCACCCTCGGCGGCTGCTCCGTCACCGTCGGCTCGATCGTCTACGAAGCCGAGGTCGAGACGATCGACGGCGTCCTCGAGCTCCTGACGCTCGACCTGCTGGGTCTCTAACCGATCGCGACCATGCGGTCGATCGGCACCCGGGCGCGCTCGGCGAGCGCGTCCGGGACCTTCACCTGCGGCGAAAGGTCGCGCAGGCAGTCCCGCAGCTTGGGCAGCGTGATCATCTTCATGTACTGGCAGACCGCGGCGCGGTTGGCGGGCAGGAAGGTGACCTCCGGCGCCGCCTGCTGCAGCGGGTAGAGCATCCCGGTCTCCGTCGCCACGATCGCGGTCGAACCCGGCTTCGCCGTGCGCGCGTAGTCGAGCATGCCGCCCGTCGAGAGCATGTGCACACCCTCCGGGTCGACGTCGCCCGCGGCGACGTACTCCATCACCGAGGTGGAGCAGCCGCACTCGGGGTGGATGAGGAAGTCGGCGCCCGGGTGCGCGGCGCGGGTCGCCTCGATGTCGCGCGGGCGGATGCCGGCGTGGACGTGGCACTCGCCGTCCCAGACGTGCATCTTGCGGCCGGTCTGCTTCTCCACGAACGCGCCGAGGAACATGTCCGGGCCGAAGAGGATCTCCGTGTCCTCGCCGTGGGTCGCGTAGATGTGCTCGACCACCTGGACCGCGTTGGCCGAGGTGCAGCAGTAGTCGGTCTCCGCCTTCACCTCGGCGGTCGTGTTGACGTACATGACGACGATCGCGCCGGGGAACTTGGCCTTCCAGTCGCGCAGCTGATCGGCGGTGATCGAGTCCGCGAGCGAGCAGCCCGCGCCGAGGTCGGGCAGCAGCACGGTCTTCTCCGGCGACAGGATCGACGCGGTCTCGGCCATGAAGTGCACACCGCAGAAGGCGATGACCTCCTGGTCTGCGGCCGCCGCCTTGCGCGACAGGCCCAGCGAGTCCCCCACGTAGTCGGCGACGGACTGGATCTCCGGCAGCTCGTAGTTGTGGGCGAGGATCACGGCGCCGCGCTCTTGGGCCAGCGCGCGCACCTCGCTCTGCAGCAGGATCGTGTTCTCGAGTTCCAGGAGCTCAGACATGGGGGGCGGCGATCTCCAGTTCGAGGGAGAGGTCGAGGGCGGGGCCGAATGCGTCAGCCATCCCAGCGACACGAAGTCTAGCCCCTTAATGGTCGAATAGACCACAACCGTTTCCGGGGTGATCCCGCCGCTCGCTTCGAGCAGCGCCCTGCCCCCCACCTGCGCGACGGCCGCCTGCACCTGCTCGGGGGTCATGTTGTCGAGCAGGATGCGGTCGGCGCGAGCCTCGAGTGCGGCAGTGATCTCGTCCGTATCGCGCACCTCGACCTCGATCGAGAGCTCGGGCCGAGCTGCTCGAGCCTTCTCCACCGCCTCGGCGACGCCGCCGGCAGCGGCGACGTGGTTGTCCTTGATCAGGATCGCGTCGTAGAGGCCCGCACGGTGGTTCGTGCCACCGCCGTGCACGACCGCAGCCTTCTCGAGGCCGCGCATCCCGGGCGTCGTCTTGCGCGTGTCGAGCACCGTCGCGGTCCCGCCGGCCGTGCGCACCTGCTGCACCACGCGAGCAGTCACGGTCGCGATTCCCGACAGTCGCTGCAGGAAGTTGAGTGCCGTCCGTTCCGCGGTCAGCAACGCCCGTGCCGAACCGGTGACGGTCATCGCGGTCGCGCCCGGCTCCTGCCAGACGCCCTCCTGCCCCCGCACGATCTCGCAGTCGACGTCGAGCCGCCGGAAGACCGCGTCCGCCACGTCGAGCCCGCTGATCACGCCGGGCTGCTTCTGGACGATCACGCCGCGAGCGCGAGCCTCCACGGCAACCGTCGCCTCCGTCGTCACGTCGCCCGAGCCGACGTCCTCGGTCAGGGCCGCGTCCACCAGACGCAGGATGTCGTCGAAGCGCATCGCCGTTTCTAGCGAACGTCGGAGAGCACACCGCCTATAGGGGGGTTCAGCGACGTTCGATGGCGTGGCGCGGTCAGGCGAAGATGACGTAGCCCGCGCCGACGACGGCGCCGAGGATCACGACGACCTTGACGAGGCTGGCGAGGGCGGTGAGCAGGACGAGCGCGATGAGGAAGACGGCGCCTGCGGTGGCGGTGAAGACCTCGGAGTCACCGCGCTCGACCTTCACACGGCCGTTCGGCTGCCTCACCTTGCAGTCCTCGCTGATGGGCAGCCAATGCGTGACCGTCCTGTTCGCTCCGCAGCGGTCCTCGTTCAGGACCGCGTCCGCGGCGAAGCCGGCTCCGTAGGCCACGACCGCCGCGACGGCGACGGTGAGCAGCCGGCGGATCACTCCGCGACGACGAAGAGCGTGCGCAGCGTCGGATCGCTGACGCGCCGTGCAGGCGCGCGCCGGCGGCCACGAGCTCGCGCAGGTACTCGACCACCTCGGTCGTGACGCGCTCGCCGGGCAGCAGCGCCGGGATCCCCGGCGGGTAGCCGGCGATCGTCTCCGACGAGACGCGGCCCGCGGCCTCGTCGATCGGGACGACCTCGGTGCGGCCGAGGAACGCGTCGCGCGGCGACATCGCGACCTCGTTGTGCAGCGCGGCCTGGGAGCGCGACAGCGCGTCCGCCTCGCCGGGAACGGAGATGCGCCCGACCGTCTCGGCGAAGTCGTAGGCGAAGCGCTCGAGGTCCTCGGCGGGCTGCGCGACGCCGAGCACGAGCACGACGGTCGCGTGGGTGGCGAGCTCGAGCTGGGCGTCGTAGGCCTCGCGCAGCGCGGCGTACACCTCGTAGCCGGTGCGGCCGGTGCCGCGGACGTCGATGACGACGCGCAGCGGGTCCCAGGCGGCGACGCCGGCGCGACCGACGAGGTCCTCGCCGACGACCGCGCAGCCCGGCATCGCGTCGATCGCCTCGCGCAGCGTGGCGGCGGCGCGCAGCGTGCGCGACAGCAGCGCCTCGCCGTGGATCGCCATCTGGCGGCGCGCGGCGTCGAGCGAGCCCATCAGCAGCGACGACTGCGACGTCGAGCGCACGAGCCGGACGACGCGGCGCGACGGCGTCGAGGTCGACACGGCCGGTCGGCGCGACGTGCAGCATCGCCGACTGGGTGAGCGAGCCGACGATCTTGTGCGTCGAGGTGAGCACGGCGTCGGCGCCGAGGTGCAGCGCGCTCTCGGGGATCGCCGGAGTGGAAGCCGAAGTGCGGGCCCCAGGACTGGTCGACCACGAGCGGCGACGTCGCGCGCGTGGGCGACCTCGGCGAGCGCTCGATGTCCGCGGCGAGGCCGTAGTAGGTCGGCGAGACGACGAACGCCGCCCGGGCGCCCGCCGTGTCTGCGAGCTCGGCTTCCAACGCCTCCGGCACCACGCCGTGGGCCATGCCGAGCTCCGGCGTCGTACTCCGGGGCGACGCAAAGTGGGGCACGCCGCCGGAGAGCACGAGGCCGTCGATCACCGACGAGTGCGAGTTGCGCTGGACGACCACCGGAGTATTCGGCCCGGCGAGC
>CAVXBH010000040.1:0-28249 GCA_963759945.1 uncultured Solirubrobacteraceae bacterium | reverse complement strand
CGGCTTGGTGGTGAAGGCGATCCTCGCCCCGGTCGGCTCCTCCGGCGGGATGCGGTAGAGGAGCGCGGAGTCCTCGACAGTGCGGGTGAGGAAGCCGAAGGTCGACAGCCCGTTCCAGCTCAGCGGGGTCGGGACAACGCCTGGGCCGGGCTTGAGGCCGACGAGGCCCGCGGCCGCGGCCGGGATGCGGATCGAGCCGGCGCCATCGGAAGCGGTGGCCGCCGCGACGAGCCCGGCGGCGACGGCGGTCGCGCTGCCGCCGCTGGACCCGCCGGACGTGCGGTCGAGGTCCCACGGATTGCGCGTCGACCCGTACCAGTGCGTCTCGGTGAAGTTCATCGTCATCAGCTCGGGCACGTGCGTCTTGCCGACCAGCACCGCGCCGTCCTTGCGCAGGCGGGCGACGATCTCGGCGTCCGCGGAGGCCGGCCCGCCGTGGGCGATCGAACCCTTCGCGGTGACCTCGCCGGCGACGTCCTGATCGTCCTTGATCGCGATCGGCACGCCGAGCAGCGGACGGGTGTCTCCGCCCTTCGCCCGGGCGTCGGCCTGGTCGGCCTCGACCAGCGCGCGCTCGCCGAAGACGACGCGGAACGCGTTGAGAACCGGGTCGTGCGCGGCGATCCGATCGAGGCTCTCCTGGACCAGTTCGCGGGACGAAACCTCGCCGCTGCGGATCAGCTCCGCCTGCCTGGCGACTCCTGCGAACGCGGTGTCGGACATCATGGGGACGCTACATGCGAGACGTAGTCGATGAGCTGTGCGCCTTCGAGCGCCGCGGGGCGTGCACCGACGCGGAGCGTCGGGCGGCCCTTTGGGTCCACGACGACCTGCGCTCGCGGGGCTACGACCCGTGGGTGGAGACCGTCTGGGTGCGGCCCCAGTGGGGATGGGCAATCGTCTGGCACGCGGCGCTCGGCGTGGCCGTATCGCTGGTCTCCACGACGGTGCCGATCGTCGCGGCGGGGGCCGTCCTGCTGGCCCTCTCGTGGGCGACCGGCCTGCTGCGGCGGCTCTTCTACCGCCGGGCCACGGAGATCGTGGTGGTCGACCCGCCCGCAGATGGTCTGGCCCTCTGGCTGGTCGCGCACACGGACGCCCCGCGTTGCGGCGTCGGGTTCCGGGAGCGCTGGCGGCGCTGGATGCGCCGCGTCGACGCGTCCTGGCTGCTGCTCGGTCTGCTCCTCGCCGTGGCGGTGCTCGGCGGTCTGCGGGGCCTGGGCATCGAGGACGGCTGGCTCGGCTTCGTGCAGATGGTCCCGACCGTGGGCCTGCTGCTCTTCGTCGGCGTCGCCCTGGACTCCGTGCTCACCGACTTCTCGCCCGGCGCTTCCGACGCGGGTCGGCGTCGCGGTCGCCCTGGCGCTGCACGAGGAGCTGACCCGCCGGCCGCCCGCGGGCGCCTCCGTCGGTCTCGTGGTCGCCGGCGCCGGCGAGGCGTGGTCACTCGGCTTCGACCGCTGGCGCAAGTTGGAGAAGCGCTCGGCTGCCGACACCGTGATCGTCGAGCTCGGGCCGTGCGGCTCGGGCACGGTCGCCTGGTCGGCGCGTCACCCGCAGCTCGTCGCCGCGTGCGGTGACGTCGGCCGGCTCCCGCGTCGCGCGGCCGACGGCCTCGAGTCGCGGCATCCCCTCCCTGTACGTCCGCTGCGTCGGCCCCGGCGGCATCCCGCCACGGGTCCGCTCTTCACACGACACGTCGAGTGCGATCGACGAGGCCGCTCTCGAAGCCGCCTACGACTTCGTGCTCGCCGCCGTCGACAAGCTCGACGCGAGCCTCACCAGCTCAGCCACACCGGCTCGCGTCGTCTAGCGCGCGCGTTCTGACGCGAACTGCACGAACCAGTCGAACGCCTCGGGGTTCGCGAGGGACTCGCGGGCGGCGACGGACTCGGGCTGGCGCCCTGGAAGAGCTTCTTGACCGGGACCTCGAGCACCTTGCCCGAGAGGGTGCGCGGGACGGCGTCCACGCGAATGACCTCGTTCGGGACGTGGCGGGGCGAGCACTGCTCGCGTATGGCGGCGCGGATCGCGTCGACGTCGGGCTCTCCGTCGGTGACGACGAAGAGCGGCATCCAGTCGTCGACGTCGACGACGAGGGCGTCCTGGACGGAGTCGACCGACAGGGCGGCGGCGTAGATCTCGGCGGTGCCCATGCGGACGCCGCCGCGGTTGATCGTCGAGTCCGAGCGGCCGTAGATGACCGCGGAGCCCCGGTCGGTCAGCCGGATCCAGTCGCCGTGGCGCCACACGCCCGGGATACATCTCGAAGTACGCCTCCCGCAGCTTCGACCCGTCCTCGTCGCCCCAGAAGAACACCGGCATGGAAGGCATCGGCTGGGTGATGACCAGCTCCCCGACTTCCTCGATGACGCCTTTCCCGGACTCATCGAACGCGTGGACATCGCAGCCGAGGCTCCGTCCCTGCAGCTCGCCCTCCCATACCGGCATCCACGGAACGCCCCCGACGAACGCGGTGCAGACGTCGGTGCCGCCGGACGTGGAGAACAACCACACGTCACCGAGCTCCCGGTACACCCAGTCGAAGCCTTCAGGCGACAGCGGCGATCCGGTCGAGCCCACGGCCTTCACCGACAACGAGCGGCCCGCCGCCGGCTCGACCCCCGCCTTCATGCATCCGTGGATGTACGCGGCTCCCGTGCCGAAGATCGTGACGCCGGCCTCCTCGGCGAGGTCCCACAGCCGCCCCATGTCCGGGTACCCCGGGTTGCCGTCGTAGAGGACGATCGACGCCGGCGTCAGCAGGACGCCGACGAGGAAGTTCCACATCATCCAGCCGGTGGTCGTGAACCAGAAGACGTTGTCACCCTCCTGCGCGTTCAGGTGCAGGTGCATCTTCTTGAGGTGCTCCATCAGGATCCCGCCCTGGCTCTGGACGATCGCCTTCGGCAGCCCGGTCGTGCCCGAGCTGTAGAGGACCCACAGCGGATGGTCGAACGGCACGCGCTCGAACTCGAGCTCGGCGTCCGTCTCCTCGAACCATTCCGACAGGAGCACCACGTGCTCGGCGCCGAGCTCGGCACGCAGCTGCTTCACGACACCGGACTTGTCGTAGGTCTTGCCGCCGTAGTCGTAGGTGTCGGTCGCGAGCAGCACCTTCGGCTCGATCTGCTGGAAGCGATCGATGACCGAGCGCGCCCCGAAGTCCGGCGAGCAACTGACCACACTGCACCGAGGGAGGCCGAAGCGAGAAACGCCGCCACCGTCTCGGGCCCGTTGGGCAGGTAGGCGACGACGCGATCGCCCCGAGAGACGCCACGCTCGATCAGCCCCTCCCTCACCCGAGCAGTTTCGTGACGAAGCCGTGACCAGGTCCAAAGCGACAGCGGCTGCCGCTCCGAGGCGAATTGGATGGCCGTCGCGTCAGGGTCCTTGCCCCGGAACACCAGCTCCGCGTAGTTGACCTCCGCTCCCACGAACCACTCGGCCCCCGGCATCTCCCGCGACCCCAGCACCGCCGAGTACGACCCCGGCACCTCGAAGAAGTCCCAGACCGCCGCCCAGAAATCGTCCAGGCAGTCGACGGACCACTGCCACAGCGCCTGGTAGTCGGTCCCCTCCTGCCCCGCGGCGCGGGCGAACCGCCTCAGCGTCGAGGACTCGATGAACGCTTCCGACGGGGTCCACATGATCTTTGGGGAGTCGCTCAAGCGGATAACCAAAGCACATGGCTTCGAGCACCGCAGTCGTCTGGTTCCGGCGTGACCTTCGCCTGCACGACCACCCGCCGCTCGTCGCTGCGCTGCGCGAGCACGACAAGGTCGTCCCGCTGTTCGTCCTCGACGATCGGCTCGTGCACGGGCGCTTCGCCTCGGCCAACCGGACGCAGTACCTGCTCGAGTGCCTGAAGGCGTTGGACGACAATCTCGACGGTCGGCTGGTCGTGCGTCACGGCGCCTTCGAGACCGAGATACCGAAGGTCGTCGCCGAGACCGGTGCCGAGTGCGTATACGCCGCAGGCGACGTCTCCGCGTACGCCCGTGCGCGGGACACGCGGGTCGCAGCCGAGGTCGATCTGCGCCTCGGGCCGGGCAACTTCATCGCCCGCCTGGGGGACCTCAAAACGAAGTCCGGAACGCCGTTCAAGGTGTATTCGCCGTTCCGGCGCGAATGGAGCGAGCAGCCCCGCCGCACCATCCACAACACCCCGGGCGAGATCCCCGCCGAGCAGCTCCGCTCCGATGGGATTCCTTCCCTCGGTGACCTCGGTCTGGGCGAGCCGAAAACGCTCGAGGACAGGCCCGAGCCCGGCGAGGCGGCCGCACTGAAGGCACTCGACAACTGGGCCCGCTCCGGCGCCTCCGCCTATGGCGACACCCGCAACGTCCTCTCCGAGCCGACCAGCCGGATGAGCCAGTACCTGCACTTCGGCTGCCTCTCGCCGCTCAAGCTCGAGCAGCGCACCCGCGAGCACACGCGCTACCGCGGCGAGCTCGCCTGGCGTGACTTCTACGCGTACGTGCAGCTGTTCGGCCCCGTCCAGCGGCCAGAGCCCAGGTGGGACCACGACGACGAACTGCTCGACGCGTGGAAGGAGGGTCGCACCGGCTATCCGATCGTCGACGCCGGCATGCGCCAGCTCGTCGCCTGCGGCTGGCTGCACAACCGCGCACGGATGATCGTCGCCTCCTTCCTCACCAAGGACCTGCACATCGACTGGCGCGAGGGCGAGCGCTTCTTCATGGAGCACCTGATCGACGGCGACATGGGCAACAACAACGGCGGCTGGCAGTGGATCGCCGGGACGGGAACCGACCCGCAGGACTACACGCGGGTCTTCAATCCGACGCTGCAGCAGGAGCGCTTCGACCCCGACGGCTCCTACGTCCGTCGCTGGGTGCCCGAGGTCGGCACGGACGAGTACCCCGGGCCGATCATCGACCACGCGATCGAGCGCAAGCGCGCGATCCAGGACTTCAGGGACGTTCGGTCTTGAGTCCGTACCGCTCCTCCGCCTCCGCCTGAGCGGCAAGCTCGAACAGTTCGCGCAGCTCCGGGTCGATTCTCTCCGGGTCCATCTGGGTCCCGTACACCCAGTTCGAGCGTTTTGCGTCCTCGTAGAAGACGGGGTACCGGTCACCGGCCTCGGCAGGGACGCGCGCACGGCCCTTCTTGGTCACCTCGAACGGCGGCGAGCCGTCCTCGGGCTCGACGCGCATCACCACCTGGACCTCGTCGCCCGACCGCCATCCCGTACGTCCTTGACGGTGCCGATGCCGCGCGAACCTGTCCGCACGAGATCCGATCCGCCCTTCGCCTTCTCCCGACCCCGCACCAGTGCTCGCACGGCGAAGAAGCCGATGAACAGGGGGCGAAGGCGAAGGCACCGCCGAAGACGTACCCGAAGGCCTTCGTGTCCTCGTCCTCCGTCTGGATCCCGGCGACCAGCGCCCCGACACCGACGGCGAGGAACAGCCCGAGGAACGAGAGCCCGCCGCCGCCGAAGAAGATCGCGGCGATCGAGATGATGATCCCGGCGGGCAGCATGATCACGTAGCCGGTGAGGCTGTCGGGACAGGCGCGCGAAGGCCGTCGCCGCAGCTGCCGGTGCCGATCATCTTGTGGATCGAGAGCGCAACCGCGAGATTGCCCAGCAGGCCGAGTGCGACGCCGAACGGCTTGACCGTCAACATGAGGCGCGCATGATCCACCATGTTGCTCTCGAGGGCCAGCGCGGTGACGCCGAAGCCCACCGCGCGTTCTGGACCGAACTGAGCTTCGTCGAGGTCACACCGCCGGCGCCGCTACGCGACCGCGCGGTCTGGTTCGAGCGCAACGGCACCCAGATCCATGTGCTGTTCTCCGATGAGCCGGTCGTCCCGCACGACGGCCACGTCGCCGTGCAGGTCGACGACCTCGACGTGCTCGACCTCGAGTTCGAGGAACGGGCGCAGCACTGGGGCGAGCGTCGCGTCTACGCCCGAGCGCCGGGCGGGCACCGCGTCGAGCTCTTCGAGGTCCCGCCCGAGACCTTCACAGCCACAACTGACGAGTCTGGCTCTCCCACGCCGCGTCGCCGCCGGCCGCGGGGGCGAGGGCTTCGGCGTCCGTGACCGTGTAGCGCAGCTCGCCGGGGCCGAGCCAGCGGGCGAAGGCCGCGGCGTAGGCGTCGGCGCGCTCGCGGTTGCGGCCGAAGTCCGACGGGACCGGATGCCAGGCGCTGCGTCGTACCTCCACCCGTCTCCGACCGGGACGGGAGATCACGTAGCGGTGCGAGACGGCCGGCTCGATCGCCTCGGCCAGGGCGACGGTGAAGCGCAGATTCTCCTCCGGCGTCCCCTCGGGCAGCAGGCAGCGGACGTAGCCACCGGCGCGCTGCTGCCAGGCGACCTCGGTCGCCTTCAGCTCACCCAGCGCCGTGTAGGCCTCGGCGACCGCGGTCGCCACGTTCGTCAGCGGCAGGGTGACCGGGAAGCGCCGCCGCCGGACTTCCCGGCGGCAGCCACCAGCGCGGCCTGCCGGGCGCCTCCGGGGCGGCCAGCGTGTCCGGTGCCGAGACGTCCGTCCCTTGAGGAACGGCGGACGAGGAGGGCGGGGAGCTCGACGGCTCGGTAGGGCTCGCCGATGCGCCAGCGGGCGCGGGCGGCGGCGCGGTCGCGTGCGCGGGCGAGCGAGAGGGCGTTGAGCTCGGCGAAGTGGGTGGCATCCGGCGGCGCGTACGGGCTCAGCTCGGGATGGACGTGGGAGACGCCGGACTCGATCGAGCCGTCCTCGCACGGCGCGTGCAGGTGCTCGTGGCGGCGGACGAAGCGCTGGTAGTCGGCCACCCCGCGCTCGAGGCCCGGCGCGACGCAGACGAGGTCCCAGTTGGAGGCGACCTTCTCCGGATCGGCCGGGTCGATTCGCAGGGTGCGCCCGCGCATCTGCCGCGTGGAGATGCTGGCCGCGACGGAGGTCGCGTCGATCAGGACGTTGACGAACGGCGCGTCCCACCCCTCCCCCAGCAGCGCGCGCGTCGAGATCAGGCACTGGGTCTCGCCCGTGCGCAGTCTGCTGCGTCGCGATGCAACGTCTTCCCGGGGGTCTGACCCCGTGACCAGGACCGGGTGCAGTGGTGCGGTGCGGATGTCGGCGGTGAAGGCCTCGAGCAGTGCGTCCCCCAGCGGGTCCGCGGGAGTCCACGAGGACCACGGCGCGCAGGCCGTCGCCGCGGGACTCGTGCTCGACGGCGAGCGCCTCGCAGGCGACGATCGGCTTGGCGGCCGACTCGACGAGCACGCGGTCGATGTCGGTCCGCCCGGGCCGGATGCCCGTGCGGGTGAGCGCGAAGCCCAGGTCGGCGAGGCCGACCGCCAGCTCGTCGATGCGCGCCTCGGTTCCTTCGTGGCGGCGCAGGCAGTTGACCGCGTAGTCCGACAGCAGCGCGATCCAGTCGTCCATGGATGGCGGCGCGCGGAAGCGCTCGCCGCGCGGCGCGCCCGGCGGTAGCGGCAGCCCCGCGGAGCCGAGGTAGCGCAGCCCGGCTCCGGCGAGCGCCGGCTGGCGGCGCAGCAGCTCGGCGAAGGGGACCTCCGCCTCGCTGGCGCCGCGATGGCGCATCCGGTTGGAGACCCACAGCGGGAACGCAAGCTCGTCGTCGGAGACCTCCATGAGGCGGTCGAGCAGCTCCTGAAAGCGCTCGTGGCGGGCGGCGAGCCACGCGAGCTCGGAGTCGAGCGGTGTGGTGAACAGCGCGAGCTCCTGAAACGGGGCGAGGAAGCCCTCGCGGACCACGGCCGGCGTCGGCGTGTGGAAGTCGACCGGCCCCAGCAGTTCGTCGTAGAGCGCGGCCTCGTCGGCGCTCATGTCGTCCGGCGCCGTCGCGGTCAGCCCGATCACGTGGACGTCGTCGCCGAGCTCCGACAGGACCGCACGCACGAGGTAGCCCCACATGGAGACGACGTGGTGGCACTCGTCGAGGACGACGGTGCGCACGCCCGCGTCGCGCAGGGCGTCCACCCGGGCGATCGCGCCCGGCGCCAGCAGCGCCTGCACCCCACCGCCGCGGGCGACGTCGCGCTTGAGCAGCGCGATCGTGCGGGCGAGCTCGCGGTCGCGCCGCTCGGACGGCGCGCTCGGGCCGAGCTGCGCTTCGGCGGCGGCACGCAGCGCACCGCCCGGGTCCGTCGTCTGGCAGATCGCCTGGTAGGTGAGCGACGTCAGCTGGAGGTCCGCAGGAGCGCACGCTCTCCCACTGCGCCTGAATTGCGGTCGTCGGGCACAGGACGAGCGCCGGCCGGCCCAACCGGCGGGCCATCTCGAGGCCCATGACGGTCTTGCCGGACCCGGGCGGTGCGACGACGTAGGTGTGGCGGCGTCCGGCGGCGCGATCGGCCTCAAAAGCCTCCAGCGCGAGCTCCTGGTACCGCCGGAACTTCAATCGCGCGTACGCGAACCGTCAGCGGGAGGTCGTCAGGGCTCGTGGAGCTGCCCGGCTCGGGCGGGAGCGGGCTGCGCGGGCGCAGGCCGGCGAGCACCATCACCGCGCCGGGCACGATCAGCAGCAGCGGCCACCACAGGAGGTCCGTCGCTGTCGGAGGCGAGCAGCAGGAAGGCCGCGAGGTTCGCCGCGCCGAGGTAGGCCGCGCCGGGCGCGCGATCGGCGGCGGCGTAGGCGACGAGGCCAAGACCGGCGGCGATGACGATCAGCTTCCAGAAGCCCGGCAGCGTCGGCGTCGGGCCGAAGATCAGCGTCGGGGCGACCGACAGCAGCGGGATCAACAGGATCGCGACGCCCGCCGCGTTGACCATCTGCTCGGCGTGGCGCTGGCTCGTCCCCCGCAGGACGAGGGAGCCGAGCCCGTAGCCGATCGCCAGCAGCAACAGCAGCCAGCGGTAGCCGCGTCACCGCTTCCGGATCGAAGATCCAGTCATAGGCGGCCAGGACGGCGAGGCCGGCGGCCAGGGCGGCGATCAGCGCGGCGACCGCGGACGAGCGCCGCCGCGCGGCGAACGCCGCCACGGCGGCGACCACGAGCGAGACCCACGTCGCCGTGCCCGCTCCGAGCGAGTCGACGCCGAGCAGGTCCGCGAGCGACAGCAACGCCACGGCGAGCGCCGTCAAGCCGATCACGACCAGCACGGAGGCGTAGGCCGGCGGCGGCCCGCCCTCGGCGCCCTGCAGCCCGAGCCAGAGCCAGCTCGCGGCCAGCGCGCCGGTGATCACGAACACCCAGCCCGTGCTCGGCTCGGTGCGCAGCAGCAGCAGGGCGACGCCCACGGTGAACGTGAAGGCGCCGGCGGCGATCAGCGGCCCGCGATGGTCGGGCGGTCGGAACAGCTCCTCGCGCATATCGGCCGCGCGCCAGTATGGGCGAGGACGTGGACCGCAAGAAGCTCGCTCTCCTTGCGGCCATCCTCGGCTCGTTCGTCGCCGGGCTCGACGCAACGGTCGTCAACGTCGCCCTGCCGACGATCCGCGAGGAACTCGGCGGCGGCCTCGCCGGCCAGCAGTGGATCTCCAACGCCTACCTGCTGACGCTCGCCTCGCTGATCCTCGTGGGCGGCTCGCTCGGCGACCTGTTCGGCGAGCGGCGGATCTTCTCGCTCGGCGTCGCGGGCTTCGGCGTCGCCTCCCTGATCTGCGCGATCGCGCCGTCCGTCGAGCTGCTCGTCGTCGCCCGCGCCCTGCAGGGGATCTTCGGTGCGCTGCTGACGCCGAGCGCGCTGGCGGTGATCATCGCCGCCTTCCCGCCCGCTGAGCGCGGCGCCGCGATCGGATCGTGGACGGCGTGGACCGGCATCGCCTTCGTGGTCGGCCCGCTCGCCGGCGGCGTGCTCGTCGACGTCACGTCGTGGCGCTGGATCTTCCTCATCAACATCCCGTTCGTCCTGGTCACCCTGTTCGTGGTCGCCAAGGCGGTGGAGGAGCGCCCGCGACCGGCCTCGCGCCCGCACGTCGACATCGTGGGCGCGGTCCTGTGCGCGGTCGGCCTCGGCGGGCCGGTGTACGGGCTCACCCGCCAGCCCGAGGCCGGTTGGGGCGCGCTCGAGGTGTGGCTGCCGATCGTCGCCGGCGTCGCGCTGCTCGCCGCGTTCGTCGCGTGGGAGCGGCGCTCCCCGCAGCCGATGCTGCCGCTCGGGCTCTTCGCCCGGCGCAACTTCGCGGTCGGCAACCTCGAGACGGTCGCCATGTACGGCGGGCTCTCGATCAACCTCTTCACGACGACGCTGTTCCTGCAGCAGGTCGCGGGCTACAGCGCCTTCGAGGCCGGTCTCGCGACGATGCCGATCACGATCGTGATGTTCGTCCTGTCGCGCCGCATGGGTGCGCTTGCGGACAGACTCGGGCCGCGCCTGTTCATGGGCGGCGGGCCGCTGCTCGCGGCGGTGGGCCTGCTGCTGTGGCAGCGGGTCGGCGAGAGCGCGCCGTACGTCGAGGAGGTCCTCCCCGCCCTGGTGGTCTTCGCGCTCGGTCTCTCGATGACGGTGGCGCCGCTGACCGCGACGGTGCTGGCCGACGCCGACGAGCACAACGCAGGCATCGCGTCCGGCATCAACAACGCGCTCGCGCGGGTGGCCGGCCTGCTCGGCGTCGCAGCGCTCGGGATCATCGCGTCCGGAGCGATCACGGTTGGGTCCTTCCATCGCGTCGCGGCGATCGCCGCCGGCCTCGTCGCCCTCGGCGGCATCCTCGGACTGCTCGGCATCGTCAACCCCAAGCGCGAGGTCGAGTGCGCGGACTGCCCCGGCGGCGCGATCTACGGCGCCTCGACGCATGCCGGCGATACGTCCTCGCCTAAGGTCGCGGCATGACCGACCTCGTGCGTACAGAGGACCAGGGACGGGTCCGCCACCTGATCCTCAACCGCCCCGAGAAGCGCAACGCCTTCAACCATGCGCTGATCGTCGCGCTCGGCGAGGCGGTGCGGGAGACCGCGAACGCCGGCGACGTCCACGTGGTCGTCCTGCGCGGCGAGGGTCCGATGTTCTCCTCCGGCGTCGATCTCCAGGAACTGGCCGGCCAGGTCGGCGAGGCCGGGCTGTCGGACCTGCGCACGTTCCGCAAGGCGTGGCTGGACGCCGCCAACGCGCTCGAGGAGCTCACGAAGCCCGTCGTCTGCATGATCCAGGGCGGCTGCATCGGCGGCGCGCTCGAGACGGCGCTCGCCTGCGACCTGCGCACGATGGCCGCGGACGCGATCACCGGCCTGCCCGAGACGCGCATCGGCCTGATCCCGGACGTCGGCGGCTCCTCACGGCTCCCCCAGGTCGTCGGCCTCGGCCGGGCCAAGGAGCTGATCATGACCGGCAAGCTGATCAACGGCACCGAAGCCGAGCGCATCGGCCTCGTCAACCGCGTCGCGCCCGCCGAGGAGCTCGAAGCGGTGACCAATCAGCTCGTCGACGAGCTGCTCGTCTGCGCCCCGATCGCCGTCGGTCTGTCCAAGCGCGTCATCGACGCGTCCGCGCGTCCGGCGCTCTCGACGACGCTCGAGCTCGAGATCGCGCTGCAGACGGTGTGTGCGACCACCGAGGACTTCGCCGAGGGCGCACAGGCGTTCGCCTCCAAGCGCCAACCCGAGTTTTCAGGACGCTGAAACAGGTAGTCCGTACTCATGGGTATCACTGACAAGATCACGGGCCGGGCCAAGCAGGCCGTCGGCGACCTGACGGGCGACGCATCGACCAAGCGCGAGGGCAAGAAGGAAGAGCGCAAGGGCGAGGCCAAGGACGAGCTCGCGCGCACCGAGGAGAAGGCCGACGCCAAGGCGGACGAGGTCGCAGACCTCGAGCGCCGCACCTGATCTGAAGGACCTGGTCGTTCTCGCCGGTGGCACCGGCGGGGCGAAACTGGCCCGCGGGCTCCTCGACCACGTCGAGGAGCTCGTTGTCGTCGCCAACACCGGTGACGACGTCGAGATCCACGGCGCCTGGGTGTCCCCGGATCCGGATCTCATCCTCTTCTGGCTGGCCGACCGCATAGACGAACGCGGCTGGGGCCTCGACGGCGACACCTTCCACGCGATGGACCGCCTGCGAGCCCGGGGTGAGGACGTGTGGTTCAACCTCGGCGACGAGGACCTCGAGATCGGTCGCGATCGGCTGCGTCGGCTGCGCGCCGGGGAACGGCTCACCGACACGATCGAGGCGCTGCGCGCGACGCTCGGCGTCACGGCACGGGTACTGCCGATGTGCGACGAGCCGGCGCCGACCTTCGTTGGCGGCACCCCCTTCCAGGAGTGGATGATCCGCCTCGGCGCCCCGCCCGGCGAGGTCGAGCTCAGCGGCGGAGCGATGACGCCGGAGGTGCGAGCGGCGATCGAGGCGGCCGACGCGGTCGTGGTCGGCCCCAGCAACCCAGTCATCTCGATCGACCCGATCCTCGCGCTGGACGGCATGCGTGATCTGTTGGCCGCCAAGACCGTCGTCGCCATCAGTCCGTTCGTGAACGGCGAGATCCTCAAGGGCCCCACGGCGACCTTCCTGCCCAGCCATGAGGCGGTCGTCGCCCACTACGGCGACCTCGTGGACGGCTGGCTCACCGACCTGTGGCTCGGGGACGCGGATGCGCGAAGCCGGGGCGCGGCGGACGTCCTCGCCTTCGTGAAAGGCTTGCGGCCATGAGCGACCTCGCGGGCAAGACACTCTTCATCTCGGGCGCCAGCCGCGGCATCGGGCTGGCCATCGCCAAGCGGGCGGCCCAGGACGGCGCGAACGTCTGCATCGTCGCCAAGACCACCGAGCCGCACCCCAAGCTCGAGGGCACGATCTACACGGCAGCCGAGGAGATCGAGGCGGCGGGCGGCAACGCGCTGCCGGTCGTCGGTGACGTGCGTGACGAGGACTCGGTGCTCGGCGCGGTGGCCCAGTGCGTCGAGAAGTTCGGCGGCATCGACATCTGCGTCAACAACGCGAGCGCCATCAACCTCGCCGGGACCGAGCAGCTCGAGATGAAGCGCTACGACCTGATGCAGGACATCAACACGCGCGGGACGTTCCTGTTCTCCAAGTCCTGCATCCCGCATCTGAAGAAGTCGGACAACCCCCACGTCCTGACGCTGTCGCCCCCGCTGAACTTCAAGCCGGAGTGGTTCGGCACCCACGTCGCGTACTCCATCGCCAAGTACGGGATGAGCATGTGCACGTACGGGATGGCGGAGGAGTTCAAGGGCGAGGGGATCGCCTTCAACTCCCTGTGGCCGCGGACGATCATCGCCACCGCGGCCGTGCAGAACCTGCTCGGCGGCGACGAGGCGATGTCCAAGGCGCGCAAGCCGGAGATCATGGGCGACGCCGCTCACGCGATCTTCTGCAAGCCCGCGCGCGAGACCACCGGGAACTTCTTCATCGACGACGAGGTCCTCGACGGCCCCTTCGACCACTACCGGGCAGGCGAAGGCGGGTCCGAGGAGGACCTCATCCCGGACCTCTTCGTCTAGGGCTACCGTCGAACGGGAGATGCGCCGGCGCGTCACCTTCTCGCGCAACGTCACCCTGTCGCTGTCGCGGACGTGCCGGTGCTACTGCAAGTACTGCGCCTTCGCGACGCACAAGCCGCATCTGCACGAGCCGGACGAGGTCCTCAAGCTCATCGACCACGCCGCGCGCCGGCAGGTCAAGGAGTTGCTCGTGCTCACGGGCGAGGCGCCGGACCACCACCCCGGCGTTCAGGCGAAACTCGAAGCGCTGGGGTTCGCCGACTTCGTCGCCTACGTGGAATGGGCCTGCGGCGAGGCGCTCGACCGCGGACTGCTGCCTCATACGAACCTGGGCGTGTTGGACGCCGCGGATCTCGCGCGGCTGCGCGCGGTGACCGCGTCCCAGGGATTGATGCTCGAGTCCGTCAATCCGGACCTCGTCGCCCATCAGGGCTCGCCCACGAAGCACCCGGACATCCGCCTGGCCACGATCCGGGCCGCAGCGGAGCTGCGCATCCCGTTCACCAGCGGGATCCTCGTCGGGATCGGCGAGTCCGAGGAGGAGCAGGTCGCCGCGCTCGAGGCGTTCGTGGGAATGGACCACATCCAGGAGGTCATCCTCCAGAACTTCGTCCCGCACCAGAGCTACTACGGCCAGGAGCCGGCGGAGATCGCCGACGCGGCTGCCTCTCAGCTGTGGCGGACCGGCATCGCCGACCGCCCGCACGAGGACCTGCCGAAGTGGGCCAACCCGATCTCGCTCGACGACCTCAAGCGCCTGATCGGCGAGGCCAAGCGCCTGCTGCCGGGCGTCGGCATCCAGGTGCCGCCCAATCTGTCGGAGTGGTGGCCCGAGCTCGTCGCCGCCGGAGCGACCGATCTCGGCGGCCTGAGCGCCAACGGCGACCACATCTCCCCCGAGCACCCCTTCCCCTCCCCGCGCCAGGTCCGCGACCGGCTGATGGAGGACGGCGTCGCCCTCGCCGAGCGCCTCTGCGTCTACCCGCAGTACATGAACGACGAGTGGCAGTCACCCCGCGTCCTCGAGGTCATCGACCGCGTCTACCCCACCTTCAAGCCGCGCGGCGTGAAACAGGCGGGCAGGCCGGTTGTTTCACTCAACGGAACGCTTGCTGGCGTGGTGGCCAAGGCCCGTGAGGGTGCGGCGCTGACGCCGGACGAGCTGACCGGGCTCTTTGCGGAGGAGCGCCCCGAGGCGGTCGAGGACATCCGCCAGGCGGCGGACGACCTGCGCGCCGAGCTCGCCGGCGACGAGGTGACCTTCGTCGTCAACCGCAACGTCAACGTCTCCAACATCTGCGTGGTCGGCTGTGCCTTCTGCGGGTTCGGCGTGGGTAAGCGCTCGCCGGACGCCTACGAGCACGACCGCGAGGAGTTCGTGCGGCGGCTGAAGGACGCGATCGACTACGGCGCGACGGAGGTCTGCATCCAGTCCGGCATCCATCCCGACTGGGCCTTCGACGACTACCTGGGCTGGCTGCGGCTTGCTCGTGAGGAGGCGCCACAGCTGCACCTCCACGCGTACAGCCCGATGGAGGTCGACCACATGTGCACGCAGTCGGGTCTCAGTCCGGAGCAGGTCTTCGAGGAGCTGCGCACCGCGGGACTGGGCTCGGTGCCCGGCACCGCGGCCGAGGTGCTCGACGACGCGGTCCGGCAGCGCATCTCCCCCAACAAGCTGCCCGCGGGGCGCTGGGTGGAGATCGTCGGCGCGGCGCACGACATCGGCCTGCGCTCGACGGTGACCGTGATGTTCGGCCACATCGAAGGACCGCACGAGCTCGCCGAGCACATGCGCGTCGTCCGGGCGTTGCAGGAGCGCACCGGCGGCTTCACGGAGTTCGTGCCGCTGTCGTTCATCCCCTACCAGACGCAGCTCGGCCGCCGCTACGGCATCGAGCCGATCTCCATCGAGGACAACCTGCGCCACACCGCCGTCTTCCGGCTCGCGCTGGGCCGCAGCATCAAGAACCTGCAGGCCAGCTGGGTGAAGATGGGCCTGGACGCCGCCACCGAGGCGCTGCGCTGGGGCGTCAACGATCTCGGCGGCACCCTGATGGAGGAGTCGATCTCGCGGATGGCCGGCTCGGAGTACGGCGTGCGGCTCGATCCCGAGCAGCTCGTCGGCGCGGCGCACGCCGCCGGGCGCCCCGCCGCCGAACGGACGACGCTCTATGACATCCGCAAGCGCTATCCGGTGGCCGCTTGACCAGCGCGATCCTGCCCGTGAAGTCCTTCTCCCGCGCCAAGTCGCGGCTCGGCGGCGATCCGGAGCTGGCGGAGTCGATGGCCGGCGCGGTGCTGCGGTCGCTTGCGCAGGTGCGGGCGCTCGAGGAGGTGCTCGTCGTCACGCGTGAGCCGCGCGCGATGGCGCTCGCGCGCGAGCACGGCGCGCGCGTCGTCGAGGATCCCGACGAGGCCGGCCACTCGGAGGCCGCGCTGCGCGGCATCGCTGCCGCCACCTCGACGCGGGTGCTGCTCGTGCCCGGGGACTGTCCCCTGCTCGACCCGGCCGAGGTCGACACGCTGCTGGCCGGCGCGGGGTCCGGGTTGACGATCGTCCCCGATCGCCACGGCACGGGCACCAACGCACTGATCCTCGATCCACCATCGGCGATCGAGCCGTCCTTCGGGCCCGGCTCGTGCGCGCGCCACGCGGCCCTCGGGCACGCAGCCGGAGTGCGGGTGCGCATCGTCGACGTGCCGACGCTCGCCTTCGACGTCGACACGCCCGAAGACCTCGCGGCCCTCTCCACGGCGTGATCGAGGCCTACGCCTTCCAGGGCATGCCGGAGGTCCGCCCCGGCGATGACCTGGCCGCTCTGCTGGCCGGCTTCCATCTGCGGCCGACGGACGTGCTGTGCGTCGCGCACAAGGTGGTGAGCAAGGCGGAGGGCCGGGTCGTCGACCTCACGACCATCGAGCCCGGAGACTGGGCCGAGAAATGGGCGGCCGAATGGGACAAGGACCCGCGCGCGGTGCAGGTCGTGGTGGACGAGGCCGAGGAGATCCTGCGGGCGGACGGCGGACGGCTGATCTGCCGCACCCGCCACGGCTTCGTGTGCGCGAACGCCGGCGTGGACCGGTCCAATGCGGGTGGCGAGGACCTCGCGGTGCTGCTGCCGCTTGACCCGGACGACAGCGCGCGTCGCCTGCGTGCCGCGCTCGGCTGCGCGGTCGTGATCACCGACTCCTTCGGCCGCCCGTGGCGGGTCGGCCAGCAGGAGATCGCTATCGGCTGCGCCGGCATCGAGCCGCTCGTCGACTACCGCGGTGAGACCGACCGCGACGGCCGCGAGATGGTCGCGAGCCACGTGGCCGTGGCCGATCAGGCGGCAAGTGCGGCCGATCTCGCCCGGTCCAAGGCCGAGGGCCTCCCTGCCGTCCGCCTCCGCGGGCTCGAGGTGCTCGGCGAGGACGGCCCGGGCGCGGCTGCGCTGGTCCGCGCTCGCGAGCACGACCTGTTCTAATCGGGGGCATGACCTTCACCGGCGTCATTCCCGCGCTGCTGACGCCCTTCGACGAGCAGCTCGAACTGGCCCTCGGGCATCTGACCGCTCAGGCGCAGCACCTTCAGCAGACCGGCATCGAACACGTCGTCGTCTGCGGCACGATGGGCGAGGCGGCCGCGCTGTCGACCGACGAGCGCCGCGCGGTCATCGAGACCGCGCTCGCCACGGGCCTCACGGTCACCGTCGGCGTGTCCGCACCGACGACCGCGACCGTCGTCGCCAACGTCGAGCAGGCGCAGCGGCTCGGCGCCTTCGGCGTGATGTGCCTGCCGCCCACCACCTACGAGGCCACCGAGGCCGAGCTGCACACGTTCTACGAGGCCGTCACGGGCGCGCTGCCGGTGATGGCCTACAACAACCCCGAGGCGAGCCGGCTCGACATGACGCCCGAGACGATCGCCGGCCTGCCCGGCGTCGTTGCGGTCAAGGAGTGCTCGGGTGACGCGCGTCGTATCGCACACATCCAGGAGCTGTCCGACCTCGAGGTGCTGGTCGGCGGCGACGACTGGGCGCTCGAGGGTTACGCCGCCGGCGCGGTCGGCTGGGTCTCCGGCGTCGCCAACGTGCTGCCTGGCGAGTGCCTGGAGCTCGAGCGGCTCGTGCGGGACGGCGATCTTGCCGCGGCGCGCGCGCTGTGGCCGAAGCTCGCACCCCTCAGTCGCCTCGACATGGACCCACGCCTCGTGCAGTCCTTCAAGGCGGCGCTCGACCTGACCGGGCATTACGGCGGCCCGACCCGTCCGCCCCGGCTCCCCCTCGACGACGAAGGCATGGCCCGTGTGCGCGCTGCTCTCTAATCCATACGACGGCACCGAGCTCTACGAGCTCGAGCCGGAGACCGACCCGGTCGGGCGCCTGGACCGCGCTCGCGAGGCCCAGGCCGGCTGGGCGGCGCTCGGCGCCCTTGGCCGCGCCGCGCGCCTGAGCGCGGCGGCCGACCGCGTCGCCGCGGACACCACGTTGCCGGACCTGATCGTGTCCGACGTCGGCAAGCCGATCACCGAGGCGCGCGCCGAGGTGGCCCGTGCGGCCGCCATCCTGCGCTACGCGGCGTCCCTGGCCACCGGGCCCGCCGGCGAGGTCTACGAGGACGCCACCGGCGCCAGCGTGCGGGTGCTGCGCTTCCCGCGCGGCGTCGCGTTGCTGATCTGCCCGTGGAACTTCCCGATCGCGATCCCGACGTGGAAGATCGCGCCGGCGCTGCAGGCCGGCAACGCCGTCGTCCTCAAGCCCGCCTCCCAGGCCGTGCGGATCTCCGAGCGGCTGGTGGAGCACCTCGACCTCGGCGACGTCGTCCAGCTGGTGCGCGGCGGCCGTGACGTCGCTGGCGCGCTGCTGGATGCGCGCCCGGACGCCGTCTCCTTCACCGGTTCGACGGCCACCGGCCGTTCCATCCACGAGCGACTCGCGGGCGCGTTCGTCCCGATCCAGCTCGAGATGGGCGGCAAGAACGGCGTCTACGTGTCCGAGGCGGCAGACCCGGCGCTCGCCGCCAGGGTCGCACTCGGCGGCGCGATGGGCTACGCCGGGCAGAAGTGCACGGCCACCTCGCTGCTGTTCGTGCACGAGCGCCGTATGGACGCGGTGATCGAGGAGCTCCGGACGCAGACCGCGGCTCTAGGCGTCGGCGACCCTGCCGACCCGGCCACGGTCGTCGGCCCGCTGATCGACGCCGCCAAGCGCGACGAGGTGGCCGAGCAGATCGCCGGCGCCGAGACCCTCGCCGGCGGCGAGGCCGAGGGTCACGCGATGCTCTCCCCCACCATCCTCACCGGGGAGCACCCGACCAATCACGAGGAGCTGTTCGCGCCCGTGCTGTCCGTCCTGCCAGTCGCCGGCATGGACGCGGCGCTCGAACGCCTGCACGCGCTCGAATACGGCCTCGTCGCCGGGATCGTGTCGCCGCTGCGGGAGGAGATCGAGTCGTTCGCGCGCTCCGCCGAGGCCGGCATCGTCCGCGTCAACGCGCCGACCGCGGGCGTCGAGCCGCACGTCCCCTTCGGCGGCGCGAAGGCCTCGAGCTTCGGCCCGCGCGAGCAGGGCCGCGCCGGCCTGGACTTCTTCTCGGAGACTCGCACGATCTACGGATGACGGTTATCTCGACCGTCGAGTCGCACACGGAGGGCATGCCGACGCGCGTGGTCACCGACGGTGTCGGCACGCTGCCTGGGGCAACGATGGCCGAGCGCCGGCTCAACGTCCCCGAGGAACTCAGGACGTTCCTGATGTGCGAGCCGCGCGGCCACGGAGCGATGTCCGGCGCGATCCTGCAGCAGCCGGTCCACCCCGACGCGGACTGGGGCGTCGTCTTCATCGAGGTGTCCGGCTGCCTGCCGATGTGCGGGCACGGGACGATCGGCGTCGCCACGGTGCTCGTCGAAACCGGCCGCGTGGAGGTGACCGAGCCGGAGACGATCGTCCGCCTCGACGTGCCGGCCGGGCTCGTCGAGGCGCGCGTGGCGGTCAAGGACGGGCGCGCGACGGCGGTCACGATCCGCAACGTGCCGTCCTTCTTCGTCGGCGCCTACGACGGCTACGACCTCGCCTACGGCGGCAACTTCTACGCGATCGCGAACGCGGCCGAGCACGGGCTGACGGTCCGCCCCGAGCACGCACGGAAGCTGATCGACGCCGGCCTGGAGCTGATGGCCACGGTGCCGGAGCCCTTCCATCCCCGCGACCCCGCCATCCGCGGCCTCAAGCACGTGATCTGGGTCGGCGAGGACAGAAGCTCGGTCGCGATCCACCCCGGCTGGCTCGACCGCTCCCCGTGCGGAACCGGAACCAGTGCGCGCATGGCGCAGCTGCACGCCCGTGGCGAGCTGGCCATCGGCCAGGAGTTCGTGCACCGCTCGGTGATCGGCACGCGCTTCACCGGTCGCCTGATCGAGGAAACGGACGTGGGCGTCATCCCGGAGATCACCGGCCGGGCCTGGATCACCGGCGCCGCGCAGTACACACTCGCACCCGACGACCCGTTTCCAGCCGGATTCCGCCTGTAGTCATCGTCGGCGCCGGCATCTGCGGCGCGGCGACCGCCTGCGCGTTGCACGACGCCGGCACCGACGTGCTGTTGCTCGACCGCGGCGAGGTCTCCGACGGCACCACCGGCCTCGGCGAGGGCAACGTCCTGATGGCCGACGCCCCGCACGGCCACGCCGCCTGGCACGCACTGGCCGAGCGCTTCCCGAACGCGGTGAAGCTCCGCCAGAAAGGCTCCCTGACGATCTACCCCAACCCTCAACCAACCCTCCCAAAAGTGCCTGGCACCTTGTTGCCTTGGGAAACCATTGTGGAGGACCCGCACACGATCGAGCCGGAGCTGCGGCCGGGGCTTCCGCCCGCGGTGCTGGTCGCCGAGGATCTGCAGGTCGATCCGCGCTCGACTGCGCGGGCGCTTGCGGCGGAGGTGCCGACGCGGACGGGTGCCGAGGTAGTGAGAGTCGAGGCGAACGGCGTGGAGCTGGCCGACGGTGAGCGGATCGCGGCGGCGGCCGTGGTGATCGCCGCCGGGCCGTGGAGCGGGGCGCTGGCGCCCGAGCTCGACGTCCGGCCGCGGCGGGGCCAGCTCATCGCACTAGGGCCCGCCCCGGGCCGGGTCATCCACAAGGTGGTCGCGGCGGACTATCCGGCGCCGCTGGCCTCGGTGATCGAGGAGGCGCTCACGGGCGAGATCTACGTCGGCTCGACGCGCGACGATGTCGGCTTCGACCCCGCCGCCCCGCACGCCGAGGCGCTGCACGTCCGGGCCGCGCACTGGATGCCACGCCTCGCGCAGCTGCGCGTCACCCGCACGTGGGTCGGCTTCCGCCCCTACCGGCCGGACGGGCCCTTCGTCGGCCGCCTGCAGTCAGGCGTGTGGGCGATCACCGGCCACGAGGGCGCCGGAGTCGGCGCCGGGCCGGCGGACGCGCTCAGGCTCGCTCAGGAATTGATGGCGTCGTAGCGCTCGCGAGAGCTCTCGACGCGGGCGCCGTTGGCGACGGCCCACTGGCCGAGCGCCTTCATCGGGCCGGCCATCGACGCGCCGAGGGCAGTGAGCTCGTACTCGACGTGCGGCGGCACCTCGCCGTGCACGTGGCGGGCGATGAGGCCGTCGCGCTCCATGGTGCGCAGCGTCTGCGTGAGCACCTTCTCGGAGATCGGGTGCAGCTCGGAGAGCACCTGGTGGTAGCGGCGCGGGCCGTCGCCGAGGGCGAGCAGCACGCCGACCGCCCACTTCGAGCTGAGCACGCCGAGCGCCTCGCGGATGAGCCTCGCGCAGCGCGCGCGCTCAGCCGTCTGCGCCTCCCAGCCATTGATCGGCGCGGCTTCGGTGATCACGCTCATCGCAGGGCCCGCCGCAGGGTGGACGGCTCCGCCAGAGCCGCCTCGTCCGGGTTGGCCGGCCCGCGCAGCGTGCGCGGCGGGAAGTCGTCCTTCGTGGCGCCCGCGAAGCCGCGCTGGCTCTCCTGCACGATCGGCGCGGGAGCCGTCGGTGCTGCCGCGGGCAGGACGCCGCCGAGCACGGTCGGCACCAACGGCAGCGCGACGAGCAGGCCGGTCGCGGCGTTGAAGAACTGCTGGCGGCGGGTCGGGCGGCGGCCGATGGAACGGCGCGCGGCCAACTCGAGATGGTCCCCGAGCTCGAGCAGCTCGGGCGGCAGCGGACGCTTCATGACGCGTCGGCCCCCTTCATCTCGGCGGTGAGGGCACGCAGGGCGCGCGAGACACGCAGGCGCGAGGCATTGATCGAACAGCCGAGGCGGGCGGAGATCTCGTCGTAGTTGAGCTGCTGCACGACGCGCAGTTCGAGCGCACGGCGCTGATCGGTCGGCAAGGACCGGACCGCGCTCTTGAGCGCAGGGCCGAGCGAATGCGCGTGGATGCGCTCGTCTACAGCGTCGTAGGCCTCGGTGCCCTCCCAGTCGATCGGGAGGCCGAGGCGGGCGCGCGCCGCCGTCTCGATCCGGTTGTGCTTGTGGAACTGGCGCAGCAGGTTGCGGGCGATGCCGAACAGCCACGGCGCCGCCGAGCCGTCCGCCATGTCCTTGAAGCGCCGCAGCCCGCGCCACGCCTGGGCGAAGGTCTCCGCCGTCAGGTCCAGCGCAGCGGTCTCCGAGCCCGTCTGGCGCTGAAACCACGAGCGCATCCAGACGGCGTAGCGCTCGTAGATCTCGCGGAAGGCCTGCGGATCGCTGCGAGCGGCCTGGAGGAGCTGCGCGTCGGAGCGAGGGTCAGAAGTCGAAGACACCACTCGTACTACCTATGGCCGCAGAGCGCGGGGCATGTCACAGAGAACCCTCCCATACGCGCTCCAGGGTGGCACGATCGGCGTCTCCGTCCTCCGCGCACGCCCGCTCGAGCCGCAGCCGGGCATCGCGCCCGTCCAGGTGCAGCGTGGCGACGACGTTGTCGAAGATCGGCTTCTCGCGGAGCTTCCAGGCGATTCGCGGCTTCTCGACGCCGGCCGCCTTGGCCAGGCCGCGGGCGATTGCGCCTGCAGGCCGAGTGGCCGCCGTGCGGATCACCCGCTGCTCCTTCGAATCGAGCGGATTGCGGAACGGCGAGGCCGTCGCCTGGTAGACCCGCGAGCGCACCCCGTCGGCCTCCGGGTACTCGACCTCGGCGAGGTACGCGTGGTGCACGTCGCCTGACAGAGCGACGATCGTCGCCGGCGCCTCGTGCTCGTCGGAGCCAGCACCGACGCGGCCGATCAGGTCGGTCAGCTTGCGGAAGGAGTGCTGGAAGGCGCCCCAGTGCTCGAGATCGAGGGCCTGGCGCATCTCCTCCGCCTTGCGTTTGATGCGCCCGTGGCCCCACGCCCCGGCGCAGACCGCCTCGTTCCACGCTTCGAGGTGCTGCAGACCGGGCGTCAACAGCCACGGCAGCGACGTGCCGAGCAGCAGGTGGTGCGCGTCGTTGTCGCAGCCGGCGCGCTCGATGAACTCCCACTCGGCGTCGTCGACCATCGCCCGCTTGTCGGGATCGAGCACGCGCGCGGCCCGGGAGTCGATCACGATCAGCCGAGCGGACCCGAGGTCGCGGCAGAAGCTCCAGCGGGTCGTGGTGACGTCGCGGTCGGCGTGATGGGCGAAGTCACGCAGCAGCTCGAGCGCGTCGTCGAGGTCGTGCACGCGATCGAAGAGCGGGTCCTCGCGCAGCGCCTGCGGGGTGAGGTTGCCGATGTGCTGGTAGATCCAATAGGAGACGAACGCGCCGACGATGCGCTCCTCCCACCACTTGGTCTCGCGGATCTCGTCGAGCCATTCCTGGCTCGTGTTCCAGTCGTCGATGACGTCGTGGTCGTCGAAGATCATCGAGTTCGACACCGTCGACATCAGCCAGCGGATCGCCGGCTCGCTCCAGGAGACCTTGTAGAGCAGCGTGTACTCCTGGAAGTCGGCGATCTGCTCGCCCTGGATCAGGTCGTGGGTCTGGGGGTCGACCTCGTCGGCGTAGATCTGGTCGCCGAGGTGGACCACCGCGCCGGGCCACTCCTCCGGCGGCTGCTCGCGCAGGCGCAGGGCCAGCGCGCGCAACGCGCAGACCTCGCGGCCCTCCTCGTGCTGATCCTTCGTCAGCGTGTAGGGCGGCTCGTGCGGATAGGCGGTCCGGCAGGAGCCGAACACCACGGTCAGCGGGGTGTCGCGCGCGGCCGTGCGGATCACGGACTGCGGCCAGGCGTCGTCCTGCGGCCAGACCTTCTCGCCGTCCAGGTGCACCTCGTACGGAGTGACGACACCCGGCTCGAGGCCCTCCACGTGGACGAGCGCGTAGTAGTGGCCGCCGACGCAGAAGGTGCCGGCCTCGCAGCCGAGGACGGAGACCACGCACGGCGCGTTCACCTCGACCCAGACGGTCGCCTCCGTGTCCACCGCGTGCCGGAGGACAGGGCCCAACATCAATGAGGCCATCGCCGTCCAAAACTACCGTGGCGAGCGTGTGGAGGATGTTGAGCCTGACGTGCCTGGCCCTGGCGGGATGCGGCGGCGCGGTCGGCGGGGGTTCGGCGGACGCCGACATCACGCTGCTGCTCGGCGAGCCGCCGGCCGGGGTGCACGCCGGCGTGTTCCTCGCGATCAGCCGCGGCTATGACGAGGCGGAGGGGCTCGAGCTGGACGTGCGCGGTGCGGGCGACCCCGTGAAGCTGCTGCGCCGCAGCCGGGTGCAGGCGGTGGTGCTGCGCCGTGACGCGGTGCGGGGCTCGCGCGCGGTGTGCGTCATGGCGCTGACCCAGACGCCCAGCCCCGATCGCTTCGTGTGCGTTGCGCCGACGCTGCTCGACAGCTCACCTGCCGAGGTGACGGCACTCGTCCGCACGCTCCAGCGCGGCTACTCGGAGACGTCAGCCGATCCCGAGAGCGCCACACAGGCGGTGCTGAGCGCACGGCCCGGACTCGATCGCGACGCGGTCGCCGCCGAGCTGAAGGAGGTCCTGCCGTCCTTCACCGCCGGCGTGCCCGCCTTCGGGTTCCTGCAGCGTGACCAGCTGCCGCCGGGCGACTTCGCCTACGACCTCGTCGGACCCGAGAGCCGGGACTAGCCGACGACGGTCGTCACTGGTGGCGGAGTTTCTTGAACTCCTGCCGCACGGACTCGGGGCGGCCCCAGTCCTGGATGGCCTCCACGCGGCCCTCGCGCAGCTCGCGTAGGACGAGCTCGCCCTTGATGCCGGCCTTGTCGAGCGACACGAATGTGCCGTGGACGGCAGGCGCCGCCGCCGCGTGACCGAAGCGGTGCGCGACGAGCACGCGCCAGTGCCAGTCGTGGTTGGAGTAGGGCTGCGCGTTGCAGGTGACCATCAGCGTCGCGGCGTCGAGGTACTGCGACTCGTCGACGCGCACGTCGAGCTCGAGGTCGGTCCAGTCCGACGGCAGCGCGTCGATGATTGCCTGGAAGTCGTCGGCCAGCGGCATGACGGTCAGCGTACCCTCGGCAGATGCAGCACGTCGACCGGCTGCTGGCCGAGTTGGAGGCCCTCGACGGCGCCGCGGAGTGCGCCGTGGTGCGGTCGGCGCTCGAGGCGGGCGTTCCGGAGCTGATGGTCGTGGAGGAGCTCGAACGCGAGGTCCAGCGACGGCGGGCGCGTCTACAGTCGGATACGTGGCACTCGACACCCTGAGCCTCGACACGGTCAGCCTGGTCGATCGTTCGGAACGAGGCAAGCTCCTGCTGACCGGCGCGGACGTCAAGGAGTTCCTGCAGGGCCAGGTGACCAACGACGTCGAGGCGCTTGCAGAGGGCTCGGGTTGCTACGCCGCCTACCTCACCCACAAGGGCAAGATGCTCGGGGACATGCGCCTGCTCGACGGCGGCGCGGCCGGGATGTGGCTCGACTGCGAGCGCTCAGCGCTGCAGGAGCTCTTCAACATGATCCGGCGCTTCAAGCTCGGCCGGGACGTCGAGGTCGAGAAGCGGACGCTCGAGCGCGCGCTGCTCTCGGTGATCGGCGACGCGGACGAAGCGCCGGAGCACAGCCACGAGCTCGTGGAGCTCGGTGGCGTGCAGGTGCGCAGGGTCGTGACCGATCTCGGCTACGACGTGATCTGCGACGCCGACGATGTAGAGCGCGTGAAGGCGGCGCTCGATCTGCCGCAGGTCAGCGAGGACGTGGCCGAAATCGTGCGGGTGGAATCGGGTCGCCCGCGCTATGGCGTCGACTTGGACGACTCGGTAATTCCGCAAGAGGCTGGGTTGAACGACCGGGCCGTGTCGTTCACCAAGGGCTGTTACGTCGGTCAGGAGACGGTGGCGCGGCTGTTCTACCGGGGCAAGCCGAATCGGCGGCTCATGGGGTTGTTGTTGAGCGAGCCGCTGCCAAATGGCACCGAGATGAGGCTGGGCGAGAAGACAGTCGCCACGGTGCGTTCCAGCGTGGTCTCTCCGTCGCGTGGGCCCATCGCACTCGCGTTCGTCCGCCGCGAGGCGGAGGTCGGCGCGGAGCTCACGGGTTCCGCCGGCGCGACCGCACAGGTCGTCGAGCTCCCATTTGCGAGTTAGACATCCATCGGATGTCTAACTCGCAAGAGCTGCGTCAAGCCAACCGCTGATGTCGTCGGCCGGGAGCTCCAACACCCGCACGTCGCCGCGGGCGACGTAGCCGCCGACCAGACGGACCTCGTCGAGCTCGTCCGGTGGGAGCCACCCGCCCAGATCCCCCGTTCGCGGCGCCCCGCGCAGCGCCGCCGCAACCCGCTCCTCCACTTCCTCACCTGCCAGGGGAAGCACCAACCAGTCCACGACCCTTCCGCCGCTGACCAACAGGGCATCGCCGCGACCCAACTCAACCGGATGCCGCGCGACCACCAGCCGAGCGCCGGAGTGCACCGTCCGCAGCACCCCGCCGAGGCGGAACACCAGCGAGTCGAGCCGCGCGCGCCGGCGTTGGAGGGTCGCCGCGCGCTCGTAGTTGCGCGCGGCGGACGCCGCTTGCATCTCGGCGTCCACGTGCGCGAGCAGCTCCCGACCGCCGTCCATGGTGAAGAGCCGCAGGGCGCGCTCGAGTCGCTCGCGGTAGAGGTTCGGGTCCAGGTCGCCGAGGCAGGGCGACAGGCAGCGGCCCATCTGCCCGTACGCGCTCGGGTGGTAGCGGCGCGGCAGCTTGCGCGAGCAGTGACGCAGGCCGAACAGCGAGTTGAGCTGCTCCACGAGCTCCGCCGCCGCCGCGCGGCCGCGGACGGGCCCGATGCAGACGGCGTGGCCGGCCGCGGGCTCGCGCGCGACCTCGAGAATCGGAAAGGCGATGTCCAGCCGGCAGCGGATGAAGACCTGTCCGTCGGGTTCCTTGACGCTGCGCACGTTGGCCGGCGGCTTGAGCTTGCGGATCAGGCGGTGCTCGAGCAGCAACGCGCCGAGTTCTGATTCCGTCTCCTCGCAGTCGACCTGCTCGGCGCGCGCCGTCCACGCCGCGCCCGAGGTGAAGTGCGAACGCGCCCGCTTGCGCACGTCGATCGAC
Source organism: uncultured Solirubrobacteraceae bacterium (assembly GCA_963759945.1). Taxonomy (GTDB): domain Bacteria; phylum Actinomycetota; class Thermoleophilia; order Solirubrobacterales; family Solirubrobacteraceae; genus DATLGB01. Next base: position 1,418 of record CAVXBH010000040.1, on the reverse strand, counting down.
TTGCCGACGTACAGCGGCCGGCCGTCCGCATCGCGGAAGACGTACACGCCCGGGCCGCGGGTGAGGCCGCGCAGATCGGGCCGGCGCTCGAGCGGCTTCACGCGCTTCGGCCGCGGCGGGCGGGCCGGCCGCGGACGCGCCCGCAGGAGCGCCACCGCGTCCCCCACCGTCGGCGCGTTGGCGCACAGCCGCTTGAACAGCGCGCAGAACACCTGCCCGCAGAGCTCGGCGTCCGGCAGCGCGCGGTGGGTGGTCCCGATCTCGATTCCCAGCGCATCAGCGAGCGAGGCGAGGCCGCGGCGGCGTTGCAGCGGCGCCAGCCGCCGCGCCATCGCGACCGTGCAGATCACCGGCGGGGCGGGCCAATCCAGCGCTGCGCGGTTGAAGGCCTGGCGCAGGACCCTTACGTCGAAGCTGGCGTTGTGGGCCACCAGCACGCGCCCGCGCATCCGTTCCGCCAGGGCCGGCAGCACCTGCTCGGGCGCCGGTGCGCGGCTGACCATCTCCTGCGTGATCCCGGTGAAGCGCTGGATACCGGGAGACAGCGGAGACGAGACACCGACGAGCGAGGACCAGCGCTCGTGCAGCTCCCCACCGCCGACCAGCACGGCACCGACTTCGGTCATCTCACAGCGCTCGCGGGCGAGCCCGTTCGTCTCGGTATCGACGGCGAGGAACTCGCTGAGATGGAGCGGTTGGTCGAGCAGCGCGGACACGAACGTGCGTTTGTACGCCCTGCGCCGGACGGATCGACCGTGGTCGTGCTGCCGGAAATGTGGTTAGGGTTGCCCCCGGAGGATGAGGGCGTCAAGAATGGCATTGGCATGCGTGGCCGCGGCGTTGACCGTCGTTGGCTGCGGCTCCGACGCCGAATACGCCAACGACCCGCGTCCGCCATCGCCGATCAACGTGTCGGCCGCGATCTCCCCCAGGAAGATCACGGTGTCCCCCGACGAGTTCGGCGCCGGACCCGTCACGCTCTCTGATCGCGAACCTCACGGACTCCGACCAGGAGCTCACGATCGAGACGCAGGACCTTTCGCAGAGCGCCGGCATCGAGCAGACCTCTGCCGTGATCAACCCGCAGGGCACCGGCCACGCTGAAGGTCGATGTTCCGCAGGGCGACTACGCCGTCAGCGTGACGGGCGACGGCATCCAGGCAGCCCACGTCAAGGTTGGCTCCCGACGCGCGTCCTCCCAGGACCAGCTGCTCCAGCCGTAGAGCGTCCCGGCTATGGATGTCCTACACCGTCGACGACGCCCGGATTCGCGACCTGCTCGGGTCCAGAGTTCTTCTGGCTCGATCTGATCGAGCCCTCCCAGGCCGACCTCGACAGGCTCGGCGACCTATCGAGCCTGCACCCCGCCGCGCTCGAGGACACCCACGAATGGGGCCAGCTTCCGCGACTGGACGATT
>CAVXBH010000039.1:0-91514 GCA_963759945.1 uncultured Solirubrobacteraceae bacterium | reverse complement strand
ATCGGGGACCCGTGCGTCCGCGGGCAGCTCCGCCTCCCCGCGCAGGACGGCGCGGACGGCGAGGTAGTCGCGGACGGCGTCGACGTCGTGGACCCGCAGGTAGGTGGCCCCGGCGTCGACACCGAAGCCGATCGCGGCGAGCGTCCCGGCGAGGCGCTCCCGGGGGCCGCGCTGGACGATCGCGCCGACGAAGTCCTTGCGCGAGACGGCGAGCAGGACGGGTCGGCCGAGCGCCACGAGCGAGGGCAGGTCGCGCAGGATCGCCACGGTCTGGGCAGGTGTCTTGCCGAAGTCGGGGCCGGGGTCGAGGATGACGTTCTCGACGCCGAGCACTGCGGCATGCTTCATGCGCTCGGAGAGCCAGCCGACGACGTCGTGCTCGCGGGCGTCGTCGAGCGACTGCTGCTTGGGCGCGACCGGGGTGTGCATCAACACGAGCGCGGCGCCGGTGCGGGCACAGACACGGGCCGAGCTCGTCGTCGGCGAGCCCGGAGATGTCATTGACGATCGAGGCGCCCGCGGCGACGGCAGCGGCGGCGACCGGTGCCTTGTAGGTGTCGACGGAGACCGTCGCACCGAGCTCCCCGACCACCCGCTCGATCAGGACCGCCACGCGCTCGAGCTCCTCCTGCACCGTCACCGCAGGACGATTGGTGACGTTGGACTCACCACCGATGTCGAGCAGGTCGGCGCCCGCGGCCAGCAGCGCCTCGGCCCGGCGAAGACGGTCGTCGAGCGTGCGGTGCTCGCCCGCGTCCGAGAAGGAGTCGGGCGTCGCATTGAGGACGCCCATGATCTGTGCCGTCACGGTGTTTCGCAGTTGGGCTCGACCGGCGCGCAGAACTGCTCGCCGGGTGGGGAGATCTCGTCGACGCTGTCGGCGTCCACCGAGCCCTCCCCGACGGCAGGGGCGGCCGGCGCGGGCGGAAGGGCGTCGTCGTCGCCTCCACCGAACGCGATCGCGAGGGCGAGCAGCAGTGCGAGCACCGCTCCGGCCGCCACGGCGAGACGGCGGCGCTCAGGGCGGGCCGGGACGCTCGACTTCGGCGGCGGAGGCGGAGCGGTCGCCCAGCCGCGGCACGCGAGACGTGCGCTCTGCAGCGAGCGCCGCGCGAGACGGCAGGGCTCGCACCCGGCGAAGTGCTGAGCGGCGCGGTCGAGGTCGCGTGCCGTGACCGGCTCGCCATCCTGTTGGGCCGAGGCGACCCGGCGCGCCGGCCCGCACTGCGGCGTCACACGCGCGGGCGGCGGCGTCCCGTCGAGCTCCTCGGCGACCCGCAGCCGCGCCCCGACGAGGAGGTCGGCGACCTGTTCGCGCCGGATATCGAGCTCCGTCGCGATATCGGCGTAGCTGGCCCCGGTGCGCTCGCGCCGCTCCAGGGCGGCGCGCTCGTCGCCGGGCAGGCCCCCGAGGACGCTCTCGACGCGACCCGCGAGCGCCGTCGACATCAGACGAGCAGGCCCTCGGCCGCCGCTTCGGTGCGGAACGCCTCCGCCTCGGCACGCACGCGCTCGTCGTCCCAGCCCAGCTCCTCGCCGACGGCCTGCGCGACGCGCAGCACGGTCTCCGGCTCACCGATCAGAGCGCGGGCGTCCAGCAGTGCCAGCCGCGTGCGGCGCAGCAGCACGTCGCCCACGGTCTGGGCCTGCTCGCGCCGGGCCGCGAAGACCGCCTCGGCCAGCAGGTCGGGATGGCCGGGCAGGATCGGCTGGGCCCACTCGCCGCGCTCGCGCGCCACGCCGAGCACCTCGTGCGCGGCGTAGCCGTAGCGGCCGGCGAGGCTCGAGTAGGCGTCGTCGCGGACGCCCTCGACCCGCGGCAGGTCGTCCTCGGCAACGGCCATCCCGAGTGGAATCTCGTGCGTCCGGCACGGCGCGTCGCGGCCGTCGCGCTCGACGATCCGGTCGACGGTCATCTTCGCCATCCGCCGCCACGTCGTGAGCTTGCCGCCGGTGATGGTGATCATCCCGCTGGAGGTCTCGTAGAGCTCCGCCTTGCGCGAGATGTCGACGGACTTCTTGGGGTCGCCCGTCGAGATCAGCGGCCGCACACCGGCGTAGGCGCCGGCCACGTCCGAGGGCGTCAGCGAGGACTCGAAGAACGCGTTCGTGGCGTCCAGCAGGTAGTTGACGTCCTCCTCGTCGGGCTGCACGTGGTCGAGGTCGGTCTCGTCGTAGGTCACGTCGGTGGTCCCGATCAGGGTCTGGCCCAGCCAGGGGAGCACGAACATCATCCGCCCGCTTCCGGCGGGAGCGATGGCGCCGTCGACGACCGGCAGCTTCTCGGACGGGACGAGCAGGTGGGTGCCGCGGCTGGGGCGGATCACCGGCACCTCGGCCTCGTCGCGCAGTTCCTCCGGGCGCAGGCGGTCGGCCCAGACGCCGGTTGCGTTGACGACGGTGCCGGCGCGCAGCTCGAACTCGTCGCCGCCGAGGTTGTCGCGGACCTTGACGCCCCCCGGCGTGAGCGAGAGCACCTCGCAGCGGTTGGCGAAGACCGCGCCGAAGCGGCCCGCCTCCCCCAGCACGGTCAGCACGAGCCGCGAGTCGTCGGTCTGGCAGTCGTAGAACAGGTAGCCGGAGGTCGGGGCGCGGCCGGCCAGCGCGGGGAGGCGCTCGATGATCTCCTCGCCGCTGATCATTCGGTGGCGGTCCGGGGCCCAGTCCTCGATCCCGTCGTGGTTGATGTCGCGCCCACGGCGGGAGAACGGCGACCGGACCTTGTCGATCGCCATCACGTCGTACATGTTCAGCCCGAGGCCGGTCATGCGGTCGGGGCGCTCGCCCTTGAAGGCCGGCACGATCAGCGGCAGCGGCTTGACCAGGTGTGGCGCGAGGGCGACCATCAGCTGGCGCTCGAGCAGTGCCTCCCGGACCAGACCGAGGTCGAAGTTCTGCAGGTAGCGCAAGCCGCCGTGCACGAGCTTCGAGGAGCGCGACGAGGTGCCCGAAGCGAAGTCCGCCCGCTCGACGAGAGCCACGGAGTAGCCGCGTGTGGCGGCGTCCAGCGCCACTCCGGCACCCGTGATGCCGCCGCCGACCACGACGACGTCGAAGGCCTCGTCGGCCATGGCCTTGAGGGCATGGTCTCGCGCGAGCACGTTCGCGAGGCTACAGGCGGGCGGGGGACCTGCCGATGGGAAACGAATCATGTTGCGCATCGACGAGTCCTCAAAGACCCTGGTCGCGCCCCAGAGCACCGAGTTCAAGTCTGAAGGTGCTCCCCCGCGCGACGAGCTTCACGCACTGATCACGGCCGGCTGGGACGCCTTCGCCGCCGAGATCGGCCAGACCCGCCTCAAGGCCGTCGGGGCTGCTCCTGAGCCTGGCATCGACCTGCTCACGATGGATGAGGAGGCCGGTCGCATCACGGTCGTCATCATCGGCGAGGGCGCCGGCAAGGGCGCCATGGGCCGTGCGCTCGCCGCTGCCGCGTCGATCGCGTCGTGGGATCGCGACAAGCTCGGCGCCATGCACGAGCTGCTGCAGGGCGCCACGCCCGGCGACTCCCCGCGCATGCTGATCGTGGGCTGCACCTTCGACGACGACGCGAAGCGCCTGGCCGACTGGCTGACGCAGAAGCACGGCATGGATATCGCCGCGCACTCCGTCGAGGTCATGAAGCGTGGCGACGAGCGGATGCTCGAGGTCAACCCGGCCTATCCGCCGCTGCCCGAGGCGCCGAAGATCATCGCCTCCGTGGAGAACTCGGCGCCGCCCCCGCCGCCGAACGCTCCCGCTCCGGCTGCTGCGTAGTCGCTTACTCAGCTCACAGGAAGACAGCCGCCAGCATCCCGGCGCGCCGAGCAATCGGCCCGAGGTCGATGTCCCTCTCGAGCCGCGGCGCTGAGGTGGGCTGAGGCTTGACCTTGGGCTTCGCCGTGGCGGTCGCGGTCGGGGCAGCGGTCGCTACCGGCGTCGCGCGTTGGCGCCTGACCGCACGCAGCGGGAACGGCTCGCGAGCGAGTGCGGCGAGGGCCTGTGCGGTCACCCAGACCGGCGTCTGGGCGCTCGAGCGGTCGTAGCGGACGTCGCCGTCGGGGCCGGTGAGCGAGCGCAGGTAGGCGAGCGGGTTACGCGAACCGTCGCGGCGGACCTTGGTCGGGTTGCGCCCCGCGGCGACCAGGCCCTGGATCGCCCAGGCGGTCGACTGGGCGTTCGAGGCGCCACCGGGGCTGAGTGGGAAGCCGCCGTCCGGGTTCTGTTGGCGGGTGAGGAAGCTCACGGCGCGCTTGACCGTCTTCGACCTGCGCTGGCCCGCGGCGACGAGGGCCTGCAGTGGCGCGCTGGTGTCGTCGATCCCGGATGCGCCACCCGTGGCGGCGAAGTTGAAGCCGCCGTCGGCGTTCTGCTGGGTCCTCAGCCAGCGCACGGACCCGCTGACGTTCACGTCGGAGGCCGCCTTCAACGCGAGGATCGCGAACGCGGTCGTGTTGACGCGGTCTTCGAAGGCGCCGTTGGCGGCCCGCTCGGCGAGGACGGCGTCGACGAGCGCCGGCGCCGGTTGCCCGGCCGCGCCGAACACGAGCAGCGTCCGGGCGCGGGCGCCCGTGTCGTCGAGCTTCGTCCATGTGGGCGCGCAGGTAGGCGAGCAGCGACGTGCCGCCGGGCCGCTTGATCTCGGCAGGATGCCGGCCGACCGCCTCGAGACCGAGCGCGGCCCAGCCCGTGTAGAGCTCGCTCGACTCCTGGCCGGGTTCGGCGCCGAACCCGCCGTCGGCGTTCTGACTGCTCTGCAGGTAGTCCCGCGGGGTTGCCGCGATCGCCGAGGAGGCGAAGGTCAGCGCGAGCAGCACGGAGGCCGCCGCCGGCACCCAGCGCACGGTCATCCGCATGTCGAAGCGGCGCAGGGCGGCCACGAACGCCGGTCCGAAGGCGAGGCAGAAGACGACGTTGCCGATCACGTGCGCCGCGTCGAACGGCACGCCGCGACCCATGTAGGCCAACAGCCCGGAGAGCGAGTGGTCGGAGTAGTTGACCCACAGCGAGGCGTTGAGCAGCTCGCCGTAGAGCAGGCCGGCGAAGGCGCACGCAAGGGCGAGCTGCACCCGCCCGGCCTTCGGAGCGACACGCGCCAGTCCCGCCCCCATCAGCCCCACGAGCCCCCACGCCGCCATCTGCCACGGCGTCCACGGTCCCTGGCCGAAGAAGAAGTTCGAGCTCAGCGCGGCGACGGCGCCGACCACGAAGCCGGGTGCCGCGCCGAGCGCGAAACCCGCGAACAGCACGATGTCGGTGGTCGGCTTGACGTTGGGGATCGGGGCGAAGGCGATGCGCCCGATCGCTGCCAGCGCGGCGAGTGTGGCCACGAGCGCCAGCAGCCGCGACGGCGGGTTGGTCCGCTCCCACCAGACGAAGCCGGCGAGCAGCCCGGCGCCGAGGATCACGACGGAGGCGAAGGTGGCGTTCACGCGGGCACCGCCTCGCGGATCAGGGCCGCCCCTTCCTCCGGGGTCAGCGCGGCGCCATCGAGGATCCGCGCGACCTGCGTCGCGAAGTACCACCCGCCGGAGAGCACCTCGCGCGTCGGTGCGTCGGCGATCACCTCGCCCTTGCCGAGCAGCACGGTCCGCGTCGCGACGGCCACCGCAAGCTCGGTGTCGTGGGTCGCCAGAACCACGCCGACGCCCTGCGCCGCCAGCCCCAGCAGCCGGTCGGCCAGCGCCGTCTTGCGCGCGTGATCCATGCCCCGGGTCGGCTCGTCGAGCAGCAGCACTGCGGGCAGCTCATCCCCGAGCACCGCGTCCAGGGCCAGCCCTTGTCGCTCACCACCGGACAGGTCCCGCGGATGCCGTTCGGCGAGCTCAACCGGCGCGTCCGGCACGTCCTCGACCACCCGCGCGTGCAGGAAGTAGTCCCCTGGGGTCTGCAGCAGCAGCGCCACCCGTCCGTCCGCCTTCACCTTGCCCCGCGTCGCCTTCTCGAGCCCGGCCGCGATCCGCAGCAGCGTCGACTTCCCCGCGCCATTGCGCCCGAGCAGCGCTACAACCTCACCCTTCCCGACTTGGAGCGAAACACCCCGCAACCGAGCCGGCGCCTCCTTCGGCTCCAGCCACACGCCCTTCACCGTCACCGCCGAACCTAAAGGGATGGAGTCTCGGCACCGGACATGGTGTCCGGTGCCGAGACTCCATCCCTTTTAAGTTGGCTCGGGCGGATTTGACGGAGGTCGGGAGGGGGCTGAGGCCGGCGAGGGAGAAGAGGCGGGCTCCTGGGGTGAGGAGGCCGGGCTCTTGGTCGGCGGCCCACTGCAGGAAGGTCTGGGGGTCGGCGTCGCAGGTGATGCGGCCGGCGCGCATGGCGAGGACGCGGTCGGCGGCGGGCAGGACGCGCTCGAGGCGGTGCTCGGCGATGACGACCGTGGTCCCCCACTCCTCGTTGAGGCGACGCAGGACGCCGAGGAGCTCGTCGCCGGCGACCGGATCGAGCTGGGCGGTCGGCTCGTCGAGGAGGACGAGGCGTGGGCGCGGGGCCAGTGCGGCGCCGAGGGCGACGCGCTGGAGCTCGCCGCCGCTGAGCTCGCTCGTCGAGCGATCGAGCAGGTCGGCGATGCCGAGGGCGAGCGCGGCCTCCTCCACCCCTCGTGCGACCGCCGCAGCGCCGAGGCCGCGGTTCTCGAGCGCGAAGGCGAGCTCGGCGCGGACCGTGCCGAAGACGACCTGGGTCTCGGGGTCCTGGAAGAGCGTGCCCGCGACCGCGGCGATGTCCGCCGGGCCGTGGTCGTGGGTGTCGAGACCGTCGACGGTGCAGCGGCCGGCGAAGGTGCCGCCGTGGAAGTGCGGGACGAGGCCGCTCGCCGCCCGCAGCAGCGTCGACTTGCCCGAGCCGGTCCCGCCCGCAACCACGACGAGCTCGCCGGGCTCGATGGCCAGCGTCACCTCGCGCAGCGACGGATCCCTCGCGCCCGCATACGTGTAGGTGACCTCGTCGAGGGCGAGCATGGCGGTCACAGGCCGCGCCGATCCGCGAACGGCAGCAGGGCGATGACGGCGATCAGGGCCGACACGAGCAGCTCTCCGCTCCCCACGGAGCCCTCGATGGTCGGGTAGGCGTCGAAAGGCGCGATCCGATCGGCCAGCACGGCCATGACGAAGAGCCCAACGGCCGAAGCGGCGAAGGCGAGGTCGTGCCGCGACCACGGCCTTCGCAGTGCCGGCGAGCGCCCGCCGCGGCCGTAGCCGCGCACTTCGAGTGTCGCCGCGACATCGGTCGCTCGGTCAAGCGCCCCCGCCGCTACCGCGCGGACCAGGACGAGCCGCGACGGCGGGCCGGCCGCGCGGGTGCGGCCCGCGTCCGCCAGCCGGCGCGCGTCACGCGCGAGCACGGGCACCATCCGGGTGGCCAGCGCAGCGGTCAGGGCGCTCTGGAAGGACAGGCGCCGCAAAGCGCGCAGGAGGTCGTCGGGATCCACGCAGGCCGAGTACAGGCGGGCGACCGCGAACAGGCCGGCGGCCAGCAGCGCGTAGGCCCCGCCTTGCACGATCGCCTCGAGCGTGACGTCGAAGCCGCCGCCGAAGCGCCAGACGACCGTCAGCCCGCTGCGCGTCGTCAGGGCGTTCATCGCGACGACCACGACGCCGAACGGGACGCCGAAGGCAACGGCCAGCAGCACCGGTCGCCCGCTCCCGGCGAGCACGGCGGCCGCGCACACCGTGACGATCACGGCGCCGATGACGAATGGATGAGCCGCCGAGAGCGCGAGCGTGACCAGCGCCAGGCACCACAGCGCACCGACCGCGGCGCGCGCCGCGTGGAGCGGACTACGCCGGCGCCGGTAGGTCATCCGGCGTCCGTCTTCGGCAGCGCGACGCCGCTTCCATCGACGACCGCGACGGCGAAGTGCCCCTCGAGCTCCTCCTCGCGCAGCGCGGCGGCAGCGGAGGCCACCGCGATGTCGTCGGCACCGGTCACCACCCACGTCGGCTGCTGCTCACCGAAGCGTGTCGCGGCGACCAGCCCCGCGTCCGGCTCGGTGGCCACGACCTCGCCGTCCTCGTCGAGGATGTCGATGCCGTCCCCCGACGGCACGGCGAAGACGCCGGACGTCCCCGGCCCCTCCTCGAGCTGCTGCGCCGCCGGGTCGGCGCGGATCGCGTCCCACGGCCCGACCAGCACCCGCAGCACCTTCGCACCCGTGTTCGTCCCGATCGACGACTGCGCGACGTCCTCGACGCCGGCCTCGGTCAACCGCGTCTGGACCTCGTCGCACGTCCGCTCCTCCCCCGCGCACACCAGCAAGACCGGGAATCGCTTGCCGTCCGTGCCGAGCAGGAACGGCTCGGGGAACGAGCCCACGACCGCCGGCACGCGCTGGGCAGCGCTCCAGTCGTGGCGGTCCCACCAGATCTGGTCGCCGGAGGTGATCTCGGTGCTCGCCGCGCCGCTCGAGGACTCGATGCCGTTGACGTAGAAGAACCAGTCGACCTCGTGGCCGTCGCGATCGTCGCCGGCGGCAAGGCCCTCGAGCGACTCGACGAACCCGCCGCCGTACTCCGTCTCGACGTCGTAGCGGCGCTCGAGCAACCGCATCACCGTCTCCCCCGCCGGCACCGAGCTGATCTCCGAGTCGCGCAGACCCTCGGCGCCGAAACCGTCCGTGATGCGCACGTTGACGTCGCTCGGTGCCGACGACTCGTCGCCGCTGCCGCGCCACAGCCGGCCAGGGCCAGGACAGGACCGTCAGCAACGCCGCAAGACGGCATCACGGCACCCGCACCGGGAAGGAACGCACGAGGCCGGGCTTGGTCGCGACGAGCCTGCCCGAGACCGACGGCAGCAGCGCGACGCCCTTCGAATCCGCGACGGCCGCGTGCGGGCCGAGCGTCACGTGCGCGCCCGCGGCCGGGACGCTGTTGCCATTGTTGTCGTAGGCGCGCACGCGCGCGCTGATCCGATCGCCGGTACGGGATGCGGTGACCGCAAGCGTCCGCTGACAGCCGTCCGAATCGTTCTCACACCAGAACCACAGCACCCGGGCGGACTTCGAAAAGCGCCCGGACGGATCGCCCGCGCCGAGCGACGACGCCTGATTGCCGACCTTGTAGACCCAGCCGTCGGCCCCCCGCGCGCGCTGCCCTGCGACGCCGGCCACGTACAGGCTGCCCCCGCACGAGCCGAAGTCCTCGACGGCGAGCGGGAGCCTCGTCCGCGCCAGCGTCGCCAGCGCCGTCCGGCCGGCCACGCGGCAGCTCTCGACCTTCGGCGCCCTTGACGCTCGCCGCGCGCGGGCCGAGCAGCGTCTCGCCACCGCGTCCGACGACCATCAACTGGGCGCCGGACGCCGGAGCGGCCGCGACGAGGACGAGGAGAAGCGCGAGCCGCTTCATCGGACCCGGAAGACCACCCGATTGCGACCGCGCTCGATCGCCTCGCGGTTGCCCGAAAGGTCCACGGACAGGACGTCGAAGACGTACTTGCCCTTGCCGAGCTTGTTGGGCAGCAGGTAGGACACCTGCTTCTCCGTGCCGGCGAAGAACCGCGGGCGCGCGCCGCACTTCGCCTTGACGAAGCGCTCCTTGACGCCGTTGAAGCGGTGCAGCGGTCCTTGACGCGCCGGAAGAGGCCGAGCCGGACAGAGCCGAGCGCGGTCTCGTCGACCACGGTCGCCTTGAGCGTGCGCGGACCCTTCCTGCGCTTGAAGGTCGCGCCGTCCTTCGGCGCTCTCACGGTGGAGACGGGAGCCGCCGTGTCGAACACGGGCGCCGCCGTCGCGGTGGCGCGTCGGCGTCGGCACCTCGTAGACCGGCGGGGCCTGGACGGTCACGATCGCCGAGTCGCGAACCTGCCGACCCTTGGTGGCGACGAGGGTGACCGTGCCGGGCTGGTCGAAGGTGAAGGACGTGGTCCCGGCCCCCGTCGTGGTCGTCCGCGACTGGCCGCCGCCGCTGACGGTGGCGTTGCCGGCCGGTGACGAGGGCGCCGGGTCCTTGGTGTCGTCGTACTGGACGACGGTGACGGTGAACGGGACGCCGGCCGTGGCGATCGCCGGCGCCGCCAGTCCGAGCGGGCTGCCGGTGAAACAGGCGGTCGACGCGCTCGCGCACGCCTCGTAGAAGAGGATCTCGGACCCGGCCGTGACCGGCGTCGTGCACGCACCGGAGGGCTGCGACACGTTGCCCATGTCGAAGTTCCAGTAGGTCGCCGACGGGAACGGCAGGTTCAGCGTGCGGATGCGGTCGACGCTGACCCCGAAGTCAGCTCCGAAGTCCGTGCCGTCCCAGTCGCCCACGACCGCTCGGTCGAGCGCCGCGGCAGCCGTGTTGCCGGCGCACTGGCGACCGTCCTTGGTGACCGCTGCGCCAGTCGCTGCGACGGACGTCTCCGGCACGATCGTGCCGCCGAACCCTTCCGCGCGCACCGTCGTGGCTGATGCGGCTGTTGGCGCGAGAGCGAGAACGAGAAGTCCGGCGACGCCGGCCTGGATGCTGCGCTGCATGATGAGCTGACCCCTTTCCGCGAGGGCATGGTGTTTTGGCGGCCGGAAAAGGGGTCTGACTTCTGAGGCGGCGCCTCAGTCACAGTGGCGGGTCCGTGCCGGATTCACACCGGCTTCCCTGTCCACCGACCTGGTGGGCGGCCGATGTTACCGTCGCTGGAAGCGATGACGGTCAATCTCACGCGGATCTACACGAAGCTCGGCGACGGCGGCGAGACCCACCTGGGCGACATGAGCCGCGTCGCCAAGACGGACGCGCGCATCGAGGCCTACGGGACGGTCGACGAGCTCAACGCGCAGATCGGCATGGCGCTCGTCACCGGCACGCCGTACGACGAGTGGCTGCGTCGCATCCAGAACGACCTGTTCGACGTCGGCGCCGACCTCTCCGTCCCGCTTGACGCCGCCCCCACGAAGGCCGGCGACCGGCTGCGCGTGCGGCCGGACCAGGTCGAGTGGCTCGAGCAGCGCTGCGACGAGGTCAACGACCAACTCGAGCCCCTGAAGTCCTTCGTCCTCCCCGGCGGCACGCCGGCGGGCGCGCACCTGCACGTCTGCCGCACCGTCTGCCGCCGCGCCGAGCGCCGCGTGATCGCCTGCGGGGACACCGTCAGCCCCGAGACGGTGCGCTACCTCAATCGGCTCTCGGACCTGCTCTTCATCCTGTCGCGCGGTGCCAACGGTTCTGAGGAACCGTTGTGGCAGCCGGGCGGCTGAGCAGCGCCGCCGCCAGGCACGCGGCCGTGCCCGCGATCGCGAATCCTCCGACCGCGTCGCTCGGCAGATGCCAGCCGAGCAGGACGACCGAGGTGGCCATCGCGACGGCGAAGGCTGCACCCGCGAGCCCGACCACCGCACGCCACCCGACGGGTGCCACCAGCAGCAGCGCGAGTGCCAGCGCCGCCGCGGCGGTGGAGTGCCCGCTCGGCCACGAGACGGCGTCGACAGAGTTCCCGACGCGCGTCTCCGCGAGTTCCTGTTTGAGCACCTGGGTGATGACGTTGGGAACGATCAGGACGGCGGCGACCACGACCGAGGTCCACACGCCGCGCCGCAGCGCAAGCGCGCAGGCGGCGAGACACATCATCGCGTAGGGCAGCGGGTTGCCGAGCTGGCCGATGGAGCTGGCCAGCGGGCCCAGCCGCGTCTGCTGGTATGCCTTCAGCCCGCCCAGCACGCGCGCGTCGGCCGCCTGTCCGAGGCCCGTCCGGAAGGCGAGCGCCCACGTGACCGCCGCGATCAGCGCGCACACCAGCGCTCCGAGGAGGGCGATGGTCCGCTTCGCGGGCATGCGTCGAAGCTACCTGCGCCTGATAAAGGCGCGCTACCGTCCGCCACGATGGCGCGCAACGATCCCACGGACACTGGCGGCCTCTTCATTGGTCGTCGGCCGGGGACGGCGCCGGTGCACTACCGAGACACGCCCGAACGCGGGCAGTCCGGTCGCCAGCGGGTCGACGGCGCGCTCGCCCTCGGTGTCCTCGTGCTCGAGATCCTCGTCGTCGCGTCGTGCTGGGGTCCTCAGCCGCTTGGCTGGCTCTGGGTCGGAAGCCAGGTCAACTACCAGACCGACAGCGTGATGCTGGGCATCACCACTGCGTTCGTCGGGTTGCTCGCGACCGTCATGGCGACGCTCTGGCTGACCGTCCGCATGGACGGCCTGTGGCGCATCCTGCGCCGCGCCGCCGGACACGACCAGCGCGAGGGCGTTCTCGGTCGGATCTTCATGTGGACCGCGATCGTCTGCGGCAGCGTCTTCATGGTCTGGCTGCTGGTGATCGAGGGGCCTGGCTCGACCCTCATGCCCGGTCAGTAATGGGCACGGGCAAGCCCCGTCGCCGCCGCCTGGGCTACTACCGGCAGTTCGAGGCCATGTCGCCCACGGAGACCTCGGAGCGTTTCCGTGAGCGCCGCAAGGAGCAGCGCTCGCAGGAGCTCGCGCGCGTCGACGAGCTCGACATGGCGACGACCGCCTGGCACGAGCCTCCCGACCCCGAAATCGTCAACGCCGCCACCTTCGCGCTGCGCCGCTCGATCAACCGCTACCCGCCCGCAGGCGTCGGTCCGGCCGTCGCGGCGATCGCCCGCCACCACGACATTCCCGAGTCGCGCATCGCGCTCGGCCACGGCGCCGGCCAGCTGCTGCAGGCGGCGCTGCGCGAGCTGGGCGCGGGCGGCGAGGTCATCGTCCCCTGGCCGGGCTGGTCGCCGCTGCCCGCCCTCGCCGGGCGCGCCGGCGCGCGACCGGTCTCCGTGGAGGGTCTCGAGGGCGTTCCCGCCGCGGTGACCGAGGCGACGCGCGCAGTGGTCATCAGCTCGCCGAACGACCCCACGGGCGAGCTGACCGGGCGTGACGCGCTGCGCGCGCTGGCCGGAAGCCTGCCGCCCCAGGTGACCGTGATCGTCGACGAGGCGCTGGTCGAGCTCGCGGGCGAGGAGGCCTCCGTCGCCCCGCTGCTGGAGGACCTCGAGAACCTGCTCGTCCTGCGGTCGTTCTCGAAGGGCTGGGCGATGGCCGGACTGCGCGTCGGCTACGTGCTCGGGTCAGCCGCGGACGCCGAGCTCATGGGCGCCCTCACCCCGGGTCAGGGGGTCGCCACCCCGGCCCAGGCCGGGGTCGCCGCGGCGCTGGAGGACGCCGACCGCGCGGAGCGCCGGCTCGGGCTGCGCCGAGCGACCGCCGCCGCCGAGCGCGAGCGCCTGGCCCACGGCCTCGCCGGCACCCCGTTCACGCTGACCGGCAGCTCACAGGCTCACTTCGTGTGGATGCGCGGCCGCGACATGACCGCGGCGCAGATCGTGCACGGCCTCGCCGCCCAGCGCATCCACGTCGCGTCCGGAAACGCTTGGGACGACGAGCACCACGTCCGCGTCACCCTGCGCGACCGCCCGGCGACCGAGCGGCTGCTCAGCGCGCTGGCTCAGCTCTGAGACCCGGAGGGTCCGGCTCCGAGGGTCCTGGCGTCAGGCCCGCCGCCAGGCAGACGAGCGCGAAAGCGATGATGCGCAGGGCGACGCCGCCGCCCGAATCGGGCATCGGCTCACCGAAGACGATCGGCCCGGCCGCGATCGTGACGACGTTCGCGGCCGCGCTCGTGATGGCGATCACGGCGACCGCCGGCCCGAGCTGCAGGGACCGCGCCGACACCACGAGCCCGATCAGGCTGAGCAGCAGGATGACCAGCGCGAGCGGGTGCAGCAGCACGAGAACGCCAAGGTCGTCGAGCCGGCCGCTGAGCGCCTTGATGGCGACGTCGCTCGCGCCCCACAACAGGCCTGCCGCCAGACCGAGCACCGGACCGGCGTGGCCCGGGTCGCCGCGCACGGACAGGACGGCGACGAGACTCCCGAAGGTCAACACGCCGCAGTAGAGGGTGAGCGGTCCGACGTCCCACTGGTCGTGGGCGCTTTTGCCGGTGTCGCCGAGGGTGGCGGCCAGCAGCGCAAGGCCGGCGGCGGTGACGCCCACGCCGACCCACTCACGCCGGGTGATCTCGAAGCCGAAGACGCGGTCGGCGATCACGGTCAGCAGCGCGAGGCCGCCGGCGATCACGCTCTGCACGAGGCTGATCGGCGCGAGTGCAAGGGCCGCGACGTGCAGCCCCCAGGCACCCATCGCGACGAGGATCCCGAGCGTCCACCACTTGTTGGAAAAGAGGGCGATCGTCGACTGCAGCGGGTGGCGCCACTCGACGGGTGGAGCCCCCGCGGCGCCCTTCTGCTTGAAGAGGAAGCCGAGGCTCGCGACGACGGAGCACCCCAGGGCGAGCGCGAGGCCCAGCTGGACGCTTACCGGCACGCCCTTGAAGGTAGTCCGGGCCCATGATCATCGCCGGCGTCATCGTCTTTTGCGTCCTCTTGGCTGTCGCGGCCTTCGTGTTCCCGCGCATGTCGCGTCACCCCGAGCGGGCAGGCAAGAGCGTGATGGGCGTCGGTTCGCGCACAGGGTCCAAGGCGCCTGGCAAACTTGGCGAATGGCTTTCCAAGCCGTTCAACAAGAGCTCACGCGCGATGGGCAAGAGCGGCGACGCCGGCCGCAAGGGCCGCGACAAGCTGCCGCTGTAGCGCTGGCGCTGCTGGCCTTCGCTCCGGCCGCCGTTGCGAAAGCCCCGAAGACCGCCACGATCGAGCTCGGCGTCGGCATGGCCGACGTCCGCCTCGGCCAGTTCGCCGAGGTCGTCGACCGCGGCCCCGACAACCAGGTCGTCCGCGGGCACAAGACGCGCAGCTTCGGCCGCGTGCACCGGTTCTGCTTCGAGGGCGACCTGTGCTCATGGAAGGTGCACGGCGGCGGCTTCTTCAGCCTGACGCTGAACGCGCTCGCGGACAAGGTGATCGCGCTCAACACGAACGCGCCAGGCTGGAGGACGCCGGAGGGCATCGGCCGCGGATCGACGATCGGCGAGGTGCACACCGCCTATCCGGCCGCGAAGCTGCGCACCCGCTGCGTCGCGCCCGCCGGCGCTGAGGTCACGGGGCTGCTGCTCCGCGCGCCCGGCAAGGACACGCTGTTCTCACTCGACCCGGACCGCCCGGTGGTCGACCGCATCCACGTGGTCGACCGGGCATATCGCTGCCGTTAGGTCCCGTAGTCGGCGAAGCCGTCGGCGAGCTGGTCGTAGGCGCGATCGGCGGCCTTGCGCAGCCTCCGCGCGAGCTTCTTCGGGTCCTCCCCAGCCACGAGCCCGTCGAGGGCGGCGCGGAAGATCGAGCGGTGCGTGAACCAGAGCGTGCGGGCCACCACTGCCGCCATGAGGTCGTCGCCCACCGCTTCGCTGATCGCCTCCGCGCCTGACTCCCAGCCCACGGTCAGCCGCTCCTGCAGCGTCCGGCTGCCGCGGATGATCTTCGCGGTGGCCAGGAGGTCGTCGTGGCCGGCCGCCACGAACTGATCGAGCACGTTGTGGGTGATCGACCGGAAGACGGCGATCACCGGCGTTCCTGGCTCCCGCTCGGCGATCGCGGAGGTGAACAGCGCGATGCCCTCCTCCCGGCCGGCGAACGCGAGGTCCTCCTTGGTCGGGAAGTAGTTGAAGACCGTCTTCTCGGAGACCTGGGCGCCGGCGGCGACCTCAGCGACCGTCACGGAGTCGTAGCCGTGCTCGGCGAACAGCCGACGCGCGGCACCGGCGATGGCCTGACGGGAGGCGCGCTTCTTGCGTTCGCGAAGGCCTTCCGTCGGAGCGCCTGACATCAGTGTAACACTACAGCAGCCCTAGTTTTATAGCGACTGTACTGTTACCATCCCGCGCCTTGACTGCTCCAATCACTTCCGCCATCGAGGTCCTCGACCTCACCAAGTCCTTTGATGGCATACATGCCGTCCGCGGCGTCTCGTTCGCCGTCCCGCCCGGCGAGGTCTTCGGCTTCCTCGGCCCCAACGGCGCCGGCAAGAGCACGACGATCAACATGCTCTGCACGCTCGCGCGGCCGACGTCCGGGACGGCCCGCATCGACGGCTTCGACGTCCTCGTCGAGCGCGACGACGTGCGCCGCCACATCGGTCTCGTCTTTCAGGACCCGACGCTCGACATGCGGCTCACCGCCGAGCAGAACCTCCGGCTGCACGCCGACCTCTACGACATCGACCCGGGCGTCGTGCCCGCGCGCATGGACCAGATGCTCGAGATGGTCGACCTGGCCGACCGGCGCGACCAGCCGGTGATGACGTTCTCGGGCGGCATGCGCCGCCGCCTCGAGATCGCCCGCGGCCTCATGCACTCGCCACGCGTCCTGTTCCTCGACGAGCCGACCATCGGCCTCGACCCGCAGACGCGCAGCTCCATCTGGCGCTACATCCGCGCGCTGCAGGAGACGGAGGGGACGACCATCTTCATGACCACGCACTACATGGACGAGGCGGAGTACTGCGACCGCATCGCGATCATCGACCGCGGCGAGATCGTGGTGCTCGACACGCCCGAGTCGCTGAAGGCGGGCGTCGGCGCCGACCGCGTGGCGATCGGGACGGAGGACGATGAGGCCGCGCTCGTCGCGCTGCACGACCGGTTCGGCATCGACGCCGCCGTGGCGGAGGGCGCGGTCACCTTCCACGTCGAGGCGGGCGAGTCGTTCATCCCCCGGCTGTTCGCCGACCTCGGCGTCCCGATCACCTCGGTGAACGTCTCGCGGCCGACGCTCGACGACGTCTTCCTCAGCCACACGGGCACCACCCTGCGCGACGCGGAGACCGGAGGCGTCGCCAGCCTCGACCGCACGATGATGCGCGCGATGGCCGGAGGCCGCCGATGAGCGCCGCCGTCGTCGCCGCACGCGTCCCGACGCGCTCCTGGCGGTCGGAGGCGCGGGCCGTCCGAACGGTCTGGCAGCGCGACATGATCAACTTCGTCAACGACCGCGCGCAGGTCATGACGTGGCTGATCCAGCCGCTGCTCTACCTGTTCGCGCTCGGCTCAGGCCTGCAGACCCTGTCCGCCGCGTCCACCGACGGCGTCGATCTCAAGACGTTCATCTTCCCCGGCGTGCTGTGCATCGCCGTGCTGTTCACGGCCATGATCAGTGCGGCCTCGCTGGTGTGGGACCGCGAGCTCGGGTTCCTGCGCGAGTTCCTGATCGCGCCGGTCAGCCGCTCGTCGATCATCCTCGGAAAGACCCTCGGGGCAACCACCATCGCGGCGTCGCAGGGCGTGATCATCCTCGCGCTCGCCGGCCTGGTCGGCGTCCCCTACGACCCGCTGCTGCTGCTCGGGATGTTCGGGCTGCTCGTGCTGCTCGCCTTCAGCGTCACCGCCTTCGGCATGGTCGTCGCCGTCTCCATCAAGCAGGCCCGGACCTTCACGAGCATCATGCAGATGGTCGTCTTCCCGATGTTCTTCCTGTCGGGTGCGCTCTACCCCGTTTCGGGGCTACCTGTTTGGCTCGAGGCGCTCAACCGGATCAATCCGCTCACCTACGCGGTCGACCCGATGCGCCACCTCGTCTTCGAGCACATCGACGCATCGCAGTCGGCGCGCGCGACGCTCGATCCGGGCATCAGCTGGTTCGGCTGGCACCTGCCGCCGCTGTTCGAGGCAGGCCTGGTCCTGGCGCTCGGTGTGGCGATGATGGCGCTTGCGGTCCGCCGATTCGCGAGGACCGAGTAGGGGCAGGTGGCGCTACTCGGGTTCGACGATCTCCACGGCGCCATAGCCATCGAGCGGCTTGTCTACGAAGAAGATCTCCATCGTGATGTCGGGCTCCACGTGGGCCTGGCTGAGGAACGCGAGCACCTTGCGGCCCGTGAGGTCCTCGATCGCCTGCTTGTACCGGGTGGCCATCATCTGCTGGAAGTCCTCACGCATCGCGATGACCCCGTCCGGGTTGCCGCTGTCCATGATCGTCTGCTCGAGGGGCGTGAATCCGCTGCCCCGCATGACACAGACGATGATGTCGTCGAGCGCATATGTCTTGGCCTTCATCGGGCCGCGCCCGTAGTGCTCTCGCAGGATGCCCACGATCGTCGTTGAGATGGCGGCAAGCAGTCGACCGCCGGTCAATGGCTCTTGCATCGGTCCTTTCGAGTCCGTCGGTGCCAGCGAAGCTCCGAGCGTCCAGGGGTGATTTTCATCGTAGAACTCGCTACGCTCTGCGTGCATTCCATCCTCTGGTGACCGCAATCGCCGGCGGGGAAGGCACCCCTAGAAACGGAACGTCTCCGCGGGCCACAAGGTGACCCGCTCCTCTCGATTCCGTCGAGAAAGACGACGCCTCGATCCAGGAGGGTGCGCATGCATGATCGCGAGCCGAAGCGATCGGTCCGCTCGAAAGGACGCTTCGACACTCACGGGTATGCCCCGCGGATGGCGGAAAGTCGGTTCGGGACGGGTCAGGCCACGCGCGATCCGGCGGCAGCCCGGACTGGACAGGCGGACTCCCCGGGGGCCGGACTGGTCCCGGTCCCCGGGGGTTTCCACGTCCGTGTCGAGCTCGAATCGACCGACCGACATGCGCCTCGGGCTGTCCGAGCTCGTTGCCAACGGCGTCGTCCACGGCAACGCTCACGGAGGCGAGACCGTCGACGTCTCGATCAGCGTCTCCGACGTCCGCATCCGGTGCCAGGTCGCCGACCAGGGCCCGGGCTTCGAGGGCAGCGTGTGGTTCGAGATCGACCGAGCCCGACGGTGACCGAGCACCCCTTGATCGCGACCGGTCGCGGGTGCCGTCGGCAAGCGCCTGGTCCCCCGCCGCCGGCCGCGGTCACCCCGGGGCGCGGCAACGTGCCCTGAACGAAAGTCAGCACGGCATTCGCGTCGACCCCGCAGCTTCGAGTCGTTTGCGCTTCCTGCCACCGAACATGGCGCGACCACCTCATAGCGTGCGGCCCCGGATGGCTCGATCGGTCTTCATGGACTCCAAGCCGGCGTCGCGGCGCCGGCCGCGGCGATCGTTTCCCTACGGCCGCATCCTCGCGGCGCTGCTGATCGTCGCCGGCGTGGGTGCCGCGGCCGTGCTCTTCCTGCGCCACCGAGCCTCCGACGATCGCCGCCGGGACGCGGCGAGCACCTTCGTCTCCGCGTGGGCGGACGGGGACCTGCGCGGGATGTGGGACGTGAGCGAGCGGTCGTCGCGGCCGAGCTTCGAGGTCTTCTCCGACGCCTACGCCGAGGCGCGCCGAGCAGCGGGGATCCGGGCGATCGAGATCGGCGACCCCGGCGAGCTCTCCGACGACGCGGTCGCGGTGCCCGTCACCGTGCGAACGGAGGACTTCGGCCGGCTGGAGGGCGACGTGGCGCTGCCGGTGGTCGACGAGGACGGCGCGGGCCGCGTGGCCTGGAAGCCGCATCTGCGCCTGCCCGGCCTGCGTCCGGGCGAGGAGGTGCGGCTGATCGAGCGCGATCCGCCGCCGCGCGGCGAGGTGCTCACCGAGGACGGGTCGCGGCTCGCCGATGACGTCTCGGGCGCCGGGATCGTCGGTGAGCCGCCGGTCGACGACAGTCCTGCGACCGGCCTCGAGCGCGTCTACGACGACCGATTGGGCGGGCACTCGGCGCTGCAGCTGCGCTTCGGAGACCGGGTCATCCGCAAGGTCGCGCCCGAGCCCGGCCGTGACGTGCATTCCACCATCGACCTCGACCTCACCCATGCGGCCGAGACGGCGCTCGCGGGGCGCGTCGGCGGCGTCGCCGTGGTGCGCCCGAGCGACGGTTCGGTCCTCGCCCTCGCCGGACTGGCGGTCTCGGCGCCGCAGCCACCCGGCTCCACCTACAAGATCATCACGCTGTCGGGCGCGCTCGAGGCCGGCATCACCGACACGTCGGACTCGTTCCCCGTGGAGACCTACGCGACCCTCTCCGGCGTGAAGCTCTACAACGCCAGCGGCGAGAGCTGCGGCGGCACGCTCGCCTTCTCCTTCGCGCACTCCTGCAACTCGGTCTTCGCCCCCATGGGCGCCGAGCTCGGCGCGAAGCGCCTGGTCGCCATCTCCGAGAAGTTCGGTTTCAACCGCCTGCCGAAGCAGATCCCCGCCATCAAGCCGTCGCGGATCGCACCCGATCTACAGGATGACCTCGCCGTCGGAGCCGCAGCCATCGGCCAGGATCGCGACCTGGCCACGCCGCTGCAGATGGCCACCGTCGGAGCGACCATCGCCAATGACGGCAAGCGCATGGAACCGCGCCTGGTGACCGAGGAGCCCAAGCGCGGCAAGCGCGTCGTCAGTGCCGGGACGGCCGACACCGTGACCGACATGATGATCGGCGTCGTGACCGGCGGGACCGGCACCGCGGCCGCGCTGCCTGGCGTCACGGTCGCCGGAAAGACCGGCACCGCCGAGCTCGTTCCCACCCAGGGCGGCGTCAGCGACCCCTCCGACACCGATGCCTGGTTCGTTGCTTTCGCACCCGCCGAGGATCCGCAGGTCGCCGTCGCCGTGATGCTCGTCCGAGCGGGCCAGGGTGGCGCCACCGCCGCGCCCGTGGCCCGCACCGTGCTCGACGCGGCCCTGTAGGCGCGGACGGGTACGCTGCGGGCCTCCCGCCCCGTCCGGCGGGTGTTTTTTGGCCTTTTTCCTTTTTCGAAGGAGCCGCAGAACTTGCTGATCGGAGTGCTCAGAGAAGCGCAAGCCGGGGAGACCAGGGTGTCGGCGACGCCTGCCACGATCGAGAAGCTCCTCAAGCTGGGCTACGAAGTCGTCGTGGAGCCCGGCGCCGGCGAAGCGTCGAGCTTCACGGACGACGCCTACGCCGAGGCAGGCGCCCGCATCGGCGACCCGCTGGCGGCGGACATCGTCTTCGGCGTCAACAAGCCGTCTGACGCGCAGCTGGACGGCCTCAAGAAGGGCGCGACCCTGATCAGCCTGCTCGCGCCCCGGCTCGATCCCGGCACCGTCGAGGACCTCGGCAAGCGGCCCGATCACGGCGATGTCGATGGACGCCGTGCCGCGGATCTCGCGCGCGCAGTCCCTTGACGTGCTGTCCTCCATGGCCAACATCGCGGGCTACCGCGCGGTGGTCGAGGCCGCGCACACCTACGGGCGCTTCTTCACCGGCCAGGTGACCGCCGCGGGAAAGGTCGATCCGGCGAAGGTCCTCGTGGCCGGCGCGGGCGTCGCCGGCCTCGCGGCCATCGGTGCGGCCGGCAGCATGGGCGCGATCGTCCGCGCCACGGACCCGCGGCCCGAGGTCGCCGATCAGGTCGCGTCGCTCGGCGGCGAGTACCTCTACGTCGACCCCAAGGCGGCCGAGGAGATCAGCGCCACGGGCTACGCCAAGGAGATGGGCGACGACTACAAGGAGCTCGAGGCCAAGCTCTACGCCGACCAGGCCGCCGACGTCGACATCATCATCACCACCGCCCTGATCCCCGGCCGGCCCGCTCCGCGCCTGATCACGAAGGAGATGGTCGCGTCGATGAAGCCCGGCAGCGTGATCGTCGACATGGCGGCCGCCAACGGCGGCAACGTCGAGGGCACGGTCAAGGGCGAGGCGACGGTCACCGACAACGACGTCACGATCATCGGCTACACCGACCTCGCGGGCCGCCTGGGCGCCCAGGCGTCGCAGCTCTACGGCACGAACCTCGTGAACCTGATGAAGCTGATGACGCCGGAGAAGGACGGCGAGCTCGTGCTCGACTTCGAGGACGTCGTCCAGCGCTCGATGACGATCGTCCGCGACGGCGAGCTGACGTGGCCGCCGCCGGAGGTGCAGGTCTCGGCGAAGCCGGCGGCCAAGCCCGCCGCCGCCGAGCCGGCCCCGGTCAAGGAGCCGATGTCCGACGAGAAGCGCTTCGGCATCGTCCTCGGCGCCGCGCTCGCCTTCCTGGTGCTGATCGCCTTCGCGCCGGCCGCCCTGCTCGGGCACCTGACCGTGTTCGCCCTGGCGATCGTCGTCGGCTACTACGTGATCGGCAACGTCCATCACGCGCTGCACACGCCGCTGATGTCGGTGACCAACGCAATCTCGGGCATCATCGTCGTGGGCGGCCTGCTGCAGGTCGGGCACGACGAGACCGCGATCACCGTGGTCGCCACCGCGGCGATCCTGCTCGCGAGCATCAACATCTTCGGCGGCTTCGCGGTGACGCGCCGCATGCTCGCCATGTTCTCGAGGAGCTAGCCGAAAATGGACGTCACCACCGCGGCGCAGGCCGCCTACATCGTCGCCGCGCTGCTGTTCATCGCGGCGCTCGCCGGGCTCTCCAGGCACGAGACCGCCAAGGTCGGCAACCGCTTCGGAATCGCCGGCATGGCCGTCGCGCTCATCGCGACGATCGCGCTCGCCTTCGACCGAGACATCGAGACCAGCGGCGCGATCCTCATGTTCGTCGCCGTCACGGTCGGCGCCGTGATCGGCCTGTGGCGCGCGCGCATCGTCGAGATGACCGGCATGCCGGAGCTGATCGCGCTCCTGCACAGCTTCGTCGGCCTCGCCGCGGTGCTCGTCGGCTGGAACGGCTTCCTGGAGGTCGAGAACCAGCCGGGCGGCGCCGAGGCGCTGCACCTCGATCAGATCGGGACGCTCGGCATCCACCACGCCGAAGTCGTGATCGGCATCTTCATCGGTGCCGTGACGTTCACCGGCTCGATCATCGCCAACCTCAAGCTGTCGGCGAAGATCAACTCCAAGCCGCTGGTGCTGCCGGCGAAGAACGCCCTGAACCTCGGGTCGCTCGTCGTGTTCGCCGGTCTGACCGTCTGGTTCTGCGCCGACCCCGGCTTCGTCCCGCTGATTCTCGCGACCGTGCTGGCGCTGGCCCTCGGCCTGCATCTGGTTGCGTCGATCGGCGGCGGCGACATGCCCGTCGTCGTGTCGATGCTCAACTCCTACTCCGGCTGGGCCGCCGCCGCGTCCGGCTTCCTGCTCGAGAACGACGCGCTGATCATCACCGGCGCGCTCGTCGGCTCCTCCGGTGCCTACCTGAGCTACATCATGTGCAAGGCGATGAACCGGTCGTTCATCTCGGTGATCGCGGGAGGCTTCGGCATCGAGGCACCCAAGGGCGACGACGAGGACTACGGCGAGCACCGCGAGATCAACCCCGAGGGCGCCGCCGACCTGCTCAACAACGCCAAGACGGTGATCATCACGCCC
The DNA here is from genome assembly GCA_963759945.1 of uncultured Solirubrobacteraceae bacterium. Taxonomy (GTDB): domain Bacteria; phylum Actinomycetota; class Thermoleophilia; order Solirubrobacterales; family Solirubrobacteraceae; genus DATLGB01. The sequence goes on along the minus strand of CAVXBH010000039.1, from coordinate 68,549 downwards.
GGCTACGGCATGGCGGTCGCCCAGGCCCAGTACGGCGTGGCCGACCTGACCCGCAAGCTGCGCGACAAGGGCGTCGACGTCCGCTTCGGCATCCACCCGGTCGCCGGCCGCCTCCCGGGCCACATGAACGTCCTGCTGGCCGAGGCGAAGGTCCCCTACGACATCGTCCTCGAGATGGACGAGATCAACGACGACTTCCCCGACACCTCGGTCGTGCTGGTCATCGGCGCCAACGACACGGTCAACCCGGCCGCGGCAGAGGACCCGACCAGCCCGATCGCCGGCATGCCGGTGCTGACGGTCTGGGAGGCGGAGAACGTGATCGTGTTCAAGCGGTCGATGGCGTCCGGCTACGCAGGCGTGCAGAACCCGCTGTTCTTCCGCGAGAACACCGCGATGCTGTTCGGCGACGCGAAGGATCGCGTGGAGGACATCCTCAAGGCGCTCTGAGATGATCGCGTCATGCGAAAGCTCGTCGCGGTCGTCGTTCTCCTGGTTCTCGGCGCGCCGGCACAGGCCGCCGAGCTCAAAGGCCCGCCGGGCACCAGCGACGACAAGGTGCTCGTCATCGGCATCGACGGCACGCGGATCGACAAGATCGACGAGGCGATCGCCGCGGGGGACGCGCCGAACCTGCAGCGCATCCGTCGCGACGGCTTCCTGCTCCCCACGCGCCTCCCTTACTCGCCGCCGGAGGCGCTGACGATCTCCGAGGTCGGCTGGTCGACGATCGCCGCGGGCGTCGGGCCCGCCAAGCACGGCGTGAACGGCTTCATGCTCAACGAGGACCCGGGCCAGGCCACCAAGAACGGCTACCTCGACTTCCTCACCCGGATCGAAGCCGAGCGTCCCTCCCTCAGCACCTTCCTGGCGAGCGACTGGGCCAACATCGGCCTGCACGAGCACGGCGGCCCGATCTTCGGCGACGCCATCGACGCCCGCTTCGCCATCGCCGCGAGCAACAGCATCGAGGCCTACGACGAGGGCGACCAGCAGGTTGCCGACGCCTCCGAGCGCTACCTGCGCACCGGCAACCCGGACGCCGGCTTCGTCTACTTCGGCGTGGTCGACGAGGTGGCGCACATCGACGGCTCGGCCCGGCCGAGCTATCTCGCCGCGATCAAGCGCAGCGACCGCCGTGTCGGGCAGCTCCTGTCCGCCATCAGCGCGCGGCGCTCGTTCCGCCGCGAGCGCTGGACCGTCCTGCTCACGACCGATCACGGCCAGCGCGACCTCGAGGAGGGCTCGGCGCTGAGTCACGGCGGGCCCAGCGACCTCGAGGAGACGTCGTTCGTCGGCGGCTTCGGCTTCGGCATCTCCGACGCGCCCGCCGCTCCCGGCATCGTCGACATCGCCCCGACCGTCCTGGCCCGTCTCGGCATCCCGATCGATCCCGCGTGGGATCTCGACGGGCGCGCGCTCTTCCAGGCAGCTGCCGTCCCCGCACCCCGCGTCCGCGCCCGACGCACGAAGCGCGGGACCGCGGTCGTCGTTCTGGCGCCCGATGGCTCACCGCCCCTCGCCAAGGTCATCGTTCGAGGCCGCACGAAGAGGGCCGATGGCACCCGGAAGGTGCGCATCCTCCTGCCCCGCCGCCTCACCGGCAAGGTGCGGGTCACTGTTGTCGACACTGACGGCACCCGTAGTCACCAGTCGACCCCCGTCGCCGCCGGCTAGCCGGGCGCTGCCTCGAGTCCGGTTTGGCGGTTCACGTGAACCGCCGAAGCAGGAATTCCCGTCCGACGCACATGCGAACATACGTTCGTGTCGCGGGTTCGGGAGTTATGCGAGAGGCTGGTCGCACGGAAGGTTCTTGAGAGCGTCCGCCTGGTCGATGAGATGGCGATGATTGCCGAGCTCGACCGGCTCGGCGGCGCCGATCAGCTGGGCTACCGGTCAACCGCGAACTGGCTTGCCGTGGAGTGCCGGATGGATCCACGCACGGCGCGTGACTACGTCCGGGTCGCACAGCGGCTGGAACACTGGACGAAGGTCCGCGACGCGCTCGGCGACGGGCGGCTCTCTTACTCGCAGTGCCGCGCGATCTGCCGCGCCAGCGACACCGAAGACGAAGGACGGTTGCTGAGGCTCGCGTTGCGCTCAACGGTGGTCGCGCTCGAGAAACACGTCCGCGCGCTGCGGACGGCGCCGTCAGCGGACCCAGAGCTCGCTCAAGCGGCGCGCGAGCAACGCCACGTCCAGTGGCGCTGGCGCGAGCGCGGCACGCTGCGATTCTGGGGAGAGCTCCCCGCCGAAGACGGCGCCAGACTCATCGAAGCGATCGAGACGAGCGCTTCCCGCATCCACGCCCCCACCCCCGGCGAACGACGCCCCGGACTCGGCATTCGCCGCGCGGACGCTCTCGCGGCGATCGTCCGCGGCGGCTGCCCCAAGACCACGCTGATGCTCCATGCCGACCTCGACGCCCTCGTCGGCGAACAAGGCGGCCGACTGCACCTCCGCGACGGTCCGTCAATCCCAGTCGACCTCGCCAGGCGCCTCACGTGCGACGCGATGGTCAGCATCGCCGGCCTCAACCACGGCCGAACCCAACGCACCGTCACTCCGCAGCAACGCCGAGCCCTCGAAGCCCGTGATGGCCGCATCTGCTGGATCCCCGGCTGCGACCAGACCCACGACCTCGACGCCCACCACATCGACCCCTGGGCACTCGGCGGCCGCACCGACCTGCACAACCTCATCCAGACCTGCACTCACCACCACTACCGGCTCCACGAAGGGGGCTGGACCCTCCGCCGCCGCGACGGCTACATCCTCCTCATCAACCCTGAGGGTGAGATCATCGCCGAACGAAAAGGCCCACGGCGGTCCCGCAATCGCAAGGGAGCCGACCGCCGGCAACCCCGCAAGGCGCGACACACGGATCGCGCGCGAGCCCGTCCGACGGCCTCGGTCCCACGCCGCGAGTGAGTCGGTACGTCTGCTGCTGCTCAGGCGGGAGCAGCAGTCGGTTTCGCGGTTCACGTGACCCGCGGGGCTATCCCTAGCAGCGAAAGCAGTAGCGCTGCCCTTTTGGACCGCCTAGCGCGCCGCGGCGCTGTTACGCACCCTGTTGAAGGTGTGTCTGCCGTGGCAGACCACGCGCTTCCCGCTCTCGCCCTTGAAGTCGGCGTGCTCGATTCCGACCACCTTCTCGATGCCGCCGTTGAAGCGTCCCCTGACCTCCCAGGTCGTATCACCGTTGACGTTGGAGACGCTGAAGCGGCCGTCACGGGCGATCTTGCCCTCCATCCTCGCGCCGGGTGCCTTGATGAAGTAGACGGGCTGCGAGAGGCTCTGCCCGGGCTCCACGCAGCGCTCGGTGATGGTGATGCGCAGGACCTCGAGCCGGCCGTTCTTGACCTTGATGCGCACCCCGGGGTCGTCGAGCACGTCCTGTGGGCCCTGCTTGTAGATGCCGTCGCTGACCCCGGCCGCCAAGGCGGCAGGGGTCAGCCCGAGGGCGACGATCAGAGCAATTGCCGGAGCGCGCATGTGCCGACCCTAAGCGCGCCGTCGCACGATTACAAACCCGCCCTACAGCGCGACAGCTCTGCGAGCCCGTCGAGGAGCTCACGGGCCGGAAGGTCCACGCCGTCGCTTCTGCTTTGCAGCAGCTGCGACAGCTCCGGCTCCGAGCGTCTGCGGTGCGGGCCGTAGCCGATCAGCTGGTGAGGGAGGGGGAGAGTCGAGTGATGCCGCGAGCTACCTAGCTTTGCCGCCGCAGCCCTCCAGGTCCGAAGGGTGTGTGCTCTAAGTGGCGCTATAGACGCTTTAGAGCACACACCTCACTCGAATCGAGGTAGCTCGTGGCACTGAGCGGACCTTCCCCGTCCTTACCAGTCAAACGGCTACGTCTCCGTCCGCCGCTGGCGTTCGCGCGGGGCGAGATCGCTGCTTTCGGGACGGTTCACGTGAACCGCGAAACGCCGTCGCTATTACCTCAAAGCGAAAGCGCCCGAATCGCACCGAACGTCGGTGAATGCACGGCTATATGTGCACTGACCGACGTTCGCAGGGTTGGCGGGGCGATGCCGGAACCGCCTGAGGCTGTCGCATAAGTCGGGTGTCGTCCGGCGGGTTTAAGACGATGCCGGGCATGGCCCAGCGCTTCGTTGCCTGTGATCGCGAGCAGTCGTTTCTGATGCCGCCCGATGTTCGTGAGTGGCTGCCGCCGGATCACCTGGCGTGGTTCGTGATCAGCGCGGTTGAGGAGATGGATCTCGACGCGTTCTACGCGGCTTATCGCGTCGATGGTCGGGCGCGGCCGGCCTATGACCCGGCGATGATGGTGGCGCTGTTGCTTTACGCGTTCGCGCGCGGGACGCGGTCGTCGCGGCAGATCGAGCGGGCCTGCTCGGAGGACGTCGCGTTCCGGGTGATCGCGGCGCAGCAGCGGCCCGATCACGCGACGGTCGCGCGGTTCGTCGAGCGCCACCAGGACGCGCTGGCCGGGCTTGTTCGGCGAGGTGCTCGCGCTCTGCGCGCGGGCCGGGCTGGCGCAGCGTCGGGGTGATCGCGGTCGACGGCACGAAGGTGATGGCCAGCGCGTCAGCGCAACGAGAACGTCGATTACGAGCAGCTCGCGCGCGAGATCATCGAGGACGCGATCGCGACCGACGCCGCTGAAGACGAGCGTTTCGGCGAGGCGCGCGGCGACGAGCTGCCGCCGGAGCTCTCGACCGAGCGGGCCGCCGCGGCTGGCTGCGCGAAGCCAAGAAACGCTTGGAGGCCGAGCGCGCCGCGAACCCGCAGCCGGTTCCGCGGGACCGGCCGAAGCGCGTCAAGGAAGCCAAGCGGCGCCTCGAGGAGGAGCTCTTCACCGAGGTCCGCGCCAACCCCGCCTACGAGCCCTACCGCGCGCACGGCGTCGCGCCGACGGGTCGCGGCGCGATGGCGCCCGGCGCGTAAGCCGTTCACGCCGCCCGCCGTCCCGGAGGGCCGGATCAATCTCACCGACCCGGACTCGAAGGTCGTCAAGGCGTTGCGCGGCTGGATCCAGGGCTACAACGCCCAAGCCGTCACCAACGAGCACCAGGTCGTTCTCGCGGCCGAGATCGAGACCGTCGGCGGCGACTTCGGACACCTCGAGCCGATGCTCGACGCCGCCCAACGCGAGCTGCACGCGGCCGGCATCGACGACACGCCCGGGGTGTTGCTCGCCGACGCCGGCTACTGGAACTCCGAGCAGATGGAGCGGTCGTCGATCGCGGGATCCAGGTGTTCGATCCCGCCCGACACCAGCCGCAAGCGCGCGACCGCGCCGCAACTGGTCGGCGGTCATTACGACTTCATGCGTAGCGTCCTCGCCACCGACCGCGGCAACGAGCTTTACCGCCGACGCCAGCCGATGATCGAGCCCGTCTTCGCCCAAATGAAGTTCAACCGCGGCCAAGACCGCTTCAAACGACGAGGACGCGGCGCCGTCCGCACCGAATGGCGCCTCATCACCGCCACCCACAACCTCCTCAAGCTCCACAACCACACCCTCGCCGCCGCCTGAGAAGGCCGCGGGGCCGCGAGCCGCCGCGACGGCCACTTCCTCTCCCTCAAAGCGCAGTTCGCCGGCGCCGCCGCAGACTTACGCGACAGCCAAGCCTGAAAGCGGCAGTCCCGTGGTTCACGTGAACCGCCGCTGACGGAGGGATGCGGCGGCGGGACGAGGTAGCTCGAGGCATCTCCCGTCGCTCCCCTCCCTCACCAGCCATGCGCGAAACTCGACGGCCGCTCCCGGCGACAATGCGAAAGGGCCCGAGAACGACGAAAGCCCCGCAATCGCGAGGCTTTCGGAAGTACCGCTAGGGGGATTCGAACCCCCGTTTCCGCCGTGAGAGGGCGGCGTCCTAGTCCCCTGGACGATAGCGGCGCGTCGGGCAAATATAGCGACTGAGCCGCTACGATCGGCCGGCCTGCGGTTGTGGCGGAATTGGTAGACGCGCGGCGTTCAGGTCGCCGTGGGGGCAACCCCGTGGAGGTTCGAGTCCTCTCAACCGCATAACTCGATGACTGAGCCTCCGCCCCGGAGAAATCCCGCCTCACGCCTGTTGGGCGCGGCTGCCGGGGCGGGCGAGCGGGTCGCGCACCTGACCGGCGTCGACCAGGCGGTCGAGGACGCGATCGAGGAGTCGCTGGTCCGGGCGCTGCGGTCGCCGGCGGTGGAGCGAGCGATCGTGCGGCTGATCGAGCAGAACGCCGTGCAGGACGCACTCGGCCGGGCGATCGCGCAGGACGAGCTGGCGGACGCGATCATCAAGGCGCTCGACAGCGAGACGGCGGACAAGGTGTGGTCCGACATCCTCGCCAGCCGGAAGGCGCAGATGCTCGTCGAGCGGATCGCGGAGGCGCCGGAGGTGCGAGCGGCGATCACGCAGCAGGGCGCCGGCCTGGTCACCGACATCGGGCGCCGGCTGACGGTGCTGACGGAGGCGCTCGACGACGCGCTGGAGAAGTTCGTGCACCGGCTGATCCGCCGCAAGGGCCATGAGGCCGAGACGAACGAGGTCGGGCTGCTCACCCGCGCCCTGGCGTTCGGAATCGACTTCGCGCTGCTGAGCGCGCTCTACTCGCTCGCCTCCGGGCTGCTGGCGTCCGTGGTGCCGATCCTCTTCGGTCTGGAGAGCGGCGAGCGGCTTCCGGCGTGGGCGATCGCCATCGGCGCCGCCCTGGGGTTCGTGGCGGGCGGCGCGATCATCGTCGGCTTCTGGTCGCTGGTCGGCCAGACGCCGGGCATGCGCTTTCTATCGATCCGGCTCGACGTCGACGGTTCCAGGGAGGTCAGCTTCGGGCGGGCGTGCGCCGCCTGTTCGCCGTCGCGGTGGCGCTCCTGCCGGCCGGGCTCGGCTTCCTCGCGATCCTCGTCTCGCGCAAGCGCTGTGGCTGGCACGACCGCATCGCCGGGACGAAGGTCGTCTACGACCGCGCGCGCCACGCGGCGCCGCACTCAACCCTTCCGGACACGGCGTCCGGACGGGTCCCGCGCCGTCGCCACGAGCCGGGTGGGACGCCCGGCAGCGACGCGGCGCAGACGGATCCGGTGTGAGCGCTCGATGCGGGTCGCACGCGGGGGCGCTGCTCCGTCTGCAGTTGTGATCGAGGCCGTTGACACAGCGGCGGGCAGGAAATTGCAAAGAGAAGGGCTTCCTGTCACTACAACGACGCGGCTGTGCGTCCCGCCGTTCTCGCCGTGCTCGTCGTCCTCCTTCTGCCCGCCGCCGCCATGGCCGGGAAGAAGCCCCTGCGCAAGGGCGCGCACGGGCCACGCGTGGTGGAGCTGCAGCGGGCGCTGGGGATCCGCGCGGACGGCGCCTTCGGCCCGGGCACCAAGCAGGCCGTCATGCGCTTCCAGCGGGGCCATGGCCTGACGGTCGACGGCATCGTCGGTCCGGCGACGTGGCGAGCGCTGCAGCGCGCGGCCGACAGCCCGGTGCGCACGCTCCAGCGGCTCTTGAAGATCCGAGCCGACGGCATCTTCGGGCCGGGCACAGAGGCCGCGGTCAAACGCTTCCAGCGCCGGCACGGTCTCACCCCCGACGGTGTCGTCGGGCCTGCCACCTGGGCCGCTCTCGGCCGACCGCAGATGAAGGCGATGCTGCGCCGCAGGCAACCCGCGGCCGCAGGCGGGGACGTCGTCGCCCGCGTGATCCGCGCCGCCAACCGCATCGCGCGCAAGCCCTATCGCTGGGGCGGCGGGCACGGCCGGTGGAAGGACTCGGGCTACGACTGCTCGGGCTCGGTCTCCTACGCCCTCCACGGCGCCGGGCTGCTCGCCTCGTCGATGCCCTCGGGCGCCTTCAAGCGCTGGGGCGCGCCCGGCCCAGGCCGACGCATCACGATCTACGCGAACGCGCGGCACATGTTCATGGTCGTCGACGGGCGCCGCTACGACACGGCCGGGCTGTCGGTGCGCGGCACGCGCTGGTCGGACAGCATGCGCGGGACGGGCGGATTCACCGCTCGCCATCCGCCCGGCCTCTGAGTACCCTCCGCGCGCTCATGACCGCGCGTTGCAAAGCGATCGTCAACTCGCGCTGGTTCGACCCGCTGATGCTCGTCGTGATCGTGCTCAACGCGATCGTGCTCGGCGCGGAGACCTACGAGCGCATCGAGCGCGACGCCGGCGACGCGCTCAGCGTGCTCAACGAGGTGATCCTCGGGATCTTCGTCGTCGAGCTGTTCATCCGCTTCGGCGGCAACGGGCTTCAAGCCGAGGACCTACTTCGGCTCGGGCTGGAACGTCTTCGACTTCGTCGTGGTCGCCGCGGGCTTCGTCCCCGGCCTGCGGGAGAACGCGACGCTGCTGCGGCATCGCGCGGCTGCTGCGGATCGTCCGCGCGGTGCGGCTGCTGCCCGACCTGCGGGTCCTGACCGTCGCGGTCGGCGCGGTCGATCCCCGGCGTCGCGTCGCTGGCGGTCATCTCGCTGCTGCTGGTCTACGTCTACGGGATGCTCGGCTGGCTGATCTTCGACGAGCACGACCCGGCGAACTTCTCCGACATCGGCCAGTCGATGATCACGATGTTCGTCCTGCTCACGCTCGAGAACCTGCCGACGTACATCGAGAAGGGGCTCGAGCTCTGGACTGGACGCTGCTCTTCTACGTCAGCTACGTCCTGCTCGCGAGCTTCCTGATCTTCAACCTGTTCATCGGGATCGTCATCAACTCGATGGAGGAGGCGCGTGCCATCGAGCTCCGCCGTGCCGAGAAGGCGCTGCTCGACGACACGCCCGACAACGACGCGAAGGCGCACGAGGTGATCCTGGCGGAGCGCGTGCACCAGCTGCGGACGGCGCTCGACAGTCTCGAGCGCGAGCTGGCTAGCCGGAAACCGTGACGCGGACCGACGCGTTGTCGCGCTTCAGATAGAAGTCGCGCGCGGTCAGCCGGATCGTGTAGGTGCCCGGCTCGGTGTAAAGGTGCGAGGTCGGCAGCGGGTCGCCCGCGAAGAGCTCGGTGACGGTGCCGTCGCCGTAAGCGACCCTGATCTCGGAGAGGTTCTTCTCGCGGTCGGTCGCCGTCGCCTTGAAGGTGGCGCTCGTGCCCGCGGCGACCTTCGCCGGCCCGGTCAGCTTCAGCCCGTGTTGCGGAGAGCTTCTTGAGGCCCTGATGTCGTCCGAGCGGTATGGCTTCTTCGCCCACGGGTAGTCGCGGCCGAGGCACCCGGTCGGGATGCTCAACGGCCCGGTCCCGCTCGAATTCAGCAGCGCGCAGACGTCGTCCTCGTGCCGGAGCCCGAGGGCGTGGCCGAGCTCGTGCGCGGCGATGATGACCGCCTGTGTCCCCTTGCAGCCGCGCGGCAGGTAGATCGCCGAGAAGCCACCGGAGATGCTCTGCGTCGTGCCCAGCACGCCGAAGCCCTTGCAGGTCTGGTTCTGCAGGCGGCCGACCTGGATCGACGCCTGGCCAGGGATGTCGGTCTGAACGAGCTTCACCCCCACCTTCGCGCGGTTGACGGCCTTGGCGGCCTTGGCCATCGGCTTGCGCCAGTTCGGCAGATCCACGCTGTAGAGGATCCGCGGCTGCGGGACGACCAGCTGATCGATCACGAACGCGGACGCGGTGGCGGGCGCGATCGCCAGGACCAGCAGCGCCGCGCCCAGCGTCCTCACGTCAGACCGATGCCCTCGGCGCCGGTCATGCCGCTGCCACCCCGGCTCTGCCCGGTCAGCACGGCGCCTGACCCGATGTCCTCTCTCTCCACGCCATCGAGGAGCAGGCCGACGGTGTCGCCGGCCTTCGCCTCGTCGAGCTGCTTGCGGAACATCTCGAGGGCCTTGACCCTGGTCGTCCCCAGGCCGTCGATCTGCAGCTCGTCCCCCACGCGCACGGTGCCGCTTTCGATCTGGCCCGTGGCCACCAGGCCTCGGCGCTTGATCGAGAACACGTCCTGGACCGTCATGCGGAACATGGCGCGGAGCCTACGGAGCGGCGCGCTGCCGGCGCAAGCCGGCGTTACGGCCGCAGGTAGATCGGCGAGGTCATCGCACGGACCAGCAGCTGACTGCGGCAGTAGGTCGTCCCCGAGCCCACCAGTCCGTCACAGAGCGCGCCCCGTTCGGCGGCGAGGTCAGGATCGAAGAGCTCGGCCCGCACCCACGTCGCCTGCTCGGGCACGGAGAAGTCGATCCGTTGGCCGGGCACGGTGATCGCGACCGGGCCTGCCGCCTGCCGCCCTCCGTCGGTGATCAGGCGGGCGAAGGTCCCGACCGCCCCGCTCGTGCGGACGCGGAGCTTCGAGCCGGGCCGGACCGTGGCGCCGATCCGCGCCTCGAAGGTCCCGTCGCCGTTGCCGTCAGCCTTCAGGCGCAGTTCCGGGCCGACGCCGGGCGGTTGATCAGAGATGGATGTGCGGCCCGCGCGCAGGCCGGTGAGCACGCCGGCCGGGGTGCGTTGCTTCGCCCACACCCAGGTCGTCGGCTGGCCGACGCCCTGGACAGCGGTGGTGGCGAGGTAGTGGTTGTCGCTGCCGCCCGTCGCGCCGATGCGCCGGCCGCGGTCGAGCCAGCCCTCCCAGAAGCGGACCGCGTCGTCGTTGTCCGAGCCGGAGGGCAGCGGCGGCTGGTAGAAGCGGGCGATGTTCCAGACCTCGACGGTGTCGGGGCGCACGTCGTAGCCGTAGCCCCAGTCGCCCCCGCCGGGGTGGTTGATCTGGAAGACCCCGCCGTCCCTGCGCAGCGCCTTCGCGACCGCGCTGGCAGCCGTTGCGTCGCCGTCGCCGTTGTCGTACACCCGCCGGGCACCGAGCATCTGCGCGTGGCCCTGCAGCGAGTTCTCGTAGCCGGGGAGGCCGATCACGCCGGACGAGCCGAATCCCGGATCGGACTGGGAGCGGACGTCGTTGTGGTCGGTGATCGCCAGGAAGTCCAGCCCGCGCGACGCGGCGACAGAGAACTGGCTCGCGACGGTGTGCCCGGCGGTGTAGAGCTCCTCGGGACCGGTGTTGTCGTCGCCCGGTCCGCCGTAGGAGTCGTGGGAGTAGGTGGTGTGCGCGTGCAGATCGCCCGCAAGCCACTCCCCCGCCTGCGCCGACGGAGCCAAGGCGAGGGCGAAGAGGAGGGCGAGCGCGAGCCTCATCGGCCGGTGTTGCCGCAGCGGTCCTTGACCTCGAGCACGCGGAACTCTGCGCTCTTGGGCAGCCGGGCGCGGTACACGCCGCTCGGGTTGGGCAGCGCTCGAACGCGCCCGACGCCGCGGACGCGCAGCAGCGCCCGGCCGGTGCGCACCCGGCGTGGCAGGGCCAGCAGCGCGTCCTCGCCGGGGTCGGGATAGGTCGCGCGCAGCGTCAGGCGCCGCCCCTTCAAAACGGGCTTCTCGACCACGAGTCCCTTCAGCTTGCGCACGCGGAAGCTGCGCGACTCGACGACGTACGGCGCCGCCCCCTCGCCCTTGTCGGCGCGGCCGGTTACGCGGAAGCGGTAGGTCCCGGTGGGCGAGCACGGCTCGAACTGATAGGTCTCCGTCCAGATGCCGTCGTCGTCGCGCTCGACCGTGTCGGCGTAGGAGTCGTCGGTCGCGACGGTCACGAAACGGCCTCTCTGCCGTCGCTGCAGCGAGACGAAGGTCTCACCGCGCGGGGCATCGAGCTGCGGATTACCGCCCTGCCAGCTGAAGGTCGCCCGGCCGGGTCGCCTGATGGTCCCGTCCGGCTCCTCGTCGACCGTGCCCGCGTTCGGCGTGGGGTCGGGCGGTGAGCCTGGCTCCTCGGCAGGCACGGAGGACGGCGGCGGGCCGGCGCTCTCCGGCGGCTCGCCGCCGATCAGCGCCTTCGCCAGACTGACCGCGACGTCGCGCAACCGCGGTCCCTGCCGGCGGCCCCAGAGGGTGAAGCTGCCCTCGTAGGCGCACGCGTCGTACTCCTCCGGCGTCGAGGTGTAGGACTGGTAGGCGTTCGTCAGGCCGACGACCGCGACGCGCTCGAAGGCGCCGCCGCCGGCGGACTTCACCGCGCCGGCGATCCGGCGACCCATCTGCACGGTGATCTCGGTGGAGAACGCGGGCAGGGCCAGCGGCCCGATCCGCCATACCGAGACCGGCGCGGTGCTCGGCACGAGCCCGACGCCCGCCAGCGCGGGCATCTTCATCCCCTGCCCGGGCCCGGCGAAGCCGTCGAACGGTGCGCAGGTGGACTCGGACACGATGCCCACGCCGAGCACGGGGATCGGCCCGACCGGCTCGCCGTCGGCCTCGGTGCCGTCGAACTCGAGGAAGATCCGGCGGCTGTCCAACGGAAGGTCCGCGCGCATCGCCCGGCCCGCCTTGCGCCAGGCGCGCAAGACCCCGCGCGCGACGCGCCGGCCGGCCATGTGCGCGCTCGCAAAGGCGCTGTCGACGTACTGGCGCGGGTCGTCCTCAGGACCATCCGGGCCGCCGTTGGGCGAGATGTCACCCTCCGCGGAATTCGTGAAGACGTTGACGGCGCCCCGGCCCAGCGCGCGCTCGACGATCCGCTCCGTGTACGAGGCGTTGTCGCCGGTGAACAGCAGGTTGTCGTCGCCGAACGACGTCTGGTGGATCGCGAAGTTCGACCACACCCCGATCGGATTCCCGTTCATCGCGTCGACGCGGATGACGTTGAGCGCCGGATTGACCGAATACGCCTTGCGCGCCTCGGGATCGTCCGGGATGTCCTTGTTGCGCTCGAACGGCTCGTAGTTGCGGTTGCGCGACGCGCCCCGCAGGTTCGTGGAGGCAACGCCGATGCGCGCCGGCGCGAGCTTCGTGTCCGCCGCCCGGATCGCCTCGGCGATCCCGTCCGCCGTCAGGTTGAAGACGTGCGCATCAAAGAAGTCTCCGCCGAGCAGCGCGTAGCCGCCGGAGCCGTTCGGCCAGATCGGTCCGGTCGACGAGTGGGTGTGCGTCGCGGAGATCAGCAGCCGGTCCGCGGTGATTCCGGTGCCTGCAAGTCGGTCGAGCACGGCGCGCGTGAGGTCGTACGGGATTCCACCGAGGTCGACCTGGACGAGCGCGAACTTGCCGGCGGGCGCCTCGAGGACGATCGCCCGCGCCCGGACGCGCGTGTGTATCCCGCGGCTGGCGATGAAGCTGGTGGCGGCGCTGCCCTGGTCCGGATCGCCGATCAACTGAATGGCGACGTCGTCGAGATTGCCGGGATTTGCGAGCCCCGACCTCGCCGTGTACGCGAACATCGGCGTCCCCACCGGAGGCGTCAGGTCAGCCGACGCCGCCCCGGCCCGGATCGCTCCGTCGGCGGTCGTCGGCGCGAGCGCCGCGGCCACCGCGGCGACGATCATCACTCTCCTCACCATCGCGAAGGTAGAGCGAATGACGGCGGGAGGTCGCAGTCAGCCGCGCGCCCGGGCCACGAACCGGTCCCGCTGGGCCACTGCCTCGACGTCGACGCGCTCGTTGAGCTCGATGCCGGCGTGCCCCTTGACCTGATGCCAGCGCACCGTGTGGCGCTCGACCGCTTCGGCCAGCGCCTCCCACAGGTCCTGATTGAGCACCGGCTTCTTCGACGCGGTCATCCACACCCCGTCGACGGTGCGGCTGCGCCAATTGCGGACCCAGCCCTTCGTGAATCCATGCATCACGTAGGTGGAGTCGATGTGCAGGTCGACGACGCACGGGCGCGTCAGCGCCCGCAGACCCATCGCCGGAGCCATCAGCTCCATGCGGTTGTTCGTGGTCAGCTCCTCACCGCCGCTGAGCAGCTTCTCGTTGGCACCCAGGATGAGCAGCGCCGCCCACCCGCCGGGGCCCGGATTGCCCGAGCAGGCTCCGTCCGTCCACAGCTGTACCGGCGGCGAGCTCACAGAGTCTGAACCTACGATGCCGAGATGGGTTGGCAGGTCTACCTCTCGGGCGAGATCCACTCGGACTGGCGCGAGCGCATCGTGCAGGGGACCGCCTCGGCCGGCCTCGATGTCCGCTTCACCGCACCGGTCACCGACCACGCAGCGTCCGACGCCGCCGGCACCGCGTCCTCGGTGATCAGGAGAGCGCGTACTGGGACGACCACATCGGCGCCGGCGTGAACGCCATCCGCACCCGCACGCTGATCGAGCAGGCCGACATCGTCGTGGTGCGCTTCGGCGAGCAGTACAAGCAGTGGAACGCCGCGTTCGACGCCGGCTACGCCGCAGCACTCGGCAAGCCGCTGATCACCCTGCACCCGCCTGAGCACGACCACGCCCTGAAGGAAGTCGATCGTGCCGCCCTCGCCGTGGCCCGCGAGCCCGGCCAGGTCGTGGAGATCCTGCGCTACGCGCTCGGCGACGCGCGCTCATCGGGCTGAAGTTCAGGGCTCGGCTCGGGGCATTCCCCCGACGCTGATAGTCCTGCACGTCGCCAGTGCCTCCGTCCTGCAACCGGCGCTGCTCGTCCCGGTCGTCGCGGCCGTCCAGCTGCCGACGACTCCTGTTCGCGCACACGCCCTCGCGCGTTGGCGTCGGGTGCGGCCGGCCTGCACGGATGCGCCGTCCGCCGCAAGCCAGGCCCAGGCGTCCGCCACCGATCTCACGGGCCTGCTCTGCGTTCCCGCCGGCCTCTGGCTCCTCGCCGCCGGCACACGAATCATGTGGACCGCCTTCGCCCCCGAGGGGCTGCGGGTTAGTCGGGGAGACAGGATTTGAACCTGCGACCGCCCGGCCCCCAGCCGGGTGCGCTACCAGACTGCGCCACTCCCCGTGACGCGGCGAGTGTATGCGAGTTCCGTCCGACCTCGAATGCGAACATATGTTCGTATGAGGGACGGGTCGGAGCCGTGATCAAGTGCTACCGGTGCGGCGAGCTGAAGCCGTGTCGCGCGAGTTCATGTGGCGGCGAAGGCGCAGCGGCCAGCGCGACTCCTTCTGCCGGCCCTGCCGCAGCTGCGTACAAGCGACGAGCACTACCTCGAGAACAAGCAGCGCTACATCGCGCAGCGCCGAAGCAACAAGCGCAACCTGCGGTTCGAGCGGACGCGGATGCTGCTCGAGTACTTCGCCGAGCATCCCTGCGTCGACTGCGGCGAGACGGATCCGCTCGTCCTCGAGTTCGATCACCTTCGCGACAAGGAATTCGATGTCAGCGCAGAAGCTCGTACCGACGACCTGGAAAAAGGTTCTGGCCGAGATCGAGAAGTGCGAGGTCGTGTGCGCGAACTGCCACCGCCGCCGCACGGCTCGTCGTCGTCCGACGCGTGCGAGCTCGATGCTTCTGGAACGAGGCGAAGCGGGCGGCGAGAATTGAACCCGCACTTTTAGCTTGGAAGGCTAACGTGCAGCCACTACACCACGCCCGCGTGGAGCCGGAAGCATAGCGCGAGCCGGTCTAGACTGCCGCCGCGCTCGCCCGGGGGATTAGCTCAGCTGGCAGAGCGTCGGTCTCCAAAACCGAAGGCCGCAGGTTCGATCCCTGCATCCCCCGCCTGAGCTCGAGGGCCGTCCGCTGGGCGGCCCTCGGTGTTCGTGGCAGGATCGCGCCATGAGCTCTCTGATCGCCGGGTTCGGATTCGGGTTCTTCGTGGCGGCCCAGCTGGGGCCGCTGTCGCTGTTTCTGATCCGGTCGACGCTGCGCGGTCGTTTGGCTGTGGGCCTGGCGATCGGGGCCGGCATCGCGGTGATCGACGGCCTGTATGCGGCGCTCGGCGCGGCCGGTGCGGCGCCGCTGCTGACGATCGACGGACTGCGGACCGTGCTGGGCATTCTGGGCGCCGCCGTGCTCGTCTACCTGGGCGTCAGGACGCTGCGTGACGCATTGCGGGTTCGAGCCGGGCTCGAGGTCGCCGAGGAGGTCTCCTCGCCCTGGAAGGCGTTCCTGACGTCGCTCGGGGCGACCGCGTCGAACCCGCTGACGATCGCGAGCTGGGCGGCGATCTTCGCGGCGGCGTCGACCGCCGACGTCGCCGACGACCGGGTGCTGCTGGTCGCCGGGGTCGGCATCGGCAGCCTGACGTGGTGCAGCCTGCTCGCGTGTGCATGCGCGGCGGCGCGCAGCAGGATCGGGCCGCGGCTGCTGACGGCGATCGACGTCGGGGCCGGCGGGGCGATCGTCGGCTTCGGTGGGCTGCTGGCCTACCGGACGCTCAGCGACTAGGGAGCGCCGCTTCGATCGCGGCGACGACCTCGGGGTCGTCGGGCTTGACCTTCGTCGCCCAGCGGGCGATCAGCTTGCCGTCGGCGCCCACGAGGTACTTGGAGAAGTTCCAGACGGGCGGTGCGGAGTCGGGCTGGCGGGCGAGGTCTTCCCACAGCGGCGCCGGGTCGGCGCGGACGGACATCTTCTCGGTCATCGGGAAGGCGACGCCGTAGTTGCGCTGGCAGAACTCGCCGATCGCCTCGGAGTCCTCGAGCTCCTGCTCCGCGAAGTCACCCGACGGGCAACCGAGGATCTCGAGGCCCTGGTCGTGGTACTTCGCGTAGAGCTCCTGCAGGCCCTCGAACTGCGGCGTGTAGCCGCACTTGGACGCCGTATTGACGATCAGCGTCGGCTTGCCGCGCAACGTGCCGAGGTCGAGCTCGGCGCCCTCGAGCAGGCGTGACCTTGTGCTCGTAGAGGTCCGTCGGCTCGTCGAGCGACTTCGTGCGCTTCATGTACATCTTGACCGTCGAAAGCTTCCCCATGACCTCAATCTACGGTCGCGGGGGCGAATCGGATGTCGGTCTTACATGCGGGCGGAGGGACTTGAACCCCCACATCCGTTAGGACACGAGGACCTAAACCTCGCGCGTCTACCAATTCCGCCACGCCCGCAATTCGCGCGTAACCAACACAGAAGCGCCGCAAGACTGTATCTTCGCGGCCGATGGAGGAGAAGGAAGTCCGCGAGGGCTACGTCATTGAGCATCCCAACCGGGACAAGGCCGCGTCGAAGGCGACGAAGGCCGTCGTCGTGCTGCTGCTGCTGGTGACCACGGCGCTGATGGTGATCATCACCATCGGTGGCTGGGACGCGCTGCAGGGCGCCAAGCCGGTGCAGATCGCCTACCCGATCCTGTTCCTGTTCTTCGCGATCCTGATCGCGCGCTGGAACCGCGGGCTGCTGCCGGTGGCGGCGGCGCTGTCGATCATCCTGCTGATCTTCGCGGCGGTGTCCTGCCAGGCGTGGTTCGACCGCGACAAGACCGGGCTTCACCGACCCGACCCTCGACGAGGACATCCTCGGGATGCTGACGCTGATCCTCGTGCCGGTCCAGGTCCTGTTGATCGCGTTCTCGATGCGCGGGTTCGCGCAGGCCTGGAACGTCGAGGTCGAGCGGCCGAAGGACGGCCGCGCGAACCCGCTCCGGCGACCTAAACTCCGCCCCGCCCGCGGCGGTAGCCCAACTGGCAGAGGCACCGGATTCAAGTCCCGGTCAGTGCGGGTTCGAATCCCGCCCGCCGCATGCACGAGCCATGTCACGCAGAGGAGCGCCGGAGGGCGTGGCGAACCGCCGGGCCATGGCCGCATTCGCCACCTTGATCCCCGTCGGGCTCGTCCTCGGCCTCCTGATGTTCGGCAACTACGGGACCCGCCGCCCGCCGGAGCCCACGCCCGGCCGCGTCGTCCCGGTGGCGCTGCTCGCGGCGCTGCTCGGCCCGGTCACCGCAGCCGCCTTCGGCTTCCTCGGGTGGATGGCGGTGATGGTCGTGCTGGTCGGGCTCATCCTGATGGTGGCCGTGCTGCGCAACCCGCCGCTGCGGCATTGATCGAGCGGCTGCTGACCGCGCTGCTCGACGACGCGCTGCGCGCAGCTGCCCCTCGAGCCGAACCTGCACGACAAGCGCGCCCTCGGCTACCAGGCGCACGACGACGCCCAGTCGCTCGCCGACCTCGGCGGACCGGTGCGCGATGGCGACGAGGCCGCGCCGGCCGACAAGCGCGCGCTGATCGCGCACGTGCAGGACCGCCTGCGCCGCATCGACCCGCTCGCGGACGAGCAGGAGTACGCCGCGCTGACGCTGCTGCTGCGCCGCCAGGAGCGCCATGTGCTCGACCTGCCGCCCGAGCGCTTCGCCACCTTCGCCCCCGACACGACACCGGCGCGCGACCCGCACGTCGAGGCCGGCGGCGGAGCAGCCCGGTCCGCACGCCGACCTCAACCACGCGCTGATCGTCGCCGAGGTCGCCGCCGCGACCGCGCTCGAGTCCTCCTTCGACACGACCCTCACCCTCACGGCGCTGATCGCCGACCGGATGGACGCGACCGCCGCTCTGGAAACCGAGGTCGAATGGGGCTCCGAGCCCGTCGACCTGTCCGCCTACGAGCGGCTGCTCGCCCTAGGCGTCGACGACCGCGTCGAAGAGCTCCTGCGCGAAGGCGCTGGGAGCGACGAGGATCCCGCCGTCTGACGGCGGCGCGGGCGGCAGCTCGCGCACCTCGAGCCCGGCCGCGGTGCACATCAGCCGGCCCGCGGCGACGTCCCACGCCTTGACGCCGCGCTCGAAGTAGGCGTCGTAGCGGCCGGCTGCCGTCCAGGCCAGGTCGAGCGCGGCGGACCCGAAGCGGCGGATGTCGCGCACCCGCGGCAGCAGCCGAGCGGCGACGGCCCCCTGCTGCTCGCGCACCGCCGGGTCGTAGCCGAAGCCCGTCGCCACGAGCGCCATGCCGAGCGTTTGCGCAGCGCAGGCGCGGGGAACGCCGGTCCCCGGTGTCGACCAGCACTCGTCGCGCATCGGGTCGTAGACGACGCCGACCTCACCCTCGAGCGCGATCGACACCGCGAACTGCGGGATGCCGAAGAGGAAGTTGACGGTGCCGTCGAGCGGGTCGACGATCCAGCGCCGCCCGGACGTGCCGGCGACGTCGTCGCCCTCCTCCCCCATGATCGCGTCGTCGGGCCGGGCGTCCGCGAGCCGTTCGCGGATCAGCCGCTCGGCGGCGAGGTCGGCCTCGGAGACCGGGTCGGTGGGCGTCGACTTCGACTGCACGCCCACCGGGGCGGAGCCGAACCGCGCAGCGCAGGAGGCCGCCGGCCTCCCGCGCGATCGACTCCGCGAGCGCGAGGTCGTCTACGACTTCGCCTCTTCCGGGATCTCGACGTCCTTCTTGAGGATCTTGCCGGTCGGGCCCTTGGGGAGCTCGTCGACGAACCAGATCTTGCGCGGGTACTTGTAGGCGGCGACGTTCTCCTTGACGTGGTCGCGCAGCTCGTCCTCGGTGGCCTCCTCGCCGTCCTTGAGCGCGACGGCGGCGCCGATCTCCTCGCCGAGCTCGGCGTGCGGGACGGCGACGACGGCGACCTCGCGGACGGCGGGGTGCTCGTACATGACCTCCTCGATCTCGCGCGGGTAGACGTTGTACCCGCCGCGGATGATCAGCTCCTTCTTGCGGTCGACGATGAAGTAGTAGCCGTCGTCGTCGCGCTTGCCCATGTCGCCCGAGTAGAACCAGCCGTCGTCGTCGATGGCCTCCTTGGTCTCCTCCTCGCGGTCCCAGTAGCCCTTCATCACGTTGTGGCCGCGGATGGCGATCTCGCCGACCTCGCCCTCCTCGACCTCGTTGCGGTCGTCGTCGACGAGGCGCAGCTCGACGCCGTCGATCGGGATGCCGATCGAGCCCTCCTTGGACTTCTCCTGCGGGTTGAAGGTCGCGACCGGCGAGGTCTCGGAGAGGCCGTAGCCCTCGAGCACCGTCGCGTCGAACTTCTTCTCGAAGTTGCGCAGCACCTCGCCCGGCATGGCCGAGCCGCCGGACGCGCACACGCGCAGCGAGGAGGTGTCGTGGTCACCCTCCGCGTGCACCATCGCGCTGAACATCGTCGGCACGCCCTCGAAGACCGTCACCTTGTCGCGCTTGATGATCTCGAGCGCCTTGTCGGGATCGAAGCGCGGGATCATCGTGATCATGCCGCCGACGGCCATCGTCGCGTTCAGGCCGCAGGTCTGGCCGAAGGAGTGAAACAGCGGCAGCGCGCCGAGGACCACGTCGTCCTCGCTGACGCTGAACAGCGCGCCGGCGGCCTTGGCGTTCATCGTCAGGTTCGCGTGCGTGAGCTCGGCGCCCTTCGGCTTGCCGGTCGTGCCGCTCGTGTAGAGCAGCACGGCGGTGTCGGACTCGTCGCGGTCGACGACGTCGTGGTCGGGCTCGGCGTCGGCGAGCACCTTCTCGAACTCGCCCGGCTCGACCAGGTGCAGCTCGGCGCCGACCTCCTCGGTCCCCTTCCGGGCGGCCTCCTCGAAGCCGTTGAAGGCGAAGAGGGTCTTGGCGCCGTTGTCGGACAGGTAGTAGGCGACCTCGCGGCCCTTGAGCAGCGGGTTCATCGGCACGACGACGCCGCCGGCGCGCAGGATCCCGTAGTAGATCGGGCCGAAGTACGGGAGGTTCGGGAGCATGATGCCGACCCGGTCACCGACCTCGAAGCCGCCCGCCTTGAGCAACCCGGCGACCCGGGCGCTGCCCTCGTCGAGCATCGAATAGGTCACTTCTGAGTCGTCGAGCTTGAGCGCGACGCGGTCGCCGTGCTCTTTCGCCGTCTCGGTCATCAGCTCTGCCAGGTTCATCCTCAGGTCTCCCTCTACGCTCGCGATCCTTACGGCTGCTCTTCCCGTCATCCTGCTGGCCTACGCGGCACCGTACTTCGTGCGGGTCCGCCATCTCGCCGGGATCGGCCGGCCCGTGCCGCGCTGGCGGCAGGTCTGCTTCGTCGCCGGAGTCGTCACGCTTGATCGGCGCGGAGCTCGTCCCGAGCAACGAGCGCTTCGCCGCGCACATGGTCGAGCACCTGCTGATCGGCGACGCAGGAGCGCTGCTGCTGGTCCTCGGTCTGAGCGGCCCGGTGATCGCGCCGCTGCTGCGCCTGCCCGGACTCGGGTGGATGCGCGCGCTCGCGCACCCGCTCGTCGCGCTGCCCGCCTGGGCGGCGAACCTCTACCTCTGGCACCTGCCGCCGCTGTACGAGGGCGCGGTCGCGCACCCCCTGCTGCACGGCCTCGAGCACGCGTGCTTTCTGTTCTTCTCCGTCCTGCTGTGGATGGGGCTGCTCGGGCCGCTGCCGAAGCCGGCGTGGTTCGGGAACCTGGCGCGCTTGGGGTACATCGTCGCCGCTCGGCTCACCGGCGCCGTGCTCGGCAACGTCTTCCTGTGGGCGAACAGTCCCTTCTACGAGGACACGTATCCGCGGGTGAGCGACCAGTCGCTGGCGGGCTCGGTGATGATGATCGAGGAGAGCGTCCTGACCATCGGGCTGTTCTGCTGGCTGTTCCTGCGCGCCGCCCGCCAGACGGAGGAGCGCGACCGGCTGGTCGAGGAGTTCGGCGTCGACCCGGAGCGGGCGATGCGTGCCGTGCGGGCCGGTCGAGGTGACGAGCTACGCGAACGCCTGCGGGATGCGGTCGGCCCAGGCGATCTCGCGCTCGAGCTGAGCGGCGAGCCCGAGCAGCCGCGCCTCTGAGCCCCGCCGGCCGACGAGCTGCACGCCGATCATCGGCTCGATCGGGACGGAGATCGCGGGCAGCCCGGTGTGGTTGAACGCGCCCGCGAAGCGGGACGAGCTTGAACGCCTTGTCGAGCGAGCGGATCGCGCCGAGCCCCTCGAACGCACCGATCTCCTGCGGCAGTTCCGTCCAGACCGGCATCAGCCAGACGTCGTCGGGCTCGAGGCGGTCGCGGTCGGCCTCCTGCGCGGCCATGGCGCGCCGGAACAGCGGCCCGGCGAGCCTGCCCATGCGAGCGAGGCCGCGGGTGCGCGTGTCGAGGCGGTCCGGCCGCGCCATCGCGGCGGCGTCGTCGGCGATGCCGCGCAGGTAGCGGGCGACGACGTGCGGACCGACCATCCCCCAGTCCGGGTCGCTCTCGGTGACGGTGTGACCGAGTTTGCGCAGCAGGTCGGCGGCGGTCGTCATCGCGGCGGCGACGGTGGCGTCGGGCCGCGGGAGGGTGGCCAGCGGCGGCTTCGTCGTCAGCGCGATCCGCGCGCCCGTCGGCTCCTCCGCCGGGATGCCGTAGAGGAGCGCGGAGTCCTCGACGGTGCGCGTGAGGAAGCCGAAGGTCGACAGCCCGTTCCAGCTGAGCGGCGTCGGAACGACGCCGGGCGACGGCTTGAGGCCGACGAGGCCCGCGGCCGCGGCCGGGATGCGGATCGAGCCGGCGCCGTCAGATGCGGTGGCCGCCGCGACGAGCCCGGCGGCCACGGCCGTCGCGCTGCCACCGCTGGAACCCGCCGGACGTGCGGTCGAGGTCCCACGGATTGCGGGTCGTCCCGTACCAGTTCGTCTCGGTGAAGTTCATCGTCATCAGCTCGGGGACGTGCGTCTTGCCGACCAGCACGGCACCGTCCTTACGCAGCCGGGCGACGATCTCGGCGTCCGCGGCAGCCGGGCCGCCGTGGGCGATCGAGCCCTTCGCCGTGACCTCGCCGGCGACGTCCTGATCGTCCTTGATCGCGATCGGCACGCCGAGCAGCGGGCGCTCGTCGCCCGCCTTGGCCCGCGCGTCGGCCTGGTCGGCCTCCAGCAGCGCACGCTCGCCGAAGACGACGCGGAACGCGTTGAGGACCGGGTCGTGCGCGGCGATCCGGTCGAGGCTCTCCTGGACCAGTTCGCGCGAGGAAACCTCGCCGCTGCGGATGAGCTCCGCCTGCTTGGCGACTCCTGCGAACGCGGTGTCGGACATCATGGGGACGGTACATGCGAGACGTAGTCGACGAGCTGTGCGCTTTCGAGCGCCGCGGGGCGTGCACCGACGGGGAGCGTCGGGCGGCCCTTTGGGTCCATGACGACCTGCGCGCGCGGGGCTACGACCCGTGGGTCGAGACCGTCTGGGTCCGTCCTCAGTGGGGCTGGGCCATCGTCTGGCACGCGGCGCTCGGCGTGGCGGTGTCGCTGGTCTCCACGACGGTGCCGATCGTCGCCGCAGGCGCCGTCCTGCTGGCCCTCTCGTGGGCGACCGGCCTGATGCGGCGGCTCTTCTACCGCCGGGCCACGGAGATCCTGGTGGTGGACCCGCCCGCCGACGGCCTCGCGCTGTGGCTCGTCGCGCACACGGACGCCCCGCGCTGTGGCGTGGGGTTCCGCGAGCGCTGGCGGCGTCTCACCCGCCGGGTGGACTCCTCATGGCTCCTCGTCGCGTTGCTCCTCGCGGTGGCCGTCCTCGGCGGGTTGCGGGGATTGGGCATCGAGGACGGGTGGCTCGGATTCGCGCAGATGGTCCCGACGGTCGGGTTGCTGGTCTACGTCGGGGTCGCGCTGGACTCCTCTCTCACCGACTACTCCGCCGGCGCGAGCGACGCGGCCGGCGTGGCCGTCGCGCTGGCGCTGCACGAAGAGCTGACCCGGCGCCCGCCGGCCGGGGTCTCCGTCGGCCTGGTGGTCGCGGGCGCCGGCGAGGCGTGGCCGCTGGGTTTCGAGCGCTGGCGCAAGATGGAGAAGCGCTCCGCCGCGGACACCGTGATCGTCGAGCTCGGCCCGTGCGGCTCGGGAACCGTCGCCTGGTCGGCGCGCCACCCGCAGCTGGTCGAGGCGTGCGGCGCCGAGGGCCGACTCCCGGTCGCACGGCCGACCGCATCGAGCCGGGGACTCCCCTCCCTGTACGTCCGCTGCGTCGGCCCGGGCGGGGTCCCGCCGCGGGTGCGCTCTTCGCACGACACGCCGAGCGCGATCGACGAGGCCGCGCTCGAGGCGACCTACGACTTCGTGCTCGCCGCCGTCGACAAGCTCGACGCGAGCCTGACGAGCTCAGCCACGACGGCATCCCCGTCGAGCTCGACGTCGGCCCACGTGTAGCGGACCGTCGTCCGCCCGTCGATGAGGTTCAGCCGGTCGCGTGCCCGGTCGTCCCGGAACGCGATGCGGCCGCGGTGGGCGTCGTAGCCGTCCACCTCGACGAGGAGGTCGAGGTCGGGGAAGAAGAAGTCGGCCCGGCCGCCCGGGGTGCGGTGCTGGAGGATCGGTTTCGGCAGGCCGGCTCGGTGGGCGAGCTCGTAGAAGAGCGCCTCGAGCTCTGAGTCCGTGAGGCCCTGGCCGGTGACGTAAGTGGCCAGCGCCGTACGCAGCTTTGCGCAGACCGCTTGGTCACTGAGGAGGGGGAGGTCGATGTCGTGGTGGTACTCCGCTCGTCTGAGGACCCGTTTGAGTTGGTCGGGCGTGGCGACACGGGCGTAGTCGTCGAGGGTGCGGTAAAGCGTGGTGACCGGAACGCCGTAGCGCTTGTCTCGCTCGGTCGGGCGGGTGGTCCAGTGGAGCTTGATGCCCTTCGGTTCTCGCATCCGCCCTCGAGGCACGGTCACGTGGGGCGGTCCGTACCAGACGGGGATCAGATCCCAAAGCTCAACCGCGGGACCGTGGCTGGTCAGGCCGTCGGGAGCGCAGCGGGCCGTGGCCGCGGTGTAGCGCGCAAGGCGTGTCGGATTTGCAGTGAGGAAGAAGATCCCACGATGTGCCGGGAACAGATGCTCGCGATTCAAGGACGCCACGATCTCTTCGCGGGTATGGCCGAGCGCTCGTAGCCGGCGGGCCGTGATCACCTCATTCCTGGCCCAACGCCGAAGCTCTGCAGACGTAATGCGGGTCATAGCCCTCATTAGGTCTGCAGCGCAGCCTCAGACCCGCTCCTTCAGTGATGTTGTTTCAGCTTCGGTCGCGTTCTGATGCAAACGCGACGAACCAGTCGAACGCCTCTGGGTTCGCGAGCGACTCCCGCGCCGCGACCGACTCCGGCGAGGCGCCCTGGAAGAGCTTCTTGACCGGGACCTCGAGCACCTTGCCGCGACAGGGTGCGCGGGACGGCGTCGACGCGGATGACCTCGTTCGGGACGTGGCGGGGGGAGCACTGCTCGCGGATGGCGGCGCGGATCGCGTCGACGTCGGGCTCGCCATCGGTGACGACGAACAGGGGCATCCAGTCGTCGACGTCGACGACGAGCGCGTCCTGGACGGAGTCGACGGACAGGGCGGCGGCGTAGATCTCGGCGGTGCCCATGCGGACGCCGCCGCGGTTGATCGTCGAGTCCGAGCGGCCGTAGATGACGGCGGAGCCGCGGTCGGTGATCCGGATCCAGTCGCCGTGGCGCCAGACGCCCGGGAACATCGAGAAGTACGCCTCCCGCAGCTTCGACCCGTCCTCATCTCCCCAGAAGCACACCGGCATGGAGGGCATCGGCTGGGTGATCACCAGCTCCCCGACCTCCTCGATGATTGCTGTTCCCCGAAGGATCGAAGGCTTGGACGTCGCAGCCCAGGCTCCGCGCCTGGAGCTCCCCCTCCCAGACCGGCTTCCAACGGCGACGCCGCCGACGAAGGCGGTGCAGACGTCCGTGCCGCCGGAGGTCGAGAACAGCCACACGTCGCCGAGCTCGCGGTAGACCCAGTCGAAGCCCTCCGGGCGACAGCGGCGAGCCGGTCGAGCCGACGGCCTTCACGCGACGAGCGAACGGCCCGCGGCGGGCTCCACGCCCGCCTTCATGCAGCCGTGGATGTACGCGGCGCCGGTCCCGAAGATCGTGATGCCGGCCTCCTCGGCGAGGTCCCACAGCCGGCCCATGTCCGGGTACCCGGGATTGCCGTCGTAGAGGACGATCGAGGCCGGCGTCAGCAGCACGCCGACGAGGAAGTTCCACATCATCCAGCCGGTGGTCGTGAACCAGAAGACGTGGTCGCCCTCCTGCGCGTTCAGGTGCAGGTGCATCTTCTTGAGGTGCTCCATGCAGGATCCCGCCCTGGCTCTGGACGATCGCCTTCGGCAGCCCCGTCGTGCCCGAGCTGTAGAGCACCCACAGCGGGTGGTCGAACGGCACGCGCTCGAACTCGAGCTCGGCGTCCGTCTCACCGAACCAGTCCGACAGCAGCACCACGTGCTCGGCGCCGAGCTCGGCACGCAGCTGCTCGACCACGCCGGACTTGTCGTAGGTCTTGCCGCCGTAGTCGTAGGTGTCGATCGCGAGCAGCACCTTCGGCTCGATCTGCTGGAACCGATCGATGACCGACCGCGCGCCGAAGTCCGGCGAGCACGAGGACCACACCGCACCCAGCGACGCCGTCGCCAGGAACGCCGCCACGGTCTCGGGGGCGTTGGGCAGGTAGGCGACCACGCGATCGCCGCGCACCACGCCGCGCTCGATCAACCCCTCCCTCACCCGAGCCGTTTCTGCGCGCAGCCGGCCCCAGGTCCACGCCTGGAGGGACCGTGCCTCGGTCGCGAACTGGATGGCCGACGGCGTCGTCGTTCTTGCCGCGGAACACGAGCTCCGGGTACGACACCTCCGCCCCCACGAACCACTCGGCCCCCGGCATCTCGCGCGACCCCAGCACCGCCGAGTACGAGCCGGGCACCTCGAAGAAGTCCCATACCGCCGCCCAGAACTCGTCCAGCGAGTCGACGGACCACTTCCACAGCGCCTCGTAGTCGCCCTCTTGGCCCACGGAACGCGCAAAGCGCGTCATCGTCGAGGCCTCCACGAAGTCGGCCGGCGGGGTCCAGAGGATTTTCGGGGTGGCCACGCCGGGAAGCCTAAGCAAATGGCTGACTCCGAACCCATGGATGTGGACAAGGTCCTCGAGACCCTCAACGAGGCGCTGGCGCTCCAGCGCCGGTCGGTGCTGGAGCTGACGACTGCCTCTGGCAGCATGTTCGGCCTGGAGGTCCAGGGCATCACCGAGCAGCTCTGGGGTTTCGCCAAGCAGGAGCTCCACGACCTGCGGCGTCTGATCGAGAAGATCACGGCTCTGGGCGGCGACCCCGGCACGGACACGACCGAGACGATCTGGACCTCGAACCCCGGCCAGACGATCCGGAGCCTGATCGAGCACGAGAGCGAGACGCTCGACGCGCTGCACGCCGTCATCCCCCACTCCGGCCAGCGCTCGGACAGCGAGGCGCTCGAGCACCTGATGGAGCACATCATCATGCGCAAGCAGAACCAGGTCGACTGGATGCAGCGGGCGATCCGAAAGCCGTAGCGCAGCCGTAGCCCACCGATGAGCACCGCCGTCGTCTGGTTCCGGCGCGACCTGCGCCTGCACGACCACCCGCCGCTGGTCACCGCCCTGCGCGAGCACGACAAGGTCGTCCCGCTGTTCGTCCTCGACGAGCGGCTCGTGCACGGGCGGTTCGCCTCCGCCAACCGGACCCAGTACCTGCTCGACTGCCTGAAGGCGCTCGACGACAGCCTCGACGGTCGGCTGGTCGTGCGCCACGGCGCCTTCGAGACCGAGATCCCGCAGGTCGTCGCCGAGACCGGCGCCGAGTGCGTCTACGCCGCCGGGGACGTCTCGGCCTACGCCCGTGCGCGGGACAAGCGGGTGGCGGCCGAGGTCGATCTGCGGCTCGGGCCGGGCAACTTCATCGCCCGCCTGGGTGAGCTCAAGACGAAGTCGGGAACGCCCTTCAAGGTGTACTCACCGTTCCGGCGCGAGTGGAGTGAGCAACCGCGCCGCACCGTCCACCACACACCCGAGCGAGATCCCTGCCGAGACGCTCCGTTCCGACGGGATTCCCTCCCTTCGTGACCTCGGGCTCGGCGAGGCGAAGCCGCTCGAGGACCGGCCCGAGCCAGGCGAGGCAGCCGCGCTGAAGGCGCTCGACAACTGGGTGCGCTCCGGGGCCTCCGACTACGGCGACACCCGCAACGTCCTGTCCGGCCGGACGAGCCGCATGAGCCAGTACCTGCACTTCGGCTGCCTGTCGCCGCTCAAGCTCGAGCAGCGCACGCTGCGAGCACACGACCTACCGCGGCGAGCTCGCCTGGCGCGACTTCTACGCCTACGTCCAGCTCTTCGGCCCCGTTCAGCGTCCCGAGCCCAGTGGGACCACGACGACGAACGGCTCGACGCGTGGAAGGAGGGCCGCACCGGCTATCCGGTCGTCGACGCCGGCATGCGCCAGCTGGTCGCCTGCGGCTGGATGCACAACCGCGCCCGCATGATCGTCGCGTCCTTCCTGACCAAGGACCTGCACATCGACTGGCGCGAGGGCGAGCGCTTCTTCATGGAGCACCTGATCGACGGCGACATGGGCAACAACAACGGCGGCTGGCAGTGGATCGCGGGCACCGGCACCGACCCGCAGGACTACACGCGCGTCTTCAACCCGACGCTGCAGCAGAAGCGCTTCGACCCCGACGGCTCCTACGTCCGTCGCTGGGTTCCCGAGGTCGACACGGACGAGTACCCCGAGCCGATCGTCGACCACGCGCTCGAGCGCAAGCGAGCGATCCCGGACTTCCGGGACGTTCGGTCCTGAGGTCGGCCGCGCTCCTCCGCCTCCGCCTGAGCCGCCGAGCTCGAACAGCTCGCGGCAGCTCCGGGTCGATCCTCTCCGGGTTCATGTCGGTGCCGTAGGCCCAGTGGCGGGCCGGTTGCGGTCGTCGTACCAGACGGGAGCCGGTCGCCCGCGCCGCGGGAGGTCGACCCGCGGCGACCGTCACCTTCTTGGTGACCTCGAAGGCGGCGACCCGTCCTCGGGCTCGACGCGCATGACGACCTCGACCTCCGGGGTCGGTCGTCGATCGTGCATGCCGGTGTCGCGCACCTCCTTGACCGTCCCGATCCCGCGCGAGCCGGCGCGCACCAGGTCGAGCGCGCCCTTCGCCTTCTCGCGCCCCGCTCCAGGGCGCCGAACGCCGAAGAAACCGATGATCAGCGGCGGGACGCGCGAAGGAAGCCGCCGAAGACCAGCGCGAAGGACTTCATGTCCTCGTCCTCGGTCTGGACGCCCGCGACCAGCGAGCCGATCCCGATCGCGAGGAAGAGGCCGAGGAACGACGAGCCCGCCGCCGCCGAAGAAGAGCGCGACCACCGAGATGATGATTCCGGCGGGCAGCATGATGACGTAGCCGGTCAGGCTGTCCGGGCAGGCGGGCAGACCGCCGCCGCAGCTGCCGGTGCCGATCAGCTTGTGGATCGACAGCGCCACCGCGAGGTTGCCCAGCAGGCCGAGTGCGACGCCGAACGGCTTGACCGCAACATGAGGCGCGCATGATCCACCATGTCTCGCTGGAATGCCAGCGCGGCGACGCGGACGCGCACCGTGCGTTCTGGACCGCGCTGGGCTTCGCCGAGGTCACGCCGCCGGCGCCGCTACGCGACCGCGCGGTGTGGTTCGAGCGCAACGGCACCCAGATCCACCTGCTCTTCGCCGAGACGCCGGTCGTCCCGCCCGACGGCCACGTCGCGTTCCAGGTCGACGACCTCGACGCGCTCGACGCTCGAGCTCGAGGAGCGCGCGCAGCACTGGGGCGAGCGCCGCGTCTACGCCCGCGCGCCCGGCGGGCACCGCGTCGAGCTCTTCGAGATCCCGCCCGCGCTCACAGCCAGAGCTGACGCGTCTGGGTCTCCCACGCCGCGTCGCCGCCGGCCGCGGGGGCGAGGGCTTCGGCGTCCGTGACCGTGTAGCGCAGCTCGCCCGGCCCGAGCCAGCGGGCGAAGGCCTCGCGCGTAGGCGTCGGCGCGCTCGCGGTTGCGACCGAGGTCGGACGGGACCGGGTGCCAGGCGCGCCCGTACCGCCAGCCGTCGCCGACCGGGCCGGGAGATCACGTAGCGGTGCGCGACCGCCGGCTCGATCGCCTCCGCCAGCGCGCGCGTGAAGCGCGCGTTCTCCTCCGGCGTCCCGTCGGGCAGCAGGCAGCGCACGTAGCCGCCGGCCCGCGGCTGCCAGGCGACGCTCGGTCGCCGCCGAGATCTCGCCGAGCGCGACGTAGGCGTCCGCGACGGCGGCGCGACGTTCGTCAGCGGCAGCACGGCCGGGAAGCGCCGGCGGCGGGTCCCGGGCGGCAGCCACCAGCGCGGCTGCCCCGGGCGCATGCGGCGCGGCGACGTCTCCGATGCCGCGGACGCGACCCCCGCCCGCGGCGGACGAGCAGGGCCGGCAGCTCGACCGCGCGGTAGGGCTCGCCGATCCGCCAGCGCGCCCGGGCGGCGGCCGGGTCGCGCGCGCGCGGCGAGCGCGAGGGCGTTGAGCTCGGCGAAGTCCTCGGCCGGCGGCGGCGCGAACGGGCTCAGCTCGGGATGGACGTGGGAGACGCCGGACTCGATCGAGCCGTCCTCGCACGGCGCGTGCAGGTGCTCGTGGCGGCGGACGAAGCGCTCGTAGTCGGCGACCCCGCGCTCCAGGCCGGGCGCGACGCAGACCAGGTCCCAGTTGGACGCGAGCTTGTCCGGGTCGGCCGGGTCCAGGCGCAGCGTGCGCCCGCGCATCTGCCGCGTGGAGATGCTGGCCGCGACCGACGTCACGTCGAGCAGGCAGTTGACCGACGGCGCGTCCCAGCCCTCCCCGAGCAGCGCGCGCGTCCCGATCAGGCACTGCGTGTCTCGCCCGTCGCGCAGGCGCTCCGTCGTCGCGAGTGCGTCGTCCTCCCGCGCGGGTCTGCGCCCGTGACCAGCACCGGCCGCAGCGGGCGCGGCGGATGTCGGCGATCGTCGAGCAGCCGCGCCCGCCGCCGAGCGCCAGCGCGAGCCTCGGGCTGCGGGCGCTCGGAGTCGCACAGCACGACGGCGCGCAGCCCGTCGCCGCGCGCCTCGTGCTCGACGGCCAGCGCCTCGCAGGCGAGGATCGGCTTGGCC
Source organism: uncultured Solirubrobacteraceae bacterium (assembly GCA_963759945.1). GTDB lineage: Bacteria > Actinomycetota > Thermoleophilia > Solirubrobacterales > Solirubrobacteraceae > DATLGB01. The sequence continues at coordinate 38,138 of CAVXBH010000039.1, read as the reverse complement.
GACGGACTGGACGAGCACGCGGTCGATGTCCGTCCGCCCCGGCCGGATCCCGGTGCGGGTCAGCGTGAAGCCGAGGTCGGCGAGGCCGACCGCCAGCTCGTCGGTGCCGCGCCTCGGCGTCCGTCGTGCGCGCGCAGGCAGCGCAGCGCGTAGTCCTCCAGCAGCACGATCCAGTCGTCCATCGACGGCGGCTCGCGGAAGCCCTCGCCGCGCGGCGCGCCCGGCGGCAGCGGCAGCCCGGCCGAGCCGAGGTAGCGCAGCCCGGCGCGCGGCGAGCGCCGGCTGGCGGCGCAGCAGCTCGCCGAACGGGACCTCGGCCTCGCCGTCGCCGCGGTAGCGCATGCGGTTGGAGACCCACACCGGGAACGACAGCTCGTCGCCGCTGATCTCCATCAGGCGGTCGAGCAGCTCCTGGAAGCGCTCGTGGCGCGCGCGCAGCCACTCGAGCTCGGAGTCCAGCGGCGTCGTGAACAGCGCCAGCTCCTGGAAGGGCGCGAGGAACCCCTCGCGCACGACCGCGGGCGTCGGCGTGTGGAAGTCGACCGGCCCAGCAGCTCCTCGTACAGCGCGGCCTCGTCGGCGCTCATGTCGTCCGGCGCCGTCGCGGTCAGCCCGATCACGTGCACGTCCGGTCGCCGAGCTCGGTCAGCACGGCGCGCACGAGGTAGCCCCACATGCGAGACGAGGTGGTGGCACTCGTCGAGGATCACGGTCCGCACGCCGGCGTCGCGCAGCGCGTCCACGCGCGCGACCGCGCTGGCCGACAGCAGCGCCCGCGCGTCGCCGCCGCGGGCGATGTCGCGCTTGAGCGCCGCCACCGCCCGGGCCACCTCGCCGTCGCGCCGCCGCGACGGCGCGCCCGGGCCGAGCTGCGCCTCGGCCGCGGCGCGCAGCGCCCCGTCCGGGTCGTCGTCTGGCACAGCGCCTGGTAGGTCAGCGCGGTCAGCGGCGACGTCCGCAGGAAGCGCCCGCTCTGCCCACTGCGCCTGGATCGCCGTCGTCGGGCACAGCACGAGCGCGGGCCGCCCGAGCCGGCGGGCCATCTCGAGGCCCATGACCGTCTTGCCGCTGCCCGGGCGGCGCGACGACGTACGTGTGGCGGCGCCCGGCGGCGCGGTCGGCCTCGAAGGCCTCCAGCGCCAGCTCCTGGTAGCGGCGGAACTTCAATCGCGGTGCACGCGGACCGTCGAGCGGCAGGTCGTCCGGGCTCGTGGAGCTGCCCGGCTCGGGCGGCAGCGGGATGCGCGGCCGCAGGCCGGCGAGCACCACGCCGCGCCGCGGCGCGAGCAGGAGCAGCGGCCACCACTGCAGCGTCGTCGCTCGTCGCCGACGCGAGCACCACGAACGCCGCGAGGTTCGCGACGCCCAGGTACGCCGGCCCGGGCGCGCGGTCGGCGGCCGCGTAGGCGACGAGCCCGAGCCCGGCCGGCGAGCACGACGAGCTCCCAGAAGCCCGGCAGCGTCGGCGCGGCCCGAAGAACAGCGTCGGAGCGACCGCGAGCAGCGGGATCGCGAGGATCGCGAGCCCGGCGGCGTTGACCATCTGCTCGGCGTGGCGCAGGCTCGTCCCCGCGCAGCGGCAGCGACGCGAGCCGAACACGAACGCCAGCAGCAGCAGCAGCCAGCGGTAGGGCGTCACGCCGTCCGGGCTCGAAGAGCCAGTCCCAGGCGGCCAGCAGCGCGAGCGCCGCCGGCGAGCGCCGCGATCAGCGCCGCGATCGCCGAGCGGCGCCGGCGCGCGGCGAACGCCGCGACGCGCCGCGACGACCAGCCCGTCCAGACGACGTGCCCGCCGCCGAGCTCGTCGAGCGGCCCGAGCACGTCGGCCAGCCGCAGCAGCGCGACGCGAGCGCCAGCAGCCCGCGACGATCAGCACGGACACGTACGCGGCGGCGGCCCGCCCTCGGCGCCCCTGCAGCCCGAGCCACAGCAGCGCCGGCGGCGAGCGCGCCGGCGACGACGAACTGCACGCCCGCGCCCGGCTCGATGCGCACCTGCTCGAGCGCGACGCCGACGGCAGCACGACCGCCCCGGCGGCGATCAGCGGACCGCGGTGCCCCGGCGGGTGAAGCAGTTCGCGCATCGCCGCGGAAGCTACCGTCCGCACCGATGGATCGCAAGCGCCTCGCCCTCCTCGCCGCGATCCTGGGCTCGTTCGTCGCGGGGCTCGACGCGACCGTCGTCAACGTCGCGCTGCCGGCGATCCAGGACGACCTCGGCGGCGGCCTCGCCGGCCAGCAGTGGATCTCGAACGCCTACCTGCTGACGCTCGGCTCGCTGATCCTCGTCGGCGGCTCGCTCGGCGACCTGTTCGGCGAGCGGCGCGTCTTCTCGCTCGGCGTCGCCGGGTTCGGCGTCGCCTCGCTGCTGTGCGCGCTCGCGCCGACCGTCGAGGTGCTCGTCGCCGCCCGCGCGCTGCAGGGCGTGTTCGGCGCGCTGCTGACCCCGAGCGCGCTCGCGGTGATCATCGCCGCGTTCCCGCCCGCCGAGCGCGGCGCCGCGATCGGCTCCTGGACCGCGTGGACCGGCATCGCGTTCGTGGTCGGCCCGCTCGCCGGCGGCGTGCTCGTCGACGCGACGTCGTGGCGCTGGATCTTCCTCGTCAACGTGCCGTTCGTGGTCGTCACGCTCGTTCGTCGTCGCCAGCGCGGTGGAGGCCGCGCCCGCGCGACGGCGCGCCGGCCGCACGTCGACATCGTCGGCGCCGTGCTGTGCGCGCTCGGCCTCGCCGGCCCGGTGTTCGGGCTGATCCGCCAGCCCGAGGTCGGCTGGGGCGCGCCGAGGTGTGGCTGCCGCTCGTCGCCGGCGTCGCGCTGCTCGCCGCGTTCCTGCGCTGGGAGCGGCGCTCGCCGCGAGCCGATGCTCCCGCTCGAGCTGTTCGCCCGGCGCAACTTCGCCGTCGGCAACCTCGAGACGGTCGCGATGTACGGCGGGCTGTGCATGATCCTCTTCACGCTCACGCTGTTCCTGCAGCAGGTCGCCGGCTACTCGGCGCTCGAGGCCGGCCTGGCGACGATGCCGACCACGATCGTGATGTTCCTGCTGTCCAAGCGGATGGGCGCGCTGGCCGACCGGTTCGGGCCGCGGCTGTTCATGGGCGGCGGGCCGCTGCTGGCGGCGGTCGGGCTCCTGCTGTACCAGCGCGTCGGCGCCGACGCGCGCCTACGTCGACGAGGTCCTCCCGGCGCTGCTGGTCTTCTCGCTCGGCCTGTCGATGACCGTCGCGCCGCTGACCGCGACCGTGCTCGCCGACGCCGACGAGCACAACGCCGGCATCGCCTCCGGCGTCAACAACGCGCTCGCGCGCAGTGGCCGGCCTGCTGGCGTCGCGGCGCTCGGGATCATCGCCTCCGGCGCGATCACCGTCGAGGGCTTCCACCGGGTATGGCGATCGCCGCCGGCCTGGTCGCGCTCGGCGGCGTCCTCGGGCTGCTCGGCATCGTCAACCCGGCGCGCGAGGTCGAGTGCGCGGACTGCCCGGGCGGCGCGCTCTCCGGCGCATCCCGAGTCGCGTGGGCCGGAGCCGTGGCGGTAAGGTCGCGGCATGAGCCGACCTCGTGCTGACCGAGGACCACGGCCGGGTCCGCCACCTCGTCCTCAACCGCCCCGAGAAGCGCAACGCGTTCAACGACGACCTGATCCTCGCGCTCGGCGAGGCGGTGCGCGAGACCGCGCGCCGGCGACGTCCACGTCGTCGTCCTGCGCGGCGACGGCCCGATGTTCTCCTCCGGCGTCGACCTCAAGGAGCTCGCCGGCCAGGCCGAGGCGGGCGTCGATGCTGCGCCCGTTCCGCAAGGCGTGGATCGACGTCGCCAACGCGCTCGAGGAGCTGCCCAAGCCCGTCGTCTGCCGATCCAGGGCGGCTGCATCGGCGGCGCGCTGGAGACCGCGCTCGCCTGCGACCTGCGCGTGATGGCCGCGGACGCGATCACCGGTCTGCCGGAGACGCGGATCGGCCTGATCCCCGACGTCGGCGGCTCCTCGCGGCTGCCGCAGGTCGTCGGCCTCGGCCGGGCCAAGGAGCTGATCCTGACCGGCAAGCTCATCAACGGGACGGAGGCCGAGCGCATCGGCCTCGTCAACCGCGTCGCCCCTGCCGACGAGCTCGACGCCGCCACCGACGCAGCTGGTCGACGAGCTGCTGCTTGCGCCCCGTCGCGATCGGCCTCGCCAAGCGGGTGATCGACGCGACCGCCCGCCCCGCGCTGTCCACCACGCTGGAGCTCGAGGTCGCGCTGCAGACGATGTGCGCCGCCAGCCAGGACTTCGCCGAGGGCGCGCAGGCGTTCGCGGAGAAGCGCCAGCCGAGTTCGCCGGCCGCTGAATCAGGTAGCCCCTGGTATGGGTATTACAGACAAGATCACGGGCCGGGCCAAGCAGGCCGTCGGCGACCTCACGGGCGACGCATCACCAAGCGCGAAGGCAAGAAGGAAGAGCGCAAGGGCGACGCCAAGGACGAGCTCGCGCGCACCGAGGAGAAGGCCGACGCCAAGGCTGACGAGGTCGCGAACCTCGAACGCCGACCTGAGCTCCGTCGTCGTCCTCGCCGGCGGGACCGGCGGCGCGAAGCTCGCCCGTGGCTGATCGACCTCGGCGAGGAGCTCGTGGTGATCGCCAACACCGGCGACGACATCGAGATCCACGGCGCGCGGGTCTCGCCCGACCCCGACCTGATCCTCTACTGGCTCGCCGAACGGATCGATGCCCGCGGCTGGGGCATCGCCGGCGACACCTTCCACGCCATGGACGGGCTGCGCGCCCGGGGCGAGGACGTCTGGTTCAACCTCGGCGACGAGGACCTGGAGATCTGCCGCGACCGGCTGCGCGCGCCTGCGCGCCGGCGAGCGGCTCACCGAGACGATCGACGCGCTGCGCGAGCAGCTCGGCGTGCGGCGCGCGTCCTGCCGATGTGCGACGAGCCCGCGCCGACGTTCGTCGACGGCACGCCGTTCCAGGAGTGGATGATCCGCCACGGCGGCACGCCGGGCGAGGTCGTGCTCGACGGGCGGCGACGATCACCCCCGAGGTCGCGGGCAGCGATGCGGCCGCCGACGCGGTGGTCATCGGCCCGAGCAACCCCGTCATCTCGATCGACCCGATCCTCGCGCATGGCCGGCATGCGGGAGGCGCTCGCCGCCAAGCCGTCGTCGCCGTCAGCCCGTTCGTCAACGGGCGAGGTCCTCAAGGGCCCGACGGCCGCGTTCCTGCCCACGCCACGAGCGGTCGTCGCCCTTCTACGGCGACCTGGTCGACGGCTGGGTCACCGGACGCTGTCCGGCTCGGCGGACGCCGACGCGCGGCGCCGGCTGGCGCGGCGGAGGTCCTCGCCTTCGTGATAGGCTTCGGCCATGAGCGACCTCGCGGGCAAGACCCTGTTCATCTCCGGCGCCAGCCGCGGCATCGGCCTGGCCATCGCCAAGCGGGCCGCCCAGGACGGCGCGAACGTCTGCATCGTCGCCAAGACCGCCGAGCCGCACCCCAAGCTCGAGGGCACGATCTACACGGCGGCCGAGGAGATCGAGGCGGCGGGCGGCAAGGCGCTGCCGATCGTCGGCGACGTGCGCGACGAGGACTCCGTGCTCGGCGCGGTCGCCCAGTGCGTCGAGAAGTTCGGCGGCATCGACATCTGCGTCAACAACGCGTCGCGCGATCAACCTCGCCGGCACCGAGCAGCTCGAGATGAAGCGCTACGACCTGATGCAGGACATCAACACGCGCGGCACGTTCCTGTTCTCCAAGTCCTGCGTCCCCCACCTCAAGCAGTCCGACAACCCGCACGTCCTCACGCTCTCGCCGCCGCTGAACATGGAGCCGGAGTGGTTCGGCACGCACGTCGCCTACTCGATCGCCAAGTACGGGATGAGCATGTGCACGCTCGGGATGGCGGAGGAGTTCAAGGGCGACGGCATCGCCTTCAACTCCCTGTGGCCGCGGACGATCATCGCCACCGCCGCGGTCCAGAACCTGCTCGGCGGCGACGAGGCGATGGCCAAGGCGCGCAAGCCGGAGATCATGGGCGACGCCGCTCACGCGATCTTCTGCCAGCCGTCGCGCGAGTGCACCGGCAACTTCTTCATCGACGACGAGGTCCTCGACGGGCCCTTCGACCACTACCGCGCCGGCGAGGGCGGTTCGGAGGATGACCTCATCCCCGACCTCTTCGTCTAGACGCAAACGCCTAACGTCGGATCGGATGCGCCGGCGCGTCACCTTCTCCCGCAACGTGACGCTGTCGCTGTCGCGGACCTGCCGGTGCTACTGCAAGTACTGCGCGTTCGCGACGCACAAGCCGCATCTGCACGAGCCGGACGAGGTCCTGAAGCTCATCGACCGCGCCGCGCGGCGGCAGGTCAAGGAGCTGCTCGTGCTCACCGGCGAGGCGCCCGACCACCACCCCGGCGTGCAGGCGAAGCTGGCCGCGCTGGGCTTCGACGACTTCGTCGCCTACGTCGTGTGGGCCTGCGAGCGAGGCGCTCGATCGCGGCCTGCTGCCGCACACGAACCTCGGCGTGCTGGCGCCGCGCGACCTGGCCCGGCTGCGCGAGGTGACCGCGTCGCAGGGGCTGATGCTCGAGTCCGTCAACCCGGACCTCGTCGCCCACCAGGGCTCGCCCACCAAGCACCCGGACGTCCGCCTGGCCACGATCCGCGCGCGCCGGCGAGCTGCGCATCCCCTTCACCAGCGGGATCCTCGTCGGCATCGGCGAGACCGAGGACGAGCGGGTCGCGGCGCTCGAGGCGCTCGTCGGGATGGACCACCTGCAGGAGGTCATCCTCCAGAACTTCGTCCCGCACCAGAGCTACTACGGGCGCGAGCCGGCCGAGATCGCCGACGCCGCCGCGCGCAGCTGTGGCGGACCGGCATCGCCGACCGCCCGCATGAGGACCTGCCGAAGTGGGCGACGCCGGTCTCGCTCGACGACCTCAAGCGCCTGATCGGCGAGGCCAAGCGCCTGCTGCCGGGCGTCGGCATCCAGGTCCCGCCCAACCTGTCCGAGTGGTGGCCCGAGCTCGTCGCCGCCGGCGCGACCGACCTCGGCGGGCTCAGCGCCAACGGCGACCACATCTCCCCCGAGCACCCGTTCCCGTCCCCGCGCCAGGTCCGCGACCGCCTGCAGGAGGACGGCGTCGCCCTCGCCGAGCGCCTGTGCGTCTACCCGCAGTACATCGACGACGAGTGGCAGTCGCCCCGCGTGCTCGAGGTGATCGACCGCGTCTACCCGACCTTCAAGCCCCGCGCCGCACGGGCCAGGCCCCGGTTCGCTGAACGGGTCGCTGGCGGGCGTGGTGGCCAAGGCGCGCGAGGTGGGGCGCTGACGCCGGACGAGCTGACCGGCCTGTTCGCGGAGTCGCGGCCCGAGGCGGTCGAGGACATCCGCCAGGCCGCCGACGAGCTGCGCGCCGAGCTGGCCGGCGACGAGGTCACCTTCGTCGTCAACCGCAACATCAACGTCTCCAACGTCTGCATCGTCGGCTGCGCGTTCTGCGGCTTCGGCGTCGGCAAGCGCTCGCCCGACGCCTACGAGCACGACCGCGACGAGTTCGTCGCGCGGCTGCACGACGCGATCGCCTACGGCGCGACCGAGGTCTGCATCCAGTCCGGCATCCATCCCGACTGGGGCTTCGACGACTACCTCGGCTGGCTGCGCCTCGCGCAAGCGAGACGGCGCCGCAGCTGCACCTGCACGCGTACTCGCCGATGGAGGTCGACCACATGTGCACGGACGTCCGGCCTGGCGCCCGAGCGGGTCTTCGAGGAGCTGCGCGAGGCCGGCCTGGGCTCGGTGCCCGGCACCGCGGCCGAGGTGCTCGACGACGGCGTGCGCCAGCGCATCTCCCCCAACAAGCTGCCCGCGGCGCGCTGGGTCGAGATCGTCGAGGCCGCGCACGACGTCGGGCTGCGCTCGACGGTGACGGTGATGTTCGGCCACGTCGAGGAGCCGCACGAGCTGGCCGAGCACATGCGCGTCGTGCGCGCGCTGCAGGAGCGCACCGGCGGCTTCACCGAGTTCGTCCCGCTGTCGTTCATCCCGTACCAGACGCTGCTCGGCCGCACGCCACGGCATCGAGCCGATCTCGCATCGAGGACAACCTGCGCCACACCGCGGTCTTCCGGCTCGCGCTCGGGCGCACCATCACGAACCTGCAGGCCAGCTGGGTCAAGATGGGCCTCGACGCCGCCACCGAGGCGCTGCGCTGGGGCGTCAACGACCTCGGCGGCACGCTGATGGAGGAGTCGATCTCGCGCATGGCGGGCTCGGAGTACGGCGTGCGACTCGACCCGGACCAGCTCATCGGCGCCGCGCACGCCGCAGGCCGCCCCGCCGCCGAGCGCACGACGCTCTACGACATCCGCAAGCGCTATCCCGGTGGCGAGCGCCGTCGGATGAGCGACCGTGCGCCGTCCTCCCCGTGAAGTCGTTCGCCCGCGCGAAGTCGCGGCTCGGGCGGCGACCCGGAGCTGGCGGAGTCGATGGCGCGGCGCGGTGCTGCGGCGCTCGCCCAGGTGCGGGCGCTGGAGGAGGTCCTCGTCGTCACGCGCGAGCCGCGCGCCTGGCGCTGGCGCCGCGCAGTCGGCGCACGCGTCGTCGACGACCCGGACGAGGCCGGCCACTCCGCGGCCGCGCTGCTCGGCATCGCCGCGGCCGCGGCGGCGCTGCGCGGGTGCTGCTCGTCCCCGGCGACTGCCCCCTGCTCGACCCGGCCGAGGTCGACGCGCTGCTGGCCGGCGCGGGGCCCGGGCTGACGATCGTCCCCGACCGCCACGGCACCGGCACCAACGCGCTCGTGCTCGACCCGCCGTCGGTGATCGAGCCGTCGTTCGGGCCCGGCTCGTGCGCGCGCCACGCGGCGCTGGGCGCGCGGCCGGCGTGCGGGTGCGCATCGTCGACGTGCCGACGCTTGCCTTCGACGTCGACACGCCGGACGACCTCGCGGCGCTCTCCACGGCGTGATCGAGGCCGGCGCCTTCCAGGGCTGCCCGAGGTCCGCCCCGGCGATGACCTGGCCGCTCTGCTGGCGGGCTTCCACCTGCGGCCGACCGACGTGCTGTGCGTCGCGCACAAGGTGGTGAGCAAGGCCGAGGGCCGGGTCGTCGACCTCGCGACCGTCGAGCCCGGCGACTGGGCGCGGGACTGGGCGGCGAATGGGACAAGGACCCGCGCGCGGTCCAGGTCGTGGTGGATGAGGCCGAGGAGATCCTGCGGGCCGACGACGGCCGGTTGATCTGCCGGACCCGCCACGGATTCGTCTGCGCCAACGCCGGCGTGGACCGGTCCAACGCGGGCGGCGAGGACCTGGCGGTGCTGCTGCCGCTCGACCCCGATGCGTCGGCGCGGGCGCTGCGGGCGGCGCTGGGCTGCGCCGTGGTGATCAGCGACTCGTTCGGCCGGCCATGGCGCGTCGGCCAGCAGGAGATCGCGATCGGCTGCGCGGGCATCGCCCCGCTCGTCGACTACCGCGGTCGAGACCGACCGCGACGGCCGCGAGATGGTCGCGAGCCACGTCGCCGTCGCCGACCAGGCGGCGAGCGCCGCCGATCTCGCCCGTTCCAAGGCCGACGGGCCTCCCCGCCGTCCGGCTTCGCGGGCTCGACGCCGTGCTCGCCGAGGACGGCCCGGGCGCCGCCGCGCTTGTCCGCGCCCGCGAGCACGACCTGTTCTAATCGAGGGCATGACTTTCACCGGCGTCATTCCCGCGCTGCTGACGCCCTTCGACGAGCAGCTTGCACTGGCCCTCGAGCATCTGACCGCTCAGGCGCAGCACCTGCAGCAGGCCGGCATCGAACACGTCGTCGTCTGCGGCACGATGGGCGAGGCGGCCGCTCTGTCGGTCGACGAGCGCCGCGCAGTCATCGAGACCGCGCTCGCCACCGGGCTCACGGTCACCGTCGGCGTGTCCGCGCCCACGACCGCGACCGTCGTCGCCAACGTCGAGCAGGCGCAGCGGCTCGGTGCCTTCGGCGTCATGTGCCTGCCGCCCACCACCTACGAGGCGACCGAGGCCGAGCTGCACGCCTTCTACGAGGCCGTCACGGGTGCGCTGCCGACGATGGCCTACAACAACCCCGAGGCGAGCCGGCTCGACATGCCGCCCGAGACTGATCGCCGGCCTGCCCGGCGTCGTCGCGGTCAAGGAGTGCTCGGGCGACGCGCGTCGGATCGCGCACATCAAAGAGCTGTCGGACATCGAGGTGCTGGTCGGCGGCGACGACTGGGCGCTCGAGGGTTACGCGGCCGGCGCGGTCGGCTGGGTCTCCGGCGTCGCCAACGTGCTGCCCGGCGAGTGCCTGGAGCTCGAGCGGCTGGTCCGCGACGGCGATCTCGCCGCGGCCCGCGCGCTGTGGCCGACGCTCGCTCCCCTGAGCCGCCTCGACATGGACCCGCGCCTCGTGCAGTCCTTCAAGGCGGCGCTCGACCTGACCGGGCGCTACGGCGGCCCGACCCGCCCGCCCCGGCTTCCCCTCGACGACGAAGGCATGGCCCGTGTGCGCGCTGCTCTCTAACCCCTACGACGGCACCGAGCTCTACGAGCTCGAGCCGGAGACCGACCCGGTCGCGCGCCTGGACCGCGCCCGCGAGGCGCAGGCCGCGCTGGGCGGCGCTCGGCGCCCTCGGCCGCGCCGCACGCCTGAGCGCGGCGGCCGACCGCGTCGCGGCGGACACCGACGCTGCCCGACCTGATCGTCTCCGACGTCGGCAAGCCGATCACCGAGGCTCGCGCCGAGGTGGCCCGTGCCGCGGCGATCCTGCGCTACGCGGCGTCGCTGGCCACCGGGCCCGCCGGCGAGGTCTACGAGGACGCCACCGGCGCCAGCGTGCGCGTGCTGCGCTTCCCGCGCGGCGTGGCGCTGCTGATCTGCCCGTGGAACTTCCCCATCGCGATCCCGACCTGGAAGATCGCGCCGGCGCTGCAGGCCGGCAACGCGGTCGTCCTCAAGCCCGCCTCGCAGGCCGTGCGGATCTCCGAGCGGCTGGTGGAGCACCTCGACCTCGGCGAGGTCGTCCAGCTCGTGCGCGGCGGCCGCGATGTCGCGGGCGCGCTGCTCGACGCGCGGCCCGACGCCGTCTCCTTCACCGGCTCGACCGCGACCGGCCGCTCGATCCACGAGCGGCTGGCGGGCGCGTTCGTCCCGATGCAGCTCGAGATGGGCGGCAAGAACGGCGTCTACGTGTCCGAGGCCGCCGACCCGGCGCTGGCCGCGAGGGTCGCCCTCGGCGGCGCGATGGGCTACGCCGGGCAGAAGTGCACCGCGACGTCGCTGCTGTTCGTGCACGAGCACCGCATGGACGCGGTCGTCGAGGAGCTCAGGACGCAGACCGCGGCGCTCGGCGTCGGCGACCCCGCCGACCCGGCCACGGTCGTCGGACCCCTGATCGACGCCGCCAAGCGCGACGAGGTGGCGCAGCAGATCGCGGGCGCCGAGACCCTCGCCGGCGGCGATCGCCGAGGGGCACGCGATGCTCTCCCCCACGCTGCTCACCGGTGAGCACCCGACCAACCACGAGGAGCTGTTCGCGCCCGTGCTGTCCGTCCTCCCCGTCGCGGGGATGGACGCCGCGCTCGAGCGGCTGCACGCGCTCGAATACGGCCTCGTCGCCGGGATCGTCTCGCCGCTGCGGGAGGAGATCGAGGCGTTCGCGCGCTCCGCCGAGGCCGGCATCGTCCGCGTCAACGCGCCGACCGCGGGCGTCGAGCCGCACGTCCCCTTCGGCGGCGCGAAGGCGTCGAGCTTCGGCCCGCGCGAGCAGGGCCGCGCCGGCCTGGACTTCTTCTCGGAGACCCGCACGATCTACGGGTGATGGGCGTCGCGGTCTCCACCGTCGAATCGCACACGGAGGGGATGCCGACCCGCGTCGTCGCCGGCGGCGTCGGGGAGCTCCCGGGCGCGACGATGCTCGCGCGCAAGCAGTACGTCGAGAACGAGGCCGACCACCTGCGCACGCTGCTCATGCACGAGCCGCGCGGCCACGGCGCCATGTCCGGCGCCATCCTGCAGCAGCCGGTGCATCCCGAGGCCGACTGGGGCGTCGTCTTCATCGAGGTGTCGGGCTGCCTGCCGATGTGCGGGCACGGGACGATCGGCGTCGCCACGGTGCTCGTCGAGACCGGCCGCGTGGAGGTCACCGAGCCGGAGACGATCGTGCGCCTCGACGTCCCCGCCGGGCTCGTCGAGGCGCGGGTCGCGGTCAAGGACGGGCGGGCGACCGCGGTCACGATCCGCAACGTGCCCTCCTTCTTCGTCGGCTCCTACGACGGCTACGACCTGGCCTATGGCGGCAACTTCTACGCGATCGCCGACGCCGCCGAGCACGGGCTGACGGTCCGCCCGGAACACGCGCGGAAGCTCATCGACGCCGGCCTCGCGCTGATGGACACCGTGCCCGAGCCGATCCATCCGCGCGACCCCGCCATCCGCGGGCTCAAGCACGTGATCTGGCTCGGAGAAGACCGGAGCTCGGTGGCGATCCGTCCCGGCTGGCTCGACCGTTCCCCGTGCGGCACCGGCACGAGTGCGCGCATGGCGCAGCTGCACGCCCGCGGCGAACTGGCCCTCGGCGAGGAGTTCGAGCACCGCTCGGTGATCGGCACGCGCTTCACCGGCCGCCTCGTCGACGAGACGGACGAGGGTGTCATCCCGGAGATCACCGGCCGCGCCTGGATCACGGGCACCGCGCAGTACACGCTCGCGCCCGACGACCCGTTTCCAGCCGGATTCCGCCTGTAATCATCGTTGGTGCGGGGATCTGCGGCGCGGCGACCGCCTGCGCGCTGCACGACGCCGGCACCGAGGTCCTCCTGCTCGACCGCGGCGAGGTCTCCGGCGGCACCACCGGCCTCGGCGAGGGCAACGTCCTGATGGCCGACGTAAGGGTGGCGACGCCCAGTGGCGTTGCCGCCGGCCGACGCCGTTCCGCGGCCACGCCGCCTGGCACACCCTCGCCGAGCGCTTCCCCGGAGCCGTCAAGCTGCGCCAGAAGGGCTCCCTGACGATCTACCACCACCCTCAACCAACCCTCCGGAAAGTGCCTGGCACCTTGTTGCCTTGGGAAACCATTGTGGAGGACCCGCACACGATCGAGCCGGAGCTGCGGCCCGGGCTTCCCCCCGCGGTGCTGGTCGCCGAGGACCTGCAGGTCGATCCGCGGGCGACCGCGCGGGCGCTGGCCGCGGAGGTGCCGACCCGGACGGGCACGGAGGTGGTGCAGGTCGAGGCCGGTGGCGTGGAGCTGGCCGGTGGCGAGCGGATCGCCGCGGCGGCCGTGGTGATCGCCGCCGGGCCGTGGAGCGGCGCGCTCGCGCCCGAGCTCGACGTGCGCCCGCGGCGCGGTCCAGCTGATCGCGCTGGGGCAAACGTCCCCACCCACCCGCGTCATCCACAAGGTGGTCGCGTCCGACTACCCCGCGCCGCTGGCGTCCGTGATCGAGGAGGCGCTCACCGGCGAGATCTACGTCGGCTCGACGCGGGACGACGTCGGCTTCGACCCGGCCGCGCCCTCACGCCGAAGCGCTGCACCTCCGGGCCGCCCACTGGATGCCGCGTCTCGCCCAGCTGCGGCTGACCCGCACGTGGGTCGGCTTCCGCCCCTACCGGCCGGACGGCCCGTTCGTCGGCCGCCTGAGTCAGGCGTCTGGGCGATCACCGGCCACGAGGGCGCCGGAGTCGGCGCCGGGCCGGCGGACGCGCTCAGGCTCGCTCAGGCTACGTTGACGGCGTCGTAGCGCTCGCGCGAGCTCTCGACGCGGGCGCCGTTGGCGACGGCCCACTGGCCGAGCGCCTTCATCGGGGCGGCCATCGAGGCGCCGAGACCGGTGAGCTCGTACTCGACGTGCGGCGGCACCTCGCCGTGCACGTGCCGGGCGATCAGACCGTCGCGCTCCATTGTGCGAAGCGTCTGCGTGAGCACCTTCTCGGAGATCGGGTGCAGCTCGGAGAGCACCTGGTGGTAGCGGCGCGGGCCGTCGCCGAGGGCGAGCAGCACGCCGACCGCCCACTTCGAGCTGAGCACCCCGAGCGACTCGCGGATGAGCGTCGCGCAGCGGGCGCGCTCTCCGGCGTGTGCCTCCCAGCCGATGATCGGCGCGGCTTCGGTGACGACACTCATCGCAGGGCACGCCGCAGGGTGGACGGCTCGGCCAGGGCCGCTTCGTCCGGGTTGGCGGGGCCACGCAGCGTGCGCGGCGGGAAGTCGTCCTTCGTGGCGCCCGCGAAGCTGCGCTGGCTCTCCTGCACGATCGGCGCGCGGCGCCGCCGGAGCCGCCGCGGGCTGGACGCCGCCGAGCACGGCCGGCACCAGCGGCAGCGCGACGAGCAGACCGGTGGCGGCGTTGAAGAACTGCTGGCGCCGGGTCGGGCGGCGGCCGATCGAGCGGCGCGCGGCCAGCTCGAGATGGTCCCCGAGCTCGAGCAACTCGGGCGGCAGCGGACGCTTCATGACGCGTCGGCCCCCTTCATCTCGGCCGTCAGGGCGCGCAGGGCGCGCGAGACGCGCAGCCGCGCGGCGTTGATCGAGCACCCGAGGCGTGCGGAGATCTCGTCGTAGTTGAGCTGCTGCACGACGCGCAGCTCGAGCGCGCGGCGCTGATCGATCGGCAGCGACCGGACCGCGCTCTTGAGCGCGGGACCGAGCGAGTGGGCATGCGATGCGCTCGTCGACGGCGTCGTAGGCCTCCGTGCCCTCCCAGTCGATCGGCAGGCCGAGGCGAGCACGCGCGGCGGTCTCGATGCGGTTGTGCTTGTGGAACTGGCGCAGCAGGTTGCGGGCGATGCCGAACAGCCACGGCGCAGCCGAGCCGTCCGCCATGTCCTTGAAGCGCCGCAGCCCGCGCCAGGCCTGGGCGAACGTCTCCGCGGTGAGGTCCAGCGCAGCGGTCTCCGAGCCCGTCTGGCGCTGGAACCACGAGCGCATCCAGACGGCGTAGCGCTCGTAGATCTCGCGGAAGGCCTGCGGATCGCTGCGGGCGGCCTGGAGGAGCTGCGCGTCGGAGCGAGGGTCAGAGGTCGAAGACACCACTCGTACTACCTATGGCCGCAGAGCGCGGGGCATGTCACAGAGAACCCTCCCATACGCGCTCCAGGGTCGCACGATCGGCGTCGCCCGTCCGTCCGCGCAGGCCCGCTCGAGGCGCAGTCGCGCGTCGCGGCCGTCGAGGTGCAGCGTGGCGACGACGTTGTCGAAGATCGGCTTCTCGCGGAGCTTCCAGGTGATCCGCGGCTTCTCGACGCCGGCCGCACGGGCCAGGCCGCGGGCGAGCGCCGCCGCGGGCCTCGTGGCCGCCGTGCGGATCACCCGCTGCTCCTTGCGAGTCGAGCGGATTGCGGAACGGCGAGGCGGTCGCCTGGTAGACGCGGGACTTCACCCCGTCGGCCTCCGGATAGTCGACCTCGGCGAGATACGCGTGGTGCACGTCGCCCGACAGCGCGACGATCGTCGACGGGCGCCTCGTGCTCGTCGGAGCCCGCTCCGACGCGGCCGATCAGGTCGGTCAGCTTGCGGAAGGAGTGCTGGAAGGCGCCCCAGTGCTCGAGGTCGAGCGCCTGGCGCAGCTGCTCCGCCCGGCGCTTCGATGCGCCCGTTCCCCCACGCGCCGCCGCAGACCGCCTCGTTCCACGCCTCGAGGTGCTGCAGGCCGGGCGTGAGCAGCCACGGCAGCGACGTGCCGAGCAGCAGGTGGTGCGCGTCGTTGTCGCAGCCGGCGCGCTCGATGAACTCCCACTCGGAGTCGTCGACCATCGCGCGCTTGTCGGGGTCGAGCACCCGCGCGGCCCGCGAGTCGATCACGATCAGCCGGGCGGACCCGAGGTCGCGGCAGAAGCTCCAGCGCGTCGTGGTGACGTCGCGGTCGGCGTGGTGAGCGAAGTCGCGCAGCAGCTCGAGCGCATCGTCGAGGTCGTGCACGCGGTCGAAGAGCGGATCCTCGCCGGAGGGCCTGCGGGCTGAGGTTGCCGATGTGCTGGTAGATCCAGTACGAGACGAACGCGCCGACGATGCGCTCCTCCCACCACTTCGTCTCGCGGATCTCGTCGAGCCACTCCTGGCTCGTGTTCCAGTCGTCGATGACGTCGTGGTCGTCGAAGATCATCGAGTTCGACACCGTCGACATCAGCCAGCGGATCGCGGGCTCGCTCCACGAGACCTTGTAGAGCAGCGTGTACTCCTGGAAGTCGGCGATCTGCTCGCCCTGGATCAGGTCGTGGGTCTGGGGGTCGACCTCGTCGGCGTAGATCTGGTCGCCGAGGTGGACGACCGCGCCGGGCCACTCCTCCGGCGGCTGCTCGCGCAGGCGCAGTGCGAGCGCGCGCAGGGCGCAGACCTCGCGGCCCTCCTCGTGCTGGTCCTTGGTCAGCGTGTAGGGCGGCTCGTGCGGATAGGCGGTCCGGCAGGAGCCGAACACGACGGTCAGCGGGGTGTCGCGCGCGGCCGTGCGGATCACGGAGTGCGGCCACGCGTCGTCCTGCGGCCAGACCTTCTCGCCGTCCAGGTGGACCTCGTACGGGGTCACGACCCCCGGCTCGAGGCCCTCGACGTGGACGAGCGCGTAGTAGTGGCCGCCGACGCAGAAGGTCGCCGGCCTCGCACCCGAGGACGGACACCACGCACGGCGCGTCCACCTCGACCCAGACCGTCGCCTCGGTGTCCCCCGCGTGGCGGAGGACGGGACCCAACATCAACGACGCCATCGCGTCCAAAACTACCGTTGGCGAGCGTGAATGCGACGTTGACGCTGATGCTCGTGCGGCCTGGCGCCTGGCCGGATGCGGCGGTGCCGTCGGCGGAGGTTCGGCGGACGCCGACATCACGCTGCTGCTCGGCGAGCCGCCGGCCGGGGTGCACGCCGGCGTCTTCCTCGCGATCAGCCGCGGCTACGACGAGGCCGAGGGGCTCGAGCTCGACGTCCGCGGTGCGGGCGACCCCGTCAAGCTGCTGCGCCGCGGCCGCGTGCAGGCGGTGGTGCTGCGCCGTGACGCGGTGCGCGGTCTCGCGAGCGGTGTGCGTGATGGCGCTGACGCCAGACGCCGGCCCCCGACCGCTTCGTGTGCGTCGCGCCGACGCTGCTCGACAGCTCGCCGGCCGAGGTGACCGCGCTCGTGCGGACGCTCCAGCGCGGCTACTCGGAGACGGCGGCCGATCCCGAGAGCGCGACCCAGGCGGTCCTCGAGCGCGCGGCCCGGGCTCGATCGCGACGCGGTCGCCGCCGAGCTCGAGGAGGTCCTGCCGTCCTTCACCGCCGGCGTGCCCGCCTTCGGCTTCCTGCAGCGCGACCAGCTGCCGCCGGGGGACTTCGCCTACGACCTCGTCGGGCCCGAGAGCCGCGACTGAGCCGCGACTGGTCGCTACTGGTGGCGGAGTTGCTTGAACTCCTGCCGCACGGACTCGGGGCGGCCCCAGTCCTGGATCGCCTCCACGCGGCCCTCGCGCAGCTCGCGGAGGACCAGCTCGCCCTTGATGCCGGCCTTGTCGAGCGAGACGAAGGTCCCGTGGACGGCGGGCGCCGCCGCCGCGTGACCGAAGCGGTGCGCGACGAGCACGCGCCAGTGCCAGTCGTGGTTGGAGTAGGGCTGCGCGTTGCAGGTGACCATCAGCGTCGCGGCGTCGAGGTACTGCGACTCGTCGACGCGCACGTCGAGCTCGAGGTCGGTCCAGTCCGACGGCAGCGCGTCGATGATCGCCTGGAAGTCGTCGGCCAGCGGCATTGACTCGAAGCGTACCCTCGGGCCGATGCAGCACGTCGACCGGCTGCTGGCCGAGTTGGAGACCCTCGACGGCGCCGCGGAGTGCGCCGTGGTGCGGTCGGCCCTCGAGGCGGGCGTGTCCGGAGCTGATGGTCGTGGAGGAGCTCGAACGCGAGGTCCAGCGACGGCGGGCGCGTCTAGCAGTCGGATACGTGGCACTCGACACCCTGAGCCTCGACACCGTCAGCCTGGTCGATCGTTCGGACCGCGGCAAGCTCCTGCTGACCGGCGCGGACGTCAAGGAGTTCCTGCAGGGCCAGGTGACCAACGACGTCGAGGCGCTGACCGAGGGCACGGGTTGCTACGCCGCCTACCTCACCCACAAGGGCAAGATGCTCGGGGACATGCGCCTGCTCGACGGCGGCGCGGCCGGGATGTGGCTCGACTGCGAGCGCTCAGCGCTGCAGGAGCTCTTCAACATGATCCGGCGCTTCAAGCTCGGCCGCGACGTCGAGGTCGAGAAGCGGACGCTCGAGCGCGCGCTGCTTTCGGTGATCGGCGACACGGGCGACGCGCCCGAGCACAGCCACGAGCTCGTGGAGCTCGGCGGCGTGCAGGTGCGCAGGGTCGTGACCGACCTCGGCTACGACGTGATCTGCGACGCGGATGACGTCGAGCGCGTGAAGGCGGCGCTCGATCTGCCGCAGGTCAGCGAGGACGTGGCCGAGATCGTGCGGGTGGAGTCCGGCCGCCCGCGCTATCGGCATCGATCTCGACGACTCGGTGATCCCCCAGGAGGCGGCGCTCAACGAGCGCGCCGTGTCGTTCACCAAGGGCTGCTACGTCGGCCAGGAGACGGTGGCGCGGCTGTATCTACCGGGGCAAGCCGAATCGGCGGCTCATGGGGTTGGCTGTTCAGGAGCCGTTGCCGATGGGCACCGAGATGAGGCTGGGCGAGAAGGTCGTCGCCACGGTGCGGTCGAGCGTGGTCTCTCCGTCGCATGGGCCGATCGCACTGGCGTTGGTCCGGCGCGAGGCCGAGGTCGGCGCCGAGCTCGCCGGTTCCGCGGCGGCGCGACCGCGCGGGTCGTCGAGCTCCCCTTTGCGAGTTAGACACCCGACTCGGATGTCTGAACGTCCGCCAGCGAGCTGCGTCGACCCAACCGGTGACGTCGTCGGGCCGGGAGCTCGAGGACGCGCACGTCGCCGCGGGCGACGTAGCCGCCGACCAGACGGACCTCGTCGAGCTCGTCGGGCGGGAGCCACCCGCCCAGATCCCCCGGTCGCGGCGCCCCGCGCACCGCCGCCGCGGCCCGCTCCTCCACTTCCTCACCTGCCAGAGGAAGCACCAACCAGTCCACGACCCTTCCGCCGCTGACCAACAGGGCATCGCCTCGACCAGGACTCAACCGGGATGCCGCGCGACCACCAGCCGCGCGCCGGAGTGCACCGTCCGCAGCACCCCGCCGAGCCGGAACACCAGCGAGTCCAGCCGCGCGCGCCGGCGTTGGAGGGTCGCCGCGCGCTCGTAGTTGCGCGCTTGCGGACGCCGCGCGCATCTCGGCGTCCACGTGCGCGAGCAGCTCGCGACCGCCGTCCTCGGTGAAGAGCCGCAGCGCGCGCTCCAGTCGCTCGCGGTAGAGGTTCGGGTCCAGGTCGCCGAGGCAGGGCGACAGGCAGCGGCCCATCTGCCCGTATGCGCTCGGGTGGTAGCGGCGCGGCAGCTTGCGCGAGCAGTGACGCAGGCCGAACAGCGAGTTGAGCTGCTCGACCAGCTCCGCCGCCGCCGCGCGGCCGCGGACGGGCCCGATGCAGACGGCGTGGCCGGCCGCGGGCTCGCGCGCGACCTCGAGGATCGGGAAGGCGATGTCCAGCCGGCAGCGGATGAAGACCTGGCCGTCGGGCTCCTTGACGCTGCGCACGTTGGCCGGCGGCTTGAGCTTGCGGATCAGGCGGTGCTCGAGCAGCAGCGCGCCGAGTTCGGATTCCGTCTCCTCGCAGTCGACCTGCTCGGCGCGCGCCGTCCACGCCGCGCCCGAGGTGAAGTGCGAACGCGCCCGCTTGCGCACGTCGATCGACTTGCCGACGTACAGCGGCCGGCCGTCCGCGTCGCGGAAGACGTACACGCCCGGCCCGCGCGTGAGGCCGCGCAGATCCGGCCGGCGCTCGAGCGGCTTGACGCGCTTCGGCCGCGGCGGCCGCGGGCCGGCCGCGGACGCGCCCGCAGCAGCGCCACCGCGTCCCCCACCGTCGGCGCGTTGGCGCACAGCCGCTTGAACAGCGCGCAGAACACCTGCCCGCACAGCTCGGCGTCCGGCAGCGCGCGGTGGGTCGTCCCGATCTCGATCCCGAGGGCGTCAGCGAGCGAGGCGAGCCCGCGCCGGCGCTGCAGCGGCGCCAGCCGCCGCGCCATCGCCACCGTGCAGATCACCGGCGGGGCGGGCCAATCCAGCGCTGCGCGGTTGAAGGCCTGGCGCAGGACCCGCACGTCGAAGTTGGCGTTGTGGGCGACCAGCACGCGCCCGCGCATCCGCTCCGCCAGCGCCGGCAGCACCTGCTCGGGCGCCGGTGCGCGGCTGACCATCTCCTGCGTGATGCCGGTGAAGCGCTGGATGCCCGGCGACAGCGGCGACGAGACACCGACGAGCGAGGACCAGCGCTCGTGCAGCTCCCCACCGCCGACCAGCACGGCACCGACTTCCGTCATCTCACAGCGCTCGCGGGCGAGCCCGTTCGTCTCGGTATCGACGGCGAGGAACTCGCTGAGATGGAGTGGTTGGTCGAGCAGCGCGGACACGAACGTGCGTTTGTACGCCCTGCGCCGGACGGATCGACCGTGCTCGTGCTGCCGGAAATGTGGTTAGGGTTCGGCCCCGGAGGATGAGGGCGTCAAGAATGGCATTGGCATGCGTGGCCGCGGCGTTGATCGTCGTTGGCTGCGGCTCCGACGCCGAATACGCCAACGACCCGCGTCCGCCGTCGCCGATCAACGTGTCGGCCGCGATCTCCCCCAGCAAGATCACGGTGTCCCCCGATGAGTTCGGCGCCGGGCCCGTCACGCTGCTGATCGCGAACCTCACGGACTCCGACCAGGAGCTCACGATCGAGACGCAGGACCTGTCGCAGAGCGCCGGCATCAAGCAGACCTCCGCGGTGATCAACCCGCAGGGCACCGGCACGCTGAAGGTCGACGTCCCGCAGGGCCAGTACGTCGTCAGCGTGAAGGGCGACGGCATCCAGGAAGCGCAGGTCAAGGTGGGCTCTGAACGCGAGTCCTCGCAGGACCAGCTGCTCCAGCCGTAGAACCTTCCGGCGTATGGACGTCCTCACCGGGGTCGACGACGCCCGGATTCGCGGGTCTGCTCGCGGGCCAGACGTTCTTCTGGCTCGACCTGATCGATCCCGCGGAGGGCGATCTCGACAGGCTCGGCGACCTCATGGGCCTGCACCCCGCCGCGATCGAGGACACGCGCGAGTGGGGCCAGCTTCCGCGCCTGGACGATTACGGCGACCACGTGATGCTCGTCTTCTTCAGCGCCCGCATCCAGGGCGAGAGCGTCGAGCCCGTCGAGGTGCACGTCTACGTCTCCGGCAACTGGATCGTCTCCGTGCGCCAGTGCCCGACCGCCCTCGACAGCCAGCGCGAGTGGCTCGCCGAGCACGACCCCGAGGACGAGGACCAGGTCCTCTACCACGTGCTCGACGCGCTCGCCGACGGCTGGGACCCGGTGATCGCGCTGCTCGACGAGCGCGTCGACGAGGTCGAGTCGGCCGTGCTCGACCGCCCGCAGCAGGTCCATCTGCGCCAGATCTACCGGCTCAAGCAGGAGGTCACGGAGCTCCAGCGCCGCGCCGGGACCGCAGCGCTCGGGCTTCGTCCCGGCGATCGAGACGATCCACCAGCTCGACGACCTCACGCGCGGATCGCGCGTCTGGCTCGCGGACGTCGAGGCGCACCTGGACTCGATCTCGTCCGACCTCAAGCGGCTCGGCGGCGATCTCGCCGCGCTCACGGACACGTTCTTCAACGCCAACGCGAACCGCCTCAACCGGCTCGCGACGCTGATCGCGGTCGGCTCGATGTTCTTTCTCATCTGGACGCTGGTGACCGGCTTCTTCGGCCAGAACTTCGGCTACCTGACCGAGCACATCGACTCCAAGGCCGCGTTCTTCGGCTACGAGATCGGCGCGCTGCTCATCCCGTCGGTCGATCCTCGGCGTCCTGCTGTACCGCAAGCGCGCCGACTGGTGGTGATCAGGCAGTAGGATTCCGCGGCGATATGGCCGTGGATGCGAAGGACGTCGCCAAGATCGACGTCGAACCAGGAGAACTGCCTCAGACGATGGCCGCTTGGGTCATCCGCGAGGAGCGTCAGGGCGAGCCGCAGGACGCCTTCCAGCTCGAGGAGATCGAGGTACCGGAGCCCGGTGCCTTCGAGGTCATCGTGCGCGTGATGGCGGCGGGCGTCAATTACAACAACGTCTGGGCGGCGCTGGGCCAGCCCGTCGGCGTCTGGCGCTACGGGGACCACCCCGAGTTCGGCCACCACATCGGCGGCTCCGACGCCTCCGGCGTCGTCTGGAAGGTCGGCGACGGCGTCCAGCGCTGGAAGGTCGGCGACGAGGTCATCATCCACTGCAACATGGCCTCCTACGAGGACGTCGCGGTCACGGTCGACCCGATGACGGCCCCGTCGCAGATGATCTGGGGCTACGAGACGACCTGGGGCTCCTTCGCGCAGTTCACGAAGGTCCAGGCCCAGCAGCTGATCCCCAAGCCGGAGAACCTGACCTGGGAGGAGGCCGCCTCCTACGGCCTCGTCTACTTCACCGCCTACCGCATGCTGATCACGCGCTGCAACATCCAGGCGGGCGCCAAGGTGCTCATCTGGGGCGCCGCGGGCGGCCTCGGCGTGTTCGCCAGCCAGATCTGCCGGGCGGTCGGCGCGCAGGCGGTCGGCGTCGTCTCCTCCGAGGAGAAGGGCGAGCTCGTCAAGCAGCTCGGCTGCGTCGACTACATCAACCGCGACGAGTTCAAGGGCATGATGCGCACGGGCTCGGAGACCGAGGACGAGGAGAAGGCGCGCTTCAAGGTCATGCGCGCGTTCGACAAGCGCGTCATCGAGATCCTCGGCGAAAAGCCCGACATCGTCTTCGAGCACGTCGGCAAGGCCACGTTCCCGACGTCCGTGTTCACGGTCAAGCCGTTCGGCAAGGTCGTGATCTGCGCCGGCACGACGGGCTACCAGCTCGACTTCGACGTCCGCTACCTGTGGATGCGCCAGAAGGAGATCATCGGCTCGCACTTCGCCAACGCGTACGAGTGCAACAAGGCCAACGAGCTGATCGCGCAGGGTCTGATCCGGCCCGTGCTGTGGAAGACGCTGCCGTTCGACGGTGTGGGCGAGGCCCACCAGCTGATGCGCGACAACAAGCACTCGGGCAAGATCTCGATCCTCGTCGGCGCGGAGGAAGAGGGGCTCGGCAGGACCGCCGAGGGCCCGGGCGCGATCTACGCCGAGATAGGCTGACTCACATGGCCCTCGGCAACGTCCAGATCCCCTGGTACGCGACGTTCTTCCGGGGGGACCGGTTCTCCGATGCCCTGGAGGAGATCGCCCCGCTGGCGCTCCGCTACGGCGCCACCGACTACGCCGTCTACCGCTCCCGCGACGACGGCTACAAGTTCCTGCAGACCGCGACCTTCGAGAACAAGCTCGACTGGCAGCGCTACTGGGACGGCCCCGAGTTCTCCGACTGGCGGGCCGAGTACACGAGCTGGTACCAGGTGCCGGTTCTGTACGTCTGGCACGACATCGTCGTCGCCGGACACTCAGAGGTCGCCGGTGAGGCGACCCTCTCCGAGGGCTAGCGGGCCGGTATCCGGGTAGAGGGTCACCTCCTGGTGAGCCCTCAACGGACCCTCGAAGCAATCGTCTTCTTCACGCTCCTGGCGGCGCTCATCGTCGCCACGGTGGCGTACATCCGCGTCCGTGACCGCGCGGCAGAGGGTTCGCTGGACCGCCAATGGCGCCGGCGCATGCAGTCGCTGCACGGTCGCCGGGACGCGTCGGACGTGAAAGAGCTGGTGCTGCGGACCGCGATCGAGCTGCTCGGCGCCGACCGCGGGCTGCTGCTCGGCCGCCACGACGCCGATGGCGACGGCAACCTCGACGTCATCTGCGCCGAGTGGGAGGGCGATCCGGAGCGTGACCCGTTCGTCCAGCAGATCGGCGAGCGCACGCTCGAGCACGATGAGACCGTGCGGGAGGGGAGCTCGGTCGCCATGCCCGTCTACATCGCCGACGAATTCGACGGCGCGCTCGTGTGCAGCAAGGACCAGGGCGACTTCTCAGAGGTCGACGACGAGGTCCTGTTGGCGCTGGGCGACCACGCCGGCGCGGTGCTCGGCGCGAGCCGTCTGCAGGCCGACCTGCGCTCGGCCTACATGGGCACGGTGCGTGTCCTCGCCGAGGCGATCGAGGTCAAGGACCCCTCCGTGCTCTCGCACTCCGAGGAGGTCGCCCGCTACGCGATCGCGGTCGCCGAGCGCATGGAGCTCGACGAGAACAGCCGCGAGGAGGTGCTCTTCGGGTCCCTGCTGCACGACGTCGGCAAGATCGGCATCTCCGAGCAGATCCTGCTCAAGCCCGCACGCCTGACCGCAGAGGAGTTCGCCATCGTCAAGCTGCACCCTGGCATCGGGCACCGCATGGTCCGCCGCATCCCGGCGCTGGCGGGCGTCGCGCCCGCGATCCTGCACCACCACGAGCGCTTCGACGGCGAGGGCTACCCCGCCGGCTTGGCGGGCACCGACATCCCGCTGCAGGCGCGCATCATCGGGGTGGCCGACTCCTTCAGCGCGATGATCGCCGACCGCCCCTACAGCCGTGGCCGCACGCCGGCGGAGGCGTGTGCCGAGCTCGAGCGCTGCGCGGGCACCCAGTTCGACCCGCAGGTCGTGGAGCTGTTCGTCGAGGAGGTCCAGCGCAGCCCGCTCG
Organism: uncultured Solirubrobacteraceae bacterium; assembly: GCA_963759945.1. Classification (GTDB taxonomy): domain Bacteria; phylum Actinomycetota; class Thermoleophilia; order Solirubrobacterales; family Solirubrobacteraceae; genus DATLGB01. Next base: position 13,463 of record CAVXBH010000039.1, on the reverse strand, counting down.
ACGCAACCGCCTCCGTGCTGCTCCTGCACTCAGCGCCGTTTCTGCACGAACGAGCCGCCGCCGAGGTCCGCCGAGTCGAGCTGCAGGGGGGCACCTTCGCCGTGATCGCCGCCCAGTCGCTCGACGGACCGGTGTCGCGAGGACTCGCAGACGTGATGCACGAGCTGGCCATGGCGGCGGGCGGGATCGCCTGTCGCCTCGACGAGCACCGGCTGGCACTGCTCGTGCCAGGCGCCTGCGAGCCCGTGAGCGAGCAGCTGCGCGAGCAGATCGAGCCCGGCATCGAGATCACCGAGGCGACGTGGCAGCCGGGCGAGAGCGGCCCGGCCCTCGTGACCCGCGCGCTCGACGCCGCCCCCGTGGGCTGAAGGAAACACGGCGGGGTCTGTCGAAAGCCACGTCGTGTTGCTCGAGGCGGGCTCGGCCGCCATCGACGACGGACTGCGGCGTCACTCAGAAGAGGTGGCTGCACTTGCGCTACGCACGGCGGTCCGTCTCGGCCTGGACAAATGCCGGCGTGAGCGGTTGCTGCTCGGCGCCCTGCTGCACGACGTCGGCAAGCTCGGCGTCTCGGCGCGCATCCTGATGAAGCCCGGGCGGCTGACCCCGGCCGAGTTCGCGATCATCAAGGAGCACCCGGGCATCGGCCACCGCGTCGTGTCCCGCATCCCCTACCTCGCCCGCGCGGCGCCCGCCGTTCGGCATCACCACGAGCGCTTCGACGGCCTGGGCTACCCGGACGGGCTGGCCGGCGAGGACATCCCCGTCGAGGCACGGATCGTCGCCGTCGTGGACGCCTACAGCGCGATGCTCGCCGACCGGCCCTACCGGCAGGGCTGCTCCGCCGACGTGGCCTGCGCCGAACTCGAGCGTTGCGCCGGGAGCCAGTTCGACCCCGCGGTGGTCGACGTGTTCGTGAGCCGAGTCGCTCAGCCGGCTTCGAGCGGCGCCATCGTGAGTCCCGCGTCCTTGAGCTGCTCCCAGTAGAGCTCGGCCGTCTCCTTCTGGCCCGTCCATACGACCGCGCGGCCGGACTTGTGGATGCGGTCGGCCATCGCGTACCCCGAGTCGAGCGACATGCCCGGGATGAAGCGCGCCAGCGTGGTGGCGACGTGGTCGAAGGTGTTGTGGTCGTCGTTGAGGACGATCACGCGCCAGGCACCGCCGAGGCCGCTCCCGGGTCCCCCGACGCGCGGCCGCTCGATCGTCTGACTCATGCGGCCTCTTCGCGCTTGCGCCGCCAGCGGTCGAGGCCGAGCCAGATGTGGTGCGGCGGCAGCGCCTGCGCGAACTCCTTCGCGGTCTCGAGGTCCATGTTCTCCTCGAGCATCGCGATCTGGGAGGTGACGAACTCCTCCTGCGTCAGGCGCCCGGTGCGCTCGATCTGCTCGGCGAGCGCGGCGCGCACGGCGTCCAGGTGTGCGTCGATGTCCTCGTCGATCGAGCCGAAGTGGGTCAGCGCGAGGCGCTGCGGCTGCCACCCGGCGAGCAGGTCCAGTGAGGCGTGCCAGGCGTCGACGTCGATGTCGGGCGGAGGCGTCGGGGCGGCGACGAGCGTTGCGGGCGGGATGCGCACGCCGGCGACGTCCCCGACGAGGGCCGTGCCGGTGGGCTCGTGCAGGAACGAGACGTGGTGGGAGGCGTGGCCCGGCGTGTATTCGACCTTGAAGTCCTCGAGCACCGACTCGCCGCCGGACAGGACCCGCAGGTTGTTTTCCGGCACCGCCCTCACCTCGCCCCATAGGCGCTGCATGCCGTCCTCGCCGTAGAGGCGGGTTGCGGAGCGGACCAGCCGCGTCGGGTCCGCCAGATGCGGCGCGCCGACCTCGTGCACGTAGACCGGGAGGTCCGGCCAGCGGGTGACGAGCGCCCCGGAGGCCCCCGCGTGATCGAAGTGGATGTGGGTGAGCAGCACGGCACGGGGCTCGAAGCCCTCCCCCAGCCCGGCCAGCAGCGTGTCGATCGTCGACTCCGGTCCCGGGTCGACCAGCACGTCGTCGACCTCCCAGCAGCCGATGACGCGCTCGCGGCCCAGGTGCTTGGTGTCGATCACCCGCATCGGGCTGCGAAGATACTCGCCATGGAGCCGCGTCTGGAGAAGCCCGACCGCCCGTGGATGATGCGCACCTACGCGGGTCACTCCACGGCGAAGAAGTCCAACGAGCTGTACCGCTCGAACCTCGCGAAGGGCCAGACCGGCCTTTCGATCGCCTTCGACCTCCCCACGCAGACGGGTTACGACTCAGACCACGAGCTGGCGCGGGGCGAGGTCGGCAAGGTCGGCGTGCCCGTGGCCCACAAGGGCGACATGTCGGCGCTGCTGGACGGCATCCCGCTCGACGAGATGAACACGTCGATGACGATCAACGCGACGGCCGCGTGGCTGCTCGCGCTCTACATCGTCACGGCCGAGGACAACGGCATCGACCGGGCCCAGCTCCAGGGCACGACCCAGAACGACATCATCAAGGAGTACCTCTCGCGGGGCACCTACGCGTTCCCGCCCGGGCCCTCCATGAAGTTGATCGCGGACATGATCGCCTTCACCGTCGAGGAGGTGCCGAAGTGGAACCCGATCAACATCTGCTCCTACCACCTGCAGGAGGCGGGCGCCACGCCGGTGCAGGAGATCGCCTTCTCCCTGTCGACCGCCATGGCGGTTCTCGACGCCGTCAAGGAGCGTGTCCCCGAAGAGCGCATGGGCGCGGTCTTCGGGCGCATGTCGTTCTTCGTCAACGCCGGCGTCCGGTTCGTCGAGGAGCACGCGAAGCTCCGCGCGATGGGCGAGATGTGGGAGTGGATCGGCCGCAACCGCTACGGCGTCACCGATGAGAAGCAACTGCGCTTCCGCTACGGCGTGCAGGTCAACTCGCTGGGTCTGACGGAGGCCCAGCCGGAGAACAACGTCCAGCGCATCGTGCTCGAGGCGCTCGCCGTGACGTTGGGCCGCAACGCCCGCGCCCGCGCGCTGCAGCTGCCGGCCTGGAACGAGGCGCTGGGTCTCCCCCGCCCCTGGGACCAGCAGTGGTCGCTGCGCATCCAGCAGGTGCTCGCCTACGAGACCGACATCCTCGAGTACGGCGACCTCTTCGAGGGCTCCCACGTCATGGAGGCGCTGGTCGCCGAGCTCGTCGAGGGCGCGCAAGGACGAGATGGCGCGCGTCGAGGAGGAGGGCGGCGCCGTCGAGGCGGTCGACTACATGAAGGCCGCGCTGGTCGAGTCCCACCGCGAGCGCATCGGGCGCATCGAGCGCGGCGAGCAGATCGTCATCGGCGTCAACAAGTACACGGAGACGGCGGAGTCCCCCCCGCCGCGGGTGAGGACGGCGGCATCCTGACCGTCGACCCCGGCGTCGAGGCCGACGCCAAGCGAGGCGCTCGACGAGTGGCGCGCCAGTCGCGACCAGGCCGCCGTCGACGCCGCGATGGAGGAGCTGCGCCGCGTCTCCAAGACCGACGAGAACGTGATGGAGGCGACGCTCGCCTGCGCGCGCGCCGGCGTCACCACCGGCGAGTGGGCCCAGGCGCTGCGCGACGTCTACACGCTCCTACCGCGGTCCGACGGGCATCGGCGAGGCCGCCGCGGGGGCCGCCGGGCTGAATTCGACATGGCCGAGCTGCGCGACGAGGTCGCCCGCGCCGGCGAGGCCCTCGGCCGCACGATGAAGATCCTCGTCGGCAAGCCGGGCCTCGACGGCCACTCCAACGGCGCCGAGCAGATCGCCGTCCGCGCCCGCGACGTCGGCATGGAGGTCGTCTACGAGGGCATCCGCCTGACCGGCGAGCAGATCGCCCGCTCCGCCGTCGACGAGGGCGTCCACGTCATCGGCCTCTCGATCCTCTCCGGCTCCCACCGCGAGCTGATCCCCTCGATCATCGAGTCCCTTCGCGAGGCGGGCGGCGGCGACATCCCCGTCATCGCCGGCGGCATCATCCCGCTCGCCGACGTCGAGCCCCTCAAGGAGGCCGGCGTCGCCGCGGTCTACACGCCCAAGGACTTCGACCTGTCGAAGATCATGCGCGACATCGTCCACCTGGTCGAGGAGCGCAACGGCATCGCGGCCGAGGCGTAGCGGCCGTCAATCAGGGGGCCAGGCCCCCTGATTGATCTCGGGAACCGCTCAGGTGGCGCTCAGGATCCGAGGCGATGCTGTGGCGGAGAGGCGCAGTGTGGCACTGCGACCGTGAAGGGGCCTACTCCATGTACGACAACGACAAGAATTACTGCCGGGGTGTCCAGGAGGCGGACGGGGACGGCAAGCTCGCGTTCGACACGATCTTCCCCGCCGCCTACAAGCGACATGGTGTTCGCAGACGGCTATCGCAGCCAACTCGCCACGGTGTCGGGATCGCTCGACGACGGCCTCACGCTGACCCTCAACGTCGGCGTGTAGCTTCCGCGCGGTGGAGCTCGCGAACCGGCTGCTCGAAGGAGATCTGACGGCTGCCCCGGCGGTCCTCAACCTGATCGAGAACCGCACGCAGCGCGCGGAGAGCGACGCCCTGCTGGAGGCGCTCGGCACGGACGCGGACGCACACATCGTCGGCGTGACCGGGCCGCCCGGCGCCGGCAAGTCGACGTTGCTCAGCGCGCTCACGCGGGCCTGGCGAGAGAGTGGGCGGTCCGTCGCGGTGCTTGCCGTCGACCCGTCCTCAAAGCGCATCGGGCGGGGCTCTGCTGGGGGACCGCGCCCGCATCGAGACCGACCCGCGCGACCGGTCGGTCTTCATCCGCTCCATGGCGGCGGGCGAGCGGCTCGGCGGGCTTGCGCCGGCCACGCGGGCGGCCGCCCAGGCCCTCGCGCACGCCTTCGACGTCGTCGTGATCGAGACGGTCGGGGTCGGACAGTCGGAAACCGACATCGCCGATGTCGCCGACACGGTCGCGGTGGTCGTCCAGCCGGGCTCGGGCGACGCCCTTCAGTTCCTGAAGGCGGGCATCATGGAGATCCCCGACGTGCTGGTCGTGACCAAGGCCGATCTCGGCAAGATCGCCATACGTGCCCGCCGGGACCTGCACGCAGCGCTGCGCTCGATCGGGGCGACGAACACGCGTGTTGTGGCGGTTTCCTCGGTCTCGCCGCTGTCTGGGATCGACGATCTCGTCGCGGCGCTCGACGCCCACCGCGCAGGTCTCGATCTGCCTGCGGCCCGGGCCGCGACACGCCGCGCCGGCGCGCTGGCGGACTTCCTCGCCGAGCGCGGCGAGGCGGGATTGCGAGCCCTCGGAGGCCGGAGGGCGGCCATGCAGCTCCTGCAAGGACAAGCAGCTGACGCGTCACCGCCCGAACTGGTCAAGGCGCTCGAGGCGCGCGCCGATGGTTGATCGATGGGAGGGACCCGGAATCTGGTGCTCGGTCGTTGCGCGGCGCTCCTGTTCCTGTGCGGCGCCGTCGCCTCCCTCCCGACCAACGCCGTCATCCACTCGCATGCGGACGCGTATCTCGTAAACGCGCTGGCGCTCCTCAGCGCCATCGTCACGGTCCTGATCCCGTGGGATCGGATCCACCGGCACTGGATGCACGCGCTGGTAGCGGTGTCCACGATCGAGGTCTGCGTCGCCGTGGTCGTCCACGCCGCCTACGCGACGGTCTTCCTCTGGTACTTCGTGCTCGTCGCGGTGTTCGCCGCCTACGCCTTCCGGCGCCGGACCGAGGCGATCGCGCAGCTCACGTTCGCCGTGGCCGGGATGGTCGTCACCTCGATCCACGCCCGCGATCTCGACCCGGATGCGATCGCCAACTCGATCGTCGCCATCCCGACCGTCGTCGTCGCCGCAGGCGTCGTGGTCTGGCTGCGGGAGAACCTCGAACGCCGGGAGCGCACCGACGTCCTCACCGGCCTCGGCAACCGCCGCCGGCTCATGGAGGTGCTGGAGACCGCCGTCATCGGCCGCGAGCGGCGCCTCCTGGTCCTCTTCGATCTCGACGGCTTCAAGCGCTACAACGACCGTCTCGGCCATGCCGCCGGCGATCAGCTCCTGGTCCGCGTCGGCGCCCGGCTGCAGGCGGCGGTCGAGGGGATCGGCGAGGCCTTCCGCCTCGGGGGCGACGAGCTGTGCGTGCTGCTCACGGACGCCACCGCCGTCGCACGCTGCGAAGCGGCGCTGCGCGACGACGGCATCGGCGCCTCCCACGGGTCCTGCTGGCTGCCGGAGGAGGCACAGACGCCGAGCGCCGCGCTGAGCCTCGCCGACACGCGCATGTACGCAGCCAAGCGGGCCGCCCGGGACGTCCCCTTCGTGCTCGCTATGGGGCAGGCGTCGGGGACGAGTCGTCCGCCGCAGGAGGAGAGCCGGTCGGACCGGCGGACGGGCTCGCGGTCGCCTGAGGATCCTCCTCAGACCCACCACCCAGCGCCGTCACCTGCCAACGGTCGCCACTCCGAGTGAGCGTGAGCGTGTTCGACGACGGCGCCTCGCCACCGGCAGACGTGCGCACCTCGGCGGTCGCCGTGTCACCGTCGATGGTGATCGTGCCGACGGTCAGCTTCGGATCCTGACGATTCTCGAGGCCGGTTCGCATCGCCACCTCGCACGGGAGGCCGATCTGCTGCAGCCCCTGAAGCAGCTCCTCGGCGAAGATCTCGTCGCACAACCGCTGATAGTCGCGCGCCTCGACGGCGCTCGCAAACCCGGTCAGGACCTCGCGGACCTGCTCCTCGTCGGTTGGGGTGTCCTCCCCGCAACCGACCAATACGACCACGAGCAATATGGGAATCAGTCTGCGCACGGGTAGGATCGTGCCGCATGGAAGCAGGTCCCGCGTTGGGCTCGTGGTTGCGCTGCTATCGATGCTGGTCGACGAACCTCGAGGTGCAGGTGCACTACGAGGGGATTCACCGCATCGACCCGGCCACCGGTGAGAAGGCCGATGTGGTCGACGAGCTCCAGGAAGCCGTCGTGCAATGCCTCGACTGCATGCACGACCAGCCGCACCTCGGCCTGATCGAGGAGCGCGTCCAGCCGATCGAGGATCGCTGGGAGCGGATGGTCGCCGGCACGCCGTGGGTCGCCTCCTGCGAGGTCACGGTCGAGACGGACTCCGTGGAGTCCTGCTCCGGCCCCGACGCCGCTGACCACCTGTCCTTCGCCGCCTTCGGCGACCACGGCACGCGCGAGTTCTTCACCCACGTGCGCTTCCACAAGCACGACGAGGACCGCATCGTCGTCTTCCTGCTGGTCGAGCTCTATGCACGCTCGCAGGAGGAGGCGATGGCGACGCTCGAGGCCTCCGCCCAGGGCTCCCTGCTCGTCTCCTCGCTGGCCGAGGAGTCCCGTCCGCCCGCCGCGACCGGCTTCGACCCACATTGAAGGAGGTCGCCGACGACGTCTGGGTCATCCCCAGCTTCCCGCCGCACTCGATCAACGCGTGGATCGCGGGCGACATGCTCGTCGACGCCCAGACCCGCCGCGACGGCAAGAAGATTCTCAAAGGGGTCGGGTCCCGGCGTCTGACGGCGCACGTCCTGACCCACGCCCATCCGGACCACCAGGGCGCCTCGCACCACGTCTGCAGCACGCTGGGCATCCCGTTCTGGGTGGGCGAAGCGGACGTCCCGGCCGCCGAGAACCCCAAGCTCATCCGCGAGCTGCAGCCGAGCAACCCGCTCGCGCAGTTCATGGACCGCGCCTTCACCGGCCCCGGCCACCCCGTCGACCGTGCGCTCGAGGACGGAGACGTCATCGGCGACTGGCGCGTCATCGCGGCGCCCGGCCATTCCGCCGGCCACATCGTGCTGTGGCGTGAGGCTGACAAGGTCCTCATCGTCGGCGACGTCCTGAACTCCGCACACCCGCTGACGATGATTCCGGGCCTGCGGCTGCCGCTGGACGCCTTCACGCCCGACCCGGCTCGCAACCGCGTCTCCGCCAGGGCACTCGCCGACCTGGGCGAGCCCTCCGTGGTGCTGTTCGGGCATGGCCGCCCGTACACCGACGGGCCGGCCTTCCGGAAGTTCTGCGCCGCGCTCTAGGGCGGCGGCGCCTCGACGACCACCTCAGACGAAGCGACGGCGGTCGCGCCTCGGTCGTCGGTGACGGTCAGCGTCACGGTGTAGGTCCCGGCCCGCGCGTACAGGTGCTCGGGGTAGGTCTCGGTGGATGTCGTGCCGTCCCCGAAGGACCAGTTCCAGGCGACGACCTGGCCGTCCGTGTCGTACGACTCGTCGCTGAAGAAGACCCGGAGCGGCTCGAAGCTGTCCGCGTAGCTGGAGAACCCGGCCACCGGTGGTTGGTTGGGCGGCGGCGGTGGCACCTCGATCGTCCGTACCGCCGACGAGACCGCGCCGATCCGGTCGCGCACCGTGAGCGTGACCGTGTACGTGCCGGGCGTCGCGTAAGCGAAATCGGGGGCCCGAGCGGCGCTGACGTCAGCGGTGGTGGTCGGATCGCCGAAGTCCCACGCGTAGTCGAGCGGCCCCTTCTCACCGGTTGCGCTCCGGTCGTCCGGACTGAACGACTCCCCCACCTCGACGCGTGCCGGCACTCTGAAACGAGCGACGGGAGGTGCGAAGGAGATCTCGGCCTCGGCCGAGGCGAGGCGATCCGATGACCGGCCGAGCGCGTCGCGCACGGACGCCGTGTAGCAGTAGCGCCCCGGATCGAGCTTGAGCCGGCTCCCGGCGGGGAGCGTCGTGCGCCCGGGCTCGAAGAGCGGCTCGGCGGCGACCTTCACGCCCCGTGCCGGACCTCCCTTGCACGTCCCGGGGCGTCGGAACACCGTGACCTTCACCGGCGGCGGGAAGTTCGCGCCCTCGATCAGCGCCTTCGGCCGCCGGACCTCGACGCGCGCCTCGACGGTGCTGCCGCTATCAGCGCCGGTCCCGGCGATCGTCAGCTTGACCGGCTTCGGTCGCGCGTGCGTCGGGCAGAGCGCGGGCCCCAACGGCTCTGCTCGCCCGCCGTAGAGCTTCAGCGCGCCGCGGAGATCGTCCGCCTGGAGGGTCCGGCACTGCACCATGTAGTCCTTGGTCCTGCAGCCGCTCAGTCCGCTTGCGGTCATCACGGCGCAACGCTCGCCGCTGTGGTCGAGGCCGAGAATGTGGCCCAGCTCGTGCACGGCCGTGATGACCATGGTCCGGCGATTGCGGCAACTGGAGAGCTCCACCTGGGCGACGCTTCCCGGCTCGTAGCCGAGCTGGGCGTAGCCCGTGACGCCGACGCAGTTCGAGGTGCCCAGCCCGATCACCACGACCCTGGCGCTGCTGCGCGGCACGGCCTTGAAGCGGACCCGGACGCCGCTCTCGTTCCAGATCTCCACCGCCTCTTCGAGCGGTCCGGGCACGGGACCGGCGTCGAAGTAGGTGATCGTGCGCCCGGGCCAGCGCTGGCCGCCGATCTCGTAGGCGTCAGCCGACGGCGCTGCACCGAGCAGCACCGTCAGGGCAAGCCCGGCGAGGCTTAGGCGGCAGCGGCGCCGAGACGAGATTCGAGCGCTTCGAATTGGTCCCAGAGCTCCTGCGGCAGCTGGTCACCGAAGGACTCGAGGTGCTCGCGGACCTGCGGCAGCTCGTCGCGGAGGGCGTCGAGGTCGACCGTGCGGACCTCCTCGAAGGCCCGCGCGTCGATGTCGAGGCCCTCGAGGTTGATGCCGTCGGCCGTCGGGATGATGCCGACCGGCGTCTCCTCGCCATCGGCGGTGCCGTCGCAGCGGCGGAAGATCCACTCGAGCACGCGCGAGTTCTCGCCGAAGCCGGGCCACAGGAAGCGCCCGGTCTCCTGGTCCTTGCGGAACCAGTTGACGAAGAAGATGCGCGGAAGGTCGGCGCTCTCGCGCCGGCCCGTCTTGATCCAGTGCGCGAAGTAGTCGCTCATGTTGTAACCGCAGAACGGCAGCATCGCCATCGGGTCGAAGCGCAGCTCGCCGACCGTGCCGGCGGCCGCGGCCGTCTTCTCGGAGCCCATCGTGGCTCCGAGGAACGTGCCGTGCTCCCAGTCGAAGGCCTCCCGCACGAGCGGGACCACCGTCGAGCGGCGGCCGCCGAACAGGAAGGCATCGATCGGCACGCCCGCCGGGTCGTCCCAGTTGGGCGCGATCGAGGGCGTCTGGTCGGCCGGGACGGTGAAGCGCGCGTTGGGGTGCGCGGCCGTCGTCTCGGACTTCGGCGTCCAGTCGTTGCCGTGCCAGTCGATCAGGTGCTCGGGCGCCGGGTCCGACATGCCCTCCCACCAGACGTCGCCGTCATCGGAGAGCGCCACGTTCGTGAAGATGGCGTTCTTCTCGAGCGCCTCCATGGCGTTCGGGGTGTTCGCGAAGCCGGTGCCCGGCGCGACACCGAAGAAGCCGGCCTCGGGGTTGATCGCGTAGAGCCGTCCGTCCTCGCCGAACTTCATCCAGCAGATGTCGTCGCCGACCGTCTCGACCGTCCAGCCCTCGAGGGTCGGGACCATGAGGGCGAAGTTGGTCTTGCCGCAGGCGCTCGGGAAGGCGCCGGTGACGTACTTGCTTTCGCCCTCCGGCGAGGTCACCTTCAGGATCAGCATGTGCTCGGCGAGCCAGCCCTCGTCGCGCGCCATGACGGACGCGATCCGCAGCGCGAAGCACTTCTTGCCGAGCAGCGCGTTGCCGCCGTAGCCCGAGCCGAAGGACCAGATCTCGCGCGTCTCGGGGTAGTGGACGATGTACTTCGTCTCGTTGCAGGGCCAGGACGAGGACTCCTCCCCCTCGGTGAGCGGGACGCCGACGGAGTGGACGCAGGGGACGAACTCGCCGTCCGTGCCGAGCACGTCAAGGGCGCCCTTGCCCATGCGGGTCATGATCCGCATCGAGACGGCCACATAGGCCGAGTCGGTGATCTCAACGCCGATGTGGGCGATCGGCGAACCGAGCGGGCCCATCGAAAAGGGGACGACGTACATCGTGCGGCCCGCCATGCAGCCCTCGAAGAGGCCCTTGAGCTTCTCCCGCATCTCCGCCGGATCGGTCCAGTTGTTGGTCGGCCCGGCGTCCTCCTCGCGCTCGGAACAGATGAACGTTCGATCCTCCACACGCGCCACGTCACCTGGATCGGAGAGGCACAGGTACGAATTCGGCCGCTTGGCCTCGTCGAGCTTCGAGAACGTCCCGGCGTCCACCAGCTCCTGGCAGAGCTGGTCGTACTCCTCGGCGGAGCCGTCGCACCAGTGGACGGACGCAGGCTGCGTCAGCGCCGCTACTTCCTGCACCCAGTCGATGAGTTCCTGGTGATTCGTCGGCGCTTCGCTCACGTTCGAGACTCCTTGAGAACCTGCACTTCGCTGATGGGGTCGAACATCCTAAGTGGTCGTCCGTCCAAGGACTGCCCCATTTGGTCGAGGAAAACAACCCCGAAGTCGATCGGAGGTCACATGGCGGTCATGGATGCCCCACGGGTTCCCTTCGCTGACGGCGCGGCGCCGCTGTGCGCACTGCTCTTCGTCACTCTGGCCATCCGGCCCCTGCACGACGTCGCCTACGCCCTGGCGGCCCTGTACATGACCTTTGCCGCGGCGATGGCCACCGGCGGCGGCGAGCGTCCCGGCGAGCCGGTGCTGCCCTGGCGCATCTACGCCTTCGGAACCGCTGCCCTCGCCGTGATCATCCCGGCGACCGCCTTTGGTGCCGATCTGCGCTTCCTCGAGCTGATCGCGCTCGGGGCGCTCGCGATCGGCTTCGTCGTCCACGTGACGCTCAAGCTGCGCCACGGGGCGGTCCGGATCGGGATCCTCTCGGCGTGCGGCCGCCGCGCGCACGATGCGCGCGTGGGCCGCTGCGTCGAGCTCTCGGGGATCGTGCTGGCCGCCGCGGCCATCACGCACGGCATCGCCTCCCCCGCGCTCTACGCCGTCGCCGCCTGGCTGCTGACGGCAGCCGCCGTCGCCGAGCGGCCTAGCTCTGATTCGGCCCACCCACCCGACCAGCTGTCTTTCGCGGCACCAACACCAGCCGCTTGAACTCGGCCACCAGGACGCCGTCCTGGTTGAAGACGCGGGTGTGGACCTTGACGGTGCCGCGGTCGGGCTTGGACTGCGACTCGCGCTTCTCGAGGACCTCTGACTCCACGAACAGCGTGTCGCCGTGGAAGACGGGCGCCGGGTGCTTGAGCTCCTCCGTCGCCAGGTTGGCGATCGCCTTGCCCGAGACGTCGGAGACGCTCATGCCGAGGGCGAGGGAGTAGACCAGCGGGCCGACCACCACGTTGCGGCCCTGCTGGGAGGCCTTCGCGTACACGTCGTTGAGGTGCAGCGGGTGGTGATTCATGGTGATCAGGCAGAACAGGTGGTCGTCTGACTCGGTCACCGTCTTGGCGGGCCAGTGCTTGTAGACGGCGCCGACCTCGAACTCCTCGAGGTAGCGGCCGTAGGGATGGCCGCCGGTGGACTCGCGCTCGGCCTGGTCGGTCGTGAATGTCTCGCTCATTTGCGCGCGGAGGGTAACGTCGAGCCCGCATGCGTAATCCCCGTGACTTCTTCAAGCCGCTCGCGATCGACGCTCCTGAGCCCGTCCGCGAGATCCCCGTCCTCCCCTCGCGGATGATCCACTTCGTCGACTTCTCCAACGAGAAGATGGCGGCCAAGGCCGTCGACACCGCGCCCAAGGTCGACATCCTGCTCGGCAACCTCGAGGACGCCGTCCCCGTCGAGCGCAAGGAGGCCGCGCGGCAGGGCCTCGTCGACTTCGCGCGCTCCAACGACCTCGGCATCACCCAGCTATGGACGCGCGTGAACTCGCTCGAGTCCCCCTGGGTCCTCGACGACCTCACCACCCTGGTGACCGAGATCGGCAACCAGCTCGACGTCGTGATGGTCCCGAAGGTCGAGGGCCCGTGGGACATCCACTACGTCGATCGCCTGCTGGCCCAGCTCGAGGCCAAGGGCGGCGTCGACCGGCCGATCCTCATCCACGCGCTGCTGGAGACCGCGCAGGGCGTCGCCAACCTCGAGGAGATCGCCTGCGCCTCGCCGCGCATCCAGGGCATGAGCTTCGGCCCGGCCGACCTCGCCGCGTCGCGCCGCATGAAGACCACGCGCGTCGGCGGCGGGCACCCGGGCTACCGGACGATCGCCGACCCGGACGGCGACAACCCGCGCGCCAGCTACCAGCAGGACCCGTGGCACTACTCCATCGCCCGCATGGTCGACGCCTGCACGTCCGTCGGCGCGCTGCCCTTCTACGGCCCGTTCGGCGACATCAAGGACGTCGAGGGCTGCGAGACGCAGTTCCGCGCCGCCTTCCTGCTCGGCTGCGTCGGCGCCTGGTCGCTGCACCCCGCCCAGATCGACATCGCCAAGAAGGTCTTCTCGCCCGAGGCCGAGGAGGTGAACTTCGCCAAGAAGATCATCGAGGCGATCCCCGACGGCGCCGGCGTGCACATGATCGACGGCAAGATGCAGGACGACGCCACCTGGAAGCAGGCGAAGGTGATGGTCGACCTCGCCGAGATGCTCGCGCAGAAGGACCCCGAGCTGGCCGAGGCGTATGGCCTGGAGCCTGCGTCGGCCTGAG
>CAVXBH010000038.1:0-18786 GCA_963759945.1 uncultured Solirubrobacteraceae bacterium | reverse complement strand
GGAGGCCGACGCGGCCGGAGCGGTGGCCGGCGCAGAGTCCGATCAGTGCGCCGGTGACGATGACGGCCATGCCGGTGGCAATGGCGATCTCGCCCGTCGCAGCGCCACCGGCAGGTTCGCTGCCGGCAGCGACGGTGGCTAGGAAGGAAGACATTGACATATGTGTCACCGAACGATGTCACATCGAAACGCGACGTACGTGAGGTGGGTCACGGTGCGGTCGCATACGCTCGGCCTCGTGACGCACACGCAGCGCCGCCGGGCGGGCACACGGCAGGTCCCTCGCGCGGTGCGCGAGCAGCAGATGCTCGCCGTCGCCGGCGAGGTCTTCGCCGAACTCGGCTTCCACGCGGCCTCGATGGACGCGATCGCCGACCGGGCCGACATCTCCAAGCCGATGCTCTACGCCTACTTCGAGTCCAAGGAGGGCCTCTACGCGGCCTACATGGACCAGGTCGGCGGCGAGCTGCTCGCGGCGATGGACGCAGCCGTCGGACCCCGAGCTCGACCCGGGCCATCAGGTGCTCGCGTCGATGACGGCCTTTCTGGGCTTCGTCGACGAGCACCGCCCCGGCTGGTCGGTCCTCCAGCGCGAGCTGGCGGCGGGCAGCGCGGGCCTGCTCGCCACCGAGGTCGCGCGCACCCGCGCCGCGATCGTCCGGCGCATGGCGCTGCTGCTGGAGACGACCCTCGGCGACGAGGTGCTCGCCGACGCGCTGGCCAGCGGCTTCGTCGGCGCGGGTGAGTCGCTCGCGATGTGGTGGCTCGACCATCCCGAGCAGACGCTGGAGGAGATGGCCGCGCGCATCATGGAGGTCGGGTGGGTCGGCGTCGGCGGCGTCCTCGAAGGCCGGCGGTGGCCCCCGCGCGGTAGCGCGCTTCGTCTGGCGCTGGCAGCGCTCTCGCTGCTGGTGCTCGACCAGCCCGCGTACGACCCGACGGCGTGGCTCATCTGGGGCCGCGAGCTCGCCGACGGCACGCTCGACATGACGGGCGGGCCGTCGTGGAAGCCGCTGCCGGTCGCCTTCACCTTCCTGTTCTCGTTCGCCGGCGACGACGTGGCGCCGCTGCTGTGGCTCGTGCTCGCGCGGGCGAGCGGGTTCCTCGCGGTCGTGCTCGCCTACGTCGTGGCGCGGCGGCTCGGCGGGCGAACCGCGGGCTGGCTCGCGGCGGGCGGCCTGCTGATCTCCACCGACTTCCTCTTCAACGTCATGCGCGGGCGACTCGGAGGGCATGCTCGTCGCGCTCGTCCTGCTCGGGATCCTGCTGCACATCGACGGGCACCACCGGGCCGCGCTCGCGGTGGGCATCCTCGCCGGCGGGCTGCGCCCCGAGGTCTGGATCGCGCTCGCGGGCTACGTCGCCGTCACCCGCCGCCACCTCGTGCTGGCCGCGAGCGGCGCCGCCCTCCTGCTCGCCGTGTGGTTCCTGCCCGATTATCTGGTCGAGGGGGAATGGCTGCGGGGCGCCGAGCGCGCGCAGAACCCGGTGGAGGGCTCGCCCGGCTCGTCCGCCTTCCCGTTCGGGCTGACCTTCGTCTACGCGTCGATCATGCTGACCTGGCCGCTGTACGTCGGGGCGGCTTGGCTCGTCCGACACGACAAGCGGCCGGTGGTGCGTGGGATCGCGGCTCGCGGCGACCGCGCTGATGATCACGGTGGCGATCCTCGCCGAGCTCGGCTTCACCGGCAACATCCGCTACGTCACGCTGCCGGCTGCGCTGGTCTGCGTGCTCGGCGCGGTCGGTCTCGAGCGCGCTGCCGCGACCGCGGATCGGTGTCGTGCTCGCCGGGGTCGGCGTGGCGGTCAGCGTCGGCATCGTCGTCCACGGCGGCGTGCGCCTCGCGCGCGAAGAGCTGACCTTCGGGTCACGCCTCGACGCGGCGGTCGAGGCTGCGGGCGGTGAGACGGCCATCCGCTCGTGCGGTCAGATCGCGACGACGCCCTTCGAGCGCCAGGCGCTGGCGTACCGGCTCGAGCTGCCGCCCGCCGACGTCTGGACGCACGCCGAACGGCCGGGGATCGCGCTCATCCGGGACGGCCGCGAGGCGCCCGGCGCGGACGCGCTGCCCGTCGTCGCACGCGTGGATGACTGGACGATCCGGCGGTACTGTTCCGAAAGTGACCGCCCGATGAGCGAGGTCCTCTACTACGCCATCCCGTTCTTCGTGCTGCTGCTCGTCGCCGAGTGCGTCGTCGTTCCGGCACCTGCGCGACGAGGACCACGACTTCGTCGGCTACGACCTGCGCGACTCCGCGCACGTCGCTGACGATGGGGCTCGGAAACGTCGTGATCAACGTCGGCTGGAAGGCCGTCGTCGTGGTCATCTACGCGGCGCTGTACGAGCTCACGCCACTGCGCCTGGACACCGGCCACTGGTGGTTCTGGGTGCTGCTGTTCTTCGCCGACGACTTCTCGTACTACTGGTTTCATCGCATCAGCCACGAGAGCCGGATCTTCTGGGCCAGCCACGTCGTCCATCACTCCTCGCAGCACTACAACCTCTCGACCGCGCTGCGCCAGACGTGGGTGCCGATGACCTACTTCCCGTTCTGGCTGTGGATGCCGCTCGTCGGCTTCCCGGTGTGGACGATCCTGCTCGCGCAGGCGTGGAGCCTGATCTACCAGTTCTGGATCCACACGGAGCGGATCGTCGAAGCTGCCGCGGCCGTTCGAGTTCGTGCTCAACACGCCGAGCCACCACCGCGTCCACCACGGCTCCAACCAGGTCTACCTCGACAAGAACTACGGCGGCATCCTGATCATCTGGGACCGGCTGTTCGGGTCGTTCATCGAGCGAGGGCGAGCGCGTCCGCTACGGGCTGACGAAGAACATCCGGACGTTCCATCCGGTGCGCGTGGCCTTCCACGAGTACATCGCGATGTGGGGTGACTTCAAGCTGGCGCGCGGTTTCGGCGACCGCATGCGGGTGTTGTTCAAGGGCCCTGGGTGGCGACCGGAGACTCCTGGCGCATCGGAGGTACGCGAGGCTTAATAGAGTTTGGCTCGCCAAACATGGAAGCCAACTCTGCCTCAATTCCCGCGTTGCCGGGTCAGCTCCCCGGCCAGGGCCGGATGCGCGGCCGGCTGGGACTGCTCGGCCCGGCCTTCGTCGCGGCGGTCGCCTACATCGATCCGGGCAACTTCGCCACGAACATCGCCGGGGGCGCGAAGTACGGCTACCTGCTCGTGTGGGTCATCGTCATGGCCAACCTCATGGCCATGCTGGTGCAGTACCTGTCGGCCAAGACGGGGCTCGCGACGGGGCGCAACCTGCCCGAGCTGTGCCGCGAGCACCTGCCCCGCCACGTCACGCTCGGGCTCTGGGTGCAGGCGGAGGTCGTCGCCATCGCCACGGACCTGGCGGAGTTCGTCGGCGCCGCCATCGCCCTGAAGCTCCTCTTCGGTCTGCCGCCGCTGACGTCCGGCCTGATCACGGCCGTCGTCGCCTTCGGCATCCTCGGCCTCCAGAGCCGCGGGTACCGCCGCTTCGAGCTCGTGATCGGCGGCATGCTGGCGATCGTCCTGCTCGGGTTCCTCGTTCGACCTCGCCTCCGTCGACGTCGACGCGAGCGGCGCGCTCGGGGGCCTCGTGCCCGGCCTGGCGGGCACGGAGAGCCTCCTGCTCGCCGTCGGCATCCTCGGCGCCACGGTGATGCCCCACGTCGTCTACCTGCACTCGGCGCTCACCCAGGCGCGGATCCCCGCCCGCGACGACCAGGAGCGCTCGCACGCTGCTGCGCTTCCAGCGCGTCGACGTCTTCGTCGCGCTCGGGGTCGCCGGCGTCATCAACCTGTCCATGCTCCTGATCGCTGCCGCGTTGTTCCACGAGGAGGGCAGGGTCGACGTGGACACGATCGAGGGCGCTCATGCGGGCTTCGAGACGCTGCTCGGCGGGGGTGCTGCGCTCGCCTTCGGGATCGCGCTCCTCGCGTCGGGCCTGTCGAGCTCGAGTGTCGGCACCTACGCCGGCCAGGTCGTGATGCAGGGTTTCGTCGAGCGCCGGATCCCGCTGTTCTTGCGCCGCGGGCTGACCATGGCGCCGTCGCTGGTCGTCCTCGCGCTGGGGGCCAATACCACCGACGTGCTGGTGATCTCACAG
The DNA here is from genome assembly GCA_963759945.1 of uncultured Solirubrobacteraceae bacterium. GTDB lineage: Bacteria > Actinomycetota > Thermoleophilia > Solirubrobacterales > Solirubrobacteraceae > DATLGB01. The sequence goes on along the minus strand of CAVXBH010000038.1, from coordinate 14,681 downwards.
GTGGTTCTGAGCTTCGGCATCCCCTTCGCGCTCGTGCCGATGATCCTGATCACCCGGCGCGCCGACGTCATGGGCAAGCTCGTCAACCGGCCGCTGACGACGGCGGTCGCGAGTCTCGTCGCGGCGGTCGTGATCGCCCTGAACGCCTTCCTGCTCTACGACACGTTCCTGGGCTGAGGTCACGCGGTCGGCGCGAGCGCCGATGCGGGGATACTTCGCGGCATGCGTGCCACGATGCAGGACGCCCCTCTGTCGATCGCCCGCCTCGTCCGTCATGGCACCGTCGTGCACGGGGCCAGCCGGGTGCGCACCTGGACGGGGGAGGGCTTCCGCGACGCGACGTACGCAGAGGTCGGCAAGCGCTCGGCGCGGCTCGCCAACGCGCTGCGCAAGCTCGGCATCGATGCAGACCAGCGCGTCGCCACCTACCAGTGGAACGACCAGGAGCACCTGGAGGCCTACTTCGCGGTGCCGGCGATGGGGGCGGTGCTGCACACGCTCAACGTGCGCCTGTTCCCCGAGCAGGTGATCTACATCGCCAACCACGCCGAGGACAAGGTCGTCATCTGCGACCCGTCGCTCGTCGATCCGCTGTCGAAGGTGCTCGAGCAGTTCGAGACCGTCGAGCACGTGCTCGTGACCGGCGACGGCACGGACCTCTCGCCGCTGGAGGGCAAGGGCGCCGAGGTGCATCTCTACGAGGAGCTGCTGGCGGCGGAGTCCGACGAGTTCGAATGGGTCGAGGTCGACGAGAACGACGCGGCCGCCATGTGTTACACGAGCGGCACGACCGGCAATCCGAAGGGCGTCGTCTACTCGCACCGCTCCGTCGTCCTGCACTCGATGGCCGCGTGCATGGGCGACGCGATGGGGCTGTCCCCGCACAGCAAGGTGCTGGTGATCGTTCCGCAGTTCCACGCGATGGCGTGGGGCCTGCCGTACGCCGCGCTGCTCGTGGGCGCCGAGCTGATCATGCCCGAGCGCTTCCTGCAGCCCGAGCCGCTGATGAAGATGATCGAGGAGGCCAAGCCGAACTTCGCCGGCGCGGTGCCGACGATCTGGCAGGGGTTGCTGTCGCTCGTCGAGGACGGCGGCGACATCTCGTCACTGAAGGAATGCGTCGTCGGCGGCTCGGCCTGCCCGGAGTCGCTGATGAAGGCCTTCCAGGAGCACGGCGTCGAGATCCTGCACGCCTGGGGCATGACGGAGACGTCGCCGCTCGGGTCGGTCGCGCGCTCCGACGACTGGAGCAAGCGTGTCTCCCAGGGCCGTTTCATGGCGGGCGTCGAGGCGCGGCTGATCGCCGAGGACGGCTCCGTTCAGCGGTGGGACGACGAGTCCGTCGGCGAGCTCGAGTGCCGCGGACCGTGGATCACCGGCGCCTACCACCTCGACGACGATCCGGACAAGTTCCACGACGGCTGGCTGCGCACGGGCGACGTCGGGCGCATCTCGCCGGACGGCTTCCTGACCCTGACCGACCGCTCCAAGGACGTCATCAAGTCCGGCGGCGAGTGGATCTCGAGCGTCGAGCTCGAGAACGCGATCATGGGTCACCCGTCCGTCGCCGAGGCCGTCGTCGTCGGCATCCCGGACGAGAAGTGGGGCGAGCGCCCGCTGGCCTCCGTCGTGCTGCGCGACGGCGAGGACGCCTCGGTCGAGGACATCCGCGACTACCTCGCCGACAAGGTCGCCAAGTGGCAGCTGCCCGACACCTGGGCCTTCATCGACGAGGTGCCCAAGACCTCGGTCGGCAAGTTCGACAAGAAGGTCATCCGGCAGAGGTTCGCCGACTCCGAGCTCAAGGTGGAACGCTCCAGTTGAGAGCCGTCCGCCGCTGGTTCCTGCGCTTGATCGCGCTCGCTGCGCTGGCCGGAGTCGGCTATGGCGTGTACACGATCGTTACCGAGGCCACGGAGGAATCCGAGGCCACGCGCGGTGCGGTCCAGCGCAGCCCTGAAGAAGCTGTCGGTGGCCCAGGGCAAGCTCGGCTCCCGGCTCGACGAGCTGCGCCCAGGCGCCTCCGCTTCGACGGTGAAAGTGGCGCTCACCGGGACGCAGCGAGCGCTCGACAGCGCCCAGGGGGCGTTCCGCGATCGGCGCGACGAGTCCGAGCCGATCCCCGACGAGGCCGAGATCGACGCCGCGCTCGGCGCGGAGTTCGACTACCTCGACGCGATGCGCTCGACGCTGACCAACTTCCGTTCGCCGTTGCTGCCGAAGCTGGCCAGCCGCGCGCAGAAGGCGTTCGACGCCTTCACCGCTCTACCCGACTCCGAAGGGGTCGAGGAGGGCATCCGCGGGACGCAGTCCTTCCTGGTCTGGGCCCGGGCTCGGTCCGACGGCGCGCGCTAGCTTCCGACGCATGTTCGACTTGAGAGGCAAGGTCGCGTTGGTGACCGGCGCGCAGCGAGGGATCGGCTTCGCGACGGCCCAGGCCCTCGTCGGTCGCGGCGCGAAGGTCGTGCTGGCCGACCTCGACGCCGACGCGACGGAGGAGGCGGCCGCCTCGCTGGGCGGCGCGGCGCTGGGCATCGGCGCAGACGTCACGGACCCGGAGCGGATGAAGGCCGTCGTCGACGAGGTCGTCGCGCAGTTCGGAGCGCTGGACGTCGTCGTCGCCAACGCAGGCATCGCGCCGTACCACGCAGACCGTGCGCGCGATGCCGGAGGAGGTCTTCGAGCGCGTCATCGAGGTTGACCTGCTCGGCGTCTACCGAACGGTCCGGCCCGCGCTTCCCCACATCACCGCCAACGGCGGACACGTGGTGGTGGTCGCCTCGGTGATGGCCTTCTCCAACGGCGTCGGCGGCGCGCCGTACGCGATGGCCAAGGCCGGTGTCGAGCAGTTCGGCCGGGCGCTGCGCGCCGAGCTGTCGATCCACGGCGCGAGCGCCACCACCGCCTACTTCGGCTTCATCGACACGGAGATGGTGCACGAGTCCTTCGACCGCAGCGCGCACGGGCAGCAGGCGATGGAGCTTGTGCCGAAGTTCCTGCACAAGCGCCTTCCGCCGAGCGCGGCCGGCGCGGGCATCGTCGGCGCGATCGAGAAGCGCAAGCCGCGGCTGATCCTGCCGAAGCGCTGGGCCGCGATGTCGACGATGCGCGGCGTCGTCAACCCGGTCAGCGATGGGCTGATGACGCGCGCGGCCAGAAGTTCGGAAGAAGCTGGTCATCGACGACGCTTGCGGCCGATGCCTGACCAGCTGCGACCGCTCTTCGACCGCGTCGTCATCAAGGAGCTCGAGCCGGACCGCATGCGCCAGTCGGGGCTCGTGGTCCCACCCGGGTCGCACGAGCCGCCGCCTCATCAGGGCATCGTGCTCGCGGTCGGGCCGGGTCTGGACTGGTGGAGCTCGGTCGGCGTCGTGATGCCGGTGGTGCCGGGCGACCACGTCGTCTTCCCGGCGCAGGCCGGTGCGTGGGTGGACGTCGAGGAGGAGCGCCTGCTGGTCTGCCGGGTCACCGAGCTGCTCGGCGTCCTCGAGCGTGACTCGGCGGACTGACCTCAGCCTCGCGCAGGCGCGGCGGGTCGCACTGGCCGCGCAGGGGTTCGACCGGCCGCGGGTGGCGACGCCGCGTGCGGTGCGGGCGACGGTCGAGCGGCTCGGGCTCGTCCAGATCGACTCGGTCAATGTCCTCGAGCGGGCGCACTACCTGCCGCTGTTCGCGCGGCTCGGGCCGTACGACCGTGACGCGATCGACAAGCTCGCCCACTACGCGCCGCGGCGGCTGTTCGAGTACTGGGGGCACGAGGCGTCGCTGATCCCCGTGGGGACGCAGCCGCTGCTGCGCTGGCGGATGGAGCGCGCGTCGGTCGACGCGTGGGGCGGGATGCGGCGGATCGCCACCGAGCAGCCCGCGTTGCTCGACCGGCTTGGTCGAGGAGGTGCGCGCGCGTGGCCCGGTGACGGCGGCGCAGCTCGAGGAGGGGCCGCGCAAGAAAGGACCCTGGTGGGACTGGTCCGACGTCAAGCGCGCGCTCGAGTTCCTCTTCTGGAGCGGGCGCATCTCCTCCGCGCGGCGCGTCCGCTTCGTCCGGCACTACGACGTGCCCGAGCGGGTGCTGCCGCGGGCGGTGATCGACGCCCCGACGCCGCCGGTCGAGGAGGCGCAGCGCGGACTTCTGCAGATCGCCGCGACGGCGCTGGGCGTCGCCACCGAGAGCGACCTGCGCGACTACTTCCGCATTCCGGCCAAGGACGCCGCGCCGCGCGTCGCCGAGCTGGTCGAGGAGGGCGCGCTGATCCCGGTGCGAGTGGAGGGCTGGCGCCAGCAGGCCTACCTCGCCGCGGGCGCCCGCATCCCGCGATCGATCTCCGCACGCGCGCTCGGTCGGACCCTTCGACTCGCTGGTCTGGGAGCGGCCGCGGGTCGAGCGGCTCTTCGGCATGCGCTACCGGATCGAGATCTACGTGCCGGCGCCGCAGCGGGTGCACGGCTACTACGTGCTCCCGTTCCTGCTCAGGCGATCAGCTCGTGGCGCGCGTCGACCTCAAGAGCGACCGCCAGGCCGGCGTCCTGCGCGTCCAGGCGACGCACTTCGAGCCGGGCGCCCCACCGGACGCCGCGGAAGCGCTGCAGGAGGAGCTCGCGCTGCTGGCCGGCTGGCTCGGACTCGACTACGCAGCGAGCTGAGCCAGCGGCGCGGCCCAGGTCGCGAGGTTCGCCGGTGGCGGGACGGCGTAGCCGATGTAGAGGTTCACGCCGATGTCGCGCATCGCCCACTTCGCGAAGGACTCGGCGAAGCGCTCGGCGCGGTCCGTGCAGCCGGGCTGGGCGCCGCCGAGGCAGGTCGGCACGCCTGCGTCGAGACGGGCCTTCATGTCGTCCGGGACCAGCACGAAATCGACCACGTGGCCGAGCTCGTGCAGCACGAGCCGGTTGACGCCGCGCGGGCCGAGGCGGCTCGAGACGGTGGGGATGTCCAGCGTGACCGTGAAGGCGTCCGGGTTTCCCTCGGCGAGGCCGGCAGCCCCGCCCGGCGGCGGGCCGACCTGCACCGTCGTGACCCCGTCGATCTCGGCGATCAGCTGCTGGGCGAGCGGCTCGGCGCTGGCGATCGCTGCACCGATCAGCTGCTTGTCGTACTCCGTGACGCTCGGCCCGTAGGTGAAGCCGGCGGCGCGCTGCTCCGCGCTCACACCGACTTCCGCGGGCCCGATGCCGGGCACCGCGCCACCCTTGGTGGCAGCGGTGCCCACGACAACGAAGACGATGACGAGGACGACTCGGGCGACTCCCACCAGCCATTCATCGGCAGCTCAGCGCGGGAGCCGCAGCCGGATCGGCCCGCGCGCCTTCCTGATGTCCACCACTTGACCGGATTGCGTCACTTCGAGCTCGCCGGCGTCGACAAGCCCTGCGGCTGCTTCGCGGACCATCGGCATCAGCTCGCGGAAGCCATCGTCGCCGCCGAGCGCGCGGGCCGCCTCGCTCGGGCAGATCGTCTTGCCCGGGTCCCGCTGCTCGAGCAGCTCGGTGATGGTCGCGCGCGCTTGCGACTGCGTTGGCATCGCACGATCACGTTACGCGGATGGGGGTGTGCGCCGTCCGGCCCGCGGGGGAGCCGTCCGCACGCAGCGGGCTGGCGGTGAGGGTGCTGTGCCCGTACGGGAGGTTCAGCATCGCGAGCCACCGTCCGCCGCCGACCGGCCGGGCCTGGGCCACGCGATCGCGGACGCCGACGCGGATGCCCGCGACTTCTCCCTGCACGCGCAGCTCGACCTGGCAGCGGATGCGCCAGCAGCGGATGCGGCCGATGTGCACCCGGGCGGTGGGCGTCACGGGAGCGGAGGTCGGGTCCATCTTGCTGGCCAGCCACCGCGCGTACGCCGACACGCGGGTGTACGAGCCGGGAATGCCCTTCTGGCCGCATGGGTTGCTGCCGTAGGAGACGATGCCGATCTGCTCGAGCAGGCCGTCTGCGGTGACGCCGAGCAGCGGGCCACCGGAGTCGCCGCTGCACGAGTCGCGCCCGTCGCCGCCCGCGCACACCTGGGTGGCCGGGTCGAACTGGCGGCCGAAGGCCTTGCGGCAGTCACGCGTGGTGCTGATCGGCAACTCGACGGCGCGCAGCGCGTCCGGGATGCCCCCCTGGCCGACGATGCCCCAGCCGGCGGTGGTCGACTGCTTGTACGTCCCGCCGGTCGACAGGGCGATCGGCGCCGCCGCGACGGGCGAGTCCAGCCGCAGGACGGCCAGATCGTTGCTGGTGCCGTCCCAGCCGGGGTGGACGGAGACCCAGCGCACGGCGGTGCGCTCGCCGGTGCTGTCGTCCGACAGCCGCGTGCGGCCGGTGGTGACGATCGAGGTCGCCGGCGCTCTCCTCGACCATGCAGTGCGCTGCGGTCAGCACCATGGTCGGGGTGATCACCGTGCCGCCGCAGAAGTGTCCGGCGTGGGCAGAACGGCCGCTGAAGCCGATGGACGCCATGTACGGCAGGGCCTCGACGGGGGCTTTGTCGCCTCCGACGATGAAGGGATTGATGGCGCCGTGGGCGGGCGCGGCGGCCGCGAGCGCGGCGAGGGTGATGACCAACAGGCGGATTCCGAGCATGACCGCGATGCTGCCAATCCGACCTTGAAGACATCATGAAGTCGTGCGCGTGCTCGTCGTGGAGGATCAGCCGGAGATCGCAGCCGACGTCAGCCGGGCGTTGCGGGCGGTCGGGATGTCCTGCGACGAGGCGGGCGACGTGGCCACCGCGCGGCTGCTCGCCTCGATGCACGACTACGCGCTCGCGGTCGTCGACCGGCGGCTTCCCGACGGTGACGGGCTCTCGCTCTGCGCGGAGTGGCGGGGCGAGGGGAAGGTGCTCGGGCTGCTCGTCCTCACCGCGCTGGACGGCACGTCGGCGATCGTTGCCGGGCTCGGGGCGGGCGCCGACGACTACCTGATCAAGCCGTTCGCGGCGGAGGAGCTCGTGGCTCGGGTCGCAGGCTCTGCTGCGCCGGGCGCCGGTGGCTCCGCGGCCGCAGCTGGAAGTGGCGGGGCTCGAGATCGACCGTTCACTGCGGCGGGTGCGGCGCGACGGTGTCGTGGTCTCCCTGACCGTCAAGGAGTTTGCGCTGCTGGAGATGCTGGCGCTCGCCGAGGGCGCGGTGATCGACCGCTACGAGCTGCTCGAGGGCTGCTGGGACCACGCCGCCGATGTCGGCTCGAACGTGGTCGATGTCCACGTCAGCGCGCTGCGGCGCAAGCTCGGCGACGGCGTGATCGTCACTGTGCGGGGCGTGGGCTTCCGAATCGGTGGCGAGGCGTGACGCGGCGGCTGGGACGCCGGCTGCTGGCGATCGTCGCCCTGGGGCTGGCGGTCGGCCTGGCCGTGCCGTGCTGGCTGCTCATCGACGAGCGGGCCGGCGCGCGGGAGTCGGTGCGCGACGAGCGTCTCTCGCGGACCGCGTTCAACGCGCTGTTCCAGATCACCGTGCGGCAGGGCCGCGGTGGGTCGATCAACATCCAGGCTCTATCACGGAGAACCCGCGCGACCCGGGCGTCGCGCTGACCGCGGTGCTCAACCGCCGCGGCGAGCCGATCGCCTTCGACCGGCGGGTCGCGCCGGAGCTACGGCCGGTCGCGTTGCGCGCCGCCCGCACCGGCGACGACGACGCCGTCACGGTCGCCACCGAGGACGGCGACGTCCGGATGGTCGCCCTTTCCATCGAGGCGAACCCCGGCTCGATCGGGTCGGTGATCGCGTACGAGCCGGTCGCCCGGGTGGCGGACGCGCGGCGCGATGACGTCCTGCTCATCGGCGCGGTCGCGCTGGGCGGCTGGCTGCTGCTGATGGGAGCTGCGGGGGTGCTGATCGGGCGCACGCTCGGGCCGGCGGCGTCCGCGGTGGCCCGCCAGGAAGCCTTCCTCGCCGATGCCGCCCACGAGCTGCGCACGCCGCTGGCCGTCGTGCAGGGCCGGGCGGAACGGGCGCTGCGCGACGGCGCGCGGCGGGAGGACCTCCAGGCGATCGGGTCGGCCGCAGCGGGAGCGGCGTCGACGATCACGGAGATGCTCGAGCTTGCTCGGCTCGACAGCGGGCTGGCGATCGCCGAACGGGAGTCGTTGCAGCTCGATGCGCTGGTCGCAACTTGCGTGTCGGAGCTCGGTGAGCCGCCGGGGGTCTCCGTGCGTGTGGTTGCGACGGAGTCGGTCGTGGTGGAGGGCGACGAGCGGCTGTTGGGCCGGGCCATCGCGAATCTGCTCGCAAACGCGGTCCGCCACGGCGGGGCGGGCGGGATCGTCGAGGTGGCGATCGACCGGGCCGGCGGGCATGGCCGGGTGCGCGTGACCGATCACGGGCCTGGCGTGGCTCCGGGGCAGCGGGAGCACATCTTCGAGCGCTTCCATCGGGGCTCCAGCGCGGCGCCCGGAGGCTCGGGCCTAGGGCTCCCGATCGCCCGGCTGATCGCCGAGGCCCACGGCGGCACGGTCGTCCTCGAGCTCCCGGACCCCGCGCGAGGAGGCGCCACCTTCACCTTGACGGTGCGAGCGGTCGGCTCGCCGCGATAACCTGCGCCGCGCAATGGTCGTCGCCGGCATCACCTTCTCGGAGATCATCCTGCTGGTCGTGGTCTTCACGATCATGAACGTGGTGCTGCTCGCACCCGTGATCCTCGCCTTGTTCCGCGCTTACCTCGAGTGGCGTGAGAACGAGGTCATCCGCCAGTCGCGGCGCTAGTCGTCGGCGGGCGTTGACCCGGCCCCTCATCCTCACCGCTGAGCTGGACCCGGCCACCGTGGCACGGCTCGACGCCGAGCGCCGCCGCCACTTCCCGCCCGAGCGCAACTTCCTCCGAGCTCACCTCACCCTCTTCCACGCGCTGCCCGACGATGTCGACGCCGTTCTTGCGGCGGCCACCGCCGCCGCTCCGACCGAGCCGATCCCGGCGACCGTCGCCCGCCTCCTCAAGCTCGGCCGCGGCGTCGCCTACGGCATCGACTGCCCCGAGCTCCTCACGGTGCGCGCCACCATCGCCGCCGGCGGCTTCGACCTCACCCCGCAGGACCAGGGCTGGAACCGCCCCCACGTCACGATCCAGAACAAGGTCACACCGGCCGCGGCCAACACCCTCTACGAGGAGCTGTCCGCCACCTTCGAACCCTGGTCCACGTCGGTGGTCGGCCTCTCCCTCTTCCATTACGACGGCGGGCCCTGGACCCCAGCCGGCTCCATCCCCCTCACCTGAGAACAAACGAAGCCCGGCAATCGCGGGCAGCGCGACACCGGGCCTCCCACTCACCATCGGCCCCACCGCCCGACTCTCAACCACACCCCATTCCAGCTGGACGAATAGTGCTCGCGCTGAATAGTTAGCCAAGCAAACTAGGTGCCAGGCACTTTTGGTAGGCAGGTTGAGGGTTGAGATCAGGGCGCCCAGACCTATGAAGGTCATGGGACGTAGACCGAGGATGGAGATGGCCGGCGGCACCTACCACGTGTGGGGCCGCGGCAATAACAAGCAGGTGCTGTTCATCGACGATGAGGATCGGCGCCTCTATCTGAAGATCCTGGCGGATGTGATGGAGGAGTTCCGCTGGACGTGCCTGGCCTACAGCCTGATGGGAAACCACCTGCACCTCGTCGTCCGAACTGAGCTCGCCAACCTCTCCCACGGCATCCAAGCGGGGCACAATGCGTACGCGCGCGAGTCCAACGTGCGGCACGGGCGCATCAACCATCTGTTCGGGAGGCGGTTCGGCTCTTCTCTTCTCGACACCGAGCAAAAGATGCAGCGGCTCGTCGCCTACGTGGTGAAGAACCCCGTGGCGGCGGGGCTGTGTGCGACCGCCGAAGAGTGGCCGTGGGGGAGTCATCCGGCTGTGCTGGACGGGACGGCGCCGGTGTGGCTCGACGTCGGCCGGCTCGGCGACCTGTTCGGTGGGCTCGACCGGTACGCGGCGATCGTGGCATCATCCGCGGACCTTGGGTGACGAGGTCGTCACTTACTGCAGGATCTGCGAGCCCCTTTGCGGGATGGTGGCGACGGTCGAGGACGGGCGGCTGACGAAGCTGCGGCCTGATCGTGACCACCCGGTCTCGAAGGGCTTCGCCTGCCCGAAGGGGATCGCGTTCACGGAGGTGCACAACGATCCCGATCGTGTGCTGCATCCGCTCAAGCGGACGCCGTCCGGTGACTTCGTCCAGGTGAGCTGGGACGACGCGATGCGCGACATCACTGCGCGCCTGAAGGCGACGATCGACCGGCATGGCTCCGACGCCGTCGGCTGGTACTTCGGCAATCCCGAGTGCGTTCAGCGCCTCGCACACGCTGTGGGTCGGGATGTTCCTCGAGATGCTCGGGACGCCGCACTCCTACAGCGCCGGCTCGCAGGACGTCAACAACCGCTTCGCCGCCAGCCAGCTGCTCTACGGGACCCAGGTGGTCGCGCCGATCCCTGATCTCGCGCGTACCGATCTGCTGGTGATCATCGGCGCCAACCCGGTCGTCTCGCACGGCAGCGTCGTCACCGCGCCGCGCTTCAAGGACCACCTGCACAGCATCGTCGACCGCGGCGGCAAGGTCGTGGTGATCGACCCGCGGCGGACGGAGACCGCGAAGGCGTTCGACTGGCTGCCGATCACCCCCGACGGCGACGCCTTCCTCCTCCTGGCGATGCTCCAGACCCTGTTCGCGGAGGGCCTCGCCCGCACGGAGCAGGCCACCGGAGCGGACGCCCTCGCCGCCCTTGCCGCGCCCTTCACCCCGGAAGCGGTCGAACCGCACACGGGCATCGACCCGGAGATCGTCAGAAAGCTCGCCCGCGACCTCGCCACGACCGAGCGAGCCTCCCTCTACGGCCGCACCGGCACCTGCCTAGGCCGCAGCGGCACGCTGACGACCTTCTTGCTGGACGCCGTCAACCTCGTCACCGGCAACCTCGACCACGAGGGCGGCGCGATGTTCGGCGACACCGGCATCCCTGGGCTGCGCACGCTGACCGGCGTCGCGCAGAAGCTGCTCGGCCTCGGCTACGGCAAGCGCCGCTCGCGCGTCGGCGGCCTGCCGACCGTCCTGGGCCAGGGCCCCGCCAGCCTGATGGCGAAGGAGATCACGACCCCCGGCAAGGGCCAGCTGCGCGCGCTGTTCGTCTCGGCCGGCAACCCGGTGCTCTCGGTCCCGGACGGCGACGAGCTCGAGCACGCGCTCGACCAACTCGACCTGATGGTCTCGATGGACATCTACGTCAACGAGACCAACGCCCACGCCGACTACGTCCTCCCCGCCACGACGATGTACGAGCGCGAGGACTTCCCGATCGCCTTCCAGACGCTCCAGACCACGCCCTTCCGCCAGGCGACGGCGCGCGTCGTCGAGCCGGCCGGCGAAGCGCGCGAGGAATGGACCGTCATCGACGAGTTGATGCGCGGGCTGTGGCGCCGCTCCCCCGGCCTCGCACTGCTGGAAGCGGGCCGGCGCCTGCACGTCCCCACCACCCCCCGAAAGCTGATCGACGGCATGGTGCGGCTGGCGGACGGCGGCCTGCTGCGCGGCGGATTGAGCTTCGGCAAGCTCGTCCGCGACCACCCTCACGGCGTCAAACTCGCGGAGCACCTGAGCACGGGCGGCCTGGCGAAGACGATCGTCCACCGCGATCGCAAGGTCCACCTCGATCACGAGGAGATCGCCGCCGAGGTGCGCCGCCTCCAGGGTCGCGCGCCCGACCCCGACTTCCCCCTGAGTCTGATCGGGATGCGCGAGCTGCGCTCGGAGAACTCCTGGATGCACAACGCCCCGCTGCTCCTGCGCGGCGGCCGCACGCACACCGCGCGCATGCATCCGGAGGACGCTGCCGCGCTCGGCCTGGCCGACGGCGACGGCGTCCGCATCTCCACCCGCACCGCAAGCATCGAGCTGCCCGTCACGCTGACGGAGGACATCAAGCCCGGCGTCGTCGCCGTCCCGCACGGCTGGGGACACAAGGGCACCGGCAGCTGGCGCAAGGCCAACGCCGCCGGTGGCGTCAACGTCAACCAGCTGATGTCGACCGACCCGGACGACCTCGAACGCCTCGCGGGCATGGCACACCTCAACGGCGTGCCGATCCGCGCCGAGCGCCTAGACGATCGGCTCCCAGCCGGCGAAGTCGAAGCGCTGGGCGTGGCCACGCAGTCCGCTTAGGACCCGCGGGCCGACCGTTGCGAAGTCGGCGGCGAGCGCCTTGCTGACCGACTCCGCGTCCCCGTTGCCGAACACGATCGTCGCCGCCCGGTCGAGCAGTTCGCGCTGCGTCCACGCGCGCCAGCGCCGGCCCTCCGCCGGAATGGCGGCCAGCGGCGCCGGGTCGCCGTCGGGCGCGAAGGCACCCCAGCGCGACACGTATGCGAGCGGCCGGCCGAGCTCCACCGACTCGTCGGCGACGAACTCAGCACCCTCGAGGTAGCCGAGCCGGTACGGCATCTCGCCCCAGGTGAGTGTGGTCAGCTGCACGGCGTTGACGAGCAGGACGGCAGCACGAACCCGCGTGCCCGGACTCGCGACGAGCGTCGCCGGCATCGCGCCGTAGAGCGTCACCGAGGCGGCGGCCACGACATCGAGATCATGCAGCGCGCCTGCGAGCACGAGCACCTCACGGTCCTCCGGCTGCTCGTGATGGGCGAGCTTGATCGCAAGGTTCTTCGGGGCGACGTTGGACCCGAAGGCCAGCAGCGGAACCCGGTCCGCGCCGATCACGGGCGCCTCGTCGCCCAGCGGCACGGCCTCACCGTCGCGCAGGAGGTAGGACCCCTCGGGCCGGTACCACGGATAACGCAGGCCGCGGTCGAACCCCTCGGGGGTCCACTCCCGCGGCGGGAAGTTCCCGGCCAGCCCGACGAAGGCCTCGAGGAACGCCTCGTCGGTGAGGCGCAGGCGCTCCAGCAGTGCGGCATCGGTGATCTGCACGAGCGACACGACGAACCGCGAAGCTCAGCACAATCGCGTGCTCACCGCCTCAGCCCGCGAGCAGCAGCTCAACCGCCTGATCGGTCGGCTTGCCGTCCGGGCCCTCGGTGCCGCAAGCGGCGCTGAAGCCGTCCTTCGCCGAGGTGTCAAAGCCGTCGTCGCCCGGCGTGAAGCCCTCGAAGAAGTCCAGGTAGGCCTGGTACTTCCCGTCGACGATCTCGCCGCCGTCGAGCTTGCCGGTGATGGTGGTGAAGAGCATGCCGCCGCCCTCGACACGCTTGTCTCCGACGAACACGCCCGCGTTGGTGGTCGAGTACTGCGCCTCGAGCTTGAAGGTGCCGTCCGGCTTGATCGGCGCCGGGGGATAGGCGGTCGCGGTCGTGTCGCCGTTGACGGTGACGTCCTCTCCGCCCTGCGAGGGGCAGATCAGGAAGTGCGAGGCGCGCGCCGTCACTACCTCCTTGCCGTCGGGAGAGACGCGCAGCGCAACCGGGTCGCCGACCACGGACGAGCCGAAGTACTCCTCCGACGGTCCGTCGACCGGGGCTGCGTAGGCCGGGGCGCGCAGCGTCACGTCGCGCTCGATGTCCTCGCACGCGTGCACCGCCGAACCGTCGTCGTACTCGATGTCCGTCGCGGTCACGGTGCCCGTGCCGCGCCCCTGCTCGGCGATCTCGCCGGTGAGCGACATATGACCGGTGACGACCTGGCCCTCGCGTGGGTCACCCTCGGCACTGACTTCGCCGCCGTCTATCGGGACCGTGCCACCGAGTTCGGCGATCAGGTCCACGCGCAGATCCGTGCCCTCGCAGGTGGTCGGCATCTGCGCGTAGGAGCCCGGCTGCAGCTCGCCGTTGATCGCGCTCAGAGCGACCACGGAGTTGCCCTCGTGCTTGGAGCCGTTGACGTACTCCTCCTCGATCGTCCCGCCGTCCCAGTAGACCTTCTCGTCTTCGCCCGGGGGCGAGGGGGCGTTCGCGTCGGCGGCCGCGGGGGCGGGATCGGAGGCGCGCTCCTCCTCATCGCCCCCGCAGGCGGCAAGGGAAAAAGAGGTCAGGGCAATGGCGGCAAGGACTGCAAAACGGCGCATCCCTGCATTAGAGCGGTCAGACGCGACGGATCGTCGCGACAGCGCTCGCTACGCACGTGCGTGCGACCCGATCCGGTTCGATGGCGAACAACTCCGGCTCGCCGGCCTCCGACTGGGTGACGCCGACTCGGCTACGAGCGAGATGCATCGCGCCCAGGATCTGGGTCCACAGGATGCTCGCCATGTACGCGGGGTCATCGACGTCGAGGCTGCCGTCCTGCTCTCCGGCTCGCAACACCGTCACGAGGCGGTTGATGCAGGTGGCCATGCTTCGGCCCAGCCGGAGCCACACGGACTCCGAGAGCGAGGCGCGGAGCTCCGTCGCCGGGTGATGCATGAGCGACAGCGAGATGTCGAGGAAGGCCGGGTAGCGCGCGCAGAACCCGGTGTAGGCGGTGAGTCCGCTCTCGAGTTGAGCGAGCGGCGACGAGTCGGCGTCGATCGCGTCTTCGAGGACCCCGTCGAGCTCGGCGAGGTAGTGCGTGACCGTCAGGACGAAGAGCTCATCCTTGGATGAGAACTGGCGATAGATGAGGCCCCGCGCGATGCCGACCGCCTTCGCGATCTCCTCGATCGGCGCGTCGAGCATCCCCCGCTGATCGAAGAGGGCGCGGGTTGCTTCGACGAGGTCCCGCTCGCGTTCGCGCCGCATGGTGATCCGCGCAGGCGTGGCCACAGCCCCAAGTCTAGACCCAGATCGCTACTG
>CAVXBH010000037.1:0-17434 GCA_963759945.1 uncultured Solirubrobacteraceae bacterium | reverse complement strand
CGCGTGGGACGAGGGTACAGGGCGCGGCGGTGCCGTTCCCAGCGCCCTCAAGGCTGCGCGATCGATCTTGCCGCTGTGCGTCTGCGGGAGTGTGGCGTGGACGTGGATCGTGCGGGGGACCATGTAGGGCTCGAGGTTGGCCGCGCAGTGGCGGCGGAGGGCGACGGGGTCGCAGCCCTGGCCGGCGACGTGGGCGACGACCGCCTCGCCGAGCAGGCGATCGGGCATGCCGACGACGGCGGCCGCGGACACTCCAGGAGCGCGTAGGAGGACGGCCTCGACCTCGGGGGGCGCGACCTTCTCCCCCCGGGACTTGATCACCTGGTCCTTGCGCGCGACGAAGTAGAGGAAGCCGTCGGCGTCCTGGCGGAAGAGGTCGCCGGTGCGCAGGACGCGGCGGCCGCGGCCGTCCGTGAAGACCTTGGCGGCGGTGGCCTCCGGGTCCTCCCAGTAGCCCTCCATGACGTGCCGCCCAGCGACGAGCAGCTCGCCGTCGTCGGCCAGCCAGGCGTGCGTGCCGGGGATGGGGACGCCGACGGACCCCGGGTGCGCGTCGAGCTCCTCCGGCGGCAGGTAGCTGACGCGCTTGCACTCCGTCTGGCCGTACATGCAGAAGAGGCGCGCGCCGGGGAAGGTCGAGCGGACCGCGGCGGCCTGTTCCACCGTCAGCGCCGCGCCGGCGTTGGTCACCGTGCGCAGGTGCGGGAGCTCGCGCTCGGCGAGGCCGTCCAGCGAGCACAGCAGCTCCCACATGGTGGGAACGCCGGGAAGGAAGGTGATGCGCTCGCGCTCCAGGGTGGCGACGAGCCGGCCCGGGAGGGCCGCGCTCGGCTGGAGCACGAGGGTCGCTCCTTGGCGCACCGCGAGGATCAGGTGGTATAGGCCGTAGGTGTGCGACAGCGGCAGCGGACACAGGATGCGGTCGTCGGCGCTCAAGCCGAGATAGCCAGCGATGGATTCCGACACGAAGGTCATGTGGTGGTGCCGGAAGGCCGCCCCCTTGGGCTCGCCGGTCGAGCCCGAGGTGTAGATCAGCGCTGCGAGGTCGTCCTCGTCGGGAGGCACAGGAGCCGTCGCCGGGTCTCCCGAGGGCAGCGCCACGAAGTCGAGCACGAGCGCCGCGCCGCAGTGTTCGATCAGCCGGCGCAGACGCTCCGGACGGGCGGTGGGCGGCAGCGGGACGAAAGCCGCGCCCGCGCGCAGCGCCCCGTAGATGGCCACGGCGGCATCGGCCCCGTTGGGCAGGACGACGGCGACGCGGTCGCCGCGGCGCACGCCCGCGGCCGCGAGGCCCGCGGCGCAGGCCTCGACCGCCGCCGCGAAGTCGGCGTAGGTGAGGCGGACGTCGCCGGCCACGACGGCCTCGCCGTCAGGGTCGCGCTCAGCCGCCGCGTGGAGGTCGGCGGTGAGGGTCACCCGCCCGCGCGGCGCGCGGTGACGTAGGCGGTCACCGCGTCCACCGATCCGAAGTTGTCCTCGGTGATGTCCACATCGGCGACGGTGAGTCCGTAGCGGGTCTGCACCTCGTCGACGAGCTCGACGAACCCGAGCGAGTCGATCAGCCCGAGGCCGAGCAGGTCATCGGCGTCGCGCAGGACGTGGTCCGGGTGCAGGTAGAGGAAGTTGTCCTGGATGAAGGCGCGGATCTCATCCCGCACGGAGGTGTCGGTCGCTTGCATGGGGTCAGCTCCTGGCTGGTTGGCGGCGAAGGTCGAGGCGGACGCGGGGCGCGGCGGTCTCCTCCGGCCACGCGCGGGGACGAAGACAGCGGTCGTGCCAGATCTGTGTGGAAAGGACGCCGATCAGGGCGATCCCCTCGCGAACGCCGGTGGCTCGCCCGGCGCGGCAGCGGCGGACGAGCATCGCGACGCGGGCGGCGTCGAAGATGCCGGCGTCCGCGACGGCCGTGGAAGCGAGACGCTCGTCCACCCACGCCGGGGCGCGGTCGAAGAACGGCGCCACCTCGGGGGCCCGGTAGGCCTGCTTGCGGCGGTCGGCGATGCCGCCGGGCAGGAGCCGTAGGGCCAGCTCGCGCAGCGCCACCTTGTCGTCCATTCCGGCGAGCTTCCGCCCGGGCGGGAGTGCCGCGGCGTGCTCGAACACGCGGTGGTCGAGGAAGGGGAAGCGGCCCTCGACGCCGTGGGCCATCGAGACGCGGTCGGCCTGGGCGGAGAGCAGGTAGGGCTCGAGCAGGGTGCGCAGCTCGAGCCACTGAGCGCGCTCGAGCGGGCTCCAGGAGCCGAAGGCCTCGGGCAGTGACGCGCGCAGGCGCTCGAGTCCGTCACCCACCGCTGCGCGGACCTCCGGCCGGTAGAGCGCCCGCGCGGCACCGGTCGCGTTGATGCGCGTCTGGTGGGAGAACAGCGGGTCGTCGTCGGGGCCGGCGGCGGCGAACGCGCGCCGCCAGGCCTCGCCGCGCCGCGCGCCGTCGGACAGCTGCGGGTAGAGCGCGTCGAGTCCGGCCCAGTCGCCCGCCCGGCGTAGCTGCACCTCCTTGAACAGGTCGTAGCCCCAGAACAGCTCGTCGGCGCCCTCGCCCGTCAGCACCGCGGTGATCCCGAGCTCGCGGGTCGCGCGCGCCAGTGCGTAGAGCGGTGCGGGCGCGGTGCGCACGAGGGGCGTCTCGGCGTGCTCGACGACGTCCTCGAAGTCGGCCGCGATCTCCTCAGGGCCGATCCGGACGACGTGGTGTTCAGTGCCGAGCGCCTGCGCGACCTCGAGCTGGTGCGGGCTCTCGTCGTAGCGCGGGTCGTCAAAGGCGACCGAGAACGTGCGCAGGTGCGGGTGGGCGTCGGCGGCCAGCGCGGTGACGAGGCTCGAGTCGAGGCCGCCGGACAGGTAGGCGCCGACCGGCACGTCGGCGCGCAGGCGGATGCCGATGGCGTCGCGTAAGAGGTCCTCGAGGTCGTCGGACTCGCGCGGCTCGCCACCCAGTTGCGGCTCCCACCAGCGCCGCTCGGCCAGCACCCGCCCGTCCTGCCAGACGAGCAGGCCGCCGGGCTCGAGCGCCCGCACACCGAGGAAGGTGGTGCGCGGCGCTCGCGCGCCCCAGAGCGTGAAGACCTCGTCGACGCCGTCGAGGTCGGCGACGGGCTCGACCTCCCCCGAAGCGAAGAGCGCGCGCGCCTGCGAGCCGAAGACGAGCGATCCGTCGGCGCCCAGCGCGTAGACGATCGGGCGCACGCCGAAGCGATCGCGCGCGAGCGTCAAGCGCCGCTCGTCGGGCTCCCACCACGCCAGCGCGAATTGGCCGATGAAGTCATGCAGGGCGTCCGGCCCGTCGCGCTCGAGGCGCCGCAGCACGACCTCGGTGTCCGAGTGGGTGCGCAGGCCGAGCCCGGTGGCCAGCTCGGCATGGTTGAAGACCTCGCCGTTGTAGGCGATCAACGACCGCTCGCCGCGCATGGGCTGCCAGCCGTCCTCGAGCCCGACCATCGCCAGGCGCGTCGAGGCGAACCCGGCGCCGGCGTCGAGTGCGAGGCCCCAGCCGTCCGGGCCGCGATGACGCAGGGCGCGCGCCATACGCCGCAGCGCCGTCTCATCCACGGGCGCCTCGGGGTCGGCGCGGACGATCCCGGCGATGCCGCACATCAGTCGATCACCACCGCCGGTGCGTGCAGGTAGCGCGTCGCCTCGCGCACGCGCGTCACCTCACGAAAGCCGGCGTGGACGGCCTCCTCGTCGAGCCCGGTGAGCCCGGCGATGGCGGAGGCGTCCGCGTCGCTGCGCTCGCCCCACACGAGCAGGTCCATCTGCTCGTAGGGGTGGCCGAAGTAGAACTCCTCCTGGGTCTGCGGCAGGCTGAAGGTCTCCGTCGTTGGCGAGCGGCCCGCGATGGCCTCCGGAAGCTCGAGCCACCGCGCCAGCTCGAACACCTGCTGCTTGTAGAGCGAGGCGATGGGCTTGACGTCCGCCAACCCGTCCCCGCCCTTGACGAAGAATCCCTGGTCGTGCTCGAGCAGGTTGGGCGTCCCCGCGACGGCGTAGCCGAGCTGATCGGCCCACGTGTACTCGACGAGCTTGCGGACGCGCTGCTTCATGTTGGTCGCCGCCAGCAGCGCCCGGTACGGGCCCGCCGGCATGCGGCGGCGCTCCTGGGTGCCGTCGGGACGCTCGACGACGAGCGAGAAGACGATCGGGTCCGACGAGCTGGGCGAGCGGACGAGCTTGTGGCGCCATTCGGGCGCGTAGTCGGGGAAGACCGCACGGATCGCCTCGTCGCGCCGCCGGTAGCAACCCAACCCCTCGAGTGCGGCGGTGATCGGCTCCTCGACCGTCGCGCATCCGAGCTGCTCGGCGAGATGGGCGCCGAGGGTGGAGGAGTCGTCACCGACGTCGCGCTCCGGCATGCGCAGGCACATGACGTTTCGGGGGCCGAGGGCGCGGGCGCACAGCGCCGCCGTCACCCCGGAGTCCACGCCGCCGGACACGCCGACCACCACGCCACGGCGGCCGAGGCCGCGCACCGCCTCGGTGATGCCGGCCTCGAGGCGTGCCGCGATCGCGTCAGGGTCCTTCAGCGCGAGCGGGCGAAGGGAAGCGTCGGGGTAAACCATCCGGAGTTGTGTCGGTAGTCCATCGCTCGGGCTTAAGGTGTATCAATGCGTCGCGAGCAGCCTCGCGTCCTCCGTTCACTGGGCCGCTTCGTCGAGGTGGTCGGCACTGACCTGCTCGTGCGCGACGTCGCCAAGCCGATCCGGCCCCGGCAGGCACGCGTCGCGCTCGAGGTGAATCGGGTCTCGCACATGCGGCAGCTCGACCGCTTACCGGCGGAGCGGCACGCGCGGACGCGCACCTTCCTCGCGCGCGGCGACGAGGGCTTCGTCGGTTGGGTCGATGGCGCCTTCGCGGGCGAGATCTGGCTCAGCCGGGTCACCCACCGCGACCCGTACTCGGGGCTGCGCATCCGGCTCGCGCGCGACGAGGCCTACGCCTACGCGCTGTGGGTCGCTCCGTCGCAGCGCCCGCACGGCGTCGCTGCAGTCCTCATGACCGCGATGCTCTCCGCCGTCGCCAAGGACGCGGACCTCGGGCGCGTCTACGGGTGGGTGGACCAGCGCAACCGGGAGAGCCAGGTGCTGCTGCGCCTGCTCGGCTTCGAGCGCGTGCAGGACGTGCGCCGCCTGCACGTCTTGCATCGCCTGGGTCGGGCCGTCCCGGGGACGGCGCGGCCGCGCTACGGCCCGCTGACGCCGCGCGGGCGCCACAGCGACTGAACGTCAGCCGCGGGGGCGCAGGCCGTCGAGCGCGATGTCGAGGATGCGCTCGATCTGCTGGGGCTCCGCGGCGGGGATGGCGGAGATGCCGTAGATCATCTTGGTGACGTCGGCGATGTCGGCGTCGGCGCGGGCGGTGCCGGCGGCCTGGGCGCGCGTGAGGAGTCCTCCCCCGGCCTCGGTGATCGCGCCCTTGCAGGCGGTGAAGACCTCGCCCTGCTTGTCGAGCGTGGCAAGCAGTTCCTCGGCGAGCGCGCGCTTGGTGGCGGCGAAGCGGACGTAGCGGCGCAGCCAGGTCTCCAGCGCGTCCCAGGGCTCGAGGTCCGAGAGCTCGTCAGCGACGCGGGCCATTTCGGCGACCTCGCCGATGTAGACGGCCTCGAGCAGCGCGTGGCGGGTCGGGAAGTTGCGGTACAGCGTGCCGATGCCGACGTCCGCGCGGCGGGCGATGTCCTCGAGCGAGGCGTCCTTGCCGTGCTCGGCGAACGCCTCCTTCGCGGCCGCCACGAGCTTGTCGTAGTTGCGGCGTGCGTCTGCCGCGCTTGGGGCGCTGCAGGAGGTCGATGGGGGCGGTGTCGGTCATTGGACTTGCGAACCGGAGGGAGCCTCCGCTATAGTTCTGGTTCGTAAGCGGAGGGCGCCTCCGAAACATTCGGAGGATGCCTCCAGTTTAGCGCTCTCCGCACCAGACCCGCAAGGAGCCTTATGACGTTCCCGACGCTTCGGCGTGCTCCCGCACGCCGGTCGATTCCCGCTGTCTCATCGCCCGGTGCCGTGCTCGGCATCGTGCTCACCGCCTACCTGCTGATCATCATCGACGTCTCCGTCGGGATCACCGCGCTGCCGAGCATCCGCGACGACCTCGGCTTCTCCCCCGAGACCCTCTCGTGGGTCCAGAACTCCTACACGCTTGCGTTCGGCGGCCTGCTGCTGCTCGGCGCGCGCGCCGGGGACATCCTCGGCCGCCGCCGCGTCTTCATCGCCGGCGTCGCCGTCTTCACGCTCGCCTCGATGGTGGCCGGTCTCGCCCAGACTCCCGCGCAGCTGCTCTCCGCGCGCGTGGTGCAGGGCATGGGCGCCGCCGTGATCGCTCCCGCCACGCTGTCGCTGCTGACCACCTCGTTCCGCGAGGGCGCAGATCGCGTCCGCGCGCTGTCGCTCTACAGCGCCACCGTCGGCGCCGGCGGCAGCGCCGGTCTCGTCATCGGCGGGCTGCTCACCAGCTGGCTCTCCTGGCGCTGGGGGATGTTCGTCAACGTCCCCGTCGGCGCTGCGCTGCTCGTCCTCGCCCCGCGCGTGCTGCCCGAGACGCCCCGCTCGGACCACCACTTCGACTTCGCCGGCGCCGCCACCTCGACGCTCGGGATGACCGCGCTCGTGTTCGGCTTCGTCCGGGCCGCGGAGTACGGCTGGGGCGACGGCGCCACCGTCGGCTCGTTCGCCGCGGCGGTCCTGCTGCTCGCCGGCTTCGTCGCCTCCCAGCGACGGGCGGAGCAGCCCATCACGCCGCTGCGGTTGTTCGCCAGCCGCGAGCGCTCGGGCGCCTACGTCGCCCGCATCCTGATGGTCGGCGGCGTCTTCTCGATGTTCTTCTTCGTCACGCAGTACCTCCAGGAGGTGCTGCACTACAGCCCGCTCGAGACGGGGCTGGCGTTCCTCCCGCAGACGCTCGTCTTGTTCGCGGCCACCCGGGTGGTCCCGCGCGTCAGCGCGCGGGTGAGCCCGGCGCGGCTGATGACGGTGGGCATCGCCCTCGCGCTGGTCGGGATGGCCTGGCTCACCCGGCTCGACGTGACGACCGCCTTCTTTCCCGGCATCGCAGTGCCACTGATGCTGCTCGGCGCCGGCGTCGGCACCGCCTTCATCCCGTTGACCGCGGCCGGGGTGGCCGGCGTTGCGGCCGAGGACGCCGGCGCCGCCTCCGGGCTCGTCAACACCTCGCACCAGCTCGGCGGGTCCGTCGGCGTCGCGGTGATGGTCACCGTGTTCGCCGGGGCCGGCGGCGACTTCTCGGACCGGGTCGCCACCGCGCTGGACGGCTCGGCGATCTCCCTCGGGCTGGCCCTGATCGTCGTCTCTTTCGTCATGCACTCCGGGTGGCGCGTCCAGCTGCGCCCCCGTACTCTCCGTCACCAACCCTTGAGGATCACCATGTACAAGAAGAACCGCACCCGCCCCCATGTCCGTCCGCTCCCGCCCCGGCAGCGCCATCGCCGCGACGTCCAGGAGGAGTACGTCCGCGAACTGCTCGCCTCCGCCGCGCCTCGCTCGCGGACTCGGCCCGTCGTTCTGCGGCGGTCGGCGTCCGCTATGTGACACTTGTCCGTGTAACACCGGTCGGTGTTGTGGTTGGGTGTAAGTAGATGCGCTCCCGCGACGAGATCACCGCCCTCGGCCGGGCGGCCGGCGACACCGTCGACCGCCTGGCCACCACCCCGGCGCAGCAGCTGCACGCGGCGATCGCCGACCGCGCCTTCTCCCGGCTCGGCCCTGCGGCGCTTCCGGCGCGGACGCTGCACGACGGAATCTCGACCGCCGTCTACGCCGGCGTACGCGCCGGCGTCAAGACGGGCGCGGTCGCCGGGGCGATCGTCGCCAAGGCGCGCGGCGCCGATCCCGAGCTCGTCTCCCGCACCGCTTCGCGGCGCGCGCCTGCAGGCGATACTCAACGGCCTGATCGGTCACGAGCTCGCGCTGGACGACGACCCGCTCGCGGTGAACCTCGGCCTCTGGCACGACGGCATCCCGACCGCGGTCGAGGACCTGCCCGACCACACCGGCGACCTCGTCGTCCTCGTGCACGGGCTCTTCGAGATCGGAGCGCTCGTGGGGCGCCGCCGGCTCCTACGGCGAGCGCCTCGCCGCAGGACGGCTGGACGCCGCTGCACGTCCGCTACAACACCGGCCTGCCGATCCTCGAGAACGGCCGCAAGCTCAGCTGGCTGCTCGATGACGTCGTCGCTCGCTGGCCGGTGCCGGTCGAGCGGATCGCCCTCGTCGGCCACTCGATGGGGGGCCTCGTGACCCGCGTCGCCGGCACGCACGAGAGCCAGTGGCGCAAGCAACTCACCCACGTCGCCTGCCTCGGCTCGCCGCACCAGGGCGCGCCGCTCGAGCAGGTCGTGCACCGCGCGGCGGGCCTGCTCGCGCGCCTGCCGGAGACCGCGCCCCTTCGGCGGCATCCTCGATCAGCGCAGCGCCGGCATCCGCGACCTGCGCCGGGGCATCGACGCCGGGCCCCTGCTGGAGGACGTCCGCCATCTTTTCCTCGGCGCGACGTTCACCGCCGACCCCGACCATCCGGTCGGGCTCGTCCTGGGCGACTTCCTGGTGCGGGCGGACTCCTCACGCGGCCCGCGTGACCTGGAGATCGCGGTGGAGGACACCGTCCACCTGGGAGGCCTCACCCACTTCCACCTGCTCAACCATGAGCGGGTCTTCAAGCACCTCGAGCGCTTCCTCGGTCGGCCCTCCCCCGCTCTGCCCCATAAGGTGGCGGGCGTTGCACCGGTCGACCCGTAGTCAGCAGTGAGCCAGCCGGCAGCGGCGACAGACCGCGATGACCGGCTGCAGACGTGGATCGCCCGCGCGATCGTCGTCGTCTCGATCCTGGGCGCGATCGTCGGATGGCGCGCGTCGGTGTGGTCGGGCAACGCGGGCGGCTACGACTCGCAGACCGCCCAGGACCGGATCCTGGCCGAGCAGGCGCACGCGCAGAGCCGGTCGTTCGCGGCCGAGGACCTCCGCCTGCTCGGCCCGACCCAGGCGGCGTACTCCTCGGCCGTGCTCCTCGATCGCCAGGCCGACGCGGCAGCGCGCAGGGGCAGGACAGGACTGGCCGACGACCTCCGGGTGCAGGCGCGCCGCGCACGGGTCGAGGGTGCGACGCTCCAGCGCTTCGTCACCGCCGCCCCGTTCGAGGTCGCGCCGGACGGGTCTCTCGACTACGACGTCGACGCGGCGATCGCCAACGGTGACGCGGGCCAGCGCGACCTCGTCGGACTGCGTCCCGGCGAGACCGAGCGACTCGCCGAGGCGGCCCGCGACAAGACGAGCCATCTCGTGCTCGCCGCCGCCGTCCTGGTCCTGTCGCTGTTCTTCCTGACCCTCTCCCAACTCGGCGGCCCGCGTCGTGGCGTGTTCGCCGGCGGTGGGCTCGGAGTCGCGCTAATGGGCGCGATCCTCTTCGCGCTGGCATGACCGAGCCGACCGCCGGCGAGGACACGGACACCGACCGCTTCGCGCGGGCGATCGCGATCGCGACGGTCCTCGCGACGCTGATCGGCGCGGCCATCGGCTACCTGCAATCGCAGTCGTCGTCGGCGGGCGGCCGTGCCTCCGCCGACGCACAGGCGCTCACGACCGCCGCCCTCGGGGCGCTCGGCGCCGACCGCGAGCGGGCGCAGGTGCAGTACGACCTCTTCGTCCAGCGCCAGTCCGAGCTGAGGCGCGCGTCGACCGCGCTCGAGGAGCGCTTCTTCGGCGGGCCCGGCGCCGAGGAGCGTGCGGCGCTCAAGCTCGAGCAGGAGCGCTACGTGCGCCTGGCCGAGCGCACCGCCGGCACCGCCCGACAGCTCGAGGAGCGCGGCGGCGCCCCCGCGCTCGATCCGGCCGGCCCGGAGGGTCCCGCTCGCGACGGCGCGTTCCCGACTCGCTACTTCGCGAACACCGCGCGCGAGGGCATCCGCCTGGCCGCGCTGCGCGACGCGGCCAACGAGGAGAGCGGGGACCGCGGGGCCCAGGGCTCGTCGTACACGGTGATGCTGACGCTGCTCGCCGTCGCGGTCTACCTGTTCGGCTTCTCGCTGACCCCGCACGGTCGCGCCAACCGCCGCCTCTTCGCGTCCGTCGCGGGTCTTCTCACCGTCGTTGCCACGGGCTGGGCGGCGTTCGTCGCCCTCGACGTGCCCGACCGCGCCCCGGACGAGGCCGCTGAGGCCTTCGCCACCGGGCGCGTGGCGAACTTCCTGGGCGACTACCGGGACGCGATCCGCGCCTTGGGCCGCGCCGTCGAGCTGCGGCCGACGTTCGCTCGCGCCCTTCAGCTCCGGGCCGAGGCACGCCTGAGTCTCGCCGCGCCCTTCCCCGGCGGCGCGACGACCTTGACGCCGGATGAGGTCCTCGAGAACGTGCTCGACGATCAGCAGAGAGCGCGTGCCCTGGGCTCCACGAACGTGGAGCTGACCCGCAGCCTGTCCGCGAGCCTGCTGCAGCTCGGGCTGCGCGAGCGGTCCGACGACCGCCTCCAGCAGGCAGTGGTCATTGCGCGCGAGGCCGAGCAGGAGGACGAGGCCAGCCCGGCTCCCACCTTCGATCGTGCCGTGGCCGAACTGGCCCTCGGCCGGGAGGAGGAGGCTCGGGCGGCGATCGGAGCCGGGGCGGAGAAGACGGAGGAGCTGGACGCGTTCGCGCGGGAGCGCTTCGTCGCCGGGGCGCTCGGCAGCCTCGATCTGGCGGCCACCGAACTCGGTGACGAGGCGGCGGCCGCCGCGCGCGAGGCCAAGGAGGAGCTGATACGCGCCGTCAGTAACGCCGGCTCGGAGGCTCCCTCCCGGATCGACGACATCGAGGCGACCGTGGCCTCCGCCGGCGTGTTCGTCGATCTCCCGTCCGGAGCCGTCGATCCGGAGACCGACGCCATGTCCGTTCAGTGGTACCGCCGTGACGGCGATCTCGGCTGGACGGTCCTGCCCGAGGTATCCGGTCCGGTCCAGCCGGAGGAGATGTCGCAGGACCCTGCCGACGGCAGCGCGTTCGTCGGGCGCGGATATCTCGCGGCCACCGTCCCGCCGAGCTGCCTGCCCGCCACCGACTACCGGGTCGAGGTGTACCTGGGCGGTGGCCTCGCCGGGACCGCGACCACCGCGCTCGCCCCGCCCGACGGCGGTTTGATCGCAGCCGTGGACCCGGACATCGGGTACGGCGTCTGTCGTCCCGCCGGCTGGGCGCCCGCCGCCGACGCGCTGCCCGGCCTCGTGGGCGGCTTCACCAGCGCCGACAGGACGCGGGGCGTCTATGTGGCACGCATCGGCGCGGGCGTCGTCGACGGGCGCGGCGACGCGCGCACGCGCGCGCGACTCACGTTCGAGCGCGTACTGGCCCTGTTGTTCCCCGACGCCGGGGTGCGGCCAGAGGGTCGACTCCCCGGCCAGTTCCTCTTCCTGGAGGGCGAGCAGCAACGCGCGTACAGCTTCGGCGGAGGCGGCGGCACGATCCGGGCGGGCTTCGGGTTCGACTCGAGCGGCTCGCTGCTCGCCGCGATCGTGTTCGGCGAGCCCGGCTACGTCGAGACCGCGGAAGCGCTCGCGGTGCTCGGCTCGGTCACCGAGCGCTAGTAGGGCGCCGCAGCGACGAAACCCCGGACGGCGTTCTCGTCGTCGGTGAGCGCCGTCGCGAACAGGTTGCCGTTCGTCCACAGCGCCAGGTACAGACCGTCCTCCTTGGTCACCGTGTAGGTGCCGACGCGCTGCTCGCCGACGGCGTAGGGCTCCTCCGACACCACCTTGGCGCCGAACTCGCGCCGCTCGGCGATCCGCTCGCGACGCAGCGCGTCCGCCGCGTCCGAGGAGTCCAGGAAACCGACCTGGTGGGAGATCTCAGGAAGGCCACGGCCCTTGTAGGACATCGTGAACGCCTCGCTCGCCCCCTCATCGTCGATCAGCACGTTGCCGCGGTCGATCCCAGCGAGTCGGTAGTCGCCGACCCTGTCGGCCACGAGCGCGCGCAGGTCGCCGGTGGGCTTCGCGGGGGCCGCCGCGGTCTCGGTCGCCTCAGCGGTGGCGGATGCGGACGGCGCCGCGGAGGGCGAGGGCGCCGCGGATGCCCTCGGCGCGGGCTCGGTGGATGCGGTCGTCAGGTTCTCCTCGTCGCGTCCGCCGGCGATGAGCACGACGCCCGCGACCACCAGGGCGAGGGCGGCGACCAGCACGGCGGCCACCAGGGGACCGCGGCGTCCGGGCGCCGGCGCCGTGGGCGGCGTCACGGCGGGCCCGGTCGGCGGTGGCAGCTGGTGTTCGGGTGGCTTGGGCTCGGTCATCGAAGTCCGCTCATCTTTGCACGACTCCGACTGTCGGTCAGGAGTAGTAGGTTGCCCGCCCGTGGAAACGGTGCATTGCGACAGCTGCCGCCATGAGGTGCCCGCGCGCAACTGGTGCGTCCGTTGCGGCTCGTCGCTCGCCGAGGAGACCGGGACGGCCCGCGGCCGGCGCGACCGCTTCGCCGCTGCGCCCGGCGAGCGCCTCGGCAGGCCCACGATCGTCTCGTCCCTGTTCCCGCAACTGCCGAGCGACTCCATGGCGACGTTCCGCGTCTCGCTCGCGCTCGGCGCGGCCACGGTCGTCGCGCTCGCCGCGCTGGGCCTGTTCCCGGTCGCCCTGATCGCCGCGGTCGTGCTCGTGCCGCTGATCACCGTGATCTACCTCTACGACGTCGACGTCTACGAGGACCAGCCGCTCTACGTCGTGGGTCTGACCATGTTCGGAGGCGCCCTGGGCGGCGTGGCGGTGGCGCTGCTGGCGCGCGCGCTGGCGCCGGCGGACGCCTCCTTCGCGTCCGGCTACTCGGGCGAGGACGTGCTCGTCCGCGGCGTGCTCATCCCGCTGGTGAGCACGCTGGTGATCCTGCTGCCCGCGCTCGCGCTGCTGCGCTACCCGAAGTTCAACGACGTGCTCGACGGCTCGACGTTCGGTGCGGCCTCGGCGATTTCGTTCACCGCGGCCGAGGTGTTCGTGACGTCGCTCTCCTTCCTGGCCTCCGGCCTCTCCCCCGACGGGGTGTTCGTCGGCTGGACGCTGCGCCTGCTGACCATCGCGCTCGCCGCGCCCGTCCTGACCGCCGCCGTGATGGGGTCAGCGGCCGGTGCCCTCTGGCTGCGATATCGCGCGCCCGTCGAGGACCGCGCCGCCCTGGGCGCCCTGGGCCGCCCCGCCATCGCGCTGCCCGCCGCGGCGCTGGTGCTGGTCGGCGCGGCCCTCGCGCAGCTCTACCTGCCGGCCGGCGCGTCGCTGGCCGTGCTTGCCGTGCTGGCCGCGGCCGGGCTCGTGTGGTTGCGCCGCGTGATCCACCTCGGTCTGATCCAGGAGGCCGGCGAGCGGGAGGTCGGCCCCGACATCACGTGCGTCAACTGCGGTCGGCCGACGCCCCAGCACACCTTCTGCGGCGAATGCGGCGTCGCACTGGGCGCGCTGCCCAAGGGCCGCCCGCCCGAGCCGCCGACCGCCCCCGCCGAGGCCCCGGCATGAGTGCTCCGGCGAGCCCGCCGCCCGGCTGGCACCCCGACCCCTACGGCCAGGCGCAGCTGCGCTACTGGGACGGAACCCTGTGGACCGGCCACGTCAGCGGCGCGTCGGCCGCCCTGGCGGGTCGCGGCTCCGCCGGCAGCCGTTTGCGCAACGGCCGGATGCTCGTGATCTTCGCCGGCGTCTTCGCCCTGCTCGTCGTCGGCGGCGCACTTGCGGTGAGCCTCACCGGCCACGGCGGCGAGGTGGCGATCGACTGTCCCAAGGGTCGCCTGTGCAGCAACCCGCCGGAGGGCGAGCCGCTCGTCAACGGCGCGGTCTACCGCAGCTCCGCGCTCGGGTTCGAGATCGAATACAGCGAGGACCTCTGGAAGGTGGCGTCGCAGGGCGAGGACTTCGTCGAGTTCAACCCGGTCGACGCACCCGGACTCATGCGCGTGCGGATCGAAGGCCGGCCGGTGGCGGAGGCGTCGGCGCAGGCGCTCTTCGACGAGCAACTCGACACCGTGCAGACGAACTTCGTCGGCCTGTCGGAGGACACCGATCCTCCCGATGTGGTGCACGGCCCGGCCGTGGGCTACGTGGACGGTGTCGGCGGCGCGTACACGGGCGGGATCGACACTCCACAGGGCGTCCTCGACGGCTCGGCGGTGGTGCTCGCCGCCGGCGACGAGGACGTCACTCTGGCGGTGACCCTGATCACCACGGCACAGCGCGCCCAGGCGCCCGGGGATCTGGACGCGAAGGGCATCCTCTACAGCCGCCTCGACGTCCTGCTCAACGCGATCCGGTACCCGTCGGCGGCGGGGGCCGCGTGAGCGCCTCCCGGCAGCGCGCCGCCGCGTTGGCGGCGCTCGCGACGTTCGCCGTCGTGCTCGCCATCATCGGCTTCGCCGGCAGGGAGCAGGCGCCCACCGCGCCGATCACGCACGGGCCGCTCGCGGCGGAGGCGCTCGGCCACACCGACGAAGGCGAGCGCATCGACTTCGGGCTCCGGCTCAGGCTCGACGAGCCCCGCCTCGAGCGCTTCCTGGCCGCCACCCGCGACCCCGCCTCCCCCCGCTACGGCCGTTTCGTCGGGCCGCGGGCCTTCGGCGCGCGCTTCGGGCCGAGCCGATCCGCGTTGCGACGCGCTCGACACGTCCTCGGAGCGGCCGGGATCGACGTCACCCGCGCGTATCCGCAGCGCACCCAGCTGCGGGTGTCGGGCAGCGTCGCCGACGTGAGCGCGTTCTTCGCCACCTCGCTCACCGACTTCCGCGACGCGTCCGGCGCGCGCTGGCACGCACCCGACGGGCCGGTGCGCCTGCCCCGGCCGGTCCGCGACGCCGTCACGGGTGTCGTCGGGCTGGACTCGCGACCCTCGCCTCTGCATTCGGCCGCATCACCCGACGCAGGTCTCGCGGCGCGTGACCTCGACCTCGCCTACAACCTCGGCGCGCTGCACGAGCGCGGGATCAACGGCGAGGGCCAGACGATCGCCATCCTGGGCTACGAGCCCTTCGACGAGGCCGACGTGGCCGCCTACGACGAGGAGACCGGCACCACCGGCCCGCCGGTGGAGCGCGTCCAGATCGCGGGCGGTGCACCGGGTCCCGGCTCGGGCGAGATCCATCTGGACGTCGACGTCGTGCGCGCCATCGCGCCCAAGGCGCAGATCCTCAGCTACGAGGCGCCCAACGGCGGTGCCACGATGGACGTGCTCATCAACCAGATCGTCGCCGACGGGCGCGCGGACATCATCTCCAACAGCTGGGGGCGCTGCGATCTGCCGGACGTCAACCGACCGCAGATCCGCGCCGCCGAGGGCGACGCCATCAAGGCCGCCGCCGCGCAGGGCATCTCGATGTTCGTCGCCAGCGGTGACGCCGGTGCCTACGACTGCCAGCACGGCAACGAGAACGACGACCGCGTGAGCACCGACTGGCCGTCCTCCAGCGCCGACGTGATCGCGGTCGGCGGAACGCGGCTCTCCGTGCGCGAGAGCGGCGCCTATCTCGATGAGGCCGGATGGGAGGGCGTGCTCGGCCTCAGCGGCGGTGGCGGTGGCGTCAGCTCGAACACGCCGCGACCGGACTTCCAGCGCGCTCCCGGCGTCGACAACGACTTCTCCGACGGCGGGCGGCAGCTGCCCGATGTCGCAGGCCCGGCCGACCCCGCCAGCGGCTACCTGACCGTCGACGAGGGCGAGGTCGGCGTCACCG
This sequence comes from uncultured Solirubrobacteraceae bacterium, assembly GCA_963759945.1. GTDB lineage: Bacteria > Actinomycetota > Thermoleophilia > Solirubrobacterales > Solirubrobacteraceae > DATLGB01. Next base: position 1,777 of record CAVXBH010000037.1, on the reverse strand, counting down.
GCGGGACGAGCGGAGCGGCGCCGTTCTGGGCCGCGAGCATGGTTCTGATCCGCCAGTACGTCGCCCAGCAGGGCGGGCCGGACGGCCTCGGCTACGTCAACCCGATGCTCTACGAGATCGCACGCGAGGAGGGCGACCAGTCGCCCTTCAACGACGTTGTGCGCGGCGGCAACCGACTGCACAACGCGGCGCCGGGCTGGGACTACTCCACCGGGCTTGGTTCGGCGGACATGTTCGAACTGGCGCAGGCGTTCGCGCAGCGCCTGAAGCGCTGATCGCCGCTAGGGCTTGAGTTCCTCGACGAGCTCGAAGATCGAGTTCACCAGCACGCGCTCCTCGTAGGGCGCGATCCGCTCGAGGCGCCGCGCCTCGGCGTCGAGGATGGCGGGGTCGTCGCGCATCTCCTCGAGCTCCTCGGGCGAGCAGTCGACGTAGCCGATCGTGACGACCTCGTCCGCGTTGTCGTCGTTGCGCATCACCTCGATGCGGCTGAGCTGCGGCGGCCACGGATCTGGCTGCCACGCCGCGCGGAAGTCCTCGTAGGTGCCCGGCTTGATCTGCCGGACGGTGATCAGGCACATGGTCATCGAAACGCTCCCAGTCCGGTGAGGGCGTGGCCGATGACGAGGGCGTGCACCTCGGCGGTGCCCTCGTAGGTGACCACGGACTCGAGGTTGTTCATGTGACGGATCACCGGATACTCGAGCGTGATCCCGTTTCCTCCCAGGATCTGGCGCGCCTCGCGGGCGACCCAGAGCGCGGCGTTGACGTTGGCGAGCTTGCCCAGGGAGACGTGCTCGGGCTTGGAGCGCCCGGCCTCCTTCAGGCGACCGAGGTGGTAGGCGAGCAGCGTGCCGCGGTTGACCTCGACGGCCATGTCGGCGAGCTTCTTCTGCGTGAGCTGGAAGCCGCCGATCGGGCGGTCGAACTGGATCCGCGTCTTGGAGTACTCGACGGCGGACTCCAGGCAGGCGCGGGCGGCGCCCATCGCGCCGAAGACGATGCCGGTGCGGGCCTCGTTGAGGCAGCCGAGCGCGGACTTCACGCCGCTTGACTCCGGCAGGATCGCGTCGGCGGGCAGGTGGACGTCGTCGAGGACGAGCTCGCTCGTGACGGACGCGCGCAGCGACATCTTCTTGTGGATGTCCGGCGCGCTGAAGCCGGGCGTGTCGGTCGGGACGACGAAGCCGCGCACGCCCTCCTCCGTCCGCGCCCACACCACGGCGACGTCGGCGATCGAGCCGTTGGTGATCCACATCTTCTGGCCGTTGAGGACCCAGTCGTCGCCCTTGCGGCGAGCGCTCGTGCGCATCCCGCCGGGGTTCGAGCCGTGGTCGGGCTCCGTGAGCCCGAAGCAGCCCAGCAGGTCACCCGCCGCCATGCCCGGCAGCCACTGCTGCTTCTGCTCCTCGGACCCGTACTTCCAGATCGCGTACATCGCCAGCGAGCCCTGGACGGAGACCAGCGAGCGGATGCCGCTGTCGCCCGCCTCGAGCTCCATGACCGCGAGGCCGTAGCTCATCGGGCTGGCGCCTGCGCAGCCGTAGCCGGTGAGGTGCATGCCCAGTAGACCGAGGTCGCCGAAGCTCTTGGCGAGCTCGCGCGCCGGCAGCTGGGCCTGGTCGAACCAGTCGCCGATGTGCGGCAGGATCTCCTTGCGCACGTAGTTGCGCACGTTGTCGCGGATCAGCTTCTCCTCGTCGGAGAGCAGCCAGTCCGTGTCCAGGAAGTCGCTCGGGTTGAGCGTGGTGGTCGGCTCGGCCTCGGCGGTGCTCAT
>CAVXBH010000036.1:0-113161 GCA_963759945.1 uncultured Solirubrobacteraceae bacterium | reverse complement strand
AGCGCGTCGGCGGCAGCGCCACGGTCGCGGCGCCGAGGTCGGCGCTCACCGGCGAGCCGTGGCCGGCGCCGCGGCGCCAGGAGACCGTGAACGGCACGCTTGCGCCGGGCGCGAGGACGGCCGTCATCCCGAGCCGCGTGGCGAGGAAGTCTGGCATCCCCTCGTCCGGCGCGTAGGCCGGGGAGTACAGGCCGTGGCTGTAGCCCTGGGCGTAGGAGACGATGCCGCCGACCTCCCGGCCGGCGTCGTCGCGCAGCACAGCGGTGCGCCGTCGAGTCGGATCGGCTGGGATGAGGTGTTGCGCAGGCGTCCCGCGAGGATGCGGTCGTCCGGCGCCTCGGGCTGGATGATCAGCTGCGGGTCGCCCTCCCAGGTGACGCCCCCGTGTGCGGACTCGCCCGGCGCCTGAACGGTCTCGGTGCGGGCGGCGAACGGTGCGCCGGTGGCGAACGCGGCCGCGCGCGCGCCGCTGGCGTCGTCGCCGGGATCCGGCTGGTGTGTCGAACCACGTGCAGCCCGGTGGGTTGGGGTTGGTGTTCGGGTTCCAGCTGATGCAGGGCAGTTCCTGGGCGAGCTTGGTCGTGTTGCCGACGGGGTTCGTCGAGCCACCATCGGCGCAGGTGGGCAGCGTGGCAGGGTCCGACGTGAGCGTGACGCCGCCGGCGGTGCGGTTGGCCTCCCAGCAGTTGCGCAGCCCCTGCTCGTCCCAGAAGACGTCCAGGCCGTTGGCGTCGCGGGTGCCGTCGGGCCGCACGCCGAAGTGGTTGCCGATGTAGCGGTTGCCGTTGGACGTGTCGTAGGTCTTGGCCGGGTCCATCTCGCCGCGGGCGGCCGCGGGGACCGCGAACTGCCGGATGCCGTTGCGGTGCTGGTCGTAGATGTAGTTGTCGGCGATCAGGTTGTCGTTGACGCCGTAGAACATGAAGCCGACGCCCACGACGACCTGGAAGGCGGGGCAGACCATCTTCTTGGGCCGCTGCTCGAACGGCGTGGCGATGCAGGCCTGCTGGTGCTCCGGCGTGAAGTAGTTGACGTTGTTGGAGTGGATGCGGTTGCCGGTCCACTTCGAGCAGTCCTGCGGCATGCCCGGGTGGCCGGGGGCGAAGGAGTCGTTGGCCAGACCGGCGGCGTTGTCATGGAAGTGGTTGTCGCGCGTCCACGTGCCGTTGCCGGCGGTGCCCGACGCGGCGAGAACGTTGCCGTAGGCGTTGACGTGGCGGACCTGGATGCCGTAGTCCTGGCAATGGCGCTCGGGCCCGGAGCCGGGGTAGACGGCGGAGTCGCCGTGGCCGTAGCCCTCGATGTGGTCGTAGATCCCGTTGTCGGCGGTGAAGCTCAGGATCCCGTAGTGGGAGCCGTAGCGCACCGTCAGCCGGTCGAGGTAGAAGCCGTTGGTCTCGACGAGATTGACGTTGTTGTAGGCGCCCTGCTCGAAGGTCATGTTGCGCAGCTGGAAGCCGTCGGCACGGTCTGCGCGCAGGACGTCCTGCTTGCGGCGGTCGCCGACGACGACGGTGTCCTCGGGTCGGCGGCCGAAGCCCTCGATGGTGAGGTTGCACTTGTGGTCGCAGACGCGGTCGTCGTCGAGCGAGTCGCCGATCACCGCGATCAGGTTGCGCGCGTTCGGGCAGTCGTGCTGGAGGCGGAAGGTGGGCACCATGCCGTCGGCCTGGTGCTGGTCACCCGAGGACTCCCAGTAGATCGAGCGGTCCGCGCAGCGCGGGTCTTCGGCGGGCTTGCGGCGCGAGGGCTTCTCCAGGTAGCGCCCGGGCATCACCGCGATCCGGTCGCCCGTGCGCGCGGCGTTCACGGCCGCCTGGATGTTGCGAAAGCGGCAGCGGCCCAGCAGCCGCAGCCGCGCGCGCTCCTTGGCGGCCGAGAAGCCGCGGCGGATCAATTTCGCGGAGTTGCTCTTGCACACCACCTGCTCGGGCCGCGAGGTGTCGCGCTTGGGTACATGGCCCTTGTCGTGGTCGACGAAGAAGGTCGCGCGCTCGGCGTGCGCGCCGGCCAGGGCGGGCAACAGGAGCAGAGTCAGCAGGGCGGCGAGTAGGAAGCGGGCCATCGCGCCCCGACGATAGGGAGGCCGCCGGCTCAGACGGCGCCAAACCGCGTGCTCACTAGTAGCGGACGGTGCGCAGGGACAGGCCGGCGCATTCGGCGACTTCGTCGATGTGCATCGTGGGGGCCGCGGACTCGGGCGTCAGTGCGCCGCTGCGATCTGGCCGGAGAGCGTGCCGTGGAGATCGGCGCTGCGGGGGTTGAGGCCCGAGATCTCGACGATGGCGTCGTGGCGTGCGTAGTGCTGTTCGATGGCGTCCAGCGCGGCGACCGCTGATGCGTCCCAGACGTGCGCGTGGGAGAAGTCGATCAGCACGTGTCGCGGGTCGTTGGCGTAGTCGAAGGACTCGATGAGCTCCTGGTCGGACGCGAAGAAGAGCTCGCCGCGGACGGAGTAGACGACGGACGTGCCGTCGGGGTCGAGGACGCGGTCGACCTCGACGAGGTGGGCCACCTTGCGTGCGAAGGCGGCCATGGCGGTGAGCACTCCTGCGCCGACGCCGAAGGCGAGGTTGTGGGTGGCGACCGTGCCGGCGACGGTGACGGCCATGACGACCGTCTCGGAGCGTGGCATCCGCTTGAGCGTGGCCGGGGCGATCGAGTGCCAGTCGAAGGTCGAGACGGACACGAGGATCATCACCGCGACCAGCGCTGCCATGGGGATGACGGCGACCAGTGAGCCGAGACCGACGACCAGTGCGAGCAGGAACGCTCCGGAGGCGAAGGTCGAGATGCGGGTGCGCGCGGCGCTGACGCGCACGTTGATCATGGTCTGGCCGATCATCGCGCAGCCGGCCATGCCGCCGAAGAAGCCGGTCACGACGTTGGCGATGCCCTGGCCACGCGCCTCGCGGTCCTTGTCGGACGGCGTCTCGGTGATCTCGTCGACGAGCCGGGCGGTCATCAGCGACTCGAGCAGGCCGACGGCGGCCAGGGTTGCCGAGTACGGCAGCACGATCAGCAGGGTCTCGATCGAGAAGGGAACGGCCGGGATGCCCAGCAGCGGCAGGGCGCTGGGAGTTCGCCCTCGTCCCCGACGTTCGGCATGTCGATCCCGCCGGCGACGACCACGGCGGTGAGCAGCACGATCGCGACCAGCGGCGACGGCACCGAGGGCACGAGGCGCGGAACGGTGTAGATGATCACCAGGCCCGCGGCGATCAGCAGCAGCCCGAGGCCGCCTCCCTCGCGGATGTAGGGGACCTGCGCGAGGAAGATCAGGATGGCCAGGGCGTTGACGAAGCCGGTCATCACCGACCGGGGGACGAAGCGCATCAGCTTCGGGACCTTGAGGACGCCGAGGCCGACCTGGATCAGGCCCGCGACGATCGTCGCGAGGAACAGGTACTCGACGCCGTGCTGCTCGACCAGGCCGACGATCACGAGTGCCATGGCGCCGGTCGCGGCGGAGATCATCGCAGGCCTGCCACCGGCGATGGCGATGGTCACGGCCATCGTGAAGGAGGCGTACAGGCCGACCTTGGGATCGACGCCGGCGATCAGTGAGAAGGAGATCGCCTCCGGGATCAGCGCGAGTGCGACGACGAGACCTGCGAGCAGCTCGACGCGAAGCACGTCGGCAGGAGGCAACTTCAGTTTGCGCGGCTGGCGCGCGAAGACAGCGGAAGACATGGGGAGGACCGTTCGGTGAGGAGCGCCGCAGGCAGGCGCCGCAGCGGGGGAGTGCGGAGGCAGGCGGCCGGCGGTGTACACGGCCAACCTGGATGAACAAACCTACACGGACACGAGAGTTTGTTACGGCAGCAGACTCGAACGCGTCCGACAGGGCGCCGCGTGGCACGGTGCTTGAGCTCCGCGCTTGCCGGGCCTCGGAGAGGGGGAAGAGGGCGTCGACGCCGCGCTCCGAACCTGAGAGCTCCCAGCCGACCGGCATGTGGTTGGTGAACTCCCTTTCTTGTGGCGCTTCGTGGTCGTCCTCAGCCGCGTTGCGGTCCGTTGAGCGCGGCGCGCAGGCTTGCGATCTCCGTCACCGCGGCGCCGACATAGGCGGCGCTCGTCACGGTCACGGCGCGCTCCAGAGCAGCCATGTAGGTGGCGTTGTCATCCAGGCCCAACTCACGCGCGAGCGCCAGCTCGGATTGAAGGTCGCGGAGGTGCTCGTGCAGATGGACTGCGGAGATCTCGGTGGGCTTGACGTTGGGCATGACTTGTATACGGGGCTGGGGTATGACCTGGATGCATCGTAACATACCCCCGTGGGGTATCAAGCATCGAATCGTTGTCCCGAAGGGCTGGTCGCCCGCCGCCGCGGGCAACGTCGTCCGAGGTCCTCTGCGTCGAGCTGCAGCCGCGGTTGTCGCCAGCCCCGCTGATCCGCTCCGCTCGGCCCGGCGCCGTTAGCCCGTGACGGGCAGCGCCGGCGCGGCCGGCAGCGGGAACTGACCGTTCCAGGTCACCTTGAACGTGATCTTCCGTTGCTTGCCGGAGCAGCTCACGTCCGCCTTGAAGGGCGGGGACTTCGACCGAAGCCGCTCGTCGCAGGTGTAGCCCGGCGGAGCGACGCGAGTCTGGGCGAACTTCTTGGCGACCCGCTGCGCCGCCGAACAGGCGCCGGCGGAGGTCGTGATCTTGTCGACCCGGGTCTGGCCGCCGTCGGTCTTGACGGACGCGCAGCCCTTGGCGGACGCCGAGGCGGGGGCGAGGGCGAGAACGGCTACCGCCGGGAGGAGGACGAGGGGAATCTTTCGGCGCATGGGTTCGGCGATGATGGCAGAAGTCCAGACGGGGAAACCGACGCCATCCGCGCGCGGCTTGCGCATGGGCGGCGCCGACGCCGTGATGCGTGCGGAGCAGATCCCCTGATCGCGCGGCTCACCCGCCAGGGTGAGCCCGACGCCTCGGGTCCTACGACGGGACGATCAAAAGCCGTACGCCGGCGTTACTCGTCGGTCTCGTACTTGAACGAGATGCCGAGGCGCACACGGAACGCCTTGATCTCGCCGTCCTCGATGGTGACGTCCTGACGGATGACCTCGGCGACGCGCAGATCGCGGATCGATTTGCCGGCCGTCTTCACCGCTGCTCGCGCGGCTGCGGCGAACGACTCGCTGCTGACCCCGATGACCTCGGTGACGCGGTACACGCTCTCTGACATGGGTTCCTCTCCTCGTTGCCCTCGGCGCGAGCCTACCGGCGAAGGCGAACGACCGGAAGGGCCTGTGCCCGAACCTGAACGATCGGCTCGCTGAGAGTGCGTGAACTTCTCAACCGGCACGCTCGATCCCGGTAGGCCTTCGCTTCGCTAGTAGATGACCATGCAGACGTTGGTCAGGTGCGTGTAGAGGGATGTGGCTGCCGCGCCCGCCTCGGCGGCTTCCTGCGGGTTGCCGTCCTTGGTGAAGTCGTTCTGGGTCTTGACCATCGTCTTGAGGTCCGAGAGCAGGCCCCTGCACATGCCGTCGTCGTAGCCGCCGGCCCCGGCGCTCCCGGTGTCCTTGGGGATCTGGAAGTGCGTCGGCGCGGCCGGGGCACGGACGTTGGTGCTGACCGTGCCGTTCGTCGCGCGGGGCGCGGCGGTGGCGGCGGCCGGGATCGCGGCGAGGGCGGCGATGGCGGAGAGCGATGCGATGAGCTTGTGCGTGTTCATGGAGAGCATGCTGCGGCCTGACGGTCACGGCGGAAAGGCACCCCAGGGGTACGTCGCCTACCCCTGCGAGCGGCGGAGCCTCCCGCCGCTGAGCTCCCGGAGGGCCGCCGTCGCGCGATAGTGGGTGCTGCGTGCGCGTCCGTGCTGCGTAAGCCACCCCGCGTCGGCCAGCCGCCGGAGGTCCGCGGTGGCGGTGGCGGCTGAGACTCCGGCTTCCGCGGCGTAACTGCTGCGTTCGACTCCCTCGAACAGCGCCTGTTCGAGCGCGATCACCAGCCGATCGGGCCACTGGCGTGAAGCGATCAGTGCTTCGAGCGCGTTCCAGCGGCGGCCGGCGGCCTCGAGCTGTTCCAGTCGTCGCTGGGCCTGCTCGATGTGGGCGTCGACGCAGAACCGCAGCCAGGGGCCGGCGTCGCGGTCGGGCTGATAGCTGCCTCCCTGCGCCTTCTGCAGGACGCGGTAGTAGGCGGTGGTGTTCGCGGCGAGGTGATCCTCGATCGAGTTGAACTCCGGGGACAGGAGTCCTTCGCGGGCCAGCACCAGCGACTGCAGGATCCGTGAGATCCGGCCGTTGCCGTCCTCGAAGGGATGGATGCTCACGAGGTGCAGATGCGCCATGGCTGCCCGGACCACGACGTGCGTGTCGGGATCGCCGCGGCGGAGCCACTTGATGAGCTCGTCCAGGAGCGCATCGGCGTCGGTGGCGTCGGGGCCTGTGTAGGCAGGGGGAGCCGCCGTCGTCGGCGGTCACGTGGATCGGTCCCGTCCGAAGCAGGCCCGGCGCTTCCGCGCTGGAAGTGACAGGCTCGAAGTGGAGATCGAGGATCACTCGGTCGTTCCACTCAAACCGGGGATCCGTCGCCATGGTGCCCACGTGATCCATGGCTCGGGCGTAGCACGCGAGCGCCATGCGGTCGGCGTCGTCGTACTCGGGGACGGCGGTGCCGTCGACGATGGCTGCCCGCTCCGCGGCGGGAACGGCGAAGCCCTCGATCGAGACTGAGCTGCTCATGGTGCTGGCGCGCACCCGTCGCCGTAGCCGGCCGAGCCAAGGCGTCGGCGGACTCGTTGCGTCGCCAAGACGAGTGCGCAACGCATCGAGGCGTTGCAGCCGGCCGGCGGTCTCCCGGCTGATCTTCGGGGTCGCGAAGAGCATCGCGAAATAGCCTAGCCGATATATCGGCTATGTGATCAATCGACAGATAGCCTAGACCCTTCGACTCGGACTAGAACCACGCGAGGGGTCGAAGCCGGCTCGACGCGGGCAGGGGTGGCCGCGCCCCAATGCGATCAGAGCGCGGCGAGCACCTCGGGTGCGACCTGCTTCTTGCGGCTCATGACGCCCGGCAGGTCGAGCATCGCGTCCTCGGCCTTGACGCCGAAGGCGCGCTCGAGCGCCGCGACGTTGCCTGACACGAGCAGCTTGGTTCCACGCGCGACGATGTCGGTGATCATCAGGGCGTAGACGGGCTGGTGGTTGCGCTCGCGGACGGCGTCCATCGCACGCAGCAGCTCGTCGCGGCGTTCGATCAGGCGGCTGCCGACCGTCTCGACCTGGGCGATGGAGATCGTCTGGCCGTCGCTGACGGAGTAGCCCTTGGCGTCGCGCGTGACGATCTCCTCGGCCGGCGTGTCGGCCGCGGCGGAGGTTTCCTCGAACATCTCGCGGCCGAAGTCCATGGCGTCGATGGCGAGCACGCGCTCGAGGTGCTCGATGGCCGCGCGGTCGCGGGCGGTGGCCGTCGGCGAGTTGAGGATCACGGTGTCGGACATGACCGCGCCGACGAGCAGCAGCGCGGTCGAGCGACTCGGCTCGAGGCCGTTCTGGCGGAAGCGCTCGATCACCAGGGTGGCGGTGGAGCCGACGGGGTCGAAGGTGGCACGGACCGGGACGCGCGTCTCGATCGACCCGATGTGGTGGTGGTCGAGGATCTCGACGATCTCCGCGCGCTCGACGCCCGGGACGCTTTGGGCCTGCTCGGCGTGATCGACGAGGATGACGCGCCGCGGCGGCGGATCGACGAGATGCGCACGGGTGACGAGGCCAACGGGCTGACCACCCCCATCGACCACGACCGCGGCCTGGTAGTGGATGCCGGTGATGTCCTCGCCGACCTCGTGCAACAGGTCGTTTCGCCGCACGGTCAACGGCTCGGCATCCATGAGTGCGTGCGACGGCTCGGACAGGGTCACCATGCGACCGGTCACGTAGCTGTCCAGGGGAGACGAGATGACGGTGGTCCCCGCGTCCTGGGCCGCAGCGAGCACGGCGGGCGTGGGCTTCGTGCCGTTGGACGCGACGAGCAGGCCGGTTCCGAGCTCGATCGCCCGCAGCTGGGCGTCCTCTCGGTCACCGACGACCGTGACGTCGCCCGCCGTGATGTCGGGGAGGGACGCGACGGCCATCGAAAGCACCCACACGCGCCCGTCGACTGACCGTTCGGCGTCGCCGGCGAGCACCTCGCCGCCGAGCACCTGCGCGATCGCGTCGGCCCGGGTCGGAGCGTCCAGGCGTGACGCCTCGCGCGACTCACGGATGTAGCGGTGCGCGAGCACCCGCTCGGTCATGACCCCGGTGAGCTTGCCCTCGTCGTCGACCAGCGGGACGAGCTCGAGCCCCTCGCGCGCCATCAGCAGGCCCACCTCACGCACCGGTGCGCTCTGGGCGGCGAGCAGCGGGTCGGGGGCCATGACGTCGCGCACGCGCTGGAAGAGGTGCGGCAGCAGGTCGGGCTCGTCGGCTCCCGCACGCTCGAGCACCCAGCGCGTCTGCGCATTGAGGGCGCCGAGCCGGACCGCGACGTAGTCGTCGGACGGATCCAGGCGGCTCCAGAGCTCGGCGTAGGCGATCGCCGAGGCGATCGAATCGGTGTCCGGGTTGCGGTGACCGGTGACGTAGACGGTCACGGCGTCGCATGATGACGCACCGCCACCGCGGAATGCCGGTATAACCGCCCGTCTTGGCCGCCTCGACCATCCCCAAGGACCTCTCGCAGCTCGAAGCGCAGGCCGCGAAGGTCCTGGCTCCCGAGGCCCTGGCCTACATCCTGGCCGGGGCGGGGGACGCGGACACCACACGTGCGAATGCGGCCGCGTTCAAGCGCTGGAAGATCAAGCGGCGCAAGGGCCGCAAGCCGGCGAAGGTCGATCTCTCCACCACGATCCTGGGCACGCGCATGCCGGCGCCGGTGCTCTTCGCGCCGGTCGGCGTGCAGACGCTCGCACATCCGGAGGGAGAGCTCGCCAGCGCCCGCGCAGCGCAGGAGCTCGGGCTGACGTACGTGCACTCGACCCAGGGCGCCCACAACATGGAGGAGGTGGCGGAGGCCAACGGCGACGGCGCACGCTGGTACCAGCTGTACTGGCCCACCGACGACGAACTGACCGTCTCCTTCCTGAAGCGCGCGAAGGCCGCCGGATACACCCACCTGATCATCACGCTCGACACGACGCTGCTCGGCTGGCGGCCGCTCGACCTCGACCGTGGCTACTCGCCCTTCCTCGAGAACAAGGGCATCGCGAACTACACGAGCGACCCGGTCTTCCAGCGCCGCATGCCCGTGCCGGCGGAGGTCGCACCGCTGCCGGCCGGCATCGTGTTCGCGGGCATCTTCCAGAACCCCGGCCTGAGCTGGGACCAGCTCCCGCTGATCCGCGCGAACTGGGACGGGCCGATCCTGCTCAAGGGCATCCAAAGCCCACGCGACGCACGGATGGCCGTCGAGAACAAGATCGACGGCATCGTCGTCTCCAACCACGGCGGCCGCCAGGTCGACGGGGCGATCGCGTCGCTCGATGCACTCCCGCCCATCGTGAAGGCGGTCGGCGGGAAGCTACCCGTGCTCTTTGACTCCGGCATCCGCACGGGGCGCGACGCCTTCAAGGCGCTGGCCCTCGGCGCCGACGCGGTGCTCATCGGCCGACCGTTCTTGTACGGCCTGGCGCTGGACGGTCAGGCGGGCACCCGCACCGTCATGCGGAGGCTCGTCGACGAGCTCGCGGGCGAGGTCCGCAGGGCGGGCCACCGCAGTCACCGCAGGCTCTCCCGGTCCTCCCTGACCCGATGACCGAGCACACGCGTCGCCAGTTTTTGGAGGTGGCCGGCACCGCGGCCGCCGCGACCGTCCTCGCGCCGACCGCGCTCGCGGCGGGCCAGTCGGCGCCGGCTGGGGTCCCCCGGCAGTCGCCGCTCCCGGTTGGCCCGGGTGCCCCGTTTTCCGGCTACCAGTCCGAGATCTACATCGCCGGCATGAGCGCCGGCGTCACGCCGATCTTCACCACGAACCTCTCCGACCTCGAGGCTGTCGCGGCGAACGTGCTGCCCGAGGCCGCTCGTCGGCAACTGCTCGCGGAGGCGGGCGGCGCCGCTGCCGTGCGCGCGAACGCCAAGGCGCTGCGCGCGTGGCGGATCGTCCCGCGGATGTTCATCGACCGCGCGGCGCGCGACCTCAGCGCGACCGTGCTCGGCGTCACGATGCCGGTGCCGGTCATCCTCGGCCCGGTCGGAGGCCAGGCTCAGGCGCACCCCGACGGTGACGCCGGAAGCGTCCGGGCGGCATCGGCCCTCGACCTCACGTACGTCCATGCCGCGCATTCGAGCGCTTCCGTCGAGAGCGTCGCCGTCGCCGCGCCCAACGGCTCGCGCTGGATCGGCCTCGACTGGCCGGACGGGGAGAACCCCGACCTCGGGGTGCTCGAGCGCGCGGCGCTCACGGGGTACACCCACCTCGTGCTCTCACCGCCGCAGCCCGGAAAGGGCTGGGCGGCGCTCGCGGCGATCCGCAACGCCTGGGACAAGCCGATCGTCCTTGGCGGCATCCAGACCGTGGCGGACGCGCGGATGGCGGTCCGTCGCCGCTTCGACGGCATCGTCGTCTCCAACGAGCGCGGCCGCCGCGGGGCGGGTGGGGACGTATCCGGGACGATCAGAGTCCTGCCGAAGATCGCGGACGCGGTCGGCGGGAGGATCGCCGTCCTGTTCGGTTCGGGTGTCCGTACCGGGGTCGACGTCTACCGGGCGCTGGCGCTGGGCGCCGATGCCGTGCTGATCGGCCGCCCGTACGTGCACGGCCTGGCGCTAGGCGGCGAGGACGGCGTCCGGCACGTGCTCCGCACGCTGCAGGCCGAGCTCGACATCACCCTCGCCATCGCCGGAGTCGCGAGCTACCGCGACCTCGACCGCAGCGCGCTCGTCGTTCGGTAGCGACAGGCGGATGACCTTGCGCCACGCCGAGAGAACCTGCTTGGGGAGCGGGCCCGCGTGGTACGTGAGGTCGTAGCGGTCGAAGAGCTCCTTGACCTTCGGGGAGATCTCCGCGTAGCGGTTGCGGGGAGGTCCGGGAAGAGGTGGTGCTCGATCTGGAAGGAGAGGTTGCCCGTCATCAGGTGCAGGAATGGGCTGCCGGTGATGTTCGCCGAGCCGAGCATCTGGCGCAGGTACCACTCGCCGCGGGTCTCGCCCTTGATCGAGGTCTTCTCGAAGGTCTCGACGCCCTCGGGGAAGTGGCCGCACATGATCACGGAGTGCGTCCAGACGTTGCGGACGATGTTGGCGGTGAAGTTGGCGCCGAGCGTGGTGAGCGCGGAGGGCCCGGACAGCAGCGGGTGCACGACGTAGTCGCTTGGCGACCTGCTTGCGGATCTTGCGCAGCACGCCCTTGGCCTGCCGCCCTGAAGTCGGCCTTGTCCTTGCGGCCCTTCATGACCTTGCCGATCTCGAGGTCGTAGGCGGCGATGCCGTACTGGAAGAGCAGGGCGTTGATCGCGTTCCACAGCGGCTGACCCAGGTAGAACGGGTGCCAGCGCTGGTCCTCGTCGACGCGCATGATCCCGTAGCCGAGGTCGTTGTCGTGGCCGAGGACGTTCGTGTAGGTGTGGTGCAGCTCGTTGTGGGAGTGCTTCCACTCGTCGGAGGGCGTGACGTTGTCCCACTCCCAGGTGGTGGAGTGGATCTTGGGGTCGCGCATCCAGTCCCACTGGCCGTGCATGACGTTGTGGCCGATCTCCATGTTCTCGAGGATCTTCGAGACGGAGAGGCCCGCGGTGCCGGCGAGCCACGCGGGCGGGAACAGGGAGAAGAGCAGCAGCCCGCGGCTGGCGATCTCGAGCCGGCGCTGGTTGGCGATGACCGTGCGGATGTACTCCGCGTCACGCTCGCCGCGGCTGGCGATCACCTGCTCGCGGATCGCGTCGAGCTCGCGGCCGAGGTTCTCGATGTCCTCGTCGACGAGTGAGCCGTCGGGTCGACGGCCTTCTTCTGCATGGCGGTCATGGCTTGAAGTCCTCGGGTCAGAGGTCGATCTGGCAGGGGCCGGCGGCAGCCGACACGCAGGTCTGGACGAGCACGCCGTCGCCGGGGCTCGCGGTGGTGAGCTCGCCGGTGCGGAGGTCGCGCACGGCGCCCTCGCGCAGCGGCGCGACGCAGCCGAAGCAGATGCCCATCCGGCAACCGGAGGGCATCAGCACGCCGGCGTCCTCGCCGGCGTCGAGCAGCGAGGTCGCGCCGTCGGCTTCGACGGTGTTGCCGCTGGCGGTGAAGGTGACGGTGCCGCCGTCGCCGATCGGCGAGCAGGGCGGGGCGGAAGCGCTCCGGTCGCGGACGCCGGTCGCCAGCGGGCCTCGAGCGCGTCGAGCATTCCGGCCGGCCCGCAGGCCCAGATCTCGCGCTCGTCCGCGTCGTGGACGAGGGCCGCGATGTCGTCGGCGTCGAGCATGCCGTCGACGTCCGTGTGCTGCTCGACGAGCCGGATGCGCTCCGTGCGGGCGAGCCCGCGCAGCTCGCCGCCGAAGATGACGTCGTCGGCGGTGGGCGCGGAGTGGACGACCACGACGTCGGCGAGGGCGTGACTGCGCAGCATCCCCATCACGGGAGTGATGCCGCTGCCGGCGGTGATGAAGAGCGCCTTGGCCGGCGGCGCGGCGAGCAGGACGAACTCGCCGCACGCCTGGTCGAGCTGGACGATGGTGCCCGGGCCGGGCGCGGCGGACGAGGTGGGTGCTGACCTTGCCGTCCGGGATCGCCTTGACGGTGATCGAGAAGCACCCGTCCGCACGGTCGGCGGGCGAGGTCACCGAGTAGGCGCGCCACTGGCGGACACCGTCGACGTCGACGCCGATGCGCACGTACTGGCCGGGCGCATGACCCTTCCAGCCGCGGCCGGGGCGGATGACGAGGGTGACGGCGTCGCGTGTCTCCGGGTGGACCTCGACGATCCGGCCGCGGAGGTCGGTGCCCGAGCGCAGCGGGTCGAACAGGTCGAGGTAGTCGCTGGGGAGGACCGGGCGTGGCCATCAACCCGAGCAGGTCGGTGGCTCGTTCACGGAGGATGCTGACCATTGCCTTGAAGGTACCCGCGCCTCGGAGTAAGTTGCTGACCGTGGAGCGTGGACTTCGTCTGATTGTTGTTCGTCGAGAACAATGTGATGCGAGCGGTGCTTTCGCCGAACACCGCCGATCGGCTCCGGGATGCAGCTGCCGTCGCTCGCCGAGGACGCAGTCCAGGCACTCATCACCGGCGTCGCCGAGTACGCCGCGCTGGGCGGTCCCGGCCGCCAGACGATCGAGCGCGCCGTCCAGATGGGCATCGCCGGCTTCATCCGCCTCGCCGAGCGCGGGACGGGCGACCCCGGCACCCCGCAGCAGGCGGCTCGGCGGCCGCCTACGAGCTGGGCCGGGCGAGGCCCGTGACGGCCGCTCGATGGACGCCCTCCAGTCGGCGTACCGGATCGGCGCCCGGATCTCCTGGCGTGCCCAGTCACGGATCCTGGTCGAGGACGGCGTCCCTGCGGCAGAGATCGCCCAGTTCGCCGAGCTCGTCTTCGCCTTCATCGACGAGCTCTCGGCGGCGAGCGTGGCGGGTCACGCCGACGAGCGCGAGACCACCGGCCGCGTCCGCGAGCTCTACCTCGAGCGGCTCGGTCGCGCGCTCATGGACGCCGTCGCGCCGAGGCGCTCGCGGAGGCGGCCGAGCGCGCCGGCTGGACGCCACCCGCCACGCTCACCGCCGTGCTCGTCGAGGAGCGCAAGGTCCGTGACGCGCTCGCGGTGCTCGACCATCGACCCTCCGGCTGCCCGGCGAGCTCGTCGGTCTCGAGGCGACCGCGATCCTGCTCGTCCCTGACGCCGCCGGGCCGCGACGGCAGCGGCTGCTGACCGTTCTGCGCGATCGGCCGGCCGTCGTCGGTCCCGCCCGCCCGTGGACGGACGTCGCTGTGTCCGTGCGCGCGCCGCGCGGTGCCGCGCCCTACCCGGAACCGGCCGGCGGCGCCGCTCGACACGGAGGCCCACCTGCCGACCTGGTCGTCGAGCAGACCGCGAGGCGCTGGCCGACCTGCGCGCGCGCGTCCTCGCACCGCTGACCGGCCTCGTCCCGCCGCCCGGGCCCGCCTGGAGCGAGACGTTGCGCTCCTGGCTGCTGCATCAAGGGCGCCGCGACGCCGTGGCTGCCGACCTGATGGTGCATCCGCAGACCGTGCGCTACCGGATGACGCAGTTGCGCGAGCTCTTCGGTGACCGGCTCCGCGACCCTGCCGTCGTCCACGACCTGGTGGTCGCCCTCGGCCGCCATACGTAAGGACTTACGCAGCTCCAGGCTTCGTCAGCCCAACAACGGTCCGTTCAGTGAGGCGCGGAGCGTTGCGATCTCCGTCACCGCAGCGCCGACATAAGCGGCCTTTGTCAGGGCCACGTCGCTCGCCAGGTCAGCCATGTACGTCGCGTTCTGATTCAGACTGAACTCATGGGCGCGCGCCAACTCGGCGTCGAGTTCGCGAAGGTGCTCGCGCAGAAGGTCGGCGGAAAACTCGGTGGGGTGGCCGTTGATCATGACTCTAATACGGGACGGGGGTATCTACGGATGCATCGTAACGTACCCCGGCGGGGTATTACTAGGCCGAATCGCGTCCCTGCGGAAGGAAGGGGCGTGCAAAGTCTCTTGCAAGGAGCAGGAGAGCGGGCTGTTAGAACGACGGCTGCTTCACAGCCGAGTTGCCGCGCATGCGGCAAACGGGGAACCACAGCGGTCCATCCGGCCGCAGGGGCGAATCGCCGTCATTGCCGACGGCGTAGCGCGGCAAGCGCGAGCCCGTCAGCTCACCTCGTAGGCGCCGAAGCCCCGAAGAATGTTCAACGGCCCGACTCCTCAACCAGCCACGCGTGTCGTGGCACTGATGCTGATGCTGGCGCTCGTCGCGCCCGCTTCGGCCGTCGCCGCGCGAGTGCTCAAGAAGGGCGCGCACGGGCCGCGCGTGGCGAAGGTGCAGCGCAAGCTCGGCATACCGGCGGACGGGATCTTCGGCCGCGGCACCAAGGCGGCGGTGCAGCGCTTCCAGACGGCCCATGGTCTTACGGCCGACGGCGTGGTCGGGCCAGCGACGCTCGCCGCCCTGCGCCGCGCCGCCGGCAGCAGCGGCTCCGGCAGCAGCCCGAGGCGTGGCAGGACCCCGCACCGGCAGGACGCCATTCGCGCGCTGCAGCGGGCGCTCGGCATCGCCGCGGACGGTGTCTTCGGGCCGGCCACCAACGCTGCGGTGAAGCGCTTCCAGCGTCGGCGCGGGCTGGCCGCTGACGGCGTCGTGGGTCCGGCGACCTGGACAGCCCTCGGCCAGCCCGGCCGCACAATCGTTCTGCGGCGCAAGGCCGCCGCGCGGACGAATGCCGGCCGCTCAGGCGTGCCTTCAGTCGTGCGACGGGTGATCGAGGCCGGCAACCGCATCGCCACCAAGCCGTACCGCTATGGCGGGGGCCACGCGAGCTTCCCCAGGGACACCGGCTACGACTGCTCCGGCTCGATGTCCTTCGCGCTGCACGGCGGTCGGCTGGTGCGCTCGACGCCGCTCGACTCGACCGGATTCATGAGCTACGGGCGTCCCGGCCCCGGCCGCTGGATCACCATCTACGCCAACGCCGGCCACTCCTACATGGTCGTCAACGGCCGCCGCTTCGACACCAGTGCCATGAGCTCGACTGGCGGCAGCCGCTGGACGTCGGAGATGCGCAGCGCCAGCGGCTACACGGTCCGGCATCCGCCGGGCCTCTGAGACGCGCCGAGCCAAGGGCGGGCCTACCGCCCTTCGAGCGCGCCGAGGACGGTCTCGACAAGCGCGGATTCGGCGTCGGCCTCGCCGACCCGGCGGGCTGATACCTCGGCGCTGGCGGTGTGGATGATCGAGAGCAGCATGGCCACGTGCCACGCGGCCGGGACATCGGAACGGAACGCCCCGTCGCGCTGGCCCCGCTCGATGAGCGGTAGGAGGGCGCCATGCACCGAGTGGTGCTTCTCGTGCAGCTCGGACTGCGGGAGTTGCGCATTGACGGCGACGAGCGGGTGGTAGCGGCCGAGCGTGCGCCAGGCGGAGATGACGACGCGTTGCAGCGCTTCGACCGCCTCCCCGCGTTGCGGCTCGGCAGCCGCGATCACGGCCGCGACGTCTTTGATGGCGCGGTCTGTCACGGCGCCGATGAGGGACTCGCGCGTCGGGAAGTGGACGTAGACCGTTGCCCGCACGACACCTGCCCGGCGAGCGATCTCGGCCATGCTGGCCTCGGGATCGCTCGCCAACGCGTCGACGGTTGCGTCGAGGATGCGGGCCACGCTGCGCTCTGCGTCCGCGCGCTTGCGGGGGACACCGGAGGGCAGGTCAGGGCGGGCAGGCATTCGGTGGGATGGCTAGTGGATGGCGATGCGGGGCGCGAGTCGGAGTTTGGGCAGGAAGCTCGCGGCGGACGGTAGGACCGCGAGGGCGACCAGACTCGCGAGCCCTGCGATCGCTGCGGCGACGAGGAAGGCGTCGCCGACGCCACTCGCCAGCGCGGCGGTACCGGCGCTCCGGCTGCGCTGCCGGTGGCGATCGTCGCCAGCGCGGCGATGCCGAGAGTGCCGCCGATCTCGTGGCCGGTGGTGTTCAACCCGGACAGCATCCCCGTCTCGTCCTCCCGCGCACCGGTGAGGACGGCGACCGCCACGCCGACCAGGACGACTCCGAGCCCGAGCCCGGTGACGAGCATGCCGGGGAGCACGCTGCTCACGTAGCTGCCGCCGCCGTCGACTCCGGCGAGCAGCAGTCGCCGACCGCCAGCCACGGCGAAGCCGGCGGCGAGCGGGATGCGGACTCCGTGGCCGAGACATGGCTGCCGACGTGGACGCCGGCGCCGATGCGCCACGGCGAGCGGGAGGAACGCGAGGCCGGTCTCGAGCGGTCCGGTGCCCAGGACGTTCTGCAGGTAGAGCGAGGATGAGCAGGAACAGCCCGAACATCGACGGCGGAGGCCGCGAGCATCATCAGGAAGCCCGCCGCCCACGGCCCGATCGGCGAGCCGCTCGAGCCGCAGCAGCGGCTGCCTCGGCGCGCAGCTCCAGGCGCCGAACACGACGAGCCCGGCGAGCCCGGCGGCGCCGAGCCGCAGCGTCTGCGTCGAAGCCCAGCCGGCTTCCGCAGCCTGCGAGAGCGCGTACACGATCGCCCCCAGGCTGCCGTCGCGACGAGGCGCCCGCAAAGTCCAGGCCGCGCCACTGCGCCCGGCGCCGTTCGGCTGCGATCACCCTGACGGCGGCGACCGCGAGCACGAGGCCGACCGGGAGGTTGATGACGAAGATGCGCCGCCAGTCGACGATTCGGTCAGCGCGCCGCCGAACAGACGCCGACGGCTGCGCCGGCACCGCCGACGGCGCCCCAGCCGCCGAGCGCCTTGGCCCGTCGGATCCGTGGAACGAGCTGGTCACGATCGACAGCGCCGCCGGGGACAGCATCGCGGCCCCGGGCCCTGCCCGGCGCGAGCGGCGAACAGCATGCCGCGCGCTGCCGGCGAGCGCGGAGCCGAGCGAGGCGAGGACGAAGACGCCGAGGCCGGTCAGGAACATGCGGCGGCGTCCGAGCAGGTCGGCGGCCCGGCCGCCGAGCAGCAGCAGGCTCCCGAAGACCAGCGAGTAGCTGGTGATCGTCCACCCGAGGTCGCTCCCGGCGATGCGAGATCTGCCGCGATGTCGGGCATCGCGACGTTCACCGCCGTGATGTCGAGGATGACCATCAGCTGCGCGAGGGACAGGACGAGCAGAAGCGGCCAGTTGAACCGGCCGGCCTTCGCTTGCGGGTCCTGCGTGGGCTTTTGGTGGCGCTTGCCGTGCATCCGAGCTCCGTTCTAAATCAGACGTTGATGTCTGAATTAGTAAATCAGACATGCATGTCTGAAGTCAAGCGTCCTCGTGGCTGGCTCCGTGGATGAGGATCGGCGACGGGAACGCGCAATCCGCGTGACGTCGCACTCATCGCCGGAGAGCCGGCATGTGCCCTGTTGGCACTCGAGCACGAGGGCGATTGCTATTTCTGGTTCGTCGCCACCGCACCTACGGCGCGAAGCCGGGGCCTGGCTTCCGCGTTGGTGTGCCACGCTCTGCGCGAGGCTCGCGCTCGTGGCTGCACGACGATCACGTTGGAGTCGACCGCGATGGCTGAGAGCACATATACGCGTCTCGGATATGCACCTCACGGTCGGTACTGCATGTGGGAGATGCGCGCCGCGTAGATCGAGAGTGACCTCCGTGCTCGCGGTGCGGGACGCGCCAAATGCGGGCCCGAGTCCTCGACCAAGACGGACGGGTAAGCGCGCGTTGTCGACGGCCGAGCCCGGGTTTGCGGAACGTACTCACACGACCACCTCGCAGCCGGCTCCCGCGACCGGGCTGCGGATGGCGTCGTCGTGGTCGGCGGGCTAGAAGCTGCAGAAGGAGACGGCGCGGCCGTTCTGGGTGTGCGTCGTCCAGTTGAAGACGCTGTACTCCTGCGGCGCGGACTTGGTCGGGATCCACGTGATGCGCTGGGCGGTGCGGTAGTGGCCGGAGGTCACCCCGGAGCCGTAGGTGCCACGCGTCTGCCAGCGGCCACCCGAGTAGTAGTGCTGGGACCAGGTCCGGTCATTGGCGTAGGCCCACGAGCTGTCGATCGTGGTCTCATACGCCCAGGCGCGGCCGTTCCACTTGTAACGGAAGGTCTCGATCCGGACGAACTGCTCGTCGACGCTCGGCCCGCCGTCGGCGGCGGTCACCAGCGGCTGCAGGGTGTCGGTGCCCGCGAACGGCACGGTGTGGCAGTCCGTGTTCCCGGTCACGAAGCGCGGGCCGGCGGAGGACGCGCTGGCAAGCGTCCGCGTGCTCTTCGACGGACGCTTGCAGCGCTGCTTGGCCTTGCCCTGCTTGCCCTGGCAGCGCTTCCCGGTCGGGGGCGGCGCGTCGGGCATCCCGGTGGTCGGGCCGGGCGGCGGCGGTGGGCTCTGGGCGGCGGCGGGACCGGCGGTGATGCCGATGGCGGCGAGGACTGCGGCGAACGTGGTGAGGTGCTTGCGTGTGGTCATGGGTGCATGCTCGATCGTGGGCGCACCCCCGGCTACGCCCCGCGGGGTGATCTCGACCACCCCTCTCCGCTCGCGCTGCTCGAGTCAGGCGCGGGCGCGGAGGGCCTCGAGCATCCCGCTCGCCGCCGGGCCCGGCTCAGCGCGGCCGCGACGATGGACGACGCTGATCGTGCGGGCGCCGAGGTCCAGCGGACCGGCGTCGACGCGCACGCCGTCGGGCTTGAAGAAGTCGAGCACGAGCTCGGTGGCCACGCTCGCACCGAGGCCGGCGACGACGAGCGCGATCATCGACGGGTACTGGTCGCACACGTGGCGGACGTCGAGCTGGACGCCGTTGGCGGCGCCGAGGTGGTCGAGCGCCGCGCGGGCGGGCGTCCCGGGCGCGCCCGCGATCCAGGGCGCCGCGAGCAGACGGCGGGAGCTCTGGGCCGGCCAGCCCGCGGGCACGACGATGCGGAACGGATCGCGCAGCAGCTCCTCCACCACGACCGCCCGTGGGGGTGGGGCGTCGGGCACTCGTTCGATGAGCAGCAGGTCGAGTTCGCCGGCACGCAGCTGGGCGAGACCGGTCGTCTCGTCGACCTCGGTGACGGTCGGCACGATGGTCGGCTCGGCGATCGCCAGGTCGGCGACGGCGGGCCCGACAAGGCGGCGCAGGACGGTGGCGAAGCCGCCCACTCGCACCGGGCCGCGCCGCTCGCCGCGCAGGGTCATCGCGGTGCGCTCCGCCTCGGCCAGGGCGTCAGCCACGCGCCCGCCCTGCTCGGCGAGCGCCTGACCGGCCGCGGTGAGCGCCAGGGCACGGCCGCCACCGCGCCGGGTGCGGTCGACGAGGCTGAGCCCGGTCTCCGCCTCCAGCCGGGTCAGGTGCTGGGAGACCGCGGACGGGCTCAGGTAGAGGACCCGGGCCGCCGGGGCGACGCCGCCCGCGCGCTGGACCGCGCGCAGGACGAGCAGGCGATGCGCATCGATCGGCATTCAGTGATACTGAATCATTGAACCGCTCAAAGTCAATGGTGCTGACGCATGTTCCTGCCGTATACCTGAGGGCGATGGTGATGACGCTGATCGGATTCCTGGGCGGTGCGCTCGTGCTGGCGAGCTTCGCCGGCGTCGCGCTGGGCCGGCTCGGCCACGCCGGCGCCCGCTATCACGCGATGAACCTCGGGGGTGCGCTCGCGCTCGTCGCCGCGGGGCTCCCGGCCCGCGCCTGGCCCTCCGTCACCGTCAACGTCGTGTGGGCGACCATCAGCGCGTTCGGACTGTTGCGCGCGCTCGCTCCGGCGCTGGCCTTGCGCCGGAGCTCCTTGCAATGATGGCCGCATGACGACAATCACTTCCGTGGGCGTCGTCGGCGCCGGATTCATGGGCTCGGGCATCGCCGAGTCGGTGCGCGCGGGCGGGCTCGCCGGTCGTCATCCACGAGCCCGAGCGAGGCGCCGCTGGAACGGTCGCGCGTCGGTCGAGGCGTCGGTGCCAAGGCGGTCGAGCGCGGCAAGCTCGACGAGGCCGACGATGGGCGCTGCTCGGAGCGCATCACGTGGACCACCGACCTCGACGCGCTCTCCGGGCTCGGACCTCGTGATCGAGGCGATCGTCGAGGACGCCGACGGTCAAGGGCGAGCTGTTCCAGCTCCTCGACCGCGATGCTGCCCGACGCGAGTTCCTCGCGTCCAACACGTCGTCGATCCCGATCGCGGAGATCGCCGCCGTGGACCCAGCGGCCCGACGCGCGTCATCGGCCTGCACTTCTTCTCGCCCGTGCCGGTCATGTCGCTCGTCGAGGTCGTCGTCGGGCTCGACACCGCCGATGAGCTCGTCGAGCGCGCCGAGGACTTCGCCGCGTCGATCGGCAAGCATCCGATCCGCACCAAGGACCGCTCGGGCTTCATCGTCAACTTCCTGCTCGTCCCGTACCTGATGGCGGCCGTGCGCATGTATCGAGGACGGCTTCGCCTCGCGCGAGGACATCGACGCCGGCATGAAGCTCGGCTGCGGGCACCCGATGGGGCCGCTCACGCTGTGCGACTTCATCGGCCTCGACGTGCTCTACGCGATCGGCGACTCGCTGTACGAGGAGTTCAAGCGGCCCGAGTACGCGCCGCCGCCGCTGCTGAAGCGGATGGTCGTGTCCGGCCCCACGGCCGCAAGAGCGGCCGCGGGTTCTACGACTACGACGACTAGCGCCCCGAGTCAGTTGTTCGTGAACTGGACCCGGATGCCGCAGCTGATCTTGGCGCGGTCCTCGAGCGGGCCTGTCGCGCGGACGCCGTTGCAGGTGAAGGTCGCCTTGGCGCTGCTCTCCATCCTCGTCAGGTGAGTGTTCGAGCAGCCGTCGGTGCCGGCGCAGCTCAGGTCCTCGCGGAACACCAGCTTGTCGGCTGAGTTGTTGACGGCGATGCGCGAGTTCATGGTGACCTTCTGGCCGACCTTCTTCTCGCTCGAGATGCCGCCGATCGGCATGATCGCGCAGCCCTTGACGCCGTAGGGGCACTGGATCGTGACCGAGCAGCCCTTCTGGAAACTGCCCCAGGCGCCGAACTGGCCGGCGACGCCCTTCCAGAACGGGGTCTCGCAGGTCGTCATGAAGCCGTCCAGGAGGGCGACCGTCCGTTCCGTCGCCTCGCCGGAGTCGGCCGGGAACTCGCTGGGGTTGGTCTTGCCGCCGCCGCCGGACTGCGGCACCTCGGTGTCGGACGCGGTGATCGTCTGGGTGGCGTCGAAGGCCTGGACGTTGGCGCCGCGGGCGACGGTCACGCGGACGGTGAAGGTCTCGGCGTCCTCGTCGGTCGCATCATCGAGGATCGGGATGGACAGCGTGCGAGCGAAGGTCTTCTGTTTCTTGGCCGTGCCCTTGATGGTGGCCGGCGTGTAGTCGGTGCCGGCCGTGGCCGTGCCGTCGACGGTCGTGATGGTGAAGCCACAGCGCGCGGCGCCCTGGCACTTGGCGCTGACCGGCACGGAGAGGGTCGTGCCCTCGTCGGCGGAGCCGGTCGTGATGGACGGGGCGGCGTGAGCGGAGACGGCCCCGATGAGGGAGGCGGCGAGAGCGAGCGGAGCGGCGATGTGCCGAGCGGTGAAGTGCATGGGAGAAGCATCGATTCCGGCCGCGAATCCGCGAACGGTGTTGATCACGCCCCGAACGTGATGCAGATCACGCGACACTCTGGGCGTGGACAACGCGCACATCGCCGACCGCCTGGAGGCACTCGCGTCGCTGCTCGAGTTGGCGGAGGCCAACCCGCATTCGACCCGGGCCTACCGGCGCGCGGCCGACACGGTGCGCGCCACGCCGGCCGACGTCGCCACCCTCGTCCGCTCCGGCCAGGTGCGCAAGCTGCGCGGCATCGGGCGATCGATCGAGGCGCGCCTGAAGGAGCTGGTCCAGACGGGGGGGATCGCCGAGCTGGCCGAGCTGGAACGCGAGCTCTCGCCGGACCTGATCGGGCTCGGTCGCTACCTCGGCCTCGGCGCGCGGCGGGTGGTCGACATCGCGCACGCGCTGAACGTGCGGACGGCGGACGAGCTGCGCGAGGCGATCGCCGCCGGGCGACTGCAGGAGGCGCCGGGCGTCGGCCCGACGACCGAGGCGAAGGTGCGCGAGCGCCTGGGGACGCCGCGGCCGCGGCATGGCTTACGACTCAACAAGGCATGGGAGCTCACACACGCGGTCGCCACCGCGCTCGACGGCGAGCCGGCCGGCGACGCGCGCCGCTGGCGCGACTCGTGCGAGCATCTCGCGGTCGTGTGCGCCGCGACCGATCCGGGCCTGGTGCTCGATCACTTCGCTCAACTCGCCGCGGTCGTCGCCGTGCTCGAGCGTTCTGAGCGTCGCGCGGTTGGCCTCACCGTCGAGGGCGTGCCGATCGAGGTCGTCGTCGCCGAGCCGGCGGCGTTCGGTACCGAGCTCGTGCGCGCGACCGGCTCGCGTGCGTACGTGCAGGCGCTGGGGGAGCTAACGGTCGGACGGGACGAGGCCGCCGTCCTGGGCCAGGGCTGTGCGACCGCCCGAGCTGCGTGAGCATCCCGCTCCCGATGTCCCGGCGGACCTCGTCGAGCTGTCCGACATCCGTGGCGACCTGCACATGCACACGACGTGGTCCGACGGCCGGGCGAGCGTGGAGGAGATGGGCCGTGCGGCGATGGAGCGCGGCTACGACTACATCGCCATCTGCGACCACACCCCGGCGGTCGGGGCGGTGCCCGGCCTGACCGCCGACGACGTGCGCCGCCAGGCCGACGAGATCGCCGCGGCCAACGCGGTGCTCGCCCCGTTCCGCGTCCTGCGCGGGATCGAGTGCGACATCCTCCCCGACGGTCGCCTCGACCTCCCCGACGACGTCCTCGCCGAGCTGGACTGGGTCCAGGCCAGCGTGCACGGCGGCCAGCGGATGCCCAAGCGCGAGCTGACCAAGCGCGTCGAAGCCGCGTTGCAGAACCCGTCCGTCAGCTGCCTCAGCCATCCCAAGGGCCGCTACATCCACCAGCGCCCGGAGAACGCGCTCGACCTCGAACACGTCTTCGCCGTGGCGCTGGAGCACGGGGTGGCCATGGAGATCAACGGCCTGCCGCCCCGGCTCGACCTCAGTGCCGGCCACGCGCGCGCGGCGATCGCGGCCGGCCTGAAGCTCGTCTGCTCGACCGACGCGCACTCCACGGTCGGCCTGACGAACATGGTCTACGCCGTTGCAACCGCCCGCCGCGCCGGGGCGACCACGGCGGACGTCCTCAACACGTCTAGCATCCGGTAAATGGCGGTCCGGATACTGGTGACCGTGGCGGCGGCACTCGCGTTCCCGGCGTCCGCCATCGCCGCGTGCCCGGTCTCGCCGAAGGACAACGGGACGGGGTACGCGCCGGCTGCCAACCGGAGCTCGCTCCCGCCCGCCGGCGCCGGGCCCGCCGTGCTGCACTCGAAGCTCCCGCGCGTCGCCGCAGCTGCGCAACACCCGCAACTGGACCGCCGAGCCGATCATGGTCTCGGGCGCCGAGGCCTACCGCGACGGCGAGTTCCTCTACCAGGACTTCCTCTACGACGACCGCGCGCTGACCTACCCGGACGAGCCGGACCGGCTGGCCCGCAACGCGGCCGACATCGTCGAGGTGCGCATCGAGCCGCTGCGCCGGGCGACGGCGATCCGCGTCACGCTGAACTCGATGCTCGACCCGGACGCGGCCGCGGTCACCATCGGCCTCGGCGACGGTCCGTCGAGCGCGATGCCGCACGACGCCGGCGCGAGCATGCCGGCGCGGGTGTTCGTCACCGCGCACGGCTGCACGGGCGACGTCACCGGCGCGCGCGCGAAGCCGCGGGTCACGCACCGACCTGCGCCGCCGCCAGATCGACATCCGGGTCCCCTACCGCGCCTTCGACCCGCGCGGGAAGAAGCGCGTGCGCGTCGGCGCCGCCGTCGGTCTGTGGGACGCGGGCGCGAACGCGTACCTGCGGCCGGATCCGGCCAAGCCCGCCTTCTTCAACGTCGCCTTCCGCGACTACGGCCCGTGGACCCAGAACACCTGGATGGACGGCAGCCAGAACGCCGCGCTGGCCGCGGGCGACCTGAGCCCGCTGCACGCGACCGTGAACTTCCGCAAGCTCGCCGCCGGCCGCGACGACGAGCGCGGCGTCCCGCGCACCGGGCCGATGAACCGCATCCTCGTCAGCCGGTTCGAGACCGTCCAGGGGCGCGGCAACTCGAGCGGCGGCGACATCTTCGGCAACGCGATCTGCGACCCGCCGGAGTGCACGTACCAGTTCTCGGGACGCCTGCAGCCCTACTCGGTGTACGTGCCGGAGAAGCGCAAGCCGCGGGCCGGCTACGGCTTCGTCCTCAACCTGCACGGCGCCGACTCCAACCACAACCACTTCGAGGGCGGCAGCACGGAGCCGCCGCTGTCGGTGTGGCAGATGCTCGCCGAGGAGGGCCACCCGTCGGTGATGGCGATGCCCAACGCGCGCGGCAAGACGTACTGCTACTTCGGCCTCGCGGGCGCGGACGTCTTCGAGATGTGGGCCGACGTCGCCGCGCACTACGACCTCGATCCGCGCCACGCGCTGCTCAGCGGCTCCTCGATGGGCGGCTTCGGCACCTACAAGCTCTCGAGCCAGTTCCCGGAGCTCTTCAAGGCGATCTTCCCGAACATCGCGCCGGAGATCTGCTCGCTGACGGAGGCCGCGGGAGCGCTCGACGTGCCGGCGCAGACCGCCATCGGGCCGACGCTCGCCGGCCTGCGCAACGTGCCGGTGCTGGCGCCGGCCGGCCTCGACGACCCGCTCGTCAACGCGGCGATCACGACCCGCACCGCGTCCCGCCTCGACGCCTTCGGCTACCGCTACGACCTGTGGCAGTTCGAGGGGCTCGGCGCGGGCGGCCACGCGGAGTACCGGCAGTTCGTGCGCGACGAGTACGGCGCGCTGAACGCGACCGCGAACCGGGTCGTCCGCAACCCGCGCCGCGTCACCTTCGTGCTCGACGGCGCGCTGAGCGACCCGCGCTACGGGATGGCGTCCGACCACGCGTACTACGTCAGCGGCCTCGCGCTCGCCGACGCCCGGGGTCGAGCCTCCGCGCGGCACGATCGACGTCGTCGCCAACGCGATAGCCGGCGCGCGTGCAGGAGCCACTGCCGACGGAGCGCTCCACGGGCACGGCATCCAACGGCTCGAACTTCTACGCGCGCACGAGCCGGCGGTGGCGCGCCGGGGCGGACGAGCCCGTCTCCAACAGCTTCTTCCTGAACGCGACGAACCTGAAGGCGGTCACGCTCGACGTCAGGCGCATGCGCCTGCGCGGCGCCTTCGAGGGCTCGGTGACGACGGACGTCGCCGCTGACGCTGACCCTGCGGGGAGGCTCCGTCCGCCCGAAGACGATCGAAGTCCCCGCCGGGACCAGCCAGGTGACCGGCGTCAGCCGAGCTCGCGGCTGAGGTTGTCGAACACGCCGTTCCAGCCGCCGGTGTGCGAGCGGACGGCCTCCTCGTCCCAGAGATCGCGGTGCACGAAGCGCACGCGCGTTCCGTCCTCGGTCTCGTCGAAGTCGATCTCGATCAGCGTGCGCGTTCCCTGGTCGTCCCACAGCCAGGTGAAGGCGAGCCGCCGCGGACGGTCCACCTCGGTGTACATGCCGCCGCCGCCATAGTGCGCGTCGCGCTCCGGGTCGTGCATCACGACCCGCACCGCGCCGCCGACGCGCACGTCGACCATCCGCCTCGCTGTCGGGCCACTCGCGCTCGACGCGCCACCAGCGCCGCATGACCTCGGCGCTGGTCCAGGCATCGAAGACCTTCTCGATCGGGGCGTCGAAGGTCCGTTCGATCTCGAGGGCGTGCCCGCTCACCGGCGACCCAGCCACATCCGCGCGGCCACCACCGCGCCGGGCGCCCACAGCAGCGGCAGCAGTTCCTCCAGCGGCACGCGCGCCGACGTGAGCGATCATCGGCCCTTGCCGCCGTTGGCGGCGGCGACGTCGAGCCCGACCTGGAAGACGGTCGCGTCCTCGTACTCGTCGTGCAGGTTCCACCAGCCGTAGCGCTCCGTCTGGGGGTAGCCCTCGGGCGAGTCCTCCCAGTCCTCCTGGCGGCCGAGGGCGGTCATGTCGAGCAGCGACCACGTCGAGCCGAGCGCCTCGTCGCCGCGTGCGTCGATGAAGTAGGTGCGGAAGATCCGCCCGTCGTCGTCGCGGTAGAAGGCGTTGGAACCGTGCCACTCGTCGACGTCGTGGTCCTTGTCGAAGTCGTCGAGCAGCGAGTACCAGGGGATGTCCCAGCCGAAGCGCTGCTTGAGGCGGCGCGATGTCGGCCTGCGGCGCGCGCGAGACGTGCGCGTAGGTGGTGTCGCGGGCGTTGAGGTGGGCGAGGTGGGCGACCTTGTCGGCCATGAACGAGCAGCCGCGGCAGCCGCTCTCGGGGAACTGCCCGACGCCCGGCTCGAAGAAGAAGCGGTAGATGATCAGCTGGCGGCGGCCCTCGAACAGGTCGGCGAGGGCGACGGTCCCGTCCGGTCCCTCGAAGCGGTAGTCCTTCTCGACTTCGAGGCGCGGCATCCGGCGCCGCGCGGCGGCGAGCGCGTCGCCGGCGCGCGTGTGCTCCTTCTCCCTGACGAGGAGCTCGGCGCGCGCGGCGCGCCACTCGGACTCGGAGACGATCGGTGGCAGGTTCATGGGTTCTCCTTGAGGTATTCGTCGACGACGTCG
Organism: uncultured Solirubrobacteraceae bacterium; assembly: GCA_963759945.1. Taxonomy (GTDB): domain Bacteria; phylum Actinomycetota; class Thermoleophilia; order Solirubrobacterales; family Solirubrobacteraceae; genus DATLGB01. The sequence goes on along the minus strand of CAVXBH010000036.1, from coordinate 85,955 downwards.
AACAGGCGCTCCCAGAGCACCCGCTGGCGATCCATCCAGTCGGCGGCCTCGCTCATCACGGCGGGCTCGAGCGAGAGGCGATGGCTGCGGCCGATCACCTCGCGCCGCAGGACGCCTGTCTCCTCCAGCACCTTGAGGTGCTTCGTGATCGCCGGCTTGGTGACGCCGAGCCCCTGCGTCGCCTCGCCGACCGTGGCGGGGCCGACGGCCAGCCGCTCGACGATCTGACGGCGAATCGGATGAGACAGTGCCCGAAACGGATCGTTCACCATTAGGTGAACAATAGCGACTGGGTCAGGCGACGGGGTGCGCCTGCGCCCAGGCGACGATCTTCTTGGAGTCGGTGACGACCTCGTCGGTGTCGGTCACTAGCACCGGCACGACGCGCTGCCCGCTCACCTCTTGGACCTCGTCACGCTTTCCGAGCTTGTCGAGGCCCGGGACCCCGAGGCCGTGCACCGGGATCACCTCGGGGGAGTGCCCGGCATCGCGTAGCGCGTGCAGGGCGTTGCCGCACGGGTGCCCGCCGGGGCGGCCGGTGGTCCGGATGTTCTGCATGAATCCGTAACAGACGTAGAGCTTCACGCGGCGGAGCCTCTGCGCGCTCACCCCGTCGGCGCCTGGAGCGCGCCGACGATCCGAGGAAGTGCCATCTGCAGCGCGTAGTTCCAGCACCCGAAGTTGTGCCCGCCGTCGCAGCCGTAGGGGGCGGTGGGTCCGGGTCGTCCGTAGTTGGAGTAGAAGTGCGGCACGCCGGCGGCATCGAGCGCCTGGTGCGAGCTTGGCTGCCGAGTTGGCCATGGTGCGCTCGAGGACGTCGTAATCGTGGATGCCCGATCCGACGTAGAGCGCGACGCCCACGCCGCGCAGGCGGGCGGCGCGGCTGAGCGGGATCCAGGGCGCGGAATCCAGGCGGTCGAAGGGCGGGAACGGGTTGCCGAACGGCCCGGCCGGGTTGAAGCCGTTCTGGCCGGCCTGCTCGCCGATGACGCCGCGCGTGCCGTAGTCGTTGAGGTCCACTGCGCCCGAGAAGCTCGCGACGTAGTTGAAGAGGTCCGGGCGGTCCTGGGCGAAGCGCACGGCGCCGAACCCGCCCATGGAGAGGCCGGCGATCGCGCGGCCCTGCTTGGTCGCGATCGTCCGCAGGTTGGCGTCGACCCAGGGGATGAGCTGTGCGAGGTAGAAGTCCGCCCAGGCCTGGGCGCCGCGGGATTGATCGACCCAGTTCGTGTACCAGCCGACCTTGCCGCCGTCGGGCATCACCGTGATGAGCTCGCTGCCGGCGGTGATGCGCTCGGCGTCGCCCCCGCCGGTCGTCCACTGCGCGGAGTTGCCGCCCGCGCCCCCGTGCAGCAGGTAGAGGACCGGGAAGCGCGCGGTGGGTCGCTGGAAGTAGTCGGCCGGGAAGCGTCACCGCGCACCCGGTGCGGCCCGTTGACCGCGGCGGCGGAGACCTTCGCCGTCGTGATGTCGGCCTCCAGCGTGCGCGGCGTGATCCACCGCGTCGCGGTGACGGTGATGCCGTTGCCTCGAGGTCGAGCGCGGCCGCGTCCGCGTGCGCCGCGGGCGCACTTGCGAGCAGCGCCAGGCCTAGAACCGCGAAGACAAGTGCGCGGACGCGCGAGCCGACGAACATCGAAATCCCCTCCCGTGGACTTTGCCGCGCGCAACTTAGCCGAACGCAGGCGTTCAGTCAAGCAGGGGAGTAGCTTGCGGGGCATGAGCACCTACGCCGTCGTCGACCCTGCCACCGGCGAGACCATCAAGCAGTACAAGGACATCACGGACGACGAGCTCCGTGCCGCGATCGACCGCGCCGACAGCGCGTCTCGCGGCTGGGGCCGCCGAGTCATCGGTCGCCGATCGTGCCGCGCTGATCAACAAGGTCGCCGACCTGCACGAGGAGCGCCAGGACGAGCTGGCGAAGATCATCGTCCGCGAGATGGGCAAGCCGATCGAGCAGGCGATCGGCGAGGTCGAGTTCTCGGCGATGATCTACCGCTTCTACGCCGACAACGCCGAGTCGATCCTGGCCGACGAGCCGATCGAGCTGATGGGCGGCGAGGGCTCGGCGGTCGTCCGCCGCAGCCCCTTCGGCGTGCTGCTGGGGATCATGCCGTGGAACTTCCCGTACTACCAGGTGGCCCGCTTCGCCGGCCCGAACCTGGTGATCGGCAACACCATCCTGCTCAAGCACGCGCCGCAGTGCCCGGAGTCGGCGCGGCGATGCAGGACATCTTCAACGAGGCCGGCTTCCCCGAGGGCGCCTACGAGAACATCTACGCGACGAACGAGCAGATCGAGTGGGTGATCGCCGACCCGCGCGTGCGCGGCGTGTCGGTGACGGGCTCCGAGCGCGCGGGCGCGGCGGTCGCGGAGATCGCCGGGCGCAACCTGAAGAAGGTCGTGCTCGAGATGGGCGGCTGCGACCCGTTCATCGTGCTCGGCACGGACGACCTCGACGAGACCGTGCAGAACGCGGTCGACGCGCGCCTGGACAACACGGGCCAGTCCTGCAACGCGGCCAAGCGCTTCATCATCCTCGACGAGTACTACGAGCCGTTCCTCGAGAAGCTCACGGCGAAGATGGGCGAGGTCAAGCCGGGCGACCCGACGTCGGAGGACACGGCGATCGGGCCGCTCTCCTCGACCACTGCGGCCAACCGGCTCGCCGAGCAGCTCGCGCGGGCCGTCGACAGCGGTGCGAACATCGCCGTCGGCGGCGGCCGCGAGGGCAACTTCTTCGAGCCCACGGTTCTCACCGACATCGACCCCGACGAACGACATCGCGCGCGAGGAGTTCTTCGGGCCGGTCGCGATGGTGTTCAAGGTGCAGGACGAGGACGAGGCCGTCGCGCTCGCCAACGACACCGCGTTCGGTCTCGGCTCCTACCTGATGACCACGGACTCCGAGCAGGCCGAGCGCGTGGCCGACAAGATCGAGGCCGGCATGGTCTACGTGAACCTCGTCGGCGCGGACAGCCCGGAGCTGCCGTTCGGCGGCGTCAAGCGCTCGGGATTCGGGCGCGAGCTGGGCCGCTACGGCGCCGACGAGTTCGTCAACAAGAAGCTCATCCGCATCGGCTGAGTTCGAGGATCGCTCGTAGGCGGGCGGCGGTGGTCGCTCGCTCCTTGGTGACCTGGCGGTAGGTGACGGCGATCACCCGCTCGCCTTGCGCTTCGAGGAACAGGCGCACCTCGTGGTCGTTCTCGAAGGCGATCCGCGTGCCGTGGAAGGCGAAGCCGTCGGCGGCGATCACCAGGTCTCATCGAGGGATAGGCGAAGTCGCACTCCACTCCGTGGACGGAGCTGGTTGACGCGCGGGAGCGGGGAGTCCGTGAGTCGCGGTGGAGGTCGAACAGGAGGTCTTCGAGGAGGGAGCGTGTCGCGCCGCGCTGGTCCTCGGGGAGCTCGGCGAGCAGCGCCTTCGTCGGGACTCCTCGGGTCGCTTTCGCCTCGGCTCTCAGCGACTCGGCGGTGGTCAGCGTATTTGATCTGCGCCTGGTTGATGACGCGGCGGAGAGTCGTTGCGGGGAGGGACGGAGCGGTGTCGATGATGGTGCGGTTCGGAGTGGTGGTCGGGATCCCGTGGTTGGCGTCGGGTGCGAGCGAACGGCGGCGGTGAAGGGTGAGTCCGTCGCGGTCGTGGCGTGATGGCGGTGCGCTGACGTCCGGGTCGTGGCTGGGGAGCGGGCCGAGGTCGTAGTTCCACAGCGCCCAGTGGTGGGACAGCAGTGCGCCGTGGGCCGCAGGCGAGAACCGCCGCCATCGCGCGCTCTCTCGGGTGCGCGAATCGGGCGGCCGAGGGAGTAGACGCCTTTGAACGACGAGAACAGCCGGCCGTGGTCGGCCGCCCACAGAATGGCATCGAGGGAAAGACCGGCAGCAAGCAGTTGCGCGGTCGTGATCTGCGACCACTGCGAGCGGGCGATCTCGGCCACCTTTGACCACGGTGTGTGCTCTAACCGGCGTATAGCGCGGGTTACAGCACACACCTGGACCCGTCGCCCTCGATGCCGCAGTTCTGCGGCGCTTGCGTCGCAGAACCGTCACGAAGCGAGCCCCGACGCGCGTACGCTGCGGGCATGCGCTCCTGGACCGCTGCTCTCGCACTGATCGCGACGCTGGCGATGACTGCCTCGGCGCGTGCTGCGGCTGAGGTCATCGGCGAGCGGGTGGTCAAGGACCGCGTGGTCGAGCTGACGATCGCGACGGATGCCTTCGCGGCGCCCACGAAGGTCGAGGTCCTGCTCCCGACGGGCTACGACGCGCAGCCGAAGCGGCGCTGGCCCGTCACCTACTTCACCGCGGGCACCATGAACAGCCAGAGCGACCTTCCGCACGCTGATCGACGGGGTCGGGCTGACGAAGGACTATCCGTCGATCGTCGTCTCGGGGGACAGCAACAGCGGCTACTGGAGCGACTGGTACAACGCCGGCGCCTTCGGCCCACCGAAGTACGAGACGTTCCTCATCGACCAGCTGATCCCGCTGATCGACGCGCGCCTGCGGACGATCGCGCGTCGCTCGCAGCGCGTGATCTTCGGCGCCTCGATGGGTGGCTACGGAGCGATGATGCTGGCGGCCGCACCACCCCGAGCTTTTCGCGGCGGCGGCAAGCATGTCCGGCGCCGTCGACTCGAACCTCGAGCCAACGGCTCGGTGCTGACGCTGAGCTCGACCTTCGACGGCGCGCCGGCCGACGCGATCTACGGCCCGCGCGCCGAGCAGGAGGTGCGCTGGCGCGGGCACAACCCGTGGGACCTCGCCGAGAACCTGCGCGGCCTGGACCTGCAGGTCCGCACCGCCAACGGCACCCCGGCGCCCGGTATCGGCGAGAACCCGCTGTCGGCCGACTCGGTCTCCTGCGCCATCGAGCTGGGCGTCTACCAGGCGAGCCGGTCCTACCACGCGCGCCTGGAGGAGCTCGGCATCGCGCACGAGTACACCGATTACGGCCCGGGCTGCCACAGCCCGGCGAACTTCACGCGCGAGACCGCAGACATCCTGGCGCGCTTCGAAACGGTGCTCGCCGACCCGCCCGCCCCTCCCGTTCGCTTCGTGCACCGCTCGATCGACGCGGACTTCTCCGTCTACGGCTGGCGCGTGCAGGCGGACCCGCAGCGCGCACTCGAGTTCATGGAGCTCGCCGCGAGCCGCACCGGCGCCGAACTCGCGGGCTCCGGCACCACCACGGTCACCACGCCGCCGTTCTACCGCGGCCTCGCCCAGGTGGACGTCAACGGGCGCCCCGCAGAGGTGGTCGGCGGTCGTGTGCAGTTCACGATCGACCTCGGCGCCGCGCACACCGTCCAGCAGTACACGTCGGGCGGGGCCGCCGAGTTCGCGCGGGCCGCCGTCCTCTTTGCGCCCCACGCCGTCGTCCGCATCACGAAGGTCCGGCGCGGCCGCGTCTGTGCGCGCGCGCTCGGCGGCACGGTGCGCGCCCGCATCCGCGGCGTCCGGTTCGTTCTCGGCGCCAAGCCGCGCTGCCGGCGCCTTGCGGGTCTGCGCCCAGGCGCGCCGATCACCATCCGCGGGCGTGATGCGTTCGGCCACCGCGTCAAAGTGACGCGGTGAACGTGCGGGTCGCGCTGACCATCGCGCTGGCGCTCGTGGTGGCCGCGCCCGCGCAGGCGCTGCCGCGCCTCGAGGTCGACCGCGGGGACGACGCGGCGATCGTCGACGGTCGCGGCCGGCAGGTCCTGCTGCGCGGCATCAACGTCAACCAGCTCGGCGACTACTACGCCGCCGACGCCGCGCTGCCGACGGTGCTGCCGCTGGGCAAGCGCGACTTCAAGCGCATCTCGCGACTCGGCTTCAACGTCGTGCGGCTCGTGATGAGCTGGTCGGCGTTCGAGCCCGAGCGCGGCGCCTTCGACACCGGGTACGTCGCGCGCGTACGGCAGGCGGTCCGCTGGGCCGCGAGGCACGAGCTCTACGTCGTGCTCGACATGCACCAGGACGCGTGGGGCAAGCACATCGCGACACCACCGGGGGAGACGTGCGTGCCGCCCGCTCGGCCCGGCGGTCGGCTGGGACGGCGCGCCGCTGTGGGCGACCCTCACCGACGGCATGTCGACTTGCCGCGCCAACAACACGCGCGAGCTCGCGCCCGCCGTCGCGCAGGCGTTCGAGTCCTTCTATGCCGACCGCGACGGCATCCAGTCCGAGCTGGTCGCCACGTGGGGCCGGATCGCGCGCGCGTTCGCGCGCCGAGAAGAACATCGCCGGCTACGACCTGTTCAACGAGCCGCATCCCGGTCTGCAGGTCGGCATCAACCAGGTCGGGCCGCTCGGTCAGTACTACGACCGCGCCATCGGCGCGATCCGAGCCGGCGAGCGGGCGGCGGGGCTGGCCCACCCGCGCATCGCCTTCTTCGAACCCAGCGTCCTGTGGTCGGGGGTCGGCAACGACTCCGTCCCGCCCTCGGACTTCACCGACGACCCGGAGATCGCCTTCGCCCCGCACCTCTATGCGGAGTCGATCAACATCGTGCCAGGCCTCACCTCGATCGAGGAGGGCTTCGACAACGCCGAGCAGGTCGCCGCCACGTATGGCGCGCCGCTGTGGTCGGGCGAATGGGGCTGGTTCGGTGACCCGCTCGACGCCCGCGCCCGCCTCGAGCGCTACCTCGCCCAGGAGGACGCGCGCCGGCTCGGCGGCGCCTGGTGGGTGTGGAAACAGGCGTGCGGCGACCCCCACGTCGTCGGCTACCCCGGCGCGTCCGGTTCCCTGAACCCGACGGACTGCCCGAGCGGCAAGCCACAGGGCCTGGTGACCGGCTACACCGACCTGCTGCGTCGCGCCTACCCACGCTTCGCACCGGGCCGCCTCACCGAGCTCGAGTCCGACTGGAAGAGCAGGCGCTGGTCGCTGAGCGGCCGCGTCGGCGACGCCCGCTCCTGCCGGCTCGTCGTGTGGGTGCCCGGCCGACGGCCGAAACTGGCTGCCGAGGGAGTCACGCGACTGCGCGTGGCCCGCCGCCCCGGCGGCCGTGTCGTCTCCGGTTGCGCGCGCGGCGAGTACGCGCTCTCGGGCTCTCCTCGCCAGCGGTCATCACCGGTGACCGAGTAGTCGTCCACGACGCCGAGGGGCGCGAGTTCTCCCTCAGGCGTCGGGCCGACGCCTGAAGCCCACCGGCGCGGGGTCAGGATCCAGCGGGCTGGGCGACATGCCCGGCGCCGGGTCGAGCGCGTTGAAGCCCGGCGGCGCGATGTCGTTCGGCCCGTCGGGTGAGAACATCGCGGCGAGCAGCTGGATCTGTCCGCGTGCGACGCCGAGCTCGCCCATGCCACCGCCGTACATGGCGATGCCGCGGTCCTCGCACGCGGCATAGACGGCGAACAGGTCGCGCATGCGACCGACGCGGCTCGGCTTGATGTTGAGTGTCCGCGCCGCGATCGGCAGGGCGTCGATGTCGGCGACCGTGTGGATCGGTGCGTCGTAGGAGACACGGTCGGCGTGCGCCGCGACAAGGGCGTGGATCTCCGGCAGGTCGTGCGGGTCCTCGATCAGAGCATGCGGGAAGGCGGCGAGCAGGCGCTCGTAGAGATCGGCGAGTGCGTCGAGCTCGGGAAGGTCGAGGCCGTAGTGGCCCTTGAAGTCGATCGTGTGGATGGCGCCCGTACCCACGAGCGTGGCGACGATCTCGTCGTTCCAGCCGACCGCGGCGTCGAGCTTGAAGCGCAGGCCGGGGTAAAGCTCGAGCCGGCGCAGGATCGTGTCCGCCGAGGCGGGGTCGCCGAGGCCGAGCGAGTTGACGTAGGTGATCGGGCGCGGCTCGCGACCGAGCACGTCGTGCAGCGGTTGGCCGGCCTGCGCGAGCGCGAGGTCCAGTGCGGCCGACTCGAAGGACCAGTTGCGGAAGCGCTTCATGAAGTCGCCCGCTCGGGCTCCTCGATCCACTGGTCCAGCCCGCCGAGATGCGCGCAGAAGTCGCCGACCGTCCACCGGCCGGCGAGCGGCAGGTCGGGGACGTCCTCCGACGCAAACAGCGTGATGTCCTCGCCGAGGCCCTCGTGGCCGGCGCCCTGGAGACGGACGAGGCGGCTCGAGTGCGCTTCGCCGAAGCCCTCGCCGGGATCGAGGCGGCCGTACTCCACTGCCTCGACGGTTAGGGGCAGCGCGGCGAGGACGGGCCAGAGGTCAGCCATGGAACTTCTCGTAGAGGTCGGCGAAGGCGCCGTCGGGATCGAGCTCGGCCTTGGCGGCGCTCCACCGGCGTCGGTCGTAGACCGACCAGAACTGCTCCGGCGTGTGGTGGTTGGCGGAGATCAACGTCTTGATGCCGCCGAGCTCGTAGGTCTTGTCCTCGATCACCTGCGACCAGTCCACGCGCGCGCGCGTTGTTGCGCTTGCCGTAGACGGCGCAGTCGATCATCAGCTCGCCGGCGATGCCCGCCGCCCGCTCGTCCTCGATCCACGGGTACGGCTCGCCGACGCGGTAGGGGACGATCCACAGCGGCCAGTACGCGAGGCCGCCTGCGTACCAACGAAGAAGTCCGCGAACGTGCGCGAGGGGATGAAGACGTCGACGACGACGTCGGGCCGGCGGGTCACGAGGGAGAGCACGCGTCCGAGCCGCCGGCTCCAGCGGATCAGGTTCTCCGAGCCGAGCAGCCAGCGCCCGACCGCGCGACGCACCGGCCGCCACTCGAGCGGCGGGAAGGTGCGCGCCAGCCAGTGGCAGTCGGCGTCGTAGCGGAAGCAGTAGTCGAAGGTCGTCATCCAGTCGCGGTCCAGCTTCGCCGTCGAGCGGTAGTACGGGCCCTCGGTCCGGTAGCCGGACGTGTGCGGCGCGCTGTCGACGAAGCGCCCGCAGCACAGGACGAGATGGTCCGGCGCGTGGACGATCCCGTCGATGAAGTCGTCGTCACCCCTCTCGCAGCGCTCGCGCAGGTCGGCCTCGAAGGAGGCGAAGTCCGAGTGCCGGCGGTTATCGAGCTCGACGTACGGCTTGGCTTCGACGAGCTCGAAGGTGATGCGCGTGAGGATCGCCAGCGTCCCGTAGGAGCCGTGGAGCATGTCGAACAGCTCGTCGCCCCGGCCGAGCACGCGGCGCTCGCCGGTGCCGGTGACGACCTCGTACTCCAGGCAGCTGTCGTGGAAGCCGCCGAAGCGGAACGACATCGACTCCACCGAGCAGCCGGCGACGGCGCCACCGAGCGTGATGCCCTCCAGTTCGGGGACGACCTTCGGCAGCAGCCCTTCGGCCAGCGTGCGCCGGACGACGGCGGCGAACGTCGCGCCGGGCTCGGCCACGCAGCGACGGGCATCGACGTCGAGTTCGAGGATCTCGTCCAGCGCGGAGACGTCCACCGCGCGGCCGCGAAAGCGCTGATCGCCCGGGCGGGGGACGAAGTGGTGCACGCCGCCCTTGTCCACGTGCGCGGGCCCGTCGAGCGCGCGAACCTGCGCGCAGACGCCGTCGACTTTCGTGTCGTGGAGCGAGTTCGCGGCGGCAGTCGCCATGGACAGGCACTTAAGCACTAAGCTTGTCTCGAGGTCGAACGCTCGTTCGGCCGTACCTAGCAGTGTCGCGTTTCCGTTAGTGCCCAGCACCTCCGAACTCGCAGCGCTCTAACTCAGGAGGTAAAGCACCAATGGCTACAGGAACCGTGAAGTGGTTCAGCGACGAGAAGGGCTTCGGCTTCATCACTCCCGATGACTCCGGCAAGGACCTCTTCGTTCACCATTCGGCGATCCAGGGTGGCGGCTTCCGCTCCCTCGCCGAAGGCGCCAAGGTCAGCTACGACGCCGAGCAGGGTCCCAAGGGCCCCGCTGCCGCGAACGTTCAGACGATTTAGCGGCGGCCGTAATGGCCAACCAAAAGCGACGCACCACGATGGCGAAGCTCAACCGCGAGACGCGGATGCGCGAACGCCGTGAAGAGAAGGAAATGCGCAAGGCCGCACGCAAGCAGGATGCGGTCGACGCGCAGGCTGAAGGTCGCGAGCGTTGGCCCGAGACGGCTGACGACGCGGAGCCACAGCCGCAGCGCTAGCCGCTAGCAGCGCGAACGCACGATTCGGGTGCGGTGCACGATCCGGCCGCCGGGCAACCGGTACCGGACGCGCACCGTGGCCCGACGTGTGCGCACCGTGACCCGGTTGCGGGTCACGCGCACGCGCTTGCCGTTGACCCGCACGCGCAGCCCGCGTGCCCCGCGGGCCGGCCGGAGCCTGACGACCCTGCGTCGAGGGCACGATTGCGTGCGGCCCGGGTTGGAGTGGCGCAGCATGTTCTGCAGCAGCGTGTAGCCCGTGTAGGTCACCGCGTAGTTCTGCAGGCCGTACGGGTGGTAGTACTCCTCCGTCGGATCGGGCAGCAGCGCGCCGAGGAAGCGCACGACGCCCTTGCCCAGCGGCTTCTCGCCGTAGACGGTGCGGCCAGTGCCGTTGGTGCCGGCCGTACGACCGTTGCCGGCCTCCCAGGCCGCTGAGGCGACGGTCCAGTTCGGTGCGCTGTCGTTCGCATCGCCCGCCGTGCCGAACCTGTATCCGAGCGGGACGGTGTCGTAGGTCTGGCGCGCGACGCCGCGCAGGCCGGTGTTGAGCGGGTCGCCGCGGTCACCGAAGTCCACGAAACCGACGTAGGCGTTGTCGACCGCGACGTCGTCAGCGCCGACCAGGCCGAGGTCGGCGAGGATCGGCGCGGCCGCGTCCGTGACGATCAGGTTGCCGCCGGCCTGCACCCAGGCCTTGAGCTGGGCGACCCACGCGGCCCGGTCCGAACCCTCCGGCATCGCGTCGTTGGCGAGGATCACCGAGTCGAACGGGCGCAGGTCGTCACCGACGCGCGACGCCTCCGTCGAGCTCTCTGCGGACGTCGGCGTACCGGTTCAGGTCGCGAGAAGAAGCTGCATGCGTGTGACGCGATACGGGCGCTGCGGGATGTCCTCGCCGGCGCCCGCACGTACCCCGCGCCACCGGGTCGTCGTAGCGGACGACCTCCGGGTCGAAGACGTAGGCGGCGCGCCCGCCGACCTCGTAGAGTAACTTCTTGCGGTTCGATCGCCTGGCTTGAACATCGTGTAGTTGATCGCGCGGATCGAGTCTGTCCACACCTGGTCGAGCAGCGCCGGGGAAGCGTGAAGTAGTTGACCTCGGTGCCGGCCGTCAGCTCGGTCGCGAAGCCCGTGCCGTCGTTGCCGTCGGCGGTGTTGTACTAGTCGATCAGCGAGCCCGCTGGCGGAGTAGCCGAGCATGTCGTAGAGCGTGCCCCAGTGGTAGGCGCCGAGGTCCTGGCCGGTCAGCCTCCCGCAGCGGCCTCGAGCATCTGTGCAGAACGTCGTACTCCTTCATCGTCTCGTCGATGCCGTCGGCGAAGCGCGCCAGGGTCTCGGACTTCTGGTAGTCGAACTGCCCGACGATCTGCAGGCCCGCGGCGGCGTAGGTGTCGGGGCCCTGTCCGTGGTTGTCGGTGCCCAGGTACCAGTCGCCCGGGCTGCTCAGTCGATCAGTTCGTCGACGATCGCGTTCCCCTCCGGCTCGGCCAGCGTCGTGTTCGGCGTCGAGATCCATCCGCTGCACCGGGAACTTCCGGTTCAGGTCGTGCCCGTTGTCGTTGCCGCGCGTGGCCATGAAGCCCGCGCCCTCCGTCCCGAGGATGTCGCCCGCCACCCAGCCGTCGGGGTTCGGGAACACGAAGTGGATGACGTGCGTGTCGCTGGACCTCCTTCACCCAGTCCTCGCCCGCGTGGAAGCGCCCGTCGACCATGTCCTCCAGGACGCGTGCTGCTCCTTCGCGGCCGCCGACCTCGTTGCCGTGGATCGACGAGATCACGAGCAGCTTCGGCCTGGGCCGCTTCGTCGTGATCGTCTCGTCGGTCATCAGCACGTCGTAGACCGGGTGGCCGCCCAGCGAGGTGCCGACCACCGTTGTCTCGAGTAACTGCGGATGCTGGGCCTCGAGCAGCTTCAGCCCGCACTGGAATTCGTCGAAGCGCAGGAACGCGGACGAGTCACGACCCTCCGGGAACACGCGATCCCCCGGCGTCGAGTGGGTTGCCGCACACTTCACCGGCGTCGCCGCTGCCGGTGCGGCCAGCACCACTGCGATCACGAGCCCTGCCAGGATCCCCCGCATCGGCGAGATGCTACGGACGGCGGATGACCGTGAGCGCCACCAGCCGGGAGACGACGCGGCGGGCGAAGTTCAGCACCGGGCGCGGAGCGCGCCGAGATCGCGCACCACGATCGCGCGGCGCGCGGTCGTCACCCAGCCGAGGTCGCGCATCTGCTGCAGCGCGCGACTGACGGACTCGCGCGTCGTCCCGGTCCAGCTCGCAAGGTCCTCCTGGGTGAGAGGCAGGTTGATGCGGACGCCATCGTCGGCCTCGACGCCGCAGCGATCGGTGAGCTCGACGAGCCGTTGGGCGAGCCGGCCGAGGACATCGGACGAGGCCTGCTCCATCCGCGAGGCGTCGGCCGCGCGCAGCCGCTGAGCGAGCATCCGCAGCAGGTACTCCGCGGCGCCGGGGCGGGTGGTGGCAAAGGCCATGAAGTCCGTCGTGGTCAGCGCCAGCGCGTCGACCGGGCCGAGCGCGATCAGCGACGCCGAGCGTGGTTGATTGTCGAAGGCGGCCTGCTCGCCCACGAGGTCGCCGGGTCCGCGCAGGGCGAGCATCACCTCGCGGCCCTGGTCCGTCGGCCGCGCGACTTTCACGAAGCCCGAGGTGATGACGAGCACGCGGTCGCCGACCTGGTCGACGTGGGCGAGTGCGCCGCCGCCCTTGAACGAGCGCGGCGTGCCCCGGCGGCGCAACTCGAGCGCATCATCCGGTGAGAGAGCGTCGAGGAAGGTCACCAGGCGATGGTGTGGAGCCGGTGGCGGCCCGAGAGGCCCTTGAGCTTGACCTCGCGGCTGCCGGTGAATGCGAAGTCGCCGAGCGACTCGGTCAGCTCGCGCAGCAGCGTGGACACGAGGATCTCGCCGGCCTCGGCGCGAGCGCCGATGCGAGCGGCGAGCGCGATGCCGCGGCCGTGGAAGTCGCCGTCGCCCCAGATCGGCTCGCCGGTGTGACCGCCGATGCGCACCTTGATCTCGGCATCGGGGTTGGCGGCGTTGCGCTCGGCGAGCGTGCGCTGGATGCCGATCGCGCACTCGAGGCCCTGGCGGGCACTGTCGAACGCGAGCATGAAACCGTCGCCCGTCGACTTGACCTCGTAGCCCTTGAACGCGGCGAGCTGCGCGCGGATCAGCGCGTTGTGTTCCTCGAGCAGGGCAAACCAGGCGCGGTCGCCGATGCGCTCGGTCGTGTCGGTCGACTCGACGATGTCGGTGAAGAGCACGGTGACGGTGCCCGACGGCAGGACGGGCGCCTCGGGCTCGGCCGGGAGCGCCGGCTCGTCGTCGGGGACGCGATAGCCGGCGCCGCGGACCGTCTCGATGATCCCGTCGCCCAGCTTGCGCCGCAGGCCGCGGACGTGCACGTCGACGACGTTGGACTCCGGCTCGTAGGCGTGGTCCCAGCAGTGCTCGAGGATGTCGAGGCGGTCGACCACTTCTCCCGCGCGGTGAGCGAGGAACTCGAGCAGGGCGAACTCCTTGCTGGTCAAGGGGACCACGACGCCGTCACTTCGCACGCGCCGGCGTGACGGGTCGATCTCGACGCCGGCGATGTCGATGGTGGTGCGCCGGAGCACGGGACCGCGGCGGATCAGGGACCGCAACCGGGCGATCAGGACCTCGGTCGCGAAGGGCTTGCCGAGGTAGTCATCAGCGCCCGTCTCCAGGCCCGCGACGACGTCGCCCGAGTCGGCCAGCGCCGTCAGCATCAGCACCGGAGTCGAGGCACCGGCCTCGCGCCAGTCGCGCAGCAGGTCCAGCCCCTCACCGTCCGGCAGACGCCGGTCGAGGATCACCGCGTCGTAGGGGTGGACGTCGGCCTGGAAGCGCGCTTCCTCGAGGGTCCCGGCGACATCGGCACCGAAGCCTTCGGTCCGCAGACTCCCGGCAATTGCGGCGGCCAGGTCCGCCTCATCCTCGACGACCAGGATCCGCACGACCCCCACCTTAACGCGGGGCCCGGTGTCACCACCGGGCCCCGCGGTGCGGTCGTTCACGCTCGGAGTCAGTAGAGCTTCTCGACCCCCAGCGTGCAGCGCACGGAGGCGCGATTGACCCGCGGAGCGCCGGCGTGGACCCCGTTGCAGCTCACCAGGGCGTTCTCGCCGCCGCGGATGTTCACGGTGTCCTCGGTGCGGCACCAGTCGGCGGCGTCGCAGCTCGTGTCGCGGTGGAAGAACTCCACGCTGGACTTGGAGAAGACCGTCACGCGCGAGTTGAGCGTGACACGCTGGCCGATGCTGCGCTCGCTGTTGATGGCACCCTCGGTCGTGACCTTGCAGACCTGGTAGGTGGTCGGGCAGTAGAGCCGCAGATCGCAGCCCGGGATGGCGTTGCCCCAGGCGCCGGAGGCGCCCGTCTGGCCGACCCACATCGGGGTCCGGCACTCACGCACGACGCCGTCGGTCACCGTCTGGGTGGTGAAGGCCGGCGCGCCGGTATCGGCCGGATAGACCGGCTCGGGGGCGGGAGCCGGAGCCGTCTCCGGGGCGGGCGGGGTCACCTCGGGTGCGTCGGACGCCGTGATGGTCTGGGTTGCTCTGAACGTGCGCGGTGCCTTGCCCGGACGAGTCATGGTGACGTTGACGGTGAACGTCTCGAAGGGCTCCTCGAGCTCGTCGACGATGGTCGGCACGTTCAGCGTGGTCTTGAAGGTGCGGCCCTTCTTGATGGCGCCCGACGCGGTGGCCGGCGTGAAGTCGGCTCCGAGGGTGGCGGTGCCGCTCTCGGTGGTGACCTTGTAGGTGCAGCGCTTGGGCCCGTCGCAGCGGGCGCTGATCGGGAGGACGAAGGTCTCGCCCTCGTCCACCTGGTCGGTGGTGATGTTCGGCGGCGCGGCAAGAGCCCTGCCAGCGCCCAGGAGCGTGGTGGCCAGGGCGAGCGTGGAGATGGTGCGGCGTGCGGTGGTGTTCATGTCGCGAGAGCCTCCACGCCAGCGGTCGATCGGCGGACGGCGTTCATCACGTCCCGGTCGTGATCTGCATCACGTCCTCGGGGCCTTCATCTTGGCTTCATGCGGGCTCAGTCAGCGTGCTCGCTCATGAACGACGCACGCCGCATCACCACCACCCTGCTCGCCGCCGCCGGCCTCGCCGCCGCTGCTGCTTCCCCCGCGTCCGCGGGCCCGCTCGAGACCATGCGCGTCCCGGAGGCACTGGCCGCCGCCGGTCCGCTGACGCCGGCGTCCGTCCTCGTGGCAGACACCGGACTCGACCTCGATCATCCAGCCTTCGCGGGCAGGATCCTGCCGAACGGAAAGGACCTGATCGGGACCAACACGCCGGGTGACACCAAACCCGACAACGACCCTTCGGACCCGCCCGGCGGGAGCGGCCACGGGACCGCCGTCGCCGGCGTCCTCGCCGCGGTCGCGCCGAACGCCCGCTTCGAGGCACTGCGCACCTGCTGGGACGGCGACCAGTGCTACCAGTACATCCAGGCCGAGGCGATCGAGCTCGCCGCCGACCGCGGCGTCAAGGTCGTCAGCATGAGCTGGCTCTCCGGCGAGCTCGAGCCCGACCTCCGCAAGGCGATCACGAGCCACCCGGAGATGCTGTTCGTCGGCATCCCGTCGGGCAACGGCGGCTCCTTCAACGCCGACCCCGAGGATCCCCAGCCCTGCAACGCCGCGCCGAACGTCCTGTGCGTCTCGACCGCGGCCGACAACGACGGCCTCGACTGTGGCGCCTTCGGGCCGAACAGCGTTGATGCCGCGGTGCCGACGCGCGGCTTCACCACCGCCAAGAACGGCGGCGGCATGCAGCAGACCGGGTGCGCGACGAGCTTCGCCGCGCCCGCGGCGGCCGGCGTCGCCTCGATCCTGTTCGGCGTCAAGCCGACTGCGACCGGCGCCGAGGTGCGCAACGCGATCACGGCGAGCGCCCGCAAGGTCCCGGCCTGGGCCGGCAAGTCCGTCAGTGGCGGCATCGTCGACGCCGCGGCCGCCGTGGAGACGCTGAAGAACGGCGTGCCCCCGGATCCCGAGCCGGCCGCGTTCAGCGCCTCGATCAGCCGCGCCGGTCACACGATCCGGATCCGCGCCACGGGCGAGGCCACCGTCACCGGCCTCATGTACAAGAACGGCAAGTACAACAAGCAGTTCAACGACGCGTCGCTGGTCGATGGCATTCTGCGGGTCCGCCTCGGCGGGAAGCCGGCGAGCTACCGCTTCGATCTGGACGTCACGGCCGCCGACGGCACGGTCGTCGAGCTCAAGAAGACCTTCAAGGTCAAGCGATGAGACGTGCACTCATCGCGCTGGCCCTGTGTCGGCCGCCGGATGCGGGTGGGCGGGGGCGGATGCCGGAGCCGCGCCGGCGAAGCCCGCGGCGGCGATCCGTACGGGCGGGCCGAGCCTGCCCGGCGACGCCAAGGTGGCGCTCGCGCTCAACCCGAAGGCGAAGGGCTTCCGGGTTACGGACGCCTCTGGCGCCGTCGTGCTCAGGGGCGGCTCGCTCCGCGGGTCGGCTCGCCCGCGCCGTGGAAGCGGGCGGCTGCGGCCGACCTGTCGGCGATCACCACGCCCGGCACGTACCGCGTGCGGGTGGGCAAGGTCATCTCGCGCCCGTGGGAGGTGCGCCCGGACGCGTCGAGCGCACCGATCAGCACGATCCTTCAGTACTTCGCCACCAACACGGATGAGCGGACGCACCTCAACGACGGGGTGATCGCCAGCGGTCCGAAGCAGGGCAAGAAGGTCAACCTGGTCGGCGGCTGGATCGACGCCGGCGACACGCTCAAGTTCACACACACGATCGCCTACGCCACCGCGGCGCTGGTGGCGTCGGCGCGCATGGACGAGGCCGACGCCGACGCCCTGCTCGAGCAGGCCGATGTCGGCGTCCGCTGGCTGGTCAAGGCGCACCCCGAACCGGGGCTGTTCATCGCGCAGGTCGGCGACGGCCGCGACCATGAGCTCGGCTTCCGTGACCCCGCCACCGACGATGGCTCCGGCCTGCCCGGCATCGCCGAGCGCCCGGCGTACCCCGGAATGGGTGGGGACATCGCCGCAAGGTGGCCACCGCGCTCGCTCTGGCGGCGGAGCGCTCGCCGACGAGACGACGCGCAAGGTCCTGATCGCCCACGCGCGTGACTGGTATGCGCGCGCAAGGCCAGCGCCACGGTCATGCCCGCCCGCCGGCGACTTCTACGTCGGCGACAACTGGCAGGACGCGATGGCCGCGGGTGCCGCGGCGCTGCACCGGGTCACCGGCGAGCAGGCCTTCCTCGACGATGCGCTCGGCTTCCTCGCCGACATCGAGCCGGACGGGCGGCTGTCGTGGAACGCGATGGCGGGCTTCGCCGCCGCCGACCTGTGTGGGGCGCTCGGCGCACCGCCGGTGGCCGACGACGGCGCGCGCGCCACGGCGTGCGCGCACCTCGCCCAGCAGGGCGAGGCGGCGGCGAAGCGGGCGTCGGGCACGGCATTCGGCACCCCCGGCTACTTCGGCTGGGGCCAGACGGGCGAGAACGGTGGCGCGGGCACCCTCGCCGCGCTGTCCGGACACGCGCAGACGGCTGCAGACGCCCGCGACTGCTGCTGGGCCGAAACCCGTGGGGCGCGAGTTCATCGCCGGCTTCGGGCCGAAGGCGCCGCGCTCGATCCATCACTCGGCAAGCCGATGGACTTCCCGTGGGGCGGTTGTCGGCGGCCCGGCCGCGCGCAAGGACATCCTGGAGCAGGGCGTCGGCGCACCGAAGAAGTCGCCGTTCAACACGGCGGCGGCGACCTTCGAGGACCGTCGGGACGACTACGTCACGTCGGAACCAGCCATCGACTACGCGGCGAGCTCGATCCTGTTGCTCGCCGCGATGCAGCGATGAACAAATACGCTCGGCGGATGAGGATCCTCCTCGTGGAGGACGAGGCCGAGCTCGCCGACGCGCTGGCAACCGCACTGCGGGCGGAGGGCCTGCGTCCCGACGTGGTCGGGACGCTGGCCGCGGCCCGCGAGCGCGCGCACCCGAGCCCTACGACCTGCTGTTGCTCGACCGGCGTCTGCCGGACGGTGACGGCCTGACGCTCAGCGGCGAGTTGCCGGACGTCCCGGCACTCGCCCTGACCGCGGCGACGACGACGGCGACGGCCCCGGCCAGCTCACCAAGCCGTTCGCGCTGGCGACCTGCTCGCTCGCGTGCACCGTCTGTTGAGCGGGGAGGGACGGCCCGTGATCGAGGCCGGGTCGCTGCGGATCGAGCCCGCACGGCGGCGGGTCCGGCGCGATGGCGTGATCGTCCCCTGACCACCCGCGAGCTCGACGTGCTGCTCGGCATCGAGGACTCTGACGCCGACGTGCGCGCCTCGCTGCTGCGCAAGCTCGGGGTCGAGGGGATGCCCGCGTGAGCGGCGACGACCTGGCCAAGCTGCGCCGGCGCCTGACGATCTCCTACGCGCTGATCACGTTGGTCGTCCTCTCGGTGCTGGCCGCCATCGCCGTGACCCTCGAGCACGACCGCCGCTTCGAATCGCTCGACGACTCGGTCCAGACGAGCGTCCTCGAGGCCGCCGGCTACGCCTATCCGCAAGGAGACCCGTCGAAGCTGATCGTCGACAAGCAGCCGGCCGGCTACTTCGGGCCGCGCCCGCGCCCGACCGACGCGCCGGTCGCCGTCGTGGACATCGACGGGCAGATCGTCGGCGGACCGGCGGACCTGCTCGACGCGGACGCGGCCCGCCGGGTCCGCGATCGATCGCTGCGCCGTCAGACCAACGCCGTCCGTCTGGTGACGGAGACCGTCGACGGCACCGAGCTGCGGATCGCCGACGCCGCCATCTTCGGCACGCAGGGGCAGATCGGTGCGGTCGTCGCCGCGCTTCCCACCGCCGACGCCGCGTCCGAGACCCGCTCCACCGCGATCAAGATCGGTCTGGGGACGCTCGGGCTTGGCTGCTGACCGTCGTCGCCGGGTGGTTTCTCGCCGGGCGGGCGCTGGCCCCGGCAGCCGCGATGGCCGTGCGCGAGGAGGCGTTCCTCGCCGACGCCGCGCACGAGCTGCGCACCCCGGTGGCCGTGATCCGCGCGCGCGCCGAGCAGGGTCTGCGTGAGGGCGCCGACGGAGACGCCGGCAAAGCGCTCGGCGCGATCGCCGCCGCCGCCGAACGCGCGACGGCGACCATCGCCGACATGCTCGAGCTCGCCCGGCTCGACGCCCGCCGCGGCCGCTTCGAGCGCGAGCCGATGCGGCTCGACTTCCTGGTCGAGCGGATCGCCGACGAGTACGAGGAGACCGCGAGGGACGGCGGGCGCCGAGATCAAGCTCGGCGACATCGGGGAGGCGGTGATCGCCGGCGACGAGCGGCTGCTCACCCGGGCGATCGCCAACCTGGTCGAAACGCGATCCGCTACGGGGCGGTCGGGGCGTGATCGCGCTGTCGCTCGAGCGCGCCGGTGACCGTGCGGTGGTACGGGTCGCCGACCGCCGCCGGGCGTGCCCTGCGAGCGTGACGCGATCTTCGACCGTTTCCACCGCGCCAGCGGGGCGCCGGGCGGTCCGGTCTCGGCCTCGCCATCGTGCGGCTCGTCGCCGAGGCCCACGAGGGCACGGTCGAGCTCGAACCGGAGGTCGAGGGGGAGACCGGCGCGGTGTTCGCGCTCAGCCTGCCGCTGGCGCCGGCACGCCCGTGACGTCCTCCGCCGCCAGGCGCTTCCACTCGGCCTTGTAGGCGCGCCACTCCTCGTCCGTGCGGCGCTGCTTCCAGTAGCCGACGCGTGGACGTCGGCCTCGGGCAGGCCGCGTTCGACGATCAGGTGGCGACGAACGGCGCGCACCATGTCGGCCTCACCGTGCAGGAAGACGTGCCCGCGGCCGAAGCAACGCGAGGGCGCGGACCTGCTCCTCGATGGTGTCCGGCAGCTGCGGGGCCACCACGAGGACGGGCGACCCGCGGGGATGCGCTCGCGTGCCACCTCGATCGCCGGATGGACGCAGAGGTCGCCGATCAGCAGGTGCCAGTCGGCGTCGGGTAGCGGCGTGTAACCACCGCCGGGCCCGGAGAGCTGCAGGACATCGCCGGGCTTCGCTTGCGCGGCCCAGGGTCCCGCCACGCCCTGGTCGCCATGGTCCGTGGCCTCATCCTTCTCCGGACCGCCTACTTGGTGCGAGATGAAGTCGAGCGTCAGCGCACGCTCGTGCGGGTCCCATGCCCGCACGATGATCGACGCGTCCGCGGCCACTCGGCTCGGGGCCGGCACGCCCGGATGGCGTCGCCGTCGAAGTCGGTCCCGTAATCGACCCCGGGTGGCGGCAGGTGGACTTTCACGTAGGAGTCCGTGAACGCCCCGGGATCGAAGTCGCCGAACGCGTCGCTGGTGACGACGATCCGGCGCATATGGGAGCTCAGGCGTCTCGGCTCAGACGACAGTGGTGCGCACCTAGCCCAGGCTAGGAACGAGGTCCTCGGTCGAGGATCTTGACCTGGTCGCCGACCGCGCTCGACCAGTGCGTCGGGCGGCGCGGCTTCCGGGTCCTCGAGATCGCGAACACGGCCTCGACGTCCAGCCCGGAGATCGCCCGGCGCAGCACCTCCTCTGTCGGCAGCAGTTCATCCACGATCCCGTCCGGGCACCGCGCGGATGGCCCCCTTCGCGATCCCCGGTCGGTCGGTCAGGTCCAGCGCCTCGTCGTAGCAGCGCGGACACCGGCGGCAGGGCGTCGCCGAGCCCTCCACCGCTCGCGATCCAGGCCCGGTCCGCAGCGCCTCGGGGTCCACGTCGCTCACCAGTCCCTATGTCCAGCACCAGCCGCTCCCGCGAAACGCCCACGTCACACGCCGTCTCCGCCAGCCCGGCCAGCACGATCGCCTCCGCCAGCGGCTCCAGCGAGCCAGGCGTTTCAAGGGGCCTGCCCCCTTGGAACGCGCAGGGTGGGGCGGGGAGCGGGGGACGAAGTCGCCGCCGCCCGCGGCGACCTGGCCGCCGAGTACGGCGGCGACGAGGAAGAGGGCGAGGGCGATCAGCTTCACGGCTTCAGCGCCAGGGCGGGGAGGAGGGCCAGCAGGGCGAGGGCGGCGGCGACGAGGAAGGCGTCGCGGAAGGCGCGGGTGGCGGCGCGCTCGAGCTGGTCGTCGAGCGCGCGTTCGAGCCGGATGGCGGCTATGCGCTGGAGCCCGGTGAGCTCGAGGCCGGCGAAGGCGGGCGAGAGGTCGGGCACGCGACCCTCCTCGGCGTCGAGCTGCTCGCCGAGGCCCTCCGCGAGTGCGAGCTTGGTGGAGGCCGGGAGCGGCGCGTCGAGCACGAGTGCGGCCACGGCCTCTTCTGCGGGTGCCTGCGCGGCGGCAAGATCGGAGGTGAAGACCGGGACGAGCAGGGCGAGGCCGAGTACGACGCCGGCGTGGCGCGCGGCAATGGTCCAGCCGCCGTGCAGCGCGGCGGGGAAACGATCACGCAAGGCGACGTGGGTGAGGGAGTCCACCGTGAGCCCGAGGCCGAGGCCGACGAGCGCCTGCGGCCCGAGCGTCCAGCCGAGCTCAGCGCCGGGCGGGATCGCCAACGCGACGAGCCCACCGGCCATCAACAGCGCACCCGCAACTACTTCACCACGGTAACTAGGTGCCAGGCACTTCGGAGGGTTGGTTGAGGGTTCGGGCCAGTGGGCCGGCGGCGAGGGCGGCGAGTGGGATCACCGTGACCGTCAGTGCTGCGGCCGCGGGTGAGCGACGCCAGCCCTCGACCAGCATCAGAACGAGTAGGAAGAGCGCTGCGGTCAGCGCCGCCGACAGCAGCGCGAGCGCGACGTTGGCGACGCGGTGCGGACGGTCCGCCGTCTCGGGGGCCAGGTCGAACTGACCGCGTAGCGCGAGAGTGCGGGCACGGCCAGCAGCACGGCGGTACCTGCAGCCAGAAGATCGACTCCCAGGAGAGCGCCGAAGTGAGCAGGCCGCCGACCACCGGCCCGAGCGCGGCGCCCGTGACCCCGGCCGCGCCCAGCTCTCGCCCCCCAGCGGCTCGAGACAGGCGACGATCACGAAGGCGCCGCCGATCGCCTGCGCGACACGCGCGCCGATCAGGACGCCCAGCGAGGGCGCGAGTGCGCACGTCGCCGACGCGGCGGCGAAGGCGACGATGCCGATCGTGCCCGCGACGGCGGCGTCCGCGCGCACGCAGATGCGGGCGGCCGGGACGGCTGCGAGCGCCAGCACGAGGTTGAACGCGGTCAGCACCCAGGCGACCTCGCTCACCTCCGCGTCGAGCTCGCGCAGGATGTCCGGCAGCGCGAGCGTGACGATGGCCGAGTCGGCGAGCACGATCGCCACCGCCAGCGACAGGCCGGCGGTGGCGAAGCGGCTCATGCCGCCGAACCTACCTGTGCGCGAGGGCGGGTTCGCCGACGGGATCGGCGACGCGCACCGAGCGCATCGTCGACCCGACCACGACGGCGCCGAGGACGAAGATCCCGGCGGCGATCCAGAAGGCCACGGTGTAGCCGTGCACGGAGGCCGCGTCCAGGAGCTCCGGCGAGCGCGGGCGCCCGTCCACGTAGCTCGTCACCGAGCTGGCGAAGATCGAGCTCAGCAGCGCTGTGCCGATCGAGCCGCCCACCTGCTGCATCGTGTTGACCATCGCCGAGGCGACGCCTGCGTCCCGGGATCGACCCCGTGCGTGGCGGTGGCGATCGCCGGGGCCATGATGTTCGCCATGCCGGCCCCCATGATCAGCAGGCCGGGAAGCACGCCGACGACGTAGCTCGAGCCCGGGTCCAGCTGCGCGAGCCAGGCCATGCCGACCGCACCGAGCGACATGCCGGTGATGATCAGCGGTCGCGGGCCGAAGCGCGCCAGCAGCTTCACGTTGGCGACGCCGGCGACGCCGATCACCGTCGCCATCATCGGCAGGAATGCGAGCCCCGACTCGATCGGGCTGAAGCCCTTGTTGCGCTGCAGGAAGTACGTGAGGAAGAGGAACACCGCGAACAGAGCGATGCCCGCGAGACCGATCGCCGCGTAGGAGCCGCCGCGGGTGCGGTCGGCGACGACGCGCAGGGGGAGCAGCGGATGCGCGACCCGCGACTGCACCCACACGAAGGCCCCGAGCAGGACGACGGCTGCGGAGAGCATCGCGATCGTGACCGGGTGGCCCCACGACTCCATCTCGGAGTTCGAGAACCCGTAGACGAGCGAGAAGAGGCCGGCCGTGGAGAGCAGCACGCCGGGGATGTCGATCGGCGGGCGGGACGGGTTGCGCTCGCCACCAGCAGGCGCAGCGCGACCACCGTCGCGGAACGGCGATCGCGAGGTTGACGTACAGGCTCCAGCGCCACGAGAGGGCCTCGGTCAGCACGCCGCCGAGAATCAGCCCGAGTGCGCCACCACCACCGGCGATGGCGCCGAAGACGCCGAACGCCTTCCCGCGCTCGGCGGGGTCGGTGAAGATCGACGTCAGCAGGCCGAGGGCGGCCGGCGCGAGCAGTGCGCCGAAGACGCCCTGGGCGGCGCGGGCGGCGACGAGCAGGCCGAAGGAATCAGCGGCACCACCGGCGGCGGAGGCGACGGAGAAGCCGATGAGTCCGCCGACGAAGGCCCACTTGCGGCCGAAGAGGTCACCGAGGCGGCCGCCGAGGAGCAGCAGGGAGCCGAAGGCGAGGGCGTAGGCGGTGACGATCCACTGGCGCGAGTCGTCAGAGAAGCCCAGGTCGGCCTGGGCGCTGGGGAGGGCGATGTTCACGATCGTCGCGTCGAGGACGACCATGAGCTGCGCGACGCCGATGATCCCGAGGATCAACCAGCGTCGCGCGTGGTGTGGATTGTCGGATCCGGTCATGGGGAGGGAGGGCCTTTCCGGGGAGGATCAGAAAGCGGACGGTGCGCTTCCGGTTTCGCAGGCAAAGTACCACAACCGGAAGTGCTGCCGTCCACTTATCTATGCTGTGTGTCGATGAGCACGATCGAGACCCGTCCACTGCGCGCCGATGCCGAGCGCAACCGGCAGCGGATCCTGGCCGCGGCGACCACGCTGTTCGCCGAACGGGGGATCGACGTCTCCATGGAGGAGATCGCCGGCGCGGCCGGCGTCGGGTGTCGGCACGCTCTACCGGCGCTTCGCCGACCGCGAGGCGCTGATCGACGCGCTGTTCGAGGAGAAGATCGCCGCCATGGTGCTGCTCGTGCGCGAGGCGCTCGCGATCGAGGACCCGTGGGACGCCTTCGAGCACTTCTTCCGCGCCATGGCCAACAAGCAGGCCCACGACCAGGGTCTGCGCCAGACGATCCTGTCGACCGGCCGCGGCCGCGAGCGTGTCGCCCACGCGCGTGACCAGATCCGGCCGCTGGCCGAGCAGGTCGTCAGCCGCGCGCAGGCCGCGGGCGTGCTGCGCTCCGACCTCGAGCCGTTCGACATCCCGATGCTGCAGACCGCGATCGGCCACGTCGCCGACGCCAGTCGCGGCGTCGCTCCGGAATACCACCAGCGGATCGTGACGATCGCGCTTGACGGCCTACGCGCCAAGCGCGACGGCGACGACGCCCGATGCCGTCGAAGGGTCTAACGCCCGGTCAGTTCCAGGACGCCCTCGCTGGGCGCCGCTGCTAGCGCGCGGTTATCCTGCCGCGCTGAGTCGCAGTCTCTCTGGAAAGGCAAACATAAATATGTCGAAGCGCTTGAAGTTCCGCGCCGCCGGCGCCGCGACCCTCGTCGCCGTGGTCGGCGCCGGTGCCGTCGCCGCCCCCTCGTCGGAGGCGCAGTACAACAACCCGCCGTCGCCGGTCACGATCACGATGAAGGCGAAGGGCAAGAAGTTCCGTTTCAACGGCCCGAGCAAGGTCCAGGCCGGCGCGAAGCTGACGTTCGTCATGAAGGACAACCCGCGCAAGACCGGTCCCCACACCGCGTCGCTGGTCGATCGCGCCGGCGTGCCGGGCAAGTCGGATCGCAAGGCCTGCGAGAACCTCGAGTTCCCGCTCTGCGCCGCGATCGCCAAGGCCCACAAGGTCAAGTTCGCCGAGGGTGGCCCCCCGACCATCGGCGCCCCCGACGTCGACACCGGCAAGACCGGCTGGGACAAGGCCTTCGGCAAGAAGGGCGACACCTGGTACACCGAGACCAAGGGCGACAAGGAGACCCGCAAGGTCCGCGCCAAGGCCGGCTCCAAGATCACGTTCTTCTGCGTCGTCCACCCGACGATGGTGAAGACGCTCAAGGTCGTCAAGTAGTTGGTTGACCGGGGCCGGACGCTCAGCAGGCGTGGCCTGCTGCGGACGGCCGCCGGTGGTGCCGCCGTCGTCGCCCTTCCGGTGTGGAAGGGCGACGCGCGCGGGCCGCGGCCGTTCTCGCGGCCGCTCCCCATCCCCAGCGAGCTGACCGGCTCGCAGCTGCGTATCCCGATGCAGCCCGCCGAGGTCTCCATCCTCCCGGGCGCGCCGACGAAGATGTGGACCTTCGGTGGCGAGTTCCCGGGCCCGACCGTCCGGCGCCCCACCGGCGTTCCGACGATCGTCGACTTCACGCACCGGCTCCCGCGCTCCGCCGGCGAGCTCAGCGTGCACCTGCACGGCTCCCACACGCCCGTCCAAGGACGACGGGCAGCCGGGCGGCCTCACCGCCCGTCAGCCGCGATCGTTCTTCTGCGAGGTCTCGCCGGCCCTGGCCGCGAGCGCGTCCGGCAACGACCTGCTCATCCGGCCGGGCGACAGGCGCCGCTATCGCTACCCCTTCACCGAGGCCGGCGCCGCCGAGCGCGGAGCGACGCTCTGGTACCACGACCACCGCCTCGACGTCACGGCCCGCAACAACTGGCGCGGGCTGCAGGGCATGTGGATCACCGAGGACGCGGTCGAGAAGGCCGCTGCCGCTGCCGCGCGGCGAGCGCGAGATCCCGCTCGTCATCGGCGACCGCGCCTTCGACCACAAGAACCGGTTGACGGACCCGTTCGGCGAGCTCGCCGGAGCGCCCAACGACGGGACCACCGGCCGCTTCGTCCTGGTCAACGGCGCCTACCGGCCGCACTGCAAGGTCAAGGCGGCGCGCTACCGCCTGCGGATCCTCAACGCGTCGAGCTTCCGCGCCTACAACCTCGACCTCTGCAAGCCTGCCGTTCGCGCAGGTCGGCGCTGACGGCGGCCTGATGCCGCGCACGTCAACCGGCGCCACGTGCTGATCGGCCCGGGCGAGCGTGTCGACGTCGTCGTCGACTTCCGCAGCGCCGCGCACCGCGACGTCCTGCTGCGCAGCGTCCGCCGCGCCGACGGGCCCAACCGGCTCGGCTCGACCACCTACGCCGGGCCGCTGCTGCAGTTCCGCGTCGGTGCCCGCGCCGGCGTCGACCGCACCGAGGTCCCCGAGCGGCTGCGCCCGCTGCCGGAGTGGGCCGACGCGCCGCCCGGCCCGATCGCCCACGAGTGGAAGATGACCGTCGGCGTCGGCCTGCGGCCCACCTGGCTGCTCAACGGCCACACCTTCGACCCCGCGCGCTCCGACCACCGCGTCAAGCTGGGCACGACCGAGACCTGGCGGCTGCACAACGCGACGAACGTCGCCCATCTGCTGCACATCCACCACACGAGCTTTCTCCTGCGCTCGCGCAACGGCAAGCCGCCCGCGCCGCACGAGGCGTGCCTGAAGGACACGTTCTTCATGGACCCCGGCGAAAAGCTCGAGGTCACCGGCCACTTCTCCGATCACCCGGGCAAGTACATCGTCCACTGCCACATGCTCGACCACGAGGACCATGGGCTCATGGGACAGTTCACGACGCATGACTGACCAACTGCACTTCACGAACTCCGAGGACGCGAACCGCCTCCTGGTCGAGGACCCGATGGCGCTGCTCGTCGGCTTCGCGCTGGATCAGCAGGTGACGGTCGAGAAGGCCTTCATGGGCCCGCTCGTCCTGCGCGAGCGGCTCGGCTCCCTCGACGCGGCGACGATCGCCGCCGCCGACCTCGAGCCGCTGTTTCGCCAGGTGCCCGCGCTGCACCGCTACCCGGGGATGATGGTCGGCCGGGTGCGGGCGCTGGCCGAGCACATCCGCGACGTCTATGGCGGTGACGCGGCGCGGGTCTGGACGGATGCGGCGGACGCCGACGAGCTGCGCGCGAACCTCCTGGCGATGCCCGGCTTCGGCACGATGAAGGTCAAGGCGCTCGCGTCGGTCCTCGCCAAGCGCTTCGATGTCGCGGCCGCCGAGGGGCTCGTCCCCTGGCACCCGACGCTGGGTGACGTCGACTCAGCGCAGGCGCTGGTCGACTACAAGGCCGCCAAGCGCGTGCACAAGAAGGACTGGGAAGCGACTAGGGCTTAGTGCCGCGCTCGTGCGCGCGGCGGTCCGCGCGGCACGGCGGCGGGCGATGGCGCGCACGATCTTCTTGCGCGTCTTGCGCGGAAGAGCGTGGCGGACCGGGGTGGGGAACGAAGCGCAGGATCCGCCGCGAGCGGCGCGACAGGCTCGGGTTGCGCGGGACCACCGGCGTCGCCTTCGCGGCCTTCATCTCGGCCTTGGCCTTCGCTGCGGCGACGGACGACCAGGCCACCGACTCGGCCTCGGTGTAGTACTCGGAGTAGGCGGCGCGCAGCTCGTCCATCCGCACCGCGACCTCGGCGGGCGGCGCGTCGGGCGAGTCGGCGAGCTGGGTGACCTGCGCCCACACGTCCTCGGCCTGGGTGATCAGGCCGGAGGGGACGGCGCCCCACTTGGGCTTGGAGCGATCGAGCGTCACGTCGACGAACTCGTGCGCCTTGCGGATGGCGGGCGCGGGCGCGTCGCGGATGACGTCGAGGTCGAGCACCTCGGCGGCACCCGAAAGGGTGACGGTCCAGTCCTCGAGCAGGCGCTCGTAGCGGACGAAGACGCGGGCGGCGTCGCGGGTGGCGCGCTCGGTGAAGAGCAGCTGGTTGACCCAGCCGGCGGCGCGGCTGGCCTCGCCCTGGCGGCCGCCGTAGTAGGTCGTCTTGGAGGCGACGACCGCGGCGGGGTGGCGCAGCATCACGATGACCCGCGGCGTGGCGCCGAGGTCCTGCGCGGCGCGCCGCCAGACGGGAAGGAACCACGACATGCGCGGGTCCTTGATCACGAGGTTGTCCGACTTGGCGAACTGCGCCTCGAGGAAGGCGCGGACCTCGGACTGGACGTCGGCGTCGAGGCAGACCTTGGCGGTCTTGGCCCAAGCGGCGGGGCGCGCGTCGGAGACCTGGACGTTGACCATGTCGAGCAGGCGCGTGTGGAGGTCGACCACCCACTGCGACTCCGCGAAGCCCTTGGGGTTCGTGTCGTCGGCGGGGACCTCGGGCGTGGGGACGCGGCAGCCGAGGCGCTTGAGCAGGCCGGAGACGAGGCTGGTCCCGCTGCGACCGGAGCCCGCGACCATCACCAGCGAGCGGGTGCCGCTCGAGGCGGCGGTCGCTGCGGCCACGGCAGCGGCCTCGGTGGCCACGGCCTGCGGGTCGGCTTCGTCGGTAGCGCTCACGCGTGGCCGAGACTAGTAGCTCGTGGCTAACGTAAGCGGGCGTGACCGAGCTCGAAGAAGCCCTCCCCACGACGCCCTCACCGGGCTTCGAGCGCCATGTGCAGGCCCGCACGATCGTCCTGCCCGAGGACAAGGTGCTCTTCCTGCCGATCCCCAAGGCGGGCTGCACGAGCATCCTCTGGATGCTGGCCGAGATGGCCGGCCACGACGAGGAGGACTTCGCGCGCTCCATCACCCCTGAGGTGTCGCCGGCGCTGACGGTCCACGACATCACGCTGTGGAACCCGCTGAACCTCTTCTCGGAGTACTCCGAGGAGGAGCAGGCGGAGATGCTGTCGGCCGACGACTGGCTGCGCTTCACGATCGTCCGCCACCCGGCGACGCGGCTGTGGTCGGCGTGGCAGTCCAAGCTGCTGCTGCGCGAGCCGCGCTTCGTGCAGACCTTCGGCGAGGAGCCATGGTTCCCCGAGCTGCCGTCGACGCCCGAGACCATCGTCCGCGACTTCCGCGTCCTTCGTCGAGGCCGTCGGCGAGGGCGGGGTCGAGGACGTCCACTGGGCGGTCCAGCACGAGCTCGAGCGCCAGCTGCCCTTCACGCACATCGGCCGCGTCGAGCGCATGGAGGAGACGCTCGACGCGCTGCGCGAGCACGTCGGCGAGGAGCGCTGGCCGTCCCGCACACCCGCCGAGAACCGCACGCCGCTGTCGCTGCCGCCCGCCGCGTACGACGAGGCCGCCGAGGCGGTCCTGCGCGAGCGCTACGCAGACGACTTCGAGACGTTCGGCTACGCGCCGGAGGAGTACCTCGGCGGCGACGAGGCCGCGCAGGCGGCCTGGGCGGAGAAGGTCTCGCCGCTGCTGCCGATCCTGCGCTCCCACGCCGCCGACAACGCCCGCGTCGAGCAGCTGCTCGGTCGCGCGCGCAAGCTGCTCAAGCGCGTCGCGTCCGCCGAGGAGGAGTTCATCGAGAAGGACCAGCAGCGCATCGGCGTCACCCGCGCGCGCGGGATGAAGAACCTCGAGAACAACGCCGAGTTCAACGTGCGCTGGGGCTGGGCCGACCACGACCTCACCCACGGCTTCACCGCCGTGCTGCGGCTCAAGAACGAGGCGCGCACGCTGCCCGCACACGCTGCCGCCGCTGCTGCGGGCCGTGCAGAAGATCGTGATCGTCGACAACGGCTCGACGGACGGCACGCCCGCCGTCGCGCGCCGCGTCGCCCGCGAGTGCGGTGCCGCCGACCGGCTCGAGGTCCAGCACTACCCCTTCTCGATCTCGCGCTGCGGGGCCGAGCATCTCGGCACGCCGGCCGACTCGGTCCACAGCCTCGCCTACTACTACAACTGGTCCTTCCAGCACGTCCGCACCACGTACGCCCTCAAGTGGGACGGCGACATGGTGCTCTCCGACGACATGGTGGAGATCTTCCGCGACCTCGAGTGGCAGCTCGAGGCCGGGCCCGAGCGTCCTGATCCGCGTCCCGCGCTACCCGCTGTACCTGTCGGGCGACGACAAGGTCGCCTTCCTCGACACCGGGCTGCGCAACAACGAGCCGTGGGGCTGGCCGAACCTGCCCGGGCTACCAGTTCGTCAAGGCGATGGAGTGGGAGATGCCGGTCTGGGACTTCAACCTGCAGACGCTCGAGCTGCCCGACTGGGGTTGCGTCGAGCTGAAGTTCCTCGACGACGACGAATTCGGCCACTGGACGGACACGGAGTTCGAGCGCTCCTCGCGCCAGAAGCGCAAGCAGCGCGAGTTCGAGGTCTTCAAGGCGCTGCAGGGCGGGGCCGAGCCGCCCAAGGACGTCGTCAAGATCGTCGCGCCCGAGGGCGAGTCGGTCGTCGAGCACATCCGCACCGTGTGGCTCCGCAACCGCGCCCGCGAGGAGCGGTAGGCGCGCCATGGACGTCGTGGTCGCCGGCGGCCACGGGCAGATCGCCATGTTGCTGCACCCGCTTGCTGGTCGCCGAGGGCGACCGCGTCCGGGCGCTGATCCGCAACCCCGACCACGCCGACGAGGTGCGCGCGGCCGGCGCCGAGCCCGTGGTCTGCGACCTCGAGGACGGCACGGCCGACGTTGAAGGCGCGGTGCGCGGCGCCGACGCGCTGATCTTCGCGGCGGGCGCGGGGCCGGGCAGCGGGCCTCAGCGCAAACGCACGCTCGACCTCGGCGGCGTCGTGCGGACGGTCACCGCCTGCGAGGCGGAGGGCGTGCGGCGCTACGTCGTGGTGTCCGCCATCAACGCCGATCCGGACGCCGACGACGACGCCGGCTTCGGCACCTACCTGCGGGCCAAGGGCCAGGCCGACGCGCACGCGCTGGCGAGCTCGCTCGACGTGACGATCGTGCGGCCGGGCCGGCTCACGGACGCCGCGCCGACCGGCCGCGTCGCCGTGCGCGACGTCGCCTACGGCGAGATCCCGCGGGCGGACGTCGCCGCGGTGCTGAGCGCCGTCGTCCGCACCGAGCGGCTCGCCGGCGTCACGTTCGACGTCGTCTCGGGCGACGAGCCCGTCGCCGCCGCCGTCGCCGGCCTGTAACAGACGACGTCGGGGGACTCCGACACGCGGGTCCAGCCCGCAGCCTCGAGCAACGCGATGTGACGCGTCTGGAAGTCCAGCGGGCAGGCGACGTCGACCCCCAGCGCACGCAGGTCGCCCACCACGTCGGCACCGGCCGGGGTGTCGAGGCCGTAGCGTGATCACGTTGTGCAGGCGCTTGCGCTCGGGGATCGAGCGCGGCCGGCTCGCCCTCCATCGCGGTCGTGAAGAAGCCGCGCGCGTTGACGGTCCGCACCTCCGGGCTCAGGATGCCGACGGTCTGCTCCATCTTGCGGGTCGACCAGACCAGGTCGCCCGGCTCGGCGACGCGGACGGCGGCGCGCGCGGAGGCGAGCTCCTCGGGGAAGCGCTTGAAGACGGGCGGCCACTTCAGCCCGCGGGCGGCCCTGTCGTTCCACGGCGGGGTGCCGGCGATCGCGACGACGACGACGATCGCGATGGCGGGCACCACCCGCAGGACGGGTGAGGCGCGCTCGCTGACGATGCGCACGGCGAGCGTGCCGACCAGCGCGGCGACCGGAACCGCCCACATCAGCCGCCACAGGACGCGCCCGAGGTCGGTGGCGTGGAAGATCGCCAGCGGGACGCCCGGCGTGTAGAGCAGCCCGACCATCAGCACGGTCGCCGCCATCATCCGGGCGGCGAGCGTGCGGGGGATCAGCGCGGGCGCGATCAGGATCGCCGCCACGGCGACGGCGGCGACGGTGCCGCGGTAGAGCGTCAGGTGGACCAGGTCGCCGGCGACGACGTCGGCGTCGACGTAGAGGTCGGGGACGCGGCCGCCGGTGAGCTTGGTCACGACCGCCGGCGCCCACGGGGTACGCGACGGTGACCGCGAAGCCGGCGAGCGCCGCGCGGCGGTCCTGGATCGCGAGGGCGGCCATGCAGGCGAAGGCGATCGTCGGGATCAGGAAGATGCCCGTCGTCGAGAGCCCGACGCCCGCGATGCCCAGCAGCCCGAGCCGGATCAGCCCGGTGCGGCTCGGCGCGATCGTCCGTAGTCGTGCAGCTGGGCGAGCAGCACGGGCACGAGCACGATCAGCAGCACGGTCTTGCCCTGCCACGCGCGGCCGACGAAGAACGAGCCGAACATCGGGTTCGTCGCCGCGTCGCACAGCAGGAAGCCGATCGCGACGCTCAGCGCGACGAACGGCATCGGCACGGCCCACGAGCGCAGCAGCCGCCGCAGCGACAGGACCGCCAGCGCCGCCACCGCGGGCGCGACGGCGAAGTACGCCAGCGACGGCGCGGACAGCCCCGTCAACCGAGCGATCGACCCGAGCAGCGGATCGAACGACCCCGCCGGCGGCCAGTACAGCGCCGGCAGCACCTGGTCGGAGAAGAACACGTCGCGCACGGGGAACACGCCGTTGTCGGCGATCCAGCCCGTGAGCTGCAGGTAGTACGAGTCGTCGTCGTCGGGATTGACGATCAGCAGCGCCAGCGCCGCCAGCACCAACATCCACCCGAACGTCCCGACCCGCTCGAACCGCTCCGGCACTCCCGACCGCATCCCCGCCCCGCCGCCGCAGCACCGCGACCACACCACACCCCGCCGCCAGCACCCACAGCACCCACGGCACGCCCCACGCCACATCACTCTTGAAGTACGCGAACAGCACCGCACACCCCACCGCCAGCCCCACCCCGGCAAGCCGCAGCCAATCAGGGGGCCTGGCCCCTTGATCGACGGGCGAACCGGGGGGCCTGGCCCCCTGGTTCGCGGCGCGCAGGGACCAGATCGCGGCGGCGGCGAGGACGGGGACGAACGCGATCAGCGCGACCGTGACGCCGAGGCGCAGGGTGACGCAGGCGTGGTAGACGAGCGTCCAGCCCGCGAAGGCGGCCGCCAGGGTGTCGAGGAGCGCGTCTGCGCGTCCGCGCTTCACGCGCGGGCGGCGAGCGAGCGGCGCGTGCGCCACCAGGTGCGCACGAGGACGCGGCCGTAGCGCAGGCCGTAGAGCACGTCGTGGCCCTTCTTGGACTCGCCGGCGATGCGCTCGTGCATCACGACGGGTCGCTCGGTGACGCGGTAGCCGCAGGCGAGGGCGCCGAGCAGCAGCTCGGACGCCTGGTACTGGGGCTCGTGCTGGGGGACGACCGCGGTCAGCTCGGCGACCATCGCGCGCAGGCCGCTCGAGGTGTCGGTGATGCGGGCGCTCGGTGAGCAGGCGGACGAGGCCGCCGTAGACGCGGACGCCGATGCTGCGCAGGTTCACGCCGGTCTCGGAGGCGCCGAGCACGCGCGAGCCGAGCACGAAATCCGCCTCGCCGTCGACCACGGGGGCGAGGACGCCGGGGACGTCGGCCGGGTCCCACTGACCGTCGGCGTCGAGGGTGACGATGAAGCGCGCGCCGTGATCGCGGGCGAGCCGGTAGCCGATCTGGAAGGCCGCGCCCTGGCCGCCGTTGGGCTCGCGGCGGGCGACGAGCGCGCCGTTGCGCCCGCGCGACCTCACTCGTGCCGTCGGAGCTGCCGTCGTCGACGACGATCGTGTCGACCGCCAGCCCGCAGTACTCGTCCGCGATGCCGTCGAGGACCTCGGGCAGGCTCTCGGCCTCGTCGAGCGCCGGGATGACGACCGCCACCGGGCTCATCTCGAGGCCGGGATGGGCGGCGTCGAAGGTCCGCACAGCGGCCTCCCCGGGACCGTCGAGGGGGGTGCTGGGCGCTGCCGTGCGGGTGTGGAGGCGAACCGAGCTCATGACTAGTCTGGCCAGACGGTAACCGAGACCTTGGAACCTTCTTCCCCGCTCAACCATGTCCTTGTGACGGGCGGCTGCGGCTTCATCGGGGCCAACCTCGTTCCCCGGTTGCTCGAGAGCGGCGCCCGCGTGCGTGTGCTCGACGACCTCTCGGCCGGCGACCCCGCCCGCCTGCCCGACGCCGTCGACCTCGTCGAGGGCGACATCCGCGACCCCGACGCCGTCCGCCGCGCCATGGACGGGGTCGACGCCGTCGCCCACCTGGCCGCCGCCGGCTCGGTGATGCAGTCCATCGAGGATCCGCAGACGAACTTCACGATCAACGCCGGCGGCACGCTCGGCGTCCTCGACGCCGCGCGCGAGGCGGGCGTCAAGCGCTTCGTGTTCGCCTCCACCGGCGGCGCCCTGATCGGCAACGCCCCTCCGCCCGTCGACGAGCAGAGCGTCCCGCGCCCGATCAGCCCGTACGGCGCGTCCAAGCTGGCCGGCGAGGGCTACTGCCACGCCTTCCGCGGCGCCTACGGCCTGTCGACGATCGCCCTGCGCTTCGCCAACGTCTACGGCCCGCACTCCGAGCGCAAGGGCGGCGCGGTCACCGTCTTCATCAAGCGCGCGCTGGCCGGCGAGCCGCTGCCGATCTTCGGCGACGGCTCGGCCACCCGCGACCTCCTGTACTCCGACGACCTGGTCGCCGGGATCATGGCCGCGCTCGCGTCCGACACCGCCGGCGTCGTGCACCTCGCCTCCGAGCGCGAGACGTCCGTCGCCGAGCTGGCGCGCGCTGGTCGTGGCGGCTGCCGGCGGCGACACGCCGCCTCGAGCACCACCCCGCCCGGCGCGGCGAAGTCGAGCGCAACTTCGCACTGGCACGGCGCGCCGCCGAAGAGCTCGGCTGGCGCGCGCTCGGTCCCCCTGGAGGACGGCCTCGCGCGAACCGTGGAGTGGTTCCGGCCTATCTCGACCGTCACGGTCATCGCCATGTCAGGCGCATGCACCGTGCAGAGCAGGGAGTAGGTCCCCTTCTTCTTGAACTTGTACTTGAAGGTGCCGGACTTCTGCAGCGGCGACTGGAACTTCGCGGGACCGGACTGCACGACGACGTTGTGCTTGTCCGAGCCGCGCCAGACCCACTTGACCTTCGTCCGCTTGGCGACCGACAGCGAGCTGACGCTGAAGAAGTCGTCCTCGATGCCGACCGTGCGGGTGGCGCCGCCGGCCAGGCCCGGGAGGGCGAGTGCGGTGAGCAGGGAGAGGGTGGCGAGTCGCTTCATGGCTTCGCCACTCTAAAGGCGCCGCGCATGAAGGGGTGGACCCGGCAGAAGTAGGAGTACGTCCCCTTCGGCAGGTTCTTCGGCGTCTTCCAGACGTTGCGGTTCGCGGCCGCCGTCAGCTTCGCGGCGCCCAGCGACGGCCCGTAGCCGAGGTTGCCCGAGTCGAACATGAGGCCGGGCCGTGCGTCCGCCAGCGGGTAGGCGATGCCCGTCAGCTTGTTGCACGGCGCCCGGCACGCGGTCACCGTGTGGTAGGCCGAGTCCGCCGGCGACGTGGTCTTCGTCGCGTCGAAGTTCGTGAACTTCAGGCTGCCGCCGGGCCGCACCACCGGCGGCCGGCCGCGCTTGCCCGTCAGCGACAGGTCGCCGCGCGTGTAGGTGAACTCGCGGATGCCGATGCCGCCGCCGACCTCGCCGGAGAGCAGCTTGATCGGGTTCGGCAGCCCGAGTGCCTCACCGCCGTGGTTGTCGTTCTCGGCGCAGGTGGCCGTGCGTGATCAGGCCCTCGGTGGGCAGCGTGCCCGCGAACGGGTCGACCGCCTCGGGCTGGATCCCCTCCGCGTAGAAGGTGACCATGATCCCCATCGACTCGTACCAGGACGCCTTCGCGACGTCATAGGTCGTCGACGTCGACAAGCGTGTCGCCCTTCTTGACCGCCACGCGCCAGTCCGGTGGCGTCGCGGTCATGGCGACGTCCCACGACACCGCCCCCGCCGGTTCGAAGTACTTGGCGATCGAGCGGAACAGCTGCTGCTCGGTCCCTCGCGCGTGACGTCGAGGTCGTTGTAGAGCCCGCCCGGGATGCAGGTGCCCGGCGGTGTTGACCAGGGTGACGTCCTTCGGCGCGGTCCACTTCTGCGCGAAGCCGACGTTCGCGCGCTGCCCGGGCGTCGCGTCGTCGGGGAACGTGTACCTGCCGCTCTTGCCCATCCCGCGCAGCGCGTCGAAGACCGGGTACGGCTTGATGCCGGCGACGTCCAGCCACAGCGGCTTGACCGGCGTCGAGCCCCGCGGCGGACGGCGCCGTGTCGGGCACGAAGTCGATGTCGTAGGTGATGTACACCTCGGTCGGATCGGGCCGCAGGTTGTGGATCATGTGGTTCATCAGCCACGTGTCGTCGGGCTCGTGGCGGAAGCCGTAGCCCTGCGGGAAGGAGACCGGCGTCTTCTCCTCGCCGGCGGCGAAGGTCGGATAGCCGTCGATCAGCCAGACGCCGTGGTGCAGGTGGACGACGTCGACGCGCGGGTTCGACTTGTCGTCGGCGTAGACGAGGTCCGGCGCGAAGCGCGTGATGTAGCCCGGCACGTCGGGCTTGAGCTGTGTTCAGCCCGATCTCGATCGTGTTCTGACCCGGGTTGAGCGCGATCGGCCCGTACTCGTAATGCAGCGTCTGCATCCCCTCGTAGGAGGCGGGCTGCAGGATGGCGGTCGACGACACGCGCGCACCCGGAAGGGCGGCGGTGGCGGGAGCGGCGAGCCATAGAGCAGCGAGGATCGTGATGGCGGTACGAACCGAGCGCATGCGGCCAGTGTGGCACGGCTGAGAGGATCCACCGCATGTTCGCCACGGACGTGCTGCTGCCGATCGCTCTCGCGGTGATCATGATCACGCTCGGGCTCGGACTCGTACCCGGCCGATTTCCGCCGTGTGGTGGAGGCTCCGCGCGGTGTGGCGATCGGGCTGGTCAACCTGTTCGTCGTCTCGCCGCTGCTCGCATTCGGCGCAGCGGAGCTCTTCGATCTCGACCCCGTCTTCGCGGTCGGCCTCGTCCTCCTCGGCGCGGCTCCGGGCGGGGCCATGGCGAACCTGCTCACGCACCTCGCGCGCGGGGAGGTGGCGCTGTCGGTGTCGATGACCGCGCTGTCGAGCGTCGCCGCGCTCATCACGGTGCCGTTCTGGCTGACGACCGCGATCGACCACTTCGACGCCGGCCTCGACACCGACGTCGACATGCTCAGCGTCGTCGTCAAGGTGTTCGCGATCACCATCGTCCCGCTGGCGATCGGCATGACGGTGCGCGCCCGGCGGACGGAGCGCGTCCTCGAGGTCTACGACACCGCCCGCAAGGTCGCGCTCGGCATGTTCGTGCTCGTCGTGGTCGTCGCGATCGTCGCCGAGGGCGACCGTGCCCGCGAGCACTTCTGGGAGATCGCGGGCGCCGCCCTCGCGCTCAACCTCGCGGCGATGTCGATGTCCTTCACCGTCGCGCGCCTGGCTCGCCTCCCCGAGCGCTCGGCGACCGCGATCGCGATGGAGCTCGGCCTGCACAATTCCACGCTGGCCATCACCGTCGCCGCGACGATCGACACCCAGATCGCGATCCCCGCCGCCGTCTACTCGACCTTCATGTTCATCACCGCGGGCGCCTTCGCACGCATCATGGCGCGGCGCGCAGCTTCTCCAGCGTGAAGCGCGCCGCCTGGCCGTCCGGATCCGCGCGGTGCCAGACGAGTGCCCGGGCGACCAGCGCGACGTGGACCGCATCCTCGAGCACCGCTTGTCGCGAGCGCGCCGTACGCCTCGAGGTACCCGCTCACGTCGACGCCCTGCTCCAGCGGCACCAGCAGGCTCGCGAACGGATGGGCGACGACGGCGTCGCCCCAGTCGTAAAAGCGCGCGCCCGTCAGCACGTTCTCGCTGTGCAGGTCGTTGTGATCGAGGCTCGCCCCGCCGGGCGCAGCCGCCAGCCGCGCACATGTCTCGGCGTAGCGCTCGCGCACGTCGGACATGTCCACACCGGTCTTCTCCTCGGCCTCGACGAGGCGCTCCGGCATGACCGCCGGGCGCATGTCCGCCACCCCGAGTGCGAGCAGCTCCTCGACGTGGGCGGCGAGCGTCTGCTGCACGCGCGCATAGGCAGGCAGCGCGGAGGCGACGTCGTTCGGCATGGCGCCCCCGTCGGGCAGGAGAACCCATCCCCGCTCGACGTCGACCGCGAGCGGGTGCAGCACGGCGTCCGGCACCTCGCGCACCAGCAGCGCATACAAGCCGGCCTCGGCCCCGGCGGCCTTCAACCAGACCGGCCCTTCGGCCGTGTGCGCGCGCCAGACCGTCGACCACGGCGTCTCGCGGAACAGCTCGACCGGTCCGATCCGCTCCACCGCAGCGTCGATGAAGGAGGCTGCATCGTCGAGCATCGGGGTAATATCTACAGGGCAATAGGCCCCACGGAGTGAGACCGCTGGGGGTAAACCTGCCCGTGGAGTGCGACCGCCGGGCTTCTCGACCCAATAGAGGTAATCCACACATGCCTGAAGCTGTGATCGTCGACAGCGTCCGGACCCCGATCGGCCGTGCCTTCAAGGGCGCGCTCAAGGATTCCGCGACCGGATGAGACCGCCGCCTTCATCATCGATGCGCTGCTCGAGCGCAACGAGGGCCTCGACCCCAAGCTCGTCGAGGACGTCTACATGGGCTGCGGCCTTGCCGCAGGGCCTGCAGGCCAACAACATCGGCCGCATCGCGGTCCTGCTGTCCAAGCACCTCGGCCAGGAGACCAACGGCGTCACCGTGAGCCGCTACTGCGCCTCGTCGCTGGAGACCATCCGGCTGGCGGCCAACAACATCGTCGCCGGGCAGGGCGACTGCTACATCGCCGCCGGCGTCGAGTTCGTCTCGCGCTTCAACGCGCAGCAGGAGGCCGCGCACCCGGAGGACCAGAACGAGCACCTCCAGGGCCGCAACGGCGACCCGGATGCGTACATCGCGATGGGCCTGACCGCCGAGAACGTCGCGGAGCGCTACGGCGTCAGCCGCGAGGACCAGGACGCGTACGCCAAGCGCTCGCAGGACCGCGCCGTCGCCGCGCAGGAGGCGGGCGTGTTCGAGCGCGAGATCGTCGGCGTCCCGCTGCCCGACGGCTCGGTCGTTCGACAAGGACGAGGGCCCGCGCCCCGGCACCACGATCGAGAAGCTCTCGACGCTCAAGCCCGCCTTCAAGGAGGACGGGACGGTGACCGCCGGCAACGCGTGCCCGCTCAACGACGGTGCCGCGGCGACGCTGATCATGAGCGCCGACAAGGCCGCCGAGCTGGGCCTCGAGCCGCGCGCGCGGATCATCACCGCGGCGACGGCCGGCAACGAGCCCGAGTACATGGGCGTCGCGCCGATCTGGGCGGTCGCCAAGGTGCTCGAGCGGGCCGGGCATGACCATCGACGACGTCGACTACTACGAGCTCAACGAGGCGTTCGCGGCGCAGGTGCTGCCGATCGCCGAGGAGGTCGGCTTCGACATGGACAAGCTCAACCCGCACGGCGGCGCGATCGCCCTCGGCCACCCGTTCGGGATGACCGGCGCGCGCATCATGACCACGCTGCTCAACGACCTCGAGACCCTCGACGGGACGATCGGCCTCGAGACCATGTGCGCCGCGCAGGGCCAGGGCCAGGCGATGCTGGTCGAGCGCCTGAAGTAGACGCTCTCTGTCACGAGCGTGACATTCGCTCCGTCGCCCCTGCGCACGACGCGGGGGCGACGGTCGCGGAGCATGCTCGACATGAACCGCACACTCCTCACCTCACTCATCGCACTGACCTTCGCCGGCGGCATCGCCGACGCCAAGGCACTCACCTTCGGCCACCGGATCGACCACGAGCCGAACACCTCGAAGCCGTGCATCGACGACGGCTCGGACACGCCGGATCTGTCCATCAGCTGCACGCGCATCCCGACGGACACCCGCGCCGCCGTCCCGGCCGGCCTGACCGCGCCGATGAACGGCCGCATCAAGAAGTTCAAGATCCGCCCGGTCGCCGCCGGCACGGTCACCTTCCAGGTGGTCCGCACGAACGGCAACCTCGCCCGCGCGGTCGGCCCCGGCCTGACCGTCAACCTCGCCGGCCCCGTCGGCGACCCGGAGGAGGACGTCCTCGAGTACCCCGTCGAGACGTTCCCGACGAACATCAAGGTCAAGCGCGGCGACTACGTCGGCATCACGTCGTCGACCGCCCCCGCGCTGTACTGCTCGCACGGCGGCGACAACCAGTCCATCTTCACCCCCGGACTGGGCTCCGCCTTCCAGACGCTGACGGACACCGACAGCTGCGAGCTGCTGGTCCAGGCCGTCATGAAGCGCCGCTGACCAGCCCTCCCTGTCCGCCGAACCACGTCAGGTCGGCCCCGGACTACGGGTCCGATCTGACGCGGTTCCCGTCGACCGGCGCCAGCCTGACGCGGTCGCACGGTTCACGTGAACCGCCTCGAGCATCAGCTACCTCGTCACGCGCGAACGCCTGCGGCCGTCGGAGGCGTAGCCGTTCGGCCATAGCGCCACTCACAGCCCACACCCCTGATCTCGAGGGCCGCGGCGCAGTGCTAGGTAGCTCGTGGCATCACCCGACTTCCCTCTCCCTCACCAGCCCATCCGGCGGCTGCGATCCCGCCGCAAGCGGCCGCGCTGGACGGAGTCACGGCCGCGTTTGCTGCCGCCGAACCGTGCAACCGCGTCGGGAGGTCGTCGGTCGTTTCGAACCGCGTCAGACCGGACCCGGAATACGGGGCCGATCTGACCCGGTTCGTACTGACCGGTCGTCGCGCGGCGCGACTGAGTGAGCGGGCGGCGCGTACCGGAGCGATCGAAGCCAGGGAACCGCCCCGCAGTGCGCCAAAGAGGGCTGAGCGACCTGTGACTGCGGTCACACGAACTAGCTACACCGCTGTGACATACTCCCGGGGTGAGCGAGCATGTGGACGTCCTGATCGTCGGCGCCGGCCTCTCGGGGATCGGTGCCGCCCACCACGTCCAGGACAAGCTTCCGGGCAAGTCGTACGCGATCCTCGAGGCGCGCGACGCCATCGGCGGGACGTGGGACCTGTTCCGCTATCCCGGGCATCCGCTCGGACTCGGACATGCACACGCTGGGCTACATCTTCAAGCCCTGGATCGAGGACAAGGCGATCGCCGACGGGCCGCGGATCCTCAACTACGTGCGCGAGACCGCGCAAGAAGACGGGTCGGACGCGCACATCCGCTTCAACCACAAGGTCATCGGCGCCGAGTGGTCGACCGAGGACGCGCGCTGGACCGTGACCGCCGAGCGCACGGACACCGGCGAGACCGTCACCTTCACCGCCGGCTTCCTCTTCGGGGCGACCGGCTACTACAGCTACGACAACCCGTTCAGCCCCGAGTTCCCGGGCTCCGAGCGCTTCAAGGGCCAGATCATCCACCCGCAGCTGTGGCCGCGAGGATCTCGACTACGCGGGCAAGCGCGTCGTCGTGATCGGCAGTGGCGCGACGGCCGTGACGCTCGTCCCGGCGATGACCGACAAGGCCGCGCACGTGACGATGCTCCAGCGCACGCCGACCTACATGGCGTCGCTGCCGTCGGAGGACCCGATCGCCAACGCGCTGCGCAAGGTGCTGCCGTCCAAGATGGCGTACTCGATCACGCGCTGGAAGAACGTCGCGGTCCAGGTCGGCTTCTACCAGCTGTCCAAGCGCCGGCCGAAGCTCGTCAAGCGCGTGCTGCTCAGGATGACGGACAAGCAGCTGCCCGACCACGTCGACGTCAAGACGCACTTCACGCCGCCGTACAACCCGTGGGACCAGCGCTTCTGCGTGCTGCCCGACCGCGACCTGTTCCGCGCGCTGCGCAAGCGAGACCGCGTCGATCGTCACCGACAAGATCGAGACGTTCACCGAGAGCGGCATCCAGCTCGAGTCGGGTGAGCATCTCGACGCGGACATCATCGTCACCGCGACGGGCCTGACCCTGCAGATGATGGGCGGGATGAGCGTCGCCGTCGACGGCAAGGACGTCGAGGTCGGCAAGACCCTCGCCTACAAGGCGATGATGCTCGAGAACGTCCCGAACCTGGCGTTCGCGGTCGGCTACTCGAATGCGTCGTTCACGCTCAAGGTCGACCTGACCTGCGACTACGTCTGCAAGCTGCTCGCGCACATGGACGCGCACGGCTACGACATCGCCGTCCCCGTCAATGACGACGACACGGTCCAGCGCAAGCCGATCCTCGACCTGCAGTCGGGCTACGTCGAGCGCGGCCGCCATCTGCTGCCGCATGCAGGGCGACCAGATGCCGTGGCGCGTCTACGACAACTACCTGCTCGACCGCGATCGCGATGGCGCGCGACAAGGTCGATGACGGCGTCATGCGCTTCTCCCGGGCCCGCACGCGCGAGCCCGTCGCCGCCTGATCAGAGGTAGGCGTCGAGCAGGCGCTCGACGAAGGCGGCGTGCGAGGGGAAGTCCTTGTGCGTGACCGTGTGCGACAGCGTGGAGTAGCCGTGCAGCGCGGCCCACAGGGCGACCGCGACGTCGTTGGACCCCGTCGTCTCGATGAGCGCGTTGAACGCCGCGCCGCGGTCGACCTCTCCCTCGCCCTTGAACTCGCGGGCGGCCGAGAAGATCACGTAGTACAGGTGCGGCTGGTCGCGGGCGAAGGCCAGGTAGGCGAGCGCCCATGGCGCGCAGCCGGGCGCGCTTGTCGCTCTCTGAGGCGGCGGCCTCGACGATCGCCGCGTTGAAGGCGGCGAAGCCCTTGTCGATCGCGGCCTCGACGATCGCGTCGCGGTCGGCGAAGTGCAGGTAGAGCGCGGTGGGGGACACGCCCGCGCGCTTGGTCACCGCGCGCACGGACACCTTCGAGACGTCACCCACCTCGGTGATCACCGCGACCGCCGCGTCGATCAGCGGCTCGCGCAGGCGGGCACCCTCGCCGCGGGCGTTGCGCTGTCGTGTGGCCGAGCTCACAGACGCCATCCTAACAAATGACTTGACAGTTGTACATGTACTGTTGTTCACTGATGCGCATGGCCTCCCTGACCTCCCTCACCACCGCGCGCCCCAAGCGCACCCTGCTCGCCGTCGTGGCCTTCGTCCTGATCGCCGGCGTCTTCGGCGGCCCCGTCGCCGGCTCCCTGCGCGACTCCGGCGGCTTCACCGCCGAGGACGCGAACTCCGCTCGCGCGATCGAGCGCATCGAGGCCGCCACCGGCGTCGAGCCTGATCCCGGCATCGTCCTGATCGGCGCGCAGGGCCGACGCCGCCGGCCTGAAGGACGAGCTCGCTTCAGTGCCGGGCGTCGCCTCGGTCGCCACGGGCCCGCCCAGCCGCGACGGCTCGTCCGTCTACCTGGCCGCGACCCTGCGCGCCGACGCGGACGAGGCCGAGTCGGTCGCCGTCGCGCGCGACCGCTTCGAGGACCGCGAGGGCGTGCTCGCTCGGCGGCGGCGCCGTCGCCGGCGAGCAGATCGGCGAGAGCGTCGAGTCCGACCTCGGCCGCGCGGAGATGCTCGCCTTCCCGGTGCTGCTCCTCCTGTCGCTGGTCTTCTTCCGCGGCCGCGCCGCCGTGCTGCCGCTCGTGATCGGCATGACGACCGTGCTCGGCACCTTCCTCGTCCTGGCCGGCGATCAACGAGTTCTACGGCCTGTCGATCTTCGCGCTGAACCTCGTCATCGGCCTCGGGCTCGGCCTGGCGATCGACTACACGCTGTTCCTCGTCACGCGCTTCCGCGAGGAGCTCACGAAGACCGACGACGTCGGCGCCGCGGTGCGCACGACGCTCGAGACCGCCGGCCGCACCGTCGTCTACAGCGCGGTCACCGTCTCCGTCTCGCTGCTCACGCTGACGCTCTTCCCGCTCAACTTCCTGCAGTCGATGGGCATCGCGGGCGCCGTCGTCGCCCTCGTCGCCGCCGCGGCCTCGCTCATCACCGCCCCGGCGCTCTTCGCCATCTGGGGCCGCAAGCTGCTCGTCAATCAGGGAGCCAGGCCCCTTGATCGACCGGGTCGGTGGTATCGGCTGGCGCACGGCGTCATGCGGCGGCCGGGCCTGGTGGCCGCCGGCACGGCGATCGTGATGCTGGTGGCTGCCGCGCCCGCGCTGCGGGCGGAGTGGACGCCGGTCGACTCGACCGTGATCCCGAAGGACATGTCGGCGCGCACGACGGCCGACCGCCTGGCCGAGCGAGTTCGCCGGCGATGACACCGACCCGATCACCGTCGTCGCCACAGACCTCCGACCAGCTCGACGGCCTCGGCACGCCGCAGCAGCTGGACGGCAGCACCTGGACCGTCTCCGTCACGCCGCCCGGCGCGGCGAACGGGCCGGAGGCGCACGCGCTGGTGGAGAAGATCCGCGCCGAGCATCCGGGCGTGCTCGTGGCCGGATCGGCCGCCGAGTTCGTCGATCAGCAGGACGCGATCGGCTCGCGCCTGCTGCCGGCCGGCGCGCTCCTGGCCGTCCTGATCTTCGCCGTCCTGTGGCTGATGACCGGCTCCGTGATCCTGCCGCTCAAGGCGATCGTGATGAATCTGCTGACCGTCGGCGCCTCGCTGGGCGCGCTGACGCTGGTCTTCCAGGACGGGCGCTTCGCCG
Organism: uncultured Solirubrobacteraceae bacterium; assembly: GCA_963759945.1. GTDB lineage: Bacteria > Actinomycetota > Thermoleophilia > Solirubrobacterales > Solirubrobacteraceae > DATLGB01. The sequence goes on along the minus strand of CAVXBH010000036.1, from coordinate 41,602 downwards.
ACCTGCTGGGCTACACGCCCAACGGCGGCGTCGAGCCGACCGACTTCCTGGTGGCCGCGGCGCTGATCTTCGCGCTGTCGACCGACTACGGGGTCTTCCTGCTCGGCCGCATCAAGGAGGCGCGCGCGACCGCGAGCTCCGAGCGCGAGGCGGTCGCCGTCGGGCTCGAGCGCACCGGCGCCGTCGTGACGGCCGCGGCGATCCTGCTCGCCGTCGCGATCGGCGCGTTCGTCACCTCCTCGATCTCGTTCATCCAGCAGATCGGCGTGGCGACCGCGGTCGGCGTCCTGCTCGACGCGTTCATCGTGCGCGCGCTGCTCGTCCCCTCGCTGATGGGGCTGATGGGCAAGTGGAACTGGTGGTCGCCGCGGCCGCTGGCCCGCCTGCACGACCGCGTCGGCCTGAGCGAGGAACCCGCCCGGGCCTAGCTAGAAGCCGAGGGCGTCCTTGGCCTTGTCGATCAGCTCGTAGTGGACGACGGCCCAGATCGCGACACCCGCGCCGATGAGGCCGCCGACCGTGATGATCGTCGACTGGACGGGCTTGCGCTTGGCGGCCTCCCAGGCCTGCTTGCCCTCCTCGCGGAACTTGTCGAAGAGCCGGTCGGCGAAGGCGAACTCGGTCGACCAGATGTAGAAACCGAGGATGACCGGCGGGATGGTCAACGGGCCGGGCAGGACCACGAGCGCGAGGCCCAGCAGGATGAAGGCCAGCCCGACGATGAAGACGCCGAGGCGGTAGGCCTGACCGATCCCCGGCTTGGAGCGCATCCGGTCGCGGAAGCCGCCTTTCGGGACCTCCGCCTTCCCGGGCAGCGCGTCGTCGAGGTCGACGTCCCCGTCGTCGGTCGCGGTCACGGTCGGCCATCGTCCGAAAGACGCTACCCGAGTTCCTTATCCTTCATAAGTCGATGGAGGAACTGCGCGAGATCCGCCCCGAGCGGCGCCGCAACGCGCTGATCGAGGGCACGCTCGCCTGTCCGGCGTGCGACCTGCCCGTCGCGCCGCCCGGTGGCCGCGCGCCGCTGCACGCCGACGTGGCCTGCCCTACTGCGGTCGCACCGGCCCCCTGCGCGACTTCCTCTCCGTTCGAACTGCCGACGCGGCCCGCCCGCGTCGTCGTGACGGTGCGTCAGCCGCCGCCCGTGCCGGTCACGCGCCGCGCGCCGACGTAGTGCTTGCCCCAGTAGGGGCCGAAGATCGTGTGCTCGCGGACGCCGTGGGTCGTCGCTGAGATCGCCTCGGTGGAGCTGACGGCGATGCCGACGTCCGACGCGCCGGGCCCGTTGGTGTCGAAGAAGACGAGGTCGCCGGCCTCGAGGGCGTCCGGCTCGACGGCCATGCCCTCGCGGTACTGCGCGTAGCTGGAACGCGGCAGCTCGACCCCGACCGCTCGCGCGGCCCAGACGACGAGGCCCGAGCAGTCGAAGCTGTCCGGACCGTCCGAGCCCGCCTCGTACGGCCGCCCGAGGGCGCGCCGCGCGGCGGTGACGATGCCGTCCGGGGGCGGGGTGCCCGCGGCGGAGCCGCCGGTGCCCGGTGACGTGCTGCCGACGAGCGCCGTGCGCGTCGCACGGTCCACGCGCCCGGTGGGCAGCGAGTCCCTCGGCGCGCTGGAACTGGCGCACGGCCCGCGTCGTCGCGCGCCCGTAGATCCCGTCCGCCGGCAGCCCGAGGGCGCGCTGGACGACTTTGACGGCCCGGCCGCGGTCGCCGGGACCGAGCGGCTCGGCCGCCGCCTTGGCCACGGGCAGGGCGATCGAGCAGCAAATGATGAGGATCGGGCAGCAGGCGCTTCACAACCGCCCTGTTCGCGCTGCCAGGCCAAAACTCATTCAACCTGCGTTGCTCCGCCCGCAGGTGTGATGAACTTCGCTCACGTTGAGTAAGGAGGCTCAAGAGGGAGAGGAGCGCGGGGGCGCCGCGCGGGTCGTTGCTGCCGGCGTGCTGGTCGCTGCCCTGATCCTGGCCGCCTATCTGCTGCTGATGTCGGAGCGGCCGTACACGGTCAAGGCGCGCTTCATCAACGCCGGCCAGCTCGTCAAGGGCAACCTCGTGCAGGTCGCCGGCCGCAAGGTCGGGCTCGTCGAATCGATCGAGCTGGCGTCCGGACGGCTCGGCCGAGGTCGAGCTCTCGATCGAGGACCCGCTGGTGGGTCCGCTGCGCCGGGGCACCAAGGCGACCATCCGCATCGCTTCGTTGTCGGGCGTCGCCAACCGCTACGTCGACCTGACGATGCCGCCCGGCGAGTCAGCAGGAAGAGATCGAGGACGGCGGCGTGATCGCGCTCTCGGACACGACGACGGTCGTCGATCTCGACCATCTCTTCTCGCTGTTCGACAAGAAGACCAAGCGCGGCCTGCAGGACGTCATCGAGGGCTTCGCCGACTCCTACGAAGGCGAGGCGCGTGCGGCCAACGTCGGGTGGACGTATCTGAACCCGTCCCTGGTCGGCGCCCAGCGGCTGTTCGAGGAGCTCAGCTACGACCGGGCGGCGCTGCAGTCGTTCGTCGTCTCCAACGCGAAGCTCGTCAACGATGTCGCCGCGCGCAAGGGCGACGTCTCCAAGCTCGTCGACCGCCTCGCGGTCACGCTGGACGCGATCGGCACCGAGGCGGACTCGCTGCGCTCGGCGATCAGCCAGCTGCCGCCGTTCATGCGCCGCGCCAACAGCACGTTCGTGAACCTCCGCGCGACCCTCGACGATCTCGACCCGCTGATCGACGAGTCGCGGCCGGTGACCCCGAAGCTGCGCGCCGTGCTCGCCGAGCTGTCGCCGTTCGCCCGCACCGCTCGCCCGACCGTCGCCGACCTGTCGGACCTGGTCCGCTCCGCCGGCCCGCACAACGACCTGATCGACCTGTCGGAGTCCGTGCTCGGGTTCCGCGACGTCACCACCACGCGGCAGCGCTACAACGGCGAGCTCCGCGACGGCTCGTTCGTGGCCGGGATTCGATCGCTGAAGGCGCAGACGCCGCAGTTCGCCTTCCAGCGCCCCTACGCGGTCGACCTGACCGGCTGGTTCGACGACTTCAGCCACTCCGGCATCTACGACGCCTTCGGATCGGCTTCACGCGTGAGCACCAACGTGTCCGCCTTCGCCTTCGCCGACGGACAGCTGCAGCTGCTGCCGGAGGAGATCCGTACGCAGGTCTTCCAGGAACTCGCGACGCTCGGGCAGAACAACCGCTGCCCCGGCTCGACCGAGCGTCCCGCCGCCGACGGCTCGAATCCGTTCCAGCCGTCGGAGGACTACAACTGCGACCCGACCCAGATCCCGCCTGGTCCGTGAGCTGATGCGCCGCATGCTCGTCATCTCCATCGCCACCGCAGCCCTCGTCGTCGGCGTGTTCACCGCGCTCGGCGCCGGCGGTGACGAGGGCGGCAACCCGCGCTTCGTGGTCGAGCTCGACAACGCTTTCGGCCTGATCGAGGGCGCCGACGTCAAGGTCGCCGGCGTGCGGGCGGGCAAGATCAGCTCGCTGGAGATCGATCGGGAGAGCTACCGGGCGCTGGTCGGCATCGAGATCACCGCGAAGGGCTACGGCGATCTGCGCGCTGACGTCTTCTGCGAGACGCGGCCGCAGTCGCTGATCGGCGAGTACTTCGTCGACTGCATGCCCGGAACGGCGACGGAGAAGCTCGAGCCCGGCTCGCGCATACCGGTGGCGCAGACGGGTTCGACCGTGCCGGCTGACCTGCTCAACAACATCTGGCGGCGGCCGACACGCGAGCGCCTGTCGATCCTGCTCGGCGAGCTCGGCGCCGCGCTGGCCGGCCGGGGTGAGGACCTCAACGAGACCATCCGCCGCGCCAACCCGGCGCTGCGCGAAACGGACAAGGTGCTGGCCGCGCTGGCGGAGCAGCGGGCGACCATCCGTGACCTGACCGACACCGCCGAGACCGTCGTGACGCGGCTGGCCGACAACCGCGAGGACGTCTCGCGGTTCATCGCCGAGGCGCGCGACACCGCCCAGGTCAGCGCCGATCGCCAGGACGAGCTGCGCGCGCAGTTCCAGCGCTTCCCGGTGTTCCTGCGTGAGCTGCGCCCGACCATGCAGCTGCTCGGCGAGACCGCGGACCGCCAGGCACCTGCCCTCGCCACGCTCGCCGCCCAGGCGCCGCGGCTGACCACGCTTCCTCGACACGCTGGGCCCGTTCAGCGAGGCGTCGCGGCCCGCGATGCGGACCCTCGCCGGCGCCGCCCGGGCCGGTCTTCCCGCCGTGCGCGCCGGCATCCCGCGCGTCGCCGAGCTCGCCGAGTTCGCCGACGACCTGCCGGAAGTCGCCACCAACCTCGACATCTCCCTCAACCACCTGCACGACCGCGACTTCGCGGTCGAGGCCGACCCGCGCTCGCCGGGCGGCAAGGGCTACACGGGCTGGGAGGCGGTGCTGCGGTACATCTTCGCCCAGTCCCAGGCGACCAACACCTTCGACGCCAACTCCTATCTGCTCAAGGTGTCCGCGTTCCTGGACAACAACTGCGCGCAGTACGCGGACGCGGCCACCGCTCGCCAGCCCAACCGCCAGTACTGCCGCGCGATCCTCGGGAACAATCAGCCCGGCATCGACGATCCCGACCCGACGGCCACCACCGAGACGCGCTCCGGGCCCGACCGTCGCGGCGAGGCGACGGTTGAACCGACGGCGACGGCGACGCCCGAATCGCTCACGCCGGTGCTCGACGAGATCACGGAGTCCGCGCCCGAGACGACCCCGACGCCGGGCTCGCCGCTGGACGATGTGCTCAAGCCCATCGAGGACATCACCAACGCGCTGCCGCGCCTGCCTGAGGTCCAGACCGACGTCGGCCCGCTGCTCGACTTCCTGGTGGGCCCATGAGGCGCGGCCGCTCGAGTGCGCTCGCGAACCCCGTGCTGGTCGGCGCGGTCACGCTGCTCATCGTCAACGTCGCGACGGTGCTCGCCTGGGTCGCCAACCGCGGGCTGCCCTTCGTGCCGACCCATGAGGTCAAGATCGAGCTTCCGAACGGCGCGAACCTGCTGCCGGGCAACGAGGTCCGCGGCGGCGGCTTCCGGATCGGCATCGTCTCCGACATGGACGCCGTGATGCTGCCCGGAGACCAGGGCGTGGGGGCCGTCGCGACGCTGAAGATCGACGCCAAGCAGAAGGACATCCCGATCGACAGCCGCGTCATCATCCGGCCCCGCTCGGTGCTCGGCCTGAAGTACGTGGAGCTCCAGCGCGGCGACTCGGAGACCCTGTTGCGCGAAGGGGACACGCTGCCCGCGTCGCGTGCGTCGATTCCGGTCGAGCTCGACGAGTTCCAGAACATCTTCGACGAGAACACGCGCGAGGGAGTGCGCAAGAACCTGGGCGGTTTCGGGGTCGCGTTCGCCGGCCGCGGCGCCTCGCTGAACCGCGCCATCACCGAAGCGCCGCGCTTCCTGGAGCATCTCCAACCGGTGATGACCGTGCTGGCGGCGCCGGAGACGAACATCGCGGCGCTTCTTCAACGAGCTCTACGACTTCACCCGCACCGTCGCACCCGTGGCCGATCGCTACGCGCACGGCTTCACCGCCGGCGCCGATACGTTCGAGGCCTGGTCGCGCTACCCGGAGCAGCTGGGCGACACGATCGAGCGTTCCGCGCCCACGATGGACGCCGCGATCTCGTCGCTGCGCATCCAGCGCCCGTTCCTCGCGTCCCTGCGCGACATGTCCGCCGCGCTCGAGGACGCGGCACTCGAGCTGCCGCGCACGCTGCCGCGCATCACCCCGGCGCTGCGCGTCGGCATCCCCGTGCTGCAGCGCTCGCCCGGAGGTCAACGACGAGTTGCGCGACACCTTCGGTTCGCTGGAGCGGCTGTTCGTGTCGCCCGGCACCGGCATCGCCCTGCGCGGGCTCAGCGACACGACGGACATCCTGAACCCGGCGGTGCGGTTCCTCGGCCCCTACCTCACCGTCTGCAACTACTTCAACTACAGCTTCACCCACCTCGGAGAGCACATCACCGTGCCCGACCCCACCGGCTACGCGCAGCGCACGCTGCTCAACCAGGCCGGCCAGCAGGTCGACCCGTCCGGTGTCCGGACGAGCGTGAGCGTCCTCGGCGCGCCGATCCCGGCCAACGGCGGCACCGGCAGCGGCGCCAAGCAGTTCCTGCACTCCAACAACTACTCGGCGGCGGTCGGTGCCAACGGGCAGGCCGACTGCGAGTCGGGCCAGCGCGGATACGTGGAGCGCATCAACGCCTTCGGTGATCCCTCGACGAAGACCGTGGTGGATCCGCACCTGCCCGGCCTGTCGGGCACCACCTTCACCGGCCGCGCGGCGGTTCCGCCGGGTCAGACCTTCTCGCGCGCGCCGGAGATCGGCCCGAGCCTGCGACCCGAGCTCGACCCACCGGGGTTCGGCGGATGAGGCGCGGGCCCACCAAGAACCAGTTGTTCCGCTACGGCCTGCTCTCGCTGCTCGTGATGGCGGCCGGGGTCTTCTTCGGCTTCACGAAGTACAACCCGTTCGCCGAGCGATTCGAGTTCTCGGCGGCCTTCCAGAGCTCGAACGACGTCAAGAAGGGCGCTCCGGTCCGGATCGCCGGCGTCAGCGTCGGCAAGGTGACGGAGGTGGAGGCCGGCCCGGACGGCTCCTCGCTCGTGCACATGGCCTTGACCGACAACGGCCTGCCGATCAAGGAGGACGCGCGCCTGAAGGTCCGGCCGCGCATCTTCTTGGAGGGCAACTGGTTCGTGGACCTCACCCCCGGCTCGCCGTCGGCGCCCGTGCTCGAGGAGGGCGAGACGATCGGCGTCGCGCAGACGGCGGCGCCGGTCCAGTTCGGCCAGGTGCTGACCGCTCTGCAGTCAGACACCCGTCAGGACCTCCAGATCGTGCTCGACGAGTACGGCCGGGCGCTGGAGCCCGACGGAGCCGAGGGCTATGCGCGCTCGATCAAGTACTGGGAGGGCGCGTTCCGCGACTCGGCGATCGTCAACGAGGCGACGCTCGGCACCGAGGAGCACGACCTGTCCAACTGGCTGCGGGGCGCCGACCGGTTCGCTCGCGGCCTCGACCGCGATCCAGCCGCCCTGCAGGCGCTGCTGACCAATCTCGCCGTCACCGCCGAGGCGTTCGCGTCCGAGGAGGCGCAGTTGTCGCTCGCGATCGAGGAGTTGCCCCGGACGCTGACCGCGGGCCGCTCCGCGCTCGGCGACCTCAACGTCGCGTTCCCGCCGCTGCGGCGCCTGGTCGCCGACCTGCGCCCGACCGTGCGTGAGTCCGGACCGGCACTGGATGCCCAGCTTCCGCTGCTGCGCGAGCTGCGTGGCCTCGTCTCCGGCCCGGAGGCGCGGGGCCTGGTACGCGACCTCGGCGAGGTCGTCCCGGACCTGGCCGAGCTCAACGAGGGCGGCGTCGCGCTCCAGAAGCAGCTTCGCCTGCTGAGCTCGTGCACCAACGAGGTGCTCACGCCCGTGGCGGACCTCGACGATCGAGGACGAGGCCTTCCCGGCCTCCGGACCCGTCTTCCAGGAGCAGGTCAAGTGGCTGCCGGGCATCGCCGCCGAATCGCGCAACTTCGACGCCAACGGCCAGTTCGTGCGCTCGCTGGCCAACGGCTTCAACTTCGCCTACGCCGGCGCGGGCGACACGCAGTTCATCACCGGCCTGCCGCTGCAGGGCGTCAACCCGCCCAAGGCGGACGCGCACCCGCCGCTGCGACGCAAGGTGCCCTGCGAGACGCAGGAAGCACCGGACCTCGACTCCATCCCGGCCGCCCCGCCGGCTCAGACGCGCGTCAACCGCGACACCGACGCGTTCCGCACGCTCTGGGCCGCGGGCGTCGAGGACGCGCTGAAGTACACGCAGAAGAGCGTCGACGACCTCGGCTGGAATCTGGACGTGGTGGCCCCGTAATGCGCGCGATCAAGGCTCATCTGGGGGACTTCGCCGCCATCCTCGGCCTGCTGACGATCGCGCTCGGCGTCTCCTACGTCATCCTGCAGAACCAGCGGCTGCGGATTCCGCTGCTCGAGGAGAAGCCGTTCCAGCTCCAGGGCGTGTTCCAGACCGGGCAGGCGGTCACCCCCGGTCAGGGGCAGACGATCCGCGTGTCCGGCGTCCGCGTCGGCGACATCTCCAAGGTCGAGCTCGAGGACGGCCGGGCCGTCATCACGATGGACCTCGACCAGGAGTACAAGGGCCTGGTGGAGACCAACTGGACCGGGCTGCTGCGTCCGAAGACCGGGCTCAAGGACATGTTCATCGAGCTGACCCCCGGGGCCGAGCCCGCGGAGGCGGCCGACGAGGACTGGCGGATGCCCATCTCCAACACGCTGCCCGACGTCAACCCGGACGAGTTCCTGTCCGCGCTCGACTCCGACACGCGTGACTACCTGCGGCTGCTGCTCAACGGAGCACGGGGCGGGCTGGAAGGCCGGGCGAACGACCTGAGCCGAGTGCTCGAGCGCTTCGAGCCGACCTATCGCGACCTCGCGGCGGTCTCGGGTGAGGTCGCCAAGCGCCGCGAGGACCTGCGCCAGCTCGTGCACTCCCTCGACGACCTCAACACGCAGCTCGGCCGCTCCGATGACGACCTTGCCGAGCTGGTCGGTGCGTCGGCCAAGACCTTCGACGCCTTCGCGCAGGAGCGCGTCAACGTCGCGGCGACCGTGCGCGAGCTCGATCCGACCCTGTCGGTGACCACCGAGGCGCTCGGGCGCGTCGAGCGCTTCGCCGAGGTGCTCGCACCCGCCGCCGACCAGATCCGCCCTGCGGTTCGGGCGTTGCGTCGCGCCAACGCCCAGACGCTCCCCTTCGCCCTCGAGACGGTACCCCTTGCTGCGTTCGGACATCCGCCCGTTCGTCCGCGAGGCGCGGCCGTTCGTGCGTGACCTCGAGCCGGCTGCTCATGACCTCGTCGAGGCCGACCCGCCGCTGAAGGGGACGGTGAAGGCGCTCAACCAGCTCTTCAACCTGCTCGCCTACAACACCAACGGCGCCGAGGCGGCGACGGTGTCCGACCGCGACGAGGGTTACCTCTTCTACCTCGCCTGGCTCGCCCACCAGTCGATCCAGATCTTCTCCGGCCAGGACGGCAACGGCGTGTTCCGCCCGCTGATCCTCGGCGGCACCTGCGACACGCTCCAGGCGACGTCGAACACCGTGCCGGGGCTGGCGAACATCCTCGGCACGGTCGGGGTGCTCACCGACCCGGCGATCTGCGGAGGCGGTCAGCCGTGAACAAGACCCCTCCGACAACCTCACGGATCATCGTGATGGCGGGGTTCGCCTTCTCGTGCTTCGGCCTGCTGCTCTTCCTGTGGCTGAGCTTCGGTGGGGCCGTGCCGCTCAAGCCCGAGGGTTACCGCTTCCAGGCCGGCTTCCCCGAGGCGACCCAGCTCGCCACGCAGGCCGACGTGCGGGTCGCCGGCGTGCCGGTGGGCAAGGTCGTCTCCAAGCGCCGCGATCCGGCGGCGAACCTCACGCTGGCCACCATCGAGCTCGACCGCAAGTACGCCCCGTTGCGCATGAACGCTCGGGCGACGCTGCGCCAGAAGACGTTGCTCGGCGAGACCTTCATCGAGCTGACGCTCGGCTCCGACGACGCCCCGCTGCTCGAGGAGAACGGCCGGCTGCCCAACGACCAGATCCAGCCGTCGGTGGAGATCGACGAGGTCCTCAACACCTTCGACCCGTACACGCGCAAGGCGTTCCGCACCTGGCAGCAGGAACTGGGCGCCTCGGTCGACGGGCGCGGCCAGGACCTCAACGATTCCTTCGGAACGCTGCCGGCGTTCATCGAGTCGGGCGCGGACCTGACCGAAGCGCTCGACGAGGAGAAGCAGTCACTCGGCGTGTTGATCCGCGACACGGGCGTCGTCTTCGGCGCCCTGACCGAGCGCGAGGACCAGCTCGAACTGCTGGTCACCGCCCAGGACGACGTGTTCACCGCGATCGCCGATGAGCGCGAGGCCTTCGCGGAGACCTGGCGGATCTTCCCGACCTTCCTCGACGAGTCGCGTCTGACCTTCGATCGCCTCAAGAGCTTCTCGATCAAGGCCGAGCCGGTGGTGCGCGACCTCGAGCCGGCCTTCCGCGACCTCGGGCCCGCACTGGATTCCGTCGGCGACCTCGGGCCCGACCTGCGCCAGCTGTTCGTCGACCTCGATCCGCTGCTGACGATCTCGCGTCGCTCGCTGCCTGCGACGACCGAGGTGCTCGACGGGCTCCGGCCGCTGTTGACCGAGGTCGGCCCGTTCCTGGGACAGCTCAACCCGATCCTCAACTGGATCGGCGTCCACATCTACACGCTGTCGGACATGTTCGCCAACCTCGGCGTGGCGACCGCGGCCAAGGTCCCGAATCCGACCGGCGGCACCGTCGGCCACTACCTGCGCCAGTTCGGCCCGCTCGGCGCGGAAGCGTTCGCGATCATGCCCAACCGCAGCGCGACCAACCGCGGCAACGCCTACCCGAACCCGCTCGGCGTCGCCTCCTCGCCCGAGGGCGCGGAGTTCAAGATCCTCCCGAGCTTCGACTGCAACAACGCCGGCGGCGAGCGCAAGCCGGAAGGCACGACGCCGGGCTGCCGCGTGGCGGAGCCTTTCGCGTACGACGGCGCCGCAACGCAGTACCCGCGCCTCCGCGAGCGCGCTCTACCCCGAGGAGTGATCGCTCCGGTCCTCCTTTCCGCCGTGGCGCTTGCCGGCGCGGCGGAGCGGCCCCAGACCGTTCCCTCATTGCGAGAGTGGCAGGCGTCGCAAGGGACGCTGAGGTTGCGCGCCGAGCCGCGCGTCGTCTCCACCAGCGGCTGCGGCCAGAAGCGCGGAAGCTCGCGCACGACCTCGGCGGCCGGCTGGTGAAGCGCCGTGGCGATGTCATCCTCCGCGGCAGAGGGCCACGCCGCCCTGAGTCCTACGCCCTACGGGTCGGCCGCACGTTCACCATCGCCGCGCGCTCGCGGGCGGGCGCCTTCTACGGCGGACGCACGCTCGCTGCAGTTGCGGCGGGGCGGCGAGCCGATCCCCCGCGGCGTCGCACGCGACTGGCCGCGGTATCCCGAGCGCGGGCTGATGGTCGACGCCGGCCGCAAGTTCTACGAGCCTGCCTGGCTGGCCGAGCGCATCCGGCAGATGGCCGACCTCAAGCTCAACTACCTGCATCTGCATCTCTCCGATCACCAGGGCTTCCGCATCGCGAGTTCGACGCATCCCGAGATCGTCTCGGAGGACCACCTGACCAAGAGGGACGTGCGGCGGCTGCTGGGCCTCGCCCGCCGCCACCACGTCACTGTCGTGCCCGAGGTCGACATGCCCGGGCCACATGACCGCGGCCCTGGCTGCGCATCCCGAGCTGCGGCTCGCGGGGGAGGCCGGCGTCCTCGACGTCACCAACCCGGACGCCGTGCGCTTCGCGCAGGACCTCGTCGGGGAGTACATCGACCTCTTCCCCGGCCCCGTTCTGGCATCTGGGCGCCGACGAGGTGTTGCCCGCCGCGGCGCTGGCCGCTCGGCGGCTACCCGCAGCTCGAGGCCTACGCGCGCGAGCGCTACGGGCCGGCGGCGAACGCCAAGGACGCGATCCACGGCTTCGTCAACGACATGGACGACTTCGTGCGGGCCCGCGGCCGCACCGCGCGGATGTGGCACGACGACATCGGCGGGGGCAGCGCCGTCCGCCGTCACGCCGACATCGTCGCCGAGTGGTGGATCAACGCCTCGCCGCTGTCGGAGCCGATCGCGCCGACGCCGCAGGCCCTGCTCGACGCCGGCCACCGCATCCTCAACGCGGGCTGGTTCCCGACCTACGTCGTCAACGGGGTGGGCGGCAGCTCGGTGAAGATCCGTCCGGACCTGACCGCCGCCTACGAGCAGTGGCGCGTCCATGACTTCTACGGGCTGAGCGCCGCCCTGCCGCCGGACTCGGTGGCCGCCGGACGAGCCGCGCAATCGCGGCGCGATCGTCCACCTCTGGAACGACAACCCGACGCTCACCACGTGGACGAAGATGCGGCGGCGATCGCGCCGGTGCTGCCGGTCGTCGCCCAGCAGACGTGGGAGTCGCCGCCGCTCGTCGAGCGCTACGCCGACTTCGCGGCGCTCGTCGCGCGCGTCAGTCGGCCGAGTAGTGCTTGATCTTCTTGTCGCCCTTGGTGCAGGTCGTCGTCGCCCCGCCCTCGTACGGCTTGATCTTGCAGTCGTAGCCGAGCGCGGGTGACTCGCCGGTCTTGAAGTACTCCTTGAGGACCTGCTTCGCCTTGCCACACGAGACGTTGGTCACCTTCGTTGAGCTCGTACACCGACGCGCGACGGACAGACCTTCGCCGACGCCGTCGCGGGGAAGGCGCATGCGACTGCGACGAGCACGAGTGAGATCCGAGTCATGATCGCGACCCTAGACCGCTTCGAGAGCCAGATCAAGGAAGGCGCGCGCGGCCGGCGAGTGGTGCCGGCGGCGGCGCCACACGAGCGTCACGTCGCGCTGCGGCGGGTCGTTGAGCGGCACGGCGGCGACCTGCAGATTCGGCTGCCGCGGCGTCGGACGCGGGCACGATGCTGACGCCGAGCCCCTGCGACGCCAGGGCGCAGCCGCGCAGCACGTTGTTGGACTCGAAGGCCACCTGCGGTGTGAAGCCCGCCTGCGCCGCGGCGGCGCCGAGAATGCGACGCAGGCCAGCGCCCTCGCGGAAGGTGATGAAGCGGTCATCGCGCAGCTCGGCCAGGTCGATCGCATCGCGCCCGGCCAGCGGATGATCGGCCGCGACGACGGCGACCATCGGCTCGACCATCACCGTGCGGGCCTCGAACTGGTCGCGGTCGAAGTCCTCGGCCAGCGAAGGAAGGCGAGGTCGACGGCGTCCGCGGCGAGCATCGCCAGCAATGGGTCCGAGACGTCCTCGCGGATGGTGAGCTCGACACCGGGATGGCGGTCGAAGTAGGTCGCCATCACGCTCGAGAGATCGAACGGCCCGAGCGACTGCATCGCGCCGATGACCACGTGGCCCGCGCGCACGCCTGCGAGGTCTGAGAGGTCGGCCCGGGCCGCGTCCACCTCGGCCAGCGCGCGCCTTGCCCGCGCGACGAGCAGCTCGCCCGCCTCCGTCAGCTCGACGCGGCGCGTCGTCCGGTTGACCAGCGACAGCCCGACCTCGGCCTCGAGCCGGCGCAGCTGCTGGGAGAGCGCCGGCTGGGCGACGTGCTCACGCGCTGCCGCACGGGTGAAGTGCCGCTCGTCGGCCAGTGCGACGAGGTAGCGCAGCTGGCGCAGTTCCATAAGCAATCAGCATAACTGCGATGCCGACCGTGTCTTGGACATATAAGTCGGCAAGCGGGACACTGCACCGCAGAAGGGACACATATTCCTCCCCTCCGTAGTACGCGGGCCGCGCTTCCTCCTCTCCTCCCCTAGCGCGGCCCGTTTTGCTTAGCCGCCACCGCGGGACGGCAGCCGGCTCGAAGACGTGCTCGGCCGGGTCGAAGGCTGCCAGCGCGGCGGCGAAGCGGTGCGCGTAGTCCGGCCACAGCGTCGTGTTGCGGCCCTCGGCGTCGAGGTACCAGCTCGCGCAGCCGCCCGACAGCCAGACCGTCCCCTGCGAGCGGGCCTGCACGTCCTCGGTCCAGGCGTCCTGCGCGGCGACGGTCGGCTCGAGCGCGGCGGCGCCCGGCGGTCGAGCGCGTCGAGCGCGTCCAGCACGTAGCCCGCGCCGCGCCTCGGCCTTGTAGACGACGCTCATGTGCCCCGAGCCCGAGTTCGGGCCCAGCAGCAGGAACAGGTTCGGGAAGCCGTGGACGGTCGTGCCGCGGTGCGCGGTCATGCTGCCGCCCCAGTGCTCGTCGAGCGTCTGGCCCTCACGGCCGCGCATGTGGCGGGCGATCGGCGGGCGGGTGACCTCGAAGCCGGTGCCGAAGACGATCGCGTCGACCTCGCGCTCGGTGCCGTCGGCGCCGACGACGGTGTTGCCGCGCACTTCGGTGAGGCCGGTCGCGTGCACGTCGACGTTGGCTCCGCCGAGCGCGGGGTAGTAGGTGTTGCTCATCAGCAGGCGCTTGCAGCCCGGCGTGTAGTCGGGCGTGAGCTTGGCCCGCAGCGCGGGGTCGGCGACCTGGCGGCGCAGGTGGCTGCGGCCGAGCAGGGCGAGGACGCTCGGGCGCATCGGCTTGAGCAGCGGCGTGGCGGCGCCGAGCTCGCGCATCCAGAAGACGCCGCGGCGGACGGCGTTCTGCAGGCCGGGCACCGCGCGGAAGGCGATGCGCTCGAGCCTGGTGATCGCGCGCTCGGTGCGCGGAAGGACCCACGGCGCGGTGCGCTGGAAGACCTCAGGCGGCCGACGTCGGGCTGGAGCTCGGGAATGAACTGGATCGCGCTCGCGCCCGTGCCGATGACGGCGACCCGCTTGCCGGCGAGGTCCGCGTCGTGGTCCCAGCGGGCGGAGTGGAAGACCGGGCCGTCGAACTCGGCGAGGCCGGGCACGTCGGGCAGCTTGGGCTCGACGAGCGGCCCGGCGGCGGAGACGAGCGCGCGGCCGCGGAAGGTGCCGCGGGTCGTGTCGACCGTCCAGCCGCTCGTCCTCGTAGCGGGCGTCGAGCACCTCGGCGCCGAACCGGAAATGGCTCGAGAGGTCCTCGTCGGACGCGACGCGCCGCAGGTAGTCGAGGATCTCGGGCTGGTGCGAGTAGGTGCGCGACCAGTCGGGGTTCTGCGCGAAGGAGAGCGAGTAGACGTGGCTGGGGACGTCGCAGGCCGCACCGGGATAGGTGTTGTCGCGCCACACGCCGCCGACGCCGTCGGCGCGCTCGAGGATCACGAAGTCCTCGCGGCCCGCGCGCTTGAGCCGGGCACCCATGGCGAGGCCGCTGAAGCCCGCTCCGACGACGATCACGTCCGTTGTGGTTACGCTCATGTAAGTTACAGTATCGTAACCGGTAGGATGCGGTAGGGTGATCCGCCGCACACTCGCCCCCATCGTCTGCTTCCTGCTGCTCGCCCCTGCGGCAGAGGCCGTTCCGGTGGAGAAGGGAAAGGTGAAGCTCGGCGCCACCACGCTGAAGATCGCCGGCGGGAACATCGAGAACGGCGAGGGCACGCTGCGGCTGAAGGGCAAGGTGAAGGTCGACGGCGTCGTGCTGCGCGGGCTGCAGATCGACCTGCGCGCGAACGGCATCGTCACCGCGCGCACCGGCGGCCTGCGCCAGCCGGTCTTCACGGTCAAGACGGGCGAAGGCCACGGTCGGCAAGAATCCGACCAAGATCCGCATCCGCAAGGTGCAGCTGGTTCCGACCGGCGCGCTCGACGGGGGCGGCAAGCTGTCGCTGACCGTCATCGCGACCCCGGACCGCCTGCGCGTCGCCGGCGGCCAGACGACGCTCTCGCTCGACCAGTCCTTCCGCGACGCCCTGACCGCGGAGCTCGTCACGCCCTGGCGCCAACGAGGGCGCGGTGATCGATGACAACGGCCGCGCGCAGTTCCCGATCTCGCGCGGGCGGATCTTCCTCGACAAGAAGGGCGGCGGCAGCATCGACCACGGTGGCGGGCTGAGCTTCGCCAAGGAGAACGTCGTCGAGCTGCGGCTCACCGACTTCAAGCTGCGACCGGGCACCGGCGCGGTTCTGCTCGCGCGGGTCAACGAGAGCGACAACCGCGTGCCGATCGCCTCGATCGAGCTCCAGCCGTTCACCTTCGCCCGCAACCAGGCGCTGATCGCGGACTCGCCCGCCGTCCTGACGGTCGACGGCGCCGCCACGCTGAACACCGAGCTGGGCACCGGCCGCTTCGCCGAGGGCGCGCCGCTCGGCCTGATCACGGTCGACGCGGTCATCCAGTAGCCATGGCGCGGCTGTCCGCGCCGGAACGGCGCACGCAGCTGCTGGACGCCACCAAGGCGATCGTCGACGCGCACGGCTTCCACGCCGTGTCGATCGAGGGCGTTGCCCGGGCCGCCGGCATCACGCGCCCGATCGTCTACCACCACTTCCCCGACGGCCTGGGACAACTCCTCGCCGTGTTGCTGGAGCGGGAGACTGCGCGAGCCCTCGAGCAGCTCGCTGCGCTCGTCGAGGGCGAACCCGATCTGCTGGGGACCTTCGAGGCCTACCTCGACGCGGTCGCCTCCGACCCGGAGACGTGGCGGGTCGTCCTGATGCCCACCGAGGGCGTGCCGGCGGTCCTGCACGACCGCATCCGCGAGGCGCGGGCGGGCTTCGCGCGGGCACTCGCCGGCGCGGGCGGGATCGACTCACCCGATCCGGAGGTCACCGGCACCACACTGCAGGCGCTGGCCGACGAGGGCGCGCGGGCGCTGCTCGACGGCCGCTTCGACCGCGAGCGCCTGCTCGCGCACGCGCGTTGGCTGATCAGCGCCTTGAAAAGCGCCGCTTCAACGCCGTCCGCGCGTTGAACGCGGCCTTCATGGCGCGCTCGCCGGGCGAACCGTCCGGCGGCATCAGGCCGAGCTGCTGACCGACCGCGGTGCGGTCGAAGACGACGACGTTGGCCACGAGCCGGCCGTCGCGGATGGTCATCCGCTCCGAGCCGCGCATGGCAATCGGCCTACCGGTCGGCTTGATGCCCTCAAAGACCCCCGTCTGCGTGCCGGTCAGCGTCCACTGCATCAGCACCTGATCGCCGTCCTCGGCCATCGCGTGGATGTCGAAGCGGAAGTCCGGCATCGCCGTGAGCAGATCGCCCATGTAGGTGCGCAGCTCGGCGCGGGAGCGCAGGACGCGGTCGGGCAGCTGCTCCTCGATGACCTCCGCGTAGTGCGACGCCATCTCGTCGAGGTCATGCGCGTTGCCGGCGTCCATGATCGTGCGTGCGACGTCGATCGCGGAGGTGGTGGAGGTGGCCATGGCGCGAGACGCTACGGCTTTCGCGGGAGGCCCGCACCTGTGCGCTGGAAGTCCATCAGCCGCTCGTTCTCGTAGTGGACGCGCCGGCCGCTGTCGTCGAGGTCGCGGAACATCTGCTTGAGGACGCGCACGTCGCCGAGCGAGGCGGCCAGCTCGACGGCGCGGGCCTCCGCCTCGGCGGCCGGTGCGACCGCGTGCAGGTAGCCCGCCGCGAGCGCCTCCTCGGCGCCGATGACACGGCCGGTGAGGATCCAGTCCTTCGCGCGCGAGACGCCGATCAGCGGCGCCAGGCGCGCGGGTCCGACCGGGACGCCGTGCCGAGCACCCGCCCACGCAAGCTTGAGGTTGTCGCCGCCGACGCGCAGGTCGCAGCCGGCGGTCACCTCCGCACCGGCGCCGACGCAGTTGCCGACGCACACCGCGACGGTCGGCGCGGGCAGCGCCTCGATCGCCGCGTAGAGGTGCGTGAACGCCTCCATCCGCGCGACGCCGCCCTCGCGGTCGAGCTCCTCGCCGACGTCGGCGCCCGCGCTCAGCGCGGCCGTGTCCGTGGTGGAGACCACGACGGCGTGCGCGTCGGCGACCGACCCCAGCGCCGCGAGCAGGTCGGCCAGCAGCGCCGAGTCCATCGCGTTGCGCCGCTGCGGCCGGTCGAGGCGGATGACCTCTACCTCACCGATGCGTTCGCGCTGGACGGTCACGGCTCTCGCGAACTTACGCGCCGCGGGCGCACTCGATGGGGTCATGACCCCGCGAGCTGCGCCCGCCGGAAGCCGCGGCGAGCGGTCCCGCTCACGACGAAGGAGCGTGCTTGCGCATCTCGTGGCGCGCGATCGTGAGCTTGTGGACCTCGTCCGGGCCGTCGGCGAGGCGCAGGGTGCGGACGTGGGCGTACATGATCGCCAGCGGGAAGTCCTGGGAGACGCCGCCGCCGCCGTGGACCTGGATCGCGCGGTCGATGATCTTCAGCGCGACGTTCGGCGCCGCGACCTTGATCGCGGCGATCTCCGTGCGGGCGTGCTTGTTGCCGACGGTGTCCATCAGCCAGGCCGTCTTCATCGTCAGCAGGCGGATCATCTCGAGCTCGATGCGCGCCTCGGCGACCCAGTCGAGGATGTTCGAGCGCGTGGCGACCGGCTTGCCGAACGTCTCGCGCGCGATCGCGCGCTTGCACAGCATCTCCAGCGCGCGTTCGGCCACGCCGATCGTCCGCATGCAGTGGTGGATACGGCCCGGGCCGAGGCGGGCCTGGGCGATCATGAAGCCGTCGCCCTCGCCGGCGATCAGGTTCTCCGCCGGCACGCGGACGTTCTCGAAGAGGACCTCGGCGTGGCCCTCCATGTCGACGTAGCCGAAGACCTTGAGATTGCGCTTGACCGTCACCCCGGGCGTGTCGCGCGGCACGAGGATCATCGACTGCTGCTTGTAGGGAGGACCGTCCGGGTCCGTCTTGCCCATCACGATGAAGATCTGGCAGCGGTCGCGCATGGCGCCGCTCGTCCACCACTTGCGCCCGTTGAGGACGTACTCGTCGCCGTCGCGCTCGATGCGCAGCTGGATGTTCGTCGCGTCGGAGGAGGCGACGTCGGGCTCGGTCATCGCGAACGCCGAGCGGATCTCGCCGTCGAGCAGCGGGCGCAGCCAGGCGTCCTTCTGCGCGTCCGTGCCGAACTGGGTCAGCACCTCCATGTTGCCCGTGTCGGGCGCGGACGAGTTGCACGCCTCGGAGGCCAGATGCGCGGAGCGGCCCATGATCTCCGCCAGCGGCGCGTACTCGACGTTGCTCAGGCCGGGCCCGTACTCGGGGTCGGGGTGGAAGAGGTTCCACAGACCGCGCGAGCGGGCGTCCTCCTTGAGGTCCTCGATGATCTGGGGATGGGCGTGCGGGTCGTCGCTCGCCGCCATCTGCTCCTCGTAGACCGCCTCGGCCGGATACACCCGCTCGTCCATGAACGCCTGCAGCAGCTCGGCGAACTCGGTGGCCCGGGGGGTCGGTGCGAAGTCCATTCCTCGATACTGCCATGCCATGCCGTTCGACATCGCGCCCGACGACATCGTCCGCACCCACGAGGAGGCCGAGGCCAACGAGCGCTCGCCGCTCGTCGTGCTCGAACCGCTGATGGCGTTCCTCGACGAGGCGGGCATCGGCTCCGGCGAGCTCGAGATCGAGCCGGTCGGCGACGGCCACTCCAACGTCACCTACGTGGTGCGCCGGGAGGGCGCCGAGGTCGTCCTGCGCCGCCCGCCGCGCCCGCCGCTGCCGCCGTCCGCCCACGACGTGCTGCGCGAGGCGCGGGTGATCGGCGCGCTGGGCAGCCACGGCGTCCGCGTGCCCGGGTGCTCGCGGTCGGCGACGACCCGAGCGATCATCGGCAGCCCGTTCTTCGTGATGGAGCGCGTGGACGGGCACGTGATGACCGACTCGGTGCCGGCGCGAGCTCAACGACCCCGAGCAGCACCGGCGGATCGGCGAGGAGCTGATCGACGCGCTCGTGGAGATGCACGGCGCCGACTGGCGCGCGGCCGGCCTCGAGGGCTTCGGCAAGCCGCAGGGCTACCTCGAGCGCCAGCTGCGCCGCTTCAACGGGCTGTGGGAGCACAACAAGACGCGCGAGATCGACGCGGTCGAGACGGTCGGCAAGTGGCTCGCCGACAACATCCCCGAGAGCGGTGAGGCAACCGTCGTCCACGGCGACTACCGGCTCGGCAACGTGATGTTCGAGCGGTTTCCGCCGGCGCGCCTGAACGCGATCTTCGACTGGGAGATGGCCACGATCGGCGACCCGCTCGCCGACGTCGGCTACCTGTGCGCGCTGTGGGTCCAGCCGTCGGACCCGCACGGCGGACTGCGCGAGGCGCTCGGCAAGGTCACGCGCCAGCCGGGCTTCCCGACCCGCGACGAGCTCGTCGCCCGCTACGAGGAGCGCTCGGGGCGCGCCGTCGGCGACACCCGCTGGTACATGACCCTCGCGGTCTGGAAGTCGATCGTCTTCATGGAGGGCAACTACAAGCGCGCCGTCTCGGGCGCGACCGACGACCCCTACCTGAAGTCCTTCGGAGAAGGGGTCATCGAGCTCGCGACGCAGGCCGAGGCGCTCGCCCTCGGCTCCGGCGCGCTGTAGCTACACGCGCTTGGCGGTGAGGGTGGCCGTCGCCTGCGCCTGGGCGCGGGTCGCGGTCAGCGTGACGGTGTAGGAGCCACGCTTCGGCGCCTTCAAGCGCAGCGTCGTGTTCCGGTTGGCCTGGTAGGTCTTGGCCTTGAAGGTCTTGACCACCTTCTGGCCGCGCTTGACGACGGCCGTCAGCTGGGCGGCCTCGCCGAGGCGGAAGGAGATGCCCAGCGGAGCGTTTCTGCTTCCCGCCGAAGGCGTTGCTGTTGAGCTCGGCCTTGCGCAGCAGCCCACAGGTCACCGGTGTCTTGAAGGCGGGCAGCACGGTGAAGCGCCCGTTCTTGCGCGCCAGCGAGAAGCGCCGCGTGTCGGTGCCGCGGCCGGGCACCTTGATGCGCAGGCGCGCCACGTAGGTCCCGTTCTTCGAGCCCCCTGCGGGCCTTGTAGGTGAAGCTCTGCGTCTTGTCCTCGAACCGAGCGACCTGCTTGCGCACGAGGCGTTTGCCGCGCGAGCTCTGGAAGAGGTCGGCTCGGACCGGGGCGTCGAGCGCGCGGGAGAACTCGAAGCTCAGGCCGCGACCCTGCGGGGCGACGGCGGCGGCGGTGAAGCCGCTGGCGACCGCGCAGGTCGGGTCGGGCGTCGTCGGGTCCGTCGGACCGGGCAGGCCCGGCGTGATCGGCGCGTTCGGGTTGGTGCCGGGTGCGGCGCTCGGTGGTGCGACGCGGTTGGGCGGCACGGGCGCGGGCGGCAGCGTCACCTTGTAGATGTCGATGCCGTTGCGGCCCGCGTCGCCGACGACGCCGTCGCCGGTCGCCCCGAAGTAGGTGGACGTGCCGTCGGGATTGCGCTGCACCTTGAAGATCGCCGACACCCACTGGTTGGCGAGCTCGGGGATGAAGTAGCCGGCGCGCTTGAAGTCGAGCGTGCCGTCCTTGTTCTCCGTGAAGTCGACGACCTGCGTGCCCTGCGAGTACCAGCCCATGAAGATGCGGTTCTCGCCCGGGATCTGCTGGAAGACGTGCGCGGTGCAGAACGTCGCCTGCGGGCGCGTCTCGATCGGCGCGCGGTAGATCGCCTTGGCGCCCTTGGAGTCCAGCGCGTAGGCCTTGAACGCTGCTCGGCGCGCTTGGCCGCGTCGTCGCCGGTCGGCGTGGCCTTCTGCAGCCGGTCACCGCGTAGGCGTGCAGGCCGCCGTTGGCGAACGAGAGGTCGGCGCCGGGCGAGCACTGTGCGCCGCCCGTGACGCCGCCGCCGCGCTCATCGGTGGCGATGATGAACTTGCGCGAGTCGGTGAACTCGAGCTCGTGGTCGAAGTCGACGTCCTGAGCCGAGCCGTAGGCGGGCTCGACGCGCCCCGGTCGTGCTCTCGCGGCCCATGTGGAACGCCGAGCCGACGTGCTCGATGCCGGTCACGGAGGGCGAACCGAGCTTGATCCACTCCGGGATACCGAGATCCTGCGCGGTCATGCCGTCGTCCTTGACGCCGGTGACGCAGTCGGTCACCTTCGCGCCGGTCTCGAACAGCGGCGATCGCCGTCGAGGAGTCGCGCACCGCGCACGGCAGCGGGGTGCCGTTGACCTTGTCGTCGGTGAAGTCGTCCGGCGTGCCGTTGTCGTTGAAGAGCCCCTTGATGTCGAACAGGAGCGCCGCCGAGCCGGACGCGCACGTCAGGCGGTCGTCCGGATAGACCTCGGTCTCGTGGCAGCCGTAGATCGTGCCCCGGTTGGTGTGGCCCGAGCACGATGTCGGGCGACGGGTAGCGATAGCGGTACACCTGCGGGCGGCAGGCCTCGCGCTTCTGCTCGATCGTGGCGCCGGCGGGGATCGTGCCCAGCGGCGCCTCGAGGCAGGAGCGCAGGTTGACGATCTCGAAGCCGTCCAGCGCGCGGCCGGTGCCGGTCTCGTTGGCACGCTTGCCCTCGGCGTCGACGGCGACGGAGTCCGAGCTCACCACGTAGGCGATGTGCGGCCGGCGCGGGTCGACGTTGACCGTGTGCGCCTCGCCGATGTGCGAGGTCAGCCCGATCTCCTTCGGGTTGGCGACGTCGGTGACGTCGATGATCTCGAGGCCGCCGCGGGGCGCGCCGCGAGATCGACCGCTCCCTGGTCATGGCAGCGGCCGGCCGCGTCCGTGGCGTCGAGCAGCAGCTCGTGTGTCCGGCGGTGTTCTGCTGCCGTCACCTCGGTGTTCGCGACGTGGACGCCTTGGGCGTCGCCTCGACGTCGTGCTGGAGGCCGAGCGCCGCGCTCGGGTTGGAGACGCACGAGGCCGTCGGGAGGTTGGAGACGAGCTCGGGCGCGATCTCGCCCTTGTCGTTCGTCAGCCTGAAGATGACCTGGCCGCCGCCGTTGGCGCCGATGCCGAGGTTGCCGACCGAGGCATAGGTCTCGCCCTTCCGCTGGAAGAAGTCGAGGTCCGAGTGCGGGTTCAGCGTCGGGATCGTCGCCAGCAGCTCCCACTCGGCGTTCTCTCCGCCCGACGTGAAGTTCGCCGTCAGCGGCGGTGCCGTCGTGCCCTGGGTCGGGAACGGGTGGTCGAGCAGGTGGGCCGCTGCGGCGCCCGGTAGGGCGAGCGCGAGCACGATGACAAGGACGAGGCGACGGCGCATGAAGCTACAAACGCATCGCGGGACGTAAGCTTGCGCGCTCGTGGTCGCCCTCGCAGGTACCTTCGCCATCTGGCGCCCGCCGATCGCCGCCTGGCGGCGTCCTCGAGACCTCGTGTGGCTGAGCCACACCACGGTCTCGGCGTCCTTGCCAGCCGCCGCCGGCGAACGCCATCTGACCGAACGTACCTGCGAGGACGACCACTGATGGACGCTGACGTCATTGTCGTGGGCGCCGGCCTCGCCGGCCTGGCCGCCGCCGCCGAGATCGCGGAGGCGGGCCACAGCGTGCTGCTCGTGGAGCAGGAGCCCGAGGTCAACCTCGGCGGGCAGGCGTTCTGGTCGCTGGGTGGCCTCTTCATGGTCGACACGCCCGAGCAGCGGCGCATGCGCATCAAGGACTCCTTCGACCTCGCCTGGCAGGACTGGCAGGGCTCGGCCGGTTTCGACCGCCCGGAGGACGAGTGGCCGCGCAAGTGGGCGCGCGCGTACGTCGAGTGGGCCGCGGGCGAGAAGCGCGATTGGCTGCGCGGCAATGGGCGTGCGCGTCCTGCCCAACCCTGGCTGGGCCGAGCGTGGCGGCGGCAACGCGACGGGCCACGGCAACTCCGTTCCGCGCTTCCACCTCACCTGGGGCACGGGCCCGGGGCTCGTCGAGCCCTTCGAGCGCCGCGTGAAGGCCGCGGGCGACCGGGTCAAGTACGCCTGGCGCCACCGGGTCGACGAGCTCGGCGAGGGCCGGGTCGCCGGCAGCATCCTCGCGCCGTCGGGCGCCGCCCGCGGCGAGGACACCTCGCGCGACGTCGTCGGCGAGTTCGCCTTCAGCGCCCAGGCCGTCGTCGTCGCCAGCGGCGGCATCGGCGCCAACTTCGACATGGTGCGGCGCAACTGGCCCGAGCGGCTCGGGCCCGCGCCGAAGCACCTGATCTCCGGCGTGCCCGAGTACGTCGACGGCCGGATGCTCGCGATCACGGAGCAGGCCGGCGCGACGATCATCAACCCCGACCGCATGTGGCACTACGTCGAGGGGATCCGCAACTGGAACCCCATCTGGAGCCACCACGGCATCCGCATCCTGCCCGCGCCGTCGTCGCTGTGGCTCGACGCGACGGGCCAGCGCCTGCCGGTCCCGCTCTTCCCCGGCTTCGACACGCTCGGCGACGCTGCGCCACATCGGCACGACGGGCGCCGACCACACGTGGTTCGTGCTGACCAGGAAGATCATCGAGCGCGAGTTCGCCCTCTCGGGCTCCGAGCAGAACCCGGACATCACGGGCCGCTCGATCCGCGAGCTGATCAAGACGCGCGTGGCCTCCGGCGTTCCCGGCCCGATCCAGAAGTTCATGGATCACGGGGCGGACTTCGTGGTCGAGACCGACCTGCGGGCACTGGTCGACGGGATGAACCGCGATCGCGCCGGGCGTCGACTTCGCGACGGTCGAGCGCGAGGTGCTCGCGCGCGACCGTGAGATCGAGAACCCGTTCACCAAGGACGCGCAGGTCACGGCGATCCGCGGCGCGCGCCGCTACATCGCCGACCGCGTCACCCGCGTGGCCAAGCCGCACCGGCTGCTGGACCCAGACGCCGGGCCGCTGATCGCGGTCAAGCTCAACATCCTCACCCGCAAGACGCTGGGCGGCCTGCAGACCGATCTCGACAGCCGCTGCATCGGAGCCGACGGCATGCCGGTGCCGGGCCTCTACGCCGTGGGCGAGGCGGCCGGCTTCGGCGGCGGCGGGATGCACGGCTACAACTCGCTCGAGGGCACCTTCGTCGGCGGCTGCATGTTCAGCGGCCGCGCCGCCGGCCGGGCACTGGCGAAGTCCTTATGACCATCGTCCGGGAAGCCACCTTCGAGCTGCTCCGCCGCCATGGCATCACGACGATGTTCGGCAATCCGGGGTCGACCGAGCTGCCGATGCTCGCCGACTTCCCCGACGACTTCCGCTACGTGCTCGCGCTGCAGGAGGCGGTGGTGGTCGGCATGGCCGACGGCTTCGCCCAGGCGAGCGGGACGGTCGGCCACGCGAACCTGCACACCGCGCCGGGCGTCGGCAACGCGGTCGGGGCGCTGTTCAACGCGCAGGCCAACAAGGCGCCGCTGCTCGTCACCGCGGGTCAGCAGGTGCGCGCGCACATGACGATGCAGGCGAACCTGACCAACCGCGACGCGGTGGTCGTCGGCCAGCCATACCTCAAGTGGGCCTACGAGCCGCCGCGCGCCGCCGACGTCCCGGCGGCTCTGGAGCGCGCGATCCACACGGCGTCGCTGGCGCCGTGCGGACCGGCCTTCGTCTCGATCCCCATGGACGACTGGGGCGAGGAGGCGACGCCCGTACCGCCGCGCATCCGTCGTCGGCCGTGCCGTAGGCGACGTGCGCGAGCTCGCCGCTCGCATCGACGCGGCGCGCTCGCCCGCGCTTGTCGTCGGACCGGACGTCGACGCCTCTGGCGGCTGGCACGCGGCGGTCGTCCTCGCCGAGCAGGCGCGCTTGTCGGTCTGGGCGACGCCCGCGCCGGGCGGCGGCCGCATCGGCTTCCCGGAGGACCATCCGCAGTTCCGCGGCCTGCTCGCCCCGGCGCTCGGCCCGGCGGGCGAGATGCTCGCCGAGCACGACCTGGTGATCGTCGCCGGCTCGTCCGTCTTCCCCTACTACCCCTACATCCCGGGGCCGCCGCTGAAGGAGGGCACGGAGCTCGTGGCGATCACGAGCGATCCCGACGAGGCGGCCCGCGCACCGGCCGGCGACGCGATCGTGGCCGACGTCGGGCTCACCCTCGCGGCGCTCGCGCAGGCTGTGGGGGAGAGCCAGCGATCGCTGCCGCCAGAGCGAGACGCGCCGCCCGCGGCCGAGCCGGGCACCGCCGCCGAGGCGCTCGACGTGCTCGCCGAACTGCTGCCGGAGGACGCCGCCATCGTCCTCGAGGCGCCCAGCGCGACGCTCGCGCTGCGCAACCGGCTGCGCATCAACCAGCCCAAGCTCGTACTTCTTCGGTGCCGGCGGCGGCCTGGGCTTCGGCCTGGCGGGCGCGCTCGGCGTGTCGCTCGGCCTGCCCGACCGGCCGGTGGTCTGCGTCCTCGGCGAGGGCTCGGCGCAGTACGCGATCACCGGCTTCTGGACCGCAGCGGCGTACGGCCTGCCGATCACGTTCCTGGTCCTGCGCAACGCCGAGTACGCGATCCTCAAGTGGTTCGCGGGGATGGAGGGCGTGACCGGCGCGCCGGGCCTGGACCTGCCCGCGCTCGACACCGCCGCGGTGGCCGAGGGCTACGGCGTGCCGTCCGTCGCGCGTCGAGGGGCCCGAGGCGCTGCGGGCCGCGCTGGCGGACGCGATGGCCGCCGAGGGCCCGCGCCTCGTCGAGGTCGGCGTCGCGCCCGGTATGTCGCTCGGCCTGAACGCTTAACCTCTCCGGATGACCGAGGGCCAGGCGATCCTCGCCGGCGGCGGCTTGCTGGCGGCGGCGCTGGCCGCTTCGCTGCTGGCCGGCCGCGTACGCGTGCCGGGCCTCGTGCTGTTCCTCGGGCTCGGGATGGCTGATCGGGTCCGACGGCCTCGGCCTGATCAACTTCCAGGACTACGAGACCGCGCGCATCGTCGGCATCGTCGCGCTGGCGCTGATCCTGTTCGAGGGCGGGCTCGCCGCCGGCTACGACGAGATCCGGCCGGTGCTCGTGCCCGCGGCGGCCACTGGCGGTCGTCGGCACGATCGTCACCGCGGTCGTCTCGGGCCTGGTCGCGGCGTGGCTGTTCGACCTGACCACCCTCGAGGGCTTGCTCCTCGGCTCGATCCTCGCCTCCACGGACGGCGCGGCGGTGTTCGCGGTCCTGCGCGGGTCGACGCTGCGACGGCGCCTGGCGCGCACGCTCGAGGGCGAGGCCGGCTTCAACGACCCGGTGGCGGTCCTGCTCGTGCTCGGATTCATCGACTGGATCCAGAAGCCCGACTACGGGATCGGCGAGATGGCGGTCCTGTTCGTCGAGGAGATCGGCATCGGCCTCGTGGTCGGGCCTCGCGGTCGGCGTGGTCGGCGGTCCGCGGCCTGCAGGCGACGCGGCTTGCGTCCGCCGGCCTCTATCCGGTCGCTTCGCTGGCGATCGCCGGGCTCGCGTTCGGCGCCGCCGACGTGCTGCACGGCTCCGGCTTCCTCGCCGTCTACATCGCCGGCCTGGCGCTCGGATCCGCGCGGATCCCGGCCAAGCGCACGATCATCACCTTCCATGAGGGCATGGGCTGGCTGGCCCAGGTCGTGATGTTCCTCGCGCTCGGGCTGCTCGTGAATCCGGCGCAGCTCGGCGAGTTCGTCGTCGAGGGCACCGTGCTGGCCTTCGTGGTCACGGTCGTGGCGCGGCCGCTCGCGGTGTTCGTCTCGACGCCGCGGATGGGCTTCGGCGTCGCCGAGCGCGTCGTGCTCGGCTGGGCGGGTCTGCGCGGCGCGGTGCCGGTGGTGCTGGCCACGTTCCCCGTGATCGCCGACGTGACCGACAGCGGCGACTTCTTCAACATCGTCTTCTTCGCCGTGCTCATCTCGACCGTGGTGCAGGGCACGACGTTCGAGGCGCTGGCCCGCCGGCTGAAGGTCACGACCTCCGAGTCGGCGCTGCCGGAGGCGCTGCTCGACGTCGGCGCGGTGCGGCGGCTCGGCGCGGAGGTGATCGAGTTCCCGGTGCTCGAGCGGCCACGCGATCGTCGGCCACCGCGTCCGCGAGACCGGCCTCCCGCGCGACGCGCTGCTCAACGTGATCATCCGCGGCGACCAGGCGATCCTGCCCCGCGGCTCCACCGAGATCCTGTCCGGGGACCGCCTGCACCTGCTCGTCCGCCAGGAGGCGGCGGTCGAGCTGCGCACGCTGATGCAGCGCTGGCAGACCGGCCCGATCGGGCAGCCGGCCCGAGAGCGCCCGGTCACGCGTCACCTCGCCGCGCCCGTTCTCGGTCCGCCCCTGGAACCCGGCCGACGGCGACGCCGGCGCGCCGACGGCGATCGCGGGCGTGGAGGTCCACGACCGGCTGCTGACCCGCCGCGACGGAAGCCCGGGCGCGCTCGTCCTCCTCAGCGACGGCTCCTACGCGTGGACCGGGCCGGTCGTCGGCATCGGCAACCGGACGTCGGCGCTCGACGGCGCCCGCCGCCAGCTGCGCCTCGCCGCCGACGACGGCGAGCGCGCCTGGTGGCGCAACGTCATCGGCGCCCTGGCCGCTCCCTGATCGTCAGATCGGACGCAGACCAGGACGCTCGAGAGTCGGGCTCCCGCCATCCGGCACTCCAGGGTCTCGGGAGCCTGACGAAGCGCGGGTCGGAACCGACCCCGAGCGTCCGCCAGCATCCGGATCGCGGGCGAGACGCCTCGCGCCGGCCAGGCGCTCTCACGGGCGGTCGCAGCCTCGAGTGGGCGCGGATGTCGTCCGGCAGCGGTGCGGCCTTCTGCGCCATGTAGTCGAAGCCCACGAGCACGCCGTAGCCCTCGGCGGCGAGTCGATCGCCGACGCGCATCGCGAACGGGATGCGGAAGGACGAGCGGCGCACGTCCGCGACGAGCACTCGACGCCGACGACCTCGTCGTACTGCACCGGCGAGCGGTAGTTGATGTGGCACTCGGCGAAGATCATGCTGAAGCCGCCGGACTCGGGGTTGGCGGGCTGGTGGACCGGGATCAGCTGCCGCATGAAGTTGATCCGGGCCGTCTCGAAGTAGCGCAGGAAGACGACGTTGTTGAGGTGGCGCATGGCGTCGAGGTCGCCGAAGCGCACGCGCTCCTCGTGGACGAACGCCAACTAGTTGGCGCTCGGGTCGATGGGCATCCGCGCGACGAGGCGCAGGTGCCCGCCCTGGCGGTCGAGGACGCGGCTCCAGAGGGTCGAGGCGTCCTCGTCGAAGACGTCCTCGGCGTCGGAGTCGGCGATGATCCAGTCGTCGCGGGCGAGCTCGTCCTCGAGCTGGCCGGGTCCCCAGCCGGCGTAGCCGGCGAAGACGCGGCGCGCCGCAGCGGGACCTCGTCGTGGTCGATCACCTGCTCCTCCTCGTCCTCGAGGGCGAGGAAGCCGACGTCGCCGGTGACGAGCTGCGGCGCCGCATCGGGCTGCTCGTACTCGGCGAGCACCAGGACCGCAGAGGGCTGCACGGGCCCGCCGACGTGCACGGGATCCTCAGCCCCGGTGAGGTCCTCGAGGTCCGGGACCGCCTCGCCGACCGTCGTGTCCGAAGGGCGGTTGAGGACGACGCCGAGCGCGCCCTCGTCGTTGTGCTCGCCCACCAGCACGACCGTCCGGACGAAGTTCGGGTCCTCGAGAGTCGGGCCCGCGATCAGCAGGCGGCCTCGCAGGGAGTCCATCCGCGCCCACGTTAGTCGGCGGGTTCGGAGTCCTCCTCCGGATCCGACTCCGGGGTGCCGAGCGAGAGCGCCGACGAGCGCGGCAGCCGCGTCCGGGCGCCGTCGAGGCGCGCGCGGATCTCACCTGCCGGCCGCGCGACCACTGCTCGTTCGCCTGCGGACATCTGCGGCCACGCAGTCCGCAATTCGGACAATTCGGCGTCCGCGACGTCCAGCGCTTCGGTCGCGGTCATGACCGCGCCCTCGGCGATCGCCGTTTCCGCTGCTTCTACCGACAATGAGGCGTCGGCGAGTCGTTTCAGGAGCTGCGTCCATCGGGGCCGGGAAGGATGGCTTGCCGTCCGGACGCCTCGCCAAGCTGCCGCGACCTGATGGCGTTGCTGTCCGCTCCCTCCAGCTCCCGGCGCGTCCCCGCGTGGCCGGGGGACCGGCCGCTGCGCGCCTGGCAGCAGACGGCCGTGACCGCGTTCCTCGGCGTCCGACGCGCGGGCCTTTCTCGCCTCCGCGACGCCCGCCGCGGGCAAGACCACCTTCGGCCTGCACGTCGCCCACCGCCTGCTCGCGGCGGGCACCGTGGCGCGCGTGGTCGTCGTCGCGCCGACGACGCACATCTGCCGCCAGTGGGCGGCCGACGCGGCGCGCTACGGCATCGACCTCGAGCCCAACCGGCCCAACTCCGAGGGGCCCGAGCCGTCGGACCGCCACGGGGTCACGGTCACCTACCAGACGGTCGCCGCGGGCCCGGCGGTCCACCGCCGCCGCGCGGCGCAGCTGCCGACCCTGCTGATCGCCGACGAGCCGCACCACATGGGCGAGCACGCGGCATGGGGGCAGACGGCGATCGAGGCCTTCGGCGGGCCGGGCGTGGTGCGCCGGCTGTTGCTGTCGGGCACGCCGTTCCGCTCCGACAACACGCCGATCCCGTGGGTCGCCTACGACGACGAGGGCGTCTCGAGCGCGGACTACTCCTACTCCTACACGCAGGCGCTGCGCGACCGCGTCTGCCGCCCGGTCACCTTCTGCGCCTACGACGGCGACATGGAGTGGATGTCGGACGGGCGCCGCCGCCACGCCGACTTCTCCGTCGTCCTCCCGGCCGCCGAGGCGGCGCGCCGGCTGCGCACCGCGCTCGACCCCGACGGCGACTGGATGACCGAGGTGCTCCGCGACGCCGACGTCCGCCTGTCGGAGCTGCGTGCCGGCGAGCAACCCGACGCCGGTGCGCTCGTGATCGCCGCCGACAAGGAGCACGCGGAGGCGCTCGCCGTCGCAAGCTCGCGGCACTGACGGGTGACAAGCCGCCGATCGTCACGTCCGACGACCCGAAGGCCACCCATCGCATCGCCGCCTTCGCCGCCTCCCGCGAGCCCTGGCTCGTCAGCGTGCTGATGGTCTCCGAGGGCGTCGACATCCCGCGCCTGCGCGTCGGCGTCTACGCCACGCCCGCGCGGACGGAGCTCTTCTTCCGCCAGGTCGTCGGCCGCTTCATCCGCCGCACGCCCGGCCGGGGCGAGCAGATGTCCTACGTCTTCATGCCGTCGGACATGCGGCTGAAGGTGCTTGCGGCGGTGATCGAGGAGGAGCGCAATCACGCTCTCGTCGAGGAGACGGTCGCGGAGGAGGAGGCGGTGGAGCGCGAGCGCAGCGAGGCATCCGACGACGCCTTCCGTGCGCTGTCCTCGACCGGCCGGCTCGACGACCTGCTCGCGACCTCCTCGCCGGGCGACCAGCTCGGCCTGTTCGGTGCTCCGCCCGCTCGCAGCACCGCGTGGCAGTCGCGCCGTCACGGCCGAAGGAGGAGACCTCCTACCGTTTCCGCTGCTTCCACCGACAAAGAGGCGTCGGCGAGTCGTTTCAGGAGCACATCCATCGGGGCCGGGAAGGATGGCTTGCCGTCCGGACGCCTCGCCAAGCTGCCGCGACCCGATGGCATTGATGTCCGCTCCCAACAGCTCCCGGCGCGTCCCCCGTGGCCGGGGGACCGGCCGCTGCGCGCCTGGCAGCAGACGGCCGTGACCGCCTTCCTCGAGTCCGCTGCACCGGCCTTCCTCGCGTCCGCGACACCCGCCGCCGGCAAGACCACCTTCGGCCTGCACGTCGCCCACCGGCTGCTCGCGGCAGGTGCGGTGGCGCGCGTGGTCGTCGTCGCGCCGACGACCCACATCTGCCGCCAGTGGGCGGCCGACGCGGCGCGCTACGGCATCGACCTCGAACCCAACCGGCCCAACTCCGAGGGGCCCGAGCCGTCGGACCGCCACGGCGTCACCGTGACCTACCAGACGGTCGCCGCGGGCCCGGCCGTCCACCGCCGTCGCGCGGCACAGCTGCCCACGCTGCTGATCGCCGACGAGCCGCACCACATGGGCGAGCACGCGGCCTGGGGACAGACCGCGGTCGAGGCCTTCGGCGGGCCGGGCGTCGTGCGCCGGCTGCTGCTCTCGGGCACGCCGTTCCGCTCCGACAACACGCCGATTCCGTGGGTCGCCTACGACGACGACGGCGTCTCGAGCGCGGACTACTCCTACTCGTACACCCAGGCGCTGCGCGACCGCGTCTGCCGCCCGGTCACCTTCTGCGCCTACGACGGCGACATGGAATGGATGTCCGACGGGCGCCGCCGCCACGCCGACTTCTCCGTCGTCCTTCCGGCCGCGGAGGCCGCGCGCCGCCTGCGCACCGCGCTCGACCCCGACGGCGACTGGATGACCGAGGTGCTGCGCGACGCCGACGTGCGGTTGTCGGAGCTGCGCGCCGGCGAGCAGCCCGACGCCGGCGCACTCGTGATCGCCGCCGACAAGGAACACGCCGAGGCCCTCGCGACCAAGCTCGCGGCACTGACGGGCGACAAGCCGCCGATCGTCACGTCCGACGACCCGAAGGCCACCCATCGCATCGCCGCCTTCGCGGCTTCGCGCGAGCCGTGGCTCGTCAGCGTGCTGATGGTCTCTGAAGGCGTCGACATCCCGCGCCTGCGCGTCGGCGTCTACGCCACGCCCGCGCGGACGGAGCTCTTCTTCCGCCAGGTGGTCGGGCGCTTCATCCGCCGCACGCCGGGGCGCGGCGAGCAGATGTCCTACGTCTTCATGCCGTCGGACATGCGGCTGAAGGTGCTGGCGGCGGTCATCGAGGAGGAGCGCAACCACGCGCTCGTCGAAGAGACGGTCGCGGAAGAGGAGGCGGTCGAGCGCGAGCGCGGCGAGGCCTCCGACGATGCGTTCCGCGCCCTGTCTTCGACCGGCCGGCTCGACGGCCTGCTGGCGACCTCGTCACCCGGCGACCAGCTCGGCCTCTTCGGCGGCCCGCCGGCACCCGCCGCGCCGGTGGCGGTCGCGCCGTCACGCCCGAAGGAGGAGACCTCCTACGAGCGCCGCGAGCGCCTCCGGGGCGAGCGCAGCTCCCTGGCCCGCGAGCTCTCCCGCCGCACCAAGGAGCCCTACCGCGCGATCCACGCGCGCGTGAACAAGGCCACGGGCGCCGCCTCGGTCGGCGCCGCCACCGAGAAGCAGCTCGTGAAGGGCAACGCCCTCCTCGAGAAGTGGCTCCGCCGCGCGTAGCCGCTGTACGTCCCGCGCAGCCCGCTCGGCCGCCGGTGACGTAGCCGATGGGCAGGTAAAGGAGGAACCGCGCCCGCACACCGGTCTCGGGCGCACTTGGGTGCGTGATCACGCACCCAGCTGCGCCAGCGGGAACCCTCGGCGGGGCTATAGGCCCCCTAATGGTGCTCACGGTGACTGCGGCGGCTCGCGCCCGCGCCTCACCTGCCTGCAGTTCGTCGGCGCAACGCCGCGTCGACGAGCGGCCTAGTCGGCCGGAAGCGTCATGTCACGCCCGGCGGCCTTGGCGCCGCGCATGGCGTCCTCGGCGCGGCGCAGGAGCAGCTCGGCCGGCTCCTCGCCGTTCCAGAGGGCGACGCCTGCGGATGACGTCTGGGCGCGCGGGGTCAGGGAGCGCACGCGGTCGATGACCTCCATCGCTTCGCTGAGCAGGCAGCCGGGGAGCAGGGCAGCGAAGCGGCCGCCTTCGTAGCGGGCGAGCAGGTCGACGTCGCGCAGGGCGCCGGCCCAGGCCGCGCCGGACTCCTTGAGCAGGCGATCGCCCTCGCGCTCGCCGCGCAGCATGTTGAACGCGCCGAGCGCGTCGAGGTCGATGATCGCCACGCAGAGGGGAGACTCGCCGCGGCGGGCGCGGGCGAGCTCGCGCGGCAGCTCGGAGTCGAGCATGCGGCGGGTGGCGAGGCCGGTCAGCGGGTCGCTGAGGGCGAGCTCGCCGAGGCGCTCGCGCAGGTGGGCGTGGGCGATCGCGACCGCGGCCTGCGCGGCGAGCAGGCGCAGCACCGCGTCGAGGGACTCCGACGGGGCGGAGGTCGCCTCACGCCAGATCAGGATGATCACGCCGGCGACGGAGCCGTCGCGGACGACGGGTTCGAAGAGCGCCGACTTCGCGGCGGTGGCCGTCACGAGCGGAGCGGCGAGCGCCGGGTGGTCGAGCGCGTCGGCGACGAAGTAGCTCTCGAGCGACGAGAACGCTCGCGCCGCGCCGCGCGGCGTCTCCTCGCGCGCCTGGATCGTCACGGGTGCCATCTCGACGCCGTGCATCGCGGTGGAGACCAGCTCACGGCCAGAGGGCTCGAGCAGGAAGGCGACCGGGGCGTCGGCGGCCTCGCAGGCGGCGCCGAGGATCGCCGTGCGCGGGTCGGCGTCCTCCGAGAGGGCACGGGCGGCACGGGCGACGGCGGCCATGCCGCGCGCCTGGGAGCGCAGGGATTCGTTGAGGCGGCGCAGGTCGCGTGCCTGCGTCTCGCGCTCGAGCTCGTAGGCGAGCACACGTGCGAGCATCCCGAAGAGCTGCTCGTGCTCGGGGCGGAACGCGCCGGGCTCTCGCGCCATCGCACCGAGGGCACCGACTCGCGAGCCGTCGGAGAGCTCGAGCGGCATGCCGAGGTAGGACCCGGCTTCGAAGCGCTGCTGCGCGGCGACGCGTGCCGTAGACGGCGTGGCCGGCGACGTCGTTGGCAAGCCGCGGCGCCTTGTCGTCGGCCATCCTGGCGTCGAAGGAGTCGGCAAGCGGCTGGGCGAGGTTGGAGCGCAAGCCGAACTCGCCGCCGTTGCGCGTGTCGACGATGCGATGGATCTCGTGCCCGCGGTCGAGATGGGCGAGATAGATCGCCGCGCCGGGCACCTGTGAGGCGAGCAGGTCCAACACCGCGCGCGTGGCATCGGCGAAGGAGCGGTACTGCGAGGACGAGAGGTCCGCGGCAGCCCGCATCGCTGGAGACGTGGACTCCATTGCTGAGATCATCGGTCATCGGGGCGAGACGCTGTAGGGTCGCGCCGGTGCGGCTGGCCACGTTCGCCCATCCGGACACGAACGAGCCGACCGCGGGCGAGGTCCGCGAAGGCGATCGTGTCGTCGCCTTTTCCAGCGGCACCGTCCTCGACCGGCTCGCCGGCGGGGACACCGCGGCGGCCGACGGTCCCGAGTTCGCGCTCGCCGACGTCCAGCTGCTGGCGCCGGTCCCCCGCCCGCGCGCGATCTTCGGCGTCGGCCTCAATTACGCGGCACACGCGCGCGAGACCGGGCGCGACCTGCCCGAGTTCCCGATCATCTTCATGAAGCTGCCGAGCTCGAGCGCGCCTCCCCACGGGGAGATCGCGATTCCGGACGCGGCCTGGCGGCGGCTGGACTACGAGGGCGAGCTGGCCTTCGTGATGGGCGCGGACGCCACCATCGC
The DNA here is from genome assembly GCA_963759945.1 of uncultured Solirubrobacteraceae bacterium. Classification (GTDB taxonomy): domain Bacteria; phylum Actinomycetota; class Thermoleophilia; order Solirubrobacterales; family Solirubrobacteraceae; genus DATLGB01. The sequence continues at coordinate 7,008 of CAVXBH010000036.1, read as the reverse complement.
CGGCTACGCGATCGCCGATGACGTCTCCGCGCGGGACCTTCAGGGCCGCGAGCCGCAGTGGACCCGCGCCAAGGGCTTCGACAACAGCTGCCCGTGGGGGCCGTGGATCACCACCGAGGTCGAAGACCCCCAGGCGCTGCGCCTCACCACCCACGTCAACGGTGAGCCGCGCCAGGACTCCTCCACCGCCGACCTCGTCTTCGGGCCGCAGGAGATCGTCGGCTTCCTCTCGGAGGTCGTCACGCTCGAGCCGGGCGACCTCGTGCTCACCGGGACCCCGGCCGGCGTCGGTGTCGGCATGGACCCGAAGCGGTTCCTCGAGCGCGGGGACACCGTGCGCATTGAGATCGCCGGCCTCGGCGCCATCGAGCACACCCTGAGGTGAGGGTCCGCTACGGCCTCGCGGCGCTGTTCGTCGGGGTCGTGGCCGCGCTGATCGCCGTCCGCGACCTCGGCTACCTCGGCGGTCGCACCGAAGGCGGGCCGCTGACCGTCGAGTACTCGGACTTCCGCGTGACGACGGACGTCGACGGCGGGCCGATCGAGATCCAGTACGCCCGGCCGCGGTTCATCTCCCCCGGTACCCGGTACCGCGCGCCGCGGCTCAGCGACGGCCGCCGTTACGACCGCATGGCCGTGCTGCTCGTGGGCACGGGCTTCGACGGAGGGGACGCGCGCTTCGCCCTCAAGGCCGAGGATCCGGGCTTCTACTACGCCGTCGACTTCCGGATCGACTACAAGCGCGGACTGCGCAGGTGGCGCACCGACGTGGCCGGCACGAGTTGCGTGGCGGTGGGGACGAAGGACCCGTGCCCGGAGCCCATCGATCCCGGCGACGCGCCGCTGGCCGAGATCGGGGGCCCCAGCGACTACGAGTCCAAGGACGGCGACGTCGACATCACACTGACCAACCTCACCGAGCGGGGCATCGTGGTCTCCGGCCTCGAAGGAGCGCGACCGGACGCCTTCCGGCTGCGCAGCGGCGCGGGGCGGCACGTCCGGGTCGAATGCGGCGACGAGCCGGTGGACAGCCTCCGCGCCCGAGTGGAGGGCGACGAGGTCGACGTCCCGCTCACCGTGCCAGTCGACTGCTGAGGTCGCGCACGTTGCGCGTCGCGAAGGCCTCCCGATCGTTGTTGAAGTGGGCGAAGCCGTGCGGGCGGTCCTTCCGGTAGAAGGTGACGCGCCAGTCGCGGTGGTTCCAACCGGAGCAGCCGATGCGCACCCCGGTGCGCCACCCGGCTAGTGGTGGTGGATGACCTTGTCGATGAGGCCGTACTCCATGGCCTCATCAGGCTTGAAGAAGCGGTCGCGCTCCATGTCCACGTGGACCTTCTCCTCGGGCTGCCCCGTGTGGTGCGCGTAGATCTCGTCGACGCGCTTGCGCGTCTTGAGGATCTCCCGCGCATGGATCTCGATGTCGGTCGACTGACCGTCGAAACCGGCGGACGGCTGGTGGATCAGGATCCGGCTGTTGGGCAGCGAGAAGCGCTTGCCCTTCGCGCCGCCGGTCAGCAGCAGCGAACCCATGCTCATGGCGACGCCACAGCAGATCGTCGACACGTCGGGCTTGATGAACTGCATCGTGTCGTAGATCGCCAGGCCGGCGTAGATCGAGCCGCCCGGTGAGTTGACGTAGATCGAGATGTCCTTGTCGGGATCGCTCGACTCCAGGTGCAGGAGCTGGGCGACGACGAGGTTGGCGATGGTGTCGTCGATCGGGCTTCCGAGGAAGATGATCCGCTCGTTGAGCATGCGCGAGTAGATGTCGAACTCGCGCTCACCGCGCGCCGTGCGCTCGATGACCATGGGGACAAGCGGCATGTCGCTGACGCTAGTGGTACGGCAGTAGCGTCACGTGCCCATGGCGAAGGTCTTCGACGAGATCACGGAGCACATCCGCGAGTGGGTCGGTCGCCAGTGCATGTTCTTCGTCGCCACCGCGCCGCTGGCCCGCGACGGCCACGTCAACGTCTCGCCGAAAGGGCCGATCGGCTCGCTGCGGATCGTCGACCCGCACACGGTCGCCTATCTGGACATCTCCGGCAGCGGGGCGGAGACGATCGCCCACGTCCGCGAGAACGGGCGCATCGTGATCATGCTGTGCGCGTTCGACGGGCCGCCGCGCATCGTCCGCTTCCACGGGACCGGACGCGTTCTGCGCTGGGACGAGCCCGGCTTCGACGAGGCCGCCGAGGGGCTCGAGTCTGCCGACGATCGAGGAGGCCCGGCGCGCGCTCATCACCGTCGACGTCACCCGAGTGTCTGACTCGTGCGGCTACGGCGTCCCGCTGATGGACTTCCAGGGGATGCGCGAGCATCACGCCCTCAGCTCCGCGAAGAAGCTGCGCGTCATGGGCCCTGAGGGCTACGAGGCCCGCAAGCTCACGAAGAACGCCACGTCGCTCGACGGCCTGCCCGCGGTCAGCTGAGCCGCGTGTTCGAGCCGAACCTCCCGAACTACCTCACGCTCTTCCGGATCCTGCTGGTTCCCGTGATGGTGGTTGTGCTGCTCTCGGAGGTCTTCGCGAGCGACTGGCCGGCCGCTGCGGTCTTCTTCCTCGCATCGATCACCGACGTCGCCGACGGCTACCTCGCGCGCCGCAACGATCAGGTCTCGACCTTCGGCAAGCTGTGGGACCCGCTGGCGGACAAGCTGCTCGTCACCGCCGCGCTGATCTCGCTCGTCTCGCTGGACAAGCTCGAGGCCTGGGTGGCGATGGTGATCATCTCGCGCGAGTTCATGGTCACCGGCCTGCGGCAGATCGCGGTCGAGCAGGGGCGGGTCATCTCCGCCAGCGCGGCCGGCAAGTTCAAGACGTTCCTGCAGGTCGCGATGGTCCTCGTCCTGATCGTCATCGACGGCCGGCCGGTGTGGGTGGACCTGCTGATCTACGCCACCGTTGCGGTCACCGCGGCCTCGGGCGCCGGGTACTTCTGGCGCCTGCGGGGCGATGAACGGACAGGCCGAAAAGGCCTGATACTCAACACTGTGTAAATATTCGTCGCCGGGGCGCGGGCAAAAGTCGGCTCGGCGACCCGTTGGTTGCCAGATGGAAGGATCGACGGTGACGGGAAAGACAGACCTGTTGGAAGACGTGGAATCGGTGCTGGAGATCGACGAGCTGCGGCCGTTGATCTCGGAGGGTCAAGAACGCGGCTTCCTGACGGTCGAACAAATCGCGGGCGCGCTGGCGGACGTCGAGGTGACCAAGGAACAGGTCCTCGAGCTGCACGCGCATCTCCTCGAGCAGGGCATCGACATCGCCTCGCGGGCCGACGGCAAGCCGGCGACCGTGGACGCCCGCCTCGTCTCGGAGACCAAGCCGCCCGAGGGCGCGCGCAAGCCGCTGATCGACCTCACGGTCGAGCCCTCGCTGGATTCGCTGCGGCTGTACCTGCGCTCGATCGGCCGCGTGCAGCTGCTCACCGCCGACCGCGAGGTCGCTCTCGCGCAGCGCATCGAGCGCGGCGACCTCGTCGCCAAGCAGGAGATGGTGGAGGCCAACCTGCGCCTCGTCGTCTCGATCGCCAAGGGCTACCTCGGGCGCGGCCTCTCCTTCCTGGACCTCATCCAGGAGGGCTCGCTCGGCCTGATCCGCGCCGTCGAGAAGTTCGACTACCGCCGCGGCTACAAGTTCTCCACGTACGCGACCTGGTGGATCCGCCAGGCGGTCACCCGCGCGATCGCCGACAAGGGCCGGACCATCCGGATCCCCGTCCACATGGTCGAGAAGCTCAACAAGGTGACGCACGTCGAGCGCTCGCTCGTCCAGGAGCTCGGCCGCGAGCCGACCCCGGAGGAGATCGCCGAGCAGCTCGAGTGGAAGGTCCGCGAGGTCCGCGACATCCTGCGCATGGCCCAGCAGCCCGTCTCCCTCGAGAAGCCGGTCGGCGAGGAGGACGGCTCCGAGCTCGGCGACTTCGTCGAGGACGAGTCCCAGCCCTCACCGTTCGAGCGCGTCTCCGTGAGCATGCGCGACGAGCGCGTCCGCGCAGCCCTGCGCGCGCTGCCGGCCCGCGAGCGCGAGGTCATCGAGATGCGCTACGGCCTCAACGCGACTCGGCCCTACACGCTGGAAGAGGTCGGCAAGGCGTTCAACGTCACCCGCGAGCGCATCCGCCAGATCGAGAACCACACCCTCAAGAAGCTGGAGTCCCTGCCGGAGGCGCAAGCCCTCCGCGACGCCTGCTGAATCCGTCCGGACCCGAACGTATGTTTGGGTCATGAACACAAGGCAGCAGGGGGACATCGGCGAGATGGCGGCAATGCACTGGCTCGCCTGGAAGGGCGGCGAGATATTCCTGCCCGTCGGACACAGCCCGGATGTAGATGTGGTGGCATGGTGGCAAGGACGCTTCATCGGAGTCCAGGTGAAGACGTCCGCTTCGCTCACGCCCAAAGGGCGCTATTCGGTAGCCATCTGCACCAGAGGTGGGAACCAGAGTTGGAGCGGTCTGGTCAAGCGCTTCGATCCCACCCGCTGTGATTTTCTGTTTGTCCTGGTCGCCGACGGGCGACAGTGGTTCATTCCATCCGCAAGCGTGGAGGCCACGGTCGCGGTCTGTCTTGGCGGGCCAAAGTACTCAGAGTTCGAGGTCGAGCGGGGCCGTCCGTTTCTATCCGCGGCGGCCTGACCGCTAGCCTGTCGCCGCCCCGGCGGGGTTCCCGAGCGGTCAAAGGGGCGTGGCTGTAAACCACGTGCTTCGTGCTTCGCAGGTTCGAATCCTGCCCCCGCCACTACGCCTCTGAAGCGAGCTGCGCGACCGCCTCCACGAGGCGGTCCCAGTGCTCGCGCGGCGGCAGCTCGTGGCCCATACCGTCGAGCTCGAGCAGCGGGGCGTCGAGGGCCGACGCCAGCGCGCGGCCGTGCTCGATGGGAAAGAGCGGATCGGTGGTGCCGTGCACGACGAGCGTCGGAATGCCGCGCAGATCGGCGAGCCGAACGGGAGGGCTGTCGCCGGACCGGGCCGCCGCGTGGTTGCGCACGCTGGACTCGATGTTCTCCGTGCGGGCCACGACGTGCTCGAGCAACGCCCGGGTGCGCACCTCTTCGAAGGTGTCCGGCCCGGAGTACGGGCGGTAGCCCTCGACCAGGTACTCGACGACTGCTGCGCGGTCGCTGAAGTCGGGGTCGGGCGGCTGGTCGGCAAGCGCGGCGGAGGGTCCCGGGAGGCCGTCCGGTGCGTCGCCCGCGAAGGTCGTCGCCACCAGGGTGACCGAGCGCATGCGCTCCCGATGGGAGCAGGCCAGGGCCTGGCTGATGCCGCCGCCCATCGACAACCCCAGGAAGTGCGCGCGCTGGATGCCGAGCCCGTCGAGGACGGCGATCGGGTCGGCGGCGAGGTCGGCACCCGTGTAGCCGGGCTCGCCGGGCGGCCAGCTCGACGACTGCCCGGTGTCGCGGTGGTCGTAGCGCACGACGCGGAAGCCCGCCGCCACGAAGCGCCTGCAGAAGTCGTCCTCCCAGTGATCCATCGACCAGCCGATCCCGCCGATGAGCAGCAGCGCAGGCGCGCCCTCGTCGCCGAGCGCATCCACGCAGAGCTCCGCACCGTCGGGTGTCTGCACGCGGGCCATCAGTCGAAGGAGAGCGCCTCGATACGCCCCCGCGGGTTCCACGGGAACGGGCCCGTCGGAAACGAGAAGCGCAGGAAGCGATGCGGCGCTTCGCCCTCCACGTGGATCACGAACGGCGGCAGGATGGTGGCGACAATACGGTCGAGCGCGCGGCCGAGCTCGTGAAACGACGGTCGCACGCGGACCCGCCAGGCGTCGAACTCCCCGGCCGGCACCGTCACGCGCTCGCGTTTTTCGACGTGGAGGTCGACCTGCCAGTACAGGGTGTTGGCCAGCCAGACGGCGAACGACTGCCTGCGCCCCTTCCCGTAGTCGATGCCGCGGATCGCGGTCGCGCAGGCGAGCAGCGGCGTGGTCGAGCGCGGGTAGGGCTTGAGCTCGCCGCCCCACTGCAACGTCTGAACGTCTCGGAAGGCGCCCTCCTCGCGTGCGATGCGCGTCTCACCCGAGAACGTCTCGAGGCAGTAGTCCTCGCACAGCAGCTGCCCGTTGCGGATCACGAAGCCGGAGCGCATCGCGTAGCGGGCGTGGCCGGCGACGAGCATCTCGATGCGCTGCTCGAGGCCGCCCTCGGTCGGCTCGGTGAAGAGCGTGCCGGTGCCGATCTCGTCGTCGCCGATCAGCCCGCGGTACGTCGACTGTTCGGCTGCCGTTATGCCAGGATCGCCGAAGGCTCCGTCCACTCCGGCGCAACCTACTGCGCGCGGGTAGGGTCAAACGCATGCCACGCGTGAAGATCGGAGTGCAGGTCCAGCCCCAGCATGCGGACTACGAGGGCATGAAGCGAGCCTGGGTCGAGGCCGAGGAGATCGGCTGCGACATGATCTTCAACTGGGATCACTTCTATCCGCTCTACGGCGATCCGGACGGCAAGCACTTCGAGGGCCTGACCACACTGGCCGCGATGGCCGAGGTGACGGAGTCCGCGCAGATCGGCTCCCTGGTCTTCTGCAACTCCTACCGCAATCCCGAGTACCTGGCGGACGCGCACCGGACGATCGACCACATCTCCGGCGGCCGCACGATCCTCGGCATCGGCGCCGGCTGGTTCCAGCGCGACTACGACGAGTTCGGCTACGAGTTCGGCGAGGCGCCCGATCGCCTGCGCGCGCTGCGTGAGAACCTGCCGCGCATCGAGGCCCGCCTCAAGAAGGGCAACCCCGCGCCGCAGGGCGACGTGCCGATCCTGATCGGCGGCTCGGGCCCGAAGGTCACCCTCAAGCTCGTCGCCAAGCACGCGAAGTACTGGCATTCGTTCGGCGACCTCGACGCCTTCCACCAGAAGGACGGGATCCTGCGTGAGCACTGCGAGACCGTCGGCCGCGACCACGACGACATCGAGATCACGTGGAGCGCGCGCGAGGAGCTCGACGCCGCGCTGGCCGACAGCCTGATCGACGCAGGGGTCGACCACTTCATCGCCAACG
>CAVXBH010000035.1:0-144993 GCA_963759945.1 uncultured Solirubrobacteraceae bacterium | reverse complement strand
CGTCTCTGATCGGGGGACAGTGAGGACTCGGCGGCCCAACACGTGGCGGGCGTGACCCCGGGGCTCGAAAGGACTACCTGTCGTTTGTGCTGCAGGTCGGAGTTCCACGCGATCGTGAGGGCGGCGGCGGGACATTCGGATATGGGAAAGCCAGCCTGTACAACTGCTCACGAGCGCAGACAATCTTGGTCCATACACGCGCGGCTGCGAGCAGAAGGCCACCCTGCTGAGAGTCGTTTCATCGGCATCGGACTCGGATCCAGCCACGTGAGCGAGGGACGGGAGTACACCGGCCGGTTTTGGTGGGGCTCCGTCGAAGCTGGAGACCACGTCGAGCCACTGAGGGGCAAGGCGGCAGACGATCTCGGCGCATCACTCGGTTTTCCTGCATTTGAAGACGAAGTTGGCGGGACAACCATTGCAATCGTTGGCAGCGACGTTGATGAGACCTCAAGGCACGACCAGGCGACCCACCTGGCGCGTGCGATCGCTTGGCATCTGTGGCCCAAACTCGTCACTGGCGAGATGGAGTTCGCCGTCACAGTCGATGGGGAACCCATTGACATTCAGGGTCCGGAGGACCATCCCGTGCTCGCTCAGTTCGCCTCCGCTTATCTGGCCCTGCCAAACGGAGAAGCGGTAACGCGTTCGGGTCGGGAGCTCGGACGGTTGCAGATCCAGACAAGCTTCAACCCGAAACCCTCAATCGATGCAGTCGGGATAGAGGCCGGCCTGGCAGGAGCGATCCGTCACGTCTGCCTGATGCGGAGCGCCAACCTCGTGGTCGACTATCTGGCGGGCGACCCTCTCCCCCCTGACGAGCACCTCTGGTACGCCGGCGTGTTCCGAGCGGACGCGAGCCCGCTGGTCGACGCCGCGTTCGCCGCCGCCGAGCCGCCGACCCATGACACCTGGGAGCCTGCCCAACTCGAAGATGAGCAGAAGAAAATGGTTCGGCTTGCCCTTCGCAAGATCCGCGAAGCGCTGGGAATCTACGCGACACCGATACCCACGGATGCATCTCCGTCGAGCCAGGACGGCTCACTCGGCGCGCTTAGCGCGGAACTCGGCGGCCTGATTGCACCAACTGTCGGCGGCGGGGCGAGCGCTGGCGACGGAAGCCCCGCAGGCCCGGGCACAAAGAGCGCAATCAAGATGGTTGGCGATCCTCGCTGGGAAAAGGTCGGGGAGAGAGACGTTCTCGTGCAGCGCGTTCGACTATGCGGGCAATCGGCGCTGCACGGTCGAACCCCGGGTGAGGATCCTGCTGTGGGGAGGGTCTGGAGAGTCGGACGGACCTTCAGGCGGAAAGTCGCCGCGAGTACTGCACTGGCGTCGACCAGGGGGCTCGGTCGTGGACGGCGATCGCCTGACCCTCGAGCGCACTGACGAGGGCCGCTGGGATGTGGTGGTCCTGCCGGTTGCAGACACCGTGACCGGCGTGCAAGTGAGGGAAGCCAGAAGGGATGAAGCTTGAGTCTTGCTTTTCCATACCGTGTACCGACCGATAAGGCAGTGCAGCCGGGTGCGTGGCTCCTTCAACGCGACGACGTGTTCACTCCCGCCCCAGCTCTCCTGCACGAATGGGAATGCGGTACGGATCTGAGCTTTCGACGCGAGATCGTCGTTGACCGGTTCGCGTTCGCCGACGAAACGGGTCTCGCCGAGGATGAGGCTCAACTCGAGCTCGTAGTGCGCTGGCGCGTGTCGGATTCTCTTTTAAGCGGCGTCGCCTTCCGTCAGCTGCTGGAAGAGGACTCGACATCGATCACCTCGGAGTTCACTCTGATTGGGAGGGACCTCAGGGGCGCCCTGCGAGCTGACCACCGAGATCTTGCTGCTCAACGCCTGCGCGAGTGGAGGCGGTCCGACAGCCCATCACGCTGGCAGCATTTTATGGCGCGACTCGACGAAACGCGTGAAGCTCACGGGTGAGGCGTCTCGCATGCCGATCACGAAGGTCGACTTCCGCCAGCACGGGCTCGACGAGGCTGCCCCATGGTCAGTTCAGATCCTCGGGGATGTCGACAGTCCGGCCATGGGAGCAATCCAGGTTTTGCTGAATACGCGGCGCGGCGACGTCGTTGATCTGCTTGACAGCGTATCGACCAGGACGCGGCTGCTCGCGCGGTGCGCTCAGCCCTGTACGTCGCGGTCGGCCGTGCGCTTGTTGAGTACGCGATCATGGATGACGAACTCAGCGAAGACCTCGCTTTCGACGATGATCTACTCGGCTCCGTTGTTCTCGGACAGCTCAATCTTCGCTTCCCGGGCCGAACGCTCGATGAGCTAAGAGCACTACGAGAGAATGAGCCAAGCAGGTTCTCAGCCCTGGTCGACGGCAAATACAGGTTGTTCGACCGAGTCTCGTGACGGACGCGCTGCTCCATCCGCGACTCGCGCGTGGGTACGCCGCGCTCCGGTGGGAGGCTCTAAAGGAGTAAACCCAGCGGAAGCTCGCGCACAGCGTGGCGCCTTGGTGCCTGACGAAGTCACTTGGACTGCGACGGGAGCCTCCCGCATCACCGTTCGCGGCCTCGAAAAGCTGCGCGACGCGCTAGTCGATTCACTTGCTGAACTCCCGTTTGGCGAGGCGCTGTCGACGGCGCAGCGTAATCACTTCGACGCACAGACAACGCGCGTCTACGCGGCTCAGGCCGGCCTGTTTCCTGCCGAAGCGGCGAACGTAGAGATCTGGTCCTATCACGCGTTGGTGCTTACGCCTGATCTTGCGTTGTGGCGTTGGCGGCATATGGAACCCCCCAATATTGAACGATTCCTCGGCCTCGACCTCACGCGTCATACGTTCGCTCGCCTTTGGTGGCGGTGGTACACCTTCACCAGTGGTCGAATCAACGATGTTGCAGGTTGGGCGCTGTTAGAACGGCTCGGGGAAGCGGATATTGACCAGCTCCAAAGCCGACGCAATGCCTACGGCGTCGACCCCCCGATAGTGCGCGCGCTGGCCGAGGTATACCTCGAAGTGAAGCAACGTTCGGCGGACGAGGGGCTCCCTTCGCGGCCTGTATGGCGCGACTTGCTCAAACGACTGCTGCGGCGAGGAGCCTTCGTCGCCTTCGGTGCGATGCAACCTGAGTCGCTAGTCGCAGCCGCCCGGGAACAGCTGGACGTGTCCATTGAAGCCCTTCGTAGCGCGGAGGGCGGCGAGCAACCAGAAGCAATGAGCGATGCCGGATGGCAGGCCTTTGACGCGATTCCCCTCGCGCAACTCGTCGTCGCCGTAACTCAGGCTGTCGAAGACGCGGGCGTACTGGCCGACGGGGCGGTCCCGGATGCGGTCGAGACTCGACTAGGAGTCGAGGTGCCCGGTCGCTTCGTCCTGTCCTGACGGGCTTTGCATGGATGGCAGCGACTTTGGGCTACGTCCGACGGGAGGAAGAAGCCGGCCAGTGGCGCCTGGGCCCAACCCCACCGGCGCCGGACAATCGCTGGGCAGAGTGGAACGTGGCCGCCATTCGCGAGGCCATATCGAGCAACGGTGGCGTCGACGACGATCTCATCGGTCGGGTTTTTGCTGGCCGTGCCGGGAAGACGGTAAAGCGCACGATCCGCGCCGCCGCCCAGTAGCAAGAGGTTCCGCGCTACGCCAAGAGGGGCAAATCCGCGGGTCAATACAGGTGGAGCCGAGGTGATGTGCTGGCTGGCAGCCAGCAGGCACTGCGCGCGGAGATCTGACCGAGCCGTAGAGTCTCGGCGACCAGCACGCGCAGTCGTTACGGATAACGAATGATCCTGCTGCGGCAGGGCACGGAGGCACCGCCATGCAATCCCTGAAGTTCCCTGCCCCTCGGGGTGCCCGGCTCGGGCCGGCTGTTCTGCTGGCCGCGGTGGTGCTGCTGTTCCTTGCGCTGGTGCCGTCGGCGAAGGCCGCGAACGAGATCACCGCGAACCCGCAGTCGCCTGTCGTCGGTGAGCAGATCGTCTTCACCGTCCGAGATTCGCTCACGAATGCGCGCCGACCTACGTCTTCACGGTCGACGGGGCGGCGCAGCCGGGTTCGTCGTCGCGGACCCTGACGACCTCCTTCGCGACGGCGGGCAGCCACACGGTCAGTGTGAGCAGCTCGTCGTCGTGCGATCAGACGCAGACGGCTTCGCTCACGATCACCGTCAACCGGGCGCTGGGCGGCAGCATCGTCGTCCTACGCACGACCCGCCGTACCGGAACCAGACGACGACGTTCGAGGCGACGCAGACCGGTGGGTCCGCTCCCTACACGTACGCGTGGGACACCGACAACGACGGTGCGTTCGACGACGCGACGACTCGCGTCACGACGCGGATCTTCACCGAGCTCGGGCCGCGCACCGTCAAGGTGCGGATCCGGGACGCCGCGACGCCGCTGCACGAGACGATCGTGACGCGCACGTTCGAGGTGGTCGAGGCGCCGCCGGACGCGACGCCCACGCCGACTCCGGCGCCGTGCATCCAGGACCTCACCTTCGCGCTGTCGCAGTTCACGACGGAGGGCTGCTTCACCAACGTCTCGGCGCAGCCGGAGCAGTGGGAGACGACGGCGGCGATCAAGCTCAACGGGGTCGTGTTCCCCGACTTCGGCCAGACCTTCACGATCACGAAGCCGACGACGGCCGAGCCGGGCGGCCACTTCAAGGCCCTCGACGCGTCGGTCCAGCTCGGTGAGCTGACCGCGTACTCGGGCGACATCGACTGGACGCTGCCCGCGGGCAACCAGGGTGAGGAGGGGGTCGCCGCGACCTTCGCCGTGCCGCCGCTCGCGGAGCTCTTCAGGCTGCGGGTGCGCGGGTCGACGGAGCTGCGGCTCGGGCTGCGACGCCGCCGGCGAGCACTACGCGGTCTTCCCGTTCAACGTCGAGCTGCCGGCGATCTTCAAGCCGGCGCCGGACCCCGAGCTCGGAGAGCGTGACGGCCATCGCCCCGGTCCGGGTCGACAGCGGGGGACCGCGCTACGACGGGCTGAAGCTCGCAGGCGACCGACGTCTGGATCGGCCGGATCCGGGTCCCGGAGCTGTGCTTCTCGCACATCCCGGCCGAGCGGCCATGTCGATCGAGCCGTGCCCCAAGCCGACGCTCGACGGTGAGCCGTACCTGACCTGCGAGACCACCGCGGGCACGGAGCGCTTCGACGGCAACGCGATCCTCGAGCTGCCCGTGGACACCAAGCTGCGCTACGCGGCGTTCGGTGGGCTCATCGACGGGCAGCTGTCGAGCCTCGGCGGCTTCACGGACGACTTCGCGGCGGCGGGCGTGCAGCTCGTGCCCGGCGTCTTCCTCAACCGGCTGGGGGCGGGGGTGTGCCTGAATCCGCCGCCGCTGAAGGTGCGCGGGCGACGTGGGCGCGGAGGCGCTCAACGGCAAGCTCGCTGATCAACGGGCGCTTCGTCTACACGGACGCCACCTCGGGCAGGTCGTGGAAGGTCCGGATCGGCGGCAACACGAGCATCGCCGGCCGCGAGCTCGGCTCCGGCTCCGCGACGTTCAACGCGTGGGGCGATGTCGACTTCGGGCTGAAGACCGACCTGAACCTGTTCGGCATCGCGAGCCTCGACGGCTCGGCGGACGGGTGGCTCGAGCCGCGGAACAACCGCTTCAACGTGCACGGGGACGCTCGACGGCTGCCTGGTCAGCGTCGTCTGCGCGAAGGCGCTCGCGCTCATCTCGAGCACGGGCGTGGCGGGCTGCGTCGACGCCGGCGAGATCATCCTCTACGAGCCCGTCAGCGCCCGGCAGGGACCGTTCGGGTTCGGCTCGATCTCGGTCAGCCTGCGCAAGGTCGTCATCCCGCTGAAGGCGGGCTTCGGCCATCGCTTCGGGACGTCGGACGTGGACCTGCTCGGCAACTCGTGCGACTTCTCGGCCTACCGGGCGACGAGGAGACCCGCGGAGCGCGCTGATCTCCGCCCAGTCGCTCTCGGAGCGCATCGCGCCGAACACGAAGGCGGTGTCCCTGCGCATCCACGGCACGAACGGGCCGCCGAAGGTCGTCGTCCGCGGACCGGGCGGGACCACGATCACGTCGCCGAAGGACGCGGGCGCCAAGCAGGTCAAGGGCAAGTACCTGCTCGCGGAGAACAAGACGGACGGCACGACCAGCGTCCTGCTCGTCAAGCCGAAGGCGGGCGAGTGGACGATCAAGGCCGCTCCGGGCGCGAAGTCCAATCCGACCAAGGTCGACCGCTCGGACTTCGAGGCACCGGCGACGTTCACCGGGCGGATCCGCAAGACGAAGAAGGGCCGCGACCTGCTGGTGGCCTACACGGCGCCGAAGGGCTCGAAGGTGAGCCTCGTCGAGCGCGGCAAGGGCATCGCCCAGACGATCACCGAGCAGCGTCAAGGGCAAGCCGTGCAAGGGCGTGAAGCCGATTCCCGGCGGCGGCCGCCTGCTCTGCGCGCGGACGACGTTCCAGCCCTCGCGCGGGCCGGGTGGCACGCGCCGGGTGGACGCCGAGGTCACCCGCGACGGCATCCCGCTGTCGAGTGAGACGGTCGTGACCTACAAGGTCGCGAAGGAGACGCTGCCGGCGAAGCCGGCCAAGCTGCGCGCCCGGCGGGTCGGCAGACACCGTCGTCGTCGGCTTCGCGAAGCTGGCCGGGGCGTCGCGCTACTCCGCCGTCGCCGCCCTCACCGACGGCCGCCGGCTGGGCTTCGACCTCGGCCCGAAGTGCCGCGCGGTGCGCATCCCCAACGTGCCGAGCGACGTGGGCGCCGACGTGAAGGTCGCCGGCGTGCGCTACGACCTGGCCACGGGCAAGTACCGCCGCGTCATCCTCGCCAAGGGGAAGGCGTCGGAGGGTCCCACCGGCAAGGTGAAGGGCCCCGTCTGCAGCTGACGTAGCCGGTGACTAGCGGCGGGCGCGCGGGCGCTCGCCGCGGCACTGCTGCGGCTCGGCGGAGTAGTCGCTGAACACCGGCACCATGAGGCTGCCGGCCACCGACTCGTGCTCGTAGCCGAGCAGGTGCCCGACCTCGTGGCTGACGGTCATGCAGAGCATGTCCCAGTCGGCGAGCAGGCTGGCGCGGGTCGGCCAGCGGTTGCGCGAGAGGGAGATCGGCGCAGTTCGGTGTAGGTGGCGGCGTCGGCGCTCAGGTTGTTGTCGCCGATCGGCGTGGCGAAGGTGACCCAGGCGTCGTGGCCGCCGCCGCCGCGCTGGCGCGTGAGGATCTTGACGTCGCCGTCGCAGGGGGAGGCGGCCCAGTGCTGCTGCGCGATGCTGACGGCCAGGGCCTGCGGGGTGGCGGCTCCGGCGACGCTCGCAGCCGACGCGAACAGCAGCGCGGTGCAGGTCAGGAGGCGCAGGAGCAACGACACTGGCCAAGCCTCCCGCACGCGCCGCGCGCGCGCATCGCCTCGCGGGAGGGTCTTCGGGTGGCCCTGTGGGGGGATCATCGGGTGAGACCGGGCTCACCCTTTGCTCCGCGCTGGTCGATGGACCCTTAGTGGTTCCCCGTTCACCGATCACGGTCGCGCTCGCCCGCTTCGAGGACCTCGTCGCGCTCGGGCTGGAAGCGGCGCTGGCCGCCGACCCGAGCGTGTCGGTCGTCGTACGTGACATCGCGCCGGCGAACATCGACGCGGTGGTGCGCGCGCACAAGCCGCGCGTGCTCGTCCTCGACGTGAACTCGCTGCGTGATCTCGGCCAGGTCCGCGAACTGCGGCTCACGCACCCCGGCACCCACCTGGTGGCGCTCGGATCGGGCCTGTCAGGCGTCGACTCGGCGCAGCTGCTCGCGTTCGGCGCGAGCGCCTATCTGGCCAAGCAGACCCAGACCCGCGACCTGCTGAACGCGATCCATCTCGCATCGCGCGGCATGCAGCTCCAGCTGATGCCGGTCGGCGAGCGCTCGAGCACGCGGGACTCGCTGCTCACCTCCCGCGAGGGCGACGTGCTGGCGCTGCTGCGTCAGGACCAGTCCAACGCGCAGATCGCCATGGCCCTGCACATCAGCATCGAGACCGTGCGCTCGCACGCGCGCAACATCTACCGCAAGCTCGGCGTGACGTCGCGGCGGACGCTGCTCGCCCTGCGCGCGCCCGCCGCCTAGCGGCGGATCACGAGCGGTACACGCCGCGCCGATGCGCCGCGTGAGCCAGGTGATGGCTCCCGTGGTGAGGCGGACGCAGCCGTGCGAGGCGGCGGTGCCGAGCGGCTCGGGGAGGTGGTTGCGGCCGTGCAGGGCGATCTGGCCCGGGCCGCCCTCGAACTCCTGCAGGACGTTGGACCGCGCGCTGGCGGCGAGGGCGAACGGGCCGCCGGCGCGCACCGGCATCCGATCGCGACGGCTTCCTCGACGTAGAAGCGGCCGGTGGGGGTGGGCGTCGACGGAGCGCCGACGACCGCTGGGTACCGGCGGACGCGGCGGCCGTAGCGGAAGACGGTGACCGTGCGCGCGCTGAAGCGAGACGGTCAGGTGCCAGGGCGTCTTGTGCGCGCTGGTGCCCTCGGCCTCGATCCAGCCCGTGCTCGAGTTGGGACGACCGGGCAGCGCGACGCGCAGCCAGGTCTTCCCGCCGCGGGCCTGCTTGCGGTCGAGCTCGGGGAGGACGGTCCGCGCGTTGGTGAGCGGGGTCCGGCCGGGGACGGTGGTCACGCGGGCGGCGGTGCCCCTCGGCGCGGTGCGGACGCCGTGGTCTGCGTGCAGCGTCACGAGTCGGTGCTGCTCCGGAACGGCCTGGGCCGGCCCCGCGAAAGCGAGGCCGGCCACAGACACCGCGAGTCCCAGGCGGACGCCGGTCATCAGCCCGTGAACTGCGAGGGACCCTGATGCGGCTTCAACACGGCGGCGGCGCAGGCCTGGTAGCGGAACCGCAGGTGCTTGGTGCGGGTCGCATCCTTGAAGACCACGCGGGCCTTCAGAGTGCCGTTGCGGCCGACGTCCGGTGAGACGTTGACGCTGAAGCGGTTGCCGGAGCGCTTCGCGATCAGCTTGCCGCGGATCGAGAAGAAGACGCGCTTGATCTGCTTGCCGCGCACCGTCGCGCGGAAGCCCGTGGTGCACCGCTCCTGCGGGCCGTTGACGCGCAGGCGCGCGGTGCCCTTGCGGGTGCGGATGGTGGTGTTGCTACCAGGCGGCTTCTGGTTGCCGCCGTTGCCACCGGGCTGGCCGGGAGTGTTGGGCGTGCCCGTGCCCGTGCCCGTGTCGGGAACCGGAGTACCCGTCGGGGTCGTGCCCGTCGGAACCGGGGTGCTGGCTGCCGGGACCGTCGTCGGCGCCGGGGTCGGCGTCGGCGGCGTCACGACGGGCGCCTGGCACTGCGAGGCGGTGAGCGTGTTGTCGTCCAGCGTGATCGCGCCGTTGCGGGCGAGCATCCGGCCCTGGGCCGTCGCGTCGTTGTTCATGGTGATCGACGTCAGCGCCAGCACGCTGCCCTGGAAGTCGGTCGTGGAGCCCAGCGTCGCCGAGCTGCCGACCTGCCAGTAGACGTTGCACGGCGACGCGCCGTTGATCATCCGCACCGAGCTCGCGGACGCGGTGGTCAGCGTCGACCCGATCATGAAGACGAACTGGGCGTTGGGGTCGCCCTGGGCGTCGAGGGTGAGCTGCCCGGTCAGCTGCGCCGAGGTGGAGTAGTTGTAGGCGCCGGCGGTCAGGCTGAGCCCGCCGAGGTCCTGGCCCGTCAGGTCAGCGGTGACCGGCTGTCCGGCGGCGACGTTGTAGGCCGTGACCAGGTCGCTCTTGGCCTGACCGGCGACGGCATCGTTGTTGTGGGTGGCGCCGTTGACGACCGCCGGGAGGCCGAAGCCCACCAGCGAGGTGCCGGGGGAGACCCCCAGGTCGCCGTTGAGCACCGAGGGGCCGACGTTGGTGACGGACGAGCCGCCGAGGACCACGAACGGTCCGGCGGTGCCGAGATCGATGGCCGACGCGTCGGCTGAAGCGGGGACCGCCGCAAGGATCGCGCCGGCGAAGAGAGTGGCCGTGACGCGACGAGCGCGACCGAGCCGGGACGGGTTGAGCATGAAGCCCTTCCGATAGAGGCGAGCAGTTCCCTTGCCTCGTGTTGCTCTGACGGCCGCGGAGGCCTCAAGAAACTGCTCTGTATAGACCTATCGGCGCGGGGGAGCAGAACGCGAGGAAACCCGCGAAAGCGTGGACACCGCCGGAACGGTGTCACTGCCGCGCACGTCCACGAAGACGTGGGCGAGCGCGGAGCTGCGGCCCAGCTGCGGACCGGCGAGGACACCGCTGAGCTGGTGCGCGAGCATGCGGATCTGGTCGACCTCGGTGCCCGTCCACGGCCGCGCGGTGCAGCGGTAGACCTCGAGCAGGCCGATGCTGTCGCCGTGGAAGATGATCGGGGCCATCAGCACGGCGCAGAAGTCGCTCTTGCGCAGGAGGGCGAGTTCGGCGGGGTCGGCCGCGGGGTCTCCCTCGAGCACCTGTCCCAGCGTCTGGTTGACGATCACGTGCTCGGTGGTGGGGTAGTCGTCGAAGGAGTAGCGCTCGCCGTCGACGCCCCAGTCGTGCGTGCTCAGGGTCTGCACGCAGCGCTCGCCGGGCGCGACCAGGGACACGGCGACGTCGTCCGCGTGCACGAGGCGCTCGACCATGTGGACGGCGCGATCGAGGTCGGCGAGCGAGCGCACGTGGCAGAGCGCGTCGGAGATGTCGCCGATCGTCACCTCTCCGCCGGTGCCGCTCGCGCCGGTCATCACGCGCATGCCCCAGCGAGTCTCCGCGGTCACGGACGCCGCGACGTCGGAGTCGACGCCTGGCCAGTCGGGGCCGGGGCGGCCGAGCACGTAGCCCTGGCCGTAGGTCACGTCGAAGCGGCCGAGGACGCACAGCTCGTCGATCTCCTCGATGCCCTCCGCGCAGACGGCCGCGCCGGTGGTGGTCGCGAAGGCCGCCATCGCCTCCAGCAGCGCGATCTTGGAGGCGTCGTGGTGGATGCCGCTGATCAACGAGCGGTCGAGCTTGAGGATGTCGGGCTTGACGCGCACCATCTGCTGCAGGCCCGCGTAGCCGGCGCCGGCGTCGTCGATGGCGATCCGGGCGCCGCGCTTGCGCAGCTCGTCGAGTGCGGCGTCGAAGGCGGGGTCGCTCGAGAAGAGGTCGTCCTCGGTGAGCTCGACGACGATGTCGTGCAGGTCGTCGGGCAGCACCCGGGCCACCTCGTCGGACACGAGCGCGGCGGGGCTCATGTTGACCGAGAGGAACGTGTTCGCGGGACGGCCGGGATGCTCGAGGGCGACGGCGATCGCCCGCGCCTCCAGCTGGGGCCCGAGGCCGCAGCGGCGCGCTTGGGCGAACCACTGGTCCGGCGGGCGCACGGGCTCGGTCCCGAAGAAGCGCGTCAGCGCCTCGTAGCCGGCGATCCGGCCGGTGCCGAGCTCGACGATCGGCTGGAAGAAGGGCGTGAGCGCGTTCTCCTGGGCGAGCACGCGCTTGACCTGCTGGTGCTGCTCGCTGCCGGAGAGCAGGACGACCTTGCTCGCGTCGTAGCGGCGCACCTGCGCGCGGCCGGAGCGCTTGGCCCAGTACAGCGCGCCGTCGGCGAGCTCGAGCAGCCGGTAGCCGTCGCCGTCGTCGGTGGGATAGGACGCGACGCCGGCCGAGCACGACAGCGCCTGCCCCTGCACCTGCAGCCGGGCGATGGCAAGGCGGGCGCGCTCGGCGATCGCGTGACCGCCGGCCCCGTCGATCCCGGGCAGGATGAGCGCGAACTCCTCGCCGCCCACGCGGCCCGACGACGTCGTAGGCGCGCGCCTGGGTCGAGAGCTCGGCGGCGATGGCCTGCAGCGCGATGTCACCCTCGGCGTGGCCGTAGGTGTCGTTGATCGCCTTGAAGTGGTCGATGTCGAAGGCGACGACGGTCAGCGGATCGTCCTGCCGGCGCGCGCGGTCGAGCTCCTGGGCGAGCCGCTCGTGGAAGGCGCGGTGGTTGGTCAGGCCGGTGAGCGGATCCGTCGACGCCTGGGCGGCGAGGTCGCTGCGCTGCCGGGTCAGCGACGCGAGGGTGAAGCCGAGCCGGATGAGGACCCCGACCAGCGCTGCGATGGTCAGGAGATTCGCCAGCGGGTTGAGATCGCCGGCGACGGCGAAGACGGTGAGGAGCAGAGCGAAGCTCGCGAACGCGATCTGCATCACGGGAGTCGTCGAGACGCGGTGCTCGCTGACGGTGACCTGCTTGGGCGCGACCCACGCGGCCGAGGCGAGGGCGATGGTGGCCAGCGCGTAGGGCAGGTCGAGCAGCCCGCCGGGCGCCCACGTGCCGCGTGCCGCTTCGACGACGTACACGCTGTCGCCGGTCGCCAGCAGGGCGAACCCCAGGCCGAGCAGTGCCCAGAGCCGCGGGAGCCGCAGCCCGCCCAGTCGCCAGACCACGGCGATCACTCCCACGCAGATGAGATCGCCGAGCGGGTACGCCATCCGCGCCGCGCTTGCGGCGCCGTTGGAGACGGTCATGTCGAACACCGGCTCGAGCAGGAGCGCCGCGGCGAGCGCGGCGACGATGATGCCCGCGATCACCCCGTCGAGCCACACCCCGCGGGCAGGCGCGAGAAGCGATGGCGGACGAGGATCGCGATCGCGGCGAAGCTCAGCGGATAGAGCGCAAGCCACAGGGCGTCGGCGATCGACGGGAAGGGCGGCGAGGCCGGCGCGAGGTTGTAGTAGAAGCTGCCGCCGGCGTAGAGGACGAGTCCCGCGCCGAGCAGGGACCACGCGACGCGCTCCTCGCGCAGGTCCGCGGCACGCAGCAGCGTCGCCACGCCACAGACGAGGAAGACGATCGGCTGAAACCAGTCCGCGAACGCCGCGTCGAAGGCATCGTTGCCGAAGCCCGTCGCTTCATGCAACACGAAGGCGGCCACCAGGGACGCGGCGGCGAGGAGGAACGGGATCGGTGTGGCGCGAGGCATAGCGGAGCCAGCTGGGCTGGCCCACGGTCTGTATCGGCTTCAACCCGCCTCAGGATGAGCGGGCGCTCACGGCCCGAAAGCTCCCAGCTCGGTCAGGATCGCTCGGCCGATCGAGGCGCGCGCGGCGAAATGCTCGGGGCGGTGATGTCGAGGTTCAGCGCGAAGGTCCACGCCTGCCGCCGCGCTCGACCCAGCCGACCCACCAGCCGCCTCGGGCGAGGTGGTGAAGACGTAGCCCTCTTCGCCCGCAGCACCGAGCCGTTCGAACGGTCGACGACCATCATCTCGGCGACCTCGCCAGCGCCCGGCGCGACACCGGCAGACTCCTCGCCGGAGGCGCTCGAGGAAGCGCACCTGTTCGCGTGCGGAGATGGCGAACGGGCCTTCCAGCCAGAAGCTGTCGAGCGGAGCATCGGCGACCTTGCGGTTGCCGTAGTGCATCTGGCGTACCGCGCGCTCGTAGTCGTCGACGGCCGATTTCGCGGGCGATGCCCTGGTAGATCGGGATGCACGAGTTGGCGAACGCGGTGGCCAGCGTGAGGTCGCCTTCGCACGCCTGCGGGAAGAGCGGCTTGCCGTCGACGTAGTAGTTCGGATTCGGGTCCCGGATAGGGCTGATCGGCGCCGCTTGCCACCCCGGCTCGATCGCCAGCAGGGAGTTGGGGATCTTGAACGTCGAGGAGGGCAGGAACCGCTGCCGGGCGCGTTCTGCCCCGACGATCGTCGTCTGCGGCCGGCGCCGGTCTGGTGCACCACCATGGTCCCGGTCGTTCCCGCTTCCGTGAAATGGCGGAGGAGGTCGGGCCGCTCGTGGACCCCGGCGTGGGCCGAGGGGGCCAGTACGGCCGCGAGGGCGATCAGTGCGTAAAAGGTATGGCGGAGAACACTCATGAACCGGGTGGGATTCCCGGTCTCGATGAGGTCAAACGAGTTCTCAATCGCCCCGGTCCGAGAGCGAACGCCGACGCGTCGCTACTCGAGCAGGCGACCGGCGACGGGAACCTCGCTGCGCTGCGCGAGCAGGTCGGCGACCTCCGCCGACGGCTCGCCGACCGGCTCGTGGGCGACGGGCTCGCCGGGTCGCCAGACGAGGTTCACGGTGAGGGCCGGATCCTGGTCGGGGAAGTCGGTGCGGTTGTGGGCACCGCGGGTCTCGCGGCGCTCGAGCGCGCAGTCGAGGGTCGCGCGGGCGGCGAGCACCGAGCCCTTGAGGTCGAAGGCGTGGACGAGGTCGTCGAAGCCGGCGATGTCGGGCCGCACCTCCATCGTGTCGATGCGCTCGGCCACGGTGTCGAGGCGCTCGATGCCCTCGCGCAGGCGCTCTTCGGAGCGCACGACGCCCGCGCACTCGCTCATCAGGTCGCGGATCGCGCGCTGCAGGGGACGGGGGAAGTCCGAGCCGCCGCGCTGCGCGAGCAGCTCGGTGACCTCGTCCTCGGCCGCGGCGATCACGGCCCGGTCGCGGACCTGCAGGTCAAGCGACGCCGACCAGCGCGCGGCCTCCTGGCCGACGATCTTGCCGAAGACCAGGCACTCGACCAGCGAGTTGCCGCCGAGGCGGTTGGCGCCGTGCAGGCCGGTGGAGCACTCGCCGACGGCGAACAGGCCGGCCACGTCGGTCTCGTGCGTCGTGGCGTGCACCCACACGCCGCCCATGGAGTAGTGCGCGGTCGGCGCGACCTCCATCGGCGTCTGCGTGATGTCGAGCATCGAGACGTCGATGAACTGCCGGTACATGCGCGGCAGGCGCTCGAGGATCGTCTCGCGGTCGAGGTGGGTGACGTCGAGCAGGACGCCGCCGCGCCGGCGTGCCGCGGCCCTCGGCGATCTCCGTGTAGTTGGCCAGCGCGATGCGGTCGCGGGTGGAGAGCTCGAGCCGCTCGGGGTCGTAGCGCTCCATGAAGCGCTCGCCGTCGGCGTTGCGCAGGATGCCGCCCTCGCCGCGGACGGCCTCGGTCACCAGCGTGCCGGCGGCCTCCTCGGGCGTGATCATCCCGGTCGGGTGGAACTGGACGAGCTCCATGTCGCGCAGGCGGCAGCCGGCGTCTGAGGCGAGGCGCATCGCGTCGCCCGTGTTCTCGTCGCGCCGGGAGGAGGACCGGCGCCAGATCCGCGTGTGCCCGCCGGCGGCGAGGATCACCGCGTCGGCGAGGATCACCTCGCGCGTGCCGTCGTCGATGTCGAAGCCGTAGGCGCCGAACACGCGGCCCTCGGCGACGAGCAGGCGCGTGATGTAGACGTCCTCGCGCATCGCCACGCCGAGCTCGGTCGCGCGGCGGACGAGGGAGCGCTGGATCTCGCGGCCCGGTGTAGTCGCCCGCGAAGCACGTCCGGCGGTAGGTGTGCGCGCCGAAGTAGCGCTGGGTGAGGCGCCCGTCCGGCTCGCGGGCGAGCTCCGCGCCGTAGTCGACGAGGTCGTCGATCGCGGTCGGCGCCTCGCGCGCCAGCAGCTCGACCGTGGCCGGGTCGGCCAGGTAGTAGGCCTCGGCGATCGTGTCGGCGGCGTGCTGCTGCCAGGAGTCCTCCGGGTCCATCGTGCCGAGCGCGGCGTTGATGCCACCGGCGGCGAGCACCGTGTGCGCGTCGTCGCGGCGGCGCTTGCCGACGCACAGCACCTGCTGGCCGGACTCCGCCAGTTCGATCGCGGCGCGCAGGCCCGCGGCGCCCATCCCGATGACAAGCACGCCGGCGGTGCTGCGGCGCTGGGTCACGGCACCGTCGGGCTCAGCTCGGAGCCCTGCCCGTCACTGCCCTCTTGCGGTCACCTCGACCGTGCCCATCGGCGTGAGCAGGAACATCCCACCGATGACCAGCAGCATCACCGCGAGGCCGGCGCCGAGCAGGAGGATGTCCAGGGCGCTCATGACCGCGGCACCGCGACCATCGCCCAGAACGTGCCGGCGGCGAGGATGGAGGGGACCCACAGGCCGACGAACAGACCCTCCTGCCGGTTGTCCGTGAACCACAGCACGATGGAGAGGCAGAACGACAGGAAGGCCGCAGCGAGAAAGAGGGTCACACCGAGTCTGCGTCGTTCCATATCTCTTCTACGGCGCTGGGGTCAGCTCGCGATCAGCGCGCGGCGATCGGATCGCCGCCCGGGTGCCGGCGGCGTTACTGCGCGCCCTTGTAACCGCGCGAGTAACACGGCTGCCCGGCACAGGTGTCGGCGACCTTGCCGTCCGGGCGCAGGAAGGCGCTCTTCTGCGCCCGGGCCGCACGGGTGTTGCGCGGCTCCTCGTGGGGATCCTCGCCGGCGCGCGGCGGGAGGTTGGCGGCGGGCGGCACGGGTGTGTTGCCGCTGTCCCAGATCTCCAGTGCGGAGCCGGCGAACGGGTACTCGCCGATGCGCGGGATCCCGTAGAAGGGTGCGACGTCGAGAGAGCGGCCCGGGTCGACGGGCGTCGGGCGGATGCGGGCGCCGATGGTGCGCGCCTCGACCTCGGCGGAGACGTTGGCGACCTGGTGGTCACCGAGGCCGGCGTGCAGCAGAACCTCGTGGGCGGGGGTGTTGGCGATCGGGTCCGTCGTCATGTGCAGCGCGTAGCCGTTGCCCTCCGCGCGGTCCCACAGCTGCTGCATGAGCCCGAAGATCAGCTGGCGCTCGAGGTGGTTCGGGTAGCTCGCGTAGAGCGGGCAGGCGTAGGAGAAGTTGAGCGTGTCGAGGATCGACTCCGGCTCCGTCGGGTCCGGCGGGTCCTCCTCGAGCGCGGCGAGCAGCTCCTCGAACCCGGGCGGGCAGGGCGCCTCGGGGTCGCTCTCGAAGTCGACGGAGCGGTTGAGCAGCGTCGAGTAGTTCATCCCTGGCACGCCGAGCACCCCGCGGGTGGCGTCGGGCATCAGCGCCATCAGGGCGCCGCCGATGATGCCGCCCTGGCTGTTGCCGTCGTAGTAGAGCGCGGGTCGAGTCGATGATCGAACGGCCCTCGGCTGCTGGAACGCCGGGTCGGACCCGAAGCCCCTGCGGATGGATCATCAGCCGGCCGAGGTACATGAAGTTCAGCATCCCCTGCTGCACGCGGTCGGCGAGCATGGGGAAGCCCGACAGGTCGGCGAGGATGGTCGCCACGACGGGGATGTCGCCAAAGGTCTCCTGTCCGGCGACGCCGCCCGCGGTCGACATGCCGATCCAGTCCGTGGCGCAATAGACGATGTTGTGCTCGTCGGTCATGTCGCTGCACCTGGCCCTGGCCGACCTCGCCGCGGCGCCGAACAGGCCGTGCCCGTAGAGGCTCGGCCGCGCGGGCTGCGCGCCGGGGGCGACGGCGGTCTTGGGGATGATGCAACGGAACGTGGCGTCGAAGGTCGATGCCCGGGACCCGCTGCGGCTCGGTGGCGGTCGGCGTCAGGTAGGCGAAGCGCCCGCCCGGGTCGCAGTTGGGCGTCGAGGAAGCACGGGACGGTGTAGCGTGCCGTCGATCTCGAACGCCGTGGTCGGGTGATCGGGGTCGGGGTGACCCGGTCGACGGTGAAGGTCGGGCGCAGTGGAGTTGGCCGGGACCGTCAGGTCGGCGAGGTTCGTGTCGCCGAGCTCGGCGAACGCGCTGGTTGCGGATGACAGGCAGCGCGACCCGTGCGGTCCTGCTCGCTGGCGACGGTGAAGTCCCAGGCGCTGTAGAGCTGGCTGCGCTGGATGCCGGCCCGGCCGAGGGTGGCGAACAGCTCCTCCATGTGCGGGCGGCGCTGCTCGAAGAGCGGGTTGAGCGTGGCGACGTTGTCGCGGTAGAGCCGGAACGGGCGCTGCGGCGCGAGCGGCCCGCCGCCGGCGTCCTTGAGGTTGCGCAGCGCGACGATGAAGCGCTCACCTTCGGCGAGGTTCTGCGCGGGACGGATGATCAGCACGCGCTCGGCGTCCGTCGGCGGATTGGAGTCCAGCTCGGCCCAGATCGAGCTGGCGCTCGCCGCGTGTCGGCGTCGATGAGCACGACCGGCTGGTCGGCGTCGTAACGCGGCGCATGTCGGTCTGCGGGACGAGTCCGGTGCGGTCGAACGCCGTCTGGTTGTCGAGGCCCGGGACCTTGGTGACGATCGGCGTGCCGGGGCTGAAGCCGTCGTTGCGGTTGTAGTCGCTCGGATCGATCGGCTTGCCGGCGATGTTGCGCGGCATGGCCGTGATGTCGAGGTTGAGCCGGCGGCCGGTCGGGGTCGTGGCGTCGGCGCGCGTGAAGTAGTCGTTCGGGAACGGCAGCAGGCAGACCGCCGGGTCGAGGAAGTCGCACTGGGGCAGGATCGCGAAGGTCGGGATCTCGGGCAGGCCGGGACTGGCGGTGGGGGTCGGGCTGGCCGTTGCGGTCGTCGCGGTCGGGCTGGTCGTCGCGGTCGGCGTCGGGGAGGGCGAAGGCGAGGGCGTCGGGGAGGGCGAAGGCGAGGGCGTCGGCGAGGGCGAAGGCGAGGGCGAAGAGGTCGAGGGGAGGGCGAAGGCGAGGGCGACGGGGAGGGCGAAGGGGAGGGCGAAGGCGAAGGCGACGGGGAGGCCGTGGCGGTGGGACTCGGTGACGGGCTGCTGGTCGGCGAGGCGGTCGCGATCGGCGGTGGCGGTGGCGCGTGGCGGTGGCGGTGGTCGCAGTCGCAGTCTCGGTGGCGGTCGCGGTCGCCGATGGGCGTCGGCGTCGGCACCGGCTCGCTGGGCGTCGGCGGCCCGATCGGCCCGCTGTGGTCCGGACACGTGCCGAGCCGGCGGATCAGCCGCGCCCGACCGCGCGTGACGCCGTTCGTGCGCACCCGGATCCTCAGCCGGCGCATCGAGCAGTCCGCGATCGCCCGGCGCCCGCGCCGCTTGAGCTTCAGACGGACGGCGCGCCGCTCGCTGGAGCGCATCCGCACCGTGCGCTTGAACGCCACGTAGCGGGGGAGCGCACGCAGGTGTACCAGCGTGCCGCGCGGTCCCTTCACGCGGACGAGGATCGCGTTCTTCGACAGCAGCGTCTCCGCCCGCGCTGAAGAGGACGGCAGCGACACACCGGCCTGCGCCGGAGCGGCGAAGCACAGCGCCGCGAACACGGCCAAAAGAATCCGAACCCTCACCATCTTCCTGCTCGTACAACGCAGGCCGAGGCACGAACTTGCGGCTACTCCTCCAGCGCCGCCCTCAGCTGGCGATCAGCTCGCGGCGCATCGGGTCGTAGCGCAGCTCGCGACGACCGCCACGCAGGCCGTCGACGATCTCGCTGACGAGCCCGTCCGGGTCCGCGGGCTCCGGCAGGGCGGGCGGCTCGCCGTGCAGCGCGCGTGTGCTGAAGCCGGTGTCCAGGTGCGGCGGGCGCACGTCGAGGACGGTCAGGCCGTGGCGGCGCCGCTCCCGGCGCAACGCGGTGAGGTAGGCGCTGAGGGCCGACTTGGACGCCGAGTAGGCGGCCATGCCGGCCGTGGGGAACTCGGCGACGACGGCCGAGAGGGCGACGATGGCGGCGGGTGAGCCGAGCTCGCCCAGGGCGGCGCGGATCAAGGCGATCGGACCGAGGGCGTTGACGGCGAACAGCTCACGGGCGACGGGGTCCGGCAGCTCGTCGGACGCGCCGAAGGCGACGACGCCCGTGGCGACCACGAGGCCGTCGAGACCGCCGAGCGCGACCACCGCCGCCGCCACGGCGTCACCGGGTCGCTCCAGGTCGAGCATGCCCGCGGGCGCGTCCAGCTCGGAAGCCAGTGCGCCGAGCCGTTCGGCGTCGCGGCCGGCGAGGAAGACCCGCGCGCCTTCGTCGGTCAGGCGGCGGGCGAGACGGGAGCCGAGCGCGCCGGTTGCGCCGGCGACGAGGAAGCGGCCTTCTTCGATGTCCATGCAGGGATACGGACGGCCGCGGGGATGCGATCCTCAGATAGCTTCGGAACAGCGGACGGCAGATGCGCGGGCGGCCGAGGACGCCCAGGGCGACGGTGAGCACGCGCGGCGGCAGGCGCGGAATCAGCCACTGCAGTCCGTAGGCCGCCTCGAAGGCCGGCCGGTGCAGCGCGGAGAACGCTGCGTAGCGCCGTCGCGCGGCCACCGCCGAGCGCCGGCCGGCGAGCACCGCCGCCAGCTCGCGCCCGGCGGCATCGCCGAAGTGCAGGGCGGTGCGGATGCCCTCGCCCGACAGCGCGAAGCAGTGGCCGGCGCTGTCGCCGGCGAAGAGGACGCCGTCCTCGACCGCGGGGCGCAGCCGGTGCGGGAAGTAGTTGCCCTGGAAGCGCTCCGGCGGCAGGCCGAGGCGGGCGGCGGTCTCGACGGTGCCTTCGCGGACGTGTGGCGTGGTTCGTAGGAGCCGGCGCCGACGCGCATCTCCCCGTCCGCCGGCACGGCCCACGCGTAGCCGTAGCGGACGAGGCTGCGGTCGATCCACACGTCGAGGTCGGTGCCGGTGCCGTGCGGATGGACCTCGAGGCCGCGCGAGATCGTGGCCTCGGGAGGCTGGACGGTCTGGGCGCCGAGCATGCGCCGCCACCCCAGCGCGTCGACGATGTGCTCGGCCTCGAGCGGCCCGCGGTCGGAGGCGACGACCCGGCCCGAACGCCCCGTCACGGTGGTCACCTCGAAGCGCGCATCGCCGCACTGCTCCCACAGCGCGAGGCACAGCTCGCGGTAGTCGAACGACGACCACGACCACGGCAGGCGGAAGCGGTGCGAGCCGTGCGGCGTGTGGAACGCCATGCACTCAAGCTCCTGCCGGACCGCGCCCTCGAGCCCGAGCGCGCGGACCCAGGGCGTGGGGATCGCGCAGGCGCTGGTCGCTCGCTCGCCGATGTCGTAGCGGTCGACGACCAGCACGTCCGCGCCGCTCGAGGCGAGCGCGCGGGCGGTGGCGAGGCCGGCGAACGAGGCGCCGCAGATGAGCACGTCGGCTCGGCCGCGGCCACCCAGGGGCGTCCGCTCCGCGCCCCGCAGCGTCGAGCGCCGCGTCACGGGCGCACGGCGCCGAAGGTCGACACCGCGACGCGCCACCGGGGCGCCGCCGTGCGCCGGCGCAGCACGTCGTAGTCGACCGTCTCGATCTGGTCGAGCACGAGCGCGTAGGCCGCGCAGGCGATGCGGATGCCCGGGCCGCACCCGGCGGGCGCGCTGGCGATCGCCGCCTCGCAGCCGTCGAACAGCCCGCGGGCGCGGGCCACGCCGGCGGCGACCGTGTCGCGCAGTGCGCCGCGTCGTGCACACCGGCGCCGAGGCCGGGCAGGTAGACGCGGCCGAGCCCGGCGTCCTCGCGCACGTCGCGCAGGAAGTTCGTGAGCTGGAAGGCCTGGCCGAGCCGCCCGAACGCCGCGTGCTCCGCCTCGGGCACGCCCAGCAGCGCGGCCATCATGCGCCCGACCGTGCCCGCCGAGCCGTCCATGTAGGAGTCGAGCTCGTCCCAGCTGTCCATGCTGCACGGGCGCGCAGTCGATGCGCATCGCGTCCATGTAGTCGTGCAGCTCCTCGAGCGGCAGCCGGTAGCGGCTGGCCGGCGTCGACGAGGGCGACCGCCACCGGGTGGCGCGGCGCGGCGAGCTGCGCCTCCCAGGCGTCCAGCGCGGCGCCGCGCCGATCTCGGGCGAGGGCCGCGCGCGCGGCCCGTCGACGATCTCGTCGGCGGTGCGGACGTAGGCGTACAGCGCGTGCGTCGCGGGCCGGACCGCGGCGGCAGGCGCCGCGTCGCCCAGTAGTACGTCGGGTCGTGGCGGCGGTGCATCCGCCGGCACGCGTCGTAGCCGCTCCGGAGGAACGCATCGAGGGGCTGATGGCGTCGTCCACATAACGCGTACGGGGCGGGCTCCAGCGGGTCAGCGCGGCCCGTTAGAGTCCCAGCGCGCTTCCACTGGCATCGGGCGACGAGCAAAGACGACAGGGGTGTCCGGGTCGTCCTGATCGCAGACGAACATGAGGTCGACCACGCCCGCATCGATCGCGGCGTAGACGCCTTCGACCTTCCACCGGCGGTCGATGGTGCGCAGGCGGCGCACCTTCTCCGGTCGCATCGAGGGTGCCGACGACGGAGCCGCGGATCGAGCCGTCGGGGCCGTCGCCATCGTCCGATTCGGCCGAGGCGGTGAAGACGACGAGCTCGTCGGCCAGGCTTGCGGATCGCGTCCGAGAAGGCGAGCGGCACGCCCTCGAGCGAGCCGAGGTCGTACGTGCGGACCGCGCCGAGCTCGCAGCGGTCCAGGCGGTGGTCGCCCCGAATGGATCGGACGATGTCTTCGAGTGAGACTTCGGCGACCAGGTTGCGCCCCTGCGCGGAGTTGCCGACGATTGAAGATCCACAGCTTGTCGCCGACGTTCGCGGTCTCCTTCGACGTTGAGCGCTCCGGCGTGCTCGCGCAACAGATCCCAGAGCGGGGTGAGGTCGAGCTCGACCGGCGCGCCGGCGAGATCGCCGTCGGGCGCTAGCACCCAGGCGAAGCCGCGGTTGCGGTCGGGCTCCGAGCCGGATCCGAGGCCGAGCAGGCAGCCGTGGGGCGCCTCTTCGAAGGGCGGCAGGAGCGTGAGGCACTCGACGTCCGGCTTGCCCGCTCCGTCACGCTCCGCCAGCACGGTGCGCCGCTCGCCGGGTTCGTTCGGACGCGACAGCCTGTAGACGGCCAGCTCGCGCAGGTCGTCTGCGATGACGAAGATCCGATCTCCCCGGCGCGCGACGCCGCTCGCGGAGGCGACGTCGAGCTCGCGCATGACCGTCAGCGGGAGCTCGGAGAGGTCCTCGGGAGTCGACTTGCGGTTTTCAGCAGAGGACGACGCGATGAATCCGAGTCTAAGCAGCGGTCAACGGACGGCCAGGATCCGGCGAGCCGCCCGTGAAAGGGATCGGTGCGCTCACGCGTTCGGTACAGATGAAAGCAAGTCGCTGGTTCGTTGCGGTGCTCGCTGTGCTGCTCCTGGTCCCGAGCTGCGCGCACGCCGGCGCGTCCGCCAACGTCCAGGCGACCGGCGACCTCTTCGTGGGTTCGGCCGACGAGGAGCGCAACTCGATCCAGATCGACATCCAGCCCTGGTGCGCCGGCCACCGCGCCGACCACGCTCCGCGTGCGCGACACCTTCGAGGAGCTCTGGTTCCCGGCCCGGGCAGCGGCTGCGTGAAGGTCGGCGGCCCGCGCTCGAGACGATCTTCTGGAGTGTCAGGTGACGGCCGCGGCCGTGGACCTCGTGCTCGGCCCGGGCGACGACGACGGCCAGATCGTCACCTCAACGGCCCCATCGACGGGCGCCTCTACGGGGAGGCCGGGCAGGACACCCTCACCGGCGGAGGCGGCAACGACATCCTGCAGGGCGGCGTCGGCATCGACACCCTGCGCGGCGGGCCCGGCAACGACCTCCTCTACGGCCAGGACACCGAGGACCTGATGGACGGCCAGGACGGCTCGGACACGCTGTTCGGCGGCGGAGGCGGGACGCGATGATCGACACCGGCGCGACCGGTACAGACAGCGTCACCTACTTCGAGTCGGCCCTCGGCGTCCGCGTCACG
Source organism: uncultured Solirubrobacteraceae bacterium (assembly GCA_963759945.1). Lineage (GTDB taxonomy): Bacteria > Actinomycetota > Thermoleophilia > Solirubrobacterales > Solirubrobacteraceae > DATLGB01. The sequence goes on along the minus strand of CAVXBH010000035.1, from coordinate 121,724 downwards.
GTCGACGACGGCACCGCCAACGACGGCGCCAACGGCGGGCGGAGGGGACAGCGTCGGCGCGGGCTTCGAGCGCATCCAGGGCTCCGCGTTCGACGACATCATCGAGGGCGGGCCGGCCGCCGAGACGATCAACGGCAGCGCCGGCAACGACCAGCTCGACGGCAAGGGCGGCGCGGACCGCCTGGAAGGCAACGAGGGAGAGGACACACTCCGGGCCCGCGACGGGGTCGCCGACCCGCTGCTGGACTGCGACTCCGCCTCGAGCAGGACGCAGGGCACGCAGGACGTCGCGATCATCGACCCGGTCGGCACCGACCCCGAGCCGCTGCGCTGCGAGACCGTGCAACGCGCCGCCGGGGGCGGCGGCTCGTCGCCCGGCCTCCCCGCCGCCATCTCGATTCCGACCACCTCGCCGCGCGTGCTGCGAGCCGGCGTCTCGGCGACCTGCAGGCCGGGGACCTGGACGGCTCACCTTCCTTCGCGTACGGGTGGTTCACCACATCCGATAGCGCCAAGCCGGCCCGCCAGTTGGCGACCGGGGCGACGTACACGTTCACGCAGGCCGACGAGGGCCGGCTCGTCTACTGCGTCGAGCTGGCCACCAACGCGGCGGGCTCGGTGCCGGCGCGCTCGGTGATCGCCGCGGTGACCAAGACCGTGCGGATCCCGTCGGTACGCAACCGGCCGCTCGGCGCGGCGCGCCAGCGGCTCCTCAAGGTCCTGGGCGGCCAGGTCGACTTCGGCAGTGTCGCCGAGCAGGAGAAGGACGGGCGGTCGAAGGAACGCCTCCCCAAGGGTGTGCGGGTGAAGCCGGGCCACGCCTTCGCGACGATCCCAAAGGCGGGCACGCGCGTTGAGATCGCCGCAGGGCCCGGTGGGAAGCTGCCGCGGATCCGGATCGGCTTCTACGACGCCTCCAAGGACGAGAAGCTCCCGCCGATCAAGACACCGAAGCAGGAGGGGGACGACTGCCCGCTGCGTCCGAGCTTCTCGCAGGCCGACCGCGAGAGCTTCATCGCGTCCCTGATCGGCAAGTCCGAGGCGGAGGCCGGGTTCCTCCTCGCGTTCCGTGAGTGCCGTTCGTCGGTCAGCTACCAGGACGACCGCTCGCAGGAGGCGGACCCCTACGTCAAGCGGGCGGAGGTCGGGCAGATCGACGGCGTGCGCGGCCTGAAACTCACCGTCTCCCGGGCGAAGTTCAACGAGCTCGCGATCGTCCCGTTCCATCGCCGGCTCGAGGGTCGCGACCGGTTCGCGGGCGTGAACCTCGAGCGCGGTCCGATCAATCCGGGTATCGGGACGGACGGCAGCTCACCACGCTGCAGGGCGGGGCGAAGAACGACGTGTGCTTTGCCGTGATCGAAGCGGCCACCGGCCTGCTCGTGCCCGGCGTGCAGGTGCAGGCGCGCAACCCGAGCGGAGAATCCGTCAACACCCGGCTGACCAACACGCCGGTCGGCGGGCCGACCAATTCCAGTGGGGTTCGGTGCGATTCGTGGCCGATCGAGGACTCGGGGACGTACCGCTTCACCTTCGTCAAGTACGGCGCGAACGGCGTCAACGAGGAGGGCTATCTCGACATCCGTGCCGCGTCGCGCCGCGGTTCGACGTTCGTGAGCCTCGCCGGCCGGGAGATCGAGTGCGAGGCGACCGGTTGCGTGCAGACCCGCCTCGACACCACGCGCGGCCGCGCGTCGGTCGCGCAGATCGAGGTCATCGGCATCGCCGCGCTGGCCAACGCCATCGGCAACATCATCCGGGCGCTCTCGGGCAGCCCCGGGGTCGACGCCGCTCTGGCCGCCAGGACCGCGAACGAGTTCGGCGGGTCCCAGCCGGAGGCGAGCCTGCACGCCGCCGCGCGAAACCCCGGGGTGACGCCGGGTGTGCTCACCATCGGCGGGATCCTCGATCCGAGCCTCGCAGTTCCGGGCCTCACGCGCGGCGGTCTGATCATCGCCAACGGCGGCGCGTCGATCATCTCCAACGACGGCGCCTCCGTCATGCCGCGCAAGGGCGGCAACGTCGTCCTGGCGGCGGCGAGCTGATCGGGCAGGACGGCGCCGGGCTGATCGGGCAGGACGGGCGGGCGTGATCTCGGCCGGCGCCGGGAACCTGCTCGGCCAGGACCCGGCGGGATCCTCAGCGAGAACGGCCTCGGCCTCATCGGCCAGGACGGCGCCGGCGTTGTCAGCCGCAACGCAGGCAACGTGATCGACATCGGCGGCGAGCGGTCCTCGTCAACGACGCCAACCGCCTCGCGCCCGGCACGATCGTGAGCGCGGGAGCGGGCAACGCGATCCCGGTGGCGCCCGCCTCTACGATAAGTGCATCCGGACCTTGGGCGCCCTCGCGCGTCTTAAAGGATGTGAACACCCTTCGGCTTCTGGCCGCGTGCATTGCCTTGGCACTGCTCCCATCCGCGACGGCGCAGGCCAGTGTGCCGGGCGCATCCACCGGGGCGGCATTCAACATCACCGCCACCACCGCGACGCTCGACGGGGTCGCTGAACCCCAAAGGAGGGGACGACCTACGCCTTCGAGTACGGGCTGACCACGACCTACGAGCGCCAAGACAGCCTGACGCGACCGTGAGCGGCAACGCCGGCAAGGACGTCGATGCGGCCCTCACCGGCCTGGCGCCCAACACCGTCTACCACTACCGGCTGGTGGCCGCCAACCCCTCGGGCTCGGATGTCGGAGCGGACCTGACGTTCACGACGCTCCGTCGCTTACATGCTCCGCGGCGATCACGATCGCCGTGGCGCCCACCACGGTCCGCTTCGGTGGCAGCAGCACGATCACCGGCCAGCTCACGAATGCAGCGGCCGGCACGACGGTCACGCTCGAGCAAAGCCCCTCTCCCTTCAGCGCCTTCACCGCCGTGGGGACTCCGGTCGCCACTGACGCCGCGGGCAACTACTCCTTCACGGTCAACCCCGGGCTGCACACCCACTACCGCGTAGTCGCCCAGTCCGCGCCGCCGGTGACCAGTGCCGAGGTGACCGTGCTGGTCGTTTACGCCGTCCGCCTCAAGGTGAGCGACTCGAAGGTCCGCCGGGGCCAGCGGGTCCGCTTCAAGGGCAAGGTCGCTCCCGCACACGACGGGCGCAAGGTGAAGATCCAGCGCCGCTCGAGCGCCGGCTTCAAGAACGGTCGCGAAGGCCGTCCTGCGTGCCGCCAAGGGCGACGTCTCCAAGTACGCCAAGCGCATCCGCATCACCCGGAAGGGCACCTACCGCGTCCGGGTCGCGGCTGACGCGGACCACTCCCACGGGCTTCAGCCCCCTACGCAAGATCCGGATCGGTTAGTCACATGCTCAAGCGAACGATCGTCACCATCGCCGTCGCCGGACTATCAGCGCCGTTGGCGCTGTCGGCCAAGCCCGCCCCCGGTAGCGGGCTCGCTTACCTTGGTGGCGAAGCCGAGCGGGGTGGTCTTCACCACGCCGGCCACCGCCACGGGTCAGCTCACCGGCACCGACATCGGCGGGGTGTGGGTCAGCCTCGAGGCCGACGACGACCGTTCCGCTCGGCGACAAGTTCTCGCCGACGGGCGACAAGGTCGACACGGCGGCCGACGGCACGTACTCGATCGCTATTGCTCCCTCGGTGAACACCCAGTACCGAGCGGTGGCCAAGACCAAGCCGAGAACGGAGAGCCCGACCGTCCTGGTGAAGGTACGCCCGCGCGTGGACGTCACCGTCTCTGACCGGACCCCGGCCGCCGGTGCCCGCGTCACCTTCTCCGGCGCCGTGCTGCCGGCGCGCGACGGTGCGTCAGCCGTCATCCAGCGCCGCCGGAAGGCCGGCTGGAAGACCGTCGGCAAGGCGGCGCTCACCGACGCCGGTGCCGATCAGTCCACCTACACGAAGGCCATCACGATCCGCCGTGACGGCACCTACCGGGTGAAGGTCCCCAAGGACGCCGAGCACGTCGCCGGCGTCAGCCGCCGCCAGAAGATCGACGTCTCCTAGAGAGCCGGCTGAGGTTCCGCTCCGCGGCCGGGGACCGCGGAGCGGACGCTCGGCTCTCGTACAGCGCCTTGACCACCGGCACGAACGAGATGTCCTCGTCCTTGCCGAAGGCCTTGACTTCGAGCGGGCCCGCGGTCGCGGAGACGCTCGGTCCCACGCGCCAGCCGGCGTCCTCGACGCCCTGGGAGCTGACCGTCAGATACAGGCCCGACTTGAAGTCGGCCTTGCCGACACCCTCGAGCTTGGCCGATGCCTTCGAGCCGCCGACGACCGTCAGGCGACCGGCGCGCGGGTCGTAGGCGACCTCGCCGAACGCGGTGATCCAGCCCTTGCCGAGGTCGGCGCCGAGCTTGATCTCCTTGCAGTTGACCTTGGCCTTGGCGGGGCCGAGGTCGATGCTGATGCTGACGCCCTTCAGCCAGTCCGGGCACTTGCCCGCGTCGTCGGCGCCCGCGGCGGTCGAGGCGCCGACCTGGGCCGGCTCGACGGGCTGGGAGACGCAGTACTCACCGCGTGCCGTCAGCGAGCCGGTCCAGCCCTGGATCGCCTGTGCCGCCTCGGAGTGCAGCGCGGACTCCTCTTCCTCGATCGCCAGCAGCACCAGCCGGTGGGCGGAGTCGTCGAACAGGTGCGCCGCGTAGCCCGACGTCATGGTGGAACTGATCGCGTGCAGCGCCTGCTGCTCGCGGTCGATCGCCGTGACATGGGCGAGCACCGACTGGTGGACGAGCTTCGCCGCCGGCTCGCACCGGGCGAGCATCTCGCGCTTGTAACAGCCCGAGCCCTGCTGCGCGCACGCGGCGCCGGCCTCGTCCTGCCAGGTGTCGTACTTGGAATCGGCCGAGCAGAAGTCGCCGAAGATCACGCAGATCTCGTCCGCGATCAGCGTCGACTGCTTGTTGATCTCGACGCGATGCGCCTCGATCGCCGGGTTCTCGACGACGCGGTACGCGAGCGACTGGATCCCGTTGAGGTGCTTCCGAGCGGCGAGCGGGAGCCCGTCCTCGTAGGCCCGGACGGCCGCCTCGTACTGGTTGCGCCGGTCGATGAAGCCGTCCAGCTCGCTGAACGCGCGCTGCATTTCGTCCTTGTAGTAGTCGTTCATCGCCAGGGCGTTCACCGGCAGGGCGGGCAGCTGGATCGGCCGCAGCTGGAGGCCTTGCCGCCCGAGATGTCCGCGCGGGGGATGCCGCCGTTGCGGCGACGACCCTTGCGCACGAGCTTCACCGCGCCGGTGATGTCACCCAGACAGGCGTGCGCCACACCTGCGGTGGTGGCCACCTCGGTGAGCGCCGGCTCGCTGGCCACCACTGCGTCGGCGACCCGCCGGGCCTCCTTGTACTGGCCGAGCATGCTCGTGGCGGCCGCGGGTGGCGAGGGCGGAGGACCGGTGGGCGATGCCCATCGGCGCGCCGCCGTCCTCGACCCGGGTGGCGGCCGCGTCGAGCAGGGCGATGGCCTCGTTCGGACGACCGACCGAGACCGCGAGCCCGGCGACGTTGAGCAGCGGCTCCATCCGCGTGGGCTGGAGCTCCTGCACGCGCAGCGACGCGGCCAGCGCGGCACCGGGCGAGCCGACGGTGATCGCCGCCACCGCGGCGGCGCGAGCGGCGCCGGCGGACTTGGCGTCCGGCGACTTCGCGAACGCGCGCATCGCGTCGGCTCCCGCCGTCGTGGTCAGGAACCGGTCCAGTGACGCGAGCGCGGCCTTCTCCGTGAACTTCTGCGCCGGGTGGACCGCCTTGCACAGCGAGGCGCTCGTGCGGGCGATGTCCGCCTCGTCGTCTGAGTCGTCCGTCTCCTGGAAGACGTCCGACAGCGCGCGGATCTCCGTCTTCACGCCATCGTCGACGACGTTGACCTTCCCCGACCGGCGGCACTGCTCGTCCGCGCAGAGGTGGAGGTTGTACCGGCCGATCGGCGTGCCGGCCGGGACGCCCAGCGTGACCTTGACCTTCGCCGCCCCTGGCGACCTTGGCGCCCGCGAGCTGCACGTCGCCGATAGCCGTCGCGCTTCTTCTTGAGCCCGAGGTAGCCGCCCCGTGACCGGCTCCTTGATCATGGTCGCCTTCTTGAAGGCGGCACCGCGCTTGACGGTCACCGTCGCGGCACCCGCGGGCGCGGCGATGGTGAGGGCGAGCAGGCCGCCGAGGACCAGGGTCCTCAACGCGACGGGGAACGCGGCGAGGGCCGCGAGGCCGAGGGATTGCTTGGAGGGGTGACAGATGGGCGCATCGTCTGCGCTCGGGAGCCCCCGGCCATCGGGGACACCCCCAAGGTTTGTCCCCAGTCTTGGGGACGAACCCTTAGCAGTAGGTGCCGGGCGCGGTTCTGACTTGGACCGTGCGACCGGCGAAGGTCATGATCGCGGATGGTAACCGCGCGAAGGGACTGTGGCTCAACCTCAGACAAAGCCTCGGCTTCGTGCCGGGCGTGATCGTCGCGGTCTTCACCGTGCTGGGCGTGGTGCTCGTGGAACTCGACGGTGCGATCGACCTCGAGGGCACGGCGCTGGTCTTCGGGGCGACGGCCCGGCGGCCCGGACCGTGCTCTCGGTGATCGCAGGGTCGCTGATCACGGTGGCTGGGCTCACCTTCTCGATCACCATGGTCGTGCTGCAGCTGGCGTCGACCCAGTTCAGCCCACGCGTGCTGAGGACGTTCTTCGGCGACCGGGTCACCCAGGTCACGATCGGCGCGTTCGTCGGGACGTTCGTCTACTCCCTGCTCGTCCTACGGGCGGTGGGGGCCTTCGGTGATGCGGGCTTCGTCCCCCGCCTGAGCGTCACTCTCGCCTCGTTGCTGGGCATCGGGGCCGTGATCCTGCTGATCGTGTTCCTCAACCACGTCTCCCAGATGGTCCAGGTCTCACACGTGACGGCGAACATCGCGCACGCCACCCTCGAGCGGATCGACCGGCTCTATCCGGAGCCCTACGGGGAGCCTGCCACAGATCAGGACGCCGAGGCGCTGCTGCGGGAGTGGTGTGACGTCGCTCCCGGGGTCGTCTTCCCGGAGCGCCCCGGGTACGTGCAGCGGGTCGGGCTCGACGACCTCGCCGACGAGATCACGGGCGCGGTGGATCGACTCGTGATCCTCGTCTGCGCCGGAGACTTCGCCGGTCCCGAGCGGCCGATCGCGCACGTCTGGCCGCCCGCGGCCGCCGAGAACTGCCGGGAGGCGATCGTCTCCGCGGTGTCGATCGGCAGCGAGCGCGACCTCAACCAGGACGTCGACTTCGGCGTGCGCCAGCTCACCGACACGGCGCTCAAGGCCATGTCGCCCGGCGTCAACGACCCCATGACCGCGATCACCTGCATCAGCTACCTGCGTTCGATCTTCGTGCGGCTGAGCGAGCGCTCGGCCCCGCCGCGGGTCCGGCGCTTCTGCGACGGAGCGCTCACGGTGGTCCTGCGCCGGCGCCATTTCGAGGAACAGGTCGAGCCGCTGCGCCAGATCGGCCGCTACTGCGGTGCGGACGCATCCGTGGCGGGTGACCTCCTGGACGCGGTCCGGGCCTGCGCCACGGCCGCCCGGCGCGGTGCCGCCTCCGAGCGGGTCAGGGTGCTCCTCGAGGCCGGGCGCGGGATCGCCGATCAGGCTCGCTCCGAGATGGTCACCGATCAGGACCGGGCGAAGATCGAGCGACTTGCGGCAGCCCTGGACGCAGTGGCCTGACGATCGGGCGAGCGCGCCGTCGCGGCGGCGCTCTGAAAGGATCGCCGGATGCAAGTGGCGATTGTCGGAGCCGGACCGGCCGGGCTCGCGGCGCTGCGCGCGCTGACCGCGGCCGGCGTCGACGCCGTCGCCTTCGAGCGCGGCGAGCGCGTCGGCGGGGTGTGGACGCTCGAGGACCGGCCGACCGCGGCGTACCAGTCGCTGCACCTGATCACGAGCCGGCCGCGGACGGAGTTCGCCGAGCACCCGATGCCCGCGGGCACGCCCGACTACCCGGACCGCGCGGCCGTCGGCCGCTGGCTCGAGGACTACGTCGAGCGCTTCGAGCTCGGCGGGCGCATCCGGCTGGGCGCCGAGGTCGAGCGCAGCCCGCCGCGTCGGCGGCGGCTGGGAGGTCGACGGCGAGCGCTTCGACGCGCTGGTCGTCGCCAGCGGCCACAACGAGGTCGCCGCGTGGCCGAGCCCGGCGTACCCCGGCAGCGAGGCGTTCGAGGGCGAGCAGCTGCACGCGCTCGACTTCGGCGTCGGCCGCGACTTCGAGGACAAGCGCGTCCTGATCGTCGGGATGGGCAACAGCGCGATGGACATCGCCACCGACGTCTCGCACTTCGCTGAGCGGACGCTGCTGTCGGTGCGGCGCGGCAGCTGGGTGATCCCGAAGCGGATGCTCGGCAAGCCGGCCGACCAGGTCATCCGGCCGTGGGTCGCGACGCACGTGCCGTGGCGGCTGCGCCAGCCGATCGCGCAGACGCTGCTCAAGCTCACGGTGGGCAAGCCGGAGGACGTCGGGCTGCCCGCGCCGGACGGCGGCCTCTTCCAGTCGCACCCGACGATCTCGGACACGATCGTCTCGCGCATCTCGCACGGGGAGATCACGCCGAAGCCGGGGATCGAGGCGCTCGAGCCGACGGGCGTGCGCTTCACCGACGGCACGCGCGAGGACGTCGACGCGATCGTCTGGTGCACGGGCTACCGGGTGACGATCCCGTTCCTGGAGCCGGAGGTGCTCGGCGGCGACCCGCAGACGCTGCCGCTCTACAAGCGCATCCTGCACCTCGAGCATCCGGACCTCTTCTTCGTCGGGCTGATGCAGTCGACGGGCTCGGCGTTCCCGATCCTCGAGCGCCAGTCCCAGCTGCTGGCCGAGCACCTGACCGGACGGTGGGCGCCGCCGTCGCCCGCGGACATGCGCGCCGACTGCGACCTGCGCTACCGCAAGGCGCACGCGCGCTGGGGCGACCACGGCCGGCCCGACGATGCGCGTCGACTTCGACGCCTACATGCACGAGCTGCCAGGTCGAGATCGACGAAGGACGCAAGCGGCGATGAGCACGCGATCGTCACGGGAGCGGGCGGCGCGTTCGGCTCGGCGATCGTCGCGCGGCTGCGCGCGAGCGGCTGGCAGGTCGTCGGGCTCGACCTCGTCGCCGACGAGGTCAACGACGTGCTCGCCTGCGACGTCACCTCGGACGAGTCGGTGGCGGCGGCGGTCCCGGCCGCGATCGCGCAGCTCGGCGGGCTCGACGCGCTCGTCAACAACGCCGGCATCGGCGGGCCGGCGAGCGCGGGCGAGGCGCCCGACGCGCACGTCCTGAAGATGATCGACGTCAACCTGCTCGGCGGCTGGCGCGTCACCGCGGCGGCGATCGAGGCGCTCGTCGAGTCGCGCGGGCAGGTCGTCTTCGTCGGCTCGCGGATGTCCTTCCTCGGCCTGCCGCTCGGTGCCGCCTACGGCGTCTCCAAGCGCGGCGTCACCGCGTACGCCGACGCGCTGCGCGCCGAGTACGGCACCCACGTCGGCGTCACCTGCGTCCATCCCGCCTTCGTCCGCACGCCGATCCACGACCGCACGCGCGAGGCCGGCCTGCAGCTCGAGGGCTTCAGCCGCGAGGAGCCGCTCGAGGGCGTCGTCGACAAGATCGTCGCGGGGTGCGAGGGCGACCGGCGGACGCGACGTCGCCGTCACCCGCGGCGGCGCGCTCGCAGCTCGCGGTCGCCCGGCACCTGCCCGGGCTCGTCGACCGCGTCGTGGCGCGCACGCTGCGCAAGCGCATCGCCGCCGGCGAGCTCGACGGCGCGCCGATCGCGGCGTCGCTGCGCCAGCGCCACGGCCGCTGACGGCCGCGCCGTTGCCAGCAATCCTTGACGGCGGTCTAAAGTTCAGCCACATGGACGTGCTCGGAAGAAACAACGTGCAGACGCACGGCAACCCCGACGGGCCGCCGATGGTCTTCGCCCACGGCTTCGGCTGCGACCAGAACATGTGGCGGTTCGTCTGGCCGGCGTTCGCGCAGACGCACCGCATCGTCCTCTTCGACCACGTCGGCGCTCGGCGGCTCGGACCTCGCGGCCTTCGATCGCGACGCGCTACGCCTCGCTGCAGCGGCTACGCCGCAGGACGTCCTCGAGATCTGCGCGGCGCTCGACCTGCGCGACGTCATCTTCGTCGGCCACTCCGTCAGCGCGATGATCGGCGTCCTCGCCGCGGCGCGAGCGAGCCCGAGCGCTTCGCGCGGCTGGTGCTGGTCGGCCCGTCGCCGCGCTACATCGACGACGAGGGCTACGTCGGCGGCTTCGCGCGCGAGGACATCGACGAGCTGCTCGAGTCGATGGACAGCAACTACCTCGGCTGGTCCGGCGCGATGGCGCCCGTGATCATGGGCAACGCGGACCGCCCCGAGCTGGGCGACGAGCTGACCAACAGCTTCTGCCGCGCCGACCCCGACATCGCCCGCGCACTTCGCCGAGGTGACGTTCCTCTCCGACAACCGCGCCGACCTCGCGCGGCGTCAGACGCCGAGCCTGGTCCTGCAGTGCTCCGACGACGCCATCGCGCCCGACGCGGTCGGCGAGTACGTCGCCGCGCAGCTGCCGAGCAGCAGCTTCGTCGCGCTCGACGCCACCGGGCACTGCCCGAACCTGAGCGCGCCCGAGGAGACCGATCGACGCGATCCAGGACTTCCTCGCGGCGTGACGGCCGTCGACGCGCCTGCTCGAGGAGTCGGCCGAGGAGCTCTTCGAGAACGCGCCCTGCGGCTACCTCTCGACCCGGCTCGACGGCACGATCGCCCGGGTCAACCGGACGTTCGAGGCCTGGACCGGGCTGCGACGCGCGACGACCTCGTCGGCACGGGCCGCTTCCAGGACCTGCTGACGCCGGGCGGCCGGATCTACCACGAGACGCACTACGCGCCGCTGCTGCGGATGCAGGGCGCGGTGCGCGAGATCGCCGTCGAGATCGTCCGCGCCGACGGCTCACGCCTGCCGGCGCTGCTCAACTCCGTCCTGCGCGACGGACGAGCAGGGCGAGCCGCGGCGTCGTCCGCACCACGGTCTTCGACGCCACCGACCGCCGCCGCTACGAGCAGGAGCTGCTGCGCGCGCAGCGGCAGCGAGCACGACGATCGCGCAGGAGCTCCAGCGCAGCCTGCTGCCGGGCGGCTGCCCGAGCGCGCCGACGGCTCGAGCTCGCCGCCGCCTACCGGCCGGCGGTCGCGCGGCCTCGAGGTCGGCGGCGACTGGTACGACGCGTTCTGGCTCGACGACGCGACACGGTCGGGCTCGTGGTCGGCGACGTCGTGGGCCGCGGGATCGCAGCGCGGCGGCGACGATGGGCCAGCTGCGCAGCGCGATGCGCGCGCTCGCCTCGACCGGGCTCGGCCCGGCGCGGCTGCTCGACGCGCTCGACGCGTACGCGAGGCGCCACCGCATCGGCCAGATGGCGACCGTCGTCTACGCCGAGCTCGACCTCGCCAACGGCGAGCTGCGCTACGCGTGCGCGGGCCATCCGCCGCCGGTGATCGCCGTCGACGGCGCGCCCGCGGCCGCGGTGTGGGACGGCCGCTCGGTGCCGCTCGACGTGCTGCACGCTGCTCCGCCGCCGTGGTCTGAGGGCACCGTCCCCTTCGGGCCGGGCGCCACCTGCTGCTCTACACCGACGGCCTCGTCGAACGTCGCGGCGAGCAGATCACGGACGGCATCGAGCGGCTTGCCCACGCGCTCGACGGGTGTGCCGAGGACTCGCCGAACGCGCTCGCCGACTGCCTGGTCGACGAGCTCTGCGAGGGCGAGGTCATCGACGACGACGTGTGCATCCTCACCGCGCACCGGCTGCCCTGACGTCGTCAGAGACTTGCTCCGGCCGGGCCTCGCGTGCGCGCGCGTGCAAGGCCGGGGCAAGGACAGGTGTGCGATGGTGAATCGCTCGCGTTGCTCCCCTACGTAAGGACGTACGACATGAAGACCCGAAGCTTTCTCGTTGCGCTGCTCGCCTCCGGCGCCATCGTCGGCTGTGGCGGTGACGACAACGAGGCCCTGTCCTACGACGGGTTCGTCTCGGCGGCAAACGAGGTTTGCGCCTCAGCCGGGGACAACATCGATCAGGCCGGCCAGGGCTTCACCGTAACCCCAAGGACGACCTCGAGATCTACGACGAGCTGATCCCCGCGCTCGAGGACGCGACGAGCAGGATCGGCGACATCGATCCGCCCGCGGAACTGCAGGCCGCCTACGACGACTTCGTCGAGGCCACCGATGCGCAGCTCGAGGGTGCGCGCGACGCACAGGCCGCTGCCGAGGACGGCGATGTGGCTGAGTACCAGCGCATCCTCGAGGACCTCCGCCCCTACGGCGAGCAAGCCGACCTGGCCGGTTCGAAGATGGGTGCCGCGGACTGCGTGAACTGACGTGACGGCCGCCGCGTGGCCGCTGCTCGCGACGCCGTCGGGGTGTTCGCGGGTGGGGGCTACGGGGCGGCCGGGGATCGCGTTCGGGGCGGTCGCGCTCGTGGCGTGCGCGGCGGTGCGGCCGCGCCACTGGCAGGAGCCGGTGGCCCTGGTCCTGATCACGCTGGCGGTGTTGGGTACCGCGTCGACGGTGTGGACCGTCGGGCTCGTCGGCGAGTCGCTGCGCTGGGGGCTGGTCGCCGCGGGCTACGGCGCTTCGTCCTGACGGCCGCAGCCATCGCGCGCCCGGAACCGCTCGCCATCGGGCTCGCGGTGATCGCGGTCGTGGCGGGAGCGCTCGGCCTCGTCTCCGTGGCACTTCAAGACTCGACCTTCGCGGTCAACCGCCTCGGCGGCTGGCGCCCGGGCGGCCCGTTCGAGTACCCGCCGGCGCTCGCACTCGTTCAGGTCGGCGCGCTGCCGGTGCTGTTGAAGTACCGATCGTGGATCGGCCTCGCGATCGCCGCTGCGGTGCTCGTGCTCGCTGAAAGCCGGACCGCGCTCGGGCTCGCGGTGGTGGTGCTCGTCGTGTATCTGGCCCCGCGCCGGCGTGTCGTGCTGGCCGTGGTCGCCCTTGCCGGTGCCGTGGTGATCGCCATCGGAGGCCTGCACAACCGTGGTGAGACCTGGGAGGCCGCGATCCGGACCTTTGCCGAGCGGCCGTTGCACGGCGCGGGCGCGGACGCCTTCCTCACGGCGAGCGTCCGCTACCAGGACGGCTCCACGATCGCCTTCGCCCACAACCTCCCGCTCGAGCTCGCGGCGGAGCTCGGCATCCTCGGCCTCGTCCTCGCCCTCGCGCTTTACGCGACGAGCGCGCGCCTGGTCTGGCGGGCCCGAGCGACGCCGGCCGCCTACCTCCTCGGGCCCATCGTCATCGCCTTCCTGGTTTCCAATCTCCTCGACTGGACCTGGCACCTCGCCGGCGCGGGCGCCATGTGGGCCGTCGCGCTCGGCGCCCTCGCGGGCGCTCAGTCCAGCTCGTACGTGACGTACTCCGGCCCGAGGAACGCGCAAGCGGGGCCGTCGTAGAAGGTCGTCATCGCTCCGGCCTTGAGGATCGCGCGCCGGGTCGGCGCCTTGAGGAGGATCGTGCGATCAGGAAGCGCCTCATCGGCGGGATTATCCTCCGACCCATGGCCGATTGCGAGACGGGGATCTGCGGGGCGGACGTCCCGCCGCTGATCGGCTCGACGCTGACCGGCACGGGGCTGACGGTCGAGCAGGCCGCGCGGCTCGTCTCCGATGGCGAAGATCCGCCGCTGCTCACGGACGTCCAGCGCCGGATCGTCGAGCGCTGGATCACCGAGCACCCTGTGTCAGCGTTCTGACGGTGCCCGTCAAGGTGGATCGCGCCTGGACCGATCGAACACCTGTCCAAGCAGTTCGCCATCACCGGGACGTAAGAGCCCGGAGTATGTGCCAGCCCAGGCCATGAGCTCTGGGACAAAACCACGACAATTCGCGAATGATCGCTGGACACGCAAGGGCGGCCTCCGGGCCGCCCGTTTGCGTTAACCGAGCGAGATGCCGACCCGGGCACGGGCGGTCAGCACGGTGCCGATCGCCTGACGCTGGAAGGTGACCTTGGCGGGGCCCTTCACGCTGCGACTGACCTTGCCGAGCCGGCAGTTGGCCTTCCGCAGGACGCGCTCGGCCGCCGAGCGCTCGAGGCCCACCAGCTTGGGCACCCGGCAGGCGGTCTTCGGGATCGCGAGCTCGACGTCGAACGTCTCCCCGTCGCGGTCCACGTCGGTGACCACGAAACGTCCCTGCGGGTCTGCATAGCTTGAGCCGGGCAGGAGCTGCGCCTTGCCGCGGTCGTCGCAGGAGGTGTCATCGGGCGCGGGGTCGGCGACGCGGATCGGCCCGCCGCCCTGCGGTGCGCTGACGGCGGCCAGTAGATGAGGACGCCCGGTTCGCTCCTGCAGAAGGTGCCGGTCGCGTCGGTCCGGGCTTCCACCACGAGGACCCGGCGGCGGCCGGTGCGCATCGCGAGGGCCTTGGTACCGCCACGGGCGGTGACCGCGGTGAGGCGCGCGGTGGTGGTCCTGCGCACGCAGCGGATCTCGGACTTGTCGAGCCAGCCGACCAGCAGCCGGGTCCAGGCGGTCATCGGCGTACTCGGCTGGTACGTGTAGGCCATGATGTCCCACGGGCCGACGAAGTCGGAAATCGACGAGTCGTAGGGGTAGAGGTCCGGCAGGCCGAGGAGGTGGCCGGTCTCGTGCAGGAAGACCGTGTGGCTGCGGGGCGTCGGGTCGCCCGTGCCGAGCGTCACGCCCGAGCCGATGTCGTGACCATCGGCGATGAACGGCTCCCCGGAGGCGACCACGTCGGCCGCGCTGCGCAGGGCGGCGCTCGGCGGCGTGACGACGTAGACCGTCGAGTAGGTGGAGAAGTCGAACTCGGGGTCGACCTGGGCGATGGCCTTCGCGATGAAGCCGTGGTGATCGTCGTAGGTGGAAGCGACGCCCTCGCCGAAGCCGTAGGTGGTGAACGCCGCGGGCATCCGGACCCATTTCGCGTACGGCGTGACGTCGACGTCGAACTGCCGCGCGAGAGCGTCGTGAACGCGTCGCGCGCCTGCGGGACCCAGTGGTCGTACAGCGCCTGCGGGTCGGTGCCCCCGCTCGTCGCGTCAGCGAAGTCGACGAAGATCATCGCCGCGCGCAGGGGCTTGTCGGACGGGTCATAGAGCCCGTCGAGCAGATTGCCGTCGAGCTGACAGGGGAACGGGCTGGCGCCACCGGGGCCGGTGACGACCGGGAGCGGCTTCGGCGCCCCCACGACGACGCCCTCGGTCACCGGTGCCTGTTGAGCGGAGGCCGGGGCGACGAAAACGACTGCTGCTGCAGCGAGGACCAGCGCGAGGTAGCGCACCTCAGCCCGCGTCCAGGGTGCTCAGAAGGGTCGCGTCCCCACATTCAAGGACAGCGACCGTGCGGCCTGAGCCCGACGCCTCCAACCGCACCTTCCGGCAGCCGTCGGATCCTCGCAGCACCTGCATCCGGCCGAACGGCGCGCCGGTTTTCCCGAGCGCGTAGAGCACCCGGCCCCCGACCGGGTAGGCCACGATTTTGCGTCCGGTCGCGGACACGGACACGGCGGGCCGGCCCGACTTCGTGTGGAGGCTGGTCACCAGCTTCTGCGCCTGCCGGTCCCAGACGCCCTGCTCGCTGCGGGTGCGGACGCGCAGGGTGCCGCGGTTCGACAGCGCAATGGCGGTGGACCCGTTCGGCCCGACATCGGCTCCCCAGGCAAAATGGCGGGCGACCGGTCCGAGCCCGACGTCGCGCGTCGTCCTGCCGGCGGCCGTCAGGCGGCGGCTGAAGATCCCGCCCGGACCCTGGCCGGTCGTGTCGACTGCGAACGCGAAGGAGGTCACGGCACCGGTGCCCTCCAGGAAGCTGCGGGTGGCGAAGGTGTAGCGGCCGGAACTGAGGATCTGTCGGGCACGGTCGAATGCGCCGTCGGGGCCGACGGAGCGCCGGATGTAGGCGTAGGGGCCCGTCGGGCTGGACTGCTCGAGGGCGACGAGCGAGCGGCCACTGTTGTCGAGGATCGCACCGGTCACCGAGAACGAGGCCGGGTAGCCGCCGGTCGTGGCGGTGTAGGAGTCGAGCACCGACAGCTGCGGCGACGGTGCGCCCGGCGCCTGCCGTGCGGCAACCAGCGCGCTGCCCGACTCGCCCGTCTGCGACCAGGCGACGAGGAGCCGGCCGTCGCGGCCGATCGCCACGCGATAGCCGCGGTCGATCTCCTGCCCCTCCCTGGCGGCGACGTAGGACGCGAGCGTCGTCGGAGGCGCGGATGTGGTCCCGGTGCCCACCCCGAGTGACCCGTCGGCGAGCCGCGCGACCACCGCGAGCCGGCCGGTGTCGGAGACGTCGAACGCGATCGGAGCGCTTGTGTCCGAGATACGCGATCGGGGTGCCGGGCCTCCCGTCGGCCGCCACGGGAACGAGCGTGGCGCCACCGGCGAAAGCGCCGCGGCCCTTGTCGTCGAGGTCGATGGTGCGCACCACCAGGTCGGTCGCCTGCGGTGAGGACCAGGTGCGCGCCGAGGCCGGCGGGACCGCCATCACCGCCGTGGCGATGGTCAGGAAAGCAAGAGCGGCGCGCATGCGCGGATCGTAGTCAAACCCGAGACGCTCGTTGTGTCGCAGCCCTGACAGACGCGGACCCGGTTTTGCCGGAGCCTTCCTGAAGTCAAATCCACCACCTGGAGGACTCCACATGCGTTCCCTCATCTCCCGTCCCACGTCCGCGTTCGCCATCGCCTTCGTCGCCCTGCTGTGCTCGTTGGCCGGCACCACCTACGCCGCCGCGAAGATCAGCGGCAAGGCGATCCAGAAGCAGACGATCCCCGCCAATCGAGTCGTGCCGAACGCCCTGACCGGCGCGCAGATCAACGAGGGGCTGCTGGCGCAGGTGCCGTCGGCTGTCCAGGCCGACAAGGCCACCACGGCCCTCACGGCGGATACGGCCGCCTCGGCGACGACCGCCGAGGCGGCGACCACGGCCTCCACTGCTTCGCTCTCCGAGTCCTCCAACAACGCCGAGCGGCTCGGTGGAAGGCCGCCGTCCGCCTACCTGAGTTCCAAGCCGAAGGCGCGCATCGCGCTCAAGATCAACGTGCCGGTCGGCAGCGGGGTCGAGATGACTGCGAGCTGCCTCGCCGGTGAAGTCGCCACGGGCGGCGGCGGTGCCTGGTACACCGCCGGGACGGACGTCACCGTCAGCGCCGGCACACTCGCCACGTCGGCCCCGCTGATGGACAACGCCGGCACGCCGAACGCCTGGCGCGCCGAGGGCAAGAACACCGCAGGCAACCCGCTCGACTTCCGCGCCTGGGTCGTCTGCGTCCCGGCCGGCTAGCCCCAGCCGAACCCGCCCAGACGTGCCGTGAGCCTAAGTCTGGGTGGGTTCGGGCAGTGCCCCGCCTGGGATGGCCGGCGTGAGGAGAGCGTTCTCGAAGGGAGACCCGAAGCTGTTCGTCTTCGGTGCGCTCGGTGGGCTGCTCTTCGGCTACGACACCGGCGTCATCTCCGGCGCCATCCTCTTCATCAAGAAGGACTTCGAGCTGACGCCGTTCTTCGAGGGGGCGGTCGTGGCGGTGCTGCTGCTCGGTGCCCTGGTGGGTGCCTCGACCGCCGGCCCACTCTCAGACCGGCTCGGCCGGCGCAAGCTGCTGCTGATCGCCTCGGTGATCTTTGCGGTCGGAGCCATCGGCGCGGCCGTCTCGCCCAGCACCGGCGTGCTGATCCTCTTCCGTTTCGTCCTCGGCCTCGCGGTCGGCTGCGCGGCGCTGACCGTCCCGCTGTACCTGTCGGAGGTCGCCCCGCCCGAAGCCCGCGGCGCGATCGGCTCGCTCAACCAGCTGATGATCGTCAGCGGCATCCTCACCGCTTACGTCGTCAACGCGTTCCTCGCCCCCGGTGAGGAGTGGCGCTGGATGCTCGGCCTCGCCGTCGTCCCGTCGATCATCCTGCTCGCCGGCATGCTCACCATGCCTGAGACGCCGCGCTTCCTCGTGCGCCAAGGCAAGGAGGACGAGGCCCGTGCGGTGCTCCAGCGGATCGTGGACGCCGACCAGGTCGACTCAGAGCTCGAGGAGATCCGGCGCGTCGACGAGGAGGAATCACGTGGCGGCCTGCGCGACCTCGGCGAGGACTGGCTGCGGCCGGCGCTGGTCGTGGCGATCGGGCTTGCCGTCTTCCAACAGTTGATCGGCATCAACACGATCATCTACTACGCGCCGACCACGCTCACCGACGTCGGCTACAGCGACTCGGCGGCGATCACCGCGAACATCATCATCGGCGTTCTCAACGTCGCGATGACACTGCTGGCGATCAAGCTCGTCGACCGCGTCGGGCGCAAGCCGCTGCTGATCGCCGGCCTTGCGGGGATGATCGTCTCGCTGACCGTCCTGGGCATCGCCTCGGAGACGATGACCGCGCCGGAGACCGCGAGCGACCCACTGGCCATCGTGACGCTGGTCTGCCTCGGCACCTTCATCGCGTCCTTCGCGGCGACATGGGGGCCGATCGTGTGGGTGATGCTCCCCGAGGTGCTGCCGCTGCACGTGCGCGGCGCGGCGCTCGGCGTCGCCATCGGCCTGCACTGGTTCGCGAACTTCGTCGTCTCCCAGACCTTCCCGGTGCTCCTGGACAAGCTCGGGGCCGGCCCGGTCTTCCTCGGCTATGCCGGCATCGGCGTGCTGGCCACCCTGTTCGTGGTCAAGCTCGTGCCTGAGACGAAGGGGCGCTCGCTCGAGGAGATCGAAGAGCGCCTCCACGACGCGGTCAGCCCAGCGGCCGCACCGTCGTGAGCAGGTACTCCGCGCTCGTGCGGATGGCCGGCGGCGCGACCTCGTTGGCGTCGCGGTAGATCGCCAACACGTCCTCGCGGGCCGCGTCCCACTTGCCGTCGGGCTCGAGCACGGCGCGGGCCATGACCATCGGGCCGAGCGAGCTGGTGAAGAGCGCGACGAAATCGTCGAAGTTGTCGTACTGGGTGGTGAGCATCACGCGCTCCGTCCGCACGTCGTGACCGGCGAACAGCGCGCGGACCCGGTCCTCCGTCCCCCACAGGACCGGCGGCATGAAGCCCTCCGGCGGGGGCGGCATGTGCTTGCCGAGCGTCATGAACATCTTGCCGTTGAGGCCCTCGGGCGTCCACGCCGCCACGGCGATCGTCCCGCCGGGCCGGCACACCCGCACGAGCTCGGCGGCGGCCTTCCCCTGGTCGGGGGCGAACATCGCGCCGAAGACGGAAGAGACCCGGTCGAAGCTGTCGTCGGGGAAGGGGAGGTCCTGGGCGTCGCCCACCACGAAGGTCGCCTCGACATCTGCGGTGGCGGCGTGGCCCTTGGCCGCCTCGACGAGCTCCGGGACGAAATCGAGCCCAGTGGCGCGGGCGCCGCGCCCGGCGCCGAGGATCGCCGCGGTGCCACTGCCGGTGGCGACGTCGAGATAGTCGTGGCCCGCCCCGACGCCGAGCGCCTGCACGACGACCTCGGACGCGCCGGCGATGGTCGGCGCGATTGCGGGCCAGTCGCCCGCGGACCACACGGCCTTCTGTCGCTGGGTCAGGGTGGTGAACAGCTCCGTCGACGTCATGGCGTCTCCTCGCTCGAATCCGATTGGAGTGACTGTCCCACCTTCGCGGCCACTGTTGCAAGTCCAGGGTGCGCTACCGAGATTGCGGTATCCGCACGCGGCCCGATGAAGCCGACCAGGTGTGTATGGCCTTCAAAAGCGTGCTCCGGGATCCGTCCAACGCGGTCGCTCGCGCCGACGCCCATGCCCGGGACGCTGATCGGCTTGCCGTCCTGGAGCGCACGGACCTGCTCGACGCGGGCATTCAGGAGTCCCTGCAGCGCTTCGCCCGGCTCGCCTCGGATCTCGCCGGTGCGCCCGTGTCGCTGGTCTCCATGGTGGATGCGGCGCGGCAGTACTTTCCCGCCGCTCAGGGCCTGGAGCTCTCCGAAACCGCGCTTGCCGCTTCCTACTGCAAACACGTCGCCGCCGACGACGTGCAGCTCTGCGTGACGGACTCCCTGCAGGACGATGTCCTGGCGGAGAACGGGGCGACGACCTCGCTCGGGGTCCGCGCCTATCTGGGGTCGCCGGTGACGGCCGGCGGGGCCCGCCTCGGCGCGCTCTGTCTGCTCGACTCGGTGCCGAGGGAATGGGACGACCGCCAGCGCCGGATCGTCGATGACCTCGCAGCCGCGGTCAGCACCGACATCCAGCTGCGGCTGGTGGCGAGCGACCAGGCCCGCGCGGCGTCACTGGACGCGCTCACGGGGCTCGGCAACCGGCGTGCACTCAACGTGGCGCTCGACCGGCTCTTCACGGAGCATCGCCCGGCGTTCGTCGGCGTGCTCGACCTGGACGGCTTCAAGGGATACAACGACCGATTCGGCCACCCGGCCGGTGACAGCCTCCTCATCCGGCTCGCCGACAAACTCGCGACGGCGGTGGGCGAGGCGGGGCAGGCGTTCCGGATGGGCGGCGACGAGTTCTGCGTGGTGACTCACGAACGGGAGCGGCTCGACGCGGCCCGGCGCGCGCTCTCCGAGCAGGGACAAGGCTTCTGCATCACCGCGTCGATGGGGATTGCCCACGTGGCGGTGGAGGCGTCCGACCCGGCCGCCGCGCTGAGCATCGCCGACGCGCGGTTGTACGGCGCGAAGCGCGCCCGTCCGGGCTCGGTCGACCAGCAGGTGTCGGCTGCGCTCGTCAGTGCTCTGGCCGAGCGCGACAACTATCTCGGGGGCCACTCCGACAGCGTGGCCGACCACGTGACGGCGGTCGCCGCGGCGCTCGGGCTCGAGGACGACGCGGTCCGCACGATCGGTCTCGCCGCCCGCCTGCACGACATCGGCAAGGTCGCGATCCCGGACTCCATCCTCACCAAGGCCGGTCCGCTCTCCGACGAGGAGTGGGTGCTGATGCGTCGGCACACCCTGATCGGTCAGCGAATCCTCACGTCGGCGCCCGCACTGGCGATCGTCGGGGAGCTCATCCGCTCCAGCCACGAGCGCTACGACGGCGCGGGCTACCCGGATGGTCTCGCCGGAGATGAGATCCCCCTGGGAGCGCGGATCATCTGCGCCTGTGACGCCTTTCACGCGATGATCGATGAGCGCCCCTACCGCGAGGCGCGCACGGAGGAAGAGGCCCTGGAGGAACTGCGTCGCTGTGCCGGCAGCCAGTTCGACCCGGACGTGGTCGATGCGATGACCGCGGCACTCGTCGCGACGGGCTGACCGAGCCGGCGGTCCGACGCCATCTCGTGCCGCTGACGAGCCGGCCGCCCCGCCGCGCTCGAGAATGCATTTGCAATTCCACCACTGGCGCGGATACGGTCGCGCCATGCTCAGAAAACTCACACTGTTGTTCTCCGTGATCGTGCTGGCCTTCGGGGTCGTCGCGTGCGGCGGCGATGACGAAGAGCCCGCCTCGAGCGGGACCGAAGCGACCGAGACGACCGAAGACACCGGCGGGACCGAGACCACCGAAGACAGCGGTGGTACCGAGACCACCGAGGACACCGGCGGCGTCGAGGACAATCCGCAGGTGCAGGCGGCCGTCGAAAGCTGCAAGCAGGCCGTGCAGGCCCAGTCCGGCACGCTCTCCGACGACCTGGTCACCGAGCTCGAGGGGATCTGCGAGGACGCGGCCACCAACCCCGAGGACGCGCAGGACGCGGCCGTTGAGGTCTGCGTCAAGATCGCTGAGGAGATGGTGCCGGAGGGTTCGGCCCGCGACCAGGTGATCGAGCAGTGCGAGGCAGCCGCACCGTGATCTGACGGCTCGGGTCGCAACTCGACCTGAGCAACCGGTCGCCGTAGCGGAAGCGCATCCCGCCGAGACAAGGGGCCTGGCCCCTTGTCTCGGCAGCTCGATGCAGGTGATGCCCACGAGGCCTCCCCGCGGCCCCGACCCCGACTGACCGTCTCTCGCCGAAGGCGCGTACGATCGCGGCGTGCGGTGGGCCGCGACCATCCTCCTGCTGATCGGGCTGGCGCCGGCCACGGCAACGGCCCAGGACGCGTGTCTGACCACGACCCCGGCAGAACCGGTGCAGGCGCCGCAGTTGCTGCGGTTCGGCATCACACCCGGCGCCGCCGGGACGGCCGGCGTCGCGCAGGGCGTCATCGCGCCGCGCGACGAGGCGCGGCTGACGACCGCGTTGCTCGACCTGCGCGGACCGCGCCGCGAGCTCGTCCTGCGACTCAACCGGCTCTTCTGGTCCGACGGTGACGAGGGCATCGCTCGCTTCGAGGCACTGGTGGATCAGTACGCAGCGCACGGGCTGCGCACCGAAGTGCAGCTGCGCTATCACCCGCCGGAGGGGGCGGCGGGCGACATCGACGCGTGGGACGCGTGGGTGCGGCGCGCGGTGCGCCGTCTCGCCCGGCATCCGAGCGTCGTCGCGTTCTCGGTCACCAACGAGGCGAACTTCCCCGTCTCCCCGAACACGTCCGACGGCGCCTACCGAGGTGTGGTCGAGGCGCTGGTGCGCGGGATCGCCGTGGCGGGGGAGGAGCTGCGAGCGATGGGCCGCGGTGGCATGCCGCTCGGCTTCAACGTCGCCTGGCGGTTCACGCCTGACAGCGACGCGGACTTCTGGCAGGAGATCGGCGCAAAGGCGACGCCTGCCTTCCGGCGCGCGCTGAGCTACGTCGGGGTGCAGGTCTACCCCGGCCTCGTCTGGCCGCCGGTGCCGCTGCCCGGCCGGACCGCGGGTGACGAGATCGCCGAGGCGCTGACGCTGGTGCGCGACTGCTACATGCCGCAGGCGCACATCGGCGATGGCACGGACCTGTGGGTCTCCGAGAACGGCTACCCGACGAACCTCGGCCGCACGGAGGCGACCCAGGCCACCGACCTGGCGACGACGCTCGAGGCGGTGCACGCCTACTCCGGCGAGCTCGGCATCACCGACTACCGCTACTTCAACCTGCGCGACAACACGTCGACCGGCACCGACCTCTTCGCCGCCGTCGGCCTGCTGCGCGACGACCACGAGCCCAAGCCCGCCTTCGCCATCCTGCGCACCGCGATCGCGGCCACCGGCGGCCCACCACTCACCGCGCGCGACGCCAGACCAAGGGGCCAGGCCCCTGGTCTCGGGGACGGTGCCGCCGCCGTGTCGCGGGCGGGTGCGCGTCGGCCGGAAGCGCGTGCGGGTGGACAGGCGCTGCCGGTTCCGCGCGCGCGTGCGCGGCACCGGCCTGTCCGCGTCCGCCACCGTGGTTCGTCCATCCTGGTCTGATGCCGAAGCGCGTGAAGGTGACCGGCGGCGAGTTGATCGCCGACATCGAGGGGGAGGGGCCGCCGATCGTCCTCGTGCACTCCGGCGTGACGGACGGGCGCCAGTGGGAGGGGATCTCGGAGCGGGTCGGCCGCCGCGCGACGGTGATCCGCTACGACCGCCGCGGCTACGGCCGCTCCTTCAAGACCAAGCGCGGACGCTTCAGCGCGGCGCTCGACCTGCTCGAGCTGATGGACGGCCTGAAGCTCGACCGCGTCGTGGCCTGCGGGAACTCCGCCGGCGGCCTGGCGGTGCTCGAGGCGGCGGTGACCGCGCCCGAGCGCTTCGCGCGGCTGCTGCTGCTTGCGCCGGCGCTGCCGGAATGGGAGTGGGCGCCCGACCTGGTCGAGTACGCAGAGGCCGAGGAGGCGGCGCTCGCCGTGGCCGACTTCGACACGGCCGTGCAGCTCAACGTCGACATGTGGGTCCACGACCAGGCGCACCGCCAGCCGGTGGCCGTCATGCAGCGGCGCGCCTTCGAGAACCAGCGCAAGCGCCCCTTCGAGGAGATCGAGATCGAGCCGCCGGTCACCGACCGGCTCGACGCCATCACCTGTCCCGTTCACCTGATGGTGGGCGAGCACGATCGCGACGAGTTCCGCGCCATCGCCTGGCATCTGGCCGACCGGATCCCGGGCGCGCGAGCGGAGGAGGTCCCGGGCGCCGGGCATCTGCTCGGGCTCGAGCAGCCCGACCTGATTGCCGCCGCGCTCTAGCCTCAATCACGTGCCTGAGCAACGCAGCGTGAAGATCGGTTCCGACGAGCGCACGGGCTGGTCGTCGGACCGCCCCCGCACCGGGAACGCACCCGAGCGCAAGCCGGACATCTCCGTGCGGGGCCGGGTGCTCGAGCCGACCGACCGCCTGCGCTACACCCCGGGCAGCCTCGTGCTGGTCGTCGCGCCAGAGGCCGAGGCCGCCGAGGCCTACCTCACGGGCATCCTCGAGGAGCGTTCCGCGCTGCTCACCCGCGGCCGCGTGAAGCGGCTGCTGGAGGGGCGCGTCCCGGCCGAGGCGCTTGACGAGCAGGCCGTCACCGTTCTCGACAGGGCGGTCGAGAAGCGCCTGTCAGACGGCGACGCCACCGTGCTGCTGCTGGAAGGCTACGGCGCCGAGGAACGCGAGCCGTGGCTGCGCTCCGCCGCCTCCCGCCGCCGGCCGCGCCACCTGATCCTGCTCGACGGCGCCGCCGACGAGGCCGACCGTGAGGCGCTCGGCGAGTTGCGAAGGACCCTGTTGTCCGGCGCGCTCGGCGACGAGGGCTTCCACACGGCGATCCGCCTCGGCGGCAGTTCCGCCGCTGAGGTCAAGAAGCTCGTGTTCCGCTCGCCGCCCCGCGACGACGACTGAGCACGGTCGCAGGATCTGGCGTCGATCTCCGCGATCGACGCGCCGTGGCTCGGCTGAGCAGCTAAAGACCCGGCGGGTGCCGGGCCACGAAGCCCGCGGAGCTGCGCATCTCCGTCGTCCAGCGGGTGCCGCCGCCGGAGAGCGCGCTCGTGTCGTAGCGCCGGCCGTCAACCACCATGTAGGCGTGACCGGCGTTGGCGTAGACGGTGATGTGCTGGCCCTCGCCCGCCTCGCCCCAGCTCATGAAGCCGGTGGAGTCGAGCGGGCTCGAGAGCAGGCCCGCTGCGGCCAGCGCGTAGGAGAGGGAGCCCGAGCAGTCGTAGCCGCCGGTGATCGAGCCGTGCCCGCCGCCGTAGACGTACGGCATCGTGGCGATCTCGTTCGCCGCGGAGATGACCTGCCCGACGACGCTCGAGGCGTCGCCCACGGGCGCCTCGGGCGCCTCGTCGGTGGCGGTCGTGGCCGAGACGGTCTGGCGCGCGCGCGGCCCGTTGCTGGCGCACGACGCGGTCGATTTGGCCCTGGACCGCGGACAGCTCGGCCTGGGTGCCGTCGCGCCGGCGCAGCTGTGCCTGCTGGCGACGCAGGAGCGCGTTACGGATCACCGCGGCGCGCTGCTGGTCGACCATCGCCTCCTTGGCGAGCTCGACGTACGTGGCGCGGTGCTGCTCGAGTTCGACCTTCTGCTCGGCGACGTCGGCGCGGGTCTCGCGCACGCTGTCGAGGATGCGGGCGTTGTTGTCGGCGACGCGCCGGAAGTACTGAAGGCGGTTGAGCAGGTCGGCGAAGCCGTCGGAGTTCAGGACGACGCTGACCATGTCCGGGCTGCCGGCCTTGTAGGTGTCGACCAGATTCGCCGACAGCGTGTGCATCGAGGTCGTCGCACGGCGCTCGAGCTTGGCCAGGCGAGCGCGGGTGAGGACGAGCTGGTCCTGCGCTGCGCGCACCTCGCCCACCAGCCGTGTGACGCGCGCCTCGATCGTCGTCGAGCTCGGCCTGGGCGTCGGCGAGCCCCGCGCTCGTGGCGTCGATGCGGGCGCTCTCCTCTGCAACCTGATCGCGGAGGGCGCTGCGCTGATCGCTCAGCGACTGTGCGGGCGCACGGTCGGCAGGAGCCACGACGATCGCGGCAAGGACGACCGCGAGCGCGGTGAAACGGCGTGCATGCACGAGTCGGCCACCGTAGTGGGGCGAGGGGTTTTCTCCTGCACACTGCAACAAATCGTGCAGATCGTCCGCTTGCAAGCGGTCCGTCAGGCGCGCGCGAAACGCGACAGCGTGCGCTCGGCGCTCACGCCCGCCAGATGCGCGCGCCAGATGCGGTAGTAGGCGAGCTCCTCGCGGGTGCGCAGCGGCGGGTCCACAGCGTCCCGCTCAGCGGCGAACTCGGTCTCGTCGATGCCGGCAGCGGTGACCTCGCTGAGCACGTCGCGCGCGCCCGAACCGTCGCCGAACTCCGCCTTGACCCGCCACAGCAGGTCATCCGGCAGCCAGCCGGCGAAGGCCTCGCGCAGGAGCGCCTTCTCGGGCCGGGTCGCCGTCGTCAGCTTCTCGGCGGCGGGCAGGCTCAGTGCCCATCGGATGACCTCGAGATCGAGAAACGGGACGCGCGCCTCGAGCCCGTGCGCCATCGTCACCCGGTCACAGCGCTGCAGGTTGAGGTTGTGCAGCGCACCGACCGTGCGCTCGAGCTCGGCGTGCAGCGCGTCCGGACCGTCGAGCTCGGCCATGTAGGCGTAGCCGCCGAACAGCTCGTCAGCACCCTCGCCGGTGAGGACGACCTTGACGTGCTCAGCCGTCTCGCGCGCCAGGAAGAAGTTCGGCACAGCGGAGCGGACAAGGCCGGGATCGAACGACTCGATCGAGCGCACGACCTCCGGCAGGGCGGCGAGCGCATCCTCGGCCGTGTAGGTGAACTCCTGGTGGTCTGAGCCGACGTGCTCGGCGACCCGGCGTGCGGCCGCGAGGTCCGGCGATGACGGCGTCCCGACCGCGAACGTCTGCAGCTCGTGTGTGGCGCTCGCAGCAGCGCGCCGCGATCGCCGCCACGATGCTCGAGTCCAGCCCGCCGGACAAGAACACCCCGACGGCCACGTCGCCCATCATCTGACGCTCGACGGCGCGCACGAGCACCGCGCGGGTTCCGGCGACGAAGTCGGCGTGGGCGAGGGGGCGCGCGAGCGCCGGGGACGGCCGAGGCGAAGTGCTCGAGGCCGCCCTCCGGCGTCCACGTGCATCCCGGCGGGAACGGCTCGACGTGCGGCTGCCAGGCGGCGGTCGAAGGCCTGCATCTCCGAGGCGAAGCGGACCGCCGGTCCGTGCGGGGTCCAGTAGAGCGGCTTGATGCCGACGGCATCGCGCGCGGCCACGAAACGCCCGTCCTCCGTCGCCATCACGAACGCGAACATGCCGTTGAGTCGCGCGAGGCCGGCGGGGCCGTCCTCGAGCAACACGTGCAGGCCGACCTCGTTGTCGGAGTCGGTGAGCGGGTCGCCGTCATGCACGACGTCCTCGTGGTTGTAGACCTCGCCGTTGCCCACGAGATACGCCTCGCCGTTCGCGGTCATCGAGCGGCTGGGCGCCACCGCGCAGGTCGACGATCGACAGGCGCGTGTGACCCAGCCAGGCGTGGTCGAGCGCGACGGACCCGGTGTCGTCCGGGCCGCGATGGGTGAGGCGCTCGAGCATCCGCTCGAGCTCGGCGGCATCCCCTGCGCCGTGCTGGGCAACGATGCCGCACATACGTGCGTCCGAGCTACCCGTTCAGCGCGGCCGCTGCACCCGTCGACGGTGCGTAGGCGTGCCGGATGCCGATCTGAGAGATGGTCCATCTCCGTCGCGGCGCGACTCGATCTCGGCGGTCACGTCGACGAGCGCGAAGGCCAGGCCGGCCTGCATCCCGGTCGAGGCGAGAACGGCGCCGTCGGGATCGACCACCTTCGCGCAACCGAGGAACTTGCGATCGCGCCCACTGGCCGATCTGGTTCGACGGAGACCCACACGACGTGATTCTCCACGGCGCGCAGTTCGTCGCAGAGATCGAAGTGGCGGCGCTGCCTTCGTTGAGCCGTCGACGTCGAGCGGCCATGCCGACAGCGCGCAGACGATCTCGGCACCGTCGAGCGCCAGCGCCCGTGCCGCCTCCGGGAAGAGCTTGTCGTAACAGATGAGCATCCCGATCCGGCCGACCGG
The DNA here is from genome assembly GCA_963759945.1 of uncultured Solirubrobacteraceae bacterium. Classification (GTDB taxonomy): domain Bacteria; phylum Actinomycetota; class Thermoleophilia; order Solirubrobacterales; family Solirubrobacteraceae; genus DATLGB01. The sequence goes on along the minus strand of CAVXBH010000035.1, from coordinate 93,973 downwards.
CGTGTCGAACGCGGAGAAGCCATGACCCGGCGTGAGCGCGAACCGCTCGGACGGCGGCAGGTGGACCTTGCGGTGATGACCGAGCAGACCATCGCCGCTCACGCATGCCGCGGCCGCGTAGCGGTGGTCCCCATCGGTCTCCGTGTAGCCGACGCACACCACCATGTCGCCCGCCATCTCGCCAGCGCATCGGGGACACCGGCCAGGCCTCGATGTCCCATGTAGCCGCCGAGGGCCCCTTCCGGGAGGACCAGCAGACCGGCCCCGCGGTGGCGCGCATGGCCGATCAGCTCGGCGATGCGAGCGAGGCAGACGTCGACGTCATCGTCGAACGCCGCGGAAGCGGCGGCGATCCCGAGCGGAGCCACTCACGAATATCCCAGTTAGAAGACGTCGAAGCGAATGTCCCGGCGTACAAGCCGAGCGCGCAATGCATCGCCCATCGCTTCAGCCGTGGTGACCTGGCCCGCGACGTCGGGCAGCTCGTCGTGGGCGAGGCAGAGCGCTGACTCCGCGAGCATCTTCGACGTCTCGTCGTAGCCGGGGTCGCCGCCCGAGACCTCGGTGATCACCTGCTTGCCGCCGCCGCTGCCGGCGAAGCGCACCTTGAACCAGCTCTTGGCGCGCTTTTCGGGCGACGGCCCGGTCCCCTGCGGGACGCGCGCGGCGATCACGCGGCGCAGCGGTGGCACCTGCGCCGCGGCGAACAGCGCTGTGACCCCGCCGGCGAGCCCTGCGGCAGCCGGCAGGCGGCCCGCGCTGATGTAGGGCGAGTAGGTGAAGTCGGGGCCGTAGCGCTCGAGCGCGACGGCGGACGAACGCACGATCATGGGATCGATCGTCGGCATCGGCAGCACCCATGCGTTGACGTGGTCGTCGTGGTGGGGGAGGCCGAGCTTCACGCGCGCCTGACGGTTCCCCGCCTTCGGCTCGAGGTCGCGGCGCTCGCGCTCGACGGCGCGGCCCTGGCGGAAGCGGCCCATGATCCCGAGCGCGGAAGCGACGGTCCCGCCGGACGGCGCGCCGCTGGCGCGGACGAAGGCGTCGACATGGATCGGGACGCCCTCGGGCAGCTGTTGGACCGTGAAATACGCCCCCAGGTCCTGCGGGATCGCGTCGAAGCCGCAGGCGTGCACGATGCGCGCGCCCGTCTCGCTCGCCCGCTTGTGATGGCGGACGTACATGAGGTCGCGGAACTCGGGCTCGCCCGTGAGGTCGACGTAGGCCGTGCCGGCCTCGGCGCACGCCTGGACCAGCGGCTCGCCGAACTCGATGTAGGGGCCGACGGTCGTGATCACGACCTTGGTGGACTCGGCCATCGCGCGCATCGAGGCCGGGTCCGTGGTGTCGGCGATCACCAGTGGGACGTCGATCTCCAACCTGTCGCGGACCGCCGCGAGCTTGTCCCGGCTGCGTCCCGCAAGCGCCCACCGGGTACCGGCGTCGGCATGCTCGGAGAGATATTGCGCGGTCAGCGCACCGGTGAAGCCGGTCGCCCCGAAAACCACCACATCGTGTTCGCGAGCCATGTCGGGAGTATGGTCCAGCGGCGTGCCTGACGATTCCAAGCCCGCGGTCTCGCTGGAGTTCCGCGAGGCGACCAAGGTCTACCCGGGTTCCGGGGAACCCGCCGTCGACAAGCTTTCACTCGTGGTTCCGGCCGGCGAGATCTGTGTGCTGGTCGGCCCATCGGGCTGCGGCAAGACCACCGCGATGCGGATGGTCAACCGCCTGATCGACATCTCGTCGGGCGACATCCTCATCGACGGCGCGTCCGTCAAGGACCGCCCGCCCGCGGAATTGCGCCGCGAGATCGGCTACGCGATCCAGCAGATCGGTCTGTTCCCGCACCGCACGGTCGGCCAGAACATCGCCACGGTCCCGAAGCTGCTCGGCTGGGACAAAGCGCGCATCGCCGCGCGCGTCGACGAGCTGCTCGGGCTGATCGGGCTCGATCCCGAAGAGGTCCGCGACCGCTTCCCGTCCCAGCTCTCCGGCGGCCAGCGCCAGCGCATCGGCGTCGCCCGCGCGCTCGCTGTCGACCCGCCCGTCCTGCTGATGGACGAACCTTTCGGTGCGATCGATCCGATCAACCGCGAGCGCCTGCAGAACGAGTTCCTGCGCCTGCAGGCCAAGCTCTCAAAGACGATCGTCTTCGTCACCCACGACATCGACGAGGCGATCAAGATGGGCGACAAGATCGCCGTCCTCAAGAAGGGCGGCCACCTGGCCCAGTACGCGGCGCCCGCCGAGATGCTCACGAATCCGGCCGACGACTTCGTCGAGCAGTTCGTCGGCGCCGACCGCTCGCTGAAGCGGCTCGCGCTGCAGCGCGTCCGCGATGTCGACCTCTGGAAGGTGGCGACCGCGAAGGCCGGGGACTCCGTCCGACAGCTGCGCACCGCGATGGAGGACACGGACGTCAAGGACCTGGCGATGCGCCTCGACGACGACGGCCGGCCGCAGGCGTGGCTGCGCGAGCGCGACCTGCAGAGCGACACGGTCCCGGGCGAAGGCGGCATGACGCCCGAGCCGGTGATCGATCTCGACGACATCCTGCGCGACGCGCTGGGCGACCTGCTCAGCGTCGAGTCGCGCTACGCCGCCGTGGTCGACCCGGACGGCCGCTGGGCGGGCGTTCTCTCGATCGAGGTCATCGCCCACGCGCTGAACCTCCCAGCGGAGAACGTGCCCTCGGCGGCTGAGCTGATCGGCGAAGCGTGAGCGTGGTCTTCGCCCAGCTCGGTGACGACTTCTTCACCGAGCGCACCGGCACGGGGTGCGTGCAGGAGAACGGCTTCTGTCCCAGCTGGATCGCCGATCACGTCGGCGACTACATGGGTCCCCTGGGTGAGCACGTCTTCCTGACGCTCGTACCGCTGGGGATCGGCATGGTCATCGCCTTCGCGCTCGCGATCGCGGCGCACAAGAAGCGCTGGCTGACCGGCCCCTTCACCGCGATCACCGGGACGCTCTACACGATCCCGAGCGTCGCGGCCTTCTTCCTGCTGATCCCGATCACCGGCCTGGGCAACACGACGGCGATCATCGCGCTGACGTCCTACACGCTGCTGATCCTGTTCCGCAACATCACGACAGGCCTTCGCAACGTGCCTGTCGAATCCGTCGACGCCGCGCGCGGAATGGGCATGACCGACAACCAGATCCTGCGCTCGGTCGAGCTGCCGCTCGCGACGCCGGAGATCCTGGCCGGCATCCGCATCGCCTTCACCACCACCGTGGGGCTCGCGACGCTCGCGTTCTTCGGCGGCGGCGGCGGGCTCGGCGAGCAGATCTACACCGAGAAGGCCGGCACGGGCGGGCTGTTCTTCAAGTCCAACGTGATCGTGGCGGGCGGTCTTGCCGTGCTGCTGGCCGCCGTGGGTGACCTGATCATCCTCGCCTTCCAGCGCATCGCCCTTCCGTGGCGCCGGGTGGCGCATTCCTGATGGCCCTCTCCTGCTCACAGGTCGATCCTGCTCCCGCGTTCACGGACGCGGTTCATCTCATCTTCTCCGAGCGCGAGTCGGTCTCGGGTGGTGTCTGCATCGGCGGTCCCAGCGAGTTCGGCGAGCTCGCCCTCAAGCACCTGGGGACGAGCCTGCTGGCCATGGCGGTGGCGGTCGCGATCGCGCTGCCGATCGGTCTCTACCTCGGGCACGTGCGCAAGGGCGAGTTCCTCGCCGTGTCCGTTTCCAACGTGGGACGCGCGGTGCCATCGCTGGCGCTGCTGGCGTTCTTCGTCGCGTTCGTCGGCGTCGGCCTCGTCAACGTCGTGATGGTGCTGACGCTGGTCGCGATCCCGCCGATCCTCACCAACACCTACGTCGGCGTCAGGCAGGTCGACGGCGAGACCGTCGCCGCTGCGCGAGGCGTCGGGTTGACGGAGGCGCAGATCATCAGACAGGTCGAGTTCCCGCTCGCGGTCGCGACGATCTTCGCCGGCATCCGCACGGCTGCAGTGGGCGTCGTCGCCACCGCGACGATCACCCCTCTGGCTAACGTCCAGTCGCTCGGCTCCCCGATCCTCGAGCCACAGACCTACGGCTTCAGCGGTCAGCTGGCCGCGGCGATCGTGGTGGCGCTGATCACGCTCGCGGTCGACGTCGGCATCGGCATCGCCGCCCGCGTCGCCACACCGACGGGCATCAAGACGACCAGCACAAAGTCGGCGCCCTTCCGTCCCGAGCCCGAACTTCACATCCCCATTCCCAACTAAGGAGACAAGACGTGCCTCGCATCATTCGCGCGCTCAGCGCGCTGCTTGCCGTCCTCGTCGTCGGCTTCGCTCTAGGAGCCTGCGGCGGTGACGACGAGCCGGAGACCCCGGCCGCCGCCCCGAGCGCGGAGGAGTCCGCTGCGCCGTCCGGCGAGGAGGGTGGTTCCGAGAGCGGTTCCGCCATCCAGGCCGACCCCGCCAACAAGGGCAAGACGATCACCGTCGGCTCGAAGAACTTCGCCGAGCAGTACATCCTCGGCGAGATCTACGCGCAGTCCCTCGAGGCCGCCGGCTTCACCGTCGAGAAGCAGCTCGATCTCGGCTCGGAGCAGATCGCCTACAAGGCGCTCAAGAACGGCGACATCAGCGCCTACCCCGAGTACTCGGGCACCGCGCTGACCTCGTTCTACCGCGTCAAGATCGACGACATCCCGCGCGACCCGCAGGAGTCGTTCGACCAGCTCGTCGAGAAGGCTGCCGCAGAGGACATCACCGCGCTGCCGCAGACGCCGTTCCAGGACACCTTCGTCGTCTCCTCCACCAAGGAGACCCAGGAGAAGCTGGGCGCCTCGACCATCTCGGACCTCGCCAAGGAGGGCGGCGACATCTCGATCTCCGGCTTCCCCGAGTGCCGCCAGCGCACGGACTGCCTGCTGGGCCTGCGTGACGTCTACGGCTGGGAGCCGGAGTTCGTCTCCTCGCAGGGCAAGTTCGCCGACCTCGACAAGGGCGTCTCGGACCTGACCTTCGGGTTCGGCACGGACGGCGAGCTCGCGCTCGACAAGTACGCCACGTACGAGGACGACAAGCAGCTCTTCCCGCCGTACTACGTGTCGCTGCTCGATCAACAAGGACGGCATCGAGGCTGGGCGACTCGGGCAAGGAAGTCGATCGCCAAGGTCCAGGAGCCGCTGACCGAGGAAGTCATGCAGGAGCTCAACTCCCGCGTGACGATCGACAAGCAGAAGCCTGAGGACGTCGCCGCGGACTACCTCAAGTCCGCCGGTTTCGTCGAATAGTTAGGTCTCGGTGGTGCCGGGGGGCGGGCCGACCGCCTCCCGGAGCCACTCCGTGATCAGGCCGTCGACGACCCGGATCGTGACCTCGGCCTCCGAGCCGTTGCATCCGGGTCCGTCGGTCAGCTTGAAGACGACGCGCAGGTAGTCGTCGGCGAGCTGCTCGGCGCCGGTCACGAAGGCCCCGCACGGCAGGCTGCGGTTGAACGCGTCGACCTCGTTCGCGTTGTCGAGCTTGATCCGCGGCGTGCCGTTGGCGACGGTGGCAGGCACGGCGAACAGCTCGTTCGCCGCGTCGAAGTCGTCGGCACGAACCGCATCGGTCCAGGCGCGCACGACTTCGACGCCCTCGGGCCCCTTGGTTCCGCGCCGCCCCACCGCCGCAACCGGCGAGAAGGATCAGCGCGCCGAGCGCAGCGCAAACTCGGACGGACACTGGCATGGTCCGACCTTAGGTGTTGACAGCCATGCTCACGGGGAAGGTGGCGCGCCGCGAGCCGGAAAGGGACGCCGCGCGCCCTCGTCATCGACCTCGGCCGATGGTTCGTGCGGCAAGTATGAGCGCTCAGTCACTCAGGGCGGCCCGCCACTGGCAGCCGACGATGACGTCCGACCACGCCATCATCTCTCACGCGGCAAATCCCGGGCTTGCCCGCGTGTCGAAATGGGCATGCCCGACTTTCCACCTCGTCCATGTTGAGCTCCTGCGCGCGCGGCGATCATCCGTTGTATGAGCGAGCGCGTTCCGCAGATCGTCGCGTTCGGGGGAGGCGGCTTCTCCATGGAGGCCGGCAACCCCCTGCTGGACGACTACGTCATGTCCCTGACCGGCGTGGACCGTCCCAAGGTGTGCTTCCTGCCGACGGCGTCGGGGGACGCCGACCACTACATCGTCCGGTTCTACCGCCACTTCGCGTGCTCGGCGGAGGCCAGCCACGTCTCGCTGTTCCGGCGTGACCGGGGCTGCGGGGCGGTGCAGGACGACATCGCCGAGCACCTGCTGCAGCAGGACCTGATCTACGTCGGCGGTGGCAACGTCGTTCGCTGCTGGGGACGTGGCGGGCGCACGGCCTCGACGAGGCGCTGCGCGAGGCGCACGCCCGCGGCGTCGTGCTGTGTGGCCTGTCGGCCGGGTCGCTGTGCTGGTTCACGGAGTCGCTGACCGCGTTCCACGGTGCGCCCAAGCGCGTCGACGGGCTCGGGCTGCTGCCGTTCTCCAACTGCGTCCACTACGACGCCGAGCCCGAGCGCGCGGTGGAGTACCAGCGCTTCGTCGGCGACGGGATGCGCGCGGGCTACGCGGCCGAGGACGGCGCGGCGCTGCACTTCGAGGGCGACCAGCTCACGCGCGTCGTCTCCTCGCGGGAGAAGTCGCGGGCATACTTCGTCGATGCGGACGGCGAGCACGAGCTCGGGGTCAGCTACCTGGGAGCGCCTGTGATGGCGGCATGAACAGCACTCCACGATCCTCGCCATGGGCGGTGGCGGCTTCACGATGGAGCCGGACAACCCCGCCCTCGACGACTTCGCGCTCTCGCTGACCGAGACGCGCGAGCCGCGCGTGCTGTTCCTGCCGACCGCGTCGGGCGACCCGGCCGCGCAGATCCAGACCTTCCACAACCGCTACGGCGGCCGGGCCTGCCATGCCGAGCACCTGTCGCTGTTCCGCCTGCACGGGTCGACGCGCACGCTGCGCGAGGTCATCAGCGGCCAGGACCTGATCTACGTCGGCGGTGGCTCGATGCGCAACCTGCTCGCGATCTGGAAGGCGCACGACCTCGACGCGCTGCTGATCGAGGCGTGGGAGCGGGGAACGGTCCTGTGCGGGCTGAGCGCCGGTGCGATGTGCTGGTTCGAGGGCGGCATCACGAAGTCCGCCGGCCCGCCCGAGCCGATCAACGGGCTCGGCCTGCTGCCCGGCTCCTTCAGCGTCCACGCCGACGGCGAGCCCGAGCGGCTCCCGGCGTGGCTCGCGGCGATCAGAGTCCGGCGAGCTGCCCGGCGGCTGGGCCGCCGACGACGGCGTCGGCCTGCTCTACCGCGGCACCGAACTCGAGCGCATCGTCTCCTCACGACCGGTGGCGACGGTGCTGCGAGCCGACGCGGTCGGCGGCGAACTCGTCCGCAGCCGCAAGCAGCCGGAACTCCTCGAGGTCCGCCCGGCCCGCGAGATGTCCGATGACGTCCGCGAACTCGCGACGTCCTCCGCCGCCGTCGTTAACCAAGCTAACCAGGTGCCAGGCACCTAGTTGCCAAGGCTAACTAGGTGCCAGGCACGCCTGAGGGTGGTCGAGGGTTAGACGAGGCCGGCGCAGACCCAGTTGCGGGCGCCGGCGCCGCCGGCCCACAGCTGGGCGGCGAGGCGGTCCTGCTCGGCCTTCGGCGCCTGGTAGGCGTGCTCGGTGGAGCCGCCGAGGCCCTGCCAGGTGGACGGCAGGAACTGGTAGTAGCCGGACGCGCCCGCGGAGTTGGGCGGAAGGTTCTGGCCGCCGGACTCGCACTGGACGATCGCGTACGGGATCGCCCACGGCCCGCCCGGGGCCCGCGACGGAGACGGCGGCCTGGGCCTGCTCGCGTTCGAGTTTCTCCAGCGCGCGCTCGGCGTCGCGGGTGCCCTCGCGGGTCCGGCTCAACGCGGCCTCGCGCGCGGCGCGCGCGGCGGTCAGGGTGTCGCGGCGGCGGCGCAGGCCGTCGAGAATGCCGTTCAGCGCGTCGCGGCGGCGCGCCAGGGTGTCGGCGGTCTCCTCCCGCCGCTCGGACAGCTCGTTCAGGCGAGCGCGCTCGTCGAGCGCGGCGGTGCGCGCCTCGCGCACGCTCGGCGAGGAGCTTCTCGTCGGAGCGCTGGACGCGCTTGAGGAAGTCGACCGTCTCGATCAGGTCGGTGAAGCCATCGGCGTTGAGGATCACGGTCACGAGGTCCGGTGCGTCGGAGACGTAGCGCGACCGCAGCAGTCGCGCGAGCTTGCCGCGCACCTCGTCGAGGCGCCGCTCGAGCCGGACGACGCGGCCGCGGGCGGCGGTGAGCTCGTCCTCGGTCTCCTGGAGGGCGACCTCCGCGGCAGTGAGTTCGGCCTGGGCGTCGGCGAGCCGTCCCTCGAGCGCGGCGACATCGGCCGCCGCGTCGTCCTCGAGCGCCTGGAGCCGGTCGACGGCGTCGCCGAGCGCGGACTCGGCAGCCTCACCCTTGTCGATGCGGTCTCGCAGCTGGTCCTCGGTCTGGCCGTGCGCCGACCGAGGCCGCCACGAGGGCAGCCAAAAGCGACACGAGGACGAGCACGCGCAAGCGGCTGAAGTTACGTTCGTCACACGTCCGTCACTGCAAGATCCGGTGCTTCATAAGCTGCCGCGTCCAATGACTGGTCTTGCCCGTTGGTGCTTCACGCATCGCAAACGCGTCATCGCCGCCTGGTTCCTCGCCCTCGTCGTCCTGGTCGCCGCCAATGTCGGCGCCGGCTCCGGCTACACGGACAACTTCTCGCTTGCCCGGCACGGAGTCCACGGAGGCCCTCGACCTCCTCGGCGACCACTTCCAGTCGCAGTCCAACGACCAGAACCAGGTCGTCTTCGGCGCCGACTCGATCAAGGCCGAGCAGGCACAGATCGACAAGACGCTGCGAGGCCGTGCGCGGCGTCGAGCACGTCGACGACGTCGGCGAGCTCCAGATCTCGCAGGACGACAAGGTCGCCTTCGCCGACGGTGACGATGGACGGCGAGCAGCCGATCGCCGACGTCCCGGTCGACGCCTACGACGACGTCATCGACACCGCCCAGGAGAACGCCGACCGACGCGCCTGCGGGTCGAGCTCGGCGGCTCGGGCATCCAGCAGGCCACGCAGGGCCAGGAGGGCGGCGGCGCCGGCGAGATGCATCGGCTTCCTCGCCGCCGCGATCGTGCTCTTCCTCGCCTTCGGCTCGCTGTTCGCGATGGTCCTGCCGCTCGCTGACGGCGGCGCTGTCGCTCGGCTGCGCGCTGATGGCGACGGGCCTGCTCGCGCACGTGCTCGACATCGCCACCTTCTCCCCGCAGCTCGCGACGCTGATCGGCCTCGGCGTCGGCATCGACTACGCGCTGTTCGTCGTCACCCGCCATCGCAACGCGATCAAGGCCGGCCGCACGCCGGAGGAGGCGTGCGTGCGCGCGCTGAACACCTCCGGCCGCGCGGTCCTGTTCGCGGGCGCGACGGTGGTCGTCGCGCTGCTCGGGCTGCTCGTCCTCGGCGTGTCAGTTCCTCAACGGCGTCGCGATCGCCTCGTCGGTGACCGTGCTCTTCGTGATGGCGGCGGCGGTCACGCTGATGCCCGCCTTCCTGGGCGTGATCGGCATGAAGGTGCTCAGCCGAGAAGGAGCGCCGCCGGCTCGAGGAGGAGGGCCCCCGCGACCCCAAGCTCGACGGCCGCTGGCCGAAGTGGGCGGCCTTCGTCCAGCGCAAGCCGGTCCCGCTGGCCGATCGTCGCCCTGCTGGTGATGATCGGGCTCGCGCTCCCGATGCTCGACCTGCGCCTCGGCGCCTCCGACGCCGGGCCAGGACCCGACGAGCTCGACCACCCGGCAGGCCTACGACCTGCTCGCGGAGGGCTTCGGCCCGGGCTTCAACGGCCAGCTCCAGATCGTCGCCGAGACGCCCGACGGCAAGGCCGACCTGGCGCAGGTGCAGGCGCTCGCCAAGGCGATCGGGGAGGACCCGGGCATCGCCGAGGTCGGGCCGCCGATCCCGTCCCCCGAACGGCGCCATCGCGCTGATCGCCGCCCGGCCCGTCCAGCGCGCCGCAGGACGAGGCGACGAGCGAGCTGATCGAGCGATTGCGCGACGACGCCGTGCCCGAGCACGGCCGGCGGGCTCGACGTCCACGTCGGCGGCATCACGGCGATCTTCGACGACTTCGCCGTCGTGCTCACCGACAAGCTGCCGCTGTTCATCGGCGTGATCGTCCTGCTCGGCTGCCTGCTGCTGATGGTCGCCTTCCGCAGCATCGTCGTCCCGCTCACCGCCGCGGTCATGAACCTGCTCGCGGCGGGCGCGTCCTTCGGCGTCGTCACGGCGATCTTCCAGAAGGGCTTCCTCGCCGAGCCGCTCGGCGTGGGCGAGGGCCCGATCGAGGCCGTTCCTGCCGGTGATGATGATCGCGATCCTGTTCGGGCTCTCGATGGACTACCAGGTGTTCCTCGTGAGCCGCATGCACGAGGAGTGGACGCGCACGAAGGACAACGCGACGCGCCGTGCGCGTCGGCCAGGCCGCCACCGGCCGCGTGATCACCGCGGCCGCCGACGATCATGATCTGCGTCTTCGGCTCCTTCCTGCTCGCGGGCCAGCGCGTGATCGCCGAGTTCGGCATCGGCCTCGCGTCCGCCGTCCTGCTCGACGCGTTCATCCTGCGCACGATCCTCGTGCCGGCGGCGATGCACCTGTTCGGCAACGCGCAACTGGTGGCTGCCGAAGTCGCCTCGACCGCGCCCTGCCGAAGATCGCTGTCGAGGGCGAGCGCGCCTAGGGCGCGGAGTTCGCGATGGACCGCCGGGTAGTGACCACGCGCGCCGAGGCGCTCGCCGTGCTGCGCGACCCGGAGCGCTACACGGTCGACGACCCGCGCTTCGCGACCGCGCGGGTCGTCGGGCCGAGCATGCTGTCGACCGAGGGCGCCGAGCACGACGCGCACCGCGCGCCGTTCGCGGCGACGTTCAAGTCGGACCGCATCCGGGCGCTCGAGCCGTTCATCCGGGCGGAGGCCGAGCGGCTCGTCGACGCCTTCGCGCCGGGCGAGGTGGAGCTGATCGGTGCGTTCGCCGGCCCGCTCGCCACGCGCGTGATGCTGCACGTGCTCGAGCTCGAGCACCTCTCGGTCGAGCAGGTGCGCGCCGCGTACACGTCGGTCGTCGCGGCGACGGTCGGCGAGATCCCCGAGGAGGAAGGCCGCGCCGCCTTCGCGAGCCTCGACATCGACGGCAACGAGGGCGTCTGCCTGTTCGGCGGCATCGAGACGATGGAGGGGCTGATCGGCAACGCGGTCTGGTACGCGCTCACCCACGGCGTCGCCGACCCGGCGCGGGCCGCCGGCGATCGTCGAGGAGTCGCATGCGCCTCGAGCCGGCCGCCGCGCAGGTCGACCGCTACGAGGGCGACACGATGGTCGTCGTCTCCCTCCGCGACGCCAACCGCGACCCGAGCCACGTTCGAACGACCCGACGACTTCGAGCTCGACCGTCCCAACGTCCGCAGCCATCTGACCTTCGCCGCCGGCCCGCACGTCTGCCTCGGCCTGCACCTCGCGCGGCTCGAAGCGCGGGTCGCGCTCGAGGTGCTGTTTGTGGGATGTGCGGACCTGACCCTGATTGGTGGTGCGCCCGGTGGGACCGTCTTCCGTAAACCGCCCGTGTTGCGGGTAGCAAGGCACCACAATGGCTTCGAATCCCACCTATGAAGAGAGCAAGCAGGTCGCGGAGGACAGCCGCGACGCCGAGTACAAGCAGCCGAGCTTCGGCCGCGGGCTGTTTCTCGGCGACTTCGACCTCGACCTGATTCATCCGCAGCCCGAGCCGGATGAGGCGCGCGACGCCGAGGGCGAGGCGTACCTGAAGACAGCTGCGCACGTTCCTCACCGAGCACGTCGATCCGCTCGAGATCGAGGAGACGGCGAAGATCCCCGAGGACGTCATCCAGGGGCTCAAGGACATCGGCGCGCTCGGCATCAAGATCCCGAAGGAGTACGGCGGTCTCGGCCTGACCCAGGTCTATTACAACCGCTGCCTGGCGCTCGCCGGCGGCTGGCACGCGGCGCTGTCGACCATGCTCTCGGCCCACCAGTCGATCGGCCTGCCCGAGCCGCTGAAGAGCTTCGGCTCCGAGGAGCAGAAGCAGGAGTGGCTGCCGAAGGTCGCCAAGGACCACATCTCGGCCTTCCTGCTCACCGAGCCCGACGTCGGCTCGGACCCGGCGCGTCTGTCCACGAGCGCCGTCCCGACCGACGACGGCTCGGGCTACATCATCAACGGCACCAAGCTGTGGGCGACCAACGGCGTCATCGCCGACGTCGTCGTCGTCATGGCCGTCGTCCCGAAGACCGACGAGCACAAGGGCGGCATCACCGCCTTCATCTGCCCGATGGACACGGAAGGCGTCGAGGTCGCGCTACCGCAACGAGTTCATGGGCCTGCGCGGCATCGAGAACTCGGTGACCACCTTCACGGACGCGTTCATCCCGAAGGAGAACGTGATCGCGGGCGTCGGCAAGGGCCTCAAGATCGCGCTCAACACGCTCAACGTCGGCCGCCTCTCGCTGCCGGCGATCTGCGTCGGCTCGACGAAGTACTCGCTGTCCATCGCCCGCCAGTGGTCCAACGAGCGCAAGCAGTGGGGCCAGCCGATCGGCAAGCACGACCCGGTCGCGCAGAAGATCGCCTTCATCGCCGGCACGGCGTTCGGCCTCGAGGCCATGCTCGACGTGTCGAGCCGCCTGGCCGACGACAAGCGCCGCGACTTCCGCATCGAGGCGGCGATCGCGAAGCTCTACAGCTCTGAGCTCGCGTGGGAGGCCGTCGACACGATGGTCCAGGTCCGCGGCGGCCGCGCCTACGAGACGGCGAAGTCGCTCGCCGCGCGCGGCGAGAAGCCCGTCCCCGCCGAGCAGATGCTGCGCGACATGCGCATCAACCGCATCTTCGAGGGCTCGACGGAGATCATGCACCTGATGATCGCCCGCGAGGCGGTCGACCAGCACCTGCAGGTCGCCGGCGACATCCTGCTGGGTGACGGCGGCCCGGCCGAGAAGGCCAAGCTCGCCGCCAAGGCCGGCGTCTTCTACGCCAAGTGGTTCCCGTCGCTGGCCACCGGCAAGGGCCAGAACCCGAAGCTCCTACGAGGAGTTCGGCGCGCTCGCCAAGCACCTGCGCTACGCCGAGCGCCACAGCCGCAAGCTGGCCCGCTCGACCTTCTACCTGATGGGCCTCCACCAGGCCAAGCTCGAGCAGAAGGGCGCGCTGCTGGGCCGGATCGTCGACATCGGCTCGGAGCTCTACGCGATCGCGTGTGCGTGCACCTACGCCAACACGATCGCCAAGCGCAACCCGGAGCGCGCCGAGAGCGCGTTCGAGCTGGCCGACCTGTTCTGCAACCAGGCGCGCCGCCGGGCGGAGACGCTCTTCTCCGAGCTGTTCTCCAACGACGACGGCGACCAGTACGAGCTGGCGCAGGAGCTGCTCGACGGCCGCTACGCGTGGTTCGAGGAGGACGTCATCGACCCGGCCGGCAGCGGCCCGATGATCCCGGACACCGCCCGCGAGCTGCAGGAAGCAACGCCCGCCTAGCGGCGCCAGCGTGACGCCGAGCGCCGCTCCAGGCGCTCGGCGTAGTCGCCCATCAGCCAGATCATCACGGGCCACAGGCCGACGAAGAGCGCACGGCGCTCGGCGTTGCCGCGCTCGTCCTGGTCCACGGTCTTCGCGCGGATCCACAGCGCGATGCAGCCGGCGATGTTGGCGAGCGAGACGGCGTGCAGCGAGCGGGAGAGCATGGGTCGGAGCACTACCCCGGGTAGTCCGAAATCACATGCCGCGCCAGCCCTCCGCCTGGCGCCGCCTGACCACCATGACCCGGTGGCCGGTCGGCGTCAGCCTCACTGCCATGCGGTACCTGTGGCGCACGACCCCGATCCACCGCACCGAGGAGGAGGGCTCCCGCGCCGAGGACATGCCGCCACCCGTTCCGGACGGGGTCTCGCTGGAGGAGTGGCAGCGCGTCGAGGACGGCGCCGGACCGCTGTTCCATCGCCGCTACCGGACCCGCATCCGCGAGAGCCCGATGTCGCCCGAGGAGCTGATGGAGGCCTTCAGCGCGGCGCCCGACTGGGCGGCGCCGACCGAGTTCGCCTCCTTTCAGAAGGTCAAGGGCGACGAGGACGTGATGCGGGTCGGCGACGAGTGGATCGTGCGCATGGCAGCGCCGTGGGACGGCCCGGTGCGCGTCGTCGACAAGACGCCGACGTCCTTCCGCATGATCACGCTCGACGATCACCTCGAGGCGGGCCAGATCGAGTTCCGCGTCCGCGAGGAGGAGGGCCTGCTCGTCTTCGAGATCGAATCGTGGGCGCGCAGCGCGACGCGCACCGTGCACGTGCTCTACGACACGCTGCGGATCTCGAAGGAGACGCAGCTGCACATGTGGGTCTCCACGCTCGAGGGCGCCGCGCGCTTGGCCAAGGGCAAGCGCACCCGCGGGATCGACATCCACACGCGTCGCGTGGAGATGCCCGACCGCCGACTCGACGGACCTCGCGCACCTCGAGGTCAACTACGACGTCAACGGCCCGCACGACCCCGAGCACGGCTGGCGCATCGACGACTACTGCGAGCCGCTGCCCTCCGAGCCGCCGGGCGAGCCGGTCGAGCACGGCTCGTTCGCGGTGGCGCAGGAGCTGCTGCGCGACTACCAGGTCGCCGACCCCAAGATGGTGCGCGCGACCTACGACCAGGACGCGCCGCTCGAGGGCCGCGACATGCTGCTCGAGATCCGCTTCCTCGGCATCCCCGTCAATCGCACGGGCTGCCGCGTCGGCCGCGTCATCGACGAGCAGCGCGAGGTGGACGGGCGCCCGGTGCGCGTCTGGGGCTGGTCCTACCAGACGCTCGAGGGCCACTTCGAGCAGGGGGAGATGTGCTGGATGGTGTGGAAGTGGATGGACACGGGCGAGGTCCAGTTCCGTATCCACTCCTACATGCGCAACGCGGAGAAGGTCAATCCGGTCTCGAACCTCGGCTTCAAGATCTTCGGGCAGCACGAGCGCCGCCGCTACCTGCAGGGGGCGTGCGAGCGCATGGCGCGCCTGACCGCAGCGGCCCTGGCGCTGAGCGCGCTCGCCGGGTCGGTCGAGCGCTTCGTCGCCGAGGAGGTCCTGCCCGAACGTCGCCGAGTGGGACGCGGACGACGCGCTGCCCGATTCCGTGATGGAACGGCTGCGTGCGCTCGGCGTCCCCGGCGCGCTCGTGCCCGAGCGCGTACGGCGGGCCGGGCCTGACGGTCGCGGAGCTCGTGCCGGTCTGGCGCGAGCTGTCGCGCGGCTGGATCTCGCTGACGGGCGCCGTCAACCCGACCGGGCTGGCGACGGCGCTGCTGCTGCGCCACGGCACCGACGCGCAGCGCCGAGCGCTGGCTGCCCGGCATCGCGGCGGGCGACGATCCTCGCGTCCTTCTCGATCACCGAGCCGCAGGCCGGCTCCGACCTCAAGAGGCTCGAGGCGACGGCGACCGCGCACGCCGACGGCGGCTGGGTGCTCGACGGCACCAAGCGCTGGGTCGCCGGCGGCGCGTCCGCGGAGGTCGATCTTCATGCTCGTCGGCATCGAGGGCGAGCCGTCCTGCCTGGTCCTGCCGGGCGAGGGCCGCGGCGGCGACGGCTGGATCGTCGGCGAGCTCGACAAGATCGGCTACCGCGGCGTCGAGTCCGCCGTCTACCACTTCGACGCCTTCCACTCCGCCGGCGCCGAGGTGCTCGGCGACGAGGCCGGTGGCGGGCGCCCGGCAGATGCTCGACGCGCTCGACGTCGGCCGCGTCAACGTCGCCTGCCGCGCGCTGGGGATCATCGACCGCGCCCTCGAGCGCGCGCTCACCGAGTGCCGCGAGCGCGAGATCGGCGACGGCGTCCTCGGCGACCACACGCACGCGCAGCTGCGCGTGGGGGAGATGGTCGCGCGCCGCGCGGCCGTCGAGTCGCTCATCACGCGCGCCGCCGCTGGCGGTCGACGCGCGCGACGACGACGCCCGCGAGCTTTCGACCGCCGCGCAAGGTCGTCGCCTCCGACTCCGCGGTGGAGGCCGTCGACGCCGCGAGCCGCCTGGCCGCGAGCCGCTCGTACACGGCGGCGGACGAGCTGGCCCGCCTGCGCCGCGACGCGCCGCAGACGCAGATCGGCGAGGGCGCCAACGACGCGCTGCTCTTCGCCCTGGCCAGGAATCAGCGCTCTAGGCTTCTGGTGAATGGGACGCCGCCTGCTGCTGGTGGTCCTCGCGCTGCTGATCGCGGGAGGCGGCGCCTTCGGCTCGTGCTCGCGACGCGCGAGGAAGACGACGGCGACCGGGTCGCGTGCGCGCGCGGCCGAGGACGAGGCCGAGCGCGAAGCCAAGCGAGCGCGAGCGCGAGGAGGCCACTGCCCCGAGGCGTCACCGACAGTCCCGCTCGCGCGGCCTGTTCGCCGGCCCGCCCGAGGTCGAGCCGCCCTGCGGCGAGATCCCCGGCGGCCATCCCGAGGGCTTCGCCGAGCTCGCCCGCGCCAACGCCTCCCAGCTCGCCCGGCAGGTCGCGCCCGGCACCCAGCTCAAGCCCGGCGCCTACCGCGCGGCGCTGCGCCAGCGCGCCGAGCTGCCGACGATCGGCAGCGACTGGAAGCGCTTCGGCAACCCGCCGCTGATCAGCTACCGCACGGAGTACGACGAGACGAGCGGCTCGACGCGCCAGGGCCTCGGCGACCTCTCCGGCCGCATCTCCGGCTTCGCCCGCGGCGCCGACGGCACGCTGTACGCCGGCGTCGCCAACGGCGGCGTCTGGAAGTCCGCCGACGGCAGCTCGTGGACCTCGGTCGGCGATGGCCTCCCGACGCAGGTGATCGGCAGCATCGGCATCTCCGGCAACCGTCTCCTCGCCCTGACCGGCGACAACGCCTTCGGCGGCAGCTCGACGGCCGGCCTGGGCGCCTACTACTCCGACGACGACGGCGCCGAGCTGGCAGCACGCGACGGGCATCCCGGACGGCCTGCTCGCCTTCAAGCTCGCCGTCGACCGAACGACAGCCTCGCGCGTCTACGCCGCCACCGGCGGCGGCCTGTTCCGCTCGACCGACGGCGGCCGCACCTACGAGAACGTCAACCTGCCGACGGGCAAGAACGCGCCCGCGGGCACGCCGGACTGCAGCGGCAAGCCGGCCACGGAGAAGAACTGCTTCCTGGCCAACATGGTCACCGACGTCGTCGTGCAGGGGCCCGACAACGATCAGACGCCCGCGTCCGGCAAGCCCGGCGCGGTGATGGCGGCGGTCGGCTGGCGCGCCGGCAACAAGACGAACTCCGAGCGGCGCCCAGCAGTCACCCGGCAACGGCATCTACGTCTCGCCCGACGGAGCGCCCGGCTCCTTCGCGAACGCTGGACATCGCCGCCAACAGCACGCCGAACGACGGACCCGCTCACGCAGGCGCGGCTCGGCCGCATCGAGCTCGGCGACGCGACCGGCGCCGCGCAGGACCACCGCATCGTCTACGCGGTCATCCAGGACGCCGTCGAAGTTCAACGGCGGCGTCGTCGGCCTCGACGCCGAGGACGGCGCCGCCGCGGCCGCGCAGAGCGACGTGCTCAACGGCATCTGGGTCTCGACGGACTTCGGCCAGAGCTGGCGCCAGCTCGAGGGCTCGACCGCGATCGACAGCGACACGACGTCGCAGCTCCGCGCTGAGCCCGCCGGTCTGCAAGGCGCCCGCGGTGATCGCCTACTGCCCCGGCGTGCAGGCCTGGTACAACCAGTTCATCGCGCCCGACCCGACGCGCCAGACGGCGGCGGGCGTCCCGACGCGGCTCGCGTTCGGCCTCGAGGAGGTCTGGACCAACACCGGCCCGCTGCAGAGCCCGACCGGACTGGACGGCAGCTGCCCGGTGAAGTTCGACGTCGTCGGCCGCTACTACGCAGGTGAGACCTGCACGCTGCTCAACGCCACCAACGGGCTGCCCGTGTGCCCGGCCGCGCAGGGCGGGCAGGTGCCCGCCTACACCACCCACCCCGACCAGCACGCGGCGCTCTGGGTGCCCGACGCCTCGGGCGGCGGCGCGACGCTGTTCGTCGGCAACGACGGCGGCGTCTACAAGCAGCACACCGACGCCGGGTCAGGACCTCGCCAACGACCAGTGGGGCCAGGACAAGCCCGAGGGCCGCAGCGGCGCCAACGACGGCCTCGCCACGCTGCTGCCCTACGACGCGTCGATGGCCAAGGACGGCACGGTCTACATGGGCCTGCAGGACAACGGCGAGGTCAAGATCGATCCGGACGGCACCATGTACACGATCTACGGCGGCGACGGCTTCTTCTCCGCCGTCGATCCCGACGACTCGAAGATCGCCTACGAGGAGTACGTCGGCGGCGACATCAGCGTGACCAAGGACGGCGGCAAGACGTGGACCGACATCGCGCCGACGCTGACCTCGCGCGCTGTTCTCGACGCCGTTCGAGATGGACGAGAACGACGCGAAGCACCTCGTCACGGGCGGCCGCAACGTCGTGGAGACGACGGCCGGGCCGGGCACCACGTCGAGCAGCTGGGCCGCCGTCTTCGACCTCGGCACGCGCGAGCACCCGGGCGACGCGGCGGCCGCGGCGTCCGGCGACGATCCCGACAACCAGCTGTCGGCCGTCGACACCGATCTCCGCACAGGCCGGCACCGGCGCGCCGACGGGCCCGAAGACCAAGGACGTCGCCTACTCCGCCGGCGGCGCCACCTTGCCCGGCGGCGGGCGATCAGACCGGGCTCGGCGTCTTCCTGCCCGGCAGCTACGACGACCATCCCTTCACGATCGGCCCGCAGGACGGCGACGCCGCCGTCGACGTGCGCATCGACTGGGCCGACGCGACCAACGACTGGGACCTCTACCTGCTGCGCGACGGCGAGGTGGTCTCGAGCTCGGCCAACGGCGGCACGACCTCCGAGGAGCTCGTGCTCCCGGACCCGCCCGCGGGCGACTACGTGGTCCGCGTGGTCAACTTCGCGGCGACGGGGACCTTCGACGCGAAGGTCACCTTCACCCAGCGCACGGACCCCGCGACCTCGCAGTCGGCCACCTACGTCGGCTACTGCGGATTCTGCGACACGGTCGACCCAGGGCACGCCCTTCGGCAACGGCATCGCCACGAACGTCGGCGGCTGCCGAGGCCGCGCAGACGGGAACCTCGAAGGGCTGGCACATCGCGAAGGCGGAGAACCTGCCGGAGCGCTACATCACCTCCGTGCGGATCGATCCGCGCAACCCGTCCACGGTCTACGTGACGCTGGCCGGATACGGCCGCAAGTGGGCGTTCCCCGGCGCGCTCGGCGAGGACACGAGCAAGGTCGGCACAGGGCACGTGTTCCGCTCGACGGACGCGGGCGAGACGTTCATCGACGTCAGCGGCGACCTGCCCGACGTGCCGGCGAACTGGTCCACGATCCACGACGGCCGGCTCGTGGTGGGCACCGACATCGGCGTCTTCGAATCCTGCGACAGCGCGGGCGGCTCCTACTCGCGGCTCGGCCGCGGGCTGCCGACGACGCCCGTGTCCACCATCCGCCCGAAGCCCGGCGACCCCGACACGCTCGTCGTGGCCACCTTCGGCCGCGGCGTCTACACCTACACCTACGACGGCGACCGGGCGCGCTGCAAGGCCGGACCGGATTCGCCGCAGGCCTGCACCGCATCCAAGGGCTTCAAGTCGGTCAAGGTCACCCCGAGGGGCCGTGGCCTGCGCTTCGCCGTCGAGCGGGCCGTCGACGCGCCGTTCCTCGCCGAGGTCTTCCGGCGTCAGCGCGGACGCAAGGTGCTGCCGGGCCGGATCGTCAAGCGCTTCGACGGCCGCAAGGGCTCCTTCACCTGGAAGGGCTCGCGCAAGCTCGAGCCCGGCCTCTACTCCGTGCGACTGCGCATCCGCTCCGGGTGACATTCGTCGACGTCCGGCGCATGCGCGTTCGAGCTGCGCGGAAAGCGCTTCCGCCCGCGGCCCGCGTTCGTGACCAACGAGCTGTGCTCCGTGTTGCGCTCGGCTGAGCTCAGCGGGCCCGGCTTCGGTGGCGTGACCAAGGCGCCACTCGCCGCGATCGTGCGCTCGCGTGCGGACGGCCGCGCCACGGTCACCTTCACGCAGGGCAAGAAGCAGCTGCTGCGGCGCACGGTCGCGCTCGCCACGGGCGCCACCGCGCGCGTCCCGCTGCCCGCCAAGCGGGCGAAGCCGGGTGACGTGCGGGTGAAGATCGTCTTCGCGGCGGGCGCCGACAAGCGCACGGTGAAGCTGGCGGCACGCCGTCTGCGCTAGCGCGCGGCGGCGGCCAGCACGGTGCCGCCGGCGGGCGAGAAGGTGACGTTGCGGCGGGCGACGCGCTCGGCGCGTTGGTCACCGGCGTCAGCGCTGCGGGCGCGCAGCACCGCCGCCAGCACGACGCGCATCTCCATCTCCGCGAAGGCCGCGCCGATGCAGCGGCGCACGCCGCCGCCGAACGGGATCCATGCGTAGGTGTCCGGTTTGCGCTCGAGGAAGCGCTCGGGCCGGAACGCGTAGGGCTCGGGGTAGAAGTCGGGGTTCGTGTGCGTGAGCCAGATGGCGGGGGTGACGTCGGTGCCCGCCGGCAGCGACAGGTTGTCCGTCTCGAGCGGGACGGCGAGGCGGCGGCCGGCGAGCGGGACCACCGGACGCAGGCGCAGCGCCTCGCTGACGACGGCGCGCAGGTACGTGTCGTCGCCGGCGTCGACCTCCTCGACGAGCCGGTGCAGGACGGCGGGGTGGCGCAGCAGCAGGTCGAAGGTCCAGGCGAGCCCGGTCGCCGTCGTCTCGTGGCCGGCCAGCAGCAGGGTGAGGAGCTGGTCGCGGATCTCGCGGTCGCTCATCGGCTCGCCGTCCTCGAAGCGCGCGGCCTTGAGCAGCGAGAGGATGTCGTCGCCGTCGGATCCGTGCGCGGCGATCTCGGCCATCAGCGTCCGGTCGAGTTCCTCCGCCTCGCGCTCGAGCTTCTCGATCGGTCCGCTCACTCCGAGCCGGCGGGCGAGCAGCATCCCGAACTGCAGTTGCGGCGACGCCGTGCGCGAGAGCAGGCCGTTCAGCGCTCGGGCGAGGTCGGGGCGGTCGTCGACGCCGAAGACCGCGCGCAGGATCACCTCGAGCGTCACCGCCTGCATGCGCGGGTGGATCGCGAACGGCTCGCCGGCGGGCCAGCTCGCGATCTCGCGCTCGGCCGCCTCGGCGCATCGTCGTCTCGTACGCGCGCATGCGATCGCCGTGGAAGGGCGGCAGCATCAGCTTGCGCCGGCTGAGGTGCTCGGCGCCCTCGAGCAGCAGCAGCGAACGGGCGCCGAGGATGGGCTTGAGCGCGAACGTCCGGCCGGGCGGCAGGCCGTTCGCGCGCTCCGCGTAGAGCGCGCGGATGTCGGCCGGGTCCGACAGCATCACCATCGGCGTCTGGAAGCCGAGGAAGTTGACAGCGAACGTGTCGCCGTGCCGGCGCCGGTTGGCCTCGAGGAAGGCGATCGGCCGCAGCAGCCAGCGCGCCGTCTGCAGCAGCGGTGGAGCCTCGACGAGGGGAGCGCCGTTCACGCGGCGTACCTTCGCACGATCACGCGCACGAGCAGCGGCGCGATCAGCACCATCACCAGCAGGCGCAGCGTCTGCACGGCCAGGATGAACGTCGTGTCGGCGCCCGCGCCGAACGCGGCGGCGAGCACCGCGTAGAGGCCGCCGGGCGTGGTGGCCAGATAGGCGTCGAGCAGGGTGACGTCCGTTGTCGCAGTGAGCACGCCGGCGAGGCCGAAGCAGATCACCATCAGCCCGGCGATCGCGGCGAGGACGGGAAGCAGCAGGCGCCCGACCTCGCGCACCGCCTCGGGCGTGAAGCGCAGCCCGACCTGCAGGCCGATCGCGATGAAGGCCGCCTCCTGCAGCAGCCCCGGCACCTCGACGTCGTCGAGCGGTCCCGTCAGCGCGAGGACGCCCGCAAGGATCAGCGGGCCGAGCAGCGTTCCGGCCGGCAGCCGCACGGCCCTCCCGGCCAGGATGCCGACGGGTGCGATCGCCGCGATGATCAACCACGCGGACGGCTCGGCGAGCAGGTCGGGTTCGGGCGCGCTGCCGGCTCCGTCGACCCCGAAGGCGAGCGTGGCGATCAGCGGCGTGGCGAGCACGACGACCAGCACGCGCAGGTACTGCATGAAGGCCACGAGGCGGTCGTCGGCGCCGAGTTCGTGGGCCATCGCGACGATGCCCGACGCTCCGCCGGCCACCATGCCCAGCACCGCCGTCGGTGGGTCGGCGCGCGCGTAGCGCACGAGGCGCGAGGCCGACGCCGAGCGACGCGAAGAGCGTCCCCGCCGAGACGAGCAGCACCGGCGCCCACGCGTCCGCCGCCGCTTCCAGCGACGACGCCTGCAGGTACAGGCCGAGCACCACGCCGAGCACCGCCTGCGCAGCGGTGAAGATCGGCGCGGGGACGTCGGCGCCGCCCGGCCTCAGCAGGGCCACCACGAGGCCGGCGAGCAGCGCGGCGAACAGATACGGGGACGGAAGCCCGAGCGCACCGAGGCCGACGCCGCCGCCGGCCGTCGCGGCGAGCAGTGCCAGCCAACGGACAATCACCCCTACAGCTAAGTAAGGCTCGTCTAAGCTGGGCTTCTTCGCGCCGCACAGAGGAGGGCGCGGCCGCGACATTCCCCCCGCCATCTGAAAGAAGGACTATGCGCATTGCGCTCGTGAGCCTGACCATGCTCGGCTCGCTTTTCATCGGTGCCGCCAGCGCCAGCGCGGCCCAACCGACCGTCTTCGACAAGTCGACCACGCCGCTCAACTGCGTCGTGCAGAATGCAGGCCGCGATCGCCGGCCAGCGCTTCTGCGGCAACCCCGCCACTGTCGGCAATGCGCAGCAACGCCCACGACTGTCGCCAGCTTCGACGGCACGCCCGATCGACGTCAACGTCGTTCTCCCGCCGGAGGCCGCCAACCCGAACGACACCAACTGGCCGGTCATGCTCGTCTCTGCACGGCTACGGCGGTCAGAAGCCCAACTTCACCGACGCCACCAACGTCCAGCGCTGGGTCTCCCGCGGCTACGCCGTGGTCACCCCGACCACGCGCGGCTTCTGGGGTTCGTGCGGTGTGAAGATCAACCCCAAGCCCCGCGTCGTGCGACAA
The DNA here is from genome assembly GCA_963759945.1 of uncultured Solirubrobacteraceae bacterium. Classification (GTDB taxonomy): domain Bacteria; phylum Actinomycetota; class Thermoleophilia; order Solirubrobacterales; family Solirubrobacteraceae; genus DATLGB01. The sequence goes on along the minus strand of CAVXBH010000035.1, from coordinate 70,845 downwards.
CGGCTACATCCACCTGATGGCCCAGCAGTGGGAGGTCCGTGACTTCCAGTACCTGCTCGGCCTGCTCGCCGACGAGAACCTGATCAGCCCGACGAAGATCGGCGTCGACCGGACAGTCCTACGGCGGCGGCGCCTCCATGCAGCTCGGCGCCCTCAAGAACCGGATCGTCCGTGGCGCGCTCATGGGCGAGATGAACGGGCAGCTCGCGCCCTGGACGAGCCCCGACGGCACCGCGATGTCCATCGCGGCGACCGCACCGGAGTTCGGCTGGAGCGACCTGTCCTACTCGCTGGTCCCCAACGGCTCGTTCCTGGACTACGCCGCGGCCAACCCGTACAAGGGCCCGGGCGGCGACCGCCGCGTGGGTTCCGAGAAGCAGGGCTGGGTGACCGCGCTGTTCAACGGTGGCGCGGCGACCGGTTTCTACTCCACGGCCGATCCCCGCTACGACGTCGCCGGCATCAAGGCGCTGCTCGACACGGGCGGTCCGTACGACGACGTGCCGGCACTGCAGACCGCTCTGGCCGAGATCAGCCAGTTCCACTCGGTCTACGGCATCGACAACTCTGTCGCCCCGGCGCCGGCGCTGATCTCGCAGGGTTGGAACGACGATCTGTTCCCGGTCAGCGAGGCGCTGCGGTACTACAACTCGACCCGCGAGAAGTACCCGACCGCACCGCTCAACCTGTGGGCGTTCGACTGGGGTCACAACCCGCGTGGTCCGTCCGGCGCGGTCAATCCGGACAACGCGACTGCGCTGTTCGCCTCCGAGGGACTGTGGATGGACTTCTACGTCAAGGGCGCCGGTGCCGCTCCTGAGCGTGCCGCCGGTGGCGTGACGCTCATCGCGAGCGGTTGCTCCAGTCCCGCAACGAACGCGACGCTCACCTCGGGTGCCGCGGTTCAGCGCGAGAGCTGGTCGGCGGTCGCCAAGGGCGAGGTTGCGCTCACGAGCGCAGGCACGCAGACGATCGGCGCCAGCACGGCGCCGGCCGAGTCGTTCCAGTCGTTCGCCAGTCCGATCGGGACGACCATCTGCACGACGTCACCGTCGGCGGACACCGCTAACGCGGCCGTCTACAACGTGCCGGCTGCTGCGGCGGCCTTCACGGTCGCCGGGTCGCCGACGGTCCTTGCCGATGTCACGGTGCAGAACGCGAACGACCAGCTGGCCGCTCGCCTGTACGACGTCGACACCGCCAACAACACGGAGCGTCTGATCTCCCGCACGGTCTACCGGCCGGTCGGAACGGGCGAGCGCCGTGCGGTGTTCCAGCTGTCGCCGCAGATGTGGAAGGTCGAAACCGGTCACCAGCTCAAGCTCGAGCTGCTGTCCGCGGACGCCCCCTACGTCCGCAACGCGACAGGTCAGGCCCCGGTTCAGGTCAAGAACCTGACGCTGCGGGTCCCGACGCTGGATGCGCCGGGCGGTGCCGTGACGGCTCCGGCCGACGAAGGTGCTGCCGGCCGGTTACGCGTTCGCGCGTGACTTCGCCCCGGCGGCGACGGCCACGGCGACGCCGACCGCTTCTGCGACGGCCGCGCCGACGTACACGATCCCGACGCCGACGCCCACCGCGACGCCGGGTCCCTACACGCAGAAGGTCAAGCCGAACATCACGGCGAAGGCCAGGCCCAAGAACGACAAGAAGAAGCCCTTCGTATTCCGCGTGCAGGGCAAGCTGACGTTCCCGAGCAGCGTGTCGAAGTCGGCCGGCTGCAAGGGCACCGTGCGGATCACGGCGAAGAAGGGCAAGAAGATCCTCGCCAAGCGTCGCAACGGCATCAAGAGCAGCTGCAAGTACAAGTCGCGCGTGAAGCTCCGCTCCAACAAGGCGGGCAAGCGCGGCACGGTCAAGTTCAAGGTCGAGTACCTGGGCAGCAACGTCCTGCTCAAGGACACGGCCAACACGAAGGCCAAGTACGGCACGAAGAAGAAGCGCAAGAAGTAGCGAGCAGCACCCGTAGGTAGGTAGTTAGCCACGGCAACCAGGTGCCAGGCACTTCGTTTCCCTAGGAAACGAGGTACCTGGTACCTGGTTTGCTAAGGTAATTACCTATGGCAACTAAGACGGAGTCGATCGAAGAGCTGGCGGCTGAGCTTCGGCTCGCGGTTACGCGCACGGCTCGGCGGTTGCGGCGCGAGGCCGGAGGACCCCTGACCCCCTCGCTCACAGCGGCGCTGGCGACCATCTCGAACCACGGACCGCTGAAGGCTTCCGAGCTCGCCGATCGGGAGCGTGTCGCGCGGCCCACGGCGACGAAGCTCGTCGCCAAACTCGAGCAGGCCGGCTACGTCGTCCGAACCGAGGACGTGCTGGGACGGACGCTCTTCGCTCATCGCGGTCAGCGCAGACGGCAAGGCCGTGTTGGCGGAGATCCGCGCGCGCAAGGATACGTACCTCGCCGAGCGCCTGGCAACGCTGGGACCACGCGACCGCGAGACGCTCGCCAAGGCGGCGCGGCTGCTGGAAGAAGTGCTTGGGGGTGACCAGCGGGACACGAGTCCACAAGAGGTGGCCCGCGGGGCGGGCCCCCCGGTGGTCTCGTGAGCCCCGCCCTCGGCCGCACCTTCGCTTCCCTGCACGTCCCGAACTACCGGCGCTACTTCGCCGGGCAGGTCGTCTCGATCTCCGGCAACTGGATGCAGACGGTCGCCGAGATGTGGCTCATCGTCGAGCTGACCGGCTCCGGCGTCGCGGTCGGGCTCACGGCCGGTCTTCAGTTCCTGCCCCTGCTGCTGCTCGGTGCCTACGGCGGAGTGCTCGCCGATCGACTGGACAAGCGTCGCCTGCTGATGATCACGCAGGCGTGCATGATCGTCCCGGCGTTGACGCTGTGGGCGATCGTCGCCGCCGGTGCCGTCGAGGCCTGGATGGTCTACGCGCTCGTGCTGGTCCGCGGCACCGTGACCGCGATCGACAACCCGGCGCGCCAGTCCTTCGTCACCGAGCTCGTCGGGCGCGAGCGCGTCGTCAACGCCGTCGCGCTCAACAGCGTGATCATCCACACCGCCCGCATCGCCGGGCCGGCACTGGCGGGTCTGACGATCGCGGTGGCAGGCGTCGGGCCCTGCTTCGCGGTCAACGCGCTGTCCTTCGCGGTGATGGTCTTCGCTCTGCGCGGCCTCGACGTCGCCCAGCTCGAGCGCCCGGAGCGCACGGCGCGCGGTCGCGGGCAGATCCGCTCCGCGGTGCGCGAGGTGATGCGCCGCGAGGAGTTGCGCACGCCGCTGGCGATGATGGTCGTGGTCGGGGCGCTCAGCTTCAACTTCCTCGTCCTGCTTCCGCTGTTCGCCGCCGAGACCTGGCACGGCACGGCCTCGAGCTACGCGCTGCTCACGAGCGCGATGGGTCTCGGTTCGGTGGCGGGGGCGCTCGCCGCCGGTGCGCGCGGTCGCGTCGGGCCGCGAGCGCTCGTCTGGTCGGCGGCGGCGTTCGGGGTCGCCGAGCTTGCGGTCGCGGCCGCGCCCACTTTCGCGATCCAGGCGCTGCTGCTGATCCCGCTCGGCGCGATCAGCGTCACCTTCGCCGCCGGGGTCAACGCGAGCCTGCAGCTGGCCGCGCCGGAGCGGCTCCGCGGCCGTGTGATGGCGCTGTATTCGATCGTGTTCCTGGGTTCCACGCCGATCGGCGGGCCGCTCATCGGTGCGCTCGCCGAGGCGAGCAGCCCGCGTGTCGGACTGGTCGTCGGCGGGGTCGCCGCGCTCGCGGCCGCCCTCGGTGCTCAGCTTTCTCATAGGCGCGCTTTAGCCGGAAGCGAGGGTGGGGTACGTACCTTGTCCGAACCATGGGCTTGTGGACAGACGCAGAGCAGCGCAACGGAGCCTCCTACGAGTGGCTCCACGTCCCCGCGCGTCCGGCGCCCCAGGCGCCAGCGCCCGAGCCGCCTCCTGCGCCGCGCCGCCGGCGCCGTGGCCTGCTCGCCGCAGTATCCGTCCTCGTTGCGGCGCTGATCGGCGTCGGCGCCGTCCTGCTGATCGGCGGCGACTCCGACCGGGCGGGTGACGGGAAGGCCGTCGAGCCGCTCGCCGTCTCCAGCAGCGGGACGACCGAGACCCGCATCAACCAGATCTACGAGCGCGTGTCCGGCAGCGTCGTGTCCATCCAGGCCTTGTCCGGCGGTGGCGGGGCGACTGGCAGCGGCTTCGTCGTCGGCGCCGACGGCACCATCGTCACCAACGACCATGTCGTCGAGGGCGCCAACCAGGTGCAGGTCGTCTTCGACGACTCCGGCCGCGGCATCGACGCCGAGGTCGTCGGGACGGATCCCTCGACCGACCTCGCCGTGCTGCGTGTGGATCCCGACGACGCGCCGGCGCTCGAGCCGCTGACGTTCGCGGACTCCGACAACGTCACCGTCGGCGACAACGCGGTCGCCATCGGCTTCCCGCTCGGCCTCGACCGCACCGCGACCGCCGGCATCATCTCCGGCCTCGAGCGGACCATCAAGTCACCCAACGGCTTCACGATCGACAGGGTCATCCAGACGGACGCGCCGATCAACCCGGGCAACTCGGGCGGACCGCTGTTCGACGACCGCGGCCGCGTCATCGGCGTCAACGCGCAGATCGCGACGGCCGGCAGTCAGGGCAACGTCGGCATCGGCTTCGCGATCCCGTCCAACATCGTGCAGGAGGTCGTTCCGCGCCTGCAGCAGGGCAAGGAGATCAAGCGTGCCTACCTCGGCGTGTCGACCGGCGCGACGCCGAACGGCTCACCCGGCGCGGTGATCGGCGAGGTCACCCAAGGCGGTCCGGCCGACCGTGCGGGCCTGCGTGCGGGTGATCCGCTGACGGGTGCCGGTGGTGACGTGATCCTCGAGGTGGACGGCCAGCCGGTCGCCGAACCCGACGATCTGTCGGCCCTCATCACCGAGAAGGCGCCGGGCGACGACGCGACGATCACCTACGAGCGCGACGGCGAACGGCAGACCACCTCCGTCACGCTGGACGAGCGCCCGCAGCAGCTGCCGTGAGCCTGCAGGAGCCGCTGTTCCTGCTGGTGCTCGTGCTCGCACCGGTGCTCATGCTCCTGTACTGGCGCCGCGAGAAGCGCACCCGGGCCGGGCAGGCCGCCTTCGCGGCGCCCGCGATGATGGCGTCGGTGGCGCCCGTCCGCCCCGGCTGGCGCGCGCACGTCCCGCTCCTGGCGTACCTGCTGGCGCTGGTCGTGCTCGCGGTGGCGCTCGCCCGACCGCAGGTCGCCGTCTCAGTCGAAGTGGAGCAGGCTCGGATCGTCCTGGTCACCGATCACTCCGGCTCCATGGCCGCCCAGGACGTGATGCCGACGCGCTTGGACGCGGCTCGCCGTGCCGCCGGCGACTTCCTCGCCGACGTTCCCGAGAGCGTCGAGGTCGGCGCGATGATCTACAACCAGGATCCCGAGGTCCTGCAGACGCCCACGCGTGACCGACGGGCCGTCATCGAAGCCCTGGCGAGCGCCGAGCCCGCCGGATCCACCGCGACGGGCGACGCGCTCCTGCTGGCGCTCAAGGTCGCCCAGCCGGCGGCCCGGCCGGGGGAGGGCCCACCGCCGGCGGCGATCATCCTGCTCTCCGACGGCGAGTCCGTGCGCGGGTCGGATCCCCTCGACGCCGCACGCGAGGCGGAGCGGGTGGGTGTGCCGATCTACACCGTCGCGCTGGGCACGCCAGAGGGCCGCATCCCCAAGGAGGGCGGGGGGACTGTCCCCGTCCCGCCCGACCCGGAGACGCTGGCGCGGATCGCCGAGATCTCCGACGGCGCCGCGTTCGAGGTCGGGGACGCAGCGCGCCTGAGCGAGGTCTACGAGCGCCTCGGCCGCCAGCTGACCCAGAAGACCGAGCACCGCCAGATCACCGCGGGCTTCGCGGGAGGCGGGCTGGTGCTCCTGCTCGCCGGCGCCGGCATGTCGCTGTTCTGGTTCGGGCGCGTCCCGTGATGTCCGGTGCCGAGACTCCATCGATGGAGTCTCGGCACCGGACAGGTTCTTGACAACTTTGGCAAAGTTGTACATACTGCGGACATGTCCGCTGTTGCTGTCGAATCGTCCTCCGCCCTTTCATGGCGGGATCCCAAGCGTTATCTCTGGCCGCTCGGCCTGCTCGTACCGATGCTTCCCTTCATGGCCTTCGGCCTCGTGGAGCTGACCGGGCTCGGCATCTTCTGGTGGTGGGGGCCGGTCTTCCTCTACGTGATCATGCCCGTGCTCGACACGGCGATCGGTAGTGATGCGGAGAACCCGCCGGAGGAGATCGTCAAGCATCTCGAAGAGGACCGCTACTACCGCTGGTGCACGTACCTCTTCCTCCCGCTGCAGTTCGCCGCGCTGATCTGGGCCTGCTCGGTCTGGGCGTCCGGCGACCTCTCCGTCGTCGAGCAGCTCGGGCTCGCGCTGACGATCGGCGTCGTCTCCGGCGTCGCCATCAACACCGCGCACGAGCTCGGCCACAAGCGCAAGCAGCTCGAGAAGTGGCTGTCGAAGGTCGCCCTCGCGCCGACGTTCTACGGCCACTTCTTCATCGAGCACAACCGCGGCCACCACGTCCGCGTCGCCACGCCGGAGGACCCGGCGTCGCTCGCGACTGGGGGAGAGCCTGTGGGCGTTCCTGCCGCGCACCGTCCACGGCAGCCTGACGTCGGCGTGGGAGCTCGAGAAGACGCGGCTCGACCGCCTCGGCAAGTCCGTGTGGGATCCGCGCCACAACGACATCCTGCAGGCGTGGGCGATGAGCGTCGTGCTGTTCGCCGGGCTGATCATCGGCTTCGGCCTCGAGGTCGCGCCGTGGCTCGCGCTGCAGGCCGTCGTCGGCTTCAGCCTCCTGGAGGTCGTCAACTACCTCGAGCACTACGGCCTGCTGCGCCAGAAGCGCGAGGGCGACGACGGCCGCTACGAGCGCTGCCAGCCCGAGCACTCCTGGAACTCGAACAACATCTCCTCGAACATCCTGCTCTATCACCTGCAGCGCCATTCCGACCACCACGCCAACCCCGTCCGCCGCTACCAGGCGCTGCGTCACTTCGACGAGGCGCCCGAGCTGCCCTCGGGCTACGCGACGATGATCCTGCTGGCCTACTTCACGCCGATCTGGCGGCGGGTCATGGACCCGCGCGTGGCCGCGCACTACGGCGGCGACCTCTCGCTCGCGAACGTCCATCCGCGCAAGCGCAAGAAGTACCAAGTAGGTCCCCCGGAAAACGACAGAGTGACGAATGACGGGCTGGAGCCGCTGTCGTGAGCGCGTACACGTGCCCGGGTTGCGGCTACGTCTACGACGAGGCCAAGGGGGAGCCGCGCGAGGGCTTTCCCGCGGGCACGCCGTGGTCGGAGGTTCCCGACGAGCTGGACGTGTCCCGACTGCGCGGTCCGCGAGAAGGTCGATTTCGATGAGCTTCCAGCAGGCGAGTAAGCAGCTGCTGCGCGAGACGCTGCTCGACGCGGCGGACGCGCTGCTCGACGAGCGTCCGTGGGCGAAGATCTCGATGGGCGAGGTCGCCAAGCGGGCGGGTGTGAGCCGGCAGACGCTCTACAACGAGTTCGGCGGTCGCCGGGAGTTCGCCGAGGCCTTCGTCCTGCGCGAGGCGGACCGCCTGCTGGCCGGGCCGGAGCTGCAGATCGCCAATCACGCCTCCGACGTGCGCGCCGCGATCACGGGCGCGCTGCGCGTCTTCCTCGAGTCGGCCGCGCGCAACCGCCTGCTGCAGTCGATGGTGTCCGAGCCCGAGGACGGCCTGCTCGCGCTCGTCACGACCCGCGACGGCGTGCTCAGCGTCGCGACCGAGCGGGTGAGCGCGACGATCCTGCGCACCTGGCCCGGCGTCGATCCGGTCGCCGCCCGGCGCGTGACCGAGGTGGTCGTCCGGCTGGCCATCAGCCATGCCACGCTGCCGACCGCGAGCCCGTCCGCGACGGCGCGCGAGATCGCCGTCGTACTCGGTCCGCACCTCGAGGAACTCGTTCCAAGGGAACGCACACGCGCCGCTTAGGGATGCTTCACCCGCCGACCTAATCTCAGTGCACATGAGCGAGCCGTCCTTGGTGCCAGATCCGCCCCCGCCGCCCGGCTCGGTTCCGGAGCCGAGGCAGGCGCTCGAGTCGGTTCTCTTCGAGACCAAGCGCGTGGTCATCGGGCAGGACGCGATGCTCGAGAAGCTGCTCGTCGCGCTGCTGGTCGGTGGCCACGTCCTGCTCGAGGGTGTCCCCGGCCTCGCCAAGACGCTCACCATCCGCACGCTCGCCCGCGTGCTCGGTGGCTCCTTCAGTCGCGTGCAGTTCACGCCGGACCTCGTGCCGGCCGACCTGATCGGGACGCGCATCTGGCGGCCGGACACCGGCGAGTTCCAGACCGAGCTCGGCCCCGTCTTCGGCAACCTCCTGCTCGCGGACGAGATCAACCGCGCGCCTGCCAAGGTGCAGAGCGCGCTGCTGGAGGTCATGCAGGAACAGCAGGTGACGCTGGGCGGCAAGAGCTACCCCGTGCCGCGGCCGTTCCTCGTGCTCGCCACCCAGAACCCGATCGAGTCCGAGGGCACCTATCAGCTGCCCGAGGCGCAACTCGACCGCTTCCTCTTCAAGCTTCGCGTCGACTACCCGAACCTCTCCGACGAGGCGGCCGTTGTCGAGCAGTCGCTCGAGGTCGCGCCCGCCGTGCGTGAGGTCATGCAGATCGCCGAGCTCGAGCGCTTCCGCGAGACCGCCCAGCGTGTGTTCGTCGACCGCAGGGTGATCGGGTACACGATCCGCCTCGCCGACGCGACCCGCCATCCGGAGCGCTACGGCCTCAACGAGATCGCCCCGCTGATCGAGTACGGGGCCAGCCCGCGCGGCCCGATCGGCCTCGCCCAGAGCGCCCGCGCGCTCGCGCTGCTGCGGGGCCGCGACTACGCCACCACGCGCGACGTTCGTGACGTGGCCGCCGACGTGCTCCGCCATCGTCTCGTGCTCTCCTACGAGGCACTGGCCGACGGGATCGACGCGGACAGCGTGCTCGACAAGGTCTTCGCGGCTGTCGACCCGCAGGACGACGAGGCGCAGCGCAGCCCAGCAGCGGCACGATGACGCTGGTCCGCCCGGCCGCCCGGCAGGGCCCGGGCCCGCTGCCGGAGGGCGCGGTCCGTGCCGTCGAGATCGCGATCCGGCGGCGCATCGGCGGCCAGCTTCCGGGTGAGCACCGCGCGACTGGCGTCGGCTCCGGAACCGAGATCGCGCAGCTGCGCCCGTACGTCGTCGGCGACGACGTCCGCCAGCTCGACGCCGCCGCGAGCGCGCGCACCGGCGAGCCCTACATCCGCCAGCAGGTCCCCGAGCGCGCGCTGACGACGTGGCTTGCGGTGGACGTCTCGCCGTCGATGGCCTTCGGCACCACGGACCGCCTGAAGTCCGATGTCGCCGAGGGCGTCGCACGGGTCGTCGCGCGCGCGGGCCTGCGCCGCGCGGGCAAGGTCGGGCTGCTCACCTTCGGCGGTCCCGCGCCCACCCTCCTCGCCCCGCGCGGCGGGCGGCGGGCGATGGTCGGCCTTCGCTCCTCGCTCGAGGCCGGCGTCGCGCCGGACGGCCACTCCGACCCCGATGCGCTGGGTCGGGCCCTGCGCCGCATGATCCGCCTGGCGACCAAGCCCGGCCTGGTCGTCGTCGTATCCGACTTCCGCGACACGGGGGAGTGGAGTGGGCCGCTGCGAGGCCTCGCCGCGCGGCACGAGGTCGTCTGCGTCGTGATCACTGACGTGCGCGAGACCGAGCTGCCCGACGCCGGCAGCGTCGTGCTCGTCGATCCGGAGACGGGCCGCCACCTCGAGGCCGACCTGTCCTCGCCCAAGCTGCGCGAGGCCTTCGCCACCGCCGAGCGCGCCCGCGCTCTGAAGGTCGCCGCGCAGATCCGCCGCGCCGGCGCCCGCTACGTCGCACTGCAGTCCAGCGGCGACTGGCTCCGCGGCCTCGGCTCCGGCCTCATCGCCTCAGACGCCAACCGCCGCCCCCGCCGCCGACCGGCCGAGTGTCCGGTGCCGAGACTCCATCGATGGAGTCTCGGCGCCGGACACCCGAGCCGCGGCGGGAGCGGCCTCGGACTCGGCGGGGGCGGCGGGCGTGAATCTGCAGGACCCGCTCTTCCTGGCGCTGCTGGCGCTGATCCCGCTCGGCTTCCTGCTGCACGGGATGGCGAAGCGGCGCCGGTTGCGGTACGCCGTCCGCTTCCCCGCGCTGGACACGCTGGCCGGCGTGGCGGTGGCTCCGCCGGCGTGGCGGCGGCGGGTGCCGGCGGCGCTGCTCGCGCTTGCCGTGGCGGCGCTGGCGGTCTCCCTGACCCGGCCGCAGCGGTCGGTGGACGTCGCAACGGAGCAGGCGTCGGTGATGCTCGTGCAGGACGCATCCGGCTCGATGGACGCGACAGACGTCGCGCCGTCGCGGCTTGCCGCGGCCGTCGACTCGGCGCAGGCCTTCCTGGACCGCGTGCCCGCTGCGACGCGCGTCGGGCTTGTCGTCTACGGGACGGCGCCGTACACCGCCCAGCCGCCGAGCACCGATCGCGACCTCGTACGCGCCACGCTCGACAGCCTCGTGGCCGACGGCGGCACCGTCACGGGAGATGCGCTGGCGACTGCCTTGCAGGCCCTCGGCCGCGACACCGACTCACCCACGCCGCCTCCGGCCGACGCGCCGCCGGCCGCCATCGTGCTGCTCTCCGACGGGAAGTCGATGGGCGGCCGCAACCCCGACACGGTCGCCGCGGCGGCCGGCCGGCTGGGCATCCCGATCTACACCGTGGCGCTCGGTACACCCGAAGGAGTGGTGTACGACCCGCTCGGCCGGGCTGTCTCCGTGCCGCCCGATCCGGCCCAGTTGCGGCGCATCGCAAAGGCCTCCGGGGGCCAGGCATTCGCCGTCGACGACGCCGAGCGACTCGAGGCCGTCTACGAGACGCTGGGCAGCCAGCTCGGCACCGAACCGCGCAAGCGGGAGATGACTTCGGCCTTCGCGGGGCTCGGTCTGGTGGCTCTGCTGATGGCGGGTGCGCTGTCAGTTCGCTGGCGAGGCCGCATCATCTGACGTTCTGCGCTGTTATAGGCTCCGCGCGCCGCCCTTCGGCTGCAGGCGGCCAAATGTTTTCCCCCCCAACCGCCAGCAGCCGGAGGAGAGACGAATGAAGAAATTACTGCGCCGTGCCACGCTCGGCGCGATGTTCGGACTTGTGCTCGTTCCCGCTGCGGCTTCCGCTGCAGTCGACGGCACGATCAGCCAGACCACGGTGGCTCCCGGCTGCGAGCCGAAGGGCCTTATCGCTTTTGCAGCACCGAAGACCACGGGCACGCCCGGCTTCGCCGCGGCAGCCACCAACCAGTACACGGTCGTCACGGTGACCGGTTCCGGCGCCAGCACTCCGTGTTTCGCCCAGCCCGTGGCAGTGACGGCGACCCCGTCCACCGCGGACTCGGCATTCATCCAGTGGAACGCCACGCCGGGTGCACTCGGCTACCGCATCTTCCGCAACGGCACCGCGCTGGATCTTGATCCGGCAACGGCGGGCAACCAGACCACCGGTCCCGCCTGCTCTGCTCTGCCCCGCTGCCGCCCCCAACAACGGCGCACGCTGCCGTTACCAGGACAACAACTTCGCCGTGGACGCGGCGGTCACCCCTGGTGCGTTCGCTGCCGCGCTGACACAGGGTGGGTCGCATCCCGACCTGCGCATCGTGCAGACGATCGATTACGGCGGAGCGTCCGCGACGGACAGCTCCGACGACCCGTACGACGGTGAGAACCCGCCAGTCGGCCGCCAACCCGGCCGCGCTGAAGACGAACGTCCTGCATTTCCCGGCCGGCCTGCTGGCGAACCCGACGGCTTCCGCGGCGACGTGCAAGCTGACGGGCACCAACTCGCTGCTCGGCGACAAGGACCTGCACGGCTCGATCGACCCGAACGAGGACACCTGCCCGCGTGCGTCGCAGGTGGGCACCGTCTCGGTCGTCGCGAAGGCCGGCCCCGGCGCCGGTCGTCTGACGCTCGTCCCCGGTGACATCTACATCGGCGACAAGCTGTCGGCGACGGACACCGCGACCGCACGCCTGTACGTGGTGCTGCGCCCCGCCTGCTCGGCCGGCTCGTTCATCGCGCCGAACTCGGCGACGTGCGTCGGTTCCGGCGTCCCGGCGGGTGCTGAGGTGGAGAAGTCCTTCCTCTCGGCCAAGGCCACGATCCGTGCCAACGACTACGGCATCGACAACGAGACGACGTCGATTGCCGATGGCACCGACCAGCCGCTCGCGTCGACGTCGAACATCCGCCTGTCGGCATCCGGCGTCAAGGCCGGCGAGTCCCGCCTGCAGGTCCAGCGTCTGACGCAGACCCTGTTCGGCAGTGCCGACCAGGGCACGGCAGCCGCGACGGACGACAAGCCGTTCGTCTACCTGCCGAGCAACTGTGCAGCCAAGACGCTCACCGCTGACATCAGCACCTACCAGGCGACGGCCAACACGAAGACCGTGTCCGGTCCGCTGCAGGCCACCGGCTGCGACGCCCTCGACTTCTCGCCGTCGCTGACGGCGCGTGTTGAGGCTCAGGGCCAGACCGGTCAGAACCAGCACCCGGCGTTCATCGCCGACATCGCCCAGGACGACGCTGAGGCCGCCACGAAGACGGCGTCGGTGACGCTGCCTGCGGGCCTCGGTTCCGACATCGCTGCGCTGGGTCGTGCGTGCACGATCGCTCAGCAGACGACGGGCTGCCCGACGAGCTCGATCGTCGGTTCGGCCTCCGCAACGACTCCGGTGCTGCCGGGGACGCTCGCGGGTCCGGTCATCCTGGCCGCGGTTCCGAGCGGGCTTCCGAAGCTGATCGTTCAGCTCCGTGGCGCCGCGACGATCCAGTTCGACGGTGCGATCACCATCGCTCCGGACGGGCGTCTGGTCAACACGTTCAACAACCTGCCCGAGGTGACGCTCTCGAGCTTCACCCTGAGGATCAACGGTGGTGACGGCGGCCTGCTGCAGGCCAACCGCGACCTCTGTGACGGCGGGCTGGGGAACATCGATTCGACGTTCGTCGGTTACAACGACAAGACCGTCGCTCTCAACCCGGCGGTCACGGGCCTCGAGCTACTACTGCATCACGAACCCGCCCCCGCCGCCGGGCACCACGAAGCGCAAGAAGCCGGGCCTGAAGGTCAACGTCAAGCCGAAGAACGACAAGAAGTCGCCGTTCAAGTTCACGGCCAAGGGCAAGCTGATCCTGCCGAAGGGCATCAGCAAGGGCAAGGGTTGCAAGGGCCAGGTGCGGTTGATTCTGCGCCGCAAGGGTTCGGGCAAGCCGTTGTCGACGACGCGTAAGGGCGTCAAGAAGAACTGCTCGTTCAAGGTGAAGACGTCCTTCAAGGCGAGCCAGCTCAAGAAGAGCCAGCGCAAGAAGGGCAAGCTGCGGGCGATCGTGCGCTTCCAGGGCAATGCGGTCCTGAAGGCCAAGAAGGTCACGAAGCAGGTCTCCTACGGCCCCCAGGGCAAGAAGAAGAAGTAGTTCCCGGGTAGCGGCCGCCGTCCTGGCGGCCGCGCTGGCGTGGTCGGCGCCTTTCGCGGATTCCGCGGAGGGCGCCGCTGCGCTTCCCAGCGGCCGCAGCGAGTACCGCACGCCGGCCGACTACTCCGCAGAGATCGCCGCCCTCGCCGCAGAGCATCCGCGCGACGTGCGCCGGGTCGTGATCGGCACATCGGTCGAGGGCCGGCCGCTCGAGGGCCTCGAGATCGCCCGCGACGTCGACCGCCGCGACGACGGCCGGCCCGTCCACCTGGAGCTCGGCCTGACGCACGCCCGCGAGTGGGCGTCCGGCGAGATCGTCATGGAGTTCGCCCATGACCTGGCGACGAGCGACGCTCCGCGGCTCGCAGCCCTGCGCGCCCACACCCGCACCTTCCTCTTCCCGGTCGTCAACCCCGACGGCTTCGCGAGCAGTCGCTCCGGCACGGACGCCGATCAGCGCAAGAACGCTCGCGAAGTGGACCTCAACCGCAACTTCGGCGCCTTCTGGGGCGGCCCGGGAGCCAGCGACGACCCGTCGTCTGAGACCTATCGCGGGCCGGGCCCGTTCTCCGAGCCCGAGGCGCAGGCGCTGCGCGAGTGGGGTTCCGAGCACCAGGTGGTCGTCGCCAACTCGCTGCACACCTACGGCGGGACCGTCCTCTACCAGCCGGGCTTCCGGCGCACGGACGAGCCCGGCCTCCCGGCGTGGAGCACGCTGCCCGGCACCGCGCGTTTCGCGAAGCTGGGCGAGCGAATGGCCGAGGCGGCAGGCTACGTCGCCGCGCCCGCGTACGACCTCTACGACGTGACGGGCGCCGCCGAGGACTGGAACTACTTCAACCAGTACGCCTACGCGTACACGATCGAGATCGCCGGAACGGACCATCAGGGCCCGTTCAGCGAGATGGTCGCCGACCAGTACGACGGCCTGCGCGGGTGCGCTGCTGCTGGTCGGCGAGGCCGCGGCGGACCGGCGCGACCACGCGCTGCTGCGCGGCCGCGCCCCGGCCGGCCGCACGTTGCGGCTGACGCGCACGGTGCGCTCGTCCACCTCGTTCGTCCTGACCGCGACGGACGGCCCCACGCCGAGCAGCGGTCCGGCCCGATCGCTGGTCGAGCGCTTCCGCGACACGTTGCGGGTGCCGCCCTCGGGTCGGTTTCACTGGCACGTCAATCCGTCGACCCGTCCACTCGTGGAGCTCGACGGCCGCAAGGAGGCGTGGACGCTGCGCTGCGGCACCGAGCGCCGTCGAGTCATCGTCGGCGTCGGCCAGTCACGCATGCTCAAGCTCGCCTGCGGCGGGTAGTCTCGCTCGTCGAGAGAGAAGAGGGAGAGGGTTCGACGTGAAGCAGCTCACCAGCCTGGATGCGCAGTTCCTGGCCATGGAGTCCGAAGGCACCTACGGCCACGTGGGGGCACTTGCCCTGTTCGATCCCTCGACCGCGCCCAGCGGCGAGGTCACGTCGGCCGGCATCGAGGCGCATCATCGCCAGCCGCATCGAGCAGCTGCCGCCGTTCCACCAGCGCCTCGTGCGCGTCCCGCTCGGCCTCGACCATCCGTACTGGATC
Organism: uncultured Solirubrobacteraceae bacterium; assembly: GCA_963759945.1. Lineage (GTDB taxonomy): Bacteria > Actinomycetota > Thermoleophilia > Solirubrobacterales > Solirubrobacteraceae > DATLGB01. The sequence goes on along the minus strand of CAVXBH010000035.1, from coordinate 55,789 downwards.
GAGGACCCGAAGTTCGACCTCGGCTTCCACATCCGCGACACCGCGGTGCCGCCGCCCGGCGATGACCACGCGCTCGCCGAGACCGTCTCGCGGATCTTCGCCCGCCCGCTGGACCGGCGCCGGCCGCTGTGGGAGCTCTACGTCATCCACGGCATCGAGAACGGGCTCGTCGGGCTGCTCACCAAGGTCCACCATGCCGCCGTCGACGGCGTGTCGGGAGCGGAGATCCTCGGTGTCATCTTCGACCTCGAGGCCGAGGCGCCGCCGGAGAACGTCCCGCCACCGCGCTTCACCCCCGAGCGCAGGCCTTCCGAGCTCGAGATGCTGGGTCGCGGCCTGGTCGGCCTGACGCGTCAGCCGGTGCGCGCCATGCGCTCGCTGCCCGACGTCGTGAGCGCGGGCCTGAACTTCCCGGGCGCCGCGATGATGCCGGGCGTCCCGCTGCTGCAGAAGGCGCGCGCGGAGACGCAGAAGTTCCTCGGCTCGCCGTCGCAGAAGGCGCTGGTCGAGATGCGCGCTTCGCGACCGCCCAAGACGCGCTTCAACGCGCCCGTGACGCCGCACCGCCGCTTCTCCTTCGGCTCGGTCGACCTGGAGCGCGTCAAGGCGCTCAAGAACGAGCTCGGCATCAAGGTCAACGACGTGGTGGTCGCGCTGGTGGCCGGCGGCGTCCGCGACTGGATGCTCGAGCAGGGTGAGCTCCCCGACGATCCGCTCGTCGCGCTGGTGCCCGTGTCCGTGCGCTCCGAGGAGGAGATGGGGACCTTCGGCAACAAGGTGACCGGGATGATCCTGCCGATCCCGACCGACGTGGCGGATCCGCGCAAGCGCCTGATGCGCGCCCACGAGGTCCTGATGAGCGCCAAGGATCAGAACAAGGGCCTGCCCGCCAGCCTGATGACGGACGTCTCGAACTTCCTGCCGCCGGCGATCTTCAGCCGTGCGTCACGGATCGCACTCGAGGTCTCGGGCCGCTTCCGCCCCGCGCTGAACCTGATCATCTCCAACGTGCCCGGGCCGCCCGTGCCGCTGTACTGCGCGGGCGGGCAGATGGTCGCCCATCACCCCGTGTCCGTGATCACGCACGGCGTCGGGCTGAACGTGACGGTGATGAGTTACCGCGACAAGCTGGACTTCGGAATCGTCGTGGACCATGACATGGTGGACGATGCCTGGCCGTTGATGGACGCGATGCGCAAGTCGCTGGACGAGATGGCCGACGCCGTCCTCGGCGCCGAGCCTCAGCCGCCGGCGCTGTCGGCGACGTAGCCCGCGACGGCGTCCGCCGCGGCGCCGTCCAGCAGCCCGCCCGGCATCCCGCCGGGGCCTTCCTCGATGGCGGCCAGGACGCGTGCCTTGTCCGGCTTGAGGTCGTCGAGGTTGGGCCCGAAGGTGCCGTCCGTGCCGGCGTCGGCCAGCGTGTGGCAGGAGCCGCAGGTGCCGGCGAAGACCTCCTTGGGCGGGCGGTCGGTGTCTGAGCTCGAGGAGTCCGAACCGCCGCAGCCGGCCAGCAGAACGACGGCAGTGAGAAGGAGGGGGAGGCGCATCGGCGTCGAGGATACGCTCGGCCGATGCTGGGCTTCCACCTGGAGATGCCGGCCAGCGCGGAGGCGCTGCTGGACGAGGCGGCGTTCGAGCGCGATGAGTTCATGCCCTACTGGGCGGAGCTGTGGCCTTCGGGCTTGGCGCTTGCTCGTGCGGTGGCGGACGTCGGGGTGTCGGGACGGGTGCTGGAGGTCGGCTGCGGGCTTGGCCTGCCCGCGCTCGTGGCAGCGCGCGGCGGTGCCGACGTCTTGAGCACCGACTGGGCGGAGGATGCGATCGCGCTGCTGCGCCGGAACGCCGCAGCGAACGAGGTGGCGCTCGAGGCGCGGGTGTGGGACTGGCGCAGCGACCCGGCGGAGCTGGGCGCGCCGTTCGACCTCGTGCTCGCGGCGGACGTCCTCTACGAGACCCGCAACCACGAACCGCTGCTGCGCGTCCTGCCCGAGCTGGTCGCGCCGGACGGCCAGCTCTGGCTCGCCGACCCAGGCCGCGCGATCGCCGCGCCATTCGCGGGCGCACTCGAAGGGGTCATGACCCCGCTGGCTGCGCCCGCCGAAGGGGTTACGGCTTGGGGAGGAGGCCGTCGACCACGCCACTGACCTCGTCGATCGTGTCGGTAGCGCCGTCGAGCGTGTCCTTGACGGTCTCGCCGATCGGACCGGGCACGATCTTCGTGGCCTCGTCGACCGCCTGATCGACGGTCTCGGTGAGCGGCTTGGTGGCGGCGGTGACGGGACCGGCCTGCGTCTCCTCCGCCGCGGCTGGAGCTGCGGCCTCGACGGTCTCCGGGGCGGAGGGAGCGGCGGCCACGATGGCCGGCGTCTCCTTCGAAGCCGGAGCCTTGCTCGCGCCGTTGGAGCGCGGCGCCTGGCCCTTCGACTCAGCCTTCGTCGCCTTCACTGATGCAGTTCTGGACCCGGAGCTGCGTTTCGCGCTGGCCTTGGTGCCGTTCCTGACGACCTCCGCGGCCGTCGGCACGGACTTGCCCGAGCGCAGCTTGCGCGGCGACTGCTCACCGTCGACCAGCGCGGCGGTGCCGGTCGCCAGAGCGGCGGCGGCGAGGACGGTCGCGGCGGCGCTGGCACCCGAGCCGCCGGCGCCGAGGGCACCGACGCCGGCACCGCTGGCGCTCTTGGCGCCGAAGACGGAACCCACCGCGCTGAGCTTTGCGACGAGCACGCCGGCCGGGGCGATCGCGATCGGCCACGGGGCGACGGCGAGACGCTCGTGCAGGACGCTGCGCAGGCCCTGGGCCTCGCGGGCGCAGAAGCGGCAGCGCTGCGGGCCGGCGTTGAGGCCGTCCATCGCACCGCGGTCGCCCGTCGCGGCGGAGACGACGCTCTGGACGTGCTGGTCGCAGGCACGCCCGATGACCTGAGCGGCGATCGCGTCGCGCAGCTTGGAGAGCCCGGCCTCGCGGTGCGCGGCGTACTGGCGCGGACCGAGGCGCAGGGCGGCGCGCGCGGTGCGGGTGTCGCGGCCGGCGCCGATCTCGAGCTGCAGGACGGCGCGCTCGAGGCCGCCGAGGCCGTCGTCGACGAACTCGGCGAGACCTTCGCGCCGGACCTCGGGCTGCACGGGCTCGGTGCCCTCGCGGCGCAGCAGCGCGCTGGACTCGTTCAGGCACCAGCCGACGTGCACGTGGCGCAGCGCCTCGGTCAGGCGCTCGGCGAGCTCGGCGGACAGCACGCGGCGCTCGAGCGAGCGCGGTGCGCGCGTGCGCAGCTCCGTGAAGGCGCGGTCGACGGCCTGCTCGCGCAGGGACTCCGGAAGGTGGCGGTAGGCGCGCCGGGCCTGGCGCAGCGCCCACGGCCGGTTCTCGCCGAGGAACGCGTCGACGGCCTCGCGCTGCGGCGCCGTCAGCGCCGAGAAGCGGCTGATCTCAGGGTCGACCGGCTGCCGGCGCGGCAGCGTCGGAGTCTGGGTGGGAGTCGAGTCAGCGGTAATGGGGAGATCCATGGGGTGACGGCCCCTCACAGCTCTTCATCGACCACGATGGCCGGCGCCTTTAGAGCTGTGTCACGCGGCTCTGAAAGGTACCGAACGTCAGGCGTACAGATCCAGCGGGAACCGCGCTCAGGCGATGCCGACGAGGATGGCGAAACCGCCCACCAGGCTCGCACCACCGAAGGGGTCTCCGAAGACGAGCGGCGCCCAGCATCACGCCGACCAGCGGTTCGAGGTTCACGAAGGCGCCGGCCACCTCCGGCGTGGTGCGCGCCTGTCCGTACGCGTAGAGGGTGAACGGCACCAGCGAACCGACGGTGACGAGGCCGGCGAGCGCAAGGCCCTCGGACAGCGCCGGTGCCCCGGTCGGCGGCGTCCCCGCGAGCAGCGCGACGGGCAGCGCGATCAACGCTGCAGCGCCCATCTGCACGGCGGTGACGGCGACGGGGTCGCGGCCGGCGAGCAGCCGCGCCTGGGCGACGATCATCGCCGCGCTGACCACGGCGGAGGCGCCGATCAGCAGATCGCCGGAGACCGACGAGGCCCCGCCGGACCGCGCCACCAGCGCGATGCCGGCCAGGGCGGCCGCGAAGCCGACCCAGGCGCGCGGGCTCGCGGCGGCGCGCCCGAGGGCGGCGGCCGTCAGCGCGACGAGCACCGGAACGGCGCCGAGGATGACCGCCGCGTGGGTCACGCTCGTCCGTTCAATTCCAACGTTCTGCAGGAGGATCACGGCGCCGAACCCGGCCGCGCCCCATGCCGCGATCTGCGGCGTCGCCGCCGCACGCAGGGCAGGTCCTGCCGCGAGGGCCAGCACCGGCGCCGCGAGGCCGAAGCGCAGCACGGTCGTCCAGGCAGGGTCGATCCAGCCGAGCACGATCTTCGTGAGCGGCACGGTGAGACCCCAGGTGAGGCCGGCGACGGTGAGGGCGATGAGGGCACGGCGATGCGACATGACCGTCAAAATACGTCTGCGCCGAACAGAACTGCACGGTCTGGCTCGCTGCACGCAATATTGTTTCGTCATGATGGCGGTCGAACTTGACGAAATCGACGTCCAGCTGCTGATCGAGCTGCAGGACGATGCCGATCGCGCCAACGTCGAGCTCGCGCGGCTTGTCGGCCTCTCACCGGCCGCGACGCTGCACCGCGTCCGCCGGCTGAAGGAGAGCGGGATCGTCCGCCGGATCGGGGCGCAGCTGGACGCCGAGGCGGCCGGCTTCCCGCTCCGCGTCTTCGTGATGCTCACCGTCGGCCGCCACGACGAGGCCGCGCACAAGAAGCTCGAGGACGCGGTGCGCGCCATCCCGCAGGTCATCCGCGCCGACTGGGTGGCGGGGGAGACGGACGCGCTGCTGGAGATCGTCGCCCGCAGCATCGCCGACCTGCAGCGCGTCCAGCTCGTGCTGTCCTCGCGCGGCGGCGCGGTGCGGGTCACGACCCTGCTGCGGATGGAGGAGCTCAAGCCGCCGTCACCCCTCCCGCTAGCTTCGGCTTCGTGATCAGCCACACCGCGGTCGGCACCTGGAGCGGCGGGCGCTTCATGCACTTCGGCGAGCCGCTCGACGACGCCCGCCTCGAGGCGCTGCTGCGCCCCGGGAACGGCATCTCCACCGTCATCACCGCCGACACCTACGGCCAGGGCGAGGCGGACACCCTGCTCGGACGCGCGCTGACGGGCGTTCCCGCGCGCCGACTACGCGCTCGTCGGAGCGATCGGGCACGACTTCTACGAGGGCGAGCGCGACGGGCCGCGCGGCTTCCCGCGCTTCACCGACCCGCGCCTGCGCGGGCCGGAGGCGTACGCCGACTACGTGCGGATGGCGACCGAGCGCTCGCTCGAGCGCCTCGGGGTCGACGCCTTCGACCTGCTGCTGCTGCACAACCCCGACCGCACCGGGCTACACGAGCGAGGCCGTGTGGGACGCGCTCGCCGCCGTGCGCGACGACGGCCTGACCGCTCAGCTCGGCGTCGCGCCCGGGCCCGCCAACGGCTTCACCCTCGACGTGATCGACTGCTTCGAGCGCTTCGGCGACCGGATCGACTGGGCGATGCTGATCCTCAACCCGCTGGAGCCCTGGCCGGGCTCGCTCGCGCTCGAGGCCGCGGAGCGTCACGGCGTCGACGTCATCACCCGCGTGGTCGACTACGGCGGCCTCTTCCACGACGACGTGCGCTCGGACGAGGACTTCGGCGAGCGCGACCACCGGCGCTTCCGGCCCTCGGGCTGGATCGACCGGGGACGCGAGCGACTCGACCGGATGCGCCCGATCGCCGAGCGCCACGGCCTGACCGCGCTCCAGCTCGCGTGCCAGTGGAACCTCGCCCAGCCCGCGGTGCGCTGCGTCGCGCCGACGCTCATCCAGGAGCGCCCCACCCACCCGGACGCGAAGTCGATCGAGGCCAAGCGCGCCGACCTGGCGGCCGTGCCCGCCGAGGTCGTGCTGACCGACGAGGAGGTCGCCGAGCTACGCGCGATCGGCGACAACACGAACGGCATGGCCCTCAAGGGCGCGACGCCCGATCACGAGGGCGAGGCACGGCCGGACCGCTGGCCGCTCGACGATCACCTCTCCGAGCTGGCGGCGCGCTGGGACATCGACCCGGCCCGCGACCTCGTCAAGGGAGCTTGATCGGCGGGATCTTGATCTCGGGGACCTTGATCTCCGGGACCTTGATCTCTGGCAGCGGGACAGGCAGCTCGGGAAGCGTGACCTCCGGGACCTTGATCTCGGGGACCTTGATCTCGGGCGTGGTGACGACCGGTGGGGCGGTCGGTGCGGCGCTCGCGGCGGGCGCGGTCGTCTGCACGGGTGCGGCGGGTTCTGCGCCCTGCGGGCCGGGCGCAACGGTCGCGGAGGCCTGAACGGGCTCGGCCGCCACGGTGGTCGCAGCGGGCTCGGGGCGCGAGGGCGAGCCGGGGCGTGACGGCCGGCCCGGCGTCGAGGGGACCCCGCCCGCCTCGGTGCTGGATGACGGCTTGGACCGCTCCTCATCCGACTGCCGCTTTGCGGAGCGCTTCCGCGCGGCGGCGGAGGGTGACCGGGCGGGACGGTCGACGCCGCTCCTCGGCGCAGCCACCTGGACGACCTTCGGCTTCACGGCGCGCTCCGGCAGCGTCGCCGCGCGCGAGTCCGTCCCACCGGTGACGATCGGCGCGGTCAGCACGGTGGCCGCGCCCAGGGCGGGGAGCGCTCGAGCGACGGGCAGGATCAGCTCGCGCAGCGGGGCGATCGTCTGCGTCATGCCGCTCGCGACACTCGACCAGGCGGTGCCGCGGCGCCCGCTGTAGTAAGCGCGGAAGGCGTCCACCGCCTCGGGCGTCGAGGGCGACGCCGGCCTCCTCGCCGAGGACCTCGAGCGCGAGCGCGTGCGGCCGCGCCGAGCGGTAGGCCCGGGTGGAGGTCATCGCGTCGAAGGTGTCCGCCACGGCGATGATGCGCGCGCCGAGCGGAATTGCATCGCCGACCAGCCCGTCCGGATAGCCGGCCCCGCCGAGGCGCTCGTGGTGGAAGCGGATCATCGCCTCGACCTCGGGCTCGACGACGCCGTGCAGGAGATCGGCGCCCTGACCGGGGTGGCGCTTGACGACCGCGAACTCCTCCTCCGTCAGCCGCCCCGGCTTGTTGAGGATGGAGCGCGGGGTGAAGAACTTGCCGACGTCGTGCAGCGCGGCGGCCTGGCGGATTCGCGCGATCTCCTCCTCGGGCAAGATCGAGCTGGCGCGCGATGCCCTCGCTGTAGCGCGTCACCCGCAGCGAGTGCCGGCGCGTGTAGGCATCCCGCGACTCGAGCATGGCGCTGACGCGCTCGATCGCCTTCAGCCGGGAGCCGGCTGCGGCGGTCGGCTCGGTCATCAGGCTCTCCGCCTGGGCGAGGCGGCGCTCCGTGATCACGCGCCGCACCCAGCCCCACAGCATCAGATCGCCGAACAGCACCTCGCGCGAGCGGGCCGAGCGGCGCCAGAGCGCATCCGCGACGCGGGCGATCGCCAGCGACAGCGCGACGCACATCGGGATGCCGACCAGCGGGCCGACGGAGCCCGGCAGCAGCGCGACGACGACGGCCGGCAGCGCGACGACCGCCGCGGTTGCGAGCAGCGCAAACGGCAGCTGTCTGACGACGCGACTCCCCGGCACCCACCGATCATGCGTCACGCCTTAGGTCCGGCGCAAGGCCCTGGACGAAGGTTCGATGGGTACGGCCCGCGTCTAGCCGACGTGCTGGATCGGGCCGGTCTCGGCCAGATCGTCGAAGAGGCGCTGCGCGCGCTCCTCGGTCCAGCGACCGGACTCGGTCAGCGCGTCGGTCAGCGCCTCGGCGTCTTCCAGCGCCTCGCGGGCTCCGGGGGTGTCGAGGTCTTCTGAGAACAGCAGCGTGTCGGCGGCATTGCGGATGCGCTCGACCTCGACTGCCTGGAGCTTGGAAGCGGCCAGGTCCGCGATCGTTGCGGTGACCCGGCCATAGGCCTGTGCTCGCTCTGAGGTCATGACTTCATTCTAGGTCCGCCTCCGGGCGGCACGGTGCCACCCGGAGGGATGTTCGAGCCCCGCTCGATCACCGCGCGGTGACCGATCACCGCGCCGGCGCCGATCACGACCGGAGCCGTCACCAGCGGCTGCTGGCGCGTCGGCGTCTCGGGGTCGGAGAAGTCGTGGGCGAAGTCGACGAGCACGACGTCGTCGCCGAGCACCGCACCGGCGCCGACCTCGATGCGCTCGTGGCAGAGGAGGACGCAGCGCTCGCCCAGCCGCGCGCCCGGCGCCGATCGTCACCTCACCCGGACCTTCGAAGCGAGTGCCGGCGCCGATCACCGCGTCGGGAGCTATCGCTCGCGCCATTGGCGCCTTCGGTCGCGGAGCATCTGCCATCCGTACCAGCGCGCGTAGCGGAGGCGAGCAGGGAGGTCGGTGCGCTCGTCGGCATGAACGCGCGCGGACTCGCCGAGAGCCCGTAGCGCGCGGTTGGCGATCTCGACCATGCCCGGCGAGGTGGGGTGGACGGCGTCCGGGAGGACGTGCTTGGGTCCGCCGAAGTCCCGGAGATCGCAGACTCAGCTCGTGACGCTTCGCAGGATGTCGTTCGCTCGCAGGACGTCCTCCCCGGCTCGTGGCCGTCCAAGATCGCTCGGGAACGGTCAGCACGAGGACGCGCTTCGCTTCTTGACCGCAGGGCATCGAGGATGCGGGTCACGTCCCGCTCGTAGGTATCGACGTCCAGGTGACCGCGGGCGTCGTTGGCGCCGATGTACAGGCTCGCGAGGTCGTAGGGACCCCGGAGTCGCGGGCAGCTGGTCGCGGACGACGTCGGCGGAGGTCGCGCCGTCGACGGCGAGGTTCGTGAACGGCAGCTCCAGCGCCTCCGCGACCCACTGCGCCCACGACTGCGGATGCACGCCGAGCGCCGGCGCACCGCCACGGCCGCGGGTGATCGAGTCCCCCAGCGCGACCATGCCCGCGAGCCATCTGCGAGTTAGACATCCAATGGATGCACTATTCGCAACGGTCGGCTGATTCGGTGAGCTCGCGGAGCCGGCGCGCGTGGTCGGCTGGTGAGGGCGCCGGGCTCCATCCGCCACTTCCACGAGTGGCCCTTGGTGCCCGGGATGTTCATGCGGGCCTCTGAGCCGAGGCCGAGGATGTCCTGAACCTGGGTCATGGCGAGGCGGGCCGGGGAGGACCAGGCGCGCTCGATCATCTCCCAGCTGACGTCGCGGCCCGTGAAGCGAGTGCGCTCGCGCAACCTCGGGTTCGAGGGTGGCCCACCAACCCGCGACCGTGTCGTTGTCGTGGGTGGACGTGTAGACGGCCTTGTCCTCCGTGTGGCACTCGAGGTCGTGGACGCTCAACTCCTCCTCGAAGCCGAACTGCATCACCGCCATGCCGGGATACCCGAGCTTTCGGCGCAGCTCGACCACGTCGTCGTCGATGTCGCCGAGGTCCTCGGCGATCACGTCGATCGTGCCGAGCTCGGCCTCGACCGCCTCGAACACCGCGGCCCCCGGTCCCTTCACCCAGCGGCCGTTGAGCGCCGTCTCGTCGCCGGCGGGGACCTCCCAGAACGCGGAGAAGCCGCGGAAGTGGTCGACCCGGACGAGGTCGAAGAGCTCGAACGTCCGGCGGAAGCGCTCGATCCACCAGCGGTAGCCGTCCGCCGCCAGGGCGTCCCAGTCGTACAGCGGGTTGCCCCACAGCTGGCCCGTCTCGGCATAGTCGTCCGGCGGGACCCCGGAGACGGCGTCCTCGCGGAAGAACTGCGGCCACGTCCGCTGGTCGGCGCCCACGGGCGCGACGTAGATGGGGACGTCGCCCATCAGCCGTACGCCGCGCTCGGCCGCGTAGTCGCGCAGCGCGCCCCACTCCTTCGCGAAGCGGACCTGGGAGGCGGCGTCGCGCCAGGAGTCGATCCAGTAGGCGTGCCGGCGGGAGAACTCGACGACGTCGGCAGAGGACACCGGCGCGTCCGGATCGGCGAGCAGACCCTCCCAGCAGGCGAAGGCCGATTCGGACTTGTAGGGCGACCCGTGCCGGTCCGGCGGCCCCAGCGGCAGCATCTGCCAGACGGTCTGGCCGGCCTCCGCCAGCCAGTCGACGAAGGCGTAGGCCGACGGGCCGAGGCGGCCCTCGGGGAGCGACGTAGGGTGCAGTTGGACTCCGCTGGTGCGCACTCCGACCCACCTTCCCACGTTTTCGCCCGTCCCAATCGGGCAGCCTCGGCTGACGTGGCCGACCGACCGCCAGCACGCATCCGCATCGAGCACCCTCAGCCGGTGGTCGACGACGGCCGCTTTCCCGCGAAACGGTGCGTCGGCGACGTAGTCGAGGTCTCGGCGGACATTTTCCGCGACGGCCACGACGTGCTGCGGGCGGTCGTCAAGTACCGGGCCCCCGGCAAGCGAAAGTGGCAAGAGGCTCCCATGCACCACACGGACGCCCACGTCCGCGGCGACCGCTGGGCCGGCCGGTTCACCGTCACCGAGCTGGGCGACTACACGTGGACGATCGAGGCGTGGGTCGACCCGTTCGCCGCCTGGCGCGAGGAGGTCGAGCGCAAGCGCGCCTTCGGCGAGCCGGACCTGCACCTCGGAGATCGAGGAGGGCGCACGGATGGTCGAGGCCGCCGGCCTCGTCGCCAACCGGGACGACTGGGCGCTGCTCGATCCGCAGCTCTTCGCGCAGATGGAGGCCAAGCAGGAGCGCCACGAGGCGACGACGATGGAGCCGCTGCAGATCCTCGAGGTCGACCGCGAGCGCGCGCGCTTCTCCACCTGGTACGAGCTCTTCCCGCGCTCCTTCGGCGGCTTCAAAGGCGTCACCAAGCAGCTCCCGCGCCTGAAGGAGCTCGGCTTCGACGTCGTCTACCTGCCGCCGGTCCATCCGATCGGCGAGACCAACCGCAAGGGCCGCAACAACGCGGTGACGGCCGGCAAGGGCGACCCGGGGTCACCCTGGGCGATGGGCCTGGCAGGGCGTCGGCGGGCACGAGGCGGTGCACCCCGAGCTGGGCTCGATGAAGGACTTCGAGGCGATGACCGCCAAGGCGCGCTCGCTCGACATGGACATCGCGCTCGACCTCGCGCTGAACGCGTCGGCCGACCACCCCTGGCTGACCGAGCACCCGGAGTGGTTCAACGCCCGCCCCGACGGCACGCTCAAGTACGCCGAGAACCCGCCCAAGAAGTACCAGGACATCTACAACTTCAACTGGAACTCGGAGGACTGGCGCGGGCTGTGGGACGCCTTCTACGAGATCGTCCGCGGCTGGGTCGACCGCGGCGTGAAGATCTTCCGCGTCGACAACCCGCACACCAAGCCGTTCCCGTTCTGGGAGTGGCTGATCGAGGAGATCCGCAAGGACGACCCCGACGTGCTCTTCCTCGCCGAGGCCTTCACGCGCCGCAAGGTGATGCAGCAGCTCGCCAAGCTCGGCTTCAGCCAGTCCTACACGTACTTCACGTGGAAGAACTCGCGCTGGGAGCTGCGCGAGTACCTGTCCGAGCTGGCCTACGGGGAGGAGCGCGAGTACTTCCGCCCCAACTTCTTCACCAACACGCCGGACATCCTGCACGAGTACCTGGTCGAGGGCGGCGTGCCGGCCTTCTACATCCGCCTGATCCTGGCCGGGCTGCTGAGCCCGACCTACGGCATCTACTCCGGCTACGAGCACTACGAGAACGTGCCCGTCACGCCCGGCAGCGAGGAGTACCTGGACTCGGAGAAGTACGAGCTGAAGAAGCGCAAGCTCGACGGCGACATGCTGCCGTTCATCGAGCGCTTCAACGCCATCCGGCGCGAGCACCCCGCGCTGCAGCACTTCACCAACCTGCACTTCCTCGACACGGAGAACGACGCCCTGCTCGCGTTCGCCAAACGCCACGGCGACGACACCGTGATCGCCATCGTCAACGTCGACCCCCACCACGCCCAGGAGGGAGTGACCACCGTGCCCTACGACCTCGGCCTGCCGCCGGCCTTCGGCGTCACCGACCTGCTGTCGGGCGAGCGCTTCGACTGGAGCCTCGGCCGCAACTACGTCCGCCTCGACCCGGCCTTCCGGGTCGCCCATATCTTCGAGGTCGACCAAGTGACCGACGTCGTCGAACCCGCCCGCCTCACGCGCGCCGCGCGGCGGACCACGCATCCCGCGGGCCACTGGTTCGAGTCCGACCCGCTGTGGTTCAAGAAGGCGCTCTTCTATGAGATCCACCTGCGTGGCTTCCACGACGGCAACGCCGACGGCTCGGGCGACTTCCGCGGCCTGACGGAGAAGCTCGACTACCTCGAGTGGCTCGGGGTCGACTGCATCTGGCTGCTGCCGATGTACGCGAGCCCGCTGCGCGACGGCGGCTACGACATCGCCGACTACGAGGCGATCCACCCCGACTACGGGACGATGGACGACGTCCGCGAGTTCCTCGAGGCGGCCCACCAGCGCGGCATGCGGGTGATCGCCGACCTGGTCATGAACCACACGTCCAGCGACCACCTGTGGTTCCAGGAGTCGCGCAAGGGCGGTGACGACAACCCGTACTCGGACTGGTACGTCTGGTCGGACACGGACGAGCGCTACTCAGGACGCGCGCATCATCTTCACGGACACCGAGGTCTCCAACTGGACGTGGGACCCGGTGCGCGGCGCCTACTTCTGGCACCGCTTCTTCGGCCACCAGCCCGACCTCAACTACGAGAACCCGGCCGTCCACGAGGCGATGCTCAACGCGCTGCGCTTCTGGCTCGACCTCGGCCTCGACGGCTTCCGCCTCGACGCCGTCCCGTACCTCTACGAGGAGGAGGGGACGATCTGCGAGAACCTGCCGCGGACGCACGAGTTCCTCAAGACGGTCCGCAAGACGGTGGACGAGGAGTACCCCGACAAGGTCCTGCTCGCCGAGGCCAACCAGTGGCCGGAGGACGTCGTCGAGTACTTCGGCGACGGCGACGAGTGCCACATGGCGTTCCACTTCCCCGTCATGCCGCGCATGTTCATGGGCATGCGCCGCGAGGACGCCACGCCGATCTACGAGATCCTCGATCGCACGCCGGCGATCCCCGACTCCTGCCAGTGGGGCCTCTTCCTGCGCAACCACGACGAGCTGACGCTCGAGATGGTCACGGACGAGGAGCGCGACTACATGTACTCCGAGTACGCCAAGGACCCGCGCATGAAGATCAACGTGGGCATCCGCCGCCGGCTCGCCCCGCTGCTCGACAACGGCCGCGACGACATCGAGCTGATGCACGCGATCCTCTTCAGCCTGCCCGGGCTCGCCCGTCCTCTACTACGGCGACGAGATCGCGATGGGCGACAACGTCTTCCTCGGCGACCGCGACGGCGTGCGCACGCCGATGCAGTGGACGCCCGACCGCAACGGCGGCTTCTCCCGCGCGGACTTCGCCCAGCTCTACGCGCCGCCGCTGATGGACCCCGTCTACGGCTACCAGGCGGTCAACGTCGAGGCGCAGCTGCGCACGCCGACGTCGCTGCTGCGCTGGCTGCGGCGGTTCATCTCGCTGCGCAAGGACCATCCCGTGTTCGGCATGGGGACCTACGAGCCGCTGCGGGCCGACAACCACCGCATCTTCGCCCACATCCGGCGCTGGGAGGACGACATCGCGCTCTGCGTGCACAACCTCGCGCGCTCGGCCCAGGCGGTGGAGCTCGACCTGCACGACTTCGAGGGCCGCTATCCCGAGGAGATGTTCGGGCGCACGCGCTTCCCGCAGATCGGCGAGCTGCCGTACCTGCTGACGCTCGCCCCGCGCGGCTTCTACTGGTTCCTGCTCAAGCAGAAGGAGGAAGCCCGTGGCTGAGGCATTGGGTACCTGGATGCGCGAGCAGCGCTGGTTCGGCGCGAAGTCCATCGACACGTCGCACTTCGGCGCGCTGGATTCGGTCGCGCTGTCGGACGACCTGACCCTGACGCTGGCCGAGGCCCGGTTCAACTCCGGCGTCCACGACCTCTACCAGCTGCTCACCAGGGGAGACGAGTGGGACACGGCGGCGGGCCCGGAGCTCGTGGCCCTCATGGCCGAGGGCGCGAGCGTCGGCCCGGTGCACTTCCACTGGACGGGCGCGGTGCCCAAGCCCGGGCCCGAGCCGGTCGCGCGCCCGATGGGGGCCGAGCAGTCCAACACCTCGGTGGTGCTCGACGACACGCTGGCGCTGAAGATCTTCCGGCGCCTCTTGCCCGGCGACAACCCCGAGCTCGAGATGCTGCGCTTCCTCGGCAGCCACGGCTTCGAGAACATCGCCACCCTGGCCGGCTGGTACGAGTTCCGCGGCGAGCGCATGGAGGCCACCCTCGGCGTCCTGCAGCGCTTCGTCGCCGACGGCCGCGACGGCTGGGAGTTCGCGCTGTCGGAGCCGACGGCGTTCCTCGAGCGCGCGCTCGAGCTGGGTGCGGTCACCGGCCGCATGCACTCCGTGCTCGCGTCGGATTCGACCGATCCGGACTTCGCGCCCGAGGAGCCCGGCGACGAGGCACTCGGCCTGTTGATCGCCACGATCGACGAGGAGATCGATCGCACGTTCCTCGACCTGCGCGACGACGACGAGGCGGTCGCGCCGATCCTCGGCCGCGGGCAGGAGCTGCGCGAGCGCCTGCAGCTGCTCTCCCAGCAGAGCGCGGGCGGACGGCTGATCCGCCACCACGGCGACTACCACCTCGGCCAGACCCTGATCACGCCGGAGGGCTGGGTGATCCTCGACTTCGAGGGCGAGCCCGCGCGCACGCTGCCCGAGCGGCGCCGCAAGCGCTCGCCGCTGCGCGACACCGCCGGCATGCTGCGCTCGTTCGCCTACGCCGCGTCGGCGAGGGACCTGCCCGAGGGCTGGGAGGCGGAAGCGCGCCAGCTCTTCCTCGAGGGCTATTTCGGCGCCGTCGAGCCCGTGCTGATGCCCGCGGGTGAGGCATCGATCTCCCGCCTGCTGGCCATCCACGAGCTCGAGAAGGCGATCTACGAGCTGCGCTACGAGCTCAACAACCGGCCCGACTGGGTCGCGATCCCCGTCGCCGCCATCCAGCGGTTGCTGGACCAGCCGATCGACTGAGGCATGCCGTTCGGCCTCTTCGGGCGAAAGCGCGGTTCGGACGCGCCCCGGCCCTACACCGGTGGTGCGCTCCCCGCCGATGCTCTCGGAGCGATTGCCGTCGGTGGGGAGCTGACGGTGGAGCTCGCAGCGGGTACCTGCATCGAGGTCGTCTTCCGTGTGCGGGGCAAGCCGACGTGGAAACACCGCGGCTGCGAGTGCTCAACGCGCGCGCAGGGCGGGTGCACACCGATCTCGACGTGCTCGGGTACTCCGAGAAGGGTTTTGGGTGGTTCGAGGTCCCGCCGCCGGGCGGGCGTTACCTGGTCAGCGTCGCCGGTCCCGTCGAGGACGACGAGGCACATGTCGTCCTCCTGACGCGCTGACCGCAGCCGCCGCGGCTGCGGTTATGTTCGGGGGGTGAGGCGTCGACTCGGCCTGCTCCTGCTTCTTGGCGCCCTTGCGGCGCCGGCTTCGGCCACGGCCGGCGAGCCGCCGAACCAGAACGATCCCTGCTCCGAGGACGGCCGCAACGCGTGCGGAACGACCGGCGTGGGGCGCTACGAGACCTACCGCTACGGCCTGCGCTGGTTCGGCGACTATCGCGGTGCGGTGCCCGGGATCGACGGCCCCACGTTCTGCATCGACCTGCGCTACTGGTACCCGGGCCGCGCGTTCGGCTACGAGCCGCGCTCGGCTGCGGGCCTTTCCAACCGCGACGGCAAGCGCGTGTCCGGCGCCGACCTGCGCCGCATGAACTACGCACTGTGGAACTTCGGGCGTTCGAACAACGCGTCCCAGCAGGCGGCCGTGATGCTCTACGTCCACGACCTGATGGGCGACGGCGCTCCGGGCGAGGTCGACCCGGCGGCCGCCCGGTGTCAGCGGCCAGTTCGCCGACGTCGTGGCGGACTCGCGGCGCCTGGCGGGCCCGTACACGGTCAAGGCGACCGTGCCCGGCCGTGTGGTGGCCGGGGAGAGCGCGAAGCTCGCCGTGTCCGTGAAGTCCGCCTCCGGCGCCGACATGCCGGGCGTGACCGTCAAGCTCGACGACGCGGGCGCGAGTGGCCTGCCCGCCACCGTGCGCACGAACGCCAAGGGCACCGCCGGCGTCGCCTTCAAGGCCACCGGCAGCGATGTCCGGGTGAAGGCGTCGGCCCGCCTCGCGGCGGCGACCCCCGACCTCTACGCCCCGACGAAGGGCCAGTCGGCGCGCAACGGCCAGCGGCTCGTCGCGCCGGCCGGCGAGACGTACTCCGACACAGTGAGGGCCCCGGTCGCCGACGTCCCCGTCGACGTGACCACGAAGGCGACGCCGGCCACGGTCGGCGTGGGTGAGGATTCACGCGACAACGTCACCATCGCCGGCCCGGGCGAGGACTTCGAGGCCGAGACCGACGTCCGCCTCTTCGGCCCGTTCCGCACCCGCGAGGAGGTCGACTGCCAGGGCAACCCTGCGGCCGTGGAGACCTACCGCGCCACCGCCGGCAAGTCGACGACGCCTCCGGTCAAGCTCGACAAGCCGGGCTTCTACGCCTACCAGCTCGTCATCGCCAGGACGCAGAACACCGACAAGGTGACCACGATGTGTCCCGATCCTGCCGAGATCGTCCGCGTCGTTGCGGTCCCGAAGGTCGTGACCCAGGTGAGCTCCCCGACGCTCGAGCCGGGCGCGACGGTGTCGGACACCGTCACGGTGACCGGCCTCGCGGGGGAGACGGCCACCGTCGAGGCACTGCTCTTCGGCCCCTACGCGTCCGAGGAAGCGATCGACTGCGCGGGCGACCCGTTCGCGACCGACACCTTCGACGTCCCCGCCGACGGCGACTACGTGACGGAGGAGGTCGTGCTCCAGACGCCCGGCTACTACACGTACCGGGAGTCGCTCGAGGGCTCGTCGTTCGTGCGCGCGTTCCAGACGGAGTGCGCCGAGGTGGCGGAGACGACGATCGTCCGCGGCACCCCGAAGATCAAGACCAAGGTGTCCGACGCAGACCGTCGCCACGGGCGACAAGCTCTCCGACACGGCCGTCGTCACCGGCCTCGGCGAGCTCTCGGCGCCGGTGAAGGTCGAGCTCTGGGGTCCGTACGCGACCAAGGGCGCCATCGACTGCGCCGGCAAGCCCTACGCCACGGAGACCTTCACGGCCGAGGGCGACGGCGAGTACGAGACCAAGCAGGTCACGCTCGAGAGCGCCGGCTACTACACCTACCGCGAGGCGATCGAGGAGACGGACGCCTACGACGCGGTCGAGACCGAGTGCGGCGAGGCGGCCGAGACCTCGCTCGCGGAGGCGAACCCGCGCATCACCACGGTCGTCTCGGACGAGGTCGTCATCCCGCGCGCGGCGATCCGCGACCGCGTCAGGGTCACGGGGCTGGGCGAGACCGCGGCCGACGTCGAGGTCGAGCTCTACGGGCCCTTCGAGTCGCGCGCGGCGATCAGCTGCGGCGGCAAGCCCTACGCGACCAGCCGCCTCGAGGTCGACGGCGACGGCACCGTACCGGTCCAGGCCGAGCGCATCCGCGAGGTCGGCTTCTACACGTACCGCGAGCGCATCGAGAAGGCGCCGGGCATCCGTGCGTTCCAGACGGAATGCGCCGAGGTCGCGGAGACCTCGCTCGGTCGCCCGGAGATCCTCACCGGCCGCGGCGACGCCGTCCGCACGGTCCGCGCGGCCGCCAAGGGCGACGCGGTGCCCGACCGGGTGCGGCTCGACCGCCTCGGCATCGATGCGCCGGTGCTGCCGATCGGGATCGACATGCGCGCGGGCGCGCTCGGCATCTCCAAGGACATCGGCAAGGTCGGCTGGTGGCGCGACGGCGCGGCGCCGGGCGACGGCAAGGGCGCGACGCTGCTCGCGGGTCACGTCGACAGCGCCGCCCGCGGCGCCGGCGCGTTCTACCCGCTCAAGAACGCCCGGCGCCGGCGACACGATCGAGGTCGCCCTGCGCGGCGGCGGCGTGCGTCGCTACCGCGTCACCTCGGTGAAGGAGACGCTGAAGGCCAAGCTGCCGGCCGACGTCTACTCGCGGCAGGGTCGCGAGCGGCTCGTCCTGGTCACCTGCGGCGGCCCGTTCCTCTCCGACCAGGGCCACTACCGCGACAACATCATCGTCACCGCCGTCCCGCGTAGTGACTGCGAGACACAGCATCGGCCGCCGGGCCATGCCACCCACATGGGGCTGATCGTCCGGCGGTTGATATCCGCGGTCGTGCTGATCGCGATCGTGCCGTCGCTGACGTACGTCTGGTTCGCGGCGCTGTACTCCGAGCAGCCGATCCTGCCCGGGCCTGCGCGACTACCTCGAGGCCGTCTTCCTCCACTTCCAGCTCGACGGCGCGCTGGGCGGTGGTCCCAACAGCAACGTCTACTTCCTGCTGCGCGAGGGGATCCCGGTCGACGTCGCCCTGATCGTCGGCGGCTACGTGATCGGCGTCGGCTTCGGGTCGTTCGCCGGGCTGTACCTCGCCGCGCGCCGGGCCGGCACGCTGACCTGGGTGCTCAACGTGCTCGGCGCCATCGCCATCTGCGCGCCGGCTGCGGTGACGGGGTACTTCTTCATCTTCCTGTTCGGGTCCGCGGGCGGCAACAACCCGGTCTTCTTCGTCTCGGATTCCGGCGTCTACCGGTCGATCTTCGAGGACCCGGTCCGCTGGCTGGAGGGTCTGTGGGTGCCGTGGCTGGCGATCGCGCTCCCGCTCGCCGGGGCGGTCACGCGCGTCAGCACCGCCGCGAACCGCGACGCGCTGGGGGAGGAGAGCGTCCGCACCGCGCTCGCCAAGGGCGTCAAGCCACGCCGGGTGCAGCGCCGCCACGTGGCGATCTTCGCGTGGCCGCCGATCAGCGCCTACTCGTCCGCGGCGATCAATCTGATGATCCTCAACGCCGCGATCGTCGAGACGATCTTCAACCTGCCCGGGTTCGTTCCGCTACGCCAAGCGGGCGATCGACAACCCCGACATCGGCCTGCTGCAGACGATGGCGCTCGTCACCGTCATCTACGTGGTCGTCGCCAACCTGATCGCCGACCTCATCCAGATGAAGGTCGACCCGCGCGTCCGGCAGAGCGCGACGGCGGGCCGCCGGGGGGTGCTCCGACGGCCCGCCTGATGTCGCTGGGGTGTTCCAAAAAGGGACGGACCCTTTTTGGAACGCTGGTGCCCCGCTAGGCGGGGACGGTGGTGTCGACGGCCGTGTCGAGATGCACGGCGTCGCGGCCGTTGGCCTTCGCCTCGTAGAGCGCGGCGTCGGCGCGCGCGAGGACGTCCTCGGTGCGCTCGTTCGCGGTCGAACTCGGCGACGCCGAAGGATGCGGTCACGCGCAGGGTGGCCAGCGGCGTGTCGAGCGGACGCTCGGAGAGCGCGAGGCGGAGGTCCTCCGCCAGCGCACCCGCGCCGCCGAGGTCCGTGCCCGGCACGATCACGATGAACTCCTCGCCGCCCCAGCGGGCGATGACGTCGGAGACCCGGGCGCGCTGACGCAGGCGCTTGGCGGCCGCGCGCAGCACCTCGTCGCCGACGTCGTGGCCGAACTCGTCGTTGATGGACTTGAAGTGGTCGAGATCGAGCATCACGACGGAGAAGGGTCGGCCGGTGCGGCGCGCAGCCATGGACTGACGCTCCAGCACCTCGTCGGCGTGGCGGCGGTTCGGAAGGGAGGTCAACGAGTCGGTGGTCGCCTCTTCGGCGAGTCGCTCGTTGTTACCGGTCAAAAAATCGGTCTCGCGCTTCACTCGGATGGCGGCCATGACACGGGCGGAGAGCTCCGCCACGTCGAACGGCTTGCGCACGTAGTCGTGCGCGCCTCGGTCCAGCGCCTTTGCCACGAGGACCGGCTCGGCCCACGCGGTCACCATCAGCACGGGAATGTGCCTCAGCGCGTCGTCGTCCTTGAGCATCCCGAGCACGGTGAAGCCGTCGATGCCCGGCAGGCCGATGTCCAGCAGCACCACGTCCGGCATGGTGTCCCGGATCGTCGGAACCGCCGTGGGCCCGTCGACGACCTCGATGACCTCATTGCCGCCGGCTTCGAGCACCGCTCGAAGCAGCTGTCGGATTGAGGGGTCGTCTTCGACGACCACGATCTTGCCCTGCATTTGAGAACGCCTCCCAGCGTCGCGCCGCGCGCACCCCTGCCGCGGCTTGTATGAACATTGTCGGACATCTGAGACCATCCGTGCATCAGTTATCCGTCCACGGGTAGCCAAGCGCTAGTGACCACTGTGCTCGATCTCGCCGATCCCCACTCATTCCTCGGGGCGCATCCCGTCGAGGGGGCGTCGTGGTGCGCGCCTACCGGCCCTCCGCCGAGTCGGTCGACCGTCAAGCCCGCCGGCGCCGAGGCGGTCCTCGCCCGGCAGGTGGGGGACGACGGGCTGTTCGAAGCGGAGCTCGACGGCGCGGCGCTGCCGCTCGACTACGAGCTCGAGGTCGCCTATCCCGACGGCAACACCTTCACCCTGCGCGATCCCTACGCGTTCCTGCCGACGCTCTCGGAGTTCGACGTCTACCTGGCCGGCGAGGGCCGCCACGAGCAGCTCTACGAGAAGCTCGGAGCGCACGAGCGCGAGCTCGACGGCGTCACCGGCACGAGCTTCGCGGTCTGGGCGCCGGCCGCGGCGACCGTCAGCGTCGTCGGCGACTTCAACTCCTGGGACGGGCGGCTGCACCCGATGCGCGCCCTCGGCTCGAGCGGCATCTGGGAGCTGTTCGTGCCCGACGTCGTGTCCGGCGCGCGCTACAAGTTCGAGATCCACACGCCCTCGGGCGAGATCCGGCTGAAGGCCGACCCCTACGCGCAGGCCGCCGAGCACCCGCCCGAGACGTCGTCCGTCGTGCACCGCTCGCAGCACGAGTGGGGCGACACGGAGTGGATGACCAACCGCGCGGCGGTCGAGCAGCTCGACCAGCCCGTCTCGATCTACGAGGTCCACCTCGGCTCGTGGCGGCGCAATCCCGCCGAGGACAACCGCTCGCTCAGCTACCTCGAGCTGGCCGACGAGCTCGCGGCCTACGTGAAGGACATGCACTTCACGCACGTCGAGCTGCTGCCGGTGATGGCGCACCCGTTCGACGGCTCCTGGGGCTACCAGGTGACCTCGCACTTCGCCCCGACGCCGCGCTACGGCTCGCCCGACGAGCTCAAGCAGCTCATCGACCGGCTGCACCAGCACGGCATCGGCGTGATCCTCGACTGGGTCCCGGCGCACTTCCCCAAGGACGACTGGGCGCTCGCGCGCTTCGACGGCACCGCGCTCTACGAGCACGCCGACCCGCGCCGCGGCGAGCACCCGGAGTGGGGGACGCTCGAGTTCAACCTCGGCCGCAACGAGGTCCGCAACTTCCTCGTCTCGAGCGGCCTGTACTGGCTCGACCAGTACCACGCCGACGGCCTGCGCGTGGATGCCGTCGCCTCGATGCTCTACCTCGACTACTCGCGCGAGGAAGGCGAGTGGGTGCCGAACCAGTTCGGCGGCAACGAGGACCTCGAGGCGGTCGGCTTCCTCAAGCAGCTCAACGAGTCCCTCTACGCGCGCGGCGACGGTTCCATGTCCGCCGCGGAGGAGTCGACGGCCTGGCCGGGCGTCTCACGGCCGACCTACCTCGGCGGCCTCGGCTTCGGCTTCAAGTGGAACATGGGCTGGATGCACGACACGCTGGCGTACTTCCAGCAGGACCCGCTGTACCGCCGCTGGCACCACCACGCGCTGACGTTCTCGCTCGTCTACGCCTTCACGGAGAACTTCATCCTGCCGCTGTCGCACGACGAGGTCGTCCACGGCAAGGGCTCGCTCTACACGAAGATGCCGGGCGACCAGTGGCAGAAGCACGCGAACCTGCGCGCGCTGTACGCCTACATGTGGGGCCACCCCGGCAAGAAGCTGCTCTTCATGGGCCAGGAGTTCGCCCAGGAGCAGGAGTGGAGCCACGAGCGCTCGCTGGACTGGCACCTGCTCGAGCAGCCGCTCAACCACGGCATGCGCTCGCTCGTGCGCGACCTCAACCGCGTCTACCAGGAGCGGCCGGCGCTGTGGGAGAACGACTTCGAGGGCGAGGGCTTCTACTGGCTCGAGCCCAACGACGCCGAGAACTCGGTCGTCGCGTTCGCGCGCACCTCGCGCGACTTCTCCGACGTCGTCGCGATCGTGCTGAACCTGACGCCGGTCCCGCACCACGGCTACCGCATCGGCCTGCCCCGCGAGGGCCGCTGGATCGAGGCGGTCAACACGGACTCGACGCACTACGGCGGCTCGGACACCGGCAACTACGGCGGCGTCGTGGCCGAGGCCATCCCGTGGGGCGGCCAGCCGTTCTCGGCCGAGATCACCCTGCCCCCGCTCGGCGGCCTGTGGCTCGTCCCCGAGGAGTAGTCGCTCGCGATCCTCGCCGCGCTGGCCCTGGCGGCCTGCGGCGAGAAGTCCGAGCCCGACCTCTCCGACATCCCGCCGCCGAAGGCGTCGGCCTCCGCGAAGCCATCGGAGCTCACGATCACGGCGAAGGGCGACCGCGAGGCGGTCACCTACACCGTCGCCGGCACGCCGCAGGAGGGGACGGTGCGGGTCACGCTGCGCAACGAATCCAAGCTCCCCACGACCGGGCGGATGGTCCGCGCCGACGGCGACCACTCGATCACGGACCTCGCCGCCGAGCTCGAGCACCTGCGCAACGGCAAGCCGCTCGCCGACTGGTTCCACGACGCCGAGGGCCCGTCCCTCACCCCACCCGGCAAGTCCGAGACCACGACCCTCGAGCTGGTGCCCGGCACCTACTACGTCGTCGGCGACCAGCCCCTCTCCAACCGGCCGGCCAGCTTCCGCATCGAGT
Organism: uncultured Solirubrobacteraceae bacterium; assembly: GCA_963759945.1. GTDB lineage: Bacteria > Actinomycetota > Thermoleophilia > Solirubrobacterales > Solirubrobacteraceae > DATLGB01. Next base: position 32,938 of record CAVXBH010000035.1, on the reverse strand, counting down.
AGCTTCAGGGGCTGCCCCCTTGGAACACCGAATCCCGCGGCCCATCGATCAAACGCTGCTCACGAAGAGGCGCGGCGCCTGACCGAGACACCGTCGCACCTCGTGGTGCGAGTGGCGCCGGCTCGCACCTAGGTCGCTACCGACCAGACCAATCAAGGGGCCAGGCCCCCTGATTGAGCCCTAGGGGTCATTCCCGATAGGCGGCGGGCCGGGGAAGGAGGAGGCTTGCTGCCATGACTCCCCAGGACCCTGCTCCCACCAAGCGCCTCGCGCGCTCCGCGACCGATCGCAAGCTGGTCGGCGTCGCCGGCGGACTTGCCCGGCACTTCGAACTCGATCCGACGCTGGTGCGGATCGTGTTCGTCGTGCTGGCGCTGTTCGGCGGCGCCGGCATCGCCCTCTATGCGCTGATCGCGCTGGTCGCGCCGGCGGAGGAGGGCACTCCCCCGATGTCCGGGCTGGGCGAAGGCCGGCCTGGTGGTTGCCGGACTGATCGCGATCGTCTCGCTGCCGTTCACCGGCGGCCCGGGTATCGCGCTGCTCGTCGTCGGCGCGATCGGCGTGCTCGTCTACCGGGCCTTCGGCGGTTCGGTCGACCCGCGCGTCTACCGCGGCTCCGTGATCCTCGTGGTCTGCGCCGCGGCGTTCGTCGCCGGCCTCGGTGCGGCGGTCGCGGCCGCCTTCGGCGCCGGAACCGCGATGGCCGCGGTGGTCATCGTCGCCGGCCTGGCGCTGATCGTCGGCGGGCTGCGCGGCGGAACCCGCTGGTTGATCGTGCCGGCGCTGATGCTGGCGCTGCCGGTGTCCGTCGTGGCGGCGGCCGACCTCGACCTCGAGGGCGGCGTCGGCGAGCGCGAGTACCGTCCCGGCTCGGTGTCCTCCATCCGGGACGCATACGAGCTCGGGGTCGGCGAGCTGACGATCGACCTGCGTGACGTCGACTTCTCCGACGCACGCCTCGTGCCGATCGACGTGCGCCTCGGTGTCGGCGACCTGCAGGTGCTCGTGCCCGAGGACGTCTGCGTCCGGGTGACGGCGGACGCCGGCGTCGGGCACACGGACCTGCTGGGCCGGGTCAACGACGGCGTCGACGTCGATGCCGAGCTGGCGGGAAGCGCTCCGGGGGGCACGCCGATCGTCGAGCTCGACCTGCACGCCGGGGTCGGGGAGATCCTCGTCTCCCACGAGCGCGGCCAGCGCAACACCGTCACCGAGGACGGCTGCGTGTGGCTGAGCGGGACTCACCATCGATCGTGGCGGGCGTCGTCGTGACGGCGCTCGGCGTGATGCTGCTGCTCGACTTCACCGGGACGGTGGACGTGCGCTTCGACTACGGCGGCCCGGCGATGCTCGCGGCCGTCGGCGCCGTCCTCCTGGCGCTCGGCCTCGCTCGTGGCCGTTGAGCTGACCCTCAAGCGCGACCGCGCCGAGGGGCTGCTCGGCGGCGTGTGTGCGGGGCTGGCCGAGCGCTACGGCTTCGACGTCCGGCTGGTGCGGATCGTGTTCGTGGTCGGCGCGGCTGTAGCGGGCATCGCCGTCGCGGTCTACGCGCTGGCGTGGGCGGTCCTGCCGGCGCAGGGCGAGCGCCGCGTGCGGCTCCCTGCGCGGCGGGCGGAGCTCGAGGTCGCGGCCGGGACGCTCTTCCTGGTCCTCGCCGCGCTGCTGCTGCTGCGCACCTGGGGCCTGTGGGTGGGGGACGGCTTCGTCTGGCCCATCGCCCTCGTCGCCGCCGGTGCCGCGCTGATCTGGCGCCAGTCGGGCGCCTCGCTGCCGGCGCCCGCGTTCGGCGGCATCGCGGTCGGCGCGCTGCTGGTGCTGGGCGGCGGGCTCGTCTTCCTGTGGCTCAATGACGCGCTCGAGCCGGCGCGCGACGCGGTACTCGCGATCGTCGTGATCGTGCTCGCGGGCGTGGCGATCCTGGCGCCGTTCTGGATGCGCCTCGTCCGCGGTCTCAGCGCGGAGCGCGCGGCGCGGATCCGCTCGCAGGAGCGCGCCGAGGTGGCCGCGCACCTGCACGACTCCGTCCTGCAGACCCTCGCGCTGATGCAGAAGCGCGCCGATGACCCGCGTGCCGTCGCGACGCTCGCCCGCCGCCAGGAGCGCGAGCTGCGCGCATGGCTCAATCAATCCGGTCCCGCGGACGGGACGCTCGCGGGCGCCCTGCAGGCCGCCGCCGCCGAGGTCGAGGAGGCGCACGGTGCCGTCGTCGAGGTCGTCACCGTGGGGGACCGAGCGCTCGACCCGGCCACGGAGGCGGTCGCCGCCGCCGCGCGCGAGGCGCTCACCAACGCCGCCAAGTTCGCGCCGGACGCCGGCATCTCCCTGTACGCCGAGATGGGCGACGACCGCGTCGAGGTCTTCGTCCGCGACCGCGGGCCGGGCTTCGACCCGGAGGCGGTGCCGCCCGACCGCCGCGGCCTGCGCGAGTCGGTCGTCGGCCGCATGCAGCGCCACGGCGGCAGCGCCACGGTGAACACCGCGCCCGGCGCCGGCACCGAAGTGGAGCTGACGCTGTGAGCGTCTCCGTCGTCATCGTCGACGACCACGCCCTTTTCCGCGCAGGGCGTGAAGGCCGAGCTCGAGGGTCTCGTGGACGTGCTGGCCGACGCCGCCAACGTGTTCGACGCGGCGAAGGCGATCGCCGACCACGATCCGGACGTCGTGCTGCTCGACGTCCACATGCCCGACGGCGGCGGCGCCGAGGTCATTCGCCGAACGCAGGGGACGCGAGCGCAGTTCCTCGCGCTGAGCGTGTCCGACGCACCCGAGGACGTGATCGCGATCATCCGCGCCGGCGCGCGCGGCTATGTCACCAAGACGATCTCGGGCGCCGAGCTGGCCGACGCCGTCCGCCGCGTGCACGAGGGCGACGCGGTCTTCTCCCCGCGTCTGGCCGGGTTCGTCCTCGATGCCTTCGCGAGCGGCTCGGCGCCGGCGGCCAGTCCCGACGACCTCGATCAGCTGACCCCGCGCGAGCGCGAGGTCCTCCAGCACATCGCCCGCGGCTACATGTACAAGGAGATCGCGCTGCGCCTCTCGATCTCCGCGAAGACCGTCGAGGCGCACGTCTCCTCCGTGCTGCGCAAGCTCCAGCTGTCCTCTCGGCACGAGCTGTCGCGCTGGGCCATGGAACGTAACCTGGACTGACCGTGCCGCAGACCTTCGACGACGTGCGCCGCCTCGCCCTCGCCCTCCCCGAGACGGAGGAGAGCACGATGTGGGGCAGCGCGGCCTGGAAGGTCAAGAAGAAGCTGTTCGTCTGGGAGAGGCCGCTGCGCAAGTCCGACGTCGCCGCGCTCGGCGACGCCACGCCGGACGGCCCGATCCTCGGCATCAAGGTCGAGCACGAGATCGCCAAGCGCGCGCTGATCGAGTCAGAGCCCGACGTCTGCTTCACGACCCCGCACTTCGACGGACACGCGATCGTGCTCGTCCAGCTGGACAAGGTCAGCGAGGAGGACCTCGCCGACTTCGTGACCGAGGCCTGGGTGTGCGCCGCGCCGCCGAAGCTGGCCGACGCTTTCCTAGCGGACCTGGACTGAGTCGCCGAGCCGGACCGTCCCCGGCTCGAGCACCTGCCCGTGCACGCCGAACGGCAGCGGCTCGGTGCCGAGGTCGGGGCGGGTGCGGCGGATCTCGTCGAGCATGTCCATGTCGGCGACGCCCGTGTCGGGGTCCTGCGAGGTGACCAGGCAGCGGCCGGTGTGGCTGGTCGGCCGCACCAGCGCCTCGCCGATGCGGACGTCGCGGCCGATCCAGTCGTCCTCGGCGTGGGCAGGGACGCCGTCGACGCCGAACAGCATCCGGAAGCGCCGCGGGTCGTGCTCCCCGCAGGCGGCGGCGGATAGCAGCGAGAACGCGCCGCGGCGGCCCCGGTCCATCGCCGGCCCGGACGGCGCACCAGCAGCACCGTCTCGCCGACGTGCTCTGAGAGCGCGTCCGAGAACGGGCCGCGCACGGGGCGCGCATCACGCGGGCGGCCGAAGAACTGGGTGAAGACGGGCTCGTCGAGCTCGATCGGGCCCGTCACGGGTCCATCCGGGAACACCAGCGTCAAGGTGTCCCCGTGCGCGTCCGGGCGCACCCGGACGAGCTGCCCGAGCCGCTTGCCGTTGACCATGCGACTGCGGGCGTCGATCACGTAGAAGCGCCGGTCTTCGAGGACGCCGAGTTCGGTGAGCTCGACGGCTTCGCGGGACACGAGTGCGAGCCCCTTGACCGGTGCGATCGTGATCCAGGCAACGGTGCCGATGTGGCTTATCTAAGCGGGACCGATCAGGTGGTGTGTGCCCCAAACCGCGTACAGCGCCGGTTAGAGCGAACACCTCGCCGGCGACCTGAGATGCCGCAAAGGCATTCGTGTGTCGATCCCCACAGAGGGCGCAAGGCCGCTTCCTTCGCGCTTCTCCTGGCTTCGACGTACTGAACAGGAAGTCGCGGCCCGCCGCAGTCGTTGGAAGCGACGCGGGCGAAGTTTGCCGACCGGCGCACAGCGGATAGACGAAACGGAGTGACCGACTCGTTCCCCTGGGAACGCCGGCTCGGAGCAACACCAGTCGGAGAAGGCCGGTTCGAGTTCCGCTGCTGGGCGCCCCGCCCCGAAGAAGTACTCCTGCGCCTCGACGGCGCCGACCACCCGATGGAGGATGCCGGGTTCGGCGTCCGCGAAGCAACCGTCCCGGCCGCCGCGGGTACCGACTACGTCTTCGTCCTCGACGGCGAGGAGCTGCCCGACCCGGCGTCCCGCCACCAGCCGAACGGGATGCGGGCCGCGAGCCGGACGGTCGACCCGGGCACCCTCACCTGGACGGACTCCGGCTTCGAGACGCCGGCGCTCGAGGACCTCGTCCTCTACGAGCTGCACGTCGGCACGTTCAGCGAAGCGGGCACCTTCGAAGGAGCCATCGAGCACCTGGGCGCGCTCGCGGACCTCGGGATCAACGCGATCGAGCTGCTGCCCATCGGCGAGTTCCCCGGCCACCGCAACTGGGGCTACGACGGCGTCTACATCTCGGCGGCGGATTCCTCCTACGGCGGCCCGGACGGGCTGGCGAAGCTCGTCGACGCCGCGCACGGACTCGGGATCGCCGTGATCCTGGACGTCGTCTACAACCACGTCGGCGCTTCCGGCAACACCGCTCTGCTGGCCTACGGGCCCTACCACACGGAAAAGTACGGGACCTTCTGGGGCTCGGCCATGAACTTCGACGACGCCGACTCGGATCCGGTGCGCGAGTGGGTGCTGCAGTCCGCCGAGGGCTGGATCCGCGACTTCCACGTCGACGGCCTGCGCCTGGACGCGATCCACGCGATCTACGACCAGGGTGCCGAGCACCTCGTCGCCGCCATCAGCCGCCGGGTGCACGCTGCCAGCCATTCGGCGCTCGTGATCGCGGAATCGGGCCTCAACGACCCGAAGGTGATGAGCCCGGCCGCCCAGGGCGGTTGGGGCTGCGACGCGGCATGGGCCGACGATTTCCACCACGCGTTGCGCGTCCTCATCACCGGCGACGCCGAGGGCTACTACGCGGAGTTCGGCGCGATCGCCGACCTGGCCAAGGCCTTCCACCGCCCGCACGTGCACGACGGCACCTTCTCGACGTTCCGCCGCCGCCGCTTCGGCGCGCCCGCCGAGGGTCTCGGCCCTGAGCACTTCGTCGTCTTCTCCGCCAATCACGACCAGGTCGGCAACCGCGCGCTGGGCGACCGGCTGCCTGAGGCCGTCCGTCCGCTGGCGGCGCTCGCCACGCTGTTGAGCCCCTTCGTCCCCATGCTCTTCATGGGCGACGAGTACGGCGAGCCGGCGCCCTTCCAGTTCTTCACGGACCACATCGACGAGGAGATCGCGATCGCCACCCGGGACGGCCGCCGGGCGGAGTTCGCCTCGTTCGCGGCGTTCGCGGGCGAGGACGTGCCCGACCCGCAGGACCCGGCTACCTTCGAGCGGTCGAAGTTGACACGGCGTCGGAACGAGGCGCTCGAGCAGCTGCACCGCGACGCGATCGCGGCGCGCCGGGACCTCCCGGACGGCGACGCGGACATCGACTTCGACGAGCAGGAACAGTGGCTGCGGGTACGCCGCGGCGACCGGATCCTGATCATGAACTTCCACCCCGAAAGAGACCTCCCCATTCCCGCCAAGCACGACGTTCTCGTCGCCACGCATCCCGTCACGGACGCGCTTCCGCCCCTCTCCGGCGCGCTGGTGCGGTCTTGAGTCGCGAGACCTGGCCCGGCCAACCCTTCCCGCTCGGTGCGATGTGGGACGGAAACGAGGGCACCAATTTCTCCATCTTCTCCGAGCACGCCGAGCGCGTGCAGCTGTGCCTGTACGACGCGGACGACAACGAGGAGTGCGTCGAGCTCGCCGACGTCACGAACCACCACTGGCACGCCTACCTGCCCGGCGTGGGGCCGGGTCAGCGCTACGGCTACCGCGTCCACGGTCCCTACGCGCCTGAAGAGGGCCACCGCTTCAACCCCGCCAAGCTGCTGATCGACCCGTACGCGAAGGCGATCGAGGGCGGCGTCAAGTGGGACCAGGGCAACGTGCATCCCTACGTCCCCGGCCCCGACGAGGACGCGGACCTCGAGCGTGACGATGCGGACGACTCAGACGCGGTCCCGAAGTGCCTCGTCGTCGACGAGTCCTTCCACTGGGAGGGCGACAAGCCCCCGAACAACCCGTGGTGGGAGACCGTCATCTACGAGGCCCACGTCAAGGGCTTCACCAAGCAGATGGAGGAGGTGCGCGAGGACCTCCGCGGCACCTACGCCGGCCTGGCCTCCGAGCCCGCGGTCCAGTACCTCAAGGACCTCGGCGTCACTGCGGTGGAGCTGCTGCCCGTCCACCACATCATCGACGAGTCGTTCCTGCCCGAGAACGGGCTGACCAACTACTGGGGCTACTCCTCGATCGGCTTCTTCGCGCCCCACGCCGGCTACAGCGCGACGGGCTCGACGGGCGAGCAGGTGCGCGAGTTCAAGGGCATGGTCAAGGCCCTGCACAAGGAGGGCATCGAGGTGATCCTCGACGTGGTCTACAACCACACCGCCGAGGGCAACCACCTCGGCCCGATGCTGTCCTTCAAGGGCGTCGACAACAAGTCCTATTACCGGCTCGTGCCCGACGACGAGCGCCACTACATGGACTACACGGGCACGGGCAACACGCTCAACGCCCAGCATCCGTCGACCCTGCGGATGATCATGGACTCGCTGCGCTACTGGGTGATCGAGTGCCATGTCGACGGCTTCCGCTTCGATCTCGCCTCGGCGCTGGCGCGCGAGCTCTACGACGTCGACCGCCTGTCGGCGTTCTTCGACACGATCCACCAGGACCCCGTGCTCTCCCAGGTGAAGCTGATCGCCGAGCCGTGGGACGTCGGTCCCGGCGGCTATCAGGTCGGCAACTTTCCCGTCCTGTGGTCGGAGTGGAACGGCATCTACCGCGACACGATGCGCGACTTCTGGCGCGGCGAGTCCGGGCCGGACGCGTTCGCGGCGCGCTTCACCGGGTCGGCCGATCTGTACGAGGACGGGCGCGACCCGTTCGCCTCGATCAACTTCATCACCGCTCACGACGGCTTCACCCTGCGTGACCTCGTTTCCTACAACGAGAAGCACAACGAGGCCAACAAGGAGGACAACCGCGACGGCACGGACGACAACCGCTCGTGGAACTGCGGTGCCGAGGGGCCGACGGACGATTCCGAGATCCAGGCGCTGCGGGCCCGTCAGATCCGCAACTTCCTCACGACGCTCGTCCTGTCCAACGGCACGCCGATGCTGCTCGGAGGCGACGAACTCGGCCGCACCCAGGGCGGCAACAACAACGGCTGGTGCCAGGACTCGGAGATCTCCTGGTACGACTGGAACCTCGAGCCCGTTCAGCAGGAGCTGCTCGAGTTCACGCGCCGGCTGATCGCTCTGCGCAAGGAGCACCCGGTGTTCCACCGCTCGTCGTTCCTGATGGGTGAGGAGGTCGAGGGCTCGGGGCTGCCGGACGCGTGGTGGTTCCGCCAGGACGGCAACAAGATGACCGCGGGCGACTGGCGCTCCGGCCATCCCGTCTTCGGGCTCTTCCTGAACGGCGAGGAGATCCCGTACCGCAACCGCCACGGCCACCGCATCACCGACGACTCGTTCCTCGTGCTCGTCAACGCCCACCACGAGGACGTCGAGATGCGCCTACCCGTCCGTCGCTTCGGCGGCTGCTGGGAGGTCAAGGTCGACACCACGGCCGAGGACCGCCGCGAGGCGCGCTTCGATCACAACAGCGAGGTGTCGTTGCCCTCCCGCTCGATGCTCGTGCTCGCCCGCGTCGACGAGCAGTGAGCCGCCGCGGGATCTTCATCGCCCCGTTCGGCGAGCTGTCGGAGCCGGCGCTCGTCGCCGAGCTGGCGGTAGAGGCCGAGAGCAGCCGGTTGGGACGGCTTCTTCCTGTGGGACCACATCGCCTACCGCGAGCCGGTCACGCACATCGCCGACCCCTGGATCACGCTCGCCGCGATCGCGAGCCGCACCTCGCGGCTCGTGATGGGCCCGCTGGTGACGCCCCTGCCGCGTCGCCGTCCCCATCAGCTCGCGCGGGAGACGGTCACGCTCGACCGCCTGAGCGGCGGTCGGCTCGTCCTGGGCATCGGTGTCGGCAGCGAGAACACGGACGAGTTCAAGCCGGGGCCGTTCGGCGAGGAGACCGACATGAAGGCGCGCGGGACGATGCTCGACGAAGCGCTGGAGCTCGTGCGCGACTACTGGGACGGCGGCTTCGAGCCGCGGCCCGTCAACGGGCGCGTGCCGATCTGGGCCGCCGCTCGCTACCCGGCCAAGCGCCGGCCACTGCGGCGTGCGGCGCGCTGCGACGGGCTCTTTCCGATCGACCAGTCCGAGCCCGATCAGCTGCGGGAGATGCTTGCCGACGTCGCGGAGCTACGCGGGTCCCTCGACGGGTACGAGGTCGCGGTGACCAATCCGCCCGGCACCGACCCTGAGCCCTGGAGCGACGCCGGCGCGACGTGGTGCCTGACGGGCTTCGGGACCGAGCCGACCGCCGCCGAGGTCCGGGCGGCCATCGCGGCATGATCGCCACCTACCGCCTCCAGCTCTCGCCGGAGCTCGACTTCGCGGCGGCGCGGGCGCTCGTGCCCTACCTGCGCGAGCTCGGCGTCAGCCACCTGTACCTGAGCCCGTCACTGACCGCGCGGTCGGGGTCCACGCACGGCTACGACGTCGTCGACCCGACCACGGTCAGCGAGTCGCTCGGCGGGGAGTCGGAGCTGCGGGCGCTCGCAGCCGAGATGCCGCTGATCCTCGACATCGTCCCCAACCACATGGGGGCGGGGGACGAGAACCGCTGGTGGCCGGACCCAAAGGTCTTCGACTTCGACCCCGAGCGCCCGGACTTCTACCGGCGCTTCTTCGACATCGACGACCTCGCCGCCGTCCGCCAGGAGGACGAGGCGGTCTTCGAGCTGACCCACCGAAAGACGCTCGAGCTCGTGCGCGACGGCGTGGTGGACGGGCTGCGCGTCGATCATCCCGACGGGCTCGCGGACCCGGCGGGCTACCTGCAGCGATTGCGCGACGCCGGCGCGCCGGGAATCTGGGTGGAGAAGATCCTCCACCCGGGCGAGCCGCTGCGCGACTGGCCCGTCGACGGCACGGTCGGCTACGAGTTCGCCAACGACGCGCAGGCGGCGTTCGTGGATCCAGGCGCCGAGGCGACGCTCACCTCGGTCTGGTCGGAGCTGACCGGCGACATGCGCGACTTCGAGGCGGTCGCGCTCGAGGCACAGATCGAGCAGGCGACGACGACCTTCGCCCGTGAGGTCGCCTGGCTGCACCGGCTGGCCCCGCAGTTCGGCCCGGACGAGATCGCTCGTTCGCTCGCCGTCCTGCCGGTCTACCGGACCTACATCACGCCCGATCTGATCACGGACGAGGACCGCCGTGTGCTGGCTGCGTTGCCCGAGGGGATCCGCGACCACCTGCTCAACGAGCGCGACGAGTTCGTCACGCGCTTCCAGCAGACCTCGCCGCCCGTCACCGCCAAGGGCATCGAGGACACCGCCTTCTACCGCTACATGCGCCTGCTGGCGCTCAACGAGGTCGGCGGCGACCCCGGCCGCTTCGGCATCACGGTCGAGCGAGCTGCACGCGGCCAACGCCGAGCGCCCGATGCGCGGCCTGCTCGTCTCCACCACCCACGACACCAAGCGCTCGGCCGACGTCCGCGCTCGCATCGGCGCGCTCACCGAGCCCGACCTGCGCGGCGACTGGAGCGCGCTCGCGCGCCGCTGGGTGCCCGAGGCGCCTGACCCGTGCGCCGGCTTCCTCGTCCTGCAGACCCTGCTGGGCGCGCACCCGATCGAGCCGCTCGAGCGCCTCGACGGCTACCTCGAGAAGGCGCTGCGCGAGGCCAAGCTGCAGACCAACTGGGTGGACCCGGACTCCGACTACGAGGCCGCCGTGCAGGCGTGGGCCCGCGGCCTGCTCTCCGACGACGACTTCCGCGTCGAGTTCGACCCGTTCGTCACGCGCTTGGCGGCGGCCGGCCGGCGCGCCGCCCTCGGCCAGCTCATGCTGAAGCTGACCGTCCCGGGCGTGCCCGACGTCTACCTCGGCGACGAGGTCGAGTTCCGCGCGCTGGTCGACCCCGACAACCGCCGGCCGGTCGACTTCGCCGCGCGCGCCAAGGCGCTCTCCAACCCGCCGCCGAAGCTCAAGCTGATCCGCGACACGCTCGCGCTGCGCGCCCGCCGCCCGGAGGCGTTCGCCACCGGCGCGTACGAGCCTGTCGCCGCGCCCGAGGGCGTCTGCGCGTTCGTCCGCGGCGGCGAGGTGCTGGTCGTCGTGCCGGTCCGCGACGGCGTCGCGGGCGAGGTCACCGTGCCCGGTTTCGCACCGGCGCCCGCCGAGCGTCTCGGGGTCTACGAACCCGCCTGATGGCGTTGACGGTCGACGAGCTCATCGACCGTGACGGCCCGGCCTGCGTCTGGTGTGGCCGCGCCGCATGGCGCCGCGACCTCACCTGCGAGCACGTCGTGCCGCGTTCGCGCGGCGGCCACCTGGTCCCCGAGAACGCGCTCGTCGCCTGCCGGTCCTGCAACCGCAGGCGCGGGTCGCGGCCGGTGGACGCCTACGTGCGCCAACTGCTCGAGGAGGGCAGGGCGGTGAACGTGCCGCGGCTGCGCACGACGCTCGACCACCTCACCCGGTCGCCCCGGCGCCGCCACCGCGACGAGGCCGCCCGGCAGTTGCGGCGCCTCGCGTCCGTGTACGAGACTTCCGCCGATGCGGACGCTGCACCTCGGCCTGCGGTCACCGATCTCGAGAAGTCCCTGGCCTTCTACACCGACCTCGGCTACGAGGTGGTCGGCGAGGTGCCGGAGACTTCGCTCGGGCACCTGACGATGCTCAAGCTCCCCGGCGACGAGTTCGTCACGCTCGAGCTGGTCTCCGGCGGGGACAGCCCAGGTCTGAGCCACCTTGTCGTGCAGACGACCGACCTCGCCGACGACGACGGCATGCACACGACGTGGATCACCGATCCGGACGGCCACCGGATCGAGCTGGTCCAGTGGTGCGCCGGCCACCCCGACGGGATGACCGGCACGGACTTCACGGCCGAACCCTGACGATCTGCGATGCTCTCCGGCGCCTCGAGCTGGATACGCGCCACGCCACCGCTGCAGCGCTGGCTGGCGGCGGGCTTCGTTGCGTTCGGCGTCGTCTGGATGATGGTCGAGCGGCTTTCGAGTGGTTCGCGGTCGTGTGGTCCGTCGCAATGCCTCTGGGGCAGCTCGGACCACGGCCACGGTCACTCCGGCTCTCGAAGGACCCGGACGACTACCGCTAGCGGTTGCCTACGCGCGAGCCCAGCCACCTAGTTACCCTCGGCAATTAGGTACCAGGTACACCTGAGGGTGGTTGAGGGTTGGGACGGCCGGCTCCGACGGCCTGTCCAGTTGACCGGCGCGGTGGACCCTTAGGCGGCGTAACGTTCGCTGCGATGGGGAGGAGGGTTCTGATTGCGGCGCTGCTGGCGCTGGTGCTGCCGGTCGGCGCGTACGCCGCGTTCCCCGGCACCGATCCCGCTGAGAGCCCGCGGCTGAACGCGCCGAACGATCCCGACTTCGACCCCTGCGAGGTCGACAACGAGGGCGGCTCGCAGTGTGGCTCCTACGCCGAGGAGGACCTCAAGGCGTTCGGCTTCAGCCCCGACTCGGCCAACACCGCGCCGCCGGCGGGCCCGCACTACCTGACCGGGACGCGTTACCTGGACTGCGCCCAGCTGGACGCCCAGGGAAAGGCGGCCAACGTCGCCGCCGAGGGCGTCGCCGGCAACCCCGTGGCGGCTCCGCTGGCCGAGTGCCTGCAGATCGGCGGCGTGCGGGCGGACACGGCGTGGAAGTACGACACGGGCGACCCGCGGACGACGGTCGCGATCCTCGACACCGGCATCCGCTGGCAGGAGGGCGAGCTACGCAACAAGATCCGCCTCAACGCGGCCGAGCTTCCGTCGCGGCCGCGACCTCGACGGCAACGGCGCGCCTTCAGCGTGGACGACTTCGCCGGCGTGGTGGCGATCACCGCGGGTGACGAGGAGGCCGACGCGAGCCTCGACGGGTCCGACCTGATCGCGACGTACTCCGACGGCACCGACGACGACGGCAACGGCTACGTCGACGACATCGCCGGGTGGGACTTCTTCGACGACGACAACGACCCGTTCGACGCGTCGAGCTGCTGCTCGGCCAACGGCCACGGCACCGGCCGCGCGACGGGAGGCGGTAGCGGCGACCAACAACGGCCAGGCCGGCACCGGCATGTGCCCGGACTGCTCGCTGATGCCGCTGCGCGTGTGGGACACGTTCGTCGTCCCGACCGACAACTTCGCGATGGGCGTCGATGTACGCCGCCGACAACGGCGCGAGCGTCGTCGAGGGTGCCGTCGGCGGCCTGACGAACACCCAGTTCGCGCGCCAGGCGTTCACGTACGCCGACACCAAGGGGCTCGCGCTGATGCTCGTCTCCTCGGACATCAACAGCGCCAACCACAACTATCCGACGAACTACAACGAGGCCGTCTACGTGGCCGGGTCGCTCTACGACACCGCGCCGAACAACACCTGCAGCGGCCTGCCCGGGTTCGGCCCGCTCGACCCGCCTGCGCTGCCGGACGAGTTCGCGGCCGGCTGTGCGGAGTTCCTCGGCCTGCTCGGACTCGGGCAGTCGATCGGCCAGCCGTTCACGACGTCGTTCTTCCGCAACTCGAACCTGACGCAGTACGGCGGCAAGGCCGACATCGTGATGATGGGCTCGACGGGCTCTGAGAACACCGGGCAGGCGTCGGGCGCCGCCGCGCTGCTGATGGCCTACGGCAGCGAGCGGCTCGCGACGCCGCTCAACGGCAACGAGGTCCGCCAACTGCTCACCATGACCGCCGAGGACGTCCGTCCGCTCGAACACGGGCGTGATCGGGCTGCCCGACAAGGCGGCGATCGGCTGGGACACCCACTTCGGCTACGGCCGCGTCAACCTCGCCGGGGCGATGGCCCGCATCAAGGCGCAGCGCATCCCGCCCGAGGCGCAGATCGACTCCCCGGACTGGTTCGCGCCGCTCAACGTCGACCGCGTCCCGGGGGAGGGCGTGCCGGTGCGCGGCCGCGCTCGGGCGCGCGGCGCCGGCGTCGGCGCGTGGGAGATCGACATCGCCTGCGGCCAGGACGCGGCCGACTCCACCTTCACGCCGCTGCTGACCGGCAACGGCGCGGTCGACGGCGCGTTCGGCAACATCCCCCGGGCCAAGCTGATCGAGCTCGCGAACACCTGCAACGGCGAGGTCGCGGCCGACGCGGGCCGCCCCGCCGGCGCGCCTCGGGACCGCCTGGCCGGCGGACCCGTATCCCGATCCCGGACCCGGAGCGCCACACCTTCCAGATCCGTCTCACCGTGCACGCCGCCGGTGACGCGACGAACATCGGCCGCTACCGCAAGACGCTGCACGCCTACGTCGACGACGGCAACCTGCCGGGCTGGCCGCGGCCGATCGGCGCGGGCGCCGACGCATCGCGCTACCGCACGGCGTCCGGCGGCGAGGCGTCGCCGCGTCTCTACGACGTCGACGGCGACAACGCGCTGGACGTGATCGTCGGCACCTCGAGCGGCGAGCTCAACGTGCTGCACGCCGACGGCACGCCCCGTCATCCGGCTTCCCGGTCACCACCGACCGCTACCAGCTCGAGCTCAACCATCCGGTCCCGCTGGCCGGCGCCGGCGTGCCGCGCGAGTCGCTGCGCGTGCCCGCGATCGGCGACGTCGACGGCGACCGCGACGCGGAGATCGTCGCCACTGCGGGCGAGCACGTCTACGTGTGGGAGCTCGACGGCACGCGCGCCAGGCGCTTCGGCGCCGACCGCGCGCTCTCGGAGCCGTGCAAGCCAGGCATCCCGAAGCCGTGCTTCAACCGCGCCGATCGCGCGATCACGTCTGAGAACCACATCAAGCGTGGCTTCATCTCCTCGGCGGTGCTCGCCCAACTGGACCCGGCGACGCCCGGCCTCGAGATCGTCGCCGGCGGCCTGGACCAGCACGTCTACGCCTGGCGCGGTGACGGCACGTCGCTGCCGGGCTTCCCGAAGAAGCTCGCGACGGACGGCGCCGACGGCGCCGAGATCGTCACGACGCCGGCGATCGCCGATCTCGACGGCGCGGGCCCGCCCGAGATCGTGATCGCCACCAACGAGGTGGCCGCCGGCGACCCGGAGTTCCCCGGATCGCTGTTCGACTTCCTCTCGGTGATCCTCTCCGCCGCGACCGGCTACTCACCGGTCTACGCGCTGCACGCCGACGGCTCGCTCGTCGACGGCTGGCCGGTCAAGGTCGGCGTCGCCGCCGGCGACCTGCTGCCGCTCGTGCTGCCCGGCCACGACGCGGCGGTCATCGACGCCGACGGCGGCACGGACGAGGTCGCGGTCTCCGGCGGCACCGGCGTCGTCCCGGGCGGCGGCTCGCGCCTGGTCGATGGCGACGGCGCGACCGTCTCGAGCTTCGAGTCCGCCGCCGGCAACCGCATCGACCAGACGGCCGCGGTGCTGAACCTCGCCGACTACGCCTCGGCCGGCGACGTCCTCGGCACCGGCGTCCCGCAGATCCTCAAGGGCGGCCTGTCGGTCAACGGCGTCGTCAATCTCCTCGCGGTCAACCAGAACCTCCCGTACAACCACCTCGAGCAGCTGTGGGCGCCGGCGGTGCCGGGCGGCGGCTACGTCGACCCGGGCCCGTCCGCGCCGCGGCTTCCCGCTGGCGACCGACGACTTCCAGCTCGTCTCCCAGGCGGGCGTCGCGCGCGTCGGCAGCGCAGCGGGCCCGCGGCCGCCAGGCGCTGGTCGGCACCGGCATGTACCAGCTGCACGCGTACGGCGCGGCCGGCGTCGAGCCTGCCGGCTGGCCGAAGTTCACCGGCGGCTGGACGCAGGCGACCCCGGCGGTCGGTGACGCCGACGGCGACGGCGACCTCGACGTCACCGTCCTCACCCGCGAGGGCTGGAGCTTCCTGTGGGACACCGGACGTCGACGCCTGCGCGGACTCCAACGACGAGTGGTGGACCTACCACCACGACGAGCACTCGACCGCCAACTACGACCACGACGCGCGCCCGCCCGGGACGCCGCGCGAGCTCACCGTGACCCGCGAGGGCGACGAGCTGGTCGTGAGCTCGTGGCGCCGGGCGACGACTGGCTGTGCGGGACACCCGCGAAGATGCTCGTCAACGGCGTGGAGCGCGACGTCGCGACCGAGCTTCCGCCTGCCACGGTCGACGGACTCGGTCACGGTGCGCTTCCGCGACGAGGCCGGCAACTGGGGCCTGGCCAAGACCGTGACCGTGCCGGCGCCCGGGCGACGCCGACGCCCACGCCCACGGCCCACGCCGACGGCCGTCCGCCACCACGACCGCCACCGCCCAGCCCTCCGCCGACCCCGCGGCGCGACGGTCTCGCCGACCGCCGACCGCCACGCCGATCCCGCCACCTCCCGGCGGCCGCTGCGCCAACGTCATCCGCGGCACCGCCGCCGGCGAGACGCTCACGCGGCACGCGCCGCTCGGACCGCATCCTCGGCCGCGGCGGCGACGACCGCCTGCTTCGGCGAGCAGGGCGCCGACTGCCTCGCGGGCGGTGCGCGGCCGCGACTTCCTCCGCGGCGGCGCCGGCCGCGACACGCTGAAGGGCGGTCGCGGCAACGACCGGCTCTCGGCTCGCGGCGGCAAGCGTGGCAAACGCGCGACCGGGTCGACTGCGGACCGGGCCGCGACGTGGCGATCGTGGACCGGCGCGACCGCGTCCGCCGCTGCGAGAAGGTCCGCCGCCGGTAGGCTCACGGCGCGCCGATCGCGCGTCCTGATCGTGACCTGGGAGTACCCGCCGATCGTCGAGGGCGGCCTGGGGCGGCACGTGCGCAAGCTGGCGGAGGGACTCGTCCGCGAGGGCGTCGAGGTCCACGTCCTCACGCGCGGCGCCCGCGAGCATGCTCGGGAGGAGGACCGCGCCGGCGTGCACGTCCACCGCGTCGCAGAACCGCCGTTCCCCAAGGACGACCTCGACCGCTTCGTCGCCTGGGTCGACGACATGAACGCCCACATGCGCGCCGCCGGCAAGAAGCTCTGCGCAGCGCTTCGACTTCGACCTCATCCACGGCCACGACTGGCTCGTCGCGAAGGCCTGCGCGGCGCTCGCCCGCTCGGCGCGACTGCCGTACCTGACCACGATCCACGCGACGGAGCACGGCCGCCACCAGGGCTGGGTCGGCAAGCACCCGCAGTCCTACATCCACCGCATCGAGACGCGGATGGCCAAGCGCGCCGACGCGCGTGATCACCTGCTCGCACTACATGCGCGGCCACGTCGCCGACGTCTTCGGCATCGACGAGGCCCGCGTCGACGTGATCCCCAACGGCATCGACATGGCCGACCTCGTCGCCGTCGACGACCTCGGCGCGCTGCGCGCACGGTTCGCCGCGCCGGACGAGCGGCTCGTGCTGCTGATCGGCCGGCTCGTCTACGAGAAGGGCTTCCAGACCGCGCTCGACGCGTTGCCCGGCGTCATCGAGCGGCTCGGCAAGACGTCCGCTTCCTCGTCGCCGGCTCCGGCACGCACGAGGCCGAGCTCAAGAAGCAGGCGACGAAGCTCGGACTGATGAAGCACGGGACGTTCCTCGGCTGGATCGGCGACGACGTGCTGCACTCGCTCTACCGGATCGCCGACCTGTGCGTGGTGCCGTCGCTCTACGAGCCGTTCGGCATCGTCGCGCTCGAGGCGATGGCCTCCGGCTGTCCCGTGCATCGTGGCCGACACCGGCGGGCTGCGTGAGGTCGTTCCCAACTTCGAGGTCGGGCTGCGCTTCCGCGGCAGGCAGCGCCGAGCCACCTCGCGACGATGATGGAGCGCGTCCTCACCGACGACGAGCTCCGCGACCGCCTCGTCACCGAGGCGTCCGAGCACGTGCTGTCGCTTCGACTGGGCGGACGTCGCCCGCCAGACGCAGCAAGGTCTACGCCAGGCTGGCTTCCGATCGTGCGGTCAGCGTGACCCGATGAGGACAGCGCCGAGCCGTACCGGACCGCCGCCGCCGCCGCGCCGGGGACCGCGACCTGCGCTTGAACCCAGTCTTCAAGCCGAGTATCAGCTTCACAAATCAGCCCGTCCCTTTATTGAAGCCGCTCGAGGTGAGCGAGTTCACGGAGAGGCTCAGCGCGAAAGGCGCGGCTGGGCGCCGGCGTCAGTGTCGGGTCACGCGACGAAGAACGTCGCGTACTCGTCTAGGCCGTAACGAGGGCCGGCCCGCAGCCGGCGACGTCGTCGGCCAGCGCCTGCGCTGACTCGGCCGTCCAGCGCTCGGACTGGGCGAGGTCGCCCATGAGCCGCGACACGAGCATCAGAGCCTCGACGGCTTCCGGCGCGTGCGGTACCTCGGCGAAGAGCAGGGTGTCCGCGGCTTCGCGCACGATCGCGGCCTCGGCGTCGTGCAGCTTGACGCCGGTCACTTCCGAAAGTCGCCGCATGACGCGGCCGTAGGCCTGGGAGCGTTCGCTGTTCATGGCTTCAATCAGTCTGGTGTAGCTATCGGCAGAATCACGCTTGTAGTTGATTCCACGCGGCGTCCAGGTATTCCTCTGCCCGCTGGGTGAGGCGGACCAACCCATAGGCGCTCAACACGGCGCGCTTGGCGGCAGCCGGATCGTCGAGGCCGAGGCGCCCCATCAGCTCGGCGACCTCCGTCAGCGGCACCTCCTCGAGCACGCGATCACCCAGCTCGCGGACCCGGATCTCGGGCTGCTCGGGCAGTCGGACGACCTCGCCGTCGAAGACGACCCTGCGCTCCTGCGCGAGCCAGTGGACGGCTGACGCCAGCGGCGTGCGCGCGGTCGTCGTGAGCTTCTTGCCGCCGCTCGCGCGGTTGTAGAGCGCGTAGGCGCGGGTGGCGACCATCGGGCCCTCGGCCGCGACGATCTCCAGGAGCGCCTCCATGATCCGCGGGCGCGGCGTCGCGCGCGGGTCCCCGGTGGGGCGCGGCCCCCAGGCGTCGTAGGCGTCGAGCTCGACCCGGGCGGAGGGCTGGACGGCCGCGGCGCGGGGGGTGGCGGCGACCGGTGCCACCGGCTCCGGCTCGGGCTGCGCGGCGCGCAGCCAGTCGGAGACGGGCCAGTCGCGGATGAAGTCGGCGCGCGCGGCGGGGGACTCGGGGAGGGTGCGGACATCGACGCCGGCAACGGCGCTGAGCGCCCGGTACTCGGCCAGCTGCTCGGGAGCAGGCGGGTCCGGCCAGCCCGTGAGCACGACGCACGTCACCTGCAACCGCGCGCCGCGGGCCGCGACGAGCGAGAGCCGCACGAGGTTGGTGGCGTCCGCATCGGCGGGCGCGACGAAGACGACCGGTCTGCGGAGCTCGGAAGCCAGGTCGCGGATCGTGAAGCCCGGGGCCACGCTCGTGAGCAGCCCGCCGCCGACCGCGCCGATCACGAGCTCCCCGTCCAGCGCCGCCCGTACCGCGGCGGGCTCGCGTGTGTGCTCGAGGGGCTTCTCGACGCGCGGCTCGAGGCCGCCGCGGCGCAGCACGGCGGCCAGCGCAGCCGCGACCGCACCCTCGCCCGCGCCGTGCTTGAGGCCGACGACGAGCATCAGCCGGCAAGCACCGCCGCGGGGACGATCAGGTACTCCGCGAAGAACAACGCCCAGACGCGCATGTAGAAGGAGGTGAAGCGCGCGGGGTCCGACGGGTCGGTGCGCGACGCCCACAGCCACAGCAGCGCGAGTGCGCCGAGGTGGGTGGCGACGAGCACGGCACGGTCGGCGCCCTCGAAGCCGATGGCGGCCATGCCCACGTAGGCGAGGGTCAGCGCGGCCATCCCCATGCCGAAGGCGGCGCGGCCGCCGAGGCGCACGGTGAACGTCCGGATCGCGAAGCGCCGGTCGCCCTCGGCGTCCGGCACGTCCTTGAGGACGGCGATGGCGAACGCGAAGGGGAGCACGAAGAGCGTCAGGGCCCACACGGCCGGCGCGACCGAGTCACCCCCGGAGAAGTGCAGGTAGACGCCCAGGTTGACCACGAACGCGCGGACGATCGAGATGCTCGCCGCGGCGAGCGCCGGATAACGCTTGAGCCGCAACGGCGGCAGCGAGTACGCCGCGCCGATCGCCAGGGCGATGCTGACCGAGACCAGCTCGATCCAGCCCTGGGTGACGGCGAGTGCGACGGGCAGCACGCAGGCGGCGGTGACGAGCGCCCGGCCCTGGGCCATGGTCAGCTCGCCGCTGGCCAGCGGCAGGTGCGGCTTGTTGATGCGATCGATCTCGACGTCGGTCAGCTGGTTGACGCCGACGATGAAGACGTTCGTGGCGAGCGCCGCGAGGAGCGTCAGGATCACGTCGATAGGCCGGGTTCGCGCCGAGCGTGTGGGCGGCGATCGCGTAGATGCCGAGCACGCTCAGCGTGGTGCCGACGATCGTGTGCGGGCGGCTGAAGCGCCACAGGCTCACCGCGGCGACGCGCGTGCGCGCGACCGGTGCGGTGATCACGCTCATGAGCGCCGCTTGTTCCGCAGACTCGCGGCGACGCCGATCGGGACGAACACCGCACCGGCGGCCGAGCCGGCGACCCAGCGGGCCCAGCGCCGCGCCGTCATCGGCTCCTTGACCGATTCGCGCGGCGCCATCGCCGCCGGCGAGGCACCTGCCGCGGGCTTGCGGCCGGCGATCGCGATGCCGTACTGCTGCTGGCTCCAGTCCGGCGCGACGAAGCGCACCCGCACGTCCTCGAAGCCCGCGGCCGTCATCCACGTCCGGTACTCGTCCTCGCGGGGGAAGAGCATCCAGAGGTCGGCGAGGCGCCGCGCGAGCGGGCGCTCGGGCGGCAGCGGACCGACCACCAGCGCGATGCCGCCCGGCTTGAGCACGCGGTAGGCCTCGGCGAAGGCGGCCTGCGGCTCCGGCCAGTACTCGATCGACCCGCACGAGACGTAGCGATCGAAGCGATCCGTCTCGAACGGCAGCGCCTCGGCGTCACCCTCGACGATCCGGCACTCGCGCAGGGCCGGCTTGCGGCGCGCCCGCGAGAGCTGGTGCGGGCTCTGGTCGAGCAGCGTCACGTGCTTGGCGTCGACGTGGGCGACGATGCCCTCCGTCGCGAAACCCGTGCCGGCACCGACGTCGACGGTCTCCAGCGACCGGTCGTCAAGCTGTGCGAGCTCGAGTGACTGGGAGCGCATGTCGAGCGTCCAGAAGAGCGGGTTCACCCAGCTGTCGTAGAGCGGCGACAGGAACCGGTAGAACCAGAAGGCCTCGCGCTTGTGCTGAATCAACCGCACTGTCGGCTTGAAGCTACCGTCCCGCCATGGTCGAGGATGTGATCGAGCGGTGGGCTGGCGCTCCGGCGGTCCGTTCCCGACACGTCCGTTCGGCTTCAGTCGACGCCGAGACGTTCTGGGACTCCGCTGCGTCCGTGAAGCTCTCGGACACGCGCACGCTCGGCCGCCTCGTCCGCTGGCGCATCCCCGACACGCCCGCGTCCCTGACCTTCCACGAGCTGTTCAGCCGCTACCCGTTCACCGTGCTGGACGGCGGTGAAACCTGGCAGCTGTCCGGGCTGTGCGGCCGGATCTGGACGCTGGCCCGCGACTACCCGCGCCTCAGCGGCCCGGAGGAGTTCGAGGCGTGGGACGAGAAGGGCACGGTCAAGGTGCTCTTCGCCCACTGGACCCGCCCGACCGACGACGGCGGCTCCGAGCTGATCTCGGAGGCCCGCGTCGTGCCGGTCGATCGCCGCGCCGGCCTGCGCCTGCGCGGCCTCTGGTCGGTGATCAGCCCCTTCGAGCGCCTGGTCGGCGCCGAGCCCCTCACCCTCGCCGCCCGTCGCGCCGAGGGCCGATGAAACAAGCGGGCAGGCTGCTTGTTTCCGGGCTGGTCTTGCTCGTCGGCTGCGGCGGGATGAATCAAGCGCCCAGGGCACGTGATTCGCTGAAGGTCGTCGAGCCGGACGGGGGTGGCGAGGGGCATGCGCTCGTCGTGTTCCTGCACGGGCGCGGCCAGTCCGTCGACGCGGTCAGCGACGGCGGCTTCGAGGATGCCTTCGAGGCGATGGGGCAGGACGCGCCGGTGTTCGCGTTCCCCGACGGTGGCGAGTCGTCCTACTGGCACGACCGCGACGACCGCGCGTGGGGTCGGTACGTGCTCGAGGAGGTGATCCCGGAAGCGCTCGAGCAGTCGGGGGCAGACCCGGACCGGGTCGCGATCGGCGGGATCTCCATGGGCGGCTTCGGTGCGCTCGACCTCGCCGACGAACGCAAGTGGTGCGCGGTGGGCGCGCACTCGCCCGCGATCTTCTTGAAGGCGGAGTTCACCGCCGAGGGCGCGTTCGACGACGCCGACGATTTCGCCGAGCACGACGTCATCGCGCACGCCGACCGCTTCCCGGACGTGCCGTTGCTTCTCGACATCGGCGACGAGGATCCGTTCCGCTCAGGCGTGGCGGCATTCGCGGACGCGGCCGGAGTGGAGGCCCAGTACTCCCCCGGCAACCACGAGAGCGAGTACTGGGACGCCCACTGGCCGGACTACATGCGCTTCTACTCCGAGTCCTGCCAGAAGCCGGGGTGAAAGTCCGACTGACCGCGCGGGTCGGTCATCTTCGGGGAGGCCATGACCATCACCGCGGTCACGTCGCCCTCGTTGCGGGTGGCGCGCTTCGCCGGGCCGGGGACCCGCACGGCGTCGCGCGGCCCGAGGGTGAAGACCTCGCCCTCGACGTTCACCGTGACCTCGCCCTCCACCACGAAGTAGATCTCCTCGATCTCCTCCGCGTGGCTGTGGCCGGTGCCCGGCTCCATGCCGGGAGCGACGTGCGCCTGGCCCGGCTCGAGGACGCGGACGTTGACGGACACGCGCTCGGCGTCCATCGCGGAGCCGTAGCCGAGGAAGGCCCCCGGAGTGTCATCGCCCGTGAAGTCTTGGGCCTCGTCGGCACGCAGGATCGAATAGTTGCTCATGTCGGGTCCGCATACCCGCGCTCGAGCCCGGCCACCAGGCTCTCCCCGCGATAGACGATGCCGCCTCGGCGGCGGACGGTGACGGAAAGGCGGCCGGTGAGGTGCTGGTGCGAGCGCATCACGACGCTCGGCTCGGCGCCCGGCACGGGAACGGGGAGGACGTGGGCTGTCGCAGGGTCGGCCTCTGCCTCGATCTCGATCGCGCCGCCGCGGACGCGCCAGTGCCCGGGCGCGGTGCTGGTGGTGACGGCGGTGACGGGCGGGGCCGCGGTGAAGAGCCGGTCGCCCACGGCGACAACGAGCGCCGTCGGCGCGCGGCCGAACAGCCGCCCGCCCGCGAACGCCGCCGTGGCCCCGTCGAGATGCGCCTGCCCCCACCACCAGTGGCCGGCGAAGCGCGACCCCCAGTTCTTCTCGGCGTAGACGAGCGTGCCGTCGGAGGTCTCGCCGCACAGCAGATGCGGGTGCCAGTACTGCCCGAGCCACGGGATCACCTGGGCGGGACCGAGTGCACCGAACGCGCGGGAGGGCCACGGCTGCCGCGGCTCCCATTCGGCCTCGAAGCCGAGCGCGCGCACGTGCGTCGGCCCCGCGTCGATCGGTTCGTCGCGCAGCTCCCATTCGACCCCGCCGGGCTCGCGTGCGACCGCGATCAGGGACCACGTCCGCTCGGAACGTCCGTGAAGCACGATGGTCACCCGGTCGTCGCGGGTGAAGCGCCAGAAGGAGCCCTCCATGCCCGCGCCGCGCTCGCGCGACGGGTCACCGTACGGAAGCTCGGCGCCGGCCCGCCGGTAGGCCTCGATCACGCGCCGGAGCCGGCGGTTCTGAACGAGCGGCCCGGGGCCCGCTCGTGCAGGCCGAACTCCGCCGGCAGATCACCCGTGCCGCGTAGCGCGGCGACGACGCGCTCGGCGACGGCGGGGCCGTGCTTGAAGCCGTGGCCCGAGCCGCCGCCGACGATCCAGACGCCGGGATCGGCCGGGTGCTCGGCGGCGATGAAGTTCGAGTCGGCCGTCAGCTCGTAGCGGCACGTCTTGCCGCTGCGCGCGGCGTTGGCGCCGAGCGCCGGGAAGCGCTTGGTCAGATAGGCACGCGCCTCGGCCTCGCCCTCGGCGCTCACGGGTGGCAGCGGGTCGTCGGGCTCGATCCGCGGGCCCTCCACGTCCGGGCAGGTCTTGACGCCGAGGCCGTCGATGTCACTCGTCCCATACGCGGCAAGGTCGTAGTCGACCCAGCACGGCGCCTTCTCCCACGCCGGCCCGCCGTCGAAGAAGAAGACCTCCTGGCGCGTGACACGCAGGTCGACCAGCCCGGGGAAGAGCTGTCGCAGCCAGCTCCCGCATGCCCAGATCACGGCGCCCGCTTCGAGCCGCGTCCCGTCGTCGAGCTCGACGGCCCTGCCGTGGGGTCGTGCGTGCCCGCGCTTGACGCGGGCGCCCTCGGCCTTCGCCGCCGTGGCGAGCGCCCGCGTGGCGCGTTGCGCCCGGATCGCGCCGGCCTCCGGCTCGTGCAGGACGAACTCGAGGTCGTCGCCGGCGAACGACGGGAACCGCTTCGCCGCGTCGGCCACGTCGAGGCGCTCCGTCGGGATGTCCTGCGCGGCGAGCGTGCGCTCGGACTGGCCCTCCCAGCCGTCCTCGCGGTGCGCGAACCAGCACATGCCGCGCTCGACCAGCAGTTCCTCGCCGGTCGCCTGCTCGAGCTCCTGCCACAGCTCGCGCCCGCGCCGGGCCGTCGCCGTGTACAGCTCGTTGCCGCCGTGTGAGCAGCGGTACAGGCGGGTTTCGCCGCCCGAGGTCGCCCGCTCGTCACCGGGGTCGAACTGGTCGATGAGCGTGGTCGCCACTCCCTCGCGGGCCAGCAGCCACGCAATCGAAGCGCCGAAGGTGCCGGCGCCGACGACGATCGCGGAGTCCATCGGTCCTTAGTGTGACGACAGATGCTCGCCGCCGTCCTCGCCGCCATCGCCACCGCGGTCGCCCCGATCGGGCAGTCCGTCGACGGTGAGCCGATCAGGGTCGTCCGCACCGGCGCCGCCGACGCGCCGAAGGTGGTGCTCGCGATCGGCGACATCCACGGCAACGAGCGCGCCGGACGCGCGGTGATCCGGGCGCTGCGCCGCTCGACCCCGCCGGACGACGTCCAGGTGCAGACCGTGTACTCGGCCAACCCGGACGGCGAGGCGGCCAACACGCGCCACAACGCCAACGGAGTCGACCTCAACCGCAACTGGCCTCACCGCTGGCGCGGCGGCGGCTCTCCCTTCGACACCTACTTCCCCGGCCCCTCAGCAGTCAGCGAGCCCGAGACGAAGGCGATGATGAAGCTGATCCGCCGCCTCGACCCCGACGTGACGCTCTGGTACCACCAGGCCCTCTCGCTGGTGAACCTCGTCCCGAACGCGGACCCGGGAGTCATCCGCCGCTACGGCCGCGCGGTCGGGCTGCCCGCCCTCGAACTGCCCTTCTACCGCGGCACCGCCACGAGCTGGCAGAACCGGCACTTCCCCGACGCCACCGCCTTCGTCGTGGAGCTCGGCGAGGGCTCTCTCACCCGCGCACAAGCGCGCACGCACGCACGCGCCGCCCTGGCGACGGTGTCGGAGGCGACAGCAACGGCCGCGGTCGCCAAGCCGCCCATGGTGCAGAGCCGCATCCCGTTCCCGAAGGAGCGCCGGCGCCAGATGGCCGCGTACTCCAAGCGCCACTACGGCGAGCGCGAGTTCCGACTGCGCGACGTGCGCACGGTCGTCGAGCACTACACCGCGAGCGACTCCTACGAGTCCGCCTACAACACCTTCGCCAGCAATGCGGCGGACGTGGAGTTCGGCGAGCTGCCGGGTGTCTGCGCGCACTTCCTGATCGACTCCGACGGGACCATCCACCAGCTCGTCCCGTTGAAGTGGCGCTGCCGCCACACCGTCGGCCTCAACGACCGCTCGATCGGCATCGAGCACGTCGGCACGTCGGACGCAGCGGTGATCGACAACCGGGCCGTGCGCCAGAGCTCGCTGCGCCTCACCCGCTGGCTGCAGCAGAAGTTCTCCGTTCCGACGCGCTACGTCATCGGCCACGCGGAGTCGCTCGCGTCGCCCTTCCACCACGAGCTCGTCGACGAGTTCAAGAACCGCACCCACGGCGACATGCAGCCGGCCACCATGGACCGGTACCGCGCCAAGCTGCGATGACGATCGTCTGCGTTCGCCACGGCGAGACGGAGTGGAGCCGGACCCACCGCCACACGGGGTGGCAGGACATCCCGCTCAACGACACCGGCCGAGAGCAGGCACGCGCCGCACGCGAGCGACTCGCCGGTCGCGCGTTCGCGGTCGTGCTGTCGAGCCCGCTCGGCCGCGCCAGGGAGACGGCGCTCCTGGCCGGCTTCCCTGACCCCGAACCCGACGATGACCTCCGGGAGTGGAACTACGGCGACGCCGAGGGCCGCACGGCGGAGGAGATGGGCGACGGCTGGGACCTGTGGCGCGACGGCGGGCCCGACGGAGAGACGCTCGCCGACGTCGCCGCGCGAGCCGACCGCGTCGTGGCGCGGCTCGACAAGATCGAGGGGGACGTCATCCTCTTCGCCCACGGGCACCTGCTGCGCGTGCTGGCGACGCGCTGGATCGATCAACCGGCCGAGCTCGCGCAGCGACTGGCGCTCGGCAACGCGACGATCTCGGAGCTCGACTCCAGTCGCCTGGGTGTGCGCGTCATCAGTCGCTGGAATACGTAGGCTTGCGGCGAATGGCTCGCCTCCTCACTGCACTGTGCGCGTTCCTCGTCCTTGCCGCACCCGCCCAGGCCGTGGAGGACTGCCAGGACATCACGCCCACTGTGCCTGTCCTGTCCGGTCAGGGCCTGCTCGAGTCGGTGATCGGCGGCCCGGACGGCAAGCTCTATTTCACGGACACCGACAAGGGCGCGCTCATGCGCCTCGACGCGCCGGGGCGTGAGCCGCTGGTGGTCTCGGACGGCATCGAGGCGCCGGGTGGGCTGCTCGTCGGCCTCGACGGCAACTCCATCGTGCAGGGCTACGGCGACGGTTTTGCGACCGGCGCCCTCGGCAACGTGGTCGGTCTCGCGGGGCTCCTGCGCATCGACACGGCCTCCGGCGAGCAGTCGACGATCGCGACTGGGACATCGATGTCGAACGGGCTCGCTCGCGACCCCGCCGGTGTGATCTACGCCTCCGACGACGTCGGCACCGGGATCGATCGGGTCGTCGGCGAGCGGGTGCAGCGCAACTGGTCCACGGTCGTCTCGGGCAACGGCCTCGCCGTCAGCGCCAACGGCCGCTTCCTGTTCGTCAACCAGACCTTCCAGCCCGCCGCGATCCAGCGCATCGACCTGACCGATCCGACGCGGGTCGAGCAGTACGCCGCGCCCGGCCCGCTGGACATCGCCGCCGGCCTCGACGGGCTCACCATCGATCAGAAGGACCGCTTGTTCGCCGCAGCCAACGCGTCCGGGGAGGTGTGGCGCATCGACACCAACGGGGCGATCTGCGCCGTCGCGCGCGGGCTCAACCAGCCGTCCGCGGTCGGCTTCGGAACGGGCGGCGCCTTCCCCCAGACGAGCCTTTACGCCGTCACGTTCGGCGGCGACATCGTCGAGATCCCGGAGGCTCGTCCGGCGCCGAAGGCTGATGACGGGCGCAAGGCGCGGCTGCTGCTGCGCATCCGCCCGCGCATCCTGCGCGCCGGGGTCCGCAAGCGGGTGACGGTGACCGTGCGCCGCGGCCGCGCGCTCGAGCCGCGCGCCCGGGTGCGCGTTGGCAGGAAGGTCAAGCGCACCCACGCCGACGGGCGCGTGCGGATCTTCATCAGGCGCAACCGGCCGGGCTTCGTGCGCGTGCACGCACGCGCCGCAGGTGTCCCGCCCGTCAAGAAAAGAGTGCGGGTGCTGCCTCGGACTCCTCGCCCTCAGGCGATCGTGGAGCCGTAAGCAGGTCCGGGCCTTCGTCATCGAGGCCCGACTTGTTGACACGCGGGTTGGCGGGCGTGGCGGTCATGCGCTCGGGGTCAAGCGGCCGGCACAGCTCGAGAGCGTCCTCCGGCGTGAGATCGGAAGACAGCCAGGCGGCCTCGGCCTCGGGGCCCGGGAGAATCACCGGCATGCGGTCGTGCAGGCGGGCCACCACGGCGTTCGGCTGGGTCGTCAGCACAGTCGCGCTGGCGAGCCACTCGCCCTCCGGCTTCGACCAGCCCCAGAGACCGGCGAAGGCGAACGGCTCCCCGCCGTCGACCGTGAAGCGGAACGGGACGCGCTGGCCCTTCTTGTCCTCGGGCCGCAGCCACTCGTAGAAGCCGTCGGCGATCACCAGGCAGCGGCCGCGCGGCTTGGCGAGCAGGTCCTTGAACGGCCGCTTCTCCGCGACCGTCTCAGAGCGGGCGTTGAACATCGGCGGTCCGCTCCTGAGCGACTTGGCGTAGCCGGGCACGAGACCCCAGCGCAGGGCGTGCGCCTCGCGGTCGCCCTCCTTGCCGATCACGACGGCGACGGCGGACTCCGTCGGTGCGACGTTGAAGCGCGAGAGGCCCTCGTCGGGCATGATCGCCCCGAATCGCTCTCCCAGCCGTTGGCGATCGTTCGTCGTCAGCGTGTAGCGCCCACACATGCCTGCCGTCCAGACTAAGCCCGCCAGCGTCCACGACCTCCGCACGCTCGTGCTGTCACGGCACCCCGGCATCCTCATCGACACGGCCGAGGAGGAGCGCGCCGCCCTGCTGCTGACGGCGGTGGCGACGGAGGTCAACCTGCCGCTGTACGACTGGACGATCGCCAAGGGCCTCGGCCCGGCCGGGCATCCGAGCGGCCTCGCGGGCTCCCAGACGCCGGCGGGCGGCCTGGCGAACCTCGCCGACGTTCGCCAGGACGCGCTGTTCGTCCTCTACGACTTCGCCCGCCATCTCGGCGACGCGGCGATCTCGCGCATGTTCCGCGACCTGCTCGACCGCTTCTCGTCACCCGCGCGGATGTCGACGATCGTGTTGGTCGGCACCGGCGCCGCGCTGCCGGCGGAGATCAAGCCGCACGTCGTCTCCTACGAGCTCAAGCCACCCTCTCCGGACGACTACAAGCTGGTGGTCGCGGCGGTGGCCGAGTCGCTGGGCGCGAGCGGTCGTGCCACCGTCACCCTCACGCCCGACGACCAGACGGCGCTGGCTCAGGCACTCACCGGGCTGACGATCAACCAGGCCCGGCAGCTCCTCGCCCGGGTCGGGATCGACCGCGGGGCACTGAGCGGTGAGGACGTGGCGCGCGTGGCGGGCCTGAAGGCTTCCGCCCTCGGAGACGGAGGGTTGCTCGAGTTCTTCCCGGCGCAGGACAATCCGACGGAGCTCGGTGGGTTCGCCGGGTTGCGGTCGTGGCTCGACCGCGCCGCGATGGCGCGCACGCCAGAGGCTGCGGCGATGAACCTGCCGGCGCCGGGTGGGCTCCTGCTCGTCGGCGTGCAGGGCTGCGGCAAGTCGCTCGCGGCGAAGTTCGTCGCCCGTCAGTGGCAGTTGCCGCTGGTCAAGCTCGACGCCGCGCGCCTCTATGACAAGTACGTGGGGGAGACGGAGAAGAACCTCCGCCGCGCGATCGATACGGCCGAGTCGCTGGCGCCGTGCGTGCTCTGGCTCGACGAGATCGAGAAGGCGCTCGCGACCAGTGGCGATTCCGATGGCGGCGTGTCCGTTCGCCTGCTCGGCTCCTTCCTCACGTGGCTGCAGGAGAAGCAGGCTGAGGTGTTCGTGGTCGCCACGGCAAACGACATCTCGCGCCTGCCGCCCGAGCTGCTGCGCAAGGGTCGCTTCGACGAGATCTTCTTCGTGGACCTGCCGACGGAGCCCGAGCGCGAGCAGATCCTCCGCATCCACCTGGGCCTGAGGAACGTGGACGCCGCGTCGTTCGACCTCGGCGCTCTCTCGAAGGCCAGCGACGGCTTCAGCGGCGCGGAGATCGAGCAGGCGGTCATCGCCGGCGCACTGCGCGCCCTGGCCGCGAAGGAGCCTTTCGGGACCGCGGCGCTCCTGGCCGAGCTCAAGGCCACCGTTCCATTGAGTGTCACCAGGGCCGAAGACGTCAGGGCATTGAGAGAGTGGGCCCGCGGGAGGTTTGTTCCCGTTTCGTAGCGCGCCGGAGCCCAGATCGGGAGGGCGGCGCCCGGCAGCCATATCCGACCGCGGTGGTAGGCTTTAGGTCCGTGATCTTCACGACCAAAGCCGAATACGGGGTCCGGTTGCTCATCCAACTGGGTGTCCAAGGCGACGGAGCGCCCGTCTCGCTGAAGTCGGTAGCCGCGGCGGAGAACCTGCCGCTGGCGTACCTGGAACGGATCGCCGCGCTGCTCAAGAAGGCCGGGCTCGTCAGCTCGACGCGCGGCGCGCACGGCGGTTACGTGCTCGCCCAGCCGGCGGCGGAGATCACGATGGACCGTGTGGTGCTCGCGCTGGAAG
This sequence comes from uncultured Solirubrobacteraceae bacterium, assembly GCA_963759945.1. Taxonomy (GTDB): domain Bacteria; phylum Actinomycetota; class Thermoleophilia; order Solirubrobacterales; family Solirubrobacteraceae; genus DATLGB01. Next base: position 2,949 of record CAVXBH010000035.1, on the reverse strand, counting down.
GCGCCATTGCACCGATGGAGTGCTTCACGGAGGAGACCTCGTCGCGGGTCGCCTGCTCCCACCCCGAAGGCCAGCACTGCGCCACCAAGCTCCTCTGGACCCGCGTGCAGCTCGGCGTCATCAAGTCGCTGCAGCGCACCACCCTCGCCGAGCTCGTGGCCTTCGCCGCGGCCCAGCCCGTACTCACTCCCGACCCACTTCTCACACCTCATGGCTGAACTCAAGATCGAGAACCTCCACGTCAACGCCGGCGACAAGCAGATCCTCAAGGGTGTGGACCTGCTGGTCCGCTCCGGTGAGATCCACGCGCTGATGGGCCCCAACGGGTCCGGCAAGTCGACGTTGGCCAACGCGGTGATGGGCCATCCCGGCCTCGAGGTCACCCAGGGCAAGATCGTCTTCGATGGTGAGGACATCACCGAGGCCGAACCCGACGAGCGCGCCCGCGCCGGTCTGTTCATGGCCTTCCAGTACCCCGTCGCCGTTCCCGGCGTAACCGTCGCCAAGTACCTGCGCACGGTCATCAACGCGCACCGCGAGGGCCGTGGCGAGGACGCCATCAGCCTCAAGGACTTCCGCAAGACGGTCGAGGCCGCGATGCAGCTGACCAACGTGCCGAAGGAGTTCTCGAGCCGCTACCTCAACGACGGGTTCTCCGGCGGCGAGAAGAAGCGCATGGAGATCCTCCAGCTCGCGCTCCAGCAGCCGAAGCTCGCCGTGCTCGACGAGACGGATTCGGGTCTCGACGTCGACGCGCTCAAGGTCGTCTCCGCCGGCGTCAACTCGGTGCGCGAGGAGTCGCCGATGGGCGTCCTGATCATCACGCACTACCAGCGGATCCTGCACCTGATCAAGCCGACGGACGTGCACGTCATGTTCGAAGGGCGGATCGTCAAGGAGGGCGGGCCCGAGCTCGTCGAGCAGATCGAGAACAACGGCTACGCGTCGATCCGCGCCGAAGTGGAAGCCGCGGCGTGACCCTCACCGCTTCCGAGCTGCGGTTCCCGACGCTCGACGGCGGCCTGGCGTACCTCGACTCGGCGGCGACGTCCCAGACGCCGCTGCCGGTGCTCGAGGCGATGGACGACTACTACCGCGCGTACCGCGCGTCGGTGCACCGCGGGGTGTATGAGATCGCCGCGCGCGCCACCGAGCGTTTCGAGGGTGCACGCGCGAAGGCTGCCGCCCTGGTCGGCTCGACGGCGGCGGAGACCATCTTCACCCGCAACGCCACGGAGGCGATCAACCTCGTCGCGTACTCCTGGGGCCAGATCGGCCTGGGCGAGGGCGACCTGATCGTGCTCACGGAGATGGAGCACCACTCCAACATCGTTCCGTGGCAGCTCGCCGCGCAGCGCCACGGCGCGACGATCGCGTACGTGGGCGTCGACGACGACGGTCTCCTGAAGCTGGACGAACTCGACGCGCTGCTCGCTCGCGAGCCCAAACTCGTCGGCGTCACCCACGTCTCCAACGTGCTCGGCACGATCAACGACATCGCCGAGATCACCCGCCGCGCGCACGCCGCCGGCGCCGTGGTGATGGTCGACGGCTCCCAGGCCGTCCCGCACGTGCCCGTCGACATCGGCGAAGTCGACTTCTACGCCTGGACCGGGCACAAGGCCTACGGGCCGACCGGCATCGGCGTGCTGCACGGCAAGCGCGAGCTGCTCGAGGCGATGCCGCCCTTCCTCGGCGGCGGCCACATGATCGTCAAGGTCGGCGAGCAGTCATCCACCTACACCGAGGTGCCCACGCGCTTCGAGGCCGGCACGTCCGCGGTGGCGGAGGGCATCGGCCTCGGCGCCGCCTGCGACTTCCTCTCCGGCATCGGCCTGGACCGCATCGCCGAGCACGACGCCGAGCTCGCCGCTTACGCGCTGGAGCGTCTCGGCGAGGTGCCGGGCCTCACCATCCACGGGCCGCGCGAGCGCGCCGGCATCGTCTCCTTCGCGATCGAGGGCGTGCATCCGCACGACGTCGCCGAGATCCTCGGTTCGCAAGGGGTCTGCGTGCGCGCCGGCCACCACTGCGCCCAGCCGCTGATGCGCCGCCTCGGCACGCCCGCCACGTCGCGCGCGAGCTTCTCGATCCACTCGACGCGCGAAGACGTCGACCGGCTCGTGGACGGTCTCGGGGAAGTGCGCCGCATCTTCTCTCTAGCGTGAGCGAGATGGAAAAGGTCAAGCTCCACCGCTGCTCCTGGACGTTCCTGCACGTCGACATGGATGCGTGCTGGAAGGTGCAGCGCCACCTCGACGAGGCCGGCATCCCGTACGAGGTCGTCAAGCACGGCTACGGCAAGGGCACGCGCCCGAAGGTCGAGGAGCTGTCCGGTCAGAGCAAGCTGCCGGTGATCGAGTTCGCCGACGGCACGGCCTACCGCGCCGAGTCCTCCGACATGGCCGAGCGCATCGGGTCCGGCCGCCTGTTCCAGTCCCAGACGTCAGGGCCCTGATGGACGACCTCTACCGCGAGCAGATCCTCGACCACTACAAGAACCCGCGCAACTGGCGCGAGCTCGAGGACGCCGATCTCGAGTTCGAGGACACCAACCCGCTCTGTGGCGACGAGCTGAAGGTCCAGCTGCGTGTCCGCGACGGCAAGGTCGCAGAGGTCGGATTCTCCGGCCACGGCTGCGCGATCTCGCAGGCGTCGGCTTCGATGACCGGTGAGGAGCTCGTCGGCATGTCGGTCGATGACCTGATCCGCCTCGACCGCTCCTTCGTGCTCGACCTGCTCGGCATCGACATCTCCGCGACGCGGATGAAGTGCGCGCTGCTCTCCTTGAAAGTCGTCAAGTCCGCCGGGCTCGGCCACCAGGCGTCCTGGGAGGACGCTCCGCCCAACGCTGCAGAGCAGGGCGAGGCGCCTCCCGTCAAAAGCCTCTGACGGCGCGGACGCACACCCCCGTGGACTCCTCGAACGGGCACGGAGTGGGCACTTGCC